>CBDIOH010000007.1:0-1397714 GCA_964282815.2 uncultured Granulicella sp.
AGTGGGGCACCGAGTACAAGCCGGAGATGGACCTGGGGCGGGTGCCGATGAAGAGCCACGATCTCGCCAGCCCGCAGGAGGTGATGAGCCTCAGCTTCGACGACATCAAGAAGGATTCCGCGGACTTCCACGTGCGCTGGGCGACTACGGATGAATCGGTGAAGATCTCTACGCCTTAACGGCAGTGTGGGGCAGTATGGTGCAGTGAAAGACAGTACAAGGCAGTAAGGATTCGTTCTTACTGCCTCATGCTGCCCCCTCTACCATTCCTTTGCGGCGGTATCGAGCTGGACGGGGTGTGGCGGGTGGCAGGGTGCTTTCCAGCGGAGGATTGGCTTGCGGGCGGCGCTGGTCTCGTCAAGGCGCCGGAGTCGGGTAGTGTGGGGGGCGGTTTTGACCAGCTCGGGGTTCTCCGCAGCCTCTTGGGCGATCTGCTTGAGGGCGTCGATGAGAAGGTCGAGCTCTTCCCTGCTTTCGCTTTCGGTCGGCTCGATCATCATGGCGCCGGAGACGACCAGCGGGAAGCTGACCGTGTAGGCGTGGAAGCCGTAATCGATGAGGCGCTTGCCCATGTCGCCGGTGCTTTGACGCCGTTTTTGGCCTGAAGCTTGTCGGAGAAGACGACTTCGTGCAGCGAGGGGCTCTTGAAGGGAAGCTCGAAGGTGTCCTTGGAGCTTGGCGCGGATGTAGTTGGCGTTGAGGACCGCGTCTTCCGTGGTCTGACGCAGGCCGTCCGGGACCGTTGGCGAGAATGTAGGCGAGGGCGCGGACGAACATGCCGAAGTTGCCATAGAACATGCGGACGCGGCCCACGGACTGTGGACGGTTGAAGTCGAGGGCGAGCGAGCCATCGGGCTGTCGTCTCGACGGTCGGCTTGGGAAGGAAGGGCTCCAGGATCTTCTTGCACGCGACCGGGCCGCTGCCAGGGCCGCCGCCGCCGTGCGGGGTGGAGAAGGTCTTGTGCAGATTGAGGTGCATGACGTCGACGCCGAAGTCGCCGGGGCGGGTCTTGCCGACGAGCGCGTTCATGTTGGCGCCGTCCATGTAGAGCAGCGCGCCCTTGGCGTGGAGGATGTCGGCGATCTTGTGGATGTCGGATTCGAAGACGCCGATGGTGCTGGGGTTGGTGAGCATAAGGGCGGCGGTATCCTCGTCGACCATGCGCTCCAGCTCTGCGAGATCGACCATTCCCTGGGCGTTTGGATTTGAGGTTGGCGACTTCGTAGCCCACAACGGCGGCGGTGGCAGGATTCGTCCCGTGTGCGGAGTCGGGAACGATGATCTTCTTGCGGGCGTTGCCCTTGCTCTCATGGTAGGCGCGGACCATGAGGATGCCGGTGAACTCGCCGTGTGCGCCGGCGGCGGCTGGAGGGTGATGGCGTCCATGCCGGTGATCTCGATGAGTGCTTCTTCGAGGGTCTTCATGATCTGCAGGCAGCCCTGGGAGAGGGACTGACGGCTGGTAGGGATGCGCTTCGGCGATGCCTTCTAGACGGGCGACGGCCTCATTGACGCGACCGTTGTACTTCATCGTGCAGGAGCCCAGCGGATACATGCCGAGGTCGATGGCGTAGTTCCAGGTGGACAGGCGCGTGAAGTGGCGGATGATCTCGATCTCGGAGAGCTCGGGCATGACGCCGAGGTCGTTGCGACAGGGCGGGCCCAAGGAGCTGCTTTGGCGTCGATGCAGGGCACGTCCAGTTCGGCGAGGCGGTAGGCCTTCTTGCCCGGGCGAAGACTTCTCGAAGATCAGGCCTTCGTTCTGGTTGACGTGGGTGGTGACCTTGCGCGGGATGCCTACGAACTTCTGTTTCTGCCATGTTGCGTCCAGATCCTTTACACTCCGCCAGCTTCTGAGTCATCCACGCCGATTCGGTTACGGTCTTGTCGAGCCGACCAGTGGCTTCATTGAGGGCGACCTTGCCCTTCGCAATCCAGACGAAGCCGGCGACGAGGAGAGGATCAGCGCTACGATTGCCATGCGAGGTGCCCAATCCTTCTGCCTTCGAGGTCCAGCGCATCTGCCTGGGACGTAAGCGCACTTAGTGCCGATGAGAGGCGACCATGCCAAGTTCTGTTCAAATTCCATCGCGGTTGATTCCGGATGATCTTGCGGCACTTGCTTAGAACTCCTGTGCGTCTGCGATATTGCGTCGCCGTAGGCTACTCGAGAATAGAACTGCCGGATTACCTTGGGCCGTCCGAACGTCTTCCTCGACGAAGCAGAAAGTTCTTCGCCGAAGACGATTGGAGTTCCATCGCGAGCCTTCGAAGCGAGGGTGAGGGCGAGTTCGTTCCCTTCTTCAAGCTCGTTAGCATTCGCAACGACCTCTTCGCCGATCTGCAGCGTTCAGAGGGCGTTCGCCGGTACTCGGGCGTCGGAGGGAAGACCGTAGCGCTCGCGAGGGAGAAGTCGCTTGCAGCATGACGTGAGGGCCAGTCGTAATCCAGGGTGAGCGCAGTCTTAGGAATTATGTGCCGAAGCGCCAGCTCTGAGCCCAAAGTTGTGTTCCTCGGGTTGAACCTTTGAAGGCTGCCATACGTCGAGCTTTGAGCATCGTCTCGCGCCGATGATTGCGGTTGGAGATGTCCATGTCCCGGTTCTAAGCTTTGGCCGAGCAAGGCTCTGCGATGTGACAACGCTGAGCACGATTGAGAGCTTCCGCGGCGGCGTCCATGTCTGTGCGTTTGGTGACTTCGTGTGGCGCACCAGAGGGAGGCTCCGGGGCCTAGCTCGGGTACCACTGCTCGAGTGCGAGGCCGCCGATGATCTTCTTCTCTAGGAGCGCCTTCGTTGGCGGCTTCTGCTCCCTGCTTCAGGTCGAGGACGAACTCGTGGAAGCGGGGTGCGCCGTCGAAGAGGACCTTGCCTTTATCTGCCAGGACGGAGCGGAGATAGTCGGCTTTGGCAAGGTTGTGCTCGGCGAGTTCCTTCATGCCCTGCTTGCCGTAGATGGTGAGGAAGATGGTGGTCATGAGCGCGACGAGCGCCTGGTTGGTGCAGATGTTGGAGGTGGCCTTCTCGCGGCGGATGTGCTGCTCGCGGGTGCTGAGGGTGAGGACGATAGCCGCGCTTGCCGTTGACGTCTTTGGTCTCGCCGATGAGGCGGCCGGGCATCTGGCGCAGGAACTTTTCTTTGCAGGCAATGACGCCGCAGTAGGGTCCGCCGTAGCTAAGCGCGACGCCGAAGCTCTGGGCTTCGAGCGAGACGATGTCGGCCTCAGCTTCGGAGGCTTGACGATGCCGAGCGAGATGGCTTCGGCGATGGAGACGATGAGCAGTGCGCCCTTGCTGTGCGCGAGCTCGGCGATGGCTGCCACGTCTTCGATGGTGCCGAAGAAGTTGGGCGACTGGATGAGGACGCAGGCGGTGTCTTGGTTGACGGCGGCTTCGAGCGCGGCCATGTCGACGCGGCCATTCGAGGCGTAGCTGACCTCGGTGAGTGGGATCTCCTGGTGGGTGGCGTAGGTCTGGATGACCTCGCGGTACTCCGGGTGGACGGTGCGGGCGATGACGGCGGCGTTGCGGCCGGTGACGCGGACGGCCATCATGATGGCCTCGGCTGCGCCGGTCGAGCCGTCGTACATGCTGGCGTTGGCGATCTCCATACCGGTGAGCTCGCAGATCATGGTCTGGAACTCGAACATGGCCTGGAGGGTGCCCTGCGCGATCTCGGGCTGGTAGGGCGTGTAGCTGGTGAGGAACTCGCCGCGCTGGACCAGGGAGTCGATGATGACGGGCTTGTAGTGCTTGTAGACGCCAGCGCCGAGGAAGCTGGCGTAGCCGAGTCGCGTTATGTTTCGGCGTAGCCACGGAAAGCGGTCGATGATCTCGGATTCACCGTGCTGGCGCGGGACGTTGAGGTCGCGGGTGAGTTGGTACTCGGCTGGGATGGTGGCGAAGAGGCTGTCGATGTTGTCTACGCCGATGTCGGCGAGCATCTCTTCACGGTCCTGGGGGCTTTTGGGAAGGTAGCGCATGGGCAACGGTTCTCAGTTCTCAGTTGTCCGTTGTCAGTGTTCAGCTCATAGCTTCTGAGAACTGACAACTCGTAACTGCAGTTAGTGTCCTGTCTCTTCGGAGACGAACTTTTCATAGGCTTCAGCGTCGATGAGGGTGTCGAGCGAGGTGAGCTCGGACTCGTCCGCCAGGTTGAGCTTGAAGAGCCAGGTGGCGTTGGCGTCGGAGTTGATAGTCTCGGGCGCGGCGTGGAGGGCGTCGTTGATTTGAGTGACAGTGCCAGTAACGGGAGCGTAGAGGTCGCTGACGGCCTTAACGGATTCGACCGAGCCGAAGATGGTTCCGGCTTTGACGGTGTCGCCCACCTTGGGCAGCTCGACGAAGACGATGTCGCCAAGCGAATGCTGGGCGTAGTCAGTGATGCCCACGGAGGCGGTTTTGCCTGAGCATTCGAGCCATTCGTGCGTCTTGGTGTACTTGTAACCAGCCGGATAGGCCATCGTTTCTTCGTTCCTCGCTCTTTAGATTTTAGTGCTATTTCCGGGGGTGCCGTAAGCGTCTTATCGTGGGGCAAATCCAGGGTAGGGATCCAACTGCGTGACGATAACAAACTCCAACATGCCGCGCTGGGCGAAAGGCAGCGACTGGATGAGTGCATTCGCCTCTGCCTTGTCGGCGGCTTCGAGCAGCATTACGGCGCCGGGCAGATCCATGCGGCGCCAGATGGCGCGCAGCGAACCCGCCGCGTACATCTCGCGCACGCGTTGGGATTCGGCTTCACCGAGCTCCGGCGTCCAGGCTTCCGGAGGAAAGGCTTCCAGGCGCCGGCGCGAAATAGAGATGAATTGCATGAAGGGGCTCTCCTAAACGAAGGTCTGAGGAACAGTTTTTTTGGGCTTCTTGTAGAAGGGCGTGGCCACAACCTTCGCCTTCACCAGCCCGCCGCGGATCTCTACGGCGATCGTCTCATCCAAGCTGGCGTATTGCACCGGGAGGTAGGCGAGGGCGATGTTTTTCTTCAAGAACGGCGCGGGTGAGCCGCTGGTGATCTCGCCGATGAGCTCGCCTGCCAGGGTGAAGACCTTATAGCCATCACGGCCGATGCCTCGCTCCATCATCTGCAGGCCTACGAGCTTGCGTTTCGGGCCACCCGCGCCCTCGATCTCCGTCAGGGCCGCGCGGCCGACAAAGTCGGTGCCCTTGTCCATCTTGCAGTAGCGGCCCAGGCCAGCCTCAAAGACGTTGATCGTGTCCGAGATCTCGTGGCCGTAGAGGGCCATCGCAGACTCAAGCCGCAGGGTGTTACGCGCTCCCAGGCCGCAGGGCACGATGCCAAACTCGGCTCCAGCGTCGAGGACTTCACCCCAGACGCGGCTGCTGGTGGGCTCGTCGGAGGGGATGTAGATCTCAAAGCCGTCTTCGCCGGTGTAGCCGGTGCGGGCAATCATGACGTTGTGGCAGCCGCAGACCTGGCCCCAGGTAAACCAGTAGTTCTTGATCCCGGCAAGCGGGGTGATCGTCAGCTTTTGCAGAGTGGCTTCGGCCCTGGGTCCCTGGATGGCGAGTTGCGTGTAGTAGTCGGAGAAGTCATTGATGTGGACGCCGGGCATGTGACCGATCTGCTTACGAACCCAAGCAACGTCTTTTTCGCGCGTGCCGGCGTTGATGACGATGAGGTAATCGTTCTCAGAGAGTTTGTGCAGGACGACGTCGTCGACAAAGGAACCGTTCTCATAGAGCATGGCGGAGTAATGGGCCTGCCCGACCTGTAGCTTAGAGGCGTCGTTCATGAGCAGGCGCTGGACAGCGGCGAGCGAGCCGGGTCCGCGGAGCTGAATATCGCCCATGTGGGAGACGTCGAAGAGGCCGACGCCGGTACGGACGGCCATGTGCTCAGCGATCAGGCCGGAGTATTCGACCGGCATGTCCCAGCCGCCGAAGTCGACCATTTTGGCCTTATGGGTGCGATGGGTGGCGTTCAACGCCGTCATGCGGAGCTTTGCAAACTCCTGGACTACTTGTGAGTCGACCGCCATGGAAACCTCTGGAATCGTTGTAAGTCTGTCTTTCCAAGGGTAGCATTGCCCGGGAGTCAGCTGCGCCCAGCGAGACGCAGCAGGACCGGCGAGAAGGTTGCGAGGAAGGCGACGAGCAGCACCGCTGCCAGGGTGGATGGGACGCGCAGAAGAGCAGAGATAGTCCAGGCAAGCAGTATCCAGAAGGCCATGTCGGCAGAGGCGGCTAGGTACACCCAGTCCGAGAACTTGTGTTGATCGCGGAAGAAGTCCATGCCTTCCAGAGTCGGGAAAGTTGTTGACGGGCTCATTGTCAGGCGAAGCAGCAGGACGGGGAGCAGGTTGAGCGTTAGCACAAGCGCGATCCACGGGCCGGCAAGCGCTGGATAGCGGGGCTCGACCCACCAGGTGGCCAGGATTGTGAGCAGCACGTTGCCGGTCGCGCCCGCGTTGACGATGACCGGAAAGTGCAGCATATCACTGAGGCGATTCATCTCGTTGAGGCGCTTCTGACTGGCGTGCATGTCATTTCTCCGGGCGTAGTGCGAGTTTACTGCGCCTACGGAAGGATTTGGGCGGCGCGGCGCTTGAGCTCAGCGTATGTTTGCTCCGTGGGCGAACCCTGGGTGCGCCAGCGCACCGTACCACTGGCGTCAACCAGCAAGAGGTAGGCGTCATCCGGTTGGACGAAGCCGGCGGCAGACTTCCACTTCGCCTCATGATCCATGATGGGGAGAAAGTGCTTCTGGCCGTTAGTGGAAACATCCTCCTTGATTTGTTTGAGCACGAGCCCGCGGAGCAGCTTCGGGACGGATTCCAGCACAGGCATCTCGTAGTAGGCGAGTTGCGGCGGGCGTTGCGGATCGTCCGCCAGGCGGTGTCCCCAGGCGGATGCCTGCTGGCGCGAGGCCTTGGAGAAGCCCACGATCAGCACGCCCGCCCGACCGCGCAGCGCATCAGGCAGGGTGACGATCTCGCCCGCGAAGGTGGTGCCGCGGATGGGCGGAATGGTGGCTAACGGAGTGACGGCGAGCGCGAGGGCAAGGAAAGCGGAAAACATACGCGCTTCGATGCATTTCCCGCACCTTTAGCGTCGCTGCCGGCGCGAAGCCTTGCGAAAGCTAGATGCGGTGAAAAAAGCGAAGATAGCAAAGAGGCCGAGGGCGACCCACTCGTGGGCGCGGCCAGGATCCTCCAGGATGGCGGCGCGGCCATGCCAGGCCTCTAGCCCGCAGATCAGGGCGAACAGGCTGAAAAGGACGCCGATTACCTCATGCCAGAGAACAGTGGACAGGCGTGCAAAGGGATTCCAAACCGCCTTGCCGAACTGGCGGCTACCCTGCCGAACGCGTTGCCCAGTCCGCCGTGCCTGGCGAATGGTCTCAGTCAAGGGTGCCTTGCGCTTGGGAGACAGCGGTAAGGGGCTCGTTGGTGACGGCGAGGCGGCAGCCTCAGCGGCCTTGACCGCAGCTTTGGCGGCCTGGCGGACACCGACTCCTAACGCTCTGCCGAACCGCACCGTGTCCATGCATCCAGTCTAATGTTTCTTATGAAGATGTGACTGCGAACGCGGATTCGCGAGTCTGCATCCAATCACGAAACTGCGGTGAGAGCACCAAAGGCACCGCCGCAACTTGAAGGAGATGGTGAGCGATGAGCAAGCTTTTATGGTTGATAGCAGGCCTGTCTGCTGGAGCCGCGTATGTGCTTTTAACCAAGTCGCCGGCCTCGCGCCGGGCTGCGCCGGTGGATGAGCTGGCCCATAAACTCCAGGATGCGTGGGCGGATCACCACACAGTCGCCTAAACGCGGCCGGTGTGGAATTGACTCCAACGGCGTAGGAACCCTCACCGGTTCCGGCCATTGCAGCAGAGCCCGCTGGGGCGTATTCTCGGAAATAACTGAGTGTGCCCGCAGTGCCGTTCCCCTTCTGTCAGCTTCCGGGGAATACCCGATGCGAGTCCGTCCTCACCGTGTCTCAGCAAGGCAGCCGGAAGCCCGGAGGTGTCATTGAACCAAAACGTCAAAAACCTCATACAGAAGCTTGGAGAAGCGATTCACGAGTCGGTTGCCGAGTCCGAGCATATTGCAGGCGTGGTGAAAACGATTCGGGAGCAGGGCTTTGACGTAATGCTGATGCTGGAAGCGACGATTGGGCTTAATGAGGTGGAGGCCGAGGCAGAGCCCGACCAGTACCTTCTTACCGATGGCACTCCGGTCGCGGGTCCGTTTACCAATAATGATCTGAGCTTCCTGAAATCGCTCCGAATCAGCTTGAGCGATGACGACCCGGTGGAGTAACCAGAGCCGTAGCCAACTGAGACGCTCGCGCGCATCCGGGAGGTCTGCGGCCGCTCACGCTCTGCTGTGGCCTCTTCTGCACAGCGCATTTGCGATTGAATCAGTGAGGGGCAGATGGCGTACGCTTCAGGGCTGGCGCGTTCGGGTCCGTCGGCGGCAATGCATTTGGGTCGGTCGTGGTATCTGCGGGGGCCGTTTTAGGATCAGGCTTGGTAGATTGGTCGGCAGACAGCGTCTGGCCGTCGTAAATGATGCGCGACTTGGCATGAAAGCGCTTGTAATCGGTGTATTTCACCGTGTAACGGATTCGAACGTCCTCGGCCAAGGCGCCATTCTGTGCGGCAAAATGAAGGATTCCGTCCGCATGGGTGTAGACCGGAAACCAGTAGTGCCCGTCGACTTCCTGGTAGTAGGTGGTGTAAGGCGGCGATAAATCTTCGTGGCCTCGACGAAGGTCGTCTGGAACGCTTTTGCCGTTGATGAGGACGATCTGGAGGTCAGTCTGATCGACCCAGACCTTGCCCTGAAAGTAGCGTTTTCCTTTTTCGAGCCGCTTGGGACCGGCTTGGAAGACATAGGTGTCGAGATCGTCGACCTTCTGACGGCCGAGATAGGTAACGTCGTATTGCGGAAGGTCTGAGGTCTGCAGGACGAAGGGCAAGCGATGGGCGATGTCGTCGAAGTCCGCCTGGGTCATCATAATGCGCTGCAAGGTGTTGCCCGGAGCAAAGACGACATGCTCGGTGCGGGCTCCGGAGTCTGAAAGGACGATATCCGTGACCTGCTGGTAGGTGCCGTCGACCTTATTGGTATCTTCCGCTAAGGTATCCACCTTGACCGATTGGCGGAAGGTGTATTCGTTCAGGGCTCTGGCAAACTCCGCCTCGCGAGCGCCGAAACGGGTAATGATCTGCTCCGGCGTCATGCCCTTCGGCAGGGTTGGATCGACGGGACCGAAGCCCTCCGGATTCTGTGCAGCCGCCGCAGCCGTGGCGTTCGTATTTGGGACAGGAGCAAGGGCAAGGGCAGTTGGAGCCGATACCGTGGAGATGGCCAAGATCAGCGGGTACAGGGCTGCGATCGTCGATGTGAGCTTCGGGGTGAGCTTTAGTGGCATAGACAGCGTGTACATGGAAAAAGAGACTCCAGACAGAGAGCAGGCTGGTAGTTAGACGCATGAGAGTAGCCCTGGGACTACCAGGAAACACTCGGGCTTGCGATGCAGGATGACAGAGACGCCGGACAGGCGCGTGACAGGTGTAGGGGGCCAAAGCAGAGATGAGCTGGATGGGCTGGGACATGAATGCTGCTTGGGAATCGACGGGTTGGCATGCAGCTTGTGCCGTGGTGGTGAGCGGGCTGAGCGCCACCCTATGGAGGGTGCGGCGCCAGTACAAACTGGAGTTGACCGAGCGCTGGCGGGAGCGGCGCATGCGGGAGGAGTTGGAGGCTTATGCGCGGATCGACCCCGGGGTAACGACATCGGTCGCCTCCGGAGTGACGCATGCGGACGCCCTGCGGGCGCTTTCGATGAGGGTCTGCCGGATCGTCGCGGAGAAGAGCGCCTTTTCCAAGGTAGGGATCCTCTTGCGCGATGTAGAAGGACGGCTTTACTGCGCAGGAAGAGTCGGGGTCGATGACCTGACGGTCAAGGCGATGGAGGAGTGGGGGGCGCGGGTGGTGCAGGAGGAGCGTGGCGGCGTGCGTCGCGCCGGTCAGCCCAGGCCCGCCGCGGACCGGGGCGGGGTCAAGAGCTTTTCCATTCCGCTGGGCGAGTGGAAGGCCTTCGACCGAGAGATTGCGACACGCGAGATGTCTGGAAAGCGCGAACGGCGGCAGTATCGCCGCGGGCTGGTGGCTCCGCTGCGGACCCAGGCCGGCAAGCTGATCGGCGCAATCGTGATTGCGGCGGACGGCAATAAGGAAGGTTGGGCGCCCGGGCTTGAAAAATCGATGGGACCTGTGGAGACGCTCGCTGCGCGCATCGCCGGAGCGCTTGAGAATGATTCGCTGAGCGAGCGGGTGATTCGGGCGGAGAAGCTGGCGGGCCTGGGTCAGCTTGCGGGCGGAGTGGCCCATGCGTTGAACAATCCGCTTACCGCCGTGCTCGGCTTTGCGGAGCTGATCTCTGAGACCTCCACTGAAACGCGCGTGCGGAAGGACGCAGGCGTTATCGTGACGGAGGCGCTCAAGATGAAGGATACGGTTCAGCGGCTGACGGAGTTCTGGCGGCCATCCGGCATGAAAGAAGAGACGGTGGATCTGGTCGTTGTGCTGCGAGAGATTGCCGCAGCCTGTGAGCAGAAGCTCGAGAGCCGGGGCGTCAAGCTGGCTCTAACGGTTGAGGACAGGCTGCCTATGGTGCGCGGAAGCCAGGACCGGCTGAAGCAAGTTCTGGAGCATCTTCTGAACAATGCGGCGCAGGCGATCAGCGTGGCCAAGGCGGATTTTGAAGGGGACGCCGAGCATACGATCCGGCTTACGGCTTCGCACGATCAACGTTCGGTTCATTTGATCGTGAGCGATACCGGCGACGGCTTCAAGGAGCCCGGCCGCGTCTTCGATCCTTTCTATACAACGCGGCAGCCCGGCGAGGGCGCGGCCGGGCTCGGACTGTCTATCTGCTTTGGCATTGTGCGGGAGCATGAGGGTGAGATCAGCGCCTTCAACCTGCATCCGCGCGGCGCGGCCGTGGTCGTGGAGTTGCCGGTGAAGCGCTCGGTGCGGGAGAGCGGCGAGCATCAGCTGATCCGGCAGGAGGTCGGGCAGTAAAGGCCGCCACGCTCCTGACAGGGATTCTGGGAGTAAGCTGTTGCGATGAGTCCTCGCACGGCAAGCCGGGCTAACGCACATGCATTACGAGTGGTGCGCTGAATGGCGTTCGCGCGGCCTAAAAAACGCGAGCCGGTGGGCGAGGCGGGCCTCTTCGAGTATGCGGTCGGCTTGCTTTCGCGCCGCATGCGAACCGTACGCGATCTCAAGCGGCTGATGAAGCCTCGCGCGCTCGAAGGTGCAGAGGGTGAACGCGACATGCAGGCCGTGGTGGAGCGCCTGATTGACCTGAAGTATCTCTCCGACACACGCTTTGCCCAGGACTATACGCGATTGCGCAAGGAGAACCAGGGCTTCGGCCGGCGGCGCGTTCAGCAGGACCTTGCAGTGAAGGGTGTAGACAAAGAGCTTGCTGCGGCCACGCTGGCAGCGGCCTATGACGACGCGGATGAGGTCGCGCTGGCTCGCGCTTACTGCGAGAGGAAGCGAATTCAGCCGCCTAGCGGGGCGGACGCGCAGAAGCAGACGGTGCGCCTGATGAATCGGCTGATGCGCGCAGGCTACTCCTCTACCGCGATCTTCAAGCTGTTGCGCATTTGGAAGGTCGCGGTGGAGGAAAACGCGGTGGAGGACGACGGCTACGACCTGCCGCAGTTCTGAGTCCTCTTCGGAGCTTAGAACCTCATAGACTTACGGAGAACTTCACTAACGGCTAGGAACTCCGCAGGGAAGCGTTAAGAGTTCGTAAGCGAGGTTGATTTTGGCAGGGAGAGTCGACAGGCTGGTGGCGGTGGACTGGTCTGGCGACAAGGGTCCGGGGCAGAGGAAGAAGATCTGGGCGGGGGTTTGGACGCGCAGCGACAGGGGCCGCGTAGCTGGTGGGATCGTCACGCTGGAAAGCGGGCGGACGCGCGAGGAGTTGACTGCGTGGCTGCTGGCGATGGCTGCCGAGACGCCCGCGCTGGTCGTCAGCATGGACTGTTGCTTCAGCTATCCGGCCTGGTTTCTGCGCGAACACGGCTGCAAAACCGTGTTCGAGTTCTGGCGGCATGTTGCCGCAGGGCATGGCGAGCGCTGGCTGGGCACCACGTGCGCGGAGGCCGAGCGCGATCTTCGCTTTTGGGGCAGGCCGCACAAACGGCCGGAGGTCTTCTGCGGCGCAGGTCATTCAAAGATGATGCGGCGCACGGATATGGAGAACAAGGTCGAGCAGGCGCTCACAGGCGGCGATCCGGAGCGCGCGGCGAAGATGCGCGGGATCACGCCGAAGTCGCCTTTCCAGATTGGCGGCAGCGGCAGCGTAGGCACGGGTTCGCTTCGCGCGATGGAGTGGCTGCTGCGGCTTTGGGAGGGTGGCTTTCGTATTTGGCCGTTTGAGGATGCTTCAGAGGGTCAGCCGTTACTGGTGGAGATGTATACGCGGCTGCTGACTGGAGCGGTGAAGAAGTCGAACGCGGAGGCTCGTAAGGCCTACCTGGCGGAGAAGAAGCATATGGATGCGGCGCTCTATGCGGGGCTCCACCGCGGCGTGGTCAAGAAGGCGCTGGGTAGCGAAGACGGCTTCGACGCGCTGGTCTGCTGCCTGGAGATGGTGCGCTGGCAGGAGGAGTTTGCCGAATTGCGGATGACGGAAGATGCGGACTTGCTGCTGGAGGGAATCACCTGGCGGCCGGGCGTAATGGAGTAAGAGCAACAACAAGTGCGCCCTTGCGCTGGGCGGGCGGTGCTTCGCACGGTTCTGGACGCTTCGCGTGACTGCTAAACTTAGTGGCTATGGACTATCGTTCGGGCGCTCAGATTCGAGAAGATTTTCTGCGGTTTTTTGAAGGAAAAGGCCACCGGCGGGTGCACTCCTCCTCGCTGGTGCCGGCCAATGATCCGACGCTGCTGTTCACCAACGCCGGCATGAACCAGTTCAAGGACGTCTTCCTGGGCGCGGAGAAGCGCGACTACTCGCGTGCGGCCACCTCACAGAAGTGCGTTCGCGCCGGCGGCAAGCATAACGATCTCGAAAACGTCGGCTTCACGCGGCGGCACCATACGTTCTTTGAGATGCTCGGCAACTTCAGCTTCGGCGACTACTTCAAGCGCGATGCCATCGCGTATGCGTGGGAGCTGCTGACCTCGCCCGAGTGGTTCGGGATCGATCCGGCGAAGCTTTACGTGACGGTGTTTGAAGGCGATGCAAAGGTGGCTCGCGACGACGAGGCCGAGCAGCTTTGGATCGCGACAGGGGTGCCGAAGGAGCGCATCTTCGGCATGTCCGCGAAGGATAACTTCTGGCAGATGGGCGACACCGGGCCTTGCGGGCCATGCAGCGAAATCTTCTACGATCTCGGGCTGGCTGCAAGCGAGACCGGAGAGGATAAGCCATTTCCTGAGGACGACCAGCGGTATGTCGAGATCTGGAACCTGGTGTTCATGCAGTTCGACCGTGCAAGCGATGGCACGTTGACGCCACTGCCCAAGCCTTCGATTGATACGGGTATGGGGCTTGAGCGGATCGCGTGTGTGCTGCAGGGCGTGCTTAGCAACTACCAGACGGACCTGTTTACGCCGCTGATCGCCCGGGCCGCGGAGTTGACGGGTTCTCAGTTGTCCGTTGTGAGTTCTCAGTTCAGCGATGAGAAGGGTGCAGCCAGTCTGCGGATTATTGCCGACCATGCCCGCGCCGCAACCTTCCTGATCTCAGACGGGGTACAGCCTGCGAATGAGGGACGTGGCTATGTGCTGCGCAAGATCCTGCGGCGCGGGATTCGGCATGGACGCTTGCTGGGCCAGGAGCAGCCGTTCATGTTCGAGATGGTGAAGGCTGTGCGGGATGAGATGAAGGTGGCTTATCCGGAGCTGGTGGAGACGGCGGAGCGGGTGAGCAAGGTCGTGCTGGCGGAGGAGGAGCAGTTTGCACGGGTGCTTAGTATCGGATCTAAGCAGCTCGATGCGGTGATCTCCCGCGTCAAGGAATCCTCGCCTATTTATCTGAATTACTTCCTGAATGTTCTGCCGGATGACGCTAGTGGCATCGCTCAAATCTTGCATAATGCGACGACAAGCATTCGTCACGAGTTGAACGAGGGAAGACTACAGAAGCAGAACCTTACACAACGCTTAGTTGGTAAATTCAGTGCAGTCGGTCAGCAACAATTAGTGATTAATGTCATAAATGATTGGGACAACACTCCTTCGTTCATGGGCCGAGACGCCTTTTATTTATATGAGACTTTTGGACTGCCACGCGACTACATCTACGATGCGGTGCGGGATGCAGAACTTCCTTTTGAAGAATTTGGGTTTGACTTAGCGAAAAACGAGGAGCAGGAGCGGGCGCGGGCCTCCTGGAAGGGTGGGTCGCAGAAGACTGCCTCCCCGGTGTACCGGGAGCTGGCGAAGACGGAGTTTGAGGGGTACTCTGCGCTACGGGTCGATGGGGCGCGGGTGATTGCGCTGGTGAAGGATGGGGTGGTAGTTCAGACGCTTGCGGCGGGTGAAGCGGGTGAGGTCGTGCTCGATGCGACGAGCTTTTATGCGGATTCGGGTGGGCAGGTGGGGGATGTGGGTTGGCTCTATGCGGCCGATCACCAGACCGTGCTGGCGGAGGTGAAGGGGGCGACCAAGCCGGTGCAGGGAGTGTTTGCGCACAAGGTCGTCGCCAAGGGTGAGATTGCGGTTGGGGATGTCGTCGATACCGTGGTGAATGGCGAGGTAAGGGCGGCAACCATGCGCAACCATACCGGCACGCACCTGCTCCATGCGGCGCTGCGACAGGTCTTGGGAACGCATGTGAAGCAGGCGGGGTCGTTGGTGAACCGGGACCGGCTGCGGTTCGACTTCTCGCACTTCACCGGCGTCGCGGAGGAGGAGCTGCGGGAGATCGAGTCTATCGTGAATGCGCAGGTGCTGGCGAATACGCCCGTCGAGACGCTGGTGGATGTGCCGATCGATAAAGCAGTTAACGAATACGGCGCGATGGCGCTGTTTGGCGAAAAGTATGGGGACCGGGTGCGCGTGGTGCGGATAGGGGAATTTTCTACCGAGCTTTGCGGGGGCACTCATACCCGGGCTACCGGGGAGATCGGGCTGCTGAAGCTGGTGGGGGAGAGCTCTGTCGCCAGCGGGGTGCGGCGCGTGGAGGCGGTTTCGGGGACGGGGGCGCTCGAGGAGTTCCGGCGAGGGTTTGAGGTTGCTCGACTGGTTGGCGGCGACGCGGAGGCGGTGCGAGCGCGGATGGCGGCGACCGAGGAGGAGATTAAGCGGCTCAAGCGGGAGCTCGACCAGGTGAAGATGAAGGCGGCATCTGCCTCGACTGCGGATGCAGTGGAGGCTGCTATTGCCGTGAAGGGCGTGAAGGTGCTGGCGCAGCGCGTCGATGGGGTTGAGAAGGCGCAGATGCGGGAGCTGGTAGATCAACTGCGCGGCAAGCTGGGCTCGGGTGTGGTGGTGCTGGGCGCGGCAAGTGAGGGAAAGGTTTCGTTGATCGCCGGGGTCACAAAAGATCTGACAGGGCGAGTGCAGGCGGGCAAGATTGTGGGGGCACTGGCGGCTTATGTCGGCGGGCGAGGTGGCGGGCGGCCGGATCTGGCGGAGGCCGGCGGCTCGGATGTGGCCGGGCTGGACGATGCGCTCGCAAAGGCTGTGAATATTGTGGAAAACATGCTGGGATAACACCCCCTCCCTGGGTTTATTGCGCAAAATATTCATTCCAAAAGATTTAGGCCTGTATCAACCTTTGTACCCGCGGGAAAAGTTACCTCGTGGGCGGCGCATCGGCGTATGAGGACAGACGCTTCGGGGAGTTTCTTTCAAGACGGGAGCGGGGGTATCCGGCGGGATGCGGGTGGAGTTTTCCTAGGCTGCAATCCGGGCGGCAACCTTAAACTTGGGCTTGATGGGGTTTTTCGGTTCAAGGCGATGGCGTTGGGGGCTGGCGATGTGCCTGGCGGCCGGTATGGGCGCGGGCCCGGCGGCGGGCGCTCGTCCGGTAAAGCCGCTGAGCGCCTGGGAGCAGGCGGTGCGGGATCGTACCATGTTCGACCGGGCCGAGAGCCATACGCGGGCAGAGTTTACCCGCATCCTGGATGAGTTTCGCGCGGTGTACCACGGGAGTCCGCGGGAGGTTCATGCGCCGGCGGCGGTGGATGCGGTGGCGGCGCTGCTGGCCGAGCAGGGTTTGGAGCTGAACGATCCGGGCAGCCTGAAGGCGGCGGCGGGACAGTATGAGTTTCTGCGGGCGCAATATCCGGGGAGCCCGCTTTCTGTGGCGGCGAAGGCCAAGATCGCCCGGCTGAAGAGCGGCGAGACCGTTGCTGATTCGCGGGTTGTGGGGACGGGATCGAGAGTAGAGGGATCAGGGATGAGGGATGAGAGTGCTGAGACTCTCTCCGCGCGGCCAGGGAAGATCGAGGTTCCCGCTCATCGCGAGAGTGCTGCGATGAATGGGGCACGGGAAAGTTCGGGCGTCATGGAAGAAGGCAAGCCTTCCGCGGGTGAACCCGTCACCGCTCCACCGGTTGCGGTCAAGGCGGTGCGGACGGGGCGTTCGGCGCTGGTGACGGGGATTCGGCACTGGTCGACGGCGACGTATACCCGGGTGGCAATCGACCTTGGGGATGAGGTGACGTTTGAGGCGGCGCGGGTGCCTAAACCGGATCGCATCTACTTCGACCTGCACGGCGCGAAGCTGGCGCAGGAGCTGGTGGGCAAGAGCTTCGACGTCACAGACGATGGCTTCCTGAAGAAGATCAGGGCGGCGCAGTTCTCCGGCGACATGACACGGGTGGTGCTGGATGTGAGCGACGTGAGCGAGTACTCGGCGTTTCTGTTGCCGAATCCGTACCGGCTGATCGTCGATATTCATGGCGGGTCCGGCAGGAAGGGACAGCCGCAGGAACTGGCGAAGGATGTGCGCGGCTCTGCCCTTTTGCGCGACTCCAGGGAAGAGGGATCAGGGACCGGGGATGATAAGACGGAGAGCCGGGTAGCGGATACGACACCTGTGGAGCCTGCGGCCGTGGTGCGGGCCAGCGCGGCGGCGAACAGCTCCGGGCTACCGGCGATGGCGCCTACTTCGCTGCCGGTGGAGAACGTGGCGGTGGCGCGGGCGAGTGCGCCGGGATCGGGTGCGGCTGCGAAGGAAAACGGTCGGGCTTTGCCCGAAACTCCACGCTCCACCCCAACGGACCAAGAACGTCCGTCGGGGACCACGGCCTTTCCAGTGAAGCCGGAAAGGATGGGGCACCTGGAGGTGGCGGTGGCTAAGAGTGTTCCGGCTCCGCGGACAGGGACGGTGGCAAAGGCTACGGCGGCCAGGCCGGTGCCGAACACGGTGTCGGTGAAAGCTCCGGAGAGCTCGACAGAGGTCGCGGCGTTGAGCGCGGCTCCGGGTAAAGTCGATGCGAGCCGAGAGGCCTCGACGAGGCCGATTTCGGCGACTGTTTCGGGCGGCCGGGATGGGGTGAAGGACGTTTACCTGGGGAGCGCTTCGCGGCGCGGCCGGTCTGGATCAGGCGCTGGTTCAGGAGCGGCGAACTCCGCGGAGCTTTCGGCTCCGGCCAAGGCTGCGGACAAGACGGCCGACGGGCAGACGAGCCTGGTGCGGGCGCTGGGGCTGAAGATCGGGCGGATCGTCATCGATGCGGGACACGGCGGGCATGACTCTGGGACGCTGGGCGCGGATGGGATCGAGGAAAAAGACGTGGTGCTGGATGTGGCGCTCCGTCTCGGCAAGCTGCTGCATGAGCGACTGGGCGCGGAGATCATTTACACGCGCTCGGACGACACGTTCATCCCGCTCGAGACGAGGACGGCCATCGCGAACAAGGCGCAGGCGGATCTCTTTATTTCCGTGCATGCCAACAGCTCGGCAGATGAGACGGCGCGAGGCGTGGAGACGTACTACCTGAACTTTACGAGCGATCCGACGGCGCTGGACGTGGCAGCGCGTGAGAATGCGGTCAGCGGCAGCTCCATTCATCAGCTGAGCGACCTGGTAAAGAAGATCACGCTGAAGGACAAGATCAGTGAGAGCCGGGAGTTTGCGTCAGATGTGGAGAGCTCGTTGTATGCGGGGCTGCGGCGGGGCAATGACGGGCTGAAGGATCGCGGAGTGAAGAAGGCTCCTTTTGTGGTGCTGATCGGGGCGAATATGCCTTCGATCCTGGCGGAGATCAGCTTTGTGACCAATCCGAAGGATGCCGAACAACTGCGGAGGCCGGAGTACCGGGAGCGCGTTGCGGAGAGCCTCTTCAACGGCGTGGCCAAGTATGAGAGCGGGTTGAGCGGCGCGAAGCCGGCGCCGGTGGTGCGAGCAGCAGCGCAATAAGACATGTCCTGCCAGACGGGCCCGCTGCGCGCGGAGCGGTCACTTCGTGACGGAAATTGGGCTTCGCTTGGCGCTTCCGTTGGTCGCGAGTGAAGGGATTGCCGGGACCGTGCTTACCTGTGGGGCGCGGTGATAGTCTCATGCTGGATGAGGTCTTTTTCTAGAGCGTTCGGTGTGGCGGTTTTGCTGGGCTCGGGATTGGCAGCGCTTGGTCAGGCTCCTGCGCCGACGATGGTGTTGGTTGAGCCGCCCACGCCTTTGCTGGCGCCGCACACGGGTGGGTTGGTACTAGGCGCGAGTGCGAGCGGAACGGCAGTGTCGGCCGGCTGGTTTGACCCGGAAAGCTGCGCCCCACTTGCCTCAGCCAGCCCATTAGGCCCCGGCTCCGGCGAAAGCTGCGCCGCAGTCCTGAAAGAGGATGGCCTGAGCCGATACGCCTCCGGCACATACACCCGCGCGGCTGGGGCGGCTCCACTGCAGGTGTTTGCAATGGAGTTCGGGGACGCGACCGGCGCATTGAGCGCGTACACCTTCTACCGGTCGCTGGAGAAGCAGGTGCACGTGACCGCGGGTGACGCCAAGTCCGGCAAGACGAACGAGACGACCATGGACGCGGAGGGAACGCTGGCGTGGGCGGGAACGGCGGTGCTTCGGATCGTGGGACGGCCAACTGCAGGCGAACAGGCTGCGCTGACCGGAATGCTGCCCAAGGTGGGCGGACGGCGGGGACTCGCGCCGCTGCTGCCGACGTACCTGCCGGTCAAGGGGCTGGAACCGGGCACGGAACGCTATGCGATCGGCCCGGCCGGCTACAAGGCCATGGGTGGTACGCTGCCGGCGGACCTGCTGGCGTGGGAAAAGAGCGCGGAGGTTGTGACTGCGGACTACAACGGGCACGGCGGCAAGGGCGCGGTCTCGCTGATGCTGTATCCGACGCCGCAGATTGCGGGCGACCGCGGCCGGGCGCTTGAAAGGTATGTCAATGAGGCCGGACTGGCGCAGTTCGGGACGCTGAAGATGCGGCGTGTGGGGCCGCTGCTCGGCATGACCACTGGGGGGTTTTCCGCCGAGCAGGCGATGGCGTACATGACCGGCCTGCACCTGAACCAGGACCTCAGCTTCGACAAGCCGATGCCGCTGGAGTTCCACGCCGAGATGAGGAAGACGGCGACGCTGCTGCAGGCGATTGCGGCCTTCTGCGGCCTGGGGCTGGTGGCGGCGATCGTGCTGGGATTCTTCTTTGGCGGAGCGCGGGCCGGGATCCGGATGCTGCAGGGGAAGTCGGCCGCGAGCGACCCGGAGTTTTTGACGATCAACCTGCGCAGCGACACGAAGGGGCTGTTCGCGCCCAAGGACAGCCCGGGCGACGGTAGAGCCGTCTAGCTTGACCGGTCGCATGGGATGGCTGCACAAGGTATGGTGCAGGATGCAGGGTAAGCAGCTCATTCGAAGCAGGTTTATTGATGGCTTGCACACGTTTGAGCGAAGAAAAGGTGAAGAGGTTTACCTTTCCAGCAACATTTGCTACCCCGTAAGGGCTATTGCAATGAATGAGTTGCACACTGTCCGAATAGAGCTTGACATGAGTTTTTGACGCTCTTAGTATTTCGCCAGAAAGTTCCAATGGCTTTGCCTCTGTTGGAGCTATTCTCCCTAAGGAAGAGGTCGCCCTGTTGCCGGGCGGCCTCTTCGTCGTTTGCGGGCGGCTTTTGCAGGTCGTCTGCGAGCTGTTGTACGAATTTGGTGGTCGGACCACAATCATCTAACAGCGTGCGCCGTCGCAAGGGAGAACTATAAGGTTAGGGATAGCGGACGTGATGGCAGCGGCGGCTGGATTCCCGACTATAAGAAAGTGGTGCTCGAGAACGTCTACACGGCGACGCCGGGCGATGTGCAGATCGCGGGCATCGACGATCATTATCGGACGCGGATCGTGCCGAAGGGTGTGGCCGTGCGAGGCATCACGCCCCCGCAGGTGCATTCTGCGTTTGCCGACATCGTCAGCGTGGCCCCCGGGAAATCCTCCGCTGACCGGCGGGCAGAGCGTGAAGGTGGTGGATGTGGGCAGGGGCGCACAAGCTGAGATCGACGTACCTGGAAGCGGATCTTCCTCCGCGCCGCTGACCGCGGCGGCGTGCGCGGCGCGCTTCGTGCCCACGCGTTAGATTTAGGAAGATCCTCTTGCGTTCCGGGGGTCGTTTCAGGCAAAGCCTTTGCCGGAACCGCGCGGGAACGGTAGAATAGCGAGGTATGCCGATGTAGCTCAGTTGGTAGAGCAACTGATTCGTAATCAGTAGGTCAGCGGTTCAACTCCGCTCATCGGCTCCACTCCCCCGAAATTGAAGAGAGCGCAGCGGAGAGGCCTGTTTGAGGGCAGCGAAGATCTTGCCGCCCTTAAACAGGCTTTCCTTCGATTGGATCATAACAACGCGGCGCGAGTGATGATGCGGTGTTTCAGTCGGCGGCGAACGTGGCTCCTTCTGCTGTCACGAGGATGGTGTCAGACGGAGAGGTTTTTACCGGCAGCGCCCGGCCGCCTCTGCCAACCCAGGTCTTTGTCCACGAACGGGCGACAACACGCATCATAATCAGGATTAAGAAGGCCAGGGCGGCGTATGCGATCCATCCAGATTTGAAGCTGCCGGTATGTTGTTTGGAGTAGCTTAGGACATTCGGCAGAACCGATCCGCCGAGTGCGCCGATTTCGCCGATCATGCCGCCCGCGACGGCTGTCGTGAGGGGCCAGCGCAGAGGTACGAGCTGGAAGGTGGCTCCGTTGCCTGCTCCCAAGGCGGCGAAGCAGAGCATGAAGAGCAAGGTTGTCATAAGAAGAGACGGCGTGGCCATCAGGCCGAACAGGCCTGCAATCGCGATCAGGAAGACAACCGACAGGGTGGTGATTCCGCCGATTCTATCGGCAAAGTATCCTCCGACAACGCGTGTCGCGGAACCCGTGAAGGTAGCCAGGACGGTGTAGGTCCCTGCCTGGACCTTGGTCATGTGGAACTGGGCATAGTAGAAGGACGGGAGGAAGGTTGCGAGCCCGATGAAGCCGCCGAAGGTGATGATGTAGATGAGATTGAAGTACCAGCCGTCTTTCTCGAAGAGGCACGAGAGGTGCTCTTTGAGGGTCAGATGTTCGTGATCCGGTGGCTCTTTGGCGAAAAAGATCATGACGAAGAGCGGAAGACACATCATCGCGGCCGCAAAGCCGTAGACATGCTGCCAGCCGAAGTGCATCGCCAGCCGCGGAGCGAACAAGGAGGCGACGGCAGTGCCGCTGTTTCCAGCGCCGGCAATGCCCATCGCCAGGCCCTTATACTGCTGCGGGAACCAACCGGAGCCAAGTGAGAGGGCCACACCGAAGCTTGCACCGGCAATGCCGAGTAGCACACCCATGGCAAGGACGTTGTTGAAGGTGTGTACGAAGAAGAAGCCGTACATGAGTGCGATGACGATGGCTGACATCTCGACGATGGCTGCGTTCTTTCGGCCGATGTACTGCGAGACGACGCCGAGCGGAAAGCGCATGAAGGCTCCGGCCAACGTCGGCACGGAGACCATGAGGCCGATCTGCTGCGGCGAGAGATGGAACTGCTCCGAGATGAAGGGCCCCATTGCCCCATTCAGCACCCAGATGGCGAAGCTGAAGTCGAAGTAGAGAAAGGCGGCGAGAAGCGTCGGCGGATGGCCGGACTTCATGAAGATCTTGTAGCTAGCCATGGTAGTTCCTCCGGAAGATGGTGTTCGATTAGGACTTTCAGTGAGCAGCCATTGACGTCGTGGTCGGCGTAGCTGACTCGTTTCCCCTGCTGCAAACACCGGCGTCGTGGCCGGAAACAAATCTCTTGGCGCTACCTGGCCGCAGCCTTCTGGATGCGGACGGCGCATTGTTTGAAGTTCGGCTCGCGGGAGATCGGATCAAAGGCTCCGAGCGTCACGCGATTGGAGTTGGTCTCCGAAAAATGGAACGGCATAAACACCTGTCCGGGCGCGACGATCGACGTGATCCGTAACTCCAGGTTTGTCACGCTGCCTCTTCTGGACGCCAGCGTGACGCGATCATGCGAGCGCAGCTTCAAGCGCTCCGCGTCAACGGGGTTCATCTCCAGCCATGCGTTGGGGACCATCTTGTTCAGCATGTCGACTTGCGCGGTCTTGGTGCGGGTGTGCCAGTGCTCGACCGTGCGGCCGGTATTCAGGATGAAGCTGTACTCCTCATTCGGCTGTTCAATGAAAGGATCACAGGGTACCTGGTGAAGGACAGCACGGCCGTCTGACGTTTGAAAGACACCATCCTCGTAGAGGCGCTCGCCTCCCCACTGAATGCCCCCCGCATCTTCAATCTCTTCCCAGGTGTAGGGGCTGTAGTCGCACATACGCCCCGCGGACGCCTGTTGCCATTCCTTATAGGCATCCCGCGTCGTCGTCCAGCCCGGATAGAGCCGGTCGCGGACACCCAAGCGGCTCGCGATGTCCAGGAAGATATCGAAGTCCGGGCGCGCTTCGCCGGGCGGCGCGACGATACGATTGACCTTGCTGATGCGTCTTTCCGAGTTCGTGTAGGTTCCCTCTTTTTCGCCCCAGATGGCAGCGGGCAGAACAAGGTCGGCAAAGTCGCTGGTGGGCGTTGGATGAAAGCCATCCTGAACGACGAGGAACTCGAGATTCTTGAGGGCCTGCTCCAACAGGGCGTAGTTGGGAAACGAAACCACTGGATTGGTCGCGATGAACCAGATGGCTTTGATCTGTCCAGAGGCAGCGGCCTCGATGATGTCCGGATAAGCCAGGCCGCGCTTCTTTGGAATCTCCTCGACATCAATCTTCCACAAGGAGGCCAACTGCTCGCGGTGCTCTGCGTTCTCATACTTCCTGTAGCCGGGCAGTGAAGAGGTAAAGCCGGCCTCCCGTGTGCCCATCGCGTTGCACTGGCCTGTGATGGAGAAGGAGGTCGCTCCGATTCGTCCCAGGTTGCCGGTGATGAGCGCCAGGTTGTTGATTGCCGCGACCGTCATGGCTCCCTGCGTCGAGTGATTGACGCCCATGGTCCATCCGATGAACCCAGCCTTGGCGTGGCCGTAGAGCGAAGCTACGCGCTCGATTTGGTCGGCGCGAAGTCCGGTGACAGCAGAGACATGCTCCGGCGTGAACTCCAGGACGAATTTCGCGAAGTCGTCAAAGCCGCTGGTGTTCCGCTCAATATAGCCACGATCGATCAGGCCATCGCGTATGAGGATGTGAGCGATGCCGTTGATGAGCGCGATATCGCCGCGCGGCTTGATGGGAAGATGAAGATCCGCCATCATGGCCGTCTTGGTGACGCGCGGATCGACCACGATCAGCATCCTGCCGGGACGCCGCTCCAACCGGTGACACAGGATGGGGTGATTGTCCGCGATGTTCGAGCCGATGAGCAGAACGACGTCCGCCCGCTCCAGGTCGGCATAGCTTCCTGGCGGCCCGTCGCTGCCGTATGAGAGCTTGTAGCCGGAGACCGCGCTGGCCATGCACAGGGTGGTGTTGCCGTCATTGTTGGGGGTGCGAAAGCCGAGCTGGACCAGCTTGCCCAGCGTGTAATACTCCTCCGTCAGCAGCTGCCCGGTGCCGATTACGCCGAGCGAGGACGCACCGTACTTTGCCTGAATCGCCGTGATCCGTTCCACCATAGTGTCGAGCGCTTCATCCCACGAGACCGGGACCAGCACGCCGTTCTTTCGCAGCAGCGGCTGCTTCGCCCGTCCGGGAGCCGAAAGGACGTGGTGCTCGCTCAATCCTTTGGGGCAGAGCTTGCCCAGGTTCACCGGGTGATCGGGATTGCCGCGGGCGGCGACTGCCTTTCCATCCTTCACGCCGATCAGCATTCCGCATCCGACCGAGCAGTAGCCGCAGGTCGTCTTCACCCACTGATCCGCGACGCGTGATGCGGAGATGCGTCCGAAGCGCTCGTCTTTCCCGTAGGCGTACTCCTGCTGCGCTGTGTCGATGCCCGCGATGCGCTTGAGTTTCTTCAGCAGGCTCATGCGTGCCTCGGACGAACAAAGGTGAGCGCCATGTTGAGCGGAACGACGGAGACAAAGAACAGGTAACGTGCCAGCACCAGCGCACCAAAGCCAAACGCAAGGCCAAAACCAGCGTGGCCGGCCACCACACTGAGAGCGCATGCGAACAGCAGGCCAAGGGCCGCCAGAAGATAGGGTTTGAGCTTATGGCTCAGCAGGAGCGAAACGCTGCTATGCGCTTCAAAGATGCTGGATGCGCGCAGGCGAGCGACGCGGATGATCTGGTTGCCAAGCCATAACACTCCTACCAATGCAATAAGCCATACAGCCTGGTTGCGCGGGTAAGCCACGTATGGCGCAATCGGAAGGAGTGAGGGAAGCGGCAGCAGGCGGGTCGCCTCTTCCAGGGCGACCGCAAGCAGGCTTCCCAGGAGAGCTCCGGTCAGGATGAAGTCCACCGGAGTGTGGCTGGTATTCCACGCCGGTCTCGCCTGCACCAGATAGATCGCCGCGCTGGCGAGGGTTCCAAACAGACCGAGAGCCGCCGCGAGCCAGTCAAGGAGGAGGATGAGGCTTGGCGGCAAAGCATAGTGAAGTGCGACGGCCGCAGTCGCAAGAGTCGCGGCGGCAAGCGCTCCGAAGAACAAGGAGAAGAGAAGAACCTCGCGGCTAAGCCAGGAACGCCGCCACATCTTCAGAGCTCGCCATGCATACGCCGGGCGTCCCAGGTGGAGCGTGGAGAGGGTCAAGGCCGCCGCTGTTATCCCCAACAGAATAGCCAGGCGGAGGGCGTCCAATCCATGCCAGAGCAGCAGAACCCACAACGCGCCCGATACTGCCTGCATTAGCACGGTCATGTAGACCAGCGGCAGGTGAGCATGCTCGGGCTGAATCCGCCCGGCATCGACGCGGCCGAGTATCACCTCAGAAGCTTCCGGCAGGGTGATCCGCGTGGTTGAGATCGTCTGCATGGCAGGCGGCATGCCCGGACTGTCGGCGGAGGAGAAGTTCTCGCGCCAGTCTGCCATGTTGACGAGCTCGATCTCAATCGCACCCTCCGGACACGCATTCACGCAGGCAGGCTCAAGCCCATCCTCAAGCCTACCCTTGCACATATCGCACTTGCCTACCACGCCTCGTTCTGCGTTGTACTGCGGAACACTGTACGGGCAGTTCCAAACACAGTAGCTGCAACCGATACACGCGTCCGCTGAGTGAACGACGATCCCTGTAATCGGATCTTTCGTGTAAGCATCCACAGGACACCCACGCAGGCAGTCTGCGTCCAGGCAGTGATTGCAGCCCATGGAGAGATAGTGCCGCATGGTGTCCGGATAGGCGCCGCCTTCGAGCTCGCCGATGCGCCGCCACAGAATATCCGCAGGGTTTCCGTTCTGCTCATTGCAGGCGACCTCGCAGGAGCGGCAACCGATGCACTTCGTCATGTCGAAGTGAAATCTGTACTGCTCTCCGGGCCCAGGCGTGCGCCCCGGCAGCAACGGAGATACCTTGACCTCCACGTTATCGAAGACGAGACCCTCCCCGGTCAGACGCACGAGTGCGGGACTGTTTCCATCCAACGCTCTTTCGTGAAGTGGCAGAGGCAACACAACCTGCTTTCGACAAGGACCGCCTGGTCAGTAAACGTCCCGGTGATACCGTTTGGTTTCGTGCAGGGTCTGCACGTACTCTTTCGCGCCCTCTTCGTTCTGCGCGCCATGCTGCTCGATCACTTTATGGAGGGCGAGATCGACATCCTTCGCCATGCGGGAAGCATCGCCGCAGACGTAGATGCTGGCTCCTTCAGAGAGCCATGCGTAGAGCTCCGCGCCATGCTCCACCATCCGATCCTGCACATAAATCTTGTGCGCCTGGTCGCGGGAGAAGGCGGTGTCAAGCCGCGTCAGCAGGCCGCTTGCACTCATCTGCTCCAGCTCTTCGCGATAGAGAAAATCGGTGGCCGCGCTTCGCTCCCCGAAGAACAACCAGTTGCGCCCCTTGGCTCCGGCTGCGCAGCGCTCATGCAGAAAGCCGCGGAACGGAGCGATGCCTGTGCCTGGACCGATCATGATGACGGGCGCATCTGGATCGGCCGGCAGCCTGAACTTCTTATTCTGCTGGATGTAGACCGGAAGACGCCCTCCAATGGCGGTGCGATCCGCGAACATGGTCGAACAGACGCCGCCCCGTTCCCGGTTGTGAGAGCGATAGCGGACGATCGCAACGGTCGCATGCACCTCGCCCATGTGAGCCTTGGGGCTGGATGAGATGGAATAAAGCCGAGGTGCGAGCTTCGCCAGCATGTCGGCAAGCTGTTGTGCGTTCGTGATGACGTCAGGGTACTCGGTTAGAAGATCGATAAGCCCGCGGTCGTAGATGTATTCGTCCAGATGCGTCTGCTGCTCCGGCTTCAACAGCCCCAGCAGCGTCTTCACCTCGCCCGCGTTTGCGTACGCATCGACCAGCTTGCGGCTGAGGCGCGTCACCTGCAGCGCGTTGAGGAGAGCGTCAGAGATCGATCGCGAACCGGACTTTGCAAGCTCCACAGGCTCCTCTCCGGTGAGTTTTGCTTTTTGCAATATTTCCGCAACCAGGTCTGGATCGTTCTTGGGCAACACGGCCAAGGCATCGCCTGCTTCATAGGATAGATCCGAGCCCACGAGAGAAAAGCTCATGTGCAGGATCAGCTTGCTGGAGACATCCTGCGTCAGAACACGTTTGTCTTTAAGCTCCGCTTCGAACGGGTGATCGCGATGATAGATGCTTGCGATCGCGGTGGGTTTTGCGGCCGCTTTGGCAGACGTGGCTGCTCCACTCTCGGAGCTTGCGAGACGTTGCAAGAGGTCGGACTTCCAGGCCTCGAACGGCTCGTCCACCTCAACATCGCAGGTGACCGGAGCGGCCAGACGATTCGCACCCAAAGCTTTGAGACGCTCGTCGAGATCTACTCCAAACTTGCAGAAGTGCTCGTAATGGCTATCGCCCAGCGCCAGCACCGAGTAGTTGAGCTTCTCCAGCCGCGGCGTAGAAGGGTCGCAGAGCTGATCGAAGAATGGCTTCACCGTGTCCGGCGGATCGCCTTCGCCGTAGGTGCTCGCCAGCACCAGCGCATACTCCTCCTTGGCCAACGCCGCCGGTGCATAGCCTTCGAGCGACGCAACCCGTGCCGTGTGGCCCTTCAGCTTCAGCTCCTTCGCGATCTTCTTCGCCAGCCGCTCGCTGGTGCCGGTTTGCGAGGCGTAGAGGACCGCCACGTCCCGCGTGATGGCCGCGGTCTGTGCGGCGGTTGACGGCGCGGAGGACCACATCCCTGCCAGAAAGCCATTCAGCCATGCCCGCTGCGCCGGGGAGAACGGAGCGTTGTCCGGAATGTACGGAACCGTTGACATCAGCCTGCGACCTCCAATCCTGCAAAGTTTCGCAGGTCCTCAATGGAATGCCGTCGCGTGAAGAGGAGGAAGCTCTCATCGCCGGCTTTCTTTTCCGTGTACGCGCGGAAGAGCTTGTCCATCACGGGCGGAATCTCGCTTGCCTTGATGGCGGGGATCAACTCACGCGCCAGGCCCTGATCCTGGTCCGATCCTCCGCCGAGGTTCACCTGGTAGCCTTCCTCGCCGCTCACCTTCACGCCCATCATGCCGATGTCGCCGATGTAGTGCTGGGCGCAGGAGTTTGCGCATCCGGTTACGTGCAGGTTCACGGGCTGCGACAGGGCAAAGCGTTCGTCGAGGAAGTTGGCCAACATCACAGCATGCTTCTTCGTATCACTGGCCGCATACTTGCAGCCCTGATTTCCCGTGCAGGCGACGGTGCCCGAAAGCACGCGGCCTGCCTCAAACTTCAGCCCGGCCGCCAGCAGCGCCTGCTTCGCGGCTTCAAGCTTCTCGTCCGCGATGTTGGGCAGGATCAGGTTCTGCCATACCGTAAGCCGGATCGTGCCGTCGCCAAACTCCTGCGCAACGCCGGCGACGGCACGCATCTGCTCCACCGGCAGCCGCCCTACCGGTACAGACACGCCGATATACGAGAGTCCCGGCTGCGCCTGAGCATGCACTCCGATGTGACCCGCGCGATCGATCTCACCGCGCGGCACGCAGTCTGAGGCAGGCAAGCGAAGGAGCGGAAAGGCGAGCAGCTTTTCGGTCTCCTGAAGAAACTTCTCCACGCCCCAGCGATCGACGAGGTACTTCAGCCGCGCCTTCTTCCGGTCCGTGCGGTCGCCGTTTTCGCTGAAGACGCGGATCATCGCGGCGGCCACGGCTACGGCTTCGTGCGGCTTGAGGATCACGCCGCAATCGGTCGCAAACTGCCTGTGCCCGGTGATGCCGCAAAGCACCACGCGGAAGTAGATCCCCGCGGGCAAGGCGCGTCCTTCTTCCACACGAACAGCCTGGAAGCCGATGTCGTTGGTATCCGCCACGACGCTTACCGAGCCGCCATTGTCGAACGCCACGTTGAACTTCCGGGGAAGGCCGTACAGGTCGCGCGAGTTGAGGATGTAATGCCCCAGAGCCTCGGCATACGGGAAGACATCGAGCAGTTCCGCGCGATCGATGCCGGTCAGCGGGGATGCAGTGATATTGCGGATGTTGTCCGCACCGGAGCCGCGAGACGACATCCCCAGCGCCTGGATCTTATTCAGCACCTTGACGATGTCGCGCGGCTGAAACTCGCGAATCTGAACGTTGCCGCGTGTCGTGAGATCGGCTCTTCCCGATCCCCAATCCTCCGCCATTTCCGCAAGCCCCCGCATCTGGGCGGCTGTCAGGATGGAGCCAGGCACCCGCATCCTCAGCATGAAGGAGTCCTGCGCGGGGGCGACGTAAAAGAGCCCGTGAAATTTGAAGCGGAAGATGTTTTCGGGATTCGGAACCTTGTCCTTATTCGCGTGAGCCAACAGCTCATCCCAAGCGTCGAGCGGATTGCGCTCGTACTTCCAAAGCTCCTCCCGGCAGAGGTCCTCGACCGGCGTTCCATGGAAGGTGGCCGCGGCCGCTGTGTTTGGCAGGCCGGAGTCTGGATCCGCCGTGATCAGCCCGCCGGGCGTCTGCCCCGCAAAAGGCATCCGCTGCTTAACGCCCACGAAAAAGCCTTCCAGATACTGCTTCTGCTCCAGCGAGAAGGTGTCACTCTCTGTACCGGCAGAGACGCCTGGGGGCAACGCGGAAAGAGAAGAATTGTCGTTGAAGAGCGTCATCGAATCCTTGGCTGCGCGAGGGAAAGTCCAGGTGGGACTTCGTATCAAGTCAACGTTTCCGGAAAGCTGACCCCTCCACCGGGATGGCGCAAGCCAACTGGCAGAGATCTATCCGGGCATACCTTTGTCGTTGAGAGCTCGTCGCGGAGCGCAGGAGGATCGGGAACAAAGCGGCACGCAAAAAGCGTCTCAAGCGAAGCGTCTGAGCCGCGAAAGCAAGACAGTCATGGTCTCACTCTGGTTGTACCTTCAAATCGTGCCGGTGCCCCGATCATAACTAGAGTGCAGCGCCAGTGCAAGGAGGGAAACGTCTCCGCTCCGCTGGGTAGGCAACGAGAGCAGGGCAAGTAGCCGGCGCGGCTTCGAGTTACAAGCTACGCATGAATCTCTTGCATGCGGCACCCGCCTATGGTATTCGTTGTCACATCCCTGAGATAAACGCGACCCCCTGATGTGTCGCGCTTTGAGTCGCCCTCTGCGCCCCCGTGCGTGCCTTGCCGCGCTGGCGATCTCCTCCATTGACATGCTGTTCGCCACGCCTGGTGGCGTGCGTCAAGTTTCGTGGCCGCTGCTCGCTCGCCGTATGGAAGCGAGCAGACCCGTTCCTGAGATAAGCGCGCTGAGCCGATCCTTTTCACCTTACGTCTGCACACGGGAGATATTCATGATTGATCGTCACCTGAAGCACAGCCTGGCCGGCAAAGGGCGAGCTTTGGCAGCCTTCAGCCTGCTGGCAACAGTGGCCTCAGCCCAGTCCGCTGCACCCGCGGTCTCAGCCGCTCCGGCAACCACTCTGCCCTTCAGCATCTCCGTGCTCGATCGCACCCGGACCAACGCCGTAAACTTCTACGGGGACGCGCCTTACACAACGACCTATCCCTATGTCGAAGAGTTGCTTCGCATCTCGGTGGCGCAGCGCTTCAAGCATCTCGACTACCAGCTGGAGCTCTCGGAAAACAACGTCTTCGACGTCCCCACGACCTCGGTCGACCCAGTCGCGGCGCGCGGTCAACTCTTTCTCGGCGGCACGTATTATGCGGCGAACACCAGCAACACCCTGCCCGCGGCGGCCAGCTTCAAACAAGGCTTTCTCCGTTTTCGCGGCTCAGGACCCGATACGTCCCTGCGCGTAGGCCGCTTCGAGTTTTTCGACGGCCAGGAGACTACGCCCAAGAACCCTACGCTCGCCTGGATGCAAACCAATCGCATCGCCCAACGGCTGATCGGCAACTTCGGCTTTTCAAACGGCCAACGCAGCTTTGACGGCGTGGACGGCCACTACGGGAAGGGCTCGTGGGACCTTACAGGAATGGCCGGCCGCGCCACACAGGGCGTCTTCAACATGAACTCCAACCCTGAGCTGAACGTCGATCTGCAGTACCTCGCTTATACGAAAAAGCAGCTCAAGGACCACCTTATCTTCCGAGTCTTCGGCCTCGGCTACCACGACGGCCGCACCGGCCTCACCAAGACCGATAACCGAGCCCTCGCCGTCCGGGCCGTGGATCATAAGAACATCCGCCTCGGCACCTATGGAGCGGACGCCATCACGTCGTTCCCTGCCGGACCGGGAGCCGTCGATCTCCTTTTCTGGGGTGTTCTACAGAACGGACAGTGGGGCGCGCTCAACCAACACTCCGGCGCGGTCGCCGTTGAAGGCGGCTACCGCCTTACGCACGTAGCCTCCAAACCCTGGCTGCGAGGAGGATTTCTGCACACCTCCGGCGACACCAACGCCACCGACGGCGAGCACAACACCTTCTTCCAAGTGCTGCCCACGCCCCGAATCTACGCCCGCTTTCCGTTCTACGACATGCAGAACTCGAACGACCAGTTCGTTCAGGTTGTCGACACTCCGAGCAAAAAGCTGGAGCTGCGGGCGGACCTGCACTTCCTTCAACTCGCCTCCAACGCCGACCTCTGGTACCAGGGCGGCGGGGCGTTCGACAACAAGGTCTTTGGCTACACCGGCCGGCCAGCGAATCTGCATAGCAGCTTCGCCAGCGTCGCCGATATCAGCTCCGACTACGCCCTGACTCCTTCCCTGAACCTGAACCTCTACTACGCTCACTCCTACGGCAAGTCTGCCATCAGCGCCATCTATCCAACCGGCCCCACCGCGAACTACGGCTACCTGGAGCTCGTCTACAAGTGGGGGATCAAGCAGAAGGCGGCCAACGCAAGGTAATCCCGGCGGTCAAAAACGCGCTGAAAGCTTTTCCATCGCGCGGAAAGTCGTGGACAGCACCGTTGCCTTTGTGACATTCACGTTATGATGATGACCACAAGCTCAATCTCTTGCACACATTCCGCGAAACTCAAGGCCAAGCCGTCTCCGCTGAGTCTTCTTTGAATGTCGAGAGGCAGCGCTACGGGGTCAGATCATGGCACACGCAAGCTTCGATGGTCTCCGCGTCTTATCGCTGGAGTCGCGCCGGGCCAGGGAGGTCGAAAAGCTCATCCGCACCTACGGCGGAGAGCCGTTTGTCGTACCCGTCATGCGCGAGGTCAAGCTGGAATCGAACCACATCGCCCTCGACTTCGCGGACAAGGTCCTCAAGGGTGAAATCGACGTCGCCATCTTTCTCACCGGCTCCGGCGTCCGTGCCCTCATGGAGGTCGTCGAGACCCGTTATGAGCGCGAGGCGTTCCTCGACGCCCTAAGAAAGATCAAGATCGTGACCCGTGGCTCAAAGCCGGAGGGAGCCCTGCGCGAGCTGAACGTGCGCTCCATCGCCTCGGCCGCCGAACCTACCACCTGGCATGAGCTTCTCATCGCCATCGACCGGCGCTTCGGGGACACGCTCAAAACCCAACGCGTCGCGGTTCAGGAGTACGGCGCCTCGAATCCCGAGATGCTTGCGGAACTAACGGAACGCAGCGCCTCCCTGCTTAAAGTTCCCGTCTATCAGTGGGCGCTCCCCAACGATCTTGAACCCGTTCGCGTCTGCGTGCAAAGCATCTGCCACTCCCAGGTCGACGTCATCCTCTTTACCACCGCCGTGCAAATCATCCATCTCATGCTGGTCGCCCAGCAGATGGACGCCGTCCCTGCGCTGCTGGCCGGTCTGCGCTCCATCGTGGTCGTCTCCGTCGGCCCCACCACCACGGCCGAGCTGCTGCATTACGGCGTCACGCCTGATTTTGAACCTTCCCGCCCCAAGATGGGCTTCCTCGTCAACGAAGCCGCGCAATACGCCGCCCAGGTGCTTCGCGAAAAAAAGGAGCGAGCCGTCACGCATGGTGCGGAACAACTCTCCGCCGACGCCACCTTCCCGCAATCCCAGCCACGCACCCTCACGGCGCAATCGAGCAAGATCGTGCGCAAGGTCGCCGAGTCTACCTCCACCATGGCCGGATTCACGGATGGCCTCAACTCCTTCGACTTCCTGCACGAGATCTCCAGCCGAATTGCCGCCGCCGATCCCCTGCACGTCGTCCTCAATCGCATTGTGGAGTTCGTCTCTACGGTCATCCCCTGCGACTCCTGCTTCATCTACATCCTGGAAAATGACAAGCTCATCCTCAGAGCCTCCCGCAATCCACACGCTGACATCGTCGACTCTCTCGACGTCGCGCTCGGCCAGGGGATCACCGGATGGGTCGCGCAACATCGTGAGCCCGTCGTGATCGCGGAAAACGCCTCCGATGATCCCCGCTTCATTCCATTCAAGAACGTTCTGGAGGACTCCTTCGAAGCGATCCTCTCCATCCCCATCCTATGCGCGACCAGGGTGGTCGGCGTGATCAACCTGCAGCACCGGCTCTCCTACCGGCATAGCGAAGTGGAGGTCCGTCTCCTCGCCATGATTGGATTTCTGGTCGGCGCAGAGATCGAGCGAGCCAGGCTCGACACGGAGAACCTTCAGCTTTCCGACCGTCTTGAGACCCGCAAAGCGGTCGATCGCGCCAAAGGCATCCTCCAGCGCGACCTCAACCTTCCGGAAAGCGAGGTCTACCGCATGATGCAGCGCGAGAGCCGCCAACGCCGCAAGTCGATGCGCGAGCTCGCAGAGGCGATCCTGCTGGGGGACGACTTCAGGAACAAGAAAGCCTGAAGCCGAACGAAGCGTTAGCTTTCATACTGCTCGTCGGTGACCGGCTCGAGCCAATCGACGGCCTTCCCATCCACGGCTTCTGTGATCGCGATGTGAACCATTCCCACCTGGCTGGAGGCGCCGTGCCAATGCCTCTCGCCTGGCTCGAAGAACACAACGTCTCCGGGCTTTACTTCCTCTTTCGCTTCGCCGTCTCGCTGCACCCATCCGAGTCCCTGGGTGATGAGGATCGTCTGGCCTGCCGGATGGGTGTGCCAGCGCGTGCGCGCTCCCGGCTCAAACGTAACCATGCCGCCGTTGGAATGCCGTCCTCCGTCAGCGGGGAAGAGGGAGTCAATGCGAACGTTTCCGGTAAACCAATCCTTTGGTCCAACCATGGAAGGAGTAGAGCCGATCCGGGTGATCTTCATTGTTATCCTTTCAACGACAACCTCGATACTACGGTCGCTCCCGCGCTCGGCTGGCGCTGAACCGGCTGCCTCAAGCAGCCTTTCCATGGTCCACGAACGCCCGCAGAACATCCTCAACTCTAGTCCAACGCATGCCCGGATACCGCTCGTTCGCGAGTCCGGACATTAGCGCCTTGCCTTCATACATGTTGTGCATGTACTGCATACCCTGCCACGCGGGAAATGGTTCGCTTGGCGCAGGGTTCAGCCTGCGGATCAAGCGGATGAGACCGCCAAAGAGCCCCAGCCCGCCGGGCCGCAGCACCTTGAAGCGCTTGCCGGTGACGCGGCCGGCGATCTCAGCCAGCTCCCGCGCATTCTTTTGGTCGCCCGCGACCCGCAGCCAGCGCGGTGCACTCTCATCCATTGCAGCACGCGCGGTAAAGGCAGCCGTGTCGTCCAGGGTGGTGAAGTCCATGCGTTGCTCCGGATTGCCCCAGCAGAGCACGCGATGAATCTTCCACAGGATGAAGGGCGCCTGGCCCGTCAGCAGGTCCATGAACATCCCGTTGAGCACGGAGGTGGCCTGCACGCCGCTGGCATCCACGCGCTGCTGAAACTCTCGATGCAGATCCAGGTTCCGGTTTGTCCCTGGAGTCAATTTGGTGAAGTCCATCGCGTAGTCGGACGGGATGAAGCGCTGAACGCCCGCCTTGATCGCTCCTTGGAGCAGCGCCGTCTGCGTCTCCACCATCACCGGCCGCAGCCCCAGCAGCGCGCTCACCACGCACGAAGCCCCTGCGCACCCAGCCCGCACCTCATCGACAGAGTTCAGGTCCGCCTCGCAGATCTCGACGCCCGAACCGCGCAAACCCGCCACCCGCGCCGGATCGGTTCCTCGCCGCACCAGCGCCCGGACGGTCGCGCCCTCCGCCAGCAACGCCTTGACGATCCGCCCACCCAGGTTTCCTGTCGCTCCAGCAACTACGATGGTCAATGGCCCATACCTCTGACGTCAGATGCCAGATTCGGCCTTTAGCTTGCGGGCAGCCGTCACGCGGCACGGTTACAGGTCAGAGACCTGGGTGGCCAGCGTGACCGGCTTGACCTGCTGCTGTTCCAGCACGGTGTTCAGCTTGGTGAGATCCACGGAGGTGACTTCGTCCAAGGCCTTCTGCTCTGTGCTTAGCCGAGCCGTCAACTCGTCCGCCACGACGTAGGCCTGTGCGGTGGGTGCAGCATCTCCAGCCATCACACTCCGCGCCAGGGCGCCGATGTAGTTGTTCAGCCGGATCGGGAAGTTCAAAGGATCCTGGTCGCTCCGGTTTTGCACCTGGTATACGGTTTCTTCGATGACGGTTAGCTTTGCCGCCAGCGCATCCAGTTGCGGCTTTAGAGCGGGCTTCGCCTTGGCCCGTTCCGCAAGCTGCGTCTTGATCTCACGAATCGTGGCGACGATTCGGTCCGCCTGTGAGAGCTGATCACAGAGCCTTGTGGCGAGTTCGAACTGCTTCCGAAGATCCTCTTGCGAGACGTCCACGCGGGGATCCTTCTCCACCATAAGCGTCTGCTCCTGGGTCACGCCGCCGGCGGTAAGGCGGACGTGGTAGGTTCCCGGAAGGGCGGCAGGACCCATCTTCGCGTTGGCTCCCCACAGGATCATGCCCGGAAACGCGAAGGGGCCAGGGTAGCGCAGATTCCAGGTGAAGCGGTTGAGTCCGGCGGTCGCGGTGGGCGGCTTCACGGCACCGCGGCGATCATCGGCGTCGTCGTCCTCCGTCTTCTTTGCTCCGGGCGCAGGGCTCACGAAGCTCTGGATGAGCTTGTTGTTCGAGTCGAGTACATCGACGGTCACCTTGTCGGCGGGCCTGGCCAGCGTGTAGTCGATATGGGCGTCGTCCACGTTGTGAACCGCGGTCCGTGGGCTGAAGAGATGAACCGCGGCACTCGTGGTTTCGGCATTGCTCTGCCGGAGCCAGTTGATGTCGTCCAGGATGTAAAACGAGCGTCCGTGCGTGGCGATCACCAGGTCGTCCTTCTCGACCTCAATGTCGGCAACCTGCGTGTCCGGCAGGTTGTACGCCAGCGAGCGCCAGTGCGCGCCGTCGTCGTCCGAGACGTAGATGCTATGTTCGGTTCCGGCGTAGAGCAGGCCTGGGCGTGTGCGATCTTCGCGGACGACCCGAACGAAGTCGGTTGCGGGAATCCCGGTAACGATCTTCGTCCAATGCTTTCCATAGTCTTCTGTCTTGAAGATGTATGGAGCAAAGTCATCCATCTGGTAACGGTTGGCGGCAAGGTACGCCGATCCGGGCTTGTGCCAGGATGCATCGATCATTCCGATACGGCTGTATTTGGGCAATCCTTGCGGGGTGACCTTGTCCCACTTGGCGCCGCCGTCCCGCGTAATGAACGCGAGCCCGTCATCGGAGCCCGTCCAGATGGTTCCCTTCTCTTGGCGCGATGGAGCGATCGAAAAGATGGTGCCGTAGATCTCCGGGCCGTTCTGATCCTTGGTGATCGGACCGCCTGAATCGCCCAGGGTCTTCGGATCGGCCAGCGTCAGATCCGGGCTGATGATCGTCCAGCTCTTGCCGGCGTTGGTGGTCTTGAAAAGATGCTGCGAGGAGCAGTAGATCGTGTTCGGATCCAGAGGATCAAAGACGATCGGAAAGGTCCATTGCCAGCGCTCTTTGAGCGTTGCTGCGGCCTGGCCGGAGAAGAAGAACGGATAAGGCTGGACATCCTGCTCTTCCCCATCGCGGCGATCGTAGCGCGTCAACATCGCGCCCTGGCTTCCGGCGAAGAAGATGTTCGGGTTCCGGGGATCGGGAGCGATATAGCCGCTTTCACCGCCGCCCACCCCGTACATCCAAAGCCCCTGCGCCTCCGCCGGATTGTGGAAGTTGCGACCACTCCGGCTCGCAACGCAGACGGTCGTGTTGTCCTGCTGCGCACCGCAGACCTGGTACGGAACATCCGTTGTGGTAGCTACGTGATAGAGCTGCGCGGTGGGAAACGTCTCCGGCGTCCACGTCTCGCCATAGTCCACGGACACTGTTCCGCCGCCATCGTTAGCCTCCACCATGCGCTTGTTGTTGGCCGGATCGATCCACAGGTCATGATTGTCGCCGTGCGGCTGGCGAATGGACTTGACCGTTTTGCCTCCGTCGCTTGAGCGATAGAAGCGGACGTTGGTGATGTAGATTACGTCTTCATCTTTGGGGTCTGCCGTGAGACGCGTGTAGTAGAACGATCGCTGGCGGACGTTGCGGTCTTCGTTGACCTTTGCCCACGTGGCACCGCCGTCCTCCGAGCGGAAGATGCCTCCATTCTCGTTCTCCACCATCGCGTAGATGCGTTTGGAGTTTGCGGAGACCGCCACGCCGATTTTGCCGTCGATGCCGTTGGGGAGACCTGGGTTCCGCGTAAAGTCCTTCCACGTTTCGCCGCCGTCCGCGGACTTGTAAAGGTGGCTTGCAGGGCCGCCGCTGGAGAGCGACCAAGGCGTGCGCTGCACATCCCAGGTGGAGGCGAAGATGGTCTTCGGGTCGCGCGGATCGATCGAGAGATCCTCCGCGCCGGCGTGGTCGTTCTCGTAGAGAATCTTCTTCCAGGTCTTGCCGCCGTCGGTCGTGCGGAAGACGCCGCGATCGGGGCTTGGGCCGTAGGGATGCCCGAGCGCCGCGACGTAGACCAGATCCGGATTCTGCGCGTCGATGCGTATGCGGGAGATAGCCTGCGTGGCCTCCAGGCCAACGTGCGCCCAGGTCTTGCCGCCATCGACCGTCTTGTAAATGCCGTCCCCTTGCATCACATTGCCACGCAACTCGCTTTCGCCCATGCCGACGTACACGACATCCGGGTTGGATGGCGAGACGGCAATGGCCCCAACCGAAGAGCTATGGATCTTGCCGTCCGTGACAGGCTTCCAGGTGGTGCCTCCATCCACTGTCTTCCAGACGCCACCGCCCACCGCGCCGAAGTAGTACTCGTTCGGGCGCGAGCTGCTGCCGGCGACCGTGAGGGACCGCCCACCGCGATCCGGGCCGATATTCCTCCAGGTCTGCGGACCTTGCGCGGGACCCGCGGGTGCAGGCTGTCCGGATGCTGTGGCTGTGTTCCCAATGGAAAGTACAAGAGACAGGGCAAAACCGAGGAGAGCTTTCATGGTGGGACCTTTCGCGAGACGGACGCCTCCCGGAATACAGCAGCGGCGGGACATGCGCCTTGGAGCAGTTGGAGAAGTCGCTTTCGCTGATTCTCTCTAAATTCTTCTCTCACGACAACAGCGAATCCGGAAAACTCGTCCAAAGCCATCCAGGATTGTTGGCTCGCAGGCCGGATTTCTTCATCTTCTATTCAACTGCCGTTCACACCTCTAAGCATCGCCGCGCCTAACAATGGTCAGGCATATCACCTACAACTTAGAGGTCACCCATGTTCCGCAAGTGTGCAGCACTCGTCACGACGTCTACCCTCATCCTCAGCGGATGCGGCACGGCCGGCATCACCTCCACGGCACCGGTCACAGCCGCCGTCACCCCCACCACCAGCGCCGCCGTCATCAAGCACGTCGTCGTCATCTTCGGTGAGAACATCTCCTTCGACCACTACTTCGGCACCTACCCCAACGCCCTCAACAACCCCGGAGAGACCAGGTTCGCTGCCGCCACCGGCACCCCGATTCCCAACAACTACGTCACCTACCCCGGCCTGCTGACCAACAATCCCAACATGAACGCCGCCAACGGCGCCGGCGCGGCAAATCCCTTCCGGATGTCGCCCGCGCAGGCCGTCACCGCCGACCAGGATCATGGCTACACCGATGAGCAGTCTGCCTACGACAACGGCAAAGCCGACCTCTTCCCGCTCTCGGTCGGATCCGCGGACACTGCCGCCGTCGCCACCGCAACCGGCGCGGCAGCCGTCGCCAGCACTAAGGGCCTCGTCATGGGCTACTACGACGGCAACACTACCACAGCCCTGTGGAACTACGCCCAGCATTACGCGATGAACGACCACTCCTTCTCAACCAACTTCGGACCTTCCACCCCGGGTGCGCTCAACCTTATCTCCGGCCAACTCAACGGCGTCGTCAACACCGTCAACCCCGGTAGCGCGGTCGTGGCAGACGGCAACGGCGGCCTCACCCTCATCTCCGACGCAGACCCTACCGGCGACCTCTGCTCCAGCACCACCTCCTCGGTCAGCATGTCCGGCAAGAACATCGGCGACCTGCTCAACGCGAAGGGCCTCACCTGGGGCTTCTTTCAGGGCGGCTTCGACCTCAGCGTCACCAACGCGAATGGCACCACCGGCTGCAAGCGCTCCACCGTTTCCGCCCTCACGGGCACCCAGGCAGACTACAGCCCTCACCATCAGCCGTTCCAGTACTACGCCAGCACAGCCAACCTGAACCACAACCGCCCCACCAGCATCGCCGCCATCGGGACCACCGACGCGGCCAACCATCAGTACGACATGCATGACTTTACCGACGCTCTCGCCGCCGGCAACATGGCCTCCGTCAGCTTCCTCAAGGCTCCGCGCTACCAGGACGCGCACGCCGCCAACTCCGACCCGCTCGACGAACAGACCTTCGTCGTCAACACCGTCAACGCCATCCAGAGCTCACCCTTCTGGTCCTCAACCGCCATCATCCTCGCCTACGACGATTCCGACGGCTGGTATGACCACATGATCAACCTCGTCAACGGCTCCGCCACCACCGCGGACCGCGTCTCCGGCTCGGGTCTCTGCATCAGCACCACCGCCGCCGCCGCCGCGCTGCCCGGCGTCACCGGAACCGCTCCTGCACAGGGCCGTTGCGGCTACGGAACCCGCATGCCGCTCATCGTCATCTCGCCCTGGGCCAAGAAGAACGTGATCGACGCCACAGTTACCGACCAATCCTCCATCACCAAATTCATCGAAGACACCTTCCTAGCCAGCCAGCGCATCGGCAACGGCTCCTTTGACTCCATCGCCGGCTCGCTCAATAACATGTTCGACTTCTCGAACGGCGCCGCCGCTCCCAACCCGAACGTCGTCCTGCTCAACGCCACCACCGGAGTCGTGACCACCGGCAACTAAGCCGGATTCACAAAGCCGTCACGCAGAACCCGTACCGTTAGAAGAGCACACCCCCAAAAGGGTGTGCTCTTCTCTTTTCCCCGCCGGAGTTCCGATCGTGTCCTCATCCCGCCGCACCTTCCTCCACCGCACCGCCGCCCTAGCGGCGACCCTGGCCACCCGCCGCGCCCTTGCCCACACCGTCCAGCAGAGCAGCGAGATGGGCGGCATGAAGATGCCCGGCTCGCAACCCGGAGGCCAACCCAAACAAGACCCGCGCACCGCCACCCCCACCCCCAATCCTCCGCACGTCTCTCCGCCGATGCTCCACACCCTGGCCCTCAAGCCCTTCGTCGATGCCCTCCCTATCCCCGAAATCCTCCGCCCCACTCTCCTCCACGGCCGTCCTACCGTCACCCTCACCGTGCAGGAGGTCCACGCCCGCGTCCACCCCGACGTGGCCCCCACCCGCATGTGGTCTTATGGCCCAAAGGCCCTAGCCCCCCTCATCGAAGCCCGCGCCGGTCAACCTCTGGACATCCGCTGGGTCAACCAACTCCCCACCAAACATTTCCTCCCCATCGACCACGCTCTCCACGGCTGCGGCAAAGACGTCCCCGAGGTCCGCACCGTCGCCCACCTTCACGGCGCCAAAGCGCAATCCCAGCACGACGGCTACCCCGAAGACTGGTTCACCCCCGGCCACGCCCGCACCTGCCACTACCCGCTCGATCAGGAGGCCACCGCCCTCTGGTTCCACGACCACGCCATGGGCCTCAACCGTCTCAACACCTACGCCGGCATGTTCGGCATGCTGCTGCTCCGCGACCACGTCGAAGACGCCCTCAACCTCCCTCAGGGCAAGTACGAGATCCCCCTCATCCTCTACGACCGCGACTTCACCGCCGACGGCCAGCTCTTCTACGACGTCTCCGGCGACCCCGTCAGCCCCTGGATCCCCGAGTTCTCCGCCGATGGCGTTCTCATCAACGGCAAGATCCGCCCTTACGTCGAGCTCGAGCCGCGCCTCTACCGCTTCCGCGTCCTCAACACCGCCAATAGCCGCTTCTTCATTCTCTCCCTCTCCAACGGCCAGAAGTTCCTCCAGATCGGCTCCGACCAGGGCCTTCTCGCCGCCCCCGTCCCGCTCGACCGCCTCATCCTGGGCTGCGCCGAACGCGCCGACATCCTCCTCGACCTCTCCGCGCATGCCGAAAAAACCCTCCACCTCCGCACCGGAGCCCTCGACATACTGGAACTCCGCGTAGCCGCCCAACCCACAAGCCAAGCCAACAACCAGATCCCGCAAACCCTCCGCCCCATCGAACGCATCCCGGAAAGCTCAGCCGTCCAAACCCGCACCATCACCCTCCACGAGTACCAGGACGAAGCCGCCCGCCCGATGGTCATGCTGCTCAACCGCAAGCGCTGGCATGAGCCCACCACGGAGAAACCCAAGCTCAACTCCACTGAGATCTGGGAGTTTGTTAACCTCACTGAGGACACTCACCCCATGCATCTCCATCTGGTGCGCTTCCAGATCCTCGACCGCCGCCCCTTCAACACCACCTCCTTCCTCATGGACAAAAAGTTTGAGGCCTCCGCCCCCGCCGTCCCGCCGCCCGCCCACGAACAGGGTTGGAAGGACATCGTGCAATGCCCCCCCGGCGTCGTGACGCGCATCATCGTGCCCTTCCAGGGCTACACCGGCAAATACCTCTACCACTGTCACATCCTCGAGCACGAAGCCAACGACATGATGCGCCCCTTTGAGGTCATCGCCTGAAAGCTGTCATTCAAATAACAAACAATCTGTCATCCTGCGGAAGTTCGTCGGCCTCATCGACGGGCGCAGTCGAAGGACCCCGAAGAGGCTCAACCTGCCTCAATGTCTTCCCATTCCGCGCGAGAATCTGCCATTCCAAGTCACCCAAAGAGCTTGGAACCCCATACCGCCCCTCGAACACCACCGCGTCCAACCCAACTCTGGACTCCAATCCGACCCGTTCCACTCCGGCCTTGCCCCAAACCCCTCCACGTACCCCACACACAGATAAGCCACGACGATTACTCCCTCCGGCACCCCAGCACCTCCTTCAACCGCACCGGATCGACAATACTCACCCATCCCGCCCCCATCCCCTCCGCCCGCGCCGCCAGCTAAAGATTCTGCACCCCGCACACCGTCGAGTAAGCCGCCGTTTCCGGCATCGTCTGCCGCCCCAGCCCAGCCCCGCGATCACTCTCTATCTCGCAAACCACGCACGTAACTTCATCTCGCCCATAGCCCCTTGAGTCTACCCTCCGACGCCGCCCCCGAGGTCGATCTCTCCACCAGCTCCGCCAGCGAGGTCATCGAAGGCCGCCAGGTCATCGAGCGTCGCGGAACTCAAACGGTGAAAAGGCAGCAAGAGGAGGGGCTGATGAATCGGAACCACGTTTGGTACGCGATATCCACCTGTTTCTGCGTCGCAACCTGCTCCGGGTCTTGATTGGTTAACGCTAGCAACGCATACTCCGAAGAGGACGAGAAGGCCAGCAGACCGAGAGAGCCGTGAACCGATACAACCGCGAAGATGTGCTGCGTATCCTGCATCTGCAGAGCCGCCAGTTAGCGGCCTGGGAGAAGGCAGGATTGATCCAGGGGTTTTCGGGCGGTGCGAAGGGCGGCAAGGAGAGGTGCTACTCGTTTGAGCACCTGGCACAGTTGCGTACCCTGCGCGAGATGCGCGGCAAGCGGATCTCTATCGGCAACATCCGCCGTTCCGTGGAGGCGATGCAGAAGGTCTCCGGCATGCGCAATGCACTTTTGGAGACGAGCGCTGTGTTACACCGGAGCGGGCTTGCCTTCCGGCACGGTGGCGCGCTGGTAGACCCGCGGACGCGGCAACTTGCGTTTGACTTTGAGACGATGCAGGCACACGGGAAGACAGTGACGGCGGGATTCGAAAGGTTGCGCCTGGAGAACGGGCGGACGGGCAGCGTGGCGGCCACCCGCCTTCAGGAGATGTTTCTGCGCGGGGTGCAATTGGAAGAGAAGGCCTCCACAGTTGAGGAAGCCGCCAGGGTGTATGAGGAGATTCTTGCGCTGAAGCCGGATCATGCTCCGGCATGTATCAATCTGGGAACTATCTTCTACAACAAACATGCGTTCGACCGGGCGGAGCAGATGTACCGTCAGGCGACCGAGGCCGACCCACAGTATGCGCTGGCTTTCTTCGATCTGGGAAATGTGTTGGACGAGCTGCAGCGGCTGGATGAAGCGATTCTGGCTTACGGCCGTGCGATCGCGCTGGTGCCGCAGTATGCGGACGCCCATTACAACCTGGCGTTGGCGTTCGAGCGCAGGGGCGAGCGACGCCGAGCTCTGCGGCACTGGACGGCGTACGTGCGGTTGGATCCAGTTGGTCCCTGGGCGGCTCATGCCAAGAGCCAGACGCGCAAGATCCTCTCGCTGGAGCGGCTTGCGATTGTGAGCCGCGGGGGCCGCAGGGTGCCGGCCAAGCCTTAGAGGAGGAGTCTTCTGGCAGGCAGCGAGGGTGGCCGCTCCCCTACACTGTGGTCAGGACACTTTAAGCGAAGTACGAATATAGAACCGTCAGAACCGAGTAGCGTGATACGAGCGTTACCGGTGAGCATGTACGCTCCTTCATCAGCCAAGTGCCAGTGTGCCTCGCGCAACCTCCTTCAACAATGCGCATGGTTACGCCGACAATTACAGTCGAAAGCGGCACTTCGCGCTCAGTGACCTGGTGGGTCCAACTACCTTGTTGCACACGCCCAGGCGTGAGTTCGAATGAACGCAAAGAGTGCCGACAGAACCGTGATTGGTCGCCGGAGGACGGTCGCTCTTATGAGCCAGGCGAACAACAGCTCCACTCTTCGGACCCGGGTTGCTGCTCGAATTACTCCTATGAGCTTGCACAGTGTTCCACTCTCCGACTCCACACAGTCGTTCGTCTTGCTGCCCAGCCTCAGCGCCATCCATTTGACCCGTTTTGTTGTCGTCCGTTTGCACATTTGCATAGACGTTCTGACTAGCGGTGTTGTATGCCGAGCTTTCATGAAAGGTAATGATCTATTTATCTTCAAAAACGATAAATCGTTGATCCATTGCCGCACCCTGTCTTTGCCCTGTACTTCGGAGTTTGCGTGAGAGCTTCAAGCATGAGATTCAGGGCGGTCTGCCCGGCGAGTTTCTGACGTTGCGACCGGACCAATAGAGCCAGCTTCCACTTTGGCATACGGAAGCCTTGATCTCGGAACGGGAGAATATGCAGACCTAGAGAAGCCTCCGATGCCTTTGCCAACGCCAAAGGCACAATGGAGACGCCCAGTCCTGCGGCAACAAACTGGAGCATCGTTTCCACTGCGCTGACTTCAAACATGCTCTTGCGGCTAAGCCCCTGGGCTGTACAACTTCTATCGACAAGTACGCGAAGCGCTCTCTCCGGCGTGAGATCCACGAAGGGTAGCGCACACATTACCTCCAGCGTTACTGCTTTCCGTTGAGAAAGCGGATGCTTCTTGGCGCAGATTGCAACCAAGGAGTCCTGGACAAAGGGAGTAGCGTCTACGCCGGCTGTCAGCTTCCCCGCCGTGACCGCGTGGAAACAAAGATCGATAGATCCCTCCCTAATAAGTAAGGGTGCCTGTGGGCTGTCAATCGACCGAACTGTGAAATCAACTTCAGGGTACTGTTCATGGAATCTACCCAGGACCGTCGGGAGATCGATATAGGGTGCCATGCTCTGGAGGATGCCGAGACTAATCCGGCCCCGCACTATACGACTTTGGGATCTGACGGCCTCCATACCGTCCTTAAGCATGGTCACGGCCGGCCTGGCATACTCGAGAAAGAGATTTCCTGCGTCCGTTAGGGACACCCGTCTCGTGGTGCGTTGCACCAGCCTGACACCAAGTTCCTCTTCCATCTCCTTGATGGTTACGGACAAGCCAGATTGAACTATATGCAGTTTCCGCGCGGCAGAAGTGAAACTGCCTTCGTCTGCCAGTGCGATGAAATTACGATAATGTCTGAGGTCCATACGATTTCCTCACAACTACTTATCTTCTCCGGTGATAGATTACATCACGAAGTATTCTCAATCACGGACGATTGACGCCGCATCTCTTGTACAGGCTGTCCGAAAATCCCATGAGTGAATTACGCGCAAAAAAGAGAAGTTTGGCAGATGTCCCTAATGTTCTGGCCCTTTCGGGCAGCTTGAGGGCAGCGTCCTTTAGCACTGCGATTCTTCGCGCACTGAGTCAAGAGGAGCATCTCGGCGTCACCTTGACGGTGAAGACACTTGAGGACATACCGCTCTACAACGAGGATCTAGACACCGACACGCCATTGACACCGATCGCAGAACTGCGCAACGAGGTCCAAGCCAGCGACGGCGTCGTGATCGCAACGCCCGAGTACAACCACGGGATGCCGGGAGTGCTGAAGAACGCGCTAGACTGGGCATCTCGGCCAGCGTTCGCGTCGTGTTTTCGCGGCAAGCCGGTACTAATTATCACCTCCGCCTCTGGAGGCACCGGGGGTGTTAGAGCCCAGTACCAGCTGCGGGAAACGCTCGTGTCTATGCTGGCGCACGTAGTTCCCGGTCAAGAGATTCTTCTTTCCGGCGTGGAAAACCGAATCCGAGACAACAGATTTACCGATGCGGACACGTTGCGCGTTCTCGCCAGGGGCATTCATGCACTTCGCGCAGAAGTCTTGAGTGGTCGAGTTCAGGGAGGGACATTGTGATGTCTCGCATCGGCCGCCAGTTCGGACGATTCCTTCTTGCCATCTTGGCAGGCAGCGCCGCATTGCGTGCGCAGCAACATCCGCAGGAGCCCGCCGTCAATCTTGGAGACACAAGCTTCCTCGATGCTCTTGGCGCACCAGGGGTTCTTCTCGAACAGATTGGAGACGCTAGTCACAGCGGGACAAAGATCGGCGGGTCGGGACAGGTTGTAGCCGGGGCCCCCGGGGTGAACAGTATCAGCGGGCTAACACATGGCATCGGGGTGACGAAACAAAAGCTTTTGGGGGCATGGTGGGGCTTCGAAGCGATTGTCGTCACCGCACATCTGAATGCGGGTTCCAGCGGGGTTGCGGGCGGACTCGGTGATCTGACCCTCTCGCCTCTCGTATTGCAATGGAAGGCAATCAAGTTTGGCTCCGGCCAGTTCTATCAGCGCTTTGTCCTTGACTTCGAAGTGCCGTCAGGCGAGTACCGGCAAGACACTCCGATCAGTGTGAGCGGGCATGCGTTCACGGTGCATCCGTATTATGCCTTCACGTTCTTACCGACCAGAAAGGTGGAGACTAGCTGGCGGGTGCACTATCTCTACAACGGCAGGAACAACGATCCCGCTGTCGGGAACCAGGCACGCTCCAGCCAAGCCGGCCAGGCTATTCACTTTAATGCGACTGCCGCATACAGTCTGCCGCACGGCGTGTGGGTAGGAGCAAACGGCTACTTGCTCCGTGAGCTCACTGCGCCTCGGATCAATGGCCAGGACATCTTGTCGTCGCCGGAGCAGGTCGGAGCAATCGGTCCGGGAATTGTGTGGGACCGCGGCCAATACCTGCTTTACGCCAACGGGTATCACGAAGTGGGCGCAGTTAATCGCCCAGAGGGCAACAAGCTTGTTCTGCGCGTGCAGTGGGTCCCGGGCCGACATGCTGGCATCGACGGACCGCAGTAGAAGCGGAATAGTTTGTGAGGAGAGACGTATGAACTTGATCTGGAAGGAAACAACCCTCGACGGTGGAATCAACGCATTCGTTGCGGGCTCAGGGACACCAGTGATTCTTCTGCCGGGATGGCCCGAGACCGCCGAAGCTTATAGCGAAGTGTTTCCGCGGCTTGCAGACCGTCATCAGGTCTTCGCACTGGACCCGCCCGGGCTGGGTAAATCCGAGCCCGCTACCCGAGGCTACGACACAGCAAACATCGCGAAGATGCTGTCGGCTGCTGTGAACTCAGTAACATCGGAAAGCATTCATCTGGTTGGTCATGATGTAGGTGGCTGGATCGCGTATGCCTGGGCCGCGCAATTTCAGAAGCAGGTAAAAAGCCTCACTCTGCTCGATACTGCGGTCCCGGGTACCGGCGCTCCGCAGAGTTTCCCATTGTCGCCTGAGTTGAATGTCAAGCTATGGCAGTTCTCCTTCAACATCCTTCCCGACCTGCCGGAGATCTTGACAAAGGGACGTGAGCGCGAGCTTTTCGATTGGCTCTTCGAAAACAAGTCGGAGCGCCTTGAGCGGATACCACGAGCCAATCGGGATCGATACGTAGAAGCCTATGCTCGTCCCGGTGCTATGAGCCGCGGCTTTGCGTATTATCGTGCCGTCGCCGAGAGCGCAAAACAAAACAAAGAGTTCAGCACGAGAAAGCTTTCCATGCCTGTACTCGCTCTTGGTGGACGAAGCGCGACCGGCGACCGCCTTCGGGCCTCTTTGGAGCCGCTGGCGCTTCAGGTTGAAGGTGGAGCGATAGAGGATTGCGGGCACTACGTCATGGAGGAACAACCGGAAATTGTCGTGCGGGAACTTATTGGCTTCTTCGATCGGGTGGAAGTTCGCCCTTGAAACCCTACCTGCTCTCATTTTTCCTAGGTTGCGTCGTCGGTGTCCTTTACGGGCTATGCCGCAATAAGAGTCCTGCTCCGCCTATCGTTGCTCTGTTCGGTCTTCTCGGAATGGTGCTGGGAGAAAGCGGCTATACGTTCGTCAAACAGTGGCTTCAATAACCAAGCAAAGGAGAAATGTTATGTCGAAGAGAATCGTATCTGCCAGACATGTTGATCATGTCGGCTTCACCGTGCCTGATCTCGATGCCGCTATTGAGTTCTTCGAGAGGGCGTTGGGTGCCGATCTACTCTGGAAACTGGGCCCATTCCATGAAACTCCGACTGGAGTCAAAATAAACAGCATTAATGTCGCGATGCTGCGCCTGGGACCTAACATCAACGTCGAACTCATGGCCTTTGACGCTGATTCGCAGCAGCGCACGATGCCCAGCAACATCGATTACGGCGCAGCACATATTGCTTTCTTTGTGGACGACATTGAGGCAGCAGCCGAATCCCTCAAGGAGCAAGGAGCGGAGTTGCTCCAAGGACCCCTTGATGCAAAGGGTGACGTAAAAAAGGGCGAGCGGATCTGGTATTTCAAAACCCCTTGGGGCGCATTTATGGAGATCTTGTGGCGTCCCGACCACCTTGAATACGAGAAGCAGACAGAGAATCGCCTCTATCAACCACACGACAGCTGGTCCACGCACCAGTGACGGCGCCACAAGTCGGAGGTGCCTCTCGCCCACTGAAGGCGTTCGGCTTGATGAACGTTCTATGGTGCTAAGCAACTGTGAAGGAGTTGCCACAGCTGACTCGATGACATTGTCAATAGGTTCGCACTACCTAATAAGCTGGCTACAACCAGATCTAAGGACCGCGTCTTGCAAATGCGTGCTTGCGTTCGGGACATCTTCGCTGACGCAGTCGATCAAGACTTCCTCGTGAAGGACCCCGCACGCAAGGTCAAGGTTCCTGCACAACTGCGACCCACGGAGACGACGACCCTTACCTGGGATCAACTTCGATTAGCGCTCTCAAAGCTCAACCTTCGAGATCGCATATTGCTCGAACTTGATACGACCAACGCACTCCGTCCAAGCGAGCTGTTTGCGTTTCGATGGAAGCGTTTTGACTACAAGGCGTCCACTCTCACCGTTGCGGAAGACTGTCTACAAAGGCAACATCCGGGACTGGGGAAAAACGAAGAAGAGTCTAACGGTCATTCATATCCCGAAGGAGCTCGCCGATGATCTGCAGGCATGGCGTCTCGAATGCGAAGAAAGGGCAAGAGAAGGCTGCGGCGAAGGACAAAATGAAATCGCCGTCCCTACCTGACGACTTCATCTTCGCAAACGAAGTTCAAGGGTTCTTAGACACGTACAACTTTCGCAAGCGGGTTCTCCACAGACTCGCTCGCGATCTGAAGTTGCCGAAGTTTACCTTCCAGGTCATTCGCAGAACGATCGCGACCTTGGCTTAGAAGAAAAGCACAGTGAAGGATGTGCAGGGTGTCATGCGGCACTCTCGAACGGCCACCACGACGGATGTGTACATGCAAAGCCCCACTGGCTTAACGTGCGCTGTTCGTCTATGCAGCAGCCTTCTTCTTTGTAGCGGCCTTCGCTGCGGTCTTGATGGAAGTGTAGGCCTTACGTGGCTTCTTTGGGGTTTGAGGTGGTTGTACGAACGCTGCTGAAGCTTCGAGAAAAAGTCGAAGTCGCTTTTGCGTGGAATGGCGACATACCCGGTGAAGGTGAGCCGAAGGGCGAAGCTGGTTAGCTTCTCGTCTGGTGTCTCGGCAAGAGCAAAGGCCAGAACTTCCTCCGCGGTATGCTTGTTGTTTTCGTTGTCACGGGCGAAGTGTTCGGCTGCATCGTCGGTGAGGGTACCCGGAGCAACGTCCAGCGGCATGGATGTCCAGCGCTTGACGATGTCGAGAGGTGTGGTCGGGGTCGCCATCTCGGGCGTGAGATAGTCTTCGGTGTAGTCGTCCGAGTAGCCACTCACCTGGTTCAAGAGCATTCGCAACATGATTTCCTGGGAATGGCGAGTTCCGGGAACCAGGTGGCCACCAAGTCGTCGAGGCGCAGCATGCTACATTCCATCAGCAGCATCACAGCCGCAGCAATGAGTTGCTTCGAAATAGGGCTCACACCGTACTTCATCTCAACCGTACTCGGGACAGGTGGATTAAGGCGCGCTAACCCACACGCGCCTGTGAAGACCATCGTGCACCCCTCCACTATCCCTGTCCGCGCGCTGGGCGTTCCCGTCAGCGAGTACCTTTTGTATGGCTGCATTAATCTTGGGCCTCATTTCCGGCGTGAAGACGGGCTGCTGAGCGGATGCCGGAGAAAAGGACAGCAGCAAGCGAGCAAAGCCGGTTGCGAAGGTTCTGATTTCAAACATCTTGAAGCTTTCTGCGCTTTCATCGCTGCCCTCACATTCCCAGAAAAACAGCTCATCTTAACAACTCGACTTGATTCCTGGCTCCGTCCACCCGTACCCCGCTTGCGAAGGTCGTTCAGGTTCCGGCTCGGCCGATCCATGGAGTGACAGGACACGACGTCCCCTTCGCGCATAAATTGAAGCTTGGCGACAAGCAACAAGGCGGGAAACTGCAGGAGACTGCAGTTCCCCGCCCGGGAATGACGGACTAAACGGTGTGGATGATGTCAAAGCGGTCCAGGTTCATCACCTTGTGCCAGGCGTTGACGAAGTCATGAACGAACTTCGGCTTGGAGTCTGAACAGGCGTACACCTCAGACAGCGAGCGCAGCTGCGCGTTTGAGCCGAAGATCAGGTCCGCACGCGTAGCCGTGAACTTGACCTCGTCCGAGCCTCGCTCGCGGCCTTCGAAGATGTTCTTCGCCTCGTCCTTGGCCTTCCACATGTACTTCATGTCGAGCAGGTTGCTGAAGAAGTCGTTGGTCAGCGTCTCCGGATGATCGGTGAAGACGCCGAACTTCTCACCACCAACGTTCGCCCCCAGCACACGCAGGCCGCCGATCAGCACGGTCAGCTCCGGTGCGGTCAGACGCATGAGTTGCGCCTTGTCCACCAGCGCGACCTCGGCCGGCTCAGCATTGTTGTAGCCGTAGGAGCGGAAACCGTCCACCTTCGACTCGAGCACCTCAAAGGACTCGCTGTCCGTCTGCTCGGCCGTGGCGTCGGTGCGGCCGGGCGTGAAGGGTACGGTGATCTCAACGCCTGCATCCTTTGCGGCTTTTTCCACGGCTGCCGCGCCGGCAAGGATGATGAGATCAGCCAGCGAGATCTTCTTGCCGCCAGTAACCGCCGCGTTGAATTCCCCCTGGATCTGTTCCAGTACGCCGAGCACGCGGGCGAGTTGCGCCGGCTGGTTGGCCTCCCAGTCTTTCTGGGGAGCCAGACGAATGCGTGCCCCGTTGGCGCCTCCACGCTTGTCCGAGCCGCGGAAGCTTGAGGCGGAAGCCCATGCGGTCGAAACCAGCTCCGAGACCGACAGGCCGGAGGCGAGCAGTCTGGCCTTCAACGCCGCCACATCCGCGTCGTCGACCAACACGTGATCGACAGCCGGAACCGGATCCTGCCAGATCAGATCCTCGGCCGGTACCTCCGGGCCCATATAGCGCGCCTTTGGCCCCATGTCGCGATGGGTGAGCTTGAACCACGCACGCGCGAACTGGTCAGCGAAGAGCTCCGGATTCTCATGGAACCGCTTTGAGATCGGCAGGTAGACCGGATCCTTGATCATCGAGAGATCGGTGGTCAGCATGCCGGGCTGATGCTTTTTCGTGGGATCATGCGCGTCCGGCACGGTGTTCGCTCCCTGGTCGCCGACGGGCTTCCATTGGTGCGCGCCGCCGGGACTCTTGGTCAGCTCCCACTGATAGTTGAAGAGGTGATCGAAGTAGTCGTTGGTCCATTGCCGGGGCTTGGTGGTCCAGGTGACCTCAAGGCCGCTGGTGATGGAGTCGCCGGCGATACCGGTCTTGTACGCGCTCGACCAGCCGAGACCCTGGTTCTCGATGGGCGCGCCCTCTGGCTCTTGCGCCAGGTGCGAGCCCGGGCCGGCGCCGTGAGTCTTGCCGAAGGTGTGGCCGCCGGCGACGAGCGCAACGGTTTCCATGTCGTTCATCGCCATGCGGGCGAAGGTGACGCGGATGTCATGCGCGGCGGCGACGGGATCCGGCTTGCCCTCCGGCCCCTCCGGGTTGACGTAGATCAGACCCATGGTGGTGGCGGCCAGTTGCGTCTTCAGCTCGCGGTCGCCCGAGTAGCGCTTATCGGTGCCCATCCAGGCGGCCTCCGCGCCATAGTCCACATCCTGATCCGGCTCCCACACGTCAGGACGTCCGCCGGCGTAGCCGAAGGTCTTGAAGCCCATGGTCTCAAGCGCCACATTACCGGCCAGGATGAAGAGGTCAGCCCAGGAAATCTGTTTGCCGTACTTCTGCTTGACGGGCCAGAGCAGGCGGCGCGCGCGGTCCAGGTTGGCGTTATCCGGCCAGCTGTTCAGCGGGGCAAAGCGCTGCTGACCACGGCCGCCGCCGCCGCGTCCGTCATAGGTGCGATAGGTGCCGGCTGCGTGCCAAGCCAGGCGCACCATGAGCGGAGCGTAGCTGCCAAAGTCCGCCGGCCACCACTCCTGCGAGTTGGTCATGACGCCGGCCAGGTCCTGCTTGAGCGCATAGAAGTCGAGCTTCTTGAACTCTTCCGCATAGTTGAACTCTTCGCTCATGGGGTTCGAGAGCCGTGAGTGCTGGGCCAGCAGGTCCAGACGCAGGTGGTTGGGCCACCAGTCGCGATTGGTGCGGGAGGCGTGACGCTCCGCGGCTGTGCTGGCGGGCTCGCCCTGGGCGGCTGCGCCGGGAACGAACGGGCACTTGGCCTCGCCCGCTACCTGTGCGGTGGAGTCAGAGTGGGCGGGTGCGGTAAAGTCGGTTGCTTGGCTTGCCATGGAGAAGCTCCTTGCGTTTCGGTTCAGTTTGGGTGTTTTCCTCACCGGCTCCCATGCGGTTTGGTGCGGAAACCATTAGAGTGAGGGAATGTTAGCTCTGAAGTGTCTGCTGGTACGCAGCATGTTGTTGGCACGGTGCACAAAGGCCGATAACGTCTATCGAAATGCGTTGAACCTGAAAGCCGCCGGGCAGCTCCTTCAGTGCCGGCAGCGCCCCGAGATCCTTCTCGTGAATGTCCGTGATGGTCTTGCAGCTTGAGCAGATGATGTGGTGGTGAACGTGATCGTTCAGCTCTACGCGCAGGGAACCGTGATGCATGCTGAGCTCTTTGAGCACGCCTTTCTGAACGAACAGATGGATATTTTTGTAGACGGTCGCGAGTGATATGGCGGGGATGCGATTTTTGACCCGCGCGTAGACCTCTTCCGGGCTAGGATGGCCGTGCATTGTCTCCATCACCTCATAAAGCACCTGCCGTTGATGGGTCGCGGCAAGGCCATGCTCCGCGCAGAGTTCACGGAAAGCATGCGTCTTGACGCTGGAGAAGAGGTCCACAACACCTAGTAAACGATAAGTCCTGTTATCCGTCAAGCATCAGGCCGAGCCTGCCGTGGGACGGCTCTATTGCATTAGATCTGGTTGGCGCAATTGGGAGGGCGTCGATGATGAAGCGGCCTACGGAGCACCGACCAGGTTTGAAGGAGAGAATACGCCGACACAGATGCCCCCAGTGCCAGTATCGTTCGGTTGAAATCCAAATCTGGCTAACGCTCCAAATGCCCCTGAGCCCGGCAAGCGGGGCTTGATCTTGTGTGCAATCATCCTCTACTTAAGCTTCGGGAGATGGCTTCAGAACTCCGTTAACGTCCTCGTGTGGAGTGTGAAGAACGGCCCGAGCTTTTTGTGAGATCAACGCGAACCCTTTCGCTGAAGCAGCTTTGTCCAGAGCCGTGAGATGTGCACGGCCGGCCAAGGGGTCGCCGGAGCCAATTTCGGCTTCCGCAAAAGCGAGTCGTGCCTCAAACTCCTTTTGAACGAATCCCGTCCGTTGCGTTTCAGCGACAATCAACCGGAGGCTCTTCGCGGCTTCCACTCTCTCCGCACGATCCGCGGAAGCTGAGCGTACTTGAGCGGCCACGATGGACAAGCCAAATTCACTCTCTTTGCTCGTTTGCTGCCTCAGCGTCGTAGTTGCGTTGTCAAGTACTTTCCTCGAATCGAGAATCCTACCCTGCGCAACAAGAACTCGAGCCAGAACGGCGTCTGCATCCGACCGGTAGCGATTCGGGTAGTTGAATTTCTCAATCTGTTCAAGCGCTTTCCTGGCTGCAACCGCTGCATCCTCTATCGAGCCCGAATCCAGTAAAATCTCGGCCAGGCTCATGTACGCATCAATAATCTGTGCCTGCCCTCCTCTCTCAAAGATTGCGATGGCTTTGGTTTCATCCTGGCGAGCTTCCCTTAGCCTACCCTGCGCCTGAAGAACGAGGCCGAGTCCTTCAAGATCGTGGGCGGCCAAATCGCTGTTCTCCGACGCTTGGCAGATGATCAAAGACTGCTTATACATCTGCTCGGCGCCGCGAATGTCTCCCAGAGCCAGGAGCATTTCACCCATGTTCGACTGTAACAAGGCGACATTCTTCCGGTCCTGAAGATCAGACCAAGCGGTCAGCGCCTCTTGGTAGTCCTTGCGTGCTCCCCCGAGATCCCCTAGCTGCTTGCGCTCTACAGCGATGTTGTTAAGCTCACGTGCGATTCCTTCGCGATCTCCGATCGCTCGAAATGTAGAGAGCGACGCCTCATACGTCTTACTGGCTCCTGCAAAATCCCCCTGAAGGCTGAGCAGATGTGCACCCATGGCTTGCGCACGGGCAAGTCCGTCTTTATCGCCGACTATCGCAAAAAGCCGCCCTGATTCACTTACCGCACCCGTAGCATCATCCAGTCTCCCTAGGCCGCGCAGCTCATCGGCGCGCATAGTCAAAGCATGGGCCAAAAGAACAGAAGCCCCCATAGAACGGGCCTTCTCCGCCCCTTGGTCGGCTGCATTCAAAGCTATTCTTAAATTTCCCTGAGAGTCTGCCGCGTCCGCTTCCGCTAGATCAATGCTGGCATCGTCAGCAAGAGATGGAGAAAGCCTTCGCAGGGCTACAACTGTCTCTTCCGCGTTCTTCCCTTCGCCCCCTCTGACCTGGGCATGCACCAAGGCCAGCCCATAGTCGATCCTGTCGGGATAAAACTCAAAGAGCAGCCGGTAGGTCTCGATTGCCTTCTCCCAACGATTTGAGATTTCAAATTGGCGCGCTAAAATCAGTGAGCGTTCCGCGCGAGGAAGGCTGGATGAAAGCTCTAATGCTTTCTCCGCCTCCGCGATCGCGTTCGCATCATGGCCCAATTTGGACCATGCGCTCGCCAGGGCGGAGTGCGGCAGCGCGTTATGTGGTTCGATGGCGATCGCTTTCAGCAGCTGCTCATGGGCGGCTAGAGCATCGAAGTTGCGCAGCTTGTTTAATCCCTCGGCATAGAATTGCGCGGCGCCTCGGTTTGAAGGCAGGGTCAGAGCAACTTCTGCCTGTTGCTGGGGCGTTACGGACTGAATGTCCAGCTTTGCCCGCAGATCCTCACCGGCGTGCGCAATCAAATCAAACAGGTGAGACTCGGACCCGGCCTCGGATACGGTCGCGATCGTCTCTCCGGTGGCCGTGTCTTGCATGCGAACATCAACCCGAACATCAGCGCCCGAAGCACTCCGCAAGCTGGCGTAGGAACCAATAACCACCCAGTCACTTCCCAAGTCCTGCCGGATTCTTTGCAGCGTGTCCTGTCCGAGGCTGTCTACTTCCGGCAGGCCGAGTTCGACCTTCATGCGAGCGACATCTTCGGCTGGAATCGTTCGGAGTTGGTCTCCGGCCGCGAGTTCCGCGCCTAACCAGTCAGATAAAGCAGTTGAGAGCCACGCATGTTCTTGATCGCCGGTAAGATTCTGAAATCCTAGAACCACCACTGAGTGGCGGCCGGCGACGGGCGTAGATGTTCGAGCCTGCGAGCGGTGCCAGTATTTGAAAAACGCCGCTCCCAGGCAGGCAGAGATCACTAGAGTAGCTGCCACAGCATAGAAGCGATGAGGTCTATGCTTACGAGGCGAAATTTCAGTTTTGATCTCTACAATTGCAGCCTCTAAGTGGCCGGAGGTAGCAACGGATGTTTCCAGGCTCTCAGCTGCCGGAGACTGCAGGGTGCTTTCCGGGAAAGCCGGTTCGGAGACGGGAGCGATAAAGCGGTAGCCGTGACGAGGGACAGTCTCGATGAACCGGGGATTTTCTGCGGAGTCGGATAGGGCCCGTCTCAACTTTGTGACAGCCGTATTCAGACTGCGATCGAAATCGACAAACGTATCCTCGGCCCAGAGCTCTCGACGCAACATTTCACGAGTGACCAGTTCGCCGGGATGCTCAAGCAAAAGGCTCAGGATTTGGAGAGGTTGCTCTTGAAGCTTGACCGCCATTCCATTCCTGCGCAACTGCCCAGACCCAGCGTCCAGCTGGTAAATTCCAAAGTGCAGAACCCGGTTGCTTTGCTCGAGGGAGGGCATGAGGAGCCTTAATAAAGCCTGGAGTCGTTGCTGAAGTCTACCATCACGATCAATCACTCGAAAGGCGCAGTTAAGAAAAAGCAATAACGTGATTCATATGAATGAGATAGCTGTTCATACGAAATCTTTCAAAATTATGTTGACCCTTCTCAGCAAGCTTGTTTACGTAGTGTTCAAACAAGATTCTGGGTCAGTCCTGAAGCCTGGGACATAAGGGGAGATCTTCATGGGAAAGTGGCGTGAATGCCTAGTGCTACTGCGGAGGGCTGCGAGCCGCCGCTCGATCCAACTTTGCTTCTGCTTGTCGCTCCTGTGCAGCGCCGCACTCGGACAGGTTGATCAAGCCTCGATGACGGGCGTGGTCGAAGACGGTTCAGGAGCAGTCGTCGCAAACGCCCTGGTAGTTCTTACAAACGTCGACACCGGGCTCGTGCAACAGACGCGAACCAGCAAGAACGGCATTTACAACTTTTCTCCGATCAAGATCGGAAATTACAGTGTCTCTGCGAGAGCTCAGGGGTTTTCGCAAACGGTGCAAGACAACGTCCATGTTGATGTGCAGGATCGTAAGGACGTGAAGCTCACCCTTAAAGTCGGTGCTGCCTCGGAGACGGTTGAGGTCACGGCGGCGCCCCCTTTATTGCAGACGGACGAAGCGTCAGTAGGCCAGGTCTTTGACAGTAAGACGCTTGAAGATACGCCGCTGAATGGCCGGAACTATCTCTACGCGGCGCAACTGACGAACGGCGTAGTGAGCGCTTCGGGTTCTCGCGTCGGGGGCGAGGGAGGTTTCAGCTCCAACGGAAGCAAGGCTGTGCTCAACAACTTTGTCCTTGACGGTGTGGATAACAACGTAAGCTCCGTCGATTTCCTCAGCGGTGCGCCGGCCGCGGTTCGTCCTCCGCCGGAAGCTATCTCCGAATTCAAGGTGCAGACTTCCGATTACAGCGCCGAATTCGGCCATTCCTCGGGATCTGTCATCAACGCCAGCGTGAAGGCCGGCACCAACGACATTCACGGCGATGCCTGGGAGTACATTCGCAACAATGCTTTTGATGCCCGGGACTACTTCAACCCGGCCTCCTGCCCCGCGGCAGGCTGTTTCCAGGGACAAAACCCCGGTCCCACCGCTGAACTCCGCGAGAACCAGTTCGGCGCGGCTTTAGGCCTTCCCATTATTAGAAATAAGCTCTTCTTCTTCGGCGACATGGAGGAGTCCCGCATCGTTCAAGGAACAGCAAACAGCATTTACACAGTTCCCACCGCTTTAGAGCGCACTGGAAACTTTACCGAGTTGTTGAACCCGAACCTGACCGGCAAAGGACTTGGCTATCCAATCTACGAGCCCGGCAGCGGTGGGACCGCAGTTCTGGGCAGTGCCTGCGGGAATGCTCCGAACGTCATGTGCGCGTCGGAGATCAGTTCCACGGCCCAGGCTATCCTGAATGCGTATCCGCTGCCAAATTCGAACATCGTGAACGGCACATATGCGTTATACAACAACTACGTGGTCAGCCAGACCCAGCACAACAACACACTGCACTGGGATGCCCGCGCCGACTATAACTACAGCGCCAAAGACCAGGCCTTCGTGCGCTACAGCAACTCCAATAATGACTATTCCTGGAACTCGCCGCTGGGGGTTCTGGATGGGAGCAGTTTCTCCAGTCCGCCGTATGCGCGCAATGTTTCCCAGAACGTCGCGGTAAGCGAAACCCATACCTTCAGCCGCAGCATCGTGAATGAAGTTCGATACGCCTTCAATTACACGCATTTCGTCGTGCTGCAACTAAACGCGAACAGCAATGCGGCGGAGTCCCTGGGATTGGGCGGTATCCCCGGTGGGCCGGACAACGGTGGTCTTCCGAACATCAACATAGGCGCTTACCAAGGTGGCAACGCTGCTCTAAGCGGCGCCGGCTCACCCGGCTACCTTCCCGCCGATGAGCATCAGAACAACTGGCAGTTCCTTGATAACGTCACGATCAACAAGGGCAAGCACAGCCTCAAGATGGGTGTCAGCCTGCAGAGCATCCGGTTCTCCACGGTCGAGCCGCCGACTTCGCGCGGCTATTACAACTACGACGGCACTTACACGGGCATACCGCAAAACGCCAGCGGTTTGCCTACCGGTGCTCCAATAGCGGATTTCCTTGCTGACTACCAGCACGGAGCAAGTCTCAGCAATCTCAGCACGACTCGGGATTTCCGCTGGGACAATGCTCTGTTCTTCCAGGATGACTGGAAGGCGACTTCACATCTGACCCTCAATCTTGGCCTTCGCTGGGAGCTGCAGACGCCGATCGGCGAAGTAAATGGACAGCAGGCCTCCTTTACACCGGATTTGAGTACCCTGAAGTGCGTCGCAGACGCCGGCAACTCAGGGGTGTGTGATGCTTCCGGCTCCGCGACCTACATCGTCCCCAGCCAGACTCCAGTGAGCTCGCTCAATCCAGCTTTTCTCGCTTACCTCGCCAGCTTTCCAGATCCAGTCCACGCCGTGAACACAAACAATCGCTACCTGGTGAGTTACTCGAAGCATGACTTTGCCCCGCGCATCGGATTTGCCTATCAACCGACAAGCCGGCTGGTCGCGCGGGCTGGCTTCGGTATCTATTATGGCGCTCTGGAGAGCGTCGGCTTTGGCGGCCCGAATATGGCCTTCAACTATCCCTTTACGGTGCAGGCAAACTTCGGGTATTACCCGTGCAACAATGGCGTTGGAAACTGTGCGGCCACCACAGGCATTACGCTAAAGAATGGATTTCCGAGCTCAGACATCGGCTCCGGCTTCCTGGCGGCTGCGGCCACGCAGTTTCCGGAGCTGAACGGCACAGGCAACCAGATCACGCCCTATGTCATGCAAACCAACTTCACCATGGAATACGCTCTGACGCACAATACTTCGGTGTCGGTCGGGTATGTAGGTGCCATGTCGCGTCACACAAACGACTTCCCCATCTACAACGAGTCCTTGGCGGCGATGGATCTGCAAGCGCAAAACACGCAGCTCGCGCAACCCTACGGCCCACGAACATCGGATCTCGACTGGTTCCAGTCGTACGGCGGCCTCGGCAACTTTCACTCGCTTCAGTCCAAGATCGAGCGCCGGTACACCAACGGGCTTCACTTTCTCGGAACCTACACTTGGTCGCACGCCTTGGACGACACTGCCGGCAACGGGATTGAGGGCGGAAAGAACCAAACAAACACGCTCATTTGTCCCGCGCGACTCTGCGATTACGCCAGCTCGACATACGACGTTCGGCATCGCGTCACCTTCCTCGGCGGCTACGACCTTCCTTTTGGAAGGAACCGGAGGTATTTGAACCGGGGTGGCCTGGTGAACGCTGCGGCGGGAGGGTGGTCTGTCAGCGGAACATTGATAGCGCAGAGCGGCGACCCGCTTACAGTCGGTCAGGCGGTGGGTACCATCCAGGGTATCAGCCCGCTGGCGGTCAAGGTTGGAGACCCGTACAAGGGAGGAGGCACGATCATACCGAGCAACGGCGGTCTGATTCGCGGCAACGATCAGGCGCTCTCCTCCTGTCCCACGCAGGTAAAGACCGTGCAACGCTGGTACAACCCTTGCGCCTTCGTGAATAACCCCTCCTACACGAGCGCTGACCCAAACTGCGTCGCGGACCGCGACTGTTTACCGCCGCTGACCACCTACCAGCAACTGCTCCCGTATCTCGGTAACCGGCCGCAGCAGATTAACGGACCGGGATGGAACCGGGTGGATGCGTCCGTCTTCAAGCATTTCTCCATGCCGTGGAAGGAATCTCAGACGCTGACCTTCCGGGTGGATGCCTTCAACGCGCTCAATCATCCAGCATTTAGCGATCCGTCCACAGGGGTCTATCAGACTGCCGGCCAGATCACAGGCACAAAGACGTTTCAGAACTTCACGGTAGATTCGAGAGCGTTCCAATTCAGCCTGAAGTATTCGTTCTAACGTGCTCGATTGCAAGTGGCATGTGCTCCTGCTTTTACGCAGGAGCATGTGCTGCGTGTGCTATTTCTCTGTTACAGAGCGCCGTACATGCCGTTCGCAAAGAGCGATTAAGCCACCTATGAATGGATTCGCTTATTCTTCCGTTATGGCTATTCTTGTCCGGCTCCGCCCGTTTGCAACGCTTGCGATGCTTGCCGCAGGGCTTTCTCCGGTTCTTGCTCAGGTACCCTCAGCTGATCCGGTCTCCGAGGTCAATCCGCTTATCGGCACTGCAAACGGCGGGAACGTCTTTCCTGGTGCTACCGTGCCCTTCGGAATGGTGCAGTTTTCCCCGGAGGCGACGCCCGTCGGCCCAAAACGGCCCATCGCCGCCCCCGGTGGTTATGAGTTTCGCGCCACAGCCATCCGGGGCTTCTCGTTGACGAATGTTGAGGGTTGGGGTTGCGCCGGCGGATCCGGTGATGTTCCGCTGATGCCCATTACTGAAGAACTTAAAACGTCACCGTCGACCGACTTTCGCCACGCGTACGTCTCAGCCTTCGACCACAAGGACGAGCAGGCTGTCCCTGGCTCCTATCGCATCCATCTCGGCAACGGCGTGAACGTTGCCCTCGCCGCCGGGATGCGCGTTGCGATCGCCACCTTTGGATTTCCAGCTGGAAAGCCGTCCACCGTGCTCGTCCGCACCTCGGACTCTGAAGTTGGTTCTACAGCCGCCGAGACCCATGTCGATCCCGTGACTGGCACGGTTACTGGATCGGTCACCAGCGGCAACTTCTGCGGCTACATCGGCAGCCCTGACAAGACCTACGAGGATAAACACCCGTACTACACGCTGCATTTCACAGCGCACTTCGACGTCAAACCCATCGCCCACGGTGCCTGGCATGACACATCGCTCTATCCTGAGGAAATTTCCTCCCGGGGCGGCACCGGCTTTGGTCCAAAGGGTTTTCCCGAGGCCGGGAATGGGTCGGGAGTCTTTCTTACGTTTCCTCCCGGCTCGGAGGTTCACGTTCGCATCGGCATCTCTTACGTCTCGCTCGATAACGCCGAAGCCAACCTCCAGGCCGAGGCTTCCGCGAACACCACGACGACATCCCTTGCTGCCCGTGCCCGAGCGGCCTGGAACCAACGCTTTTCGCAGATCGACATCAGCGGCGGCACACCCGACCAACGCACCGTCTTTCGGACGGCCCTCTACCACTCCCTGCAGACTCCCACCACGTATAGCGATGCGAACGGCGATTACGAAGGCATGGACCACCAGGTCCATCACGTCTCACGGGGCCAGCATATCCAGTATGCGAACTTCTCCGGCTGGGATGTTTATCGATCGCAGCTTCAGTTGCTGACCTGGCTCGACCCCGGCCTCGGGAGCGGCATCGCTCAGTCTCTGCTGAATCAGTCGCGACAGGACAACGGCCGCTGGGATCGATGGACGCATCTATCGGGCGCCACTCACGTCATGAATGGCGATCCCGCTGCACCAGCTATCGCGGACATCTACGCCTTCGGCGGTCATAACTTTGACGGCAAGGCTGCCCTGAACTCCCTTGTGCATGCTGCCGATGTTCCAACAGCGGAAGATCTGAGTCACGCTGGCTGTCCGGTCGAGTGTGTCGGCGAGCGTCCCGGCCTCGACCAGTGGCTGAAGCTGCACTACATCCCGGTCGGTGCTCCCTCATGGGGACCAGCCGCCGACACGCTGGAGGACGCGACCGCTGAGTTTGGCATCGCGGCGTTGGCGGGCCATCTTGGAGACCACGCCACGGAGCGGCGCTTCCTCAACCGCGCCCAGTATTGGAAGAACATCTGGAACGCCAACGCTGCCCCAGATGGCGGCTACATGATGAACCGCAACGCCGACGGCACGTGGCCTGCGCTCCAGCACGGTGACGATGAAGATAACGATCCTAAGCCAAAGCCTTTTACTCCCGCAACCGGCGTCGGCTTCGTGGAAGGCTCCGCGGCGCAATACGTCTGGATGGTTCCCTTCAACGTCGCCGGTCTGTTTGAGGAGATGGGTGGACTAGACCGAGCCGCCGCCCGGCTCGATACTTTCTTCTACAAACCGGATGGCTCACCGGCTGTCACCAAGGCCGGCCCGCTCCATGCAGAGCTTGACAATGAACCATCGATAGAGACACCGTGGCTCTACCTCTTCGCACGCCAACCGTGGAAGACCCAGCAGCTCGTTCGAGAGGTTCTCAACAGCATTTGGACCAACAATCCCTCCGGCATTCCCGGAAATGACGACCTCGGCGAAATGAGTTCCTGGTACGTGTTTGCCGCCATGGGCCTCTACCCCGAGATCCCCGGACGCGCCGAACTGGTTCTGTCCAGTCCTCTCTTTCCGTCTATTACAATTCACCGCCTCGCCGGTGATCTGCGCATTTTGGCCGCGGCCGCCGCCGGCAACAGCCCGTACGTTCATCAGCTTCTCGTCAACGGCAAACCGAGCACGAAGACGTTCCTGCCTGAGGCTTTCACGCTGCACGGCGGCACTCTAAACTTCACGCTTTCCTCGACCCCAGATAAGATCTGGGGCACACACCAGGGCGACGAACCTCCGTCATTTCGTCCTCAGTAGTCACACTCGGCTGATCGGCAAGCAGACCATAGGAGAAGCAGCATCGTGAGTAAGTCAAAAAAATTTCTGGAGACCAGCCGCCGTTCTTTCCTTAAGTCCGCGGGCTTCGCCGCTGCGGCGACCGCGTCGTCTGTGGCCATGGATCTGGAAGCGCAGACGCCTTCGGTCACACAGCATTCATTGACAAAGGGCGCGCGGCTAGGGAGCCCTGTCACGCTCGTCAGCATCTTGCAGGGAACAGACTCGACCCCTGCTTTCTCGCGTGGAAACACGCTGCCGATTGCAGCGCGTCCGTTTGGCATGGCGCACTGGACGCTGCAGACAACACCGAACTCGTCCTGGATGTTTCAACCCAGTCAGCGTCGCATCCAGGGGTTTCGCTCCACGCATCAGTTGAGTCCTTGGCTTGGTGACTATGGCCATGCAACGTTCCTGCCGGTATGCGGCAGTCCGGAGCTGGACCCCGGTTCGCGCGCTGCCTCGTACCGTCCGGAGGATTCGCTTCTATCTCCCCACACGCTGGCGATGAGGCTGCTACGTTATGGCATCGATGCGGAGCTGGTACCAACGGAACGCGGTGCCCTGATCCATGCGAGTTACAGCAAGGAGGAGATACCCGGCTTCATCTTCGATGTGCCCGGCGAGAAGCCTCCCCTGCCGGAGCTCAATGCTGAGCGGCGCACCCTTCAATTCCGCTCCACGGCGAACTCCGGCGGCGTAGCAAACGACTTTGCTTGCTACTACCTCTTGCAGTTCTCTGAACCATGGACCGCTCTCGAGCACAAAGAGCTGAAGAACTATCGCTCAACCCATCTCAGCTTCGCGGAGAAGGTCCGCTCTCTGGACGTGCGCATCGCAACGTCGTTCATCTCCTTTGAGCAGGCGGAGCGCAACCTGCAACGTGAACTCGGCGCGAGATCCCGGGAAACACTCCGGTCCGAGGCAGAACAGGTGTGGAACAAGCACCTGAAGTGCATCGAGATCGAAGGCGCGACCGAGGAGCAACAACGCACCTTCTACTCCTGCGTGTACCGCACCCTTTTATTTCCGCGCATTTGGCACGAGCCTGACGCGAGCGGCGCGATGCAGCATCGCAGCCCGTACAACGGGAAAGTGGTGCCGGGTGTGATGTATGCGGACCACGGCTACTGGGATGTCTATCGCGCCTGGTACCCCATGATGACCCTTCTCTTCCCGGATCGCCTTGGAGAGATCCTGCAGGCCTGGGTGAATGCCTATCAGGAAGGCGGATGGCTTCCACAGTTTCCATGCCCGGGGTATCGCGCCTGCATGACCGGCAGCCTGATCGATTCGCTCTTCGGGGAAGCAGCCGCAAAAGGCATTAAAGGCTTCGCTATGGCTGCGGCCTATGACGGACTGAAGAAGCACGCGACGCAAACCGGGAATCCGGACGCAGGTTACGGTCGCCGCGGTATTGTAGAGTATCTGAAGTTTAACTATGACCCGTCGGATAAGGTCGAACAATCAGCTGCTGAGACAGTCGACGCCGCCTATGGCGACTTCTGCATCGCTCAGGTCGCGAAAGCGCTGGGCAAAACAGACGATCACGTAATGTTCATGAAGCGATCTGAAAACTGGCGCAACATCTTTGATCCCAAGACAGGTTTCTTCCGCGGTAAGAACTCGGCTGGAAGCTTTCTGGAACCTTTCAGCCCCATCCGCTGGGGCGACCCCTATGTCGAAGGCGCCGCGTATCAGCACCGCTTCGACGCACCGCACGCCATGCCGGCGCTGATTCAAGCCATGGGTGGCAACGCGAAAGTGGTTGCCGAGCTTGAGAAGATGCTCACCATGTTTCCCAATTTCGAGACCGGGTCGTACGGCGACGAGATCCACGAGATGTCAGAGATGGCAGCTATCAACTTTGGCCAGTATGCGCATAGTAATCAGCCGTCGCATCACATCCTCTACATCTTTACGGTCGCAGGCCGGCAGGACCGCACCGCTTACTGGACGAAGCGTGTCATGGAGGAACTTTATACTCCGGACCTGTTTGCAGGCGATGAGGATACCGGATCCATGGCTGCCTGGTACATCCTCAGTTCCCTCGGCTTCTATCCACTTTGTCCCGCCAAGCCGGAGTACATTCTCGGAGCACCGCTCTTTCCCCGATCGATAGTGCATCTGCCGAACGGCAAAACGCTCGTCGTAGAAAACGCCTACAAAGGCGGCAATACAGTCCATACCTCACTTGACGGGAAACCGTTGCCAGGCGGCGCGATCCAGCACGAAGAAGTAAAAGCAGGCGGAACGCTTCGGTTTACATAACGTTTCTGAGAAGCGCTTGTAGACACCTACATTGCAAAATGGGAGAAGTCATCTCCGGTTCTAGCAAGTGTCAGGCCTAAGCACTGACCTCCATGTTCACACAAACACCCTAACGTAGCGGCAAAGGAAGAAGAATGGCATCGATCACTCGTCGCACTATGATCAAGACCGGTTTTGGCGCCTCGGCAGGAGTCCTTACAGCAGGCCGCGCACTTACCGCGCAGGGCCAGCCTATCGCTGACGTGAGCGAATTGAACTCCGTCTTGGAGCAAGCTCCCATTGCTGCTGCATCTGCTGCATCAGCCTCGCCAAGAACCCGCGCACTGTTCGATTACGGCTGGCGATTTCACCTGGGCCATGCCTCTGATCCTGCCCTCGACTTTGGCTTTGGCGAACCGTCGCGCGAAAGTACTTTTGCGAAAGCAGACTACGTGGCTCCGGTAGGCGAGCGGGATTTTGATGACAGCGCCTGGCAGGAGATCGACCTGCCTCATGACTGGGCCTTGGATCTGCCCTTCATCACCAGCGACGAGAACTCTGCGCAGGGCTGGAAACCCATAGGCAGGCGCTTTCCGGCCACCAGTGTGGGATGGTATCGGCGACGCTTCGACGTGCCCGCCGAAAGTCACGGCAAGCGTATCTTCCTTGAGTTCGACGGCGTGTACCGCGACGCGATTGTGCTGCTCAACAATCATTACCTGGGCCGGGAGTTCAGCGGCTACGTTCCGTTCACTTACGACATCACCGAATACCTTCGCTACGGGGAGCAAAACGTGCTCGTCGTGCGCGCGGATGCGTCACTCGCCGAAGGCTGGTTTTACGAAGGGCCGGGAATCTACCGGCACGTGTGGCTAACCACGACGGACTCTCTGCATCTGGCGCAATGGGGCACAACCGTGGTGAGCAAGCCTGAAGGCACTGGTGCCAGCGTAAGCGTCTCAAACGAGGTAGCCAATGAGAGCGACAAGCCGCGCACCTGCCGCGTTGTCGTGCGCCTGATCGATCCATCCGGCAAGGAGGCCGCCGTCCTTCGCAGCGCACCGCAGACCGTAGAGGCCTGGGGAAAAGTCACTTTCAAAAGTGATACCACGCTCTCCTCGGCTCGCCTCTGGAGCTGTAAAGAACCTCATCTCTATAACGCCAGCTGCTCGCTGGAGAGCGACGGCGTCACGACCGATCTTAGGGAGACTACCTTCGGCATCCGTTCCATCCGCTTTGATGCGAACATCGGCTTTCTACTGAACGGCAAACCCGTCAAGTTGAAAGGAACCTGCAACCACGAGGACCACGCCGGTGTCGGTGCTGCCGTTCCCGACCGCTTGCAGGAAGAGCGTGTCGCCCTGCTGCTGGGCATGGGCTCGAACGCCTATCGAACCACGCACAATCCGGCCACAACGGAGCTGCTCGATGCCTGCGATCGCGCCGGCATGCTGGTCATGTCCGAAACGCGCATGATGGCCTCGACGCCCGAAGGTCTCGATCAATTAAATCGCATGATCCGCCGCGACCGCAATCATCCCAGCATCGTGCTCTGGTCGCTCGCCAATGAAGAGCCCGATCAAGGCTCGCAACGCGGAGCCATGATCGTATCGGTCATGAAGCGGCGCGCCGCTGAGCTCGATCCCACTCGCCCCGTAACAGCCGCTATGAACGGCGGGTGGGGACGCGGCCTCTCCCACGTCGTGGACGTGCAGGGTTTCAACTATGCCGGGGCAGGCGGTGGCGGCGGTGACGGCACAGCAGCGCACATCGATGCCTTCCATAAGGCGTTCCCGAACCTGCCCACCGTCGGCACCGAAACGGCTAGCGTCACAACAACCCGCGGCATCTATGCCGATGATCCAAAGCGCGGCTATGCGAATGCCTACGGACTCAACTATCCCGGTTACACCCTGCCAACCCCGGAGTGGTGGTCCATTTACGCGGACAGAAAGTTCCTGAGCGGTGCCTTCGCCTGGACAGGCCTCGATTATCGCGGCGAACCCAGCCCTTACACCTCAGTGAGCGTTAGCGCGCAAATGGGCGCCATGGACACCTGCGGCTTTCCCAAAGACTCCTACTACTACTACAAGGCCTGGTGGGGAACGGAGCCGGTGCTGCATCTCTTTCCGCACTGGAACTGGGCGGGTCAGGAAGGAAAACCGATCGCAGTTTGGTGCTACTCCAACCTTGAGGAGATCGAACTGCTGGTAAATGGCAAGCGTATCGATGTGCAAAAGATGCAGCCAAACGGTTACGTGCACTGGCAGGTACCCTACGCTCCGGGCAGCATAGAGGCGCGAGGTCTTCGTCAAGGTAAGGTCGTCCTTTCAGAACGAAAGGAGACAACGGGTGCTGCCGCCAGCCTTCGCCTGACGGCCACTTACCCGTCGCTGCGCGCGGACAGGGAAGACATGACCAGCGTCCGCGTAGAAGCGCTCGATAGTAAGGGCCGCCTGGTGCCGCTCGCTGATAACGCGATTGACTTCGCTCTCTCCGGCCCCGGAAGAATCCTTGGCGTCGGCAATGGCGATCCCAGCAGCCGTGAGTCTGACAGGCCGTCGACGCCGCTTCTCGCCAGGCGTCAGCTTTTCAACGGTCTTTCCATGGTCTTCGTGCAGGCTCTCGATGAGCCCGGCACGCTCCAGCTGCAAGCTTCTTCAACCGGCATCGCGCCGTCTCGACTCTCCATTCCTCTTCAAGCAGCCTCTCGCCGTCTCGCCGTGCCTACCTCCGCTCTCAAACTGAAACCTGCCGGAGGATAGTCCTTGCCATTCCTAACGTCGCAGCCACAGCTCGAATCCTGCGGTCTGAAACTTCGTGTTCTGCGGCTAGGAAGTCCGCGCCGCTTTGCGAAAGGGTTCCGATATCCACGACAACTCCGGTTTGACAAGGATTGAAGCCGACGTTTCGGGGCTGACAAGCTGAGCACAACTTCCCCTATTGCGACTTATGAAGATTCGTCGGCCCGATCGGGAAAGAAGCAACGTGCAATGCTGGTCATTGCGTTTATTCTCCACGTCGTAGATCGCGCTGATTTCTGGTGCAGAATGCACTAGACTGATCGCGCTCGGTCCTGAGGCGCCACACTTCAGGTTGCGTAGAGTGTATTTGCTCAAGGTGTAGCCTGAGGAATCCTGTATGAACCGACGCAATCGCCAACATTCACGTTTCGCCACGGCTCTCGCTTTTGCGCTTCTCCTGCCGGCTCTGATTACGGTTTCAGCAACCGAACAGCAGATGATGGGTAAGCACCAGCCGGAGTTCTGGCTTGGTGGCGTCGATCCAGTCGTACAGCAGGACCGGAAGATTACAAATCCTTCGGATTACATGGAGATCTTCGGGCCGCCCAGAATGTGGCCTACGGTTGCGAAGAGAACGTCGACAATTGAAATTTCTACGCAGATGGTTCTGCGCGGAACGCCCGATCAACATCGCGCACTGATCGACGGCTTACGGGAAAACCACATGAAAGTGGCCGGGCAGTTCGGAGTAGAAGAGGCCTCCGCCGACCCTGCCTGTGGCGGCCAGATGGAAGGACGTGGCGGCCCTGCAAATGCCGGCGGCGTCGCACAACGCGTTCATGATTTGGGAATTCCGCTGGACTACTTGAATATGGACGAGCCTGTGACATGGGGACGGGAGGCTCCCCGCAACAAGTGTCCTGAGTCAGTAGAAAAGCTTGCAAAAACCGCTGCGAGCAAAGTCGCGCTGTATCGCAACCTGTTTCCGGCTATAAAAGTCAACTTGATTGACGCAGTGGGCGGCATCTCTCCGACCGCGGTGCAGGATGAGGTTCGCTTTGTCGACCTGCTCGGCCAGCAAGGGGTTCACATCGACATTTTTCTTGCCGATGTGCAGTGGAGTGCGACGTGGAAGCCTGCGTTTGAAGAACTCGCGACCAAATTACACTCCCGCGGGATCAAGGTAGGGATGTATTGCAATGGCCTGCTCACATCAAAGAGTGATGCGGCGTGGGATCGCGATTCGGTGAACAACTGCAAGGCAGCCGGCAGTGACCCAAAGATCTCTCCGGACCTCTTTATGATTGGGACCTGGTCGCCCTACCCAACGAAGGTATTCCCAGAAGACCAACCGGGTACACTGACCCACATTGCCAAGGAACTAATGGCAGCTTTCCCGTAATCAGGTGTCCTTGGGTCGGTAACGATCAACGCCATTGTCGCCAGTCGAGCGAGCTGGCCATGGCTCATAGCGCGGGTGTGGACGGCTAACTTCCGCCTGTGCGACATCCCAGTACTAATCTTTCATTGCTGGACGGATTGATGATTTCACGTCAACTCAGAGGCATTCTCATGAGCCACTGGATGCTGCTCACGTCATAGTACCCGAAGCAGAGCAGGCCATTCCTCGTGGAGGTACAGTGTTCGCGTTACCTTGGCATGACAGGCAAGACAAAGGGTAATCATCAGCTTCGGGTCGCTATTTCCCGGCATGCGGTGGTGGACTGCAATCGACCACTTCCCTCTCTTCAACGTGGTGCAGCCAGGAACGGCACACCGATTCCCGTCGCGGGTCAGCACCGCTTTCCTTTGCCCGCCGAAGTCTTCTTCCTCCTGCCGTTTCAGCGTGTAGCAAGTCGCACAGAGGCCAGAGCTAAAACCTTATCGTTCCACATGGCAGCAGATTGAACGCTGTACGAGGCGTATCATCCTCACATCACCCAATGTGCAGGCTCGTTCAGAATTTCTACATCGATCAGCCAGCCGTGAACGGCGAAGCATGTGCCATCGTCGCAACACACCGTGAACTCGGATTCCAAGTCGAATCGACCACTCTGGCCATCCAGCAGATCGCCGCCGATCACTTCGCCTTCGATCGCCGTATCCAGACCATCTACCAGAACGCGCATCAGTTCCCTTCCCGGCTCACACACATATAGATGGTGTTTCTCGATAGGCCCAACTCCTTCGCGAGCTTTGTCTTCGATTCGCCGGCCGCAATGCGTTCCAGGAGGACAACAGCCTGGGCCGCAGTCAGGGTTCGCTTCCGGCCAGCGTATGCCCCGCGTTTCTTCGCGATGGCAATTCCCTCTCGCTGCCTCTCCTTGATTAGCTCCCGCTCGAACTCCGCAATCGTGCCCCTCACGCTCAGAAGGAGGTTCGCCATCGGCGAATTTTCACCGGTGAAGGTCGGGTTCTCCTTCACAAAGCAGACCTTAACGCTCTTGCTCGTAAGCTTTTTTACTAACAGCCGGAGGTCGTCAAGGATGCGGGCAAGGCGGTCCATCGAGTGGCAGAAGACGGTATCGCCCTCTCGAACGAAGTCGATCCTCTATCCGAGCCGGGGCCGGTTGCGATCCTTGCCGGAACCTTGTCCGTGAACCGTTTGTCCAGCTCCACGCCGTCGAGCTGCCGCACTTCCTTCTGGTCGAACGCACTCACGCGCAGGTATCCGACCTGAAGACCCTTCCGTTCGACCGGTGCCTTCGCTTTTGTACTCTTGTTGCTGAGACTTCTCTTCACTGCCTGTAACAATATAGGAGCAAAGATTCTAGTAGTGCGCGTTTCGGCACCTTCGTCGGGTGTCCTATATGCGTATACCCCAGCAAAACCCGCCTGATGAGTGACAACGGCGTTTAGCAGGACTAATCCAACGCGCGTGTTCATCCTGTGATTCGCTGGAGAATTTACTTATCACAGTTCTCCGCGGAGCCGGGTGTATGCCCGACTCCGCGTATCTGCCTAATTTGTATATCGTGGAGCCGGCTTGCCTGTCTGCTGCGACGCTACAAAGAGTGCCGACCCAGCATCGAAGTACTTGATTACAACTGCATCGTCCTGAACAGACGGTGCCGTGACTTTTTCCCTACGCTCCAGGCCGACAAGCGCAGCGTCGACCATGTCCTCCGTAGACATCACGATCTTTGGGTCGATGTTGGACAACGGGAAGCCTTGCACATCCCAAATCTCGGAGACGGTGGCTGCCGGGGTGACCAGCTGCACTACAACGTTCGTGACCGCAAGTTCGGCCTGGAGAGCCTTGGACAAGTTCTGTACATATGCCTTTGTTGCGCCGTAGATCGGCGTATAGGGATAGCCATCAAAGCCCACAGCCGATCCGATGTTCACCAGTGCGCCATGATTTCGGCTCTTGAAGCCTGGCAGCACGGCCATTGCAAGACGGGTCAGGGCAACGATGTTGAGATTCACGAGGGTGTTCAATTGAGCGACAGTCGCGCTGTCCAGAGGACCGACAAAGCATGTACCCGCATTGTTGACGAGCAAGGAGATCTGATCGTCCGCCGAGATTGCCTTGGCGACGGTTTCAAGCTGGGCCGCATCCCCAAGGTCCGCCATTTGGGTCTTCACCTGTATGCCATATTGCTGCGTCAGGTCCTTTGCGATCGCCTCGAGGCGATCCGCTCGACGGGCGACTAGAAAGAGATCGTAGCCCTTCTTTGCCAATCGTTCCGCGTACACCCTGCCGATGCCGGCGGAAGCTCCAGTCACCACGGCTGTTCCAAGCTTTGCTGTTCCATTTGCGCTCATCTCTTATACCCCTCCATCGTCTATTTTGTACCGTACTGTAAAGACGCGAAGAAAGCGAGAAGGATGCAATTCTTTACACCTCGGTACAAAATAGAGTCTGCGGCAAGCGGTTTCGCATCAAAAGCACAGGAGCAGGAGAGACGATGCCAGCCTTGACGGAGAAGCGCCTTCCCGGCCGTCCTCGGGAGTTTGATCGCGGTACCGCTCTGAGAGCGGCCATGCTGGTTTTCTGGAGACAGGGTTATGAGGGTGCCTCACTTGCGGACCTTACGGAGGCAATGGAGATCAGCAAACCGACCTTGTATGCCGCCTTCGGCGACAAGGAAGGTCTGCTAAGAGAAGCCTTGCGCATGTATCTAGGCCTTCGAGCCATAGACTACACCGCAGCCCTGAACCGTCCCAAGGTGAGGGAGGTCGCAGAGGCTTGGTTGCGTCTGACGGGAGGCGTTCGGGAAGAAGCTGATGTACCCTCCGGCTGCTTCCTCGTGCAGGGAGCTCTTGTCGGCAGTCAGGCAAGCCGCGTGATACAGGATGAACTTGCCTCTGTTCGGAATGAAGGAACCAGGCAGTTGGAACAACGGTTTGAACGAGCGAAGCGAGAGGGAGATCTTCCAGGCATATGGGAGCCGGGTCCTCTGGCACAATATCTTTCCGCATTAGCTTCTGGACTGGCGGTGCAATCCAGTGGCGGCGTTTCTCCCGAGGTGCTCAACGAGGCTGTCGATCAGGTGATGGCGAACTGGCCGGATTGAAATTGACTGATCTAAGTGTGAATCAAGAGATTGTTCGGCTGATCCTTCGCAACGTACGGAACCGGGCAGTGCTGGCCATGCGAAGGACTTGTGCGGCCCATAACTTAACAGTGTGTACATAATCGCCGGAATGGTACGCCCGGCAGAAGAGGCGACATGAGCAAGGTCTGGTTCATTACAGGAGCATCGCGCGGTTTTGGACGCATATGGGCAGAAGCAGCCCTTGAACGGGGTGACAAGGTTGCAGCGACGGCGCGCAACGTGGACAGCGTTGCAGACCTGAGGAAACGGTTTGGGGACGCAGTTCTTCCGTTGCAGCTGGATGTGACCGACGCTCCTCGCGTTCCGGAGGCGATGCAAGAGGCCTTCGAGTATTTTGGACGGATCGACGTTCTGGTCAACAATGCCGGGTACAGTCTGATCGCCACAACGGAAGAGGCGACCGACGAGCAGATCACGGACCTTTTCAACGCAAACTATACGGGCGTTGTGCGCGTTCTCCGGGCGGCTTTGCCCTTGATGCGACAGCAGGGCAGCGGTCACATCCTGGGAGTAACCAGCAGCCTCGGTGTGGTTCCCGCGCCTCTGATTGGTGTGTACGCCGCAACAAAGGCGGCTGCTGAATCTCTGCACGAGTCTCTGGCCAAAGAGGTTGCGCAGTTCGGGATCAAGGTCACAATGATCGAGCCTGGAGCCTACGCCACGGAGTTCGGTAAGAGCGCTGCACGTGCGAATCCGCTGGAGGTTTATGACACATTCCGTAAGGACTTCATGGCAGGTGTCATGAAGCTGGAACGCGGAAATCCGCAGGCGACCTCAGAAGCGCTGTTCAAGGTCGTCGATGCAGAGCAACCGCCTCTGCGTCTCATCCTAGGCAGCACAACCTTGCCACAAATTCGCTCCACCTACGCCGACCGTCTGGCGACCTGGGAAGCCTGGCAGGTTGTTTCGGACGCTGCTCAGTAAAAGCGGAAGATTGGGGCTCGGGAGCGTGTAACTTTAATCGTGTTCCCGAGCCGTTCTCATTGCTACTGTGAAGTCGCATCATCACCAGTAGCGGGCACCGGACCAAGGGTGAGGCTTGCTACGCATGCATTGACGCCGGAACCCATCTATATAAAGTAGGAATGGAAACGCCCAGATTGCTGGCCACATCGCGCACCGGGACCCCGCTAGCCAGCAGCTTCTTTACCCGGACATCATCTCCAGATCGCGCTTGCCCGCGAACTCCAGCCGGAGACACCGCTCTCCAAAATCGTGGGAATGCCGCATATGCGGAAGGTTGGGCACGCTACACCGAGGGCATGGCCGAAAAGAATGTTGGCCATATTAAAGCACTATCGGAACGGATGACCAAACTCCAGATTGAGGGTTACCCTTTCGTAGTTCTCTTGATGAACATACGATAGTTGCGGCGCCGCTGGTTGCAGAAATCGAACTTCATACTCGTCATTCTGAAGGGCTCTAACGGTCACGCCCGATCGAGGGACCGGCATCCAGGTCGTTCGACAAAGAAAGACAGCGTCTCCGCTCGGTATCATGTCCGCATCAATGGACAGCATCCTCCCATTCAACTTTACGTCCACGATTTTGGGAGCGACGCTGGCATCACCTACCCGAAGTTCGCCGTGCTGTAAAGCGATTGCGACGCCGCCGCGTAGTTCCAGATGACAGCGGCTCGTTCCGGCCGGAACGAGCAGGGATACGCTTGCCTGTTCATCCCCATCGATAGTCTCGGTCGTAGCGGCGGTTTTTCGACCAGCACATTCCACTTTCATCAGTTCAGAGCCCAGGGGAATCTGCGGGCGAAACAGCATAGCGATACTGTCACCGTGATTTTGTGTTTCGAGATCAACTGCCGTTGCGCTCTGCCATATCTTGAAATCCAGTGTTGCGTGCGGCAGGCGCACCTTCTCCAGTCTGACCTCTGACCAGTCCGCCGGGAGATGTGGAGCCAGCACGATTCGGTTAACCTCGGCATCAATCCGCAGTCCTAGCAGCCCCCGCACGGTGGCGTCCATGAGAGCGGCTGAGGACCAAGTCTGTTCGGGAACCGATTCAGTCTGCTCATGATAAAAGTTGCCGGCCAGGACCTCGTGAAGGTGCCCCATCGAGTCTAGCGAGTTCCATTGCAGGACGCTCTTCCATAGAGCGAAAGCGTTCTCCGGACGGTGCGACTGCCAGAAGCTCACAGCCGCCGCCAGTGTACTAAGTGGCGAGACGCTTCCCGCGCCATACGAATACGGGTTGTAGTCCTTCGAATCCGCCGCCACTTCACGCATGCCCCAGTCTGCCTCGAAGGCTGACGAGGTCAGCCGGGTCAGCAATGCCTTGTTCTGCTCCGCGGAGAAGATGTTTTGCGAGATCAATTGGGTTGGTCCAATCGCCTCTCGATAGATTGGCTCGCCCGCTGCCGTATGGCCGTCATACCAGAACTTTCCGGACGCATTCCAGTAATGCTTCGCGATCACCTGCCTGGTTAAGCCGATCTCGCGCCGAGCCTCTTCGCCTTCTTTGTCATGACCGGTGAGGTGAGCGACTTCCGCGTAGCCTGCCGCCGCGTCTATCCAGCTCGCGGTGAGACTTAGGTCATCGGCCGGACGGTGCTGCTCGTCGCTCGCTTCTTTGTCCGCAGGAATATGCGGGAGATGATCCGTGCCAATAGACGACTGACAGTAATGATAGGCCGCAGCGACGGAGGCCCAATGCTCCTTGGCAAATGCCACGTCACCGCTCGTCGACACATAGCTTGCCAACGTCGTCAAGTAGTCGAAAGTGATGTCCACATGCACATACATATATGGGTATTTTGACCAGTCGATATAACCCGCACTTTGCGAGAGCTCATGCCAGATCATTCCGTTTTCTGGGTTCTGGTATCGCTGTATAAACTCCAGTTCTTCTCGCGCACGTTTGTACTCGCCGGCTGCCACTAGGGCCCTTGTCGTGATGAGGCCGTCTCCTCCGAAGAACCATGCATACTGTGGCCGAAGCGAATCGCGTGAAGGTCCGAAGCCCGCGACGATGCCACAGCCGAGCCGCGGATTACAGACCCATGCCTGGTCCAGTGCGATCTTCGTCCAGGCAAGAGCTCGGTTGATTTCTTTATCCGGCGTAATAATGCGCAGGGACCCTTCCTCCAGCACTTTGTAATGGGTCATCGCGTCTCGCTCCATGCGAGCCATAGCTGCTGCAAGCTGAGCGAGAACCGTCGTAGGCTCCACAACACCACTCGTGTTGGGCTGGCCTGGTGCCGGTTCGTGGGGGCTTATCCGGGTGAGCGCCACATACACTGTCGCGTGTTTCGTCTGTCCGGGGAGACTTTGCGGTCGCAGTGAGAACGAGTACCCGTGTTCCGTGAGCACGGCGTTGTTCACGGTGTCATCGTGAGTCGTTATCTCCCTTGATCCAATGATGCCTGCCAGTTCATTGGCCTGGCCCGCGATAAGGAACCCCGAGATGCCGTTGCTTCCTGTTGCCGCCTGCCTCCAGCGCGTGTACTGGCCACCCAAAGCACCCGGCCACATCAGGTTCAGCAATGGGTTGAAGTGAACTTCGATGGTGAGTGGGCGTATGCCTTCCACCTCATACGTGATCGCGGCCGCAGCCTCCTCCAACGGCACAAACACTTTCTCTCGTACCAGAAAATCCGGCCCTACGTACGTTCGTGTTACTGACTCAGGCCTGTAGTCTACCCGCCGCAACAACAATCTCGCGTCTTTCGCGGCGGTCGCTCCATCGGGCCGAAAGCTTACCCGGTAGTCTCCAATAATTTCGAATGGATAGGCCCATATCTCGAGTCCGCTCTCCGGATACCCCATGACGAGCGCTTTCTGTCCATGCACGCCTACAAAGCGGTGCGGTGCAACCGCGTCGGTGCTGTACTCCAAACCGTAACTTCCCAAGACGCCTGGCTCCCCGGACTTATCAGGCGTAGCCGGTTGTTGCGCGCCCAGGCTCCCGGAGCTAAGCAGAGAGGGAAAAGCCAAAAGGTAGAGCATCACAGGCCAGCAAAATACGGGCGGATGAGGTCTCCTACGTTTTTGCTGATAACGATCACCGGGCAGTTGAGCAAGCCTTCCGAAGTGATGCGTCGCGAAGATGTCATCGACTTTTTGCAGGCCTTGACTACGGGGTAAGGGTGACATAGGTTGAATATTCTCTTTCACCAATCGCCGTAAAAGGAACCATCTTCCGAGTTCCCATGGTGCTCGCTGCAGTCCATTGCTGACCTTCGCGTTTCGCTGCGAGAAGGCTCTCGCGGGTGAAAATCAAAGGTCCTGTGTCAGTCGCTTCACGAAGGGGAAAAAGTACAATCGGACCCCATAATAGAGCGACCGTATGCGCATAGAGAGTCGATCCGTCGGCAGGCAGCCGTTCAATGCGCAGAGACATCCGCAGCCTGATTTCGACTAGGTCGCCTGTCCGCCAGGAACGCTCGACGGTCAGGAATCCTTTGCGGACGGTCACTGGTTGTGACTGCTGATTCACGCTGAGGTAAACCTCCCCGGTGGCCCAGGCAGGGACTCTGAGATGCAGCGTGAAGAGAGTGGGAAGCGATGCGGAGATGCGTAGCTGCACCGTGCCGTCTTCGAGATAACTACCGCTTTGTTCCAGCACAACCGAACTTAGACCGTTGGTCCAGCGCAACTCAGAAGGCTGGTACAGGTTGACCCAGACTGCCGATGCCTCTTGAAAATAGCCATTGATGCCGTAATCAGCAACTACCTGAGGTAAGGTACCCGAGCAGCATGGCCAGCGATGCACGGAGTAGGCACGTTTCCCCGCGTAGCTGTAGTCGGAGCTGTAGAAGGAACGGCCATCAGCTTCGAGCGGGAGCGCTCCCATCACTGTATTCAGCATGACTCGTTCCATGCTGTCCCCGTACCTGCCATTGCGCGTCGCCCTCAGCAGGTAGCGCGTGAGCTTCATGTGTGCATAGCTGCCACAGGGTGTTTCGAATCCATTTCGGCTGGCGATGAGACTCTTATGTAACTCATCGTAACCTTGCTTGCGCAGAAGTTCGTCCGGGCCCCAACCGCCTGTGGCGAAGCTCTGCTGCTCTAAGAAGTCGAACCCCTGGATCGCGGCTTGAAGATGCATATTGCTTCCACCCACCAGATAGGCCTGCATGGCCGAGCAGAGAGAGTTTACGTAGCTGTAGGCGTGCTTGTCCCCGAGTACGTTCAATCCTCGCGATAGTGGTTCGAAAAATACTGCATCCAGCAGGTACGCTTCGGCCATCCTGCGATAAGGCTGTCCTGCACCCAATGCGAATACAAGATACATATTTTCAGGCATGGTATAGGTTTCATCCCACATCCAGGAGAGGTCTGCGCCTATTTTCCATTGCGTTTCGCGTGCAACGGCGTGACCAGGTAAAACGCGCAGTGCGGCAGCGGTAACTTTGTCAAGTTGTGCGAAGGCCGACTGGTCACCCACAAGACGACGGGCATCCATGAATCCGCAGACCAGCTTATCCAAGGTATAGCCTGGGAATCGTGTCTTCTGAAAATATTCGGTTGTAATTGTGTCTGCAAGCAAAGCGTTAAGTCGCACCACACGTGCCGCTATCTCGGTGTGGCCCGCAGAACTATCGAACCTTGAGCTGGCATAGAGCCTGCAGAGCGCCGAGGTCCATTGGCCGAACGTCGATCCGGGAGCCAGGCCTGTATCATCATGATGGTAGTTGTAATCAGGGTTCCATTCATACCAGCCACCGAGACTGACGCCGGGAGCGGCCCTCCCGCTCATCTCGCGATATGGTTTCAGAAGGCTATCCTCGTCCAGACCCATTAGTATGGCGCTCACATTATCCCGCTGGGCGCTCTGTATGGCACCGCGAATACTGATCTGCTCGTAGCCGAACTCCTGTAGCGGACGCTGGGCATCGTGTTGAAGAGTTGCGAAGGCGGATCGTTTTAACAACGCCATGGAACCACTCACGGCGGCGGACTTCAGCAACTCACGTCGCGAGCTTCTAAACCCCATATTGTGCCCCAGACTCTGACTCAACCTAAGAGTCACTCTCTCGAACCACGGTCAAGCAACCGACGCAAATCAGGTGGGAGTCCGTGCGCCTAGCCACTTCTTTTTACGGAGGAAGGCATGACCGTGTCAACTTGCTAGTCGCGGGAAGCCTGTTTATTGAAGGCCTGTGCCGGGGTAAAGGCGCGCGTATCAAGCGCTCAACGACAAAATGCGTCCTCACTGCTTCATGATCTTGGGCCGAGCGCGTGGCTAGTCTAACGATGATGCAGTAGCAAGAGTTTTGAGTTCACCCCAACGCCTTTGCTGACACCGACGTGCAGAATGGCCTCGAACGGTCGTATTTCTCCGTTGATCGTCCCCGCCTGCTGCGCCAAGACTGAGATGTTCTCAGTACGGCAAAGATACTCGACCGCCGTCTCCGTGCCGATGGTAGTCAGGCCGCTTACAACCATAATATGAGTCTTCGCCTCGAGCCCTGGGATGAGGGCCACGATCGCCGTCTCCTGCGTCTTGTCGTTGGTTGGAAAGCTGGACGGCTCACCCGGCAATGGATGGAGGTTGACAATTGAGCCATGCTCGTCCTGGTCAACTACGATGACGAACTGCGAAAGCGCCGGTAAGTCGTCCAGAGTGGAATTCTGACTTGGTGCGCCGACGAAAATCAGATTGCTGGATCGGGCTTCGTCCCAGGTCACCAGACGACTTCGCTTGAGGACAAAGTCAGCGTTATGAGCGTCGAAGAAGCGTGTGAGTTGGCGGATGGCCGCAACTTCCCCCGTACCAGTGTATGTCTCGTCATCGAGTGAATGGTCGATCAAAGGCAAACCTGGGGTGACCAGCTTCAAGCCGGTGAGGGGCGTGCCATGGAAGAGTGGATTGCTGTAGATAACAAGCGTCGGGGGAGTCTTGGTGAAAAAGGGCGACCAAAGCAGAGTGGGTCGATGGGCTTCGGTTGTGAGCAACTTTTGGTAGGACCAAAGACCGGCGATAGGTCCAAGAGCAAATATGGCGAGCAGAAGGACAAATTGACGAACACTGATGGGAACTCGCCCGAGTGGGAACGCGACGGCCGAACCAAGGATCGAACTAGTAACCGGACCGGTGGAGAGCTGGGCGTTACCTGCCTTTGTGGGATATGACCCGGACGACTCGAGTAGCACAGAAGGCGCGAGCAACTCGGTAGGCGGTGGGTGCGAAATCCGGACCTGAAATACCGGAACGTAGTGGCCTTTCGGTATCTCGATCACTATAGGTTCGTTCTTCCCGTCGGAGGAGAAGTACGCGTCCAATTTCATGCGCAGCAAACGCGCTTGTGACCTCACAATGCTGTCGTCCCCGGAGTTGTAGCCGGCAGGTCTGGAAAATACATGGATGCCGATTTGCTGTTCCGTCGCCTCTTCAGGCAGGCCCCGCAGACTGCAATCTACTACATAAAGGAAGAACGCACGCAGTCTCGGAGCTGAGGTAAAAGACTGGCTATCCGCCACACGCTTCACGAGCGCCCGGCGCACCTCTAATGCAATAACATCCACAACTCCCTTCGAATGAACATCATGCTCACGTTTGACTAGTGAATTCACTGGTTGCTGATCATACATCACCGTGAAACTCGGTGACAATTAGCAGCTCAGATGGCATAGTTGGCAGTCGCGTAAGAAAGTTGAAGCGCTTTGGAGGCAGTATGACGTTCAAATTGGCCAGGATGTTAAGGACACACGCAATCGTAGGAGGGGCTCTACTTCTTGCGGGGAATGTTTCCCTTTACGCCCAGGCGATCTACGGAGCAATGTACGGTACGGTAACCGACTCTTCGGGTGCGGTCGTGCCCGGTGCCACGGTCACAGTTACGGATGTGCAGAAGGGAACGGTGACGACCGCCACGACAAATGGTTCCGGCAGCTGGACGGTTGAACATCTCATCCCTGACACTTACAGCGTCAAAATCGACGCACCGACCTTCTCGAGTTCGCGGACCAATCCGCTTGACATCCATGCCGATTCGTCCCAGAAGGTAGATGTAACCCTGTCCGCCTCGGGCTCTAGTCAGACCGTAAACGTCACCACCGAGGCGCCCAATCTGAAGGTAGATCGTGCGGATGTATCCGAGATTCTGGACGAGCGTACCATCACCAACATCCCAAACCTGACGAGGAATTTCACGAGCTTCCTGCTCCTGACTCCGGGCGTGCAACACTCCAGCTTCAACATCGCGGGACCGGAGAATCCACAAGGTGGGTTAGCACTCAACACCAACGGCTCGAACTATGGCGAACAAGGATTTCTGCTGGACGGAACCGACAATCGTGACCCGGTGCTCGGCATTATCGTGCTGAATCCAACCCTGGACTCGATCAGTGAGACGAAGGTGACAACCCAGAATTATGACGCCGAGTTGGGCGGTGCGGCCGGAGGCATTGTCAGCGTCAGCACGAAGTCGGGGGGTAATGCACTTCACGGAGACGCCTTTTTGTTCAGGCACTCGGATGCACTTTACGCCCGGAACCCCTTCACGCAATTTACGCCCGATCCCATTACCCGCCGTACGATTCCCAGCGAACTCTATAGTCAATTTGGAGGATCCGTCAGCGGTCCCATACGCAAAGATCGTTCGTTCTTCTTTTTGGACTATCAAGGCTTGCGCAACCGGCTGGGAACCAGCTTCTTCCAAAACATTCCCAACGCCGCCGTGCAGAATTCCTGCGTGAAGGCAGATGGAACCGGCATCTGCAACCTGACAGCCTACGCGGGCGGGCTGCCGCTATACAACCCGGTGACCAAGCAGGCGTATACAACACCGGTCGGAACCATTCCCTACGCCGCAGTCAGCAGCCAGGCGAGAGCGTTGCTTGCGTTGCTTCCCCTGCCGAATGTGGCTGGAGCCGGCATCACCAACAACTACGCCGCGTCCGGAAATGGCGTGCTGAATAGTGACCAGGCAGACATTCGCCTCGACCAGCAGTTTGGAGACAAGGTACACGCCTTCGGCCGCTACGACTACGCTCTCTTCCGCCTGCTCGGCGTCCCTGCCTTCGGAGCCGCGGGTGGAAACGGATTCGGTCTCGGCAACACGACAGGCAACACGGTCACGCAGAACCAGAGCGCGACGATTGGTGCTGATTATGCCCTCAAGCCTTCGTTGTTGACGGACGTCCGCTTTGGTTTCCTTAGCTATCACGTATCTGAAAACAAATACGCAGGCTTGACGACTGCCGCTGCTCTCGGCATCGTAACCCCGACACCGGCCAACACCGTTAATCCCTCGGATACGCTCAGTCAGCCAAGCTTTAATTTCGCCAACACCGAGAGTAATCTGGGAAGCCAGAACTGCAACTGCCCGTTAACTCAAAGCGAGCAGGTTTTCCAACTGACGAACAACTGGACGAAAAGCCTTGGAAATCATGCCATAAAATTTGGCGCTGATTTGCGCTATGCGAAGAACGTGCGCAATGCCAGCGACAGTAATCGCGCCGGACTGTTCACCTTTGCGAATGCGACGACGGCGTCGGCCACCGGTGTTGGCGGGAGCGATCTCGCATCCTTCTTGATCGGCGATGCGGCTCAGTTTCAGCGCTTCGACGTTTATATCAACGATCAGTACAGCTACCAAAAGCGGGGCGCCGTCTATGTGCAGGATACGTGGCGCGTCACCCAGAAACTAACCGTGAACTACGGTGTGCGCTGGGATCTCATCTTTCCGGAGACGGTGAATGGACTTGGTCACGGGGGCTTCGCTTCCATCGCATCCGGCGGCATCAGAGTTGCAGGAGCCGCTGGAATTGGTACCAACGGTAACGAGAGCATGGACTATAAAAACTTAGCCCCACGCTTTGGAATCGCCTATCAGGTTACGCCCTCCACGGTTCTGCGCGCCGGCGGAGGCCAGACCTACGACACGGTCGGCTACTTCGGCACTTTGTTTGGGAGCGCGCTCTCGCACAACCTGCCGGTGCTGGCGAACGAGAATATCGGCAATACCAACACGGCATCCGCCAACTCCTTTGCGACCACGCTCGCCGCACCTCCGGCAGTGGCCGCGCGGCCTACCATCCCGATAAACGGCATCATCCCGTTCTCGGATAACATCGGCGAAAGTGTTCGTCCTCAAACCATCACTCTGCCTCGGGTGGATCAGTACAACGTCGCCGTTCAGCAGCAGTTCGGCTCGTCGGCCAGCTTTGAATTAGCTTACGTCGGGAACATCGGCGAGCGTGTCTATCCCGGCGAGACCTTCGGAGAAGACCTGAATCAATATCCTCTCCCGCGGACCCCTGCCGATATCGCTGCCGGAACATCGGTTCGCAGGCCGTACTATAAATTCTTCAACAGCACCTATAATGGGACGCCCACGGTCTGCTGTGCCAATAGTATCGGTAACCTCTCCCCGAACGGGCATGCTACCTACAACGCACTTCAAACCAAGGTCGATAAGCGGCTCTCTAACGGACTTTCGTTCAATGCGAACTACACCTGGTCGAAAGCAACCAACTTCGGCAGCGATGCAGCCTTCGCGCTGAATTCCCAGAAACATATCAGCTATGGCCGCAACGACACCAACCGTGCACAGATCTTTGTGCTGAGCAGCGTGTATGCTCTTCCGTTCGGAAAAGGGAAGCAGTTTTTAGGCGTATCCAATCGCGTTGTGGATAGCATCATTGGCGGCTTTACGCTGGCGGGCCAGACCACGTGGGAGAGCGGGAGACCCTTCACGCCGACTTACGCGGAGTGTGGTTCGGACCAGGACGTCGACAACAACTTCGGAAACTCGGGAGCGACCAGCGACTGCCGCCCTAACGGAAATGCAGGCGGTTTTGTTGAAAAAGCTGGCGCCCTCAACCCGATCACCCACTCGCGCACTTATTTCACTCCGGTGGCAGCTTTGGCCATGAATGGCGCCACCTCAGGCCCCTTCACCCGGCCTGCTTTCGGAACATTTGGAAACGTAGGACGCAACAGTCTCGTGGGTCCTCGCGACTATTTTGCTGACGCGTCCGTCATCAAAGCCATCCCGTTGAACGAGCGTTTCAGGGGCGAGTTCCAGGCGCAGTTCTTCAACATTTTCAACCACGCTCCGCTCGATATTCCCACCTCGAATAACTCGCACTGCATCGACTGCACGGTAGCTCAGGGCGCCGGTGTCATCACCAGCCTGGAAGGCAACAGCACAATGCGGCGCATTCAATTCGCGGCCAGGGTGACCTTCTAAGAACGTTGTGTACATACAACCGGAGGAGGGCTGCCCCACGGCAGCCCTTCCTTTCTCTTTATAAGTCTCAGCTAGATAAAGATGGAGAATCTTGTGCGAATCCTTGCATCCGCCACAGTTGGCGTCGCTATCGCCCTGTCGTTTTCTTCATCCGTGCAAGCGCAAGGCGACTTCGCAACCGTTCCGGCCTTTGCGCTCGATAACAATCCACTGAAAATCGAGCGGCCTGCCCGGCAGAACCAGCCGTTCTCCGTCGTGGGTGAGCGCGGTGCCATACTCGGGCAGCAGGATGGAACCTTTGAACTCTGGTCACTGCCGGTTAAGGTTCTCAATAGTGTCCATCTGACGGCATATCTGGCAGGATACGGAGCACCCATCGAGCTAAACGAATATGCCTCCACGTTGCAAGTGCGCCCGGACCACAGCACCATCGTCTACTCGCATGCGGCGATCACCGTTCGCCAGCACATGTTTCTGCCGCGCACAGGACCTTCCGGAGTGGCCTCCGCTGTCGTTCTGTTCGAGATCCATGCCACTCGGCCTGCAGAGATTACGCTGTCCTTTACTCCCAGCATGGAGCGGCAGTGGCCTGCCCCCAACCATGGTCGGCCCAGCGGAAGTTGGATTGTGCGCGGAACCGGAGGCGCGTACGTGCTTGAGACCGATGATCCCAGCTTCTTCGGAGTGGTGGCCATGCCCCATTCCACATCTGGTCCTATGCGTCCTTACCAGGAGCGCCCGAAAACTGAACCGCTGGAGTTCCATCTCTCCTATAAGCCGGGTGAGGACGATCGCGTATTCTATCCGCTCCTCACCGCCATCTCTGACGGGAAGAGCTCAGGTGAGGCAGCACGTGCCGACCTGCTGGATTGTCTACTCGTACAAGCCGCGCGTATTCCGCAGCTCTATGCTGGAACATCCGACTTTTATCTCCGCTTCTTTGACACTCGTCTCACTATGACCACTCCAGACAGCCGCTTCAATGAAGCCCTGCGTTGGGCGGAAATCTCCATTGAACAATCTCGCGTCACCACTCCGGACGGAGCGGGTCTCGCCGGCGGATGGTTTACCTCTGGCGACTCCGCTCGTCCGGGATTCGGGTGGTTCTTCGGACGCGATACTCTCTGGACGCTGTACGCTGTCAACAGCTATGGCGACTTCGCGCTGAGTCGTGACGCGATGAACTTCCTGATGGCACACCAGCGGGCCGACGGGAAAATGATGCATGAGTACTCGCAGACTGCAGCCGAGGTGGACTGGGAGCATCTTCCTTACCTATACGCAGCAGCCGACGCAACGCCGCTCTTTGTGATGGAGATGGAAGACTATGTTCGCGCCAGCGGAGACATGGGCTATGTGCGGGCGCATTGGGATGCGGTCAAGCGTGCGTACGCCTTCACACGAAGTCACACGACGAATGGAATCTATGACAACACGCAAGGCACGGGCTGGGTAGAGGAATGGCTACCCACCATGCCTCATCAGGAGATGTATCTGGCAGCGCTCGATCAGCAATCCGCCCAGAGCATCTCCAGGCTTGCGCACCTGTTGAAAGAAGACGACCTCAGCGCCGCCGCCGCGACTACGGCTGCCGAGATCAAACGGAAGCTGGAGGACTATCGGACGGCCGATGGATTTTATGCCTTCAACCGCCGCATCGACGGCTCGTATGAGAACGTACACTCTATCTTTCCAGCTGTAGCATGGTGGTCAGGGCATCTTTCCCTGCCCAACGCCGATTCAACCTTTCAGGCATGGGCTAGTCCTCAATTTGCAACCGACTGGGGAACTCGATCGGTATCCAGCGATGCAGCAATTTACGATCCGATCAGCTATCACCATGGATCCGTCTGGCCGTTATACACAGGTTGGCTTGCCATGGCGGACTATCATACCGGAAGAACTCTGCAGGGTTACGCTAATCTCTATGCCGATGCGCAACTCACCTGGCTGCAGGACCCAGGTGCTCTCACCGAGGTGCTTTCCGGCGAGTTCTTAGAGCCTCTGGGACGTAGTTCGTCGCACCAGCTTTGGTCGTCGGCTATGCTTCTCTCTCCCTCCATTCGTGGACTTGCCGGCATCGAAAGCGATGCTCTGGATAAAAGTCTTGCCATCAATCCGCAACTGCCCGCTGAATGGAATGAGATCTCGCTGGATCACGTTGCAGTGGGTGATCACATGTTCAACATCCACATGCAGCGAGTTCAACGCCGAATGGAGATCGATGCCGTTTCGGCTACGCCACAGGTGCTTTGTCTCACACACGATGCTGCCACTTCACCATGTGGTTCAAAGGCGGACACGCATCATCGGCTATCGATGGAATTGCCCGAAGTGGAAGTCATCATGCCGCATCAGCCTCCTGCTGAGGGCGAGCGGACTTCGTCGCTGAAGCTAATCGACGAACAAAGGGGAGAACACGACTTGACGCTTGTATTGGAAGCACCCGCAGGTTCGACTCAGCATCTGAAGCTTCGCAGCAATGCTTCGACACTTCACAAGGTGACAGTTACCAATAGTGTCTTACAAGGCGATGACTTCTCAGTACACTTCGACGGGATCCCAAGCGGGGAGTACAAACGAGCCGCAGTTGCTCTCCATTGGTAATCGGTCCGCCTGACGCTGCTACCGCTAACATCCACACCCATGATCGGACGGGTTGTTAGCTCTTTTCGAGCGTTGTACCCTCGCGGATCAATGCGAGTCCGTGCCCGTCTTTGACCAGCATCTGCATTTCGGAAGGATGCGACGCGCACGAATACTCTTCAATTTGTGCGCCGCTATCTCTGACAAGTTTCTAACAGTCGCTCATGCGCGTCGGGATGCCGTTGTGGGTGATAGAGGACTGCGAGATTGCCCTGCAAATCAGAGGTTTGGAGGGAGGCCTTCGAGATAAGCGGATCGTCTCGTCTGAGGCAGACAACGAGGCGATCTCGGCGTAACTCTTCGATGCGCAGATCGGATGCCGCAGGGGCAATGTTACTTACGCAGCATCGGCCATTCCGGACACAACCTCTTCGACCAGGTGTTCCGTGTCTCCACGCGTGGGCCGTGCCGGGCATGTTGGAAGGATTTGTTTGTGTACATCACAGAAGGATCGGAAGATTTCCTGATCGACCAGCGGAGTACATCCGAACGCGCAAAGCGCACTTGCCGCGCTCAAATTGCGATCAGTGCATCGAGCACTTTATCGCGTGTCTCCAACAGGAACCGAGCCAAGACTTTGATTGCGGTCCCGGTCTCCGTTGCCCGGAGTACGAGCGCCCTTCATCTTGCGGAAGAGACGAACGGAAGCGTTCTCTTGGAACTGACGAGCCTGAACGCTCAGATTGGGCTGAGCTGCACGCAACTCCTCCGCAGCGGCCCGAAATCCCTATTTTTCCAGGACGCAGGGAGGTATCTGAAATAACGCAACTCGGCCCATTCATACATAACGCACCGCTCGACAGGAAAGTAGTGCTTACGTACGCCCTCAATCCAACAAGCGGAGCAGGCAAGTCCGCTGTGGAGTTCTGTCAATGTCGGACCTAGTTATCAACAGTAAAGTCAGTTTTGGCCAAACTTACGCCGCGTTGAGAATTTGCGCGTTATGACTAGGCTTCTATCGAGGTGATACGTGAAACATAGCACCCGATCACTGGAAAGTATTAAACAAGGAAATTCCGTCGCGAGAAGCTAGGAACATTTGCTGGTGTCTTTCGATGCCGTGACTTCACGATTGGAGATGCTGCATGGCTTCTACCGAGATTGTTGAGCAAAAGCCTGCAAAGATGTATTTCTCACCGTTGAGGACGTTGCTCAATGACTGAACGTCACGAAAGATTGGGTTTGGGACGACTTTCCCGCAAGGCACCGTATCTCCCGGTCATCCGGATGAGTGACGGGGTACTTCGCTATAGCCTGAGCGAAGTCGAAGAGTTTGTCAACGAACGCGAACGCGCCTCCGTTTTACGCAAAAAACGCCTGTAAAAGGAGAGGTGCCCGCTTGGTTCCTCCACACAACTGAGGACGTTATGGGCAAGTCGCACCAGAAGGGTTGGGCTCCAGTTCGAGGAAAAAGATGGTACGGCTACTTCCGCCGCGCCGTCCTCGATCCTGAGACCAATCAAACGAGGACAGCCGCATTCCAGTCGCGTTGGTCTGAGGTCAGAGATGCCAGACTAATGGCGGAGAGCTGGTGGAATGGCGCAAAGAACTCACGAAGCAAGGCAAAGACACGTCGCCCAATGCCTTCATGTTTCCGGGGCGGTTGGCGGGCCGAAGGATTCGAGCAACTATCGCCATCGTGTGCTGCACAAACTGGCAGACGAACTGGATTGCCGAAGCTGACCTTCCAGGTCATCCGGCGCACCATCGCCATGCTTGGCAAAACTAAAGGTCACGTCAAGGATACTCAGGGCATGATGCGTCACTCGAAGGCTTCGACGACGACGGATGTCTACATGCAGTCCCTCGAACCGGAGGTACGATCGACTATCAACTCGATTCATGCCGAGCTGATGGGCATCGGCACGACGGGGCGGATTCTAGGGACCGGCCAGGACGGAAGGCTCGCAGATAAAAGAACCGATGGTATCCGGCAAACGGAGCATTCGGAACGCAGAAGCCCTACGAATCCAAGTCCGGTCCGTGGTGTGATTTTGGAGTTTGCTACAACAATGCTACAAAGTCGCGGAAGGAAGGGACAGCTAAGTGATTCAAATAATTGGTGGACCTGATCGGGATCGAACCGATGACCTCTTCCATGCCATGGAAGCGCGCTCCCAGCTGCGCCACAGGCCCACTCCCTTTATTTTAGAGCAGCATCCTCAATTCGTCTATCTGTCTACTTATCTGGCTGTTTCTGCTTCCTTATAGAGCGCCTCGGGAACGCATCAGCGTTTGCCGGTGTCTAAGGATTCACGATTCAGAGACGCCGGATGCAGACAAGCTGTTTCGGCGATTCGTTTGCCGGAACAAACCTGGACGTCGTAAGGTAGAGGAACTTCGAGTATGCAGGCGGCCTCATTCGTGAACAATCTAGTCAGCGCGATCGGAGTGGGGACGGAGGATGCGGTGCTCGTTGCTGCCCTCAAGTCTGGCTCTGAAGAGGCCTTCGGGTTGTTGATCGCGCAGTACGGACAGCCGCTTTACTCGCTGATCGCGCGCAGCCTCCAGGATCCCGCAGACGCAGCCGATATTACCCAGGAAGTCTTCATCAAGGTCTTTCGGAGCATCCGCAGCTTCAACGGCGAGGCGAGCCTGCGTACCTGGCTCTACCGCATCGCCCTGCGCGAGGCCTCCAACCAGCGGCGCTGGTGGACCCGCCATAAAAAGCAGGAGACGACGATCGATGCACCGGTCGCTCCGGGGGAGGATATCGATGAGGGTATCTGCCTGAGCGCCATGCTCGCCGACCGCTGCGGTTCGCCGTATGATCAGACCGCCTGCGCGGAGTTGAGGGCGCGTGTGGAAGACTCGCTGCGGAAGCTTCCAGAGGCGTTTCGTACGGTCGTCGTCTTACGCGAGATGGAAGGTTTCTCCTATGAGGAGATTGCCGAAATCGTGGAGATTCCTGCGGGTACGGTAAAAAGCCGGCTGACCCGCGGACGGGCGGCTCTCAAAGAGATACTGGTTGCGGATGGGCTTGGCCGAGCTTTGACCGGGGGTACCCGGTGACGTCGATCAATCTTGGGCCTCTGGAGTGCAACCAGACACGGGAGCTGTTCTCCGGATATCTCGACGGCGCAGTCAGCGGGGTGGAGATGCAGGGCGTGGCAGGCCATCTCGCCACCTGCCCGGACTGCACGCAGGAGTTTGAGTCCTGGCGCGCCATCCAGGGGCTGCTAGCCTCGGTCGGGCGGGATAAAGCGCCGGAGGATCTTGGCGTGCGCCTGCGCGTGGCCATCTCGCATGAGAGTGCGCGGCGGCAGGGGCACTGGTGGGATGGCCTAGTCATCCGTTGGGAAAACGGCGGCCGCCAGATGCTAATGCAGGCCTCGGCGGGGCTGGCGATGGCGCTGCTGCTGGTGGGCACATTGGGCGGACTCATCGGCTTTGTGGCGGCTCCGTCAGCCGTCATGGCGGATGACGAGCCCCTCGGCGCGATGACCTCTCCTCACTACCTTTACTCCGCCGCGCCGCAGCAACCGGTGATTACGGGACAGGACGCGACTATTGTGGTCGAGGCGAAGGTCAACGAAAAAGGATCGGTTTACGACTACACCATCGTCTCCGGACCGGACGATCCGGCGACCTCCGCTCAGGTTCGCGACCAGGTTATGTTGCAGGTCTATGAACCTGCGCGCGTCTTCGGTGAGCCGATTCGCGGCCGGGTGCTCATCACCTTTGCCGGCGTTTCTGTTCGCGGATAAGTCTCACCCCCTCCCCACAATCTGCGCAAGCTTTTCGAAAAAGACTACTTAGCCTGTACTTGCTTTGGGGAACCCGGCGAAGGTTACCCGGCGGCACTCGGGCGTTTCCGGGCGGAGTTGCCGGTCTTCGGCCGCTCTCTTATGCTTGTTGGGGAGCGTCGAACGTTCAGATGGCTTCTCCGTGGGATTGCATGCAACGTTTTTTGGAATCGATGATGCTCGGCTGCCTGCTGGCGGTCGCCGCCGCGGGACAAGGCAAGGCTGGAAGCTCCTCTTCCGGAAACGGAGAGATCCGGCAGGAGTCTAAACAGCCCTCCACAAGCGGCCGTCCGCGTTCGGCTGAGGCGGCTGGAGCCTCCATCACGCTGGAGACCAGCGAGCCGCTCTTCGACCTCGCAGCCGGGCTGAACGCCTGCGGCTATGACGACGACCTGGCGAACTCCGCACCGGTTCGCGCCGAGGTGCGCGGCGAGGTTGAAGCCGCCGCGCAGTCCGCTCCGGCCTCCATGGACAGCCGAAACGCGCTCTGCGCCTACATGCGCGAGCATGCGCTGAACGATAGAGGCCGCCAGATCGCCCAGTATGTCTCGCTCGCGCTTTACCTCTCACCCACGCTCGAGCCAATCGCCGAGCAGACCGAGATGCCTCCGGATTCGCTACAGGTGGTCAACATTCTGCCCTTGCTCAAGGCCTTTGTTGAGGCGACCGGGCTGCACAGCATCTGGCTGAAGCACCGGCCGGAGTATGAGGCGATTACGGACCGTATTCACGATCCGCTGACCCGCATGATTCTCAGCACTAACATCTATCTGCATGTGCCGGTGAGCAGTTACGACGGACGCCAGTTTATGGTGCTGGTGGAACCGATGCTGGCCCCGGCAGCGCCCAACGCCCGCATCTACGCCAACGACTACGTCATCGTGACCTCGCCGAACCTGACCGGCGCGATCCGCATGGAGCAGGTGCGGCACCTCTACCTGCACTACAAGATCGAGCCTTTGGTCTATGCGCGGGCGGCCTCCATGGAACGGCTCTCTGCCATCCTGAAGCCGGTGGCGAAGGCGCCTCTGGAATACACCTATCGGACGGACATCGTGGCATTGCTAACGGAATGCCTGATCAAGTCAATCGAAGCGCGCAGCATGGATGTGGGACTGGCCAAACCAGTCAAGCCGGCCAGCAAGGCTCGCCAGGACATCGCGCGGTATGACGAGGAGATGAGTTCCTACGAGCGGCAGGCCGAGGCGGTCCGCCGCAAACAGGTGGATTTGGACATGCGCCAGGGCTGGGTGCTAACCGAGTACTTCTACGCGCAGATGCTCGCGATGGAGAAGGATGACGTCAGCCTGAGCGAGCGCATGGGCGAGATGGTCTACGGCATGGACGTAGGACGCGAGGCGCATCACGCCGAGCAGATCGCGTTTCTACCTGAGGGCTCTAGTGAGTTTGTGCGGCCCACCCCCAAGGTGCCGACAGGCATGATGCTGGCCGAGAAAAAGATGCTTGAAGGCGACCTAGACGGAGCGATGGCCCTGGCCAACAAAGCCCTCGCCGATCCGCAGCAGAATCATGCAGAGGCCCGGTTCGTGGTCGCCCGGGTGGATCTGATGCAGGGCGATCCGGTGAGCTCCATGGCTGGCTTTCAGGACGTTTTGAAGGATTCCAGCGACCCGCACACGACGGCGTGGGCGCACATCTACCTGGGACGTCTCTTCGATACAAAGGACCCGCCGGAGCGGGGCAATGCGGTCGCGGAGTATCGCGCGGCCCTGGCCGTGCCCGGGCTTCAGCCCGATGCGCGTTCCGCAGCCGAGCTGGGATTGAAAACCGCCTTCACCGTCCCGAAGACGGTCCACGAGGCAGAGGAGCCAGTAGACCCAACCGGGAAGGCAGAAAAGGACGCTTACCGCCCGGAGCCCGAGCCACCCGCATCCAAACCGCATGAGTAATGCCGCTCTGGATTCAGTAAAGAAGATTGAGGGAGCGGGATGAGACGAAAGCGGCCGGAAGAAAAGTGCGCGGAAGACGCGGCGATGACTGAGCTTGAGCGCGTCCTGGGCCACACCTTCTCGCGGCCGGAGTTGCTGACGCTGGCCGTGACCCACCGGTCGTTCGTGTATGACTCCGGCACCGCGACCGCCGAAGATCTGGCTGACCCCGCGAAAGATAATGAGCAGCTTGAGTTTATGGGCGACGCCGCTTTAGGTTTACTGGCGGCCGAGGGTCTGTGCCGCCTGTTTCCCGGCTCCCGTGAGGGCGAGCTCACCCGTATGCGCGCCTCCATCGTCAGCCGCAAGTACCTGGGTGAGGTGGGCACGCGGCTCAGTCTGGGCCGCTGGCTTCGGCTTGGCCAAACGACTGAGAGGAATGACGGCCGGCGAAGCGCGGCGCTCTTCGCCAATGCCATGGAGGCGCTGATCGCAGCGCTCTACCTGGACGGTGGCCTTGAGGTGGCGCGGCATTTCGTCGAGCGAGAGATTATCTCCCCTGCCCTGCCCGGCCTGGAGCGCTCCCTGGCCGGCGAGGACAGCTTCGGCGGCGCGCTGGGAGACCACAAGTCGGCGCTGCAGGAGATGCTGCAGGCGGACGGGCTGGGCCGCCCGGAGTACCGGCTGGTCGGCGAGTCGGGACCGGATCACAAGCGGCTCTTCCGCGTGGAGGTCCGGATCGAGGGTGCCAGTGACCGCCTGGCCGGCATCGTTGCGGAGGCGGAAGGTTCCAGCAAGAAGCAGGCCCAGCAAGAGGCGGCGCGCCTGGCTGTGGCAAGGTTGGCGGAGGTCCTGGATAGCTCGCCGGCCGACGCTCCAACTCCCGGTGCGCCTCAGTCCGAGCCAGAAATCCAGATCGAGGTCTCCGAGCATGGATGATGCGCCGGAATATCGGGACCCGCGTAGCTTCAGAAGCGGTCCCGCGCCGCAGTTTGGCAGCACCCTGGCCCCCCGCAGCGCACGCCCAGTTCCGCGGGCGCTGCCGGAACGCCGTGCTGCTACAGCCTATGGTCATCCTGTCGGCATCCTTCCTGCGGTGCAGTCTCTGCTGTATGTGCTGGTCTTCGGGCTTTTCCTGATGACATTTACGGTGCAGCCTATTCGCATTCCCTCCAGCTCCATGGAGCCCACGCTGTTGGTGGGCGACTTCCTGCTGCTGGACAAGCAGTCCGTCGCCACCAACGCCGGCGGCTTGCTTCCGCCGACCGGGATCAATCGCGGCGATGTGGTCGTCTTCCATGACCCCATTGACGATCCTTCGGTGCATCTGGTCAAGCGCGTCATCGGTCTGCCTGGAGACCATCTTCACCTGCGCAACGGCATCGTCTACCTGAACGGCAGCCGCCTGCCCGAGCCATACGCGATCCACCATGCAGCCCCGGCCAGCCTCTTCCGCGACGACTTTCCCTCGCTCGCGAGCCGGGATGCGGCGGTCGATCCCGCCTGGTGGATCAAGCTGCGCGGCCTGGTGCGGAACGGGGAGCTGGCCGTTCCCCCCGGGAACTACTTCGTATTGGGCGATAACCGCAACGACAGTGAGGATAGCCGCTACTGGGGCTTCGTGCCGTGCGAGGCCATTGTGGGCAAGCCGGTCATGATCTACTTTTCCTGGAAGCAGCCGGAGGAGATCCTGTCCGACGAGGCGCGAGAGAAGGCCAAAGAACGCGCCCTCCTGGGCCGCGACCCCGGCCCAAGACCCGGCACCGGCCGCAATCCCATGGACTTTGCCCGCTGGGAACGGGTCTTCCGCATCATCCGTTAAGGCCCATGCTGGCGGTTACACTAAACAGGAGCGAGGAAACGATGGAAAGCTTGGACGGAACGACGCCGCTGACGGCGACGGGTGCTGGGTCGGTCGAGGCTGCGAACCGAGCTGAGGTGGAGGTGCAGAAGGAGACGCTGCCGGAGGCGGTCTCGTCCATCGCCGCCGTGCTGGTGGGTGGGCTGTTTCTGATGACCTTCGTCTCGCAGAACTTTGTCATTCCCTCTGGCTCTATGGAGAAGACGCTTCTGGTTGGCGATCATGTCTTGGTCGACCGCATTACCTTTGCGCCGCCGACGAAGTGGGCGCCCTTCGTACACTATCGCGACATTCAGCGCGGCGATGTGATCGTCTTCCTGAAGCCGAACCCGGAGACCCCGGACATGGTGCTCGTCAAGCGCACCATCGGTGTGCCCGGCGACCACATCCACCTGCGCCACGGCATCGTGTACCTCAACGGCGTCGCACAGGATGAGCCTCAGGCGGCCAAGGTGCGCGGAGACGGAGACGCGGAGGATGTCTATCAGCCAGCGCGTGACGACTTTCCGGCTAATGGCGCGCCGGACGGCTCGACCGAGGTCTGGCGGGAGGAGCTTGCCTCCCATCTGGAGGGCGAGGATCTGGTCGTGCCGGAAGGCAGGGTCTTTGCCATGGGCGACAACCGGACCCACAGCCTGGATGGACGCTTCTGGGGCTTTGTACCTCGGGAAAATATCCTGGGACGGCCGTTGTTCAACTACTGGTCCTTTGAGGCCAAGCCGGACGACATGGAGCAACCCCAGTCCGTCGGCGACCGGGTTGGCAGCTTCGCCTCCACCGCCCTGCACTTCTTCGACAAGACCCGCTGGAAACGTACACTGCATTTGATCAAGTAGGGCAGGGCATGCAGGAGTTGGACCGGCAACACGCGCGGCAGAAAGAAGAACCGGATTGGACCGGCGACGAGGAGCTTGAGGCTCTGCCGTTCGGCGGACTGACCCGCCGCCGCGCTGTCATCGTGCTCACCGTGCTGCTGGTGCTTGTGCTGATGGCAGTCGTGCCCCCTCTGATCAACGTAGGACACTACCGGCGGCAGATCGCGGCCAGTGTTGGGCTCAGCCTGGGCCGGCCGGTCCACATCGATAACGTCACGCTGAACGTGCTCCCCCTGCCCGGCTTTACCCTGGACGGCTTTGTGGTGGATGAGGATCCGGCCTTCGGGGCGGAGCCGGTGATCCGCGCTCAGCAGGTGCGGGCTACCTTGCGGATCAACTCGCTCTGGCGGCGGCGGGTCGAGTTCTCGAAGATCTCGCTCGATGATCCCAGCGTCAATCTCGTTCACCTGCCGGACGGACGCTGGAACCTTGAGAGCATTCTGCTGCAGGCCTCCCGCATGCCAGCAGCGCCTACCGCTCAGAAGGGTGCGGGCGCCGCGCCGCGCTTCCCGTATATCGAGGCGACCGGAGCGCGCGTCAACATCAAAATGGGGCTTGAGAAGATGCCGCTCTCGCTCACGGAGGCCGAGTTCGCGCTTTGGCTGCCCGAGCCTCAACACTGGAGGCTCCGGCTGACAGCCCGTCCCGCACGCACCGATGCCCCCGCTACCGATACCGGCGTTCTGCGCGTCGAAGGCACCCTCGGACAAGCGGCCATGCTGGCTGCTGTTCCCGTGGACCTCAAAGCGGAATGGACGGCCGCACCACTCGGGGCGGTGAGCCGTTTTCTCTCGGGAGCGGATGCTGGGTTTCGGGGGCAGATGACCGTGAACGCAGCGGTGAGGGGTACCGTCGCAGACAACACAGTCGACGCCAGGTTGGAGCTGCGCCAGCTCCGCCGGGCTGACTTCGTGCCCGCCCATTCGCTCGATGCGGACCTCAGCTGCGCCGCGCACCTGACCCGGCTCTTCCACGCGCTGGACCATCTGCAGTGTAGCCTGCCTCCCGGACCGGCCTCCAAGCCGGATGACGCGGGCCTCGCCATCACAGGAGACATTCCTGAGCTGCGGCAGCCCGGCTCCGCAGAGCTCCATGCGAAGCTGAACGCAGTGCCTGTCTCCCTGCTGTTGAGCGCGCTGCGCATCGCCAGCGATCGTGTCTCTCCGGCGTTGACGGCCGGTGGAACGCTCTTCGGAGAGCTGGCCTGCTGCACTCCATCAGCGCCCGCGCACGCCGCACGGGCAAGTGCGCCGGCGCGCCTCCCGGCTGCCGGTGCTCTCAACCTCACGGGCAGCTTCGCGCTCTCGGGAGTCCGTTTAGCTGTCGACGGGCAGGCTCCCTTTGTGGCAGAAGCTCCTGTAGCACAAACTCCCGTGGATGTCGCCCAGGCCCCTCCTGGCTCGCTTTCCGTCGCCCCTGCCGTTTCCGGTCGGATCTCCGGCCAGCAGCTAAGCTTCGGCCCGCTGCCGCTGAATCTGGGGGTACGGGAACCGGCCAGCCTGTCCCTGACTGCAAACCCGGAGGGCTTCGCGCTGAGCCTCACCGGACCGGTCTTCCCAGAACGGCTGGCGAAGTTGACTGCCGCCCTACCGGTCCTCTCAGATGGGATGAGCCCCGCCCTCGCCGCACCCCAGAACGGCCCGGCAACCGTCCAGACCGTCTCGCTGACCCGTCAGCAGAGCTGGGCAGGCGCGGTTAGCTGGGGCGCTCCGCGGCCGGCAGTCGAGCCGTCGCACATCCGTCAGAGCCGGCAGCGGCGGTAAAACTCGTCAAAGCCTCTGCACACTTCTCAGGGCAACCGTGCAGCTTGATACGAGCTTAAGCAGTCTCGAATGAATATTTTGCACAACAATGCCGGGGTGGGGGGTCCCGGCCTCGATCATTCCTGCCGCAGCTGAATCTGCCGTGTGTGCGTGGAGCTGCGCAGCTCGGGCACGCTGCCGTCGTTGACCTGAACGCTCTCTGGCGTGCCGTTGAAGAGAATGCGAGTCGAGGCGTTCGAGCGTGGCGGAATCCGCAGCCGCTCGGTAGCGGTTAAGGTGCCGGAGCGTACGGTCACGGGTACCTCGGCCACGGCATCTCCCTCGTTCCGGACCTCCACCACGACCAGATAGCCAGCGGACTTGCCGAAACGGTCCGGCATCGCCCGCGGATTAACCTCAAGGATCGTCAGATCTGGAAGCGAACGATCATGGTAAACCCAGTCGTCGAAGAACCAGCCAAGGTCCTTGCCGGAGATGCGCTCCAGCGTCGTCTCCATGGCCTTCGGATCCAGGTCGAAGGTGGGACTGGCCTCCGAGTGACGGTAAGCGATCAGCCCCTGGCGCAGCAGGTCCTCGCCGAGGATCTCCCGCAGCTGCCACCACACGGCAGCCGCCTTGGTCCGGAAGTAGACGGGCAGACTGGCCTGCGTGAGCGGCTCACCGGCGTCGTCCGCGGGCTTTTTGCCGGCGTTCAGCGCAGCGGAGAGGTCCGGCTCGGAGAGCGCAATGAGGATGGCAGAGCGGTCAAGCTCGGTCATCGCCGTCTCCGGCCCCCGGGTCCGCTCGGTCCAGAGCAGAGCCATAAACTCCGCCACACCATCCCCGATCCAAGGGTGGGTGGAACGAAACCAGGAATGGGTAAGCGGAGCCACCAGCGGAGCAGCCGAGGAGAGCCCTGCTAAGGGTGTCACCAGCAGGGCCTGATCCTCAAAAGGGTCGCCCGGGTGCTCCAGCAGGATGAGCGGCCGGAGGGGTGTGACCCCAAACCAGTCGGAGAGCAGCGGCTGAATGGCAGCGGCGGCCGCGATGTATGGGCTCAATAGTTCACTATGGGCGGTGATCGCAGAGAGCGTCTGGTCGTCGGTCACGATGGGCTGCTGGGCGGTCAGGAAGAGGCTGGGGCTGCGGAAGCCGAGTGCCTTGAGCGGGAACTCGGCGGTTGCGAGTCCGTGCGTCCTGGCGATGAGCTGGTCCTGCTCATCCGGGGCGGCGACCAACGATTTGAGCTCCCCATTGAAGATGGCAGCGACGGGCGGGTCGCCTAGATACTCGACTGAAAGACGAAGCCGGATTGTGGCAGCGGCCTCGGCGAGACGCAGCTGTCCAGCCTCCTGCAGCAGCTTATTGCCGTCGCCAAGCACCGCGGTAGGGGCGGCCACAGGGTACCAGAGAACATTGCCAAAGCCCCGCAAAGCTGTGGCGGAGGCATCGGTGGTAGGAGCGATTTGATCCCAGTCGGCCTGTGCGGCGCGGACGGAGTCTGTGCCGAGCAGCTCCAGGCGGCCACCGGACTGCAGTATCTGGCCGGAGTAAAAGAGAGACAGGGTGAGGCTGGCACCGGCGGCGAGCGGCAGCGCAGGTGTGATGACCGCCTCTTGGGCATAGCCCGTGTGGTCGGTATCCGTGGCGATCGGCGATTGCGTGAATGGAATGGCGGTGAGACCGTCGGGCGTGACTGCCGTAATGGTCTGGAACCGCAGAGTGCTGGAGATCTGGAGCGGAAGGCGGTTCAGCGGTGCTGAAGAGGTGTTACGGAGCGTAAGCGTCGTGTGGGATTCGAGGAGTGATTCAGCAGGGGTAAGGTGAAGGTCAAGATCGTACGCGGAGATGAGCAGGGAGGAACGCTCGGCCTGGGTGACTGGAGTCTTCGGGAGCGCATCCGCGGGGCCCGTAAGGATCTTGGGGCCGGCTGACGAAGAGATCGATGGCGGCGCAAGGTCGTCAGGAGGGGGAGGCGGGGGATGATCGGTGGAGAAGAGAACTTTCCCGGTGGGCGCGGGTGCGGGATCAGGCAGAGCGGGCGTCTGGGCTGCTGCGACTGCAGCCAGCACTAAAGATGCAAAAACATAACGGCAAAGAGAGGCTTTGATCAAGAGGAGTCGATGTCCTTAGGGCGAAAGCATGGAGCGTTTTAGGATCCGAGGCCCTTGCGAGGTTTGATGGCTTTGGGCGCAAGAGGTATTGCAGGCCGTGAGCGCTGACGGAGGGCTTCATACATCACGACGGCACCGGCGACCGAGACGTTAAGCGAGGAGACGCTACCGGCCATCGGGATACGGAGCAGGTGGTCACAGGTCTTCTTGACCAGATCGTGAAGGCCTGTGCCTTCGCTTCCTAACACCAGAACACAATCCGTATTGAAGTCGAACTCCGTGTAGTCCGGGGTGCCGCGCTCATCCAGTCCCAGAACCCAGATATTTGCACGTTTCATCTGTTCGAGCGAGCGAACGAGGTTGGTGACGCGGGCGATCGGCACGTGCTCGCTGGCTCCTGCGCTGGTCTTGGCGACGACCGGCGAGATGGGGGCTGACCGTCGCTCGGGCAGCAGAACGCCGTCCACGCCGGCGCCGTCGGCGGAACGCAGCAGGGCACCGAGGTTGTGGGGATCTTCTACGCCGTCCAGAGCCAGAAAGAACTTGCGATCGAAACGCCCGGGCGCACCCAGAAGATCCTCCACCGCAAGAAACTGCCGCTCGCGAACGCTGGCTACGACGCCCTGGTGGGCATCGGTCCGGGCAATGCGGGTGAGCTGATCCTTGCTCTCAACGGAGACACGAACTCCTGCGGCACGGCAGAGCTCGAGGAGCCGCTCTGTACGATCGTCCCCTTTGCGTTCGCGGGAGATCAGCACGGATTCAAGACGCCGGGAGCCGGAGCGGATGGCCTCCTCCACAGGATGGAGGCCGTAAAGAACTTCCATTTCTCCAGTTTACCGCTTGGGTTTGCCGCCCTAGAATGAAACAAGCGAGAGAAGTGCCTGGCCAATTTGGAAGAGTGGACTGGAATTGACCGGCAGATCGACTGGAAGATCGACCGAAAGTATGTCTCAGAATCTGCAACTTTAAAAGCAACCGGACGTCTTGAGGAGTGTGAGTTTGGCCCAAACACTATCGGCGGCAATGCTGGAGCAGGTTCATGCGGAGAACCAGGAGATTGCGCGCGGCCTGAAACGCAACGATACGGAGCTACTAGACCGGCTGATTGAGCAATATCAGCACCGCTTGTTGCGTTATTTACTGTTCCTGACCGGCAAACGTGAGGTAGCAGAGGACTTGTTCCAGGAGACCTGGATGAGGGTGCTGCTGCGTGGTGCCCAGTACAACGGCAAGGCTCGTTTTGATACTTGGCTCTTCACCATCGCGAGGAATCTGGTGATCGATCTTTCGCGCAAACGTCAGATGGCGAGTCTGGACGAGATGAGTGAGGCCGGCGATGATGAGCGACCATTTGAAGTCGCACTCGATGGCCCGTCTCCCCTCGAACAGTTTGCCACGCGTGAAGACCAGGCGGAGGTCGCCGCGGTATTACTGAAGCTGGAGCCGAACTACCGCGAGGTGCTGGTTTTGCGGTTCCACGAGGAGCTTTCGCTCGAGGAGATTGCGGCGTTCACACGCGCGCCCTTGTCGACCGTCAAGTCCAGGCTGTATCGTGGGCTCGCGGCGCTGCGGCCTGAGGTCGAAATGCTACGCAAAGCGCATCAGACCGGGAGCCTGACACGATGAGTGCGGTGGAGAGGAACGCGGAGATGAGGCGGCGGCTTGCGCTTCCGGTGGATGAGGCTGTACTTCAGGCCTCTGCGGCTGGGACGAGAGCGGTTGCTTCTGCGGCGATGGTAAACCGGACGCATCGCGTGGTCCGGGAACGCGCCAGGACGATTCAGGCGCGGCGGAGTTTTGTGCGCAGTCTGGCGGTTCCGCTGGCAGTATTCTCGGGAATTCTAATTGTCCTCTGCACCGCCCTTTGGACAGTCCTTGATGAGTATGAGTTGGCACCCACAGGAATTCCGGATGCGAGCCAGCAGATGTTCGTCCTGCTGATCTGGTGCCTGCCTCTGTCTGCAGTTCTCTTAGCGTTGGTCCTGTTTCGGCGCCCACGAGAAGAGAACGGAAATGGCAGTGAGTTTGGAAATGGGAGTATTCGATGACGCTGCCGTGGGGCTTTCGCGGACTGGATACAGACAGGCAGAATGGCAGTGAAAAAGACGATCTGGGGATGATCCCCTGGTGGTCGGTCGCGCTTGCGGTGCTGGCCTTTGCGGGAATGCAGTTCTTATTTCACGGAGTCCTGCCGCACCATAAGCACGAGATGCTTCCCATGCGGCTGCTGATGGGATACTCCTGGGGCACGCTGGTGGCCAGCTACATCCTCCTTGTGGGCTATGTCAGCCGTGACGTGCGGCGGCGCAACATGTCGCGGGGCATTTGGATGTTAATCGTAATCATGATGCCCGGAGGCATCGGCGCGGTCGTCTACTTTCTTCTGCGGCAGCCGTTGCTTTCACGGTGCCCTCATTGCTCAACGGAGATTAGCTCCAGTTATCACTTTTGCCCCCAGTGCCAGTTTCAGGTGGCTCCCGTCTGTGGGCGCTGTTTCCGTGGAGTAGAGATTACGGACGTCTACTGCAAACAGTGCGGGCATGACCTGGAAGAAGATAACGTTCCTGCAAGGTTGCGAGCGTTTCGGGAATAAGGTTGTAGGATGGCGTTGCGTGTTGTCATTGTAGATGATGAACCGCTGGCCCGGCAGGAGCTGCAGTATCTGCTGGAAGGGGCCGGCGATGTGGAGGTCCTTGCGCTGGGGAGCAATGGGATCGAAGCGGTGGAGTTGATCCGCACCCAGAAACCGGATGTCGTCTTCCTCGATGTTCAGATGCCTGGACTGGACGGCTTCGGAGTTCTAAAGAAGCTTCTTGAAAAGAAGATGCGGATGCCGCAGATCGTCTTTGCGACTGCGTATGACCAATACGCCGTGCGAGCCTTCGAGGTCAATGCGGTGGACTACCTGCTGAAGCCGTTCGATAAGGCGAGGGTCGGCAAGACACTTGAAAAAGCAAGGATGCGGGTGGCGGCAAGCGAGCCCATGTCAGCGGTGGTGATTGAGCCGGCGGAGAGCGCAGTCAGTGTCAACGCCGCAAAGCTCGATGCTCTGTTGAAGCTGGTAGAGGAGGCGGCGCAGGCGCCCAAGAGCCCTCGCGGCAAGATCGTCGTCAGGGCGGCGAACCGGCTTTTGCTGGTGGATCAGAAGGAGATCTGCTTTGCGACGATCGATGCGGGCGCGATCTCGGTCGTGACATCCGCGGTGACGGGTCAGGCAAATGTCCGCACCTTAGAAGAGCTGATGGACCAGCTTGACCCTGAGACCTTTTGGCGAGCGCACCGCTCCTACGTGGTAAATATCCAGCACATCCGTGAAGTAGTTCCGTGGTTCAAGTCCAGCTACCAACTGCGCATGGACGATCCAAGTAAGACCGAGGTACCGGTAAGCCGCACGCAGACCAAGCGGCTCCGTGAGCTATTCAACCTCTGATCGGCTTCCCTGCTCACCCGAAGCAAAGCAGGGAAGTTTAGGTCAGCGCGGCTTGATCGCGTAGGTGATGCCCGTGGTGAACTGGGTAGAGTTACGCCTGGAGCCGGAAGGCGCGTTGTTGAGGTAATCATCAACCGCCCCAAGGTTAAATCCGAAGCCTTTATAGACCGGAAATACGAGGTTTCCATTGATGTGGGCCGAGTAGGCGTTCGCCTGGTTCCACGCCGGCGAGACACTTCCAAATTCAGTAAACACAATGCCCCGATGCAGCTTGTGGAGATACGTCTCTGAAAAGGTTGAGCCGACTAGGTTTGCATTGGCGAGAGTGGCTGTCGTGTTGGCCGCCGAGTCGAAGAACACCTCCTTCTCGTAGTGAATATCTGCCTTCAGATCCAATTCGCGCACAGCGTTCTTGAGGACCGTGACACCCACACCGCCGCCGTAGGCCTGCTCGAGATCGAGAGATGACGAGAAGTTGTGATCGAAGGTTGCTGTGCCAAAGGCAAAGACACGTGGGCTGAAGTACTGATCTTGCTCAGCCTGCGCATGAAAGATATTAGTTTCGACGACCGTGGTCGGGGGAGTCGAAGTCGTGCCGTAAGACTGATTGTAAGAGACGATGGATCGGTTCCGCGCAGGAAGCCAATCCACCCCGGGCGTTGCACGCGTCAGCGTGATGGCTCCATTGAAGGTCGTGGAGTTCTGAGTGGCTCGGACGAGGCTGACGCCTCCAGTAGCGGCTCCGGCCCAACCCTGGAGCAACGAGGGGGGATGGTTGACGGCCTTATCAAAGGCGGCCGCGTCCAGGATGCGATCGGCGTTTTCCACGGGCACGGACCTGGGACCGCTCGAGGTGGCCACGATGATCTGCTTATCTTCCACCTTGATCGCTCCTTGCGGCACGGCGGCCTCGGCGCTTCGGCGGTTTAGCTTTGCCTGCTTGCTGAGGAGGGCAAAGTTCTTATCGGAGCGGAGTTCCTTGATGTTTGCCCACTTGACCTTGATTTCCCCAGCCATCGGCGACTTGAAGGTGATCCCGTCCGATGTGGCGGATTCGAACTCGCCCGTTAGCTGTTCGCCGTTGACGAAAAGGAGGATATCCGGCGTCTTGGCAGGGGCTTGGGCATGCAGGGCAAACGTGATACAGAGAAGGCAGAGCGCGGATTTGAGAGTCGTACGAAGAATCATTCGCTTCGCTTTCTTTGCGTTTGGATGTGTTTGGTCTCAGGATACCGGGTTTGAGACGGCAGGCATGCACAATTTGCGGACGCGGGTCTGCTAAGCTGCGCGCAGAGGTGTTCATGGGACGCTGGATATTGAGAGGTGTTCTGGGGTGTCTGGTGACCGCGGCGGTGTTGTATTTAGGGGACTTAGGGGTATGGTGGGTGCGCGGCCGGCCTGTGGGTACAGTGACGGTGACGCGGATTGTGGTGGCTCCGCTGAAGGGGAACAAGGAGGAGTACTACCCGGATGGAACCGAGGATGTGAGCTGTAGCGTGTCGCTGTTCCAGCAGGCCGGCCAAGGGGCCTGCTGGTGGCTCAAGGGGCATCGTCAGGTGGAAGAACGCTAGACGTTGGTGGTTCGGTCTCCGCTGATGAGGCGCAGCAGGAAGGTGAGAATGACCGCGCCAATCACGGCGATTACGATGCTGACGATGAGGCCGTGCTCGCGAACGCCGCCTAGTCCAAGGTGAAAGGAGAGGAAGCCGCCGATCATGGCGCCGATGATGCCGACGATCATATCCATGAAGAAACCGAAGCCGGAGCCCTTCATGATCTTGCCGGTGAGCCAGCCTGCGATGACGCCGATGATGATCCAGGCGAAGAATCCATGTCCCATGTGTTATCCCCTTTTGTGGTGATTTATAGGGTGAGATGCTGGCTCGGAGCCCTCGGAGGGTCTATTTTTGTAGCGAAACGTGGACTTGCGACCACGTTTCGCTGGTTTGCGAGCCACGTTTGGGCGCTTCCGTTTTGACCGGGCCGGTCGGGTAATGGAGGTTAGGTGACGAAGGTGGGCTGTACCCGCGGTGCAGCTACTCCAGGTCTTCGTTCAGGGCTTCGGCCGGGGTTTGGTGGGGGTGTTCGGGGGCGACGCTAGGGATGAGCCTTAAGCCAACGCTGGGCGCTAAACTCGGTGGCTACGCTGGCGGCGAGCAGCGTCAGCGAGAGGGCGCCAGCGGCGATGAGGAGGAGGGCGGCAAGTTGGTTTTGGGAGGAGGCTCCTGCGTGCGCAGGATTGCGTACGAGAGCCAGACCGGCTGGGTTTTGATTTTGGGTGGGGGGAGTTTTTGGGCTTAGAAGGTTTTTGTGAAACATAGAACGCGCCTTTGTGATGCTGCCTTAACGGTAGCAGGGGGCGAGTTGTTGGAGGTTACTGGGAGAAGAATCGCTACTTATGGGCGGACTGGGATTGTGCCGCTTCCTGACCAGCTGCGGTACCGTTCTTAAGGGAGCGGAGGGCCTGGTTGACTGAGGCTGAGTCCGGAAAGGTTTCGAGAAGATCCGGTTCTATGAGGACGATGTTGGTTCCCTGTTGCATTCGGTCGTAATACTTCCCGCGGACGCCTTTGCTGAAGTCGAGATTGGGGCGGGGGGCGAGAGGATCGAGGTCAGGAGACTTCTTCATATTGGTTCCTCTCGGTCGCGGTGGCGAGACGGGCTCCGATGATTCGGAGACCGGAGGTGATTCAGTGTAAACGACGAAGAGGAGACGTTGGCGAGATGACTCGCAAACTGTGATGAAGCGACCTTCGTCGAAGGAATGCTGATCGTCGAACAATGTGGTAGAGAGCGGGTCGTCAAAGACGGTTGCCGCCTCCTCAAAGGAGACGCCATGCTTGCTGAGGTTTGTTTGAGCTTTGCCGGGGTCGCTTTGAAAGTTCATACCGCAAGTCTGCTCCCGCCAGGGTCTTCTTAAAGCGCAAAGATGAGAGCAAGCTCACTTATGAAGGTGCGGCCCGTTTTAGAACGGCTCGGGTGAGGAGACCAGGCCGCGGTGGACTGGATTGCGGTGGATGTAACGGATCTTCTCGCTGCGCTTTTCCGGAGATCGAACGTTGAAGTCGTAATAGCGTGGCTGCCAGAAGTGATCTCTGGCTCCCTTGAGCTTCTTCGATGTCTCCTGTTTGAAGGACTTTAGGAAGAGGGCGAGGAGAATGGCGGGTGGTTCGTTGATGAGGAGATGGACGTGTTCGGGCATGAAGACGTAGGCGTAGATGCGGGCTTCGTGGCGGGCTCGGGTTATTTCGAGGAGTAGTTCCGCCAGGTCCTTGCCTGCTAGGTCTGCGAGGTAGGGATTGCGGTGGTGACAGCTGAAGGTGATGAAGTGGAGGTGTTCAGCTTGCTGGAAGCGCTTCAGGCCGTAGGGCATGAGGAGATCGTAGCGCGTGGAGCGAGGACCCGCTCATCGTATACGACAAAGGCGCGATGAATGGGGCACCCGAGAGTTTCGGTTTGAGAAAAGCGCCTGGTTGCGGCTTGGTTGGCTGGTGGGAGGAGCGCTGCGGTGCGGACGGAGACCCACTCATCGCATGAGACAAAGGCGCGACGAATGGGGCACCCAGGATAGGTTGATCGGATGTGTGGGCCACCCGCCCGGGAGGGGGTCTTTCCCTTGGTCCCACTCATCACGGTGGGACTGTGATGAGTGGGGAAGGGATTGTTCTGGTTCGGAGAGGGAGACGGGGTGGAGCTGGGTGGGCCACCTGCCACCCAGATTCTTGATTTGAGGGGATGTGTGGGCCACCCACCGATCTACGGTAAATGGCAGATACCTGCCACCGCTAGCTAAACGGATCCAATAAGCTAGCATCGCTCGCGTTGCCAGTAATTCGAGCGAAGACTCGATGAACTTGAACCTCGGTCATTCCGGCGATGAGGTCCACGCAGACCCGGAGCTTTTCTGAATCATGGTCGGCATACTGCAATCGCTCTTGATAGTAGGCTGGAAACAATCTCCACTCTGACTTCCTCAGAGCCGCATTAGCGTATGCCTCATAGAGAGTGCAAACCATGTTCCGCTGGCCCATTTGTTGCGTGGCAAGGGCCGGGTCTTGGATGACGTATGACCACGTCAGTTCCTTGAGTAGCGAGACTTCGTCGCGAAACTCTTTGGCGACAACCACATCAAAAGCAGTCTTGTTTGGTATAAGTTTTACGCTGTTTATATATCGATCAATCAAGAAGCCAGTAAAGCTTCTCAATTGGGTTCGCTGACGCTCCGTCCCTCGATATGGCTGCATTGGCGGAAATGTGAACATCAAATCCTTAAAAATGTCTCGAAGCGCGGGCATCTCTACTGAGATTGCGCTGTTTCCCAGTGCAAGTTGCCGCTCTTCCATCTTTGAAAAAAAATACTGTCGCTCACTATCGTCACGACCACCCAGTAAATGGAGCGGGATACGCCCTGCGCGGTAGAAGTCCTCAAGATCATGAACTGAGTATGTGATGTCATCAGCCCAGTCCATAAGGAAGGCTTCTGGAGTCTGCGCAAACCCCTTGAGGCTTTTACGAGCGAATCTAAACTGTTTGCTTTCTGACTCGTACGCGCCCCATTTGCGAGGCTTGCCTTTGTTTTCGCCTTTAAGCCATGGATATTTCAGAACAGCGGACAAAGTTGCCCTGGTCAGGTCCAAGCCTTTGCTTGTCGGCGAGTGGAACGCAAGGCGACAGATGATTCGAAAGCTTTGGGCATTCCCCTCAAATCCGCCAAACTTTTTACTAAGTTCGTCCAACTCCTCCTCTATCACATGACCGAAAGGAGGATGGCCTAGATCGTGAGCCATTGCAGCAGCTTCGACAACATCCGGGTCTATCGTGAAGGCGGCACCAAATTGGGAAGGATAATCTAGCCTGAGCTTTTCTGCGAGGCGCCGTGCTACCTGTGCCACTTGCAGGGAGTGAGTCAGGCGGTTATGGAACACATAGCCGCTGCTTGCGGCCACCACCTGGGTGACTTCCGCTAGTCTTCTAAAGGCAGAAGAGTACAGAATTCGGTCTCTATCTCGCTGCGCAGGTGTTCGCCTGTCGCCCACTTTAGGCGAACCGCCGCCGCTGTACCTCTCATCCCGATATGATGCCGATCTCTTAGGCATGTACAGCAGCGGTTGAGATTCTTATTTGACGATCCGGCGTCATCTCAATCTGATGATCGTTCAAGAGGTAAGCGACTGCTTCCTTGATATCGGAGTCTTCTAGCCCTTGGTTACGCAGTTCATTCAGAAGATCAAATGGGCGGTATAGAGCGTTGGTTCCTAGTAGATTCAACACTTTTTGCGATACTGCTATTGTGGGCATAGGGACCTCTGGAATCTTGTTAACACTAACAAGCAACACCGCCTGCCGGGAATCGGTGCTGTACTCAACTTGCTTAGAACTTGTTCTAAGCAAGTTGAAGCACCGATTCCCGGCAGGCGGTGTTGCTTGAAGTAATTGGTAAAACCTTAAATGCAGTTTAGCGCTTCAGCAAGTTTTGTCAAGATTATTATTCCTACTGGAACCGTTGCAGCACCTATTCCACCGTCACACTCTTGGCTAGGTTTCTGGGTTGGTCTACGTCGCAGCCTCTTCGTACGGCGATGTGGTAGGCGAGGAGTTGGAGGGGAACTACTTCCAGGACGGGTAACAGGAGCTCTGGGGCGGCGGGGATATGGATGGTGTGCTCGACGAGCTGGGTGATGGTGGTGTCGCCTTCGGTGGCGATGGCGATGACGCGGCCGGAGCGGGCGGTGACCTCCTGGATGTTCGAGAGGGTTTTTTCGTACTTGAGGACGCTCGAGGGGTCTGAGGGGTCTTTGGTGGCGATGCAGACTACGGGGAGGGTCTCGTCAATGAGGGCGTTGGGGCCGTGCTTCATCTCGCCGGCGGGGTAGCCTTCGGCGTGGATATAGCTGATCTCTTTCAGCTTGAGTGCGCCTTCGAGCGCGATGGGGTAGTGGATGCCGCGGCCGAGGAAGAGGAAGTCTCTTGCTGTTGAGAAGGACTTGGCCAGCTGGCAGCATTGGTCGTCTACTGCGCGCAGAATCTCTTCGATCTTGGCGGGGATGCGGCTGAGTTCGGTGACGTAGTGGAGGGATTCCTCGGGGGTAATGGTCTTGCGCTGCTGGGCGAGGTAGACGGCGAAGAGGAAGAGGGCGGTGAGCTGGGCGGTGAAGGCCTTGGTGCTGGCGACGCCGATCTCCGGGCCGGCGTTGGTGGTGATGGTGCCTTGCGCGGCTCTTGTGATCGCCGCGCCGACTACGTTGCAGATGGCGAGGGTTTTGGAGCCTTTGCGGATGAGCTCCTGCTGGGCGGCGATGGTGTCGGCGGTTTCGCCTGACTGCGTAATCAGAAGGCCCAGCATGGTGGAATCCGGGATCGGGTCGCGGTAGCGGTATTCGGAGGCGTAGTCGACGTCTACCGGGAGTCTTGCCAATCGCTCGATCATGAACTTGCCGGCCAGGCCGGAGTGCCAGGAGGTGCCGCAGGCGGCGATGGTGATGCCGGTGGCAGAGGCGAACTCCTGGGCGGTGATCTGCATGTCGGGGAGGAAGATCTCACCGGTGGTGAGGGAGACGCGGCCGAGTGTGGTGTCGCGGACGGCGCGTGGCTGCTCGTTGATCTCCTTGAGCATGAAGTGCTTGTAGCCGGCCTTTTCGGCCTGGATGGGGTCCCAGGCGATGCGCTGGGGTTTGAGAGAGATGGGAGCGCCGTCGAAATCGGTGAGGGTGACGCCGGATTTGGTGAGGATGGCGACTTCGCCGTCGGCGAGGAAGTGGATGTTGCGGGTGTGGTGGAGGATGCCGGGGACGTCGGAGGCGAGGAAGAATTCGCCTTCGCCAATACCGATGACTGCGGGAGGGCCCATGCGGGCGGCGACGAGGGTGTCGGGCGCGTGGGCGGAGAGAACGCCGATGGCGAAGGCTCCGGTGAGGCGTTTGACGGCTCTTCTTACGGCTTCATCGAGGGGGATGCTGGGAACAGTTTGGCCGGTGAGGGCGGCGGTGCTCTCGTTGGACTCGTTGGTCTCTTCGACGGAGGCTTCTGAGGCAGCCCCACTCATCGCATGAGACAAGGGCGCGATGAATGGGGCACCCTGAGCGCTTGCCGACTCGAGTTCGTCCTGGATGAGGTGGGCGATGATTTCGGTGTCGGTTTCGGATTGGAACTTGTGGCCCTTGGCGATGAGCTGCTGCTTGAGGGTGAGATAGTTTTCGACGATTCCGTTGTGCACGACGACGAGGGTTCCGGTTCCGTCGCGGTGGGGGTGGGCATTCTCCTCTGTGGGGCGGCCGTGGGTGGCCCATCTGGTGTGGCCTATGCCGTAGGTGCCGGTGATGGGGCTCTGGGCGATGACGGTTTCGAGGTTTTTAAGCTTGCCGGGGGCTCGGCGGAGGGCGAGGGTGGCGGGTGCGGCGGGGTCGCCTCCGACGGCGATGCCGGCTGAGTCGTAGCCGCGATATTCCAGGCGGCGGAGACCTTCAAGAATGACGGGGACGACTGACTTTGGACCGATGTAACCGACGATTCCACACATAAAGGCAGTGTAGTGCAGTGTGGGGCAGTAAGAGGGGGTATGAGGCAGTTTTGGGCTAGATGGAGGGTGAGCGGGGAGGTAGGCGGAGTTCGCGGGTTTTAAGGACGATGAGGTACTCGTATATGGATTGGAGGAGGGAGTAGGTGAGGCCGGCGCGGCCGTCGAGGAAGCCGCGGCGGAGGAGGTAGAGGTAGGCGAATTTGATGATGGGGCGGGCGGGGAGTTGGTAGAAGAGGGCTTTCTGGTGGAGGCGGCGTTGGTGGAAGTCGGGGTGGGTGAGGGCCTGGCGGACGGATGGGTGCCGGAGACCAGATTGGGTTTGGATGAGGGTGGCTTCGAAGGTGCTGTAGTGGTTGTGGCGGGTTAGCCAGTGCGTGAGGCCTTTTGAGAAGGGGTAGTGGTCGAGATACTGTTGAAGGTCCAGAATCGAACCTTCCACTTCCAGCTGCTCGTTGATGGCGCGGGTGTAGCGGACGCGGTTCGGGCGGACGAGGCGGATGTAAAAGGGGGATAGCTGGGCGTGCTGGAGCCAGGTGTTGAAGAGGAAGTCGCGCCGGCGGAGGCGGAAGGCGGCGAGCTCTGGGGGGGCAAAGTGGGCGCGGTTCTGGAGCTCGAGGGCGAGGCAGGGGGTGGGGCGCTCGTCGGCGTCCAGGAGGAAGACCCAAGGGTGTTTGAAGGGGAGTTGCAGGGCGTGGTTGCGTTGGGAGGCGTAGTCGTCAAAGGGGCGCTGGTGGAGGTGGGCTCCGGCGGCGCGGGCGAGAGCGGGGGTGCGGTCGGTGGAGCAGGAGTCGAGTACGTGGACGTCGTCCGACCAGGCGACGGAGCGGAGGGCTCCGGGGAGGTCCTGCTCTTCGTTGCGGGTGAGGATGAGGACGGAGACCATGCTTAGGGCGATGGTAGGGCTCGGAGGAAGGTTTTTGACGGGGAATAGTGCTTGGAGCTTTGAACTGGGGCTGGGGAGGGTTTCTTTTTGGGACTAGAGGCGTGGTTGCCGTAGGAGGCGGCGGGGTGGAGAATAGAGGGCTATGGGACTGGTGAGTTTGGATGAGATACGGGCGGCGGCAGGGCGGATTGCGGGAGCGGCGGTGCGGACTCCGCTGGTGCGGCTGCGCGGGACGGATGTTTGGATCAAGTGCGAGTCGGCACAGCCGATTGGGAGCTTCAAGCTGCGGGGGGCTTACAACATGATCGCGCAGCTGCCGGCTGATGCGTTGAGGCGGGGGGTGATTACGTATTCTTCCGGCAACCATGCGCAGGGGGTGGGGTATGCGGCGCGGGCGCTGGGGGCGAAGGCGGTGATCGTAATGCCGGACAATGCGCCGGAGGTGAAGGTGGCGGCGACGCGGGCGTTGGGGGCGGAGGTGGTGTTTGTGGGGAAGGCGAGCTCGGCTCGGCGGGTGAAGGCGGAGGAGCTGGCAGAGCAGTTTGGGTATACGATTGTGCCTCCGTATGACCATCCGCACATCATTGCGGGGCAGGCTACGTGCGGGTTGGAGATTGTGGAGGAGCTGCCGGACGTAGGGCTGGTGATCTCGCCGGTGAGTGGGGGCGGCTTGCTGAGTGGGACGGCTACGGCGGTGAAGCTGGCAGCGCCGCAGGTGAAGGTCTGGGGGGCGGAGCCGGAGCTGGCGGCGGATGCGAAGGAGAGCTTCGAGACGAAGACGCTGGTGGAGTGGCCGGCGGAGATGACCTCGCGGACGATTGGGGATGGGCTGCGGACACAGTCGGTGGGGGTTCTGAACTTCGAGCATATTCTGCGGTTTGTGGATGGAATTTTGACCGTCTCCGAGGATGAAATTCTGCGGGCGATGAAGGTGATTCTGGCTGAGACCGATCTTGTGCCGGAGCCAAGCGGCGCGGTGACTTTGGCAGCGGCTTTGTATCATCGGGAGGAGCTGCCTGCCGTTGACAAGGTGGCAGTGATTTTGAGTGGAGGGAATGTTGATCCGGCGCTGCTGGAACGGCTTACGGGCGAAGTGGGCGTGGGACGCGTCCAATAGGGACATGGGAATCGAAGATCTGTTCCGTCTTGGAAAGCACGGCGTACCCCAAGGGCTAAAGCCCGGAGTCGCGGCTCTGGGTGTGAGAGCCAAGGCTGAAGCCTTAGGTTCCCTGGAGGCCAAGGCGAGAACAACTGCAGCTGCAAGTGCAACGACAACGGCAACCGCAACCGCAACGGCAACCGCAGATCCCTACGGGATGACAAACAAATGGAACGAGTGGGCACGGGGCGCGGCTTGGGGGCTGCTTCTGGCGGGGTTGATGGGCTTGCCTGCGCTCGCGCAGAAGAAGACGAAGGATCAGCTTTCGGGGTATGACCGGTCGGCGCGGGCGACCGTGGTGCATGAGGCGGTGGTGTACCTGACAGCGGATGAGAATGCGCAGAAGATCGCGGTGGTGACGCCGGGGCATGAGCTGGTGGTGATCGACCGCAGCGGCGAGTGGGTGAAGGTGTATGCCAACACGGATACGCCGGACCAGGAGGATCCGGAGAAGACGCCGGAGTTTACCGCGGAAGAAGGCGTGACGCCGGCGAGCGGGTGGGTGAAGGATAAGGGTATCGTGTCGCCGCAGACGGCGGGGGGTGATGCTGTCTTGTATGGGGCGGCAGCGTATCTTGAGGACGAGGCGAGCCGGCCGCATGCGCCGAAGGGTGCCGCGGCAAGTGCGCATCTGCTGTATCGGCGGGTATTTGAGTATTTTCCGAATTCGCCGTTAGATGGCGAGGCAGCGTTTCGCTCTGCCGATATCCGCTGGCAGTTGGAGAAGGCGGCGAACTCCGATCTGCCTTCCGCCAAGGAGCAGGAGGCTTTTCTGCGGCCTGCTTTGTATGAGGGTGAGATGAAGCAGATCATGAAGCGCTATCCGAACAGCCAGTACGCGGCGGAGGCGGCGTATGACCTCATCGACAACAAGCTATGCGGGGACTGGCAGGGTCTTCCGAAGTGTCCGGAGATGGAGGCGAAGCTTTATATGAAGTATGCGGATCAGTATCCGGAGTCGCCCAAGGCGGCGGAGGCTCAGTACAACGCGGTGTACCGGTATGGGGTGCTGGTCAGCATGTACAAGGTGGATGACGATCGCAAGCGAGCAGAGGCTGCCGCGAAGCAGACCCAGGTGCTGGCGGAGGATATGAAGGCCCGGTTTGCAAAGAGCGACTATATGTTGAAGGCGGTGAGCATCGCTTACCGGGTGAGCCAGGGGATCTCGATCTATGGGACGGACCGGGATTGAAGACCTGTCCTGCCGGACGGCACTTCGTGCTGTTCTAGGCCTCGCGTGCTCCTCCCGTCAGTCGGCACCTGCAGACGAGAATTGATGGCGAGTGAATGGCTTTGGGTAGAATGAGGCCTATGCCTATCCTCAAAGTGATTGTCCTTGCGATTGTGCAGGGTCTTGCTGAACTTCTTCCTGTTTCGAGCTCTGCCCACGTTGTGGTTGCGGAGAAGCTGATGGGGTTGGATCCCACCTCCCCCGAGATGACGCTGCTGCTCGTCATGCTGCACACAGGCACGATGTTCGCGGTGATTGTGTACTTCTGGAAGCGGTGGGGGCATACGTACTTCCGGTCTGCCGACGCGTTCAAGAGCGTGCTGGTGCGGATTGTGGCGGCTACGGTGTTGACCGGCGTGGTCGGGTATCCGATCCAGAAGATTATCGAGAAGACGATGTTTCATGGGGCGGCGAAGGCGGAGATAGAGCAGCTGTTTGGGCGGCTGGATTTGATTGCGGTCGCGCTGTTCTTTGTCGGGCTGCTGATTCTTTTTTCCGGGCTGGCGGAGCGGCGGAACATGACCGGGCGGGTGCCTTCTTCAGCGGACGATGAGGAGATGACGATGGGGCAAGCCGGAGTGATTGGCGCGACGCAGGGGCTTTCTCTTCCGTTTCGCGGGTTTTCGCGGTCGGGATCGACGATCTCCGCAGGGATGCTCGCGGGGGTGAATCGCGAGCATGCGGAGACGTTCAGCTTTGCGCTGGCGGTGGTGCTGACCCCGGCGGTGCTGGGACGCGAAGGACTTCGGCTGCTGAAGGCCTCGCATGAGGCCGCGGCGGCGGGAACGCCGATCGATCTGCATGGGGTGCTGGGCGCCAGCGTGCTGGGGTTAGTGCTGGCGTTTGTGGCTGGATTGGCTGGGCTGAAGTGGCTTTCCAGCTGGCTTGAGAGTGGGAAGTGGTGGCTGTTCGGGGTGTATTGCCTGGTGGCTAGCGTGGTGGTGTTTGGGCTTCACCTGAAGGGGTACTAACAGCGGCTACAAGGACCAGGGATTGAGGATGAAGACTCCGGTGGGAGCGAAGTCGGAGACCTTGCGGGTGACCATCGTCAGATTGTGGGCGAGAGCGGTTGCGGCGATGAGAGTGTCGTTTGGTGGGCTCTTATCAGGTACATGAAGGGTGGCTGCGATCCGTGCGATCCTGGCGTCAACTGGAAGGATTCTTCCGGCGAACGATGGCAGGACGCATTGGTCGAGCCATCGGCGCATGAGTTTACCTTGCACACGATCCCTCCGTTCCACTCGAAGAAACTCCGGTCACAAGTTCCATAAAGGTGATGACCGATAGGAACTGAGATCCCGTATGCGCAGATTTGTTCCACTCGATGACCCGGAGGTCTCCTCCGCGCATCTCCCGCTTGCGAAGCTCCGATACGATGTTCGTATCGACGAGGAACATCAGTCGAGATTAAGATCGCGTTCGGGCCAGATTTCGCGCAACGGCAGATCGAATTCGATCTTCGCAACTGCGTCATCCGTAGGCATTTCTGCCAGGCTCATGCCTCGTGCGGCAAGGCGATGGAACGCTTCGGCTGATAAGAGCACATAGCTCGTCTGGCCGTTGTCGGTGATCATGACGGGCCCGTCTGCAGTAGCTTTTTCGGCGTGCGTGGGAGCTGGCTCGAACTCGGAGGTGGATAAGGGGGTGATGGTCGTGGGAGAGCCTCCTGGCATGAGGCTATACCAGGGGTTTGCGGGTGTAGAGCCAGGCCCAGTAGAGGAGGGGGAGTTGGAGCGGGAGGCGGAGCCAGGCAGCCCAGAGTGGGACGGTGAGGAAACGGGCGTGGTCGGTGACCATGGTGAGGTTGGCAGGGAAGACGGCGAGGAGCAGGGCGATAAGGCCCCAGGCGGCTGCCGTTTGGGTTGCGGGGATCAACAGGCCTAAACCGCCGAGGATCTCGGCAACACCGCTGATCTGGACGAGGAGCATGGGATGAGGCAGGTAGGCGGGGACGATGCGGACGTAGATCGGGGTGAGGATGAAGTGCAGCGAGCCCGCGACGATGTAGAGCGCGGCCATAAGGAGGCGGGCAGGCTGGGACATAAGGCAGGGTATCAGGATCGTAGCCAACAAAAAAATGGCGGCAGGTTTGAGCCTGCCGCCGTATCGTCGCTGCGTTCTAATTACTTGGACGCGAGTGCATCGCGATGGTCACGCACATAGTTGTGCGAGTTGATGACGTGGGCCTGCTGCTCGGTGAGAAGCTGGCGGACGGGAAGCGGAAGCTCTTGCTCGAGGGCATCCTTATAGGTGGCTTTGGCCTTGTCTTCGCCCTGCTCGGCGGTGGCGAGCAGGGAGTGATCGTCGGGGGTTGCGATCTTTGCCTTGAGGTCTCCCCAGGTACGGTGCAGGGTTCCGAGGGCGGTGCCTTCCTCGTGAACATCCTTGACGCCGTGACGGTGGAGCTCATTTTCGAGCTCGGCGCGGAAGTTGGCACGCTTGAGGGACTCGGCAAGGAAGTAGCGCTTGAGGGTGTCGTCTTTGAGGTGCTCCCCAAGATCCGCGAAGCCCTTCTGTCCGTCCTGGAGCACGTTGATGACGTTCTTGAGAACCTTTTCCAACTCGGCATTTTTGTCGGTATCTGTCGGCATGATCTTTCCTCTTCGTGACGGGTAGGTGATACGGAGTTTGAGGCTGGAGCAGGGTCTCCCGGTTACGCGCGATTCTCATTCACCGGGAGCAGGCGGAAGAAATCGCGAAAATCCCGCTCCCCTGCCAGCCGTGCAGCTGAAACGCTTGCGCGATTGCAACTGTTCAAGATAGATGCCGGTTGCGGAAGGATGGTTTGCATCTGGGTTCCGGCGGGTTGTGGAAGTTCAAGGCGCACGTTGGGCGGTGATGTAATGGAGGTTGGCGAGGTTTGGGATGAAGACACTGCGATTGACCGCTGCGCCGACGCGAAGCCACCGGCTGAATGAAGTTCTGGGGCTGATGGTGCTGGTCGGCGCCGGACTGTTTCTACTGGCGCTGGCGACCTATACTCCGGACGATCCGAGCTTCAACTCGGTGGGCGGCTACGCGGATGGGCTTTCTTTAGGACGCGAGGCGCATAACTGGGTGGGCGTGCTGGGGGCTTGGATTGCGGATGCGAATCTGCAGGTGCTGGGGGTGGCTGCATTTCTGCTTCCGCTCTGGTTGATCCGGCTGGGCGTGGGATGGATGCGGTCGCGTCCGGCGGGGGCTCCGACGGCTAAGTTTGTGGGCTTGAGTCTGTGGGTCATCTTTGCGCCTGCTGCGCTGGCGTTGCTGCCGGGGAAGCTGCTTTGGCGCGGGGCGCTGCCGGTGGCGGGGTTGAGCGGCCGGATTGTCGCGGATGCGCTGGTGCGGGTGCTGAATGTGCCGGGAACGGTGATTGTGGTTGCGGCGGCGGTGGTGATTTCGCTGTACCTGGCGACGACGTTTACGTTTGTGTCCGCACGGGAGTGGGCTTCGGCGCGCTTCGGGTTTGTCATGCGGCTCAGAATCTGGTGGAACGGATGGCTGACGAAGCGGCGCGGGCAGGCGGCGGCGGAAGAGCTGGAGGTGATCGACGAGAACGGGGTAGTGTACGGGGCGAAGCGCGAGAAGCTTGCAGCCGAGGCAGAGAAGGAACGGCTGCGGGCCGAAAAGACCGCGGCGCGGGCGCATGGGTCGAACTCGCTGCTGGATGGGCTGTTTGGCTGGTGGGCGAAGCGGCGCGGGGAGCCGGTGCATCTTGTGCCGGAGGTCGAGGTTGGTCGGGGGACGGGTTCGGTCTGGGAGGCGATGCCGCGCGTGGATGTGGATGCGCCGGAGGTGACGCCGCTGAGTACTGCGGCTGCGGCGGCTGCTCCTTATGCGGAGGCGCTGGCGGCGGCGGCGGCTCCGGGGCCGCACGGGAATGGTTTTGAGCCGGCTTTGAATCATCGTGGACCGGCCATCGAGCAGGATGAGCCTTTTGCGTTTTTGAGCAAGAAGGACCCTAAGAAGGAGGCCGCTGCGGCATCCGTGCTTGCGCCGGTGACGGAGATGCCGAAGCGAGTGGCGAAGGCCAAGGCTGAGGAGCTGTATGCGGCTCCGGCGATGCCTGACCCGGCGGCTTTTGCTGCGGAGGTTGAGGCGGCCCAGGCTGCAGCAGAAATTGCTGCAGCGGCCGGTGCGATCTCCTTTGGCAAGCGGGCGGATACGGATCAGAAGGCGGTGGCGATTACGGCGAAGTCGGTGCGTGGGTACCGGCTGCCTTCGTCTTCGCTGCTCTACCGGAATGAGGAGCAGGCGGTGGTGCGGGAGGAGGCGCTGCGCGACGAGGCGCGGGTGCTGGTGGAGAAGTGCGGCGAGTTTGGCGTCGACGGGCAGGTGACGCAGATCAACCCTGGGCCGGTGGTGACGACGTTTGAGTTTCGGCCGGATGCGGGGGTGAAATATAGCCGCGTGACCGGGCTGGCGGATGATCTTTGCCTGGCGATGGCGGCCGAGAGCATCCTGATTGAGCGGATGCCGGGCAAATCAACCGTCGGCATACAGGTGCCAAACCATGATCGAGAGACGATCTGGCTGCGGGATGTGGTGGAGTGCGAGTCGTTCGCGCAGTCGAAGAGCAAGCTGGCGATTGCGCTGGGCAAGGACATCAATGGGCGGATCGTAACGGCGGACCTGGCTTCCATGCCGCACGTGCTGATCGCCGGGTCGACCGGATCGGGTAAGTCGGTGGCGATCAACGCGATGATCATGTCGGTGCTGTTTAAGTCGACGCCCGAGCAGGTTCGTATGATCTGGTCGATCCGAAGCGCGTGGAACTGGGCATGTATGAGGGGATTCCGCACCTGTTTACACCGATCATTACGGAAGCGAAGCTGGCGGCGAACGCTCTGCGCAATGCTGTGCGGGAGATGGAACGGCGACTGAAGCTGCTGGCCGCGAATCACGTACGGAACATCGATCAGTTCAACAAGCTGTTCGATCATGGCTCTGAGTATCTGTTTGAGGATGTGAACCAGGAGCCGCTGCCGTACATCATCATCATCATCGATGAGCTGGCGGATCTGATGATGCTCGACCGGTCGAACGTGGAGGAGTCGATCACACGGCTGGCGCAGATGGCGCGGGCGGTGGGAATCCACCTGATCCTGGCCACGCAGCGGCCGAGCGTGGACGTCATCACCGGGTTGATCAAGGCGAACGTGCCGACGCGGATGAGCTTCCGGCTGGCGACGAAGGTGGACTCGCGGACGATCATCGATTCGAACGGCGCGGAGAGCCTGCTGGGGCGCGGCGATATGCTTTACCTGCCGCCAGGGACGAGCCGTTTGAGCCGGGTTCATGCTCCGTTTGTGACGGAGAAAGAGATTTCCGCGGTCACGGCTTTCTGGCGGGCGCAAGGTGAGGCCGAGTACGTCCAAGGGTTCCTCGAAGGGCCGAAGGAAGAGAAGGATATGGACGAGATGGGCGATGGGTCGGCTGAGGGGGACAGCGACCCGATGTTCGACGATGCGGTGCGGCTGGTGTTTGAGTTTGGCAAGGCGAGCACTTCCCTGCTGCAGCGGCGGCTTCGGATTGGCTACGGCCGGGCGGCGCATCTGATCGACTTGATGGAGCGGGATGGGCTTGTGGGGCCGGCCGATGGATCCAAGCCCCGGGAGATCTTGAAGTCGCCCGACTTTTATAAGGAGATTGACGCGGCTTTGCGATAGAACGTATGCATGAGGTAGTTCGTGATCGCTCGTGCGGCTGGATTGTTGGGATTGGCGGCTTTTTTGTTGCAGGCGTCGCCGGGTAAGGGGCGCGTCGGCGATGGCGCGAATTATGCCAAGTACGGGTCGCTGGCCTACCCCGAGAAATATCGGGAATGGGTGTTTCTGAGCTCGGGACTGGACATGAGCTATGACACCGACACCAGGGCGGAGGGCCACAGCATGTTCAACAACGTCTTCGTCAATCCAGAGGCATACAAGCGGTATCAGGATTCGGGGCGTTGGCCGGAGGGTACCGTGCTGGTGCTCGAGAACCGGGGTGCGGAGGCGGGCGATCGGCGGGATCCGCTGCTGAAGAGCGGAAAGGTGCAGACGACGGACTTCATGGGAGTCGAGGTGCATGTGCTCGATCCCGCGCATTTGGATCCGAAAACCAAAAGCGACGGCTGGACGTTTTATGAGTTTGGGACGGGCAAGGCCGGTAAGGCTGTCGCCCGGCCGAGCAGTTGCTATACCTGCCATGAGCAGCATGCGGCGGTGCAGACGACGTTCGTGCAGTTCTACCCGACGCTACAGCCTTCGGCGGATATGCATGGGACTTACAGCTCGGAGTATTTGCGGGATATTCGGATGAAGTGAACCGGTAAGTGCCCCTGGGTCTTAGGCCCAGCAACGGCAAGAACAAAGACGAATACAAAGCTTCTTCGCTGCGCTCAGAATGACGTGCTGCATGAGGGGGCCAAGCCAACGCTCGAATGGAGTTATTGCGGTATCGCGCGGAATGCCAGAACGGCCAGGACGCCGATGACGCCGAGCAGGGCGAGCCAGAGGAGCTCGGGGTGGGCCTCTGTGAAGCTGCGATGGATAGCAGGGCGTGAGGTATAGGAAGGGTTTGCTTGCTCCGCGCCAAGCGTGGCGAGGCGGGTGGGTGCGGCGGGGTTGAAGAGACGGGCCAGGTCGTAGAGGGGCGGCTGGAGGGTTGGGTCGCCGTAGGCGAGCGTGACCTGGGTTGCGGCGGGGGTGGCCAGAAAGCAGAGCTTGCGCTGGCGCATGGCGAGAATCGCGGCGGTGAGCGGGAGCGGGCGGTCGTCGCCGTTCTGGACGGCCAGCTCGACCTTGGCAGCGGATTCAAGATTGGCGCCGAGGGTGGCGGGGATGGAGAGGACCTGGGTTTCGATGGGCGGTGTCGCGGGTGTGGCGGGGAGGTGGATGCGGGTGATCTCGCCGGACAGGAACTCGGGCGGAAGGTTCGCTTGGGAGCCGGAATGGTCGCGCGGGGTCGCAGTAATTTTGATGGTGCGGCTGAAGTTGGCGCGGTCTGGCCTGCCGTCTGGACCTGCACCGAGGAAGAACGCGATGCGCTCGATGGGTACGTGGGCAGGGAGATCGAGCTGGGCCACCGACTCGGTGCCGCGCTGGGTGAACTGGGTCGTGCGGGCGACGGGAGTGTAGAGGGTCTGGGCCTCGCGGGTGGGCGGGACCTCGGCGCCCTGGACCATGGCGGGACTAGGAATGAGGCTGGAGTTGGGGGTGGGAAAGACGGCGAGTTCAACGTGCAGGAAGGGGAAGGTGGACTCCGGCAGCGCGAGCGTGGTGGAGCGGGAGAGACGTTGCGCGGAGAGATCAAAGAGGGTGAAGGCACCCAGGGATGTGCCGTTTTTTTCTTCAGGGGTGCGAAGGCCAGTGACGCGGGCGGTTGCGGTGAAGTTGGCTCCGGCGAGGTCAAGGGTGAGCTGGGTGTAGGAGCGCGGCGGCATCTCGACGTCAAAGGCGATGGTCTTGCCGTGCATGCCCAGGTTCAGGACGTGCGCGGGGTCAGCCGGCAGGAGGGTGGATGCGGAGATGGTGGTGGCGTAGGGCAGGAGCTGCTGGTTGGCGTAGAGGCGGAGGTCGGCGAGCGTAGGGGAGGCATGGGCGAAAACATCCGCCTCGAGCACGGCGCAGACCTGCGGCGCGGCTCCGGCGGGGACCTGGATGGAACGGGTGTACCGGAAGTAGTGGGGGTCGGGGATTGGGGCCGGGAGCGTGGCGAAGAGCAGGAGCAGGGCGGCCAAGAGCTTCATTCAGGCTCCTCCTGCGGGCTGGAGGGTGCGGGGTCGCGAAGGCTGAGCAGGTCCTTCTGGTAGGCGAAGCTGACCGCCATAAGCAGGATGCCGAGGCCGAGAAAGCTGGCGACGCGATAGCCCTGTGAGAGGCTGCGAACGTCGTACAGGAAGACCTTGGAGATGGCGAGGACGAGCAGGATGAGCCCCTGCCAACGGATGAAGGCGCTGCGCTGCCAGAAGCCAACCGCCAGCAGGGCTGCGCCAAAGAGCATCAGGAAGGCAGAGATGGAGAGGGCGGTCTGGAGGACATTTTCCGGGTTGAGGAAGCGCGGGTTCCAGAAGGTCTCGATCTCATTGACGCCGGCTTGCAGGGCGAGGAGGTTGATGGCGAGGATGGAGGCGAGGCCGGTGCGGTGAGCAGGGGGAATCGTGGTGCGGGCGAGATACGCGGCGAGGGAGAAGGCGAGAATCGCGGTGAGGGCGGTGGCAAAGCGGGCATTGAGAAATGCGTGGGCGATAGTGCGGTCGTGATCGAGCCAGAAGGGCAGGCTGATGGCGCCGCAGAAGCCGAGCGCGAGAGCAGCCGAGGCGAGCAAACGCAGAAGCCTGGGCGTAGGGTCCCTTCGGGAGTCTCCGCTGGGTGCGGCCTTGCGGGAGAGAGCGGCGGCGATCCAGAGCAGGGCCACGCCTTCGGCCAGCCACGCAACGGTGATCCAGCGGCCGTTCGCCTTGAGCGGGATGGCGATGGTAAGGAAGGTGACGGCGAGTGAAAGGTGGATGCCGGCGGCCTCCGGCGTGCGCTGAACGCGCTGGAGCGCGAGGTAGACGGCAGCGAGGGCGACCATGAGCCAGGGCAGGAGACCGTGATGGCCGGTATCTTCGAGAACGGAGTAGAGGGCAAGCGAGACAAAGGCGGCATTGGCGAAGATGACCAGGAGGGGGATGGCGGTAAGCAAGCGGTTCAGGCGGTCGGATCGGTTGGCGGCCGGCGCCGGGCGTGGAAGAAGTGTCGGGAGGGTAAAGGCGGCGAAGAAGGCACAAACGAAGAGGCTGGTCACGGCGAGAGGGCGATTCGGGCGGACGAAGAACTCGGCGTACCAGGCGATGAAGTAGGCGATGGTTGCAGGAAGTGCGGCGAGCAAGAGACGCGACCAGGGCTTCACGCGAAGCAGGGCGGCAATGGCGAGATCGAGGGCTAACAGATAGGTGAAGAGGAAGGTTTCATGGTCGCCGCCGGTGGAGAGCAGCAGCGGCGTGGCGAGGCCGCCGGCCAGCGCATAAAAGGCGAGCAACTCCGAGTCCTGGGTGGCGGCCATCCAGGCGTTCCAGGCGGTCACCAGGATCATCGTGCCCAGGGCGGCGGAGGCAGGGAGCAGGTGGTAGAGGTGAAAGGCCGCCCACAAGGTGAGATAAAGTACGCCCGAGCCGAGCGCCTTGAGCGAATAGGAAAAGGCTGAAAACTGCTTGCGGCGGAAGGATTCGGACCAGAGGATGAGCGCCGCGCCGGCGAGCAGGCCGATGAGTATGCGGCCAATAGGGCCGACCCAGTTGTGCTCGAACGCAAGCTTGAGGAACCAGCTGGTGCCGAAGAGAATGGCGACGATGCCGACACGGTTGAAGACCTGTGCGCCAAGCCGGTCTTCAAGCGACCGCGGAGGGGATTTGGAAGGAGAAACCGGCTCAGGAACGGGAGGCGGGATGGAGCGCCTGAGCAGGGGCGAGGGTCTCGAAGAGATCAGCGGCAGGGGAGCGGACTTCAGCTCGGCGACCTGGCGTTCGAGTTCGGCGACGCGGTCCAGCAGCGAGGCGAGGAGCTTGGAGTCGCCGGTCTGGCTAGGCTGGGAGCTCTCATCCATGGGGTTACTGTACCGGTTGAGGCGGCGGTAGACTAGGGAATGGCAAGCGAAGGCGAGTTAGGCCGGGTGATGGCGCTGGACGTGGGTAAGGTGCGGGTGGGCGTCGCGCTGACCGACGGGTTGGGCCTAACAGCGCAGCCTCTGCTGACGCTTTGGCGCAAAAGCCGCGGCGAGGACATGCGGAGCCTGCTGCGGGTGATCCGCAAGCATGCGGTGACCAAGGTGGTAGTCGGGAACCCGCTGCATCTTTCGGGGGATATCAGTCCGTGGGCGAAGAAGGTGCAGGAGTTCGCGGAGGAGCTGCGGGTGCGGTGCGGGCTGGAGGTGGAGCTTTGGGATGAGCGGCTGAGCTCGGTGGCGGCGCACGAGCTTCTGGATGAGGCCGGAAGGTCCAGAAAAGACCGCAAATTCATCATCGATCAGGTAGCAGCGGTCGTGATCCTAGAGGGGTGGATGGAGGAGCAAAATCGGCCTCGGGCTTTGGGTGAGACTGCCGATAAGAATCGTTGAGGGAGCCGTTCGCGGGATGAAGGCTGCAACCAAAGTGGGATGACACAAAAGTACGCACAGAAGTAACACTATAGGTCGGAGGCGGAAGTGCAGGTTGTCCTGGTGATCGATGACGACGAGGTAAGCCGGGAGCTGCTGACGCTTTTTGTGCAAGAGGCCGGGTTTGAGGCGAAGGAAGCGAGCAGCGGCGATGAGGCTCTGGCGTTGCTGAGAAAGAGCGGGATCAAGCCGCTGGCTGTGCTGGCGGATATGCAGATGGATGGAACGACCGGAGACGCGCTGGCCAAGGCTTTGCGCGGGGTGTGCGGAAGAGGGACGCGGATGATTGCGATGAGTGGAAGTGTAACGAAGGCGGCGGCGGTGACGGAGTTCGATGGCTTCCTGCTCAAGCCGATTGGCGTGGAGCAGGTGCGCTCTGCGGTGGAAGGCGGGAGCTCTGAGAGCGCAGCTTCTGGCGAGGAGGGGGAGGCGCTGAGCGAAACGACCTATAACAGCCTGGCGCAGGGAATGCCGACGGAACAGTTACTAAAGTTATATAAAATGTGCTTGGACGATGCGGAGCGCCGGATCGAGGGAATGCGCGCCGCCGCCGCCGTGGGGGACGCGAAGACCTACGAGCAGGCCGCCCACGCGATTAAGGGAGGCTGCGGAATGGTAGGAGCGCTGGAGTTAGCGGCGCTTGCCGGGCAAATGGAAGAGCACGGTCCAATCGCGGGTGACGAGTTCGAGCCACTGGGAGAATTCCTGATCGCCTCACAGCGGCTTCGGCGTATTCTGGACGCGCGCATGGTTTAGGTTACCGACGTAAGCATCGACGACTTTTGAACGGCCAACTGTTCCAAGATAAAACTCAGGGGAATCCAAGTATGAAGACCGCATTCGCTCCATCGCCTTCCAGGCTGGCCGCAACGCCAACCAAGTTCGCTCCTACTTCCAGCAGGTTCGATTCTCTGCCGTCGACCAGATTCGACCCGCGGCCGCCGCAGAACATTCCTGGCGTCATCCGCATCGTGGTTGCGGACGACCATCCGGTGGTGCGCTTCGGCGTCAAGAACATGCTGCAGAATGAGGAAGGCTTTGAGGTTGTCGGCGAGGCGGAGGATGGCGATGTCGCCATCCAGCAGACGCTGGAGCTGGAGCCGGATATTCTTCTGCTCGACCTGCAGATGCCGCGGCTGCCGGGTATTGAGGCGATGAAGGCGATCATGGCGAAGTCGCCGCGGGTGAAGATCATCCTGCTGACCAGCACGATTTCGACCCAGCAGATCATCGAGGCGCTGCAGATTGGTGCGCGGGGAATCGTACTGAAGGATTCGGTTGCTGGAGATCTATCGAGCTCGCTGCGAGCCGTGCTGCAAGGCGATTACTGGATCGGCGGAGAGCGCGTGGCGAACCTGCTGAAGGCGCTGCATGAATTGATGGCCAAGGCTGCCGCGGTACCGGAGCGCAAGACCTATGGGCTGACGCCTCGGGAGCTGGAAGTGGTGCAGTGCATTGTGGAAGGCTGCTCGAACAAGGATATTGCGCGGCAGTTCTCCATCTCTGAGGAGACAGTCAAGCGGCATCTCTCGAACGTCTTCGATAAAACCGGCGTCTCGACGCGGCTGGAGCTTGCGCTGTTCGCAATTGCCCACAAGCTGGTCATTCCAGAACCGCTCTGAGCACTTCGTGCCGTCTTGGGAGCTGTTTCGGCGAGGTCAGCACTATGGGTCCGAGCGATGCTCGGCTCGTGCCGAACAACGTTCGGACCCATGCTGTCTCCCTGACATGACCGGTATACGCGTCACGAAGTGACCGCCGCCCGCGCAGGGCACCCGTCCGGCAGGACATTCGTCGTACCATCTTAAGATGAGCAGTGTGATCTACGACGTTTTGGTGATTGGTGCCGGGCCGACCGGACTGGCGTGTGCGATAGACGCGCAGGAGGCTGGGTTTTCGGTCGTGATTGTGGATAAGGGATGCCTTTGCAACTCCTTGTTTCACTACCCGGCGCATATGACCTTCTTCACGACGCCGGAGCTGCTCGAGATTGGGCGGATGCCGTTCTCCAGCCCCAACCAGAAGCCCACCCGCAGCGAGGCGCTGGAATACTACCGCAAGGTGGCCGAGCACTATCGGCTGGACGTCCGGCAGTATCACACGGTGGAAGGCGTCAACGGCTCGGATGGTGAGTTCAGCGTTGCCACCACCGACCGCTTCGGCAGGGTTGCGGAGCTGAAGGCGCGCAAGCTGATCGTAGCGACCGGCTACTATGACTTGCCGAACTATCTCGGCATCGAAGGCGAAGAGCTGAGCAAGGTCAAGCACTACTATCATGAGCCGCATCCTTACTTTGGGCTGAATGTGCTGGTCATTGGGGGTAAGAACTCGGCCGCGATCGCTGCGTTGGACCTTTGGCGGCACGGGGCAAAGGTGACACTGGTGCATCGCGGCGCGGCCATGCATTCGCACGTCAAATACTGGATTCTTCCAGACATCAACAACCGCGTGAAGAACGGTGAGGTGACGGCGTACTTCGGATCGACGGTTGAGAAGGTGACCGAGGACGAGGTGACATTGGCGACGCCGGGTGGACAGGTCACGCTGGGGAATGACTTTGTCTTCGCTCTGACCGGCTATCATCCTGACTTCGAGTTCATCGAGCGGCTGGGCGTGCGGCTGGATGAAAACAATGACCGCTGCCCGATTTGTGATGCTGCGTCGCTCGAATCGAATGTGCCGGGGATCTATCTTGCGGGAGTCATCGTCGCGGGCGAGCGGACCAATGAAATCTTTATTGAGAACGGACGGTTCCACGGCAAGCTGATCGCCGACTCGCTCCGGAGCAAGATGATGACTTCGCTTACGGCTTGAGACGTGTCCTTCCGGACGGGCCAACTGCGCGAATCGAGAGGTCACTTCGTCACATCTATAGCAAATTAGCTGTGGGTGTAGAGGGAGGCTTTGCTATGAACGTCATTTTCTCTCAAGGAAAATGACACTGCACCATGCTTCCACTCCACAGCAACAGCTAATTTGCTCTAGCTGCTTCGTGGAGTCCCCCGTTGGTCGGCGTGGAGGTTGCAGTGACCAACAGGGGCGCTGCGGCAGATGGAGGCGGACGGCTTTGTGACGAGGACGATCTATCCCGTGGTGCCGCCGCAGGTGGGATACTCTCTGACCGGCCTGGGAGAGCGTCTGGGCGCAGCCTTCTGAGGCGTGAGGGAATGGGCAGAGAAGCACCATGAGGCGGTGGAGCGGGCGCGGAAAGCAGAGCACAGAGATCCCAAGAAAGATGGCGCAGAGGCGAGATCGGCTGGGGCATACTATAAGTCAACGGAGGGACAAGCATGGCGGCAGCGGCGCAGATTTCTCCTGCAATCATCAACCTGGAGGAGTACCTCCACACGGCTTACCATCCCGACAGAGACTTTGTGGACGGCGTCCTTGAGGAGCGGCACGTGGGCGAGTACGATCACAGCAACTTGCAGGCGGCGCTTGCGTCCTGGTTTTTTGTTCGCGGACCGGAGTGGAAGATCCGGGTTTTAACAGAGCAACGAACGCGCGTGGGTGCGACGCGGGTACGGGTTCCGGACGTTTGCCTCGTCCAGCGAGATGGTCCGGCCGAGCGGGTGCGGGTGACACCACCGCTGCTTTGCATCGAGGTTCTTTCCCCGGAGGATCGGGTGTCGCGCACGGTGAGGGTGCTCGATGATTACCTTGCGATGGGCGTGAAGGATCTCTGGGTCTTCGATCCAGTGGATCGGGTGGCTTTTACTTACTCCGCGGCTGGGCTGAAGCTGGTGGAAGGGCCAAGACTCGCGATTGCCGGTACGCCGATCCATGTGGATCTGCCGGAGTTGTTCGCCGGGTTGGATTAGAGCCGACCCTTACCGTCGTTCTGAATGAACTCGGCTTTGTTATTCGCCAACCGGGATCTTGAGTGATACTCGCAGCTATGCAGTTTTCACGACCGACTAAGAATGAGGTTCTGCGAACGCTCGCCGGTGTGTGTCTGATCCTGATTGCGCTGAAACTGCCTGGCATTTACATGGATGCGAAGGGATTATGGGACCTTCCGGGGTAGTATCGGGATGTCGCTGTGCCGTGCAGGCTCATTTCATGCTGCGGCTTCTCCCTCAGGTGTCTCTGCACCCTACCCAGGATCGGGAGTTCTTCTCCTTCTCATCATGACTGGGTTGATTAATCCATTGCTGGTGCTTTCCCTCATTCCCTTGCGGTTTTGCCAGTTCGGGTGTGCCGTGGCCATACTCGTGTGCTTGGTTGCGACGTGGGCTGCGATGGCAATCTCATCCTTTACACCCCTGATTGGCCATTTCCTGTGGGTCGCGGGTATTTTGCTGATTCTGAGCAGGGAACTTTATGGGGAACCGTTTGCGTCATGGCGGAAATCAGGAGCCCAAAGAGAATAACGGCAGGACAACTTTTACAGATACGCCGCGCAGAGGAACGTATGGCCCGCTAGCCGATGACACGACGAAGAAAGCCTCTAATCCCAAGCCACGTCAGCAGTGCCAGGAAGAAGCAGAGCATGCCCAGGATGATCGGGATGGGCATGTGTGCGAGCGACGGGGTAAGCGCAGCGCGGAGGCCTTCGCTCATGTACACAATGGGGTTGAAGAGCACGCCGAACTGGAGCCAGCGGATAGGCGTGAGCGCGGCCCAGGGATAGTAGACGCAGCCCAGAAATGTGATGGGCACCACAACCACGCCGAAGATGAGGCCGATCTGCTGAGGCTTGACGCTGGTTCCGATGGTGAGGCCGAGCGCCCCGGCGGTGAGGCTCGCCAGGATCAGGATGGCGATGAGGAACGGCCAGCTGGTGACGTGCGCGGTGGCCGGCGTGGCGGGCACGTAGTAGGCGAGCGGGAAGACGACGGCGGCGGCCACGATGGACTGCATGGCGGAGAAACAGACCTTCTCAACGGCGACCAGCGCGACTGGCAACGGGCACATGACGCGGTCATCGATCTCCCGCGTGGTGCCGAACTCAACTGCGAGCGGCAGTGCGACTGCGGCGATGCCCGAGAACATAATCGCGACCGCCATCAGCCCAGGCAGCAGAACGGTGGAGAAGCTTGCCCCGGCGAGGCGAGCCGTGGGATTCATGGCCGCACCATTGGTCATATGCGGCATCACGTAGGTGAAGACGAACAGGAAAAGCAGCGGGTTCATGCAGCAGCGGACGAGGAACGGGAAGATCTCGCGGCGGAGAACGTACAGGTCCCGGAGGAAAAGACCGAGGAACGCACGGGTATACATGGACATGCTGCTGGCAGAGGCGGTGCTTTCAAGGGCTGGCATGGTTACTCTCTCAGGTCGCGGCCGGTAAGCTGGATGAAGACGGTTTCGAGGCTGGCCTCAGTGATGGTCAGATCGCGCAGACCATAGGGGTTGGCCGCTGCCACGACCTCCGGGAGCAGGCCATCGGCGTTGTGCGCGAGCACGCGGACGCCTTCGCCGGAGGTCTCGGCTTTAGCAACGCCGGCCATGCTGGTGAGCGTTGCGAGCAGCGGTGCTGTCCCGGTCTGGTCGGCGAGCTTCAGGTGGTACACCCGCTGCGCGCCCAGCGAGTTCTTGAGCGCGGCCGGCGTGTCCTCGACCAGGATCTTGCCATGGTCGATGATGGCGACGCGGTCGCAAAGCTCGTCGGCCTCTTCCATGTAATGCGTGGTCAGGACGACGGTAATCCCCTCATCGCGAAGGCCTTTGACCGCCTCCCACATGGCGATGCGCGACTGCGGATCCAGCCCGGCAGACGGCTCATCGAGAAACAGCACCTTGGGATGATGGGCGATGGCTCGGGCGATCTGCACCCTCTGCGCGAGACCGCCCGAAAGCTGCTGCGGGTAGGCCTTGGTGCGCTCGGTGAGGTGAAACTGCTCCAGCAGCTGCGCCGTCCGGCTGCGCGCGTCTGCCCGGGATAAGCCAAAGTAGAGACAATGGAACTGAATGTTTTCCGCCACCGTGCAGGCGCGGTCGAGCGTGTTGTACTGCGGGATCACGCCGATGGAACGCCGGGCGAGCGCAGGGTTCCGGACGACATCCACGCCATCGATCCGAACGTTTCCCGAAGTGGGAAGTACCCGCGTGGTGCAGACGGAGATGGTCGTCGTCTTGCCCGCGCCGTTCGGGCCGAGCAGCCCGTAGATCTCGCCGGGCTGCACGCCCAGGTCGATCCCGTCCACAGCAACCACGCGGTTTTTGCCCTCATAGATCTTCTTCAGGCCCTGCACTTCAACGATCAATGGCTTTCCTTCCCCGTTCTTATTCGCGGCTCAGGACTCATTATAGGGACTCGTATTTGCGCGGAAATGCCGGTTAGGCTGGACCTTCGTGCGCGTAGAATCAGGAGTATGTCTCGTGGATGGGAGAGCAAATCCGTGGAAGATCAACAGTCACAGGCAGCCAATATGACGGTGCAAGCCAACAAGGCCAAGCCGCAGGGCAATATTCACGCGGATGCGGAGCAGAAGCGCCGCCGCCAGCTTCTGGAGATGCAGCGGGAGCGCATTCTGTCCGAGCGCACCAGCAGCCCGCATCGCCGGACCGCGCTGAGCGCCGCACTGACGACGATCGAGGAAGAGCTGACCGAACTGGGCTGGGTCGTCCACCTGTAACCGTCATTTGTACGGGCAATGACGGCAGTCCGAGTTGCAGCAGTACCCGCGCTTCAGGTGGTATGTCGCAGTGAAAACCATGTAAGGGCCGTCGAAATAGAAGTCTTCCGGCGCGAGTTCCACGCCGTTCGCGTCCGTCTCCGTTGCTTGTTCCAGTTCTTCGCCGCCGTTCCTCATTGAAACAATCCTAGCGCGGCAGGCTCTGTCGGACGTTTGGGAACCAGGCTTACTGTTTCAGCGGATGAAGCGCGCCGGACGCGCTCTGCGTTGGAGACGGGCTGGCCTGACTGGCTTCCCTCCGATTGGCCTGCCCCCGACTGGACGGTCTCCGATTGGACGGCTCCATTACAGTACCGCACCCAGCGGCCCGGGACGGCGGCAGCGCGGTCTCCGGGCACGACGATGCCGGCAAGGTTCATGGGGTCCGCTCCGGCAACCTGTATCGCATGCTCAGAGGTCACGCTGCGGGACTCGCGCAGCGACTCGACCGCCTCCGGCAGTGCGAACTGCTCACCTCCGAACCCGTTGACGAAGCGGCCGCCGCGAATCTCACCACGCGCCTCCAGCCGGCGGAGCACGTTCAGCAGGTCGCGCCATTTCGGGGCGTTCGATTCGCGTTCCAGCAGGTCGCGAACGAGCACACCGTAGCGGCATAGCAGCATCTTCGCCGCCGACTCATGCGCGGCATCGGTGCGCTTGGCCTCGGCGATCATTGCGGCCTGGCGGTCCGTTGCGGCGGCATGGGTGAGCGGCGCCTCCGCCTGGTCGCAGAGCAGCGACCATCGGCCGGCAGTCGTCCGCCCGGTGCCGCGCTTCGCCGAAGACTGCGGAGCAGCGGCGGCAGCCTTGCGCTTCGGATCCATCATGCCGCGCAGTTGGTCGAAGCCGTCCGCAGCGGCGAGACCGGCGGTGGCAAGCTCCCACAGCGCATGTTGTACCTCCTGCCGGGTCAGCCCAAGCAGACGCTGCAGATCGTTTGCAAAACATGCTCCTCGCTGGCGCAGCAGCGTTCGCGCGGCAAGCGCATGGGCGCTGAGCGCCTGAGCCAGGTTCGTCTCTTCCACGCAATGCGCGGCCAGCGCATGGGGAAGCCACTCGGCGGACTCGCGCACGAAGAAGGTAATGGGTGCGGCGTTGGTGGGGATCACGCGGCGCGGTGCGGAGCCTCCACCGGCAGCCCACGCGGGATGCGGCGAGACGCGTCCCCAGCCGACTGCTCCCGAAAGGCAGAGCGCATCCAGCCAGCGCGGATCGTAGTTGGCGACGCGCGCGGGTAACAGCGTGCGCTCCCACTCAACAGCCGGAGCCTCAAAGCCTTCAAGCTTCGACAGCACCTCCAGCAGACCTTCTTCGCCCGCAAGCTGCGTCTGAGGTGCGAGGTGCTGCCAGCCGAGTAGCCACCGCATGTAAACCGAGGGGCTGACTGCCTCGACCCGCTTGCGCGCGGAACCCACAGTCAAACGATGAATCCGCTGCAGGATGCGCCGTTCGCACCATTCGATCTCGTACTCGGAGACGCCGTCCGGCAGCGGCGGAAGCTCGAACGAACCGCGCAGCGCAAGGCCTTGCATCTCCATCGTCAAAAACGCCTGGAAGAGCGCGGCGGAGGGAAGCCCGGTGCGCGTGGCGAGCGCATTCGCCGTGACCGGCCCGGTCATTTGTAACCAGCCCTGCACACACCGCAGAACGGCCGCGGCATCCGGCTCGGCAGCCGCAACAAACGCCTGAACCTCTGCCAGCCGCTCCGCTGCAACCCAACAAGGCTTACCCGCAAAGTCCACAGTGGAGACACGGTTCGCTCGCGCGAGCCGTTCGTAAAAGATCGGCCAGTCGCGGGCTTCGTCCGTGTCCAGCACAGCCAGCGGAAGCAGCGTCAGGGCCAGCAGCAGGTCATGCAGCTCATGCTCATCGCGCAGATCAGGCCAGCACTGGCGGCGCACCGTGTCGATCGCTGCCTGGTCCACGCGGCTCGCTCCGTCCTCCACGACTCCGCGGCGGACGGTGGTGGCGCGGGCACGGCGTTCCTCCGTGCCGGCCTCGTCCAGATACGCATACGGCATGGCATTGATCAGCTCATGCGCGAAGACCGAAGGCGTCGGCGTATCCACGGCCAGGCAGCGGATGGTTCCGGCTGCGATACCGCGCAGGATGTCGATGAGCCCTTCAAGGTCCATCGCCTCGCCCAGAACGTCCTTCATCACCTCGCGCACCAGCGGGTGGTCGGGTATCTGGATGTCCCCTACGATCGTCTCGAAGCAAGCCGCGGCCTGGGGGAAGACGTTGGCCATCAGGTCGTCAGAGCGGGTGCGCTGGATCTGCGGGGCCACCCGCTTTCCCTTCTGCATGCGCAACAGCTGCAGGCTGCGCCCAGCCGCCCAGCGCCAGCGATTCTTAAAGATCGGCGAGGTGATCGACGCCTGCTCCAGCAGCTCTTTGGCCGTGTGCTCGGACAGAAACTGGAAGACGTCCGACAGCGGAAAGCTGTGCTGCTCGGCCAGCGAGATGTTGATGCCGTTGTCCGTCGCGGCGGCCTGCAGCTCAAAGTTGAAGCCGCGGCAGAAACGCTTGCGCAGCGCAAGTCCCCACGCCTTATTGACGCGGCCGCCGAACGGCGCGTGCAGAATCAACTGCATGCCGCCGCCATCGTCAAAGAAGCGTTCCGCGATGATGGTCGTCTTGGATGGCACCGCACCCAGCACCGCCCGCCCCGCAACAACATATGCGATCATCTGGAGTGCGCCGCTCCGGCACACGCAGGTCTCGGCCATCAACCAGTCAAGGCAAGCCGCCACCAGGGGATGCGCGGGATGCACCTGCGCCGGGCTTAAACCCTCCGTTCGCTCTGCAATCTCCTCGCGCAGCGCCCCCACGCCGTCCGACAGTACGGCCGTCCGCTGCGGCGCTTCACCCTCCCAGAAGGGAATCGTTGGCGGCGCACCATGCGCATCCTCCACCAGCACACGCCCGACAGCCTCCACCTTCTGAATGCGCCAGCTCGCATTGCCCAGCAACACCACGTCGCCGGGCGAGGAGTCCACGGCGAAGTGCTCATCCAGCGTAGCAATCTGTAACCCTTCCGGTTGCAAAATTACGCTGAAGAGACTCGTGTCCGGAATCGCACCGCCGTTGGCAATGGCAATCATCCTGGCCCCTCGCCTTGGATGAAGCTGCCGCTGCACACCATCGCGCAGTAGATATGCTCCGTAGCGTCCACGCCCGGACTCGATACCCTCATGCAGCAGCCGCAGAAGCTCATCGAACTGCTCCCACATCATGTCTTTGTAGGGATAGGCCCGGCGCAACACGGCGAACAACGCTGTCTCGTCCCACGGCTCCGCCCCGCATGCCGCCACAATCTGCTGCATCAGCACGTCGAGCGGCGCAGGCGGAACTTCAAGCCGATCCAGCTCCCCGGCGCGCATCTTGCGCACCAGCGCCGCCTGCTCCAGCAGGTCGTCACGCGTGGTCGCAAAGAACCGTCCCTTGGGAATCGCGCCGCGCCAATGGCCGGCGCGGCCGACACGCTGCATCGCTACGGCCACCGCACGCGTTGTGTTGATCTGGCAAACCAGGTCGACCGAGCCGATATCGATGCCAAGCTCGAGCGAGCCGGTCGCGATGAGGATCTTGATCTCGCCGGCTTTGAGCCGCTGTTCCGCATCCAGCCTCAACCCGCGTGAGAGCGATCCATGATGCGCCGCAACATGTTCCGCGCCCAGCCGTCCCGCAAGCTCAAACGAGATCTTCTCCACAAGCCGCCGCGTATTCACGAAAACCAGCGTGCTGCGATGCTGATCCGTCATGGCCGCGAGCTTGTCGAAGATCTCCGTCCACATCGCGGTGGATGCGACCGAGCCAAGCTCATCGCTCGGCACCTCGATGCCTAGATCAAGATGCCGCCGCTGCCCCACCTGTACAATCTTCGCCGGTCTCCTTCCCACTCCCGAGCCCGTCAGAAACTCCGCCACCAGTTCAATCGGGTTTTGCGTCGCCGAAAGCCCTATGCGCAAAGGCGGCATGGCGAGCCCCAGCAGCATCGCGCCCGGACTCAGCCGGTTCTCCCCGCAGACCAGCGCCTCCAGCCGCTCCAGCGAAAGCGCCAGGTGAGCCCCGCGTTTATCATCCGCCACCGCGTGAATCTCATCCACGATCACCGTCCGCACGCGCCGCAGGTTCTCCCGGCTCTTGCCCGCGGTCAGCAGCAGATATAGCGACTCGGGCGTCGTCACCAGGATGTGCGGCGGATGCTTCAGCATCGCCACGCGATCCCTCGCCAGCGTATCGCCCGTCCGGACGCCGGTCCGAATCTCCGTCGAAAGATATCCCCGCTCCAGCGCAAGCTGCTGTATCTCGCGCAGCGGTTGATCGAGATTCTTCTGGACATCGTTTGAAAGCGCCTTCAGGGGCGAGACGTACACGACCTCCGTACATGGCCCGAGCGTTCCGTCTATCGCCTTTCGCAAAAGCTGGTCGACGCAAACCAGGAACGCCGCAAGCGTCTTGCCGGAGCCGGTCGGGGCCGAGATGAGCGTCGTCTCGCCCGCCAGGATCGACGGCCATCCAGCCTCCTGCGGCTCGGTCGGCGTACCGAAGCGCGTGACGAACCACTCCTGCACCACGGGATGCGCCCACGCGAGTGACATCACCGGCGTAAACGGAGGAATCAGTTCGGCGACCATGCCGCATCCTAGCACGTTCGCCCGCTGTTCGCCCGGCTACTGCTTGGTATATCCATCGAACGCGGCACACTTGCCAAGATCAGACAGCCATGTGCCAAAATCGCAGTTCGCCGCGCCGGCAGATCCGGCACCGGGAAGTTTGGAATTTCTATTCACAGCGAAGGCGTTGATCGGTGGCCACCCGCGTTCCGCACAAATGTTCGCAACGTCGTTTAAGAATGCGCCGATCGTTTTGGCGAGTGTGCGATAGCCGGCGCGAGAAGCCAGATCTCCATATGCAATCAGACATCCGCTTGGATAAAGATCCGGACAGCTTTGCAAGTTAGGCGATAATTCGGTTTTGACGCGCCGCTGGTGAAGCAGAAGCTCGTTGAAGATGTTGCGCAGGCTATGCTGCTCTGCACCCTACCCTATAGCACCACATCGGAAAACCACATTACCCGTACCGCCCGGCTTGGGGACGGATCGACGCTGACCGTGACCTTCAGCACCGGAATTCCGGAGGTACCGCTGCCCTTCGGCTCCGACCGGAAGCTGCTGGCATGGGTTTTTGACCGCGCCATCAACTCCGAGTCCCCTGTAATCGGCTGGGAGTCAGCCTGGGAGTACCAGAAGGAACTCGGGCTCAAACGTTCCGGCAAGAACAACCGCTACCTTCGCGCGCGTTTTCACCGCATCAGCGGCTTGAACATCAACATCGAGCGCAAAGACGCTTCCGGGATCGCGGCAAGAACTTTTCCATCATCGACACCTACAACCTGCCACCGTCCATCACCGGCAAGAAGGCAAACCCACGCAGCAAAGTCTTACGTACGCGGCTGCGGCAGAAGAGCCACCCCCAGCCCTGTTCGGCATCTGCATCAACCAAACGCTCTTCCAAGACATCCGCAAGCACCATGTGGCTGTTCCGCGCGGGCTGTGGCTGCACTCGAAAGGGAACTCGCAGGTGCAGGATATGATCCTGTGGCTCTACTACCGCTGCTATGCGGCCAAGACGGAGTCAATCATTCCATGGGCTGCGCTGGCCGAGCAGTTTCCAGGACAAGAACCCTCGGCGTGCCCGCCAGCATGCTAGAGAGGCCATTGCGCAGCTTCGCCTGCTGTGGCCAGGGGTACGGGTCGAAGCGACCGATCCAGGTATCTGGGTAGATCGTGCAACGCGCACTCTGCTCATGGACGACCCTGCCAAGGGTAGGGTGCGAGAGCTCAGCTAGGTGAACTTCCCCGTACAGAGGCTGTCTCCCAAAGTCCGCTTTCCCGCCACGGCTCCGATCCAAAATATGCACTTCCCCGTACAGACCTCCACAGCTGATCCATGCCGGCAGGGAGGTGTGCGGCATACCTGGACGCCAATGTGCACTTCCCCGTACAGATATCCTCCACCGACCAACTGAAAACGCGCCACAGCCGGTGAACTTCCCCGTACGCTCTGGTGAACTTCCCCGTACAGAGATGTGAACTTTCCCGTATATCTACGCGAACTTCCCCGTACGCCTTAATAAGGAAGCAAGAGATTACAAGAGGACATGAGAACAAGAGAACGGCAAGAGTAGGCGCTGCGGAAAGTGGAGGAGTCTGAAGGGATCTCGTGCAAGGGACGAAGCCAAAAACAAAGACTCCTAATAATGTAAAAGGACTAGGCGTTGTCACCTGTACGAGCAGAGTAGGCAGTTTAAGAGCAGGAATGCCCCTAGAAACGATTCCTGCCCTTACACCCAGTAAATCCCCCTGTTTCAAGCCCCTAGAAGCCACCAAGGCGCCGTGAAGCGCGATTGCAGCTTTGTGATCGCGGGCATCCTGCTTATCGTCGTACGAGATCGCAGCTGGTTGCGAGTGGTGCGTCGAAAATGCCGGAAGAAGCAATGGACTAGGATCAGTTCTTTCGTGTGCCGGCAGGCACTGTGTCCAAGGATCTTGCGGTCGAAGCTTCGCTTGAGAGTGGTGGAGATCGATGACGCCTGCGTTCTGGGATACAAGCGTGCTGGTTCCACTATGTGTACAGTAAACCCAAGCTCTGCTGTCAGAGAACTGCTGGGCCAGCATGAGATTACGGTCTGGTGGGCTACGTAGTGGAGATGCGCAGTGTATTCAAACGGTTGATGCGCACGGGACAGCTCACGAAATCGGCAGATATCGCTGCAGGAATACGGCTGGAAAACTTCGGCGTGGATGGCGAGAGCTGCAGCCGACGGAAACGCTCCGAACGCAGGCGGAAGTTTTTCTAATGAGCTATTCGTTGAAAGCTGCCGATGCTTTGCAACTCGCAGCTGCATGGACACGGTGCTCAGGCGATGCGCAAGGCTGCACATTTATCTCGGGGGATGCACAGCTTCTTGAAGCCGCGCGACAGGTCGGATTTCCAGTTGCGACTGCCTGATTATCGGCAGAAAAGCGATCGTATCTGCGTTGGTTATATGGGTGGTCATGGGTTTGCATATGGCAGAACCCACGTGCTGGAAACCCTCCAGATCATGTTAGCTGCTCAGTTCCATGATCTTCGGCTGGTTCATGAGCACATACTGATCGTTGCAGGCTGCAACATTATGGAAGGTCGTCGCGCCTCTCTGGACTGTCTCCCCGCCAAGCATCATGCAGGTGTCCGAACACATGATGGGCGATCTGCCGGTTTCGAACTGCATGGCCAGAGCGGTGGAGCCAACGTGCGATTTTTAACCTCCAGAATCGAGAATGCCCCAAGGTGGCCAGTGTGTCGAGAGTGTCGGGCATGCCGGAGTACAAGGCAGCCAAGCGGCTTTCATCTGCCATAAAGTGCCAGTGCATAAACGGCGGCGTCCATGGAGAGCCGCAGAAGCTAACGCCATCGAGAACAAGTGCTTGATCCAGGAGCACGTGTACGTTCACTCCGAACAACTCGCGCACAGGCGTGGGAATCAGTTTAAAGCACTGGTCGTGATTGCTGGGAACAATGATGGCGTGCCGAGGCCCTTGAGGCAAACTCACCTCATCACGCAACCTGGCCGCGAACCTTGAAGTCCTCTTTGATCGAACCTCTGCCCGTAATATCTCAGCGTGCACGAACACATCGCACGGTCGGCATGACCCAGTTCTGCCGACCGTGCGTATCGCTGGTTACCGCTACTCTCACTGATGTCTCCCTGCATCGGTTTAGGTGGCACTGCGAGCAATCCATTGAGCATGGTTCGCTCGCAGTACGAAGAGCAAAGGCTCGATGCTTCGCATCGGAAGAAGACTTGACACGTTATCCCCGGAGGGTTACCCGTTGTAAAATTTGCCGTTTACGTACCTATACCTATATGGAACAGCAACTTAGCGTCAGCCCGGTTCCAAGTGGAACCATGCGTAAACGTTTGTAAACGAGTGTGTTGTTGGAGCGAACGTGTCATCAGTGGCTGAGTGGGGTTCTGTTTACAGAAGATAAACGCAAATTTCTTGACGACCTTACCATTTCGCCGTATGTTCGAGGCGAGGTTGGGTTCCTTCCGATGAGCCGTCCCCGCATTCCTCAGTCCCTGGCCGCCCGCGAGTTCGAGGCGAGACTCATGCCTTTCAACAAGGCCAAGACCCTAGCGACAAGGTTGCCGCGCGTCGAGATGCTGGCCGTCGAAGAGGCGGCAAAGGCAGCTGGCCAGACCTGCTCGCAGTGGCTCCGTGAAGCCGCGGTCGCTCACCTCAAAACGCTCCGTGCGGAGCCGGAAGGCAATGCCCGATCCAACGCTGCTGACGGAGCTGATGGGATTGCGCCAGCTCACAGTTAACCTCTTCGCTGCGGTTGCGGGAAGCTCGATTCACCCGACCAGGTGCGAGACATCGTGCGGCAGGCTGACCATGTAAAAGAGGGCAAAGCTGACGAAATACTGCGGCGCTTGCACGACGCAACGGAGGGGAAATGATCGCGCTCTCTCGGCCGTTCACGTTGCGTCATCCGTGGTGGTCTGTTGTGTTCCTAACGCTCTCGGGCGTGCTGTTTGTCCTGCTTGCTTTGCTGCCGGTTTGGGGCTGGGTCGAGGTGAGGTTCTCTCCCGTCCAGAGGTTCTATTTGCCCGTCTACCTGCAGTCCACCATCGAGGTATTGCAGGAGTATGTGGAGTGGATTAGGAAGCGAGCGCCGGGCAAGGCATGGGAGATTGCGCAGCCCGAAGACCTGGTGCCGCTCAAGGGCGGAGCCCCTCCATTTGAGCTTTCCAAGCTGGCCCTGTCACAGGGATGGACCGAGCTTGGATATGCCGCCGGTGGAACATTCCAGGAGCAGGAGACTCGGGACTTCTTGGAGACAAACTTCTTTGGAGGGCACAGCTTTTGGTCTCTCTTTCTGCAACCGTTCAAGCTGGTTCTGATCGGTTGGATGTGCTGGGAGTTCTTTGACAATTGGCGCAACAACCTTGCCCGGGAACGAGGTCTGCACTGGGACCCGCTGTACGTCCCGCACACCCTCAGTCAGGATCTTGAGCTGTTTACCAAGCAGATGATTCAAGACGTAAAGGCGACTGCAATTCAGGCCCGGAGTTGGCTTGTGCCCAAGCAACCGACGGTGAGGAAGTCGGCAGTGTTTGCGAGTGAAAGCGTCACTGTTTCACCGTCATAAACCGTGAGAGCAGGAGCGTCAACCCCAGGAGAGCCGGAGCCGAAAGCTGCTTTAGTAAGCGTGACACAGGCGGTAGAGGTCACACCCGATCAACCTCCAAATCCGACCGCCCCCGTGGCAAAGCCTAGTCAGCCACCGGCTTCAAAATCACCCAGCTCACCCTTCGGCAAACCTCCTGCCCACGGAGAACCGGAACGCAAATGGGATGTGTCGCAATGGATCGAATAAGCCGAGGTGATGCCCGATGATGACGATGTCCAAGGCACTGTCAGCACCGCAGGCCAGGACGTATCACGCGCGGGAGTTTGTGTCGGAGCAGGCGAACTACTGGAGCCGGAATCAGCAGGGACACAGCGAGTGGCAGGGCAAACTTGCAAGCGAGTGGGGCCGAAAAGGTGAGGTCGGAGCGGAGCATTTCGCCCGACTCACGGAAGGCGAACACCCTATGACCCAGGAGCAGCTGGTGTGGCACCAGCCGTCACGAACCTACGAGAACCGCTATGGCAAGGAGGTCACCTCCGTTGGCCACCGGGCCGGCCGGGATGCAACCATCTCTGCTCCGAAGTCCGTCTCTCTGACTGCATTGGTAGGCGGCGACGAGCGTGTGCGGGAAGCGCACCGGGAGAGTGTTCAAGTCGCATTGAGCGAGTTCGAGCGGTACACCCAGGCGCGAATGGTCAACGTCCGCGAACCGGAAAAGACGGGCAAGTTTATAGCGGCAACCTTCGAGCACGACACCGCCCGGCCGGTCGACGGTTATGCCGCGCCGCAGCTCCACACCCACGTCGTTGTCTTCAATATCGCCGAGAGCAAAGACGGCGACACCCACGCGCTGCAGGAGCGTGGTCTCTTCCAATCCCAGGCGTTTGCAACGGCGGTCTACCGGACAGAACTTGCCGCCCGCCTGCAGGGATTGGGCTACGAGATCGAGCGTGGAGAACATGGTCAGCCGGAGATTAAGGGCTACAGTCGGGAGTACCTGGAGGCGTCCAGTCCCCGTCGCGCCCGATCACGACGGAGCTGAAAGAGATCGGCCGCGAGGGCGCCGGAGCCGCCCAGGTGGTGGCACATCTGAGCCGAGATTCCAAAGAGATTCAGTCAGCTGCTGACGTGCTCCATCGACACTGGGACCTCGCAGCCCAGTACGGCCACCAGGCTGATTGGTGGTGTCCCGCTCATTCAGCAATCAGCGTAGTCAGGAGATGGACGCACTCGAGGTCGCGCAGCAGGCGGTGACCTTCGCACGTGAGCATGTCTTCGAGCGAGCGGCCATCCAGGATGAGCGGGCGATCCTCCAGGCTGCGTTAGGACGAAGCATCGGACAGGTGAGTGCCAGCCAGGTGCGGCAAGAGTTCGAGCGACGGTCGCAGGGCAGAGAGGAGTTCCGCACAGCCGAGCACGCGCCCAAGTCTGCCGGCCGGCAGTACACGACCGCTGCCATGGTTCGCATGGAGCGCGAGATCGTCAGCGGCATGCAAAACGGCAAGTTCGCCCTGGAGAACAGCACTGAGTTGAGCGAGGCAAAATCCCGCGCTGAGCTTCTCAGCCGTAACTCACAGTTGAACGGTGCCCAGCAGAAAGCCGCGGAACAGATCCTTGCCAGCCAGGAGAAGATTGTCGGCTTGGATGGGGTAGCCGGGGCGGGGAAGACCACCACCCTTGCCGTCATCCGCGAGGGAGCCGAGGCGAACGGCTACAGGGTAGAAGGCTTTGCGCCGACGAGCTGCGCGGCTCAGAAGCTGGGCGAGGCTGGGATCGAGACTTCAACCCGCAGCTTCATCTTGCGAAGGGTCAACAAGCCGACAACAGCGAGAAGCGGCTCTACATCTTGGACGAGAGCTCCCTTGCTAATGCACGATTTCTTGATCCGCCTTCAAACAAACGACCGCGTGCTTTTAGTCGGTGACACCCGACAGCATGAGGCGGTTGAGGCGGGACGGCCATTTGCGCAGTTGCAGGATGCTGGTATGCGCACCGCCAAGCTGGACGAGATTGTGCGGCAACGAGAGCGGCGCTGAAACAGGTGGTCGAGCAGCTTGCTCAGGGAAACGTAGGGGAAGCCGTGCAAGGGTTGGAGCGACAGGGCAGGGTTTATGAGGTCAAAGACCAGGTAGAGCGAATCGCGGCTATCGCCAAAGAATACACCGTCAGCCTAAGAACACGCTGGTCGTCTCGCCTGATACCGCTCCCGCGCCGAGATCAACCAGGCGATACGGACTGAGCTGCAGAGATGTGACGTTGTAGGCAGGGAAGAGCATCGCACTGATGTTCTGGTGCCGCGCCAGGATCTTACCGGAGCCGACCGGACCTGGGCCGAGCGGTACCACTTCAATGATGTGCTGCTCTATTCCCGGAATTCCAAAAAGAGACTGGCTTGCAAAAGGGCGAGTATGCCCGCGTGAAGAACGTTGATGCCGCCGCCAATCAACTCACGATCGTCAGGGCCGATGGTTCTGAGATTACCTACGATCCACCCCGGCAGCAAGGCGTTTCTCTTTATCGCGACCAGGAGAAGGCGTTCTCCGCGGGCGACCGCATCCAATTCACCGCACCGGCCAATGACCTGAAGATCGCCAACCGTGAGCTTGGGAGCATTCAGGGTTTCACAGACGATGGGCACATGAGCCTCAAGATGGATGGCGGCCGGAGCGTTTCGCTCGACCCGCGCGAACATCCGCACCTGGATCACGGCTACGCCGTAACGAGTCACTCCAGCCAAGGTCAGACCGCCGACCGTGTGCTGATCCATATCGACACCGAGCTTGCAGCCAAGGACCTGCTCAACAACCGCATGGCGTACGTGGCAGTCTTACGGCGCGCAGGATGCCCAGATTTTCACCAGTGACCGGCAGCAGTTGCCGCAAGTGTTGGCCCGCGAAGTGCCGCACCAGAGCGCACATGTACCGGAAGTTCAGCAGAAACCAGAGCGGCAGCAGGTACGGCTGACCGGACGGGAGCTTGTGGAGCAGCACGCGGGCCGTTGGAACCCGCTGAACGAGGCGTTGCCCGCCCATGAGGCCAAGCAATTCGCCTGGCATCGGGAGAGCGGCGCCATGCAGACCTACCAGCACATGCAGACGGGCCGACACATTCATATTAATGGGCAGAAGGGTACGTTCCATAACCAGCATCGGGAGACGATCACCGCAACGCAGGCACTCGACTTCGCGATGCCCGAGGGCCAGAAGCACTCACATTCGCTGGAGATCAAGCCAGAACGGGAGATCAGCATCAGGGGACATGGTTTTGGCATTGGGATGTAGAACTAAAGTAGAGGCGTAATCGAACAATACAAGCCTAAAAGGCCAGGCGCATACTCAAAGTGTTTTGCAGATTCCCCCAATCGCTCGAACGTTCAGACCCAACCTTCGCTGTCACGATTAACCCGACTGCCCCCTCTTTCCTTCGCTTCTTCCGCCCAGCGGCATATGCCGCCTCAATCGTCGGTACGCAGCTCCCGATCAATCACGTCGAAGAACTCGGGATCCGTGGAAAGGTCAAACTTCCGCGCAAATAGGTGTGGCTGCGCCCGAAGCGTCTCCAAATCACCCAGATGAAGGATCGCCGGATAAGGCGGCATGGGCCGATTCCAGATGTCAAAGGTTGGAGTCCAACGCACCTTGGAAGCATAGGGAGACGCCTGAATTATTATCTGGAAGAACATCTCATCGGGATACTTTGCATAACGAAAGAACTTCAGGTAGCCGGGATTCCGCTCCACGTAATCAAGAACGTAATTCACACAACCGCCACTCAGCGCCCACCATGACGAACCGGACGATGGAGTGAACTCCTTCAGAACGCCGCTTCTCCATCTCCTCGCTGGTAGCTTCTTCAACCCGGCGTTGATAGTGCGGATGAACAGCTGATTCCTGTTTTTGGCCGGTACAAAATAGTGGTCAAGCCGACTCAGACTGTGACCGGGATGCGGCATTGTCTCTCCGCGAAGATGCTCGCCCCCTTGCGCCAGAAAGTCAAAGAAGTTGCTCTCGCTCTTGATCGGATAATCGGAACCGCTCAGAAGGAAAAAATAGTCGAACTCTCCCGCTTCGGTCGCCTCTCTTAGTAGACGAAGCGTCGCTTCGACCATGTCAAAGCTCGCCCACCGGATGGAACAACGGTTCGATACATAATGAACGCGGGCAGATGGCGACATTCCTTTCACAAAGGGTTCGATCGCCGTATCCAGGTCAACATGCACAAAGCACGTCCCCATCGCTTCCAGTGCCTCTAACATCCTCCCACATTGTTTCGGCTTGTCATGCGCCAGAATAAGAAACGCCACCTTCAAAGCTGTGTTGCTCATAGAGGATCAGCCCTGCGAACAGAATGGCGACCCATAAATGACCTGAAGCGTGCGGCAACATCTTGCGGCCAATGTTTCTCCATGAAGGGACGTTCAAACAATGCAAACAGGAGGAAGCTGGCACCCAGCACGATTGACCCGAGGAGCACCACCTGCACCAGAAAGTTCAGAAAAAAAGAGTGTCCGTACACGAGGTGAAAGGTAAGTCGCGACAGAACGATGATGATGCTGAAGTGATAGAGATAAGTGGTGTAGCACATGCCGCCGATGGTCGTAATGATCGGTCGAGAGAGAATGTAGCTGCTCCATTCACCGCGAAACGCGCCAATATATGCAATCACGATCGCCCCCGGTATGAACAACCGGTAGGCTCCTCCTGCTACCAGCAAAACCAGCAGAAGCGCCCAACCTGCTCCTGAGTAAAGATCGCCTGCTATACTCCGGATCGGCTCCCCTTTCCAGCCGTCCACGTATATATCGGCTAGAAAGAACCCGGCAGCGAAGAACTGCAGATAAGAAGGCAGAAATAACTGTGCAAGGTCGGATTGATGGAAGTGTTGCCAGAGCTCTGCAAGCAGCGTCACCATGAGATAGATAGAATATCGACTTACCCGAGAGCGCAACGTATAGACGAAGCCAAAGAGCGGCGCAAGGATGTAGAACTGAACCTCGACTTCGAGCGACCAGCTCACACCGTTGATGAGGCTTCTCGTCCCGTAAAAAAGACCATGCGTATAGGTGCTGGAAGCAAGGAAGTGTGAAAAGAGTTCCCGCGCGTGAGACAGCCCGCCATTTGCCACAATCGCGAAGGGAACGGTCAGAATGAGCGAGATGATGTACGGCGGCTCCAGACGAGTCAAGCGCCGAATGTAGTATCCGCTTAGTGAAACCGAAGGAGCGCCTTGAAGACGCTGCTTCGCGAACCGCAGTGCCAAAATGAACGCGCTAATCGTGAAGAAGAGCGGAACCGCGATCCCCAGCTCGATAAGGATAGCCAGTGCTCCACGATCTGCACTGCCATAGACAAATTGTGACGCCTTCTTGCGAAGAAGTTGCTCATGCAGATGGAAAAGAAGCACCGTTGAAATGGCGATGAAACGCAGGCCCTCCACCTCCGGAATAATCTTGCCAGCGGCGGTAATTCTGCTGAACTTGCTTAACAGCCTCTCCGCCATGATGAGTCTCCCCTTGCGAGCATTGTCGCGCGTTATCGTGCGTTGATTCGGCAAAGACGTGTTAAGCGGCGACAGTGTCAGGGGATGTAAAAGCGGGAAGCGGTTGCCGAAGTCTGGAGGAAAGTCTTGCACGAGCCTCGTATTCATTGATACCGTGCCATAGCCAAAGCAGGATCATCGGGTGGTAGCTTGAAAAAATATCGATGAAAAGACCGGTAAGCAACATCACCAGAATGAATTCTCGGAAAGCCCAGGTCGCACGTTTACGGTCAAACAGCATATAGCCGATCGACCCACAAAATGTCACAAGTCCCAACAGGCCGGACTCAATGAACACTCGGACAAAATAACCATCCACGGCGATTGTGCCAAACGATGGACCCAGACCAATGATCAGCGAGTCGGGATGGTTGACCGTGTTCTTGATGAGGATAATCCAGTGCTTGAATCGCATGAAACCGCTCTCGTCCCCCCCATAGGAGCTTAGGTCCTCCGTCTCTGCGTACGCACCGTTATAGTATTCGCTTGCCGTGTCATAGAGTGGCGCTTCATCGTAGAGTGCGCGGACCTCGCTCCATGACGTTATGGATTGAGAGTTATCAAGTCGGCTAAGAAGACCAAGGCCACCGATCTGGGTATGGCTGGCGGCGTACGACAAGAACAGGAAAAGAACGACACCGGCGGCGGATCCAGTCACAACCGTTACGATGCCACGTTTACTCTTGGCCCGAGTAACACCCACTTTGACGAGGCTGATGAGGGCGGCGATTGCCGTCACGCGGGAAGCCGAAAGAAAGATAAAGAGCAACGAGAGCGAGCCTGCAACCTTCTTATGCTTGGAATATCCCAAATAACACAAAGTGAATGATGCCACCGCGGCCAGCTCGTAGGGACCATTGGTGTTACCAATCGCCCGCTCTGGTGAAAAGCTGCTCGCGATCGGAATGATGCTCAGCATTTGAAGAGGAATTACAAACAGCAATGTCCACAGATAAATCATGAGGAAGCGCGTTAGGTTAAAACCAGTACGCGCAATGAAGTAGCCGAGGTAATAAAAAATGATGTACTCGATAATCCGTAGGGCACTGATGATGGAGTAGAAAAATGGTACACGTTCCGTAACGATTCCATTCCAGCAGGCGGATATCACGCCTGTGATGGTACAAACCAGGTAAAATCGAAGGGCTCGGCTTATCTTGACCCTCCTAAATTCACCCCGAATTAACAAAACAGCAGAGGCCATAAGGATCAATGCGTCGTCAATCCGAATTCCGCCGTCCCCACCACTCACGCCGGTAAGGACTACCTTAAACGAGACAAGACACCACATCGTCACGCCATAGAGGAAGTAAGTCTGTATGCGGCTTGGATGAATCATATAACCCGTCCTCCCGCATGGAAATAATCCACGTGCGCCGCGTCGGGCGAAGGCGAGAGGCGTGTCCGGATGATTTGCCATGTTCCGGAATGCTCCATCAAGCCCGACCCCTGACCAAACGGCCCACACTGTTTTTTGTCTACGATATACATACCATTCTCCACACCCAGTACAGGTTTAGTGGAGGGTCAATACCACGTAAAACCTTTCCCATCTCCTCCTCAACCGGCAACTCAATCCTGCTCGGCATTGGTAATGGAGTAAAACGTTGAGAGGAGGAGTTCATCTGAAAACCTTGCAAGTGCAACAGAATAAGTAGTCAGCCGCTCGTCATGACCCATCGTTTCAATCTCCCGGACCTTCTCAGTGAACGAAGTAGCGGAAAAATCCTTCGCTAACAGGGCATGAGGAATCCACTCCAAGAAAACTGGAATCGGGCTAGCCACAACCCGCAGACCACGAATCATTGCCTCCCGAGCTACCAAAGACATCGATTCATAGACCGAAGGGATAAAGATGATGGCATTTGACGGAACTTGTTCCCACGGATAGGTCTGCCATCCCAGCATCGTTACCTGTTCGGTCAGCCCCGCTTCGGCCACTCGCCGCCTGAAATCTTCCATATCCGGTCCATCACCAACCACAGTAAGATGAGCCTCCCTGCCGGAGGTGATTAGTCTTGTCAGGACTTCCAGAGCGACTTCATTATTCTTGTGCCCGTATTCCACCCGCCCAATCATCCAGAGATTAACAACGTTTGCCGGCAACTCCTGAATCATCGAAGCTTGCCCGACTGGAGGCATTTGCGGGGTGATCATCGGATAATACATGCGCATCACCACGGGACGCGATGCGTTTCTTTTGCGCATTTGTACTTCGGTCACACTGCTCAGGCTCGGCGTGATGAGCCGCTTGTAAAGACGGAAGAGCACTCGATCCGCAATGAAATCTCGCAACCGGCTAAGCGCCCGGCGCGTGAACGAAGCTTTCTTATAAAAGAACGTGAAACGCTCTGTATTATGCAGCCAAGCTTCAGGCTTTTCACCCAAGAATGCCAGTGCGAACCGTGGTGCCAGACAAAACTCAATACCAGATAAATTGAGCCACCAGGCGCGAGCACCTTGCCGTTTGATTTTGCGAAGCAAAAAAAAGACGGGCAACAGCCTTATAGGGAACGTGAATAGATTAAGCGGCAACGCTGACGGACATTCGACGTACGTCAATCTCGTTTCCTCCCCGGCGATTTGCACTACAGCCTTCCATGTCGCCGGACTCGAGACACAAACAATAGACTCCGTCGTGTTTCGTAACAAAACCCGGATCGCCCACGCCATAGCGATCTGCGCGCCGCCGAATGTATGCGCGTCATCGACAAAAACAATCGGTCCTGATTTGACAGAGCCAAGCTTCATCATAGGTAAAAGCTCCACAGCGTATTCGGCTGCCGCGAACGATTGGAGCGAAGAAACACTAGCGCGTGTACAAGAAAGCAGTCGCAAAGCCCGCGATGATTCCCGCAGCTCCACCTTTCAATGCTGCCTTCTCTGCACTCGTCGGGATGTACAGAATATCGTCGTTCTTCAGGGCGATGTCCGGTTCCTTCCCCTGAAGAATTTTTTCGATATGCACGGTCATCACAATGCGCTCGGTCCCCTGCGTCCTAACCAGACGGGCGTCGTCTGCGCGTGCCTGAAAGCCAATGCCACCTGATAACGTAACCGCCTCAACGACAGTCGTCGGGCTGTAATTGCGCAAACTGACCAAGCCCTGCTTTCCGATCGCGCCGAGCACGAAGACTTGACCCACATTCGAAATCAGAATTGAGTCACCCGCGAAGACCGGGATTTGACCATAGGGAGAGTGCGTCGGATCCGGACCGAGATCGATCTGGATCGGTGCCAGCAAGCCGGGGCGATTCAGAGTCACAACGCTGGATGCGGTCTCCTTCTCGCCTTCGGAGAGCGCTATCATCTGGATGAGGGTGTGATCGCCAAGTGCCGGAAAGACCCCGGAGCGTACGACTTCTCCACTGATACTGATGACATTGCCCGGGGTTTCAACAGGCTCGATCGTCACACCGGGATCAATAACCAGACGCTTCTCCATGAGGAGACCCCGGATCGAATCCTGGGCCTGCACAATCGTGAGCCCGCCAAGGGCGATCTTGCCGGCCAACGGCAGCTCAATGGTTCCGTCCCGGCCAATTCGTGTCCGCACCTTAAATGCTTCCACGTTATAGACCTGAATCAAAATCAGGTCGTCTGGTGCCAAGACCAGGGACGGTTTGATCGCGTGCAGAAGTGGCTCCACCACAGCCGCAGGACTAGGGGCAGGAGCCTCATGTAGCAGAAGCGGAGCGGGTCCCACCGCTTGGGCGGAAGCTGAGCCCACCACACCAAACATCAGATAAAGAATGGGGAAAGTCTTCATTTGGGTTCCTTCGCTGAACCCTGGGAATCGCCATACTTGTAGTAGTACGAGCCGTAAGGGTTTCGTCGATTGCTAACACCGTTCATCACAAATCCGCCAAGGTTTGCGCCACCTCGCCGTAGCAGGCTGAGCGCATGCTTCGCCTGTTTGGACGTGGCCACGTTCTCGCGAACGACAAAAACGACGAGGTCTGCAAGCGGAGCGATAAGGATAGGGTCGGCGACGCTAAGGGATGGCGGTAAATCAAGGACGACAAAATCAAATTCAGTGCGCGCCTCGTCAAGCAGACGTTTCATATTGTCAGACGCAAGCAGCGTTGCGGGATTAGGCGGAAGCGATCCGGTCGGTAAGAAGAATCCATTCTGCACGGTTGGCAAAGCGTGGATGAAGGTGTTCAGGGGCAGTGATGAGGAAAGATACTTTGACAAACCCTGATTCGTTTTCCCGCCTATAAGGAAATTCTGTGAGGATTTGTGTAAATCCGCGTCGACCAACAGAACACGTGCATTATAGCTTGCAAGCAGTGCCACCATATTTCGCGAAATCGTCGATTTGCCTTCACTGGGAACGGTGCTAGTGATCATGATAATCTTCGGTGGTCCCTCAGCACGGGCCAGCAGCGTAGAATTTCGCAGCAGCTGCATTCCCTGGGAGAAGCTTGACTGCGGGTCCTTTAGTACTGGAAAAGGCTCCCGGAAATCATCCTCCGGCAGAAGAGGGAGGATTGAAAAGAGCGGAAGGCCCAATTGCTTCGTCGCTTCCTCAACACTCCCCAGCCGCGTGTCAAGCAGGGAAAGAACAATCGCCATGAAGCTTCCGGCCACCAGCCCAAGAATTGCACAGATCAACACCCACTGCGTTGGGGAGGGCCGTCGCGCTAGTGTCGGTACATCCGCGAGATCTACAACGTCAACCTGTGCCGACTCCAGCCCGGCATTGATGCCGGCAACACGAAGCCGCTGCATCAGGCCCTCATATAGCACCCGATCCGACTCATATTCGCGCTGCAGAATAACAAACCGAACCATACTGTCGTGAGACTTGAATGCATCCTGTTTGCGATCATTGAGCGCCTTTTCCGTCAGTTGCTCATTCGCTCTCGCAGCTGAGTAGGCCTGTCTCGCTTGGCTGAAAATCCGCTTTTGCTCTAGATTCACCGCCTCATCAAGTGCATCCAGGCGAGCCTTTGCCTGCTTGACATCGGGGTAGTCAGGACCAAATTTCGCGCTCAAATCGGCGTAGTGCGCCTTGGCTTCTGCCTCAGAATTGCGGAGGTTAGAGAGCAATCCTGCCTGCGTAGTTGATGATCCCTGCAGAAGCGGCTGCTCGCCCTCAAGCAGATTTGGATCAGAATTCTCAATAAACTTAAGTCGGGCCTCGGCAAGGATACGGTTCACCGTAGCATCACCGGTCGCCTTGGTAATTCCTTCTAGCGAATCGGCAAGGAGGTATGCGCTGCTCTTCTGGTCGAGGCCTAAAACACCAAGTTTGTCCTGCAGGTTGACGAGCTGTTCCTGATCCGACTCAACCGATCTCTTCAAATCATCAAGCTGAGACACCAGCCACTTCGTCACCCGCTCCGTGGACCCGAAGCGAACCTGAAAGATGTGTGCAATGTACTCGTTAATTAGTTCATTGACGATCTTGGAAGAGAGCAAAGGCGAAGTTGTTGTTGCTGTAATATCAACGATTTCAGTCTTCGGCTCGTGAACGATGATTACGATACGAGCAAATTGCTTCAGAACATCTTCCCGGGTGGTGGGGTCAGCTAAAGATCTCCTACCAATCGTCCTCACGCCCCAAAATGCAGGATCGTTCGCGAGGTCAAGATTCCCTGCCACCTTGAGCACGATGCCACGGCTCTGCATGATCTTTAATTCAGTTGCAATCTTGGTGTCAGCGCCACTACCGCCGGTCAATGCATCGGAAGGTGTGATCTGATAGGCGCTCGCAGCCCCAGGCTGGATACGAAGAGACCCCCCTGCACTGTACCGACGCGGTCGAAGACCAAGATATGCACCCGCGAGCAGTCCTAGGATCAGAGTGGCAACGATCACCCAACGCCAAGTAAGCAAAGGAAGATAAAGATCGCTGAGGTTGAAAGGAGGTTCATCTTCCTCTGTGTTATCCAGTTGTGGACCAGCCCTGTATGTGTTCTTCTCTTCAAGCATCAATTAGCTATCTTACCAGTGGTTGCTGGCTCGATGCATATAAACGATCGCTATAATGAAGAGAGGGGTCCGGACAGTGCCAAATCGATGGCTGCAATCTTCATCATTTTACAAGACGGCACTCGACGATCGCGGAGGCCGCCCGCTTGGCGTTTGATTCGATTTTAGCAGCCATTATGCACCGGGTTAGGGGGCGTGAGGTTGCCATCTCTCCTCATATCTCTACGTTTGCTGTCCTTACTAACATGTTTCAAAAGGGATTCTTCCCCCTGCTGCGCGGATTTGCCGTGCGGCCATTTCTGGGAGCAGTCAAGGGGACGTTCTTTCTTGGCCGTGGCGTCACCCTCATCAACAAGGGGCACCTGCGCGTCGGGTCCGGCATCTATATCGGGAACTACTCGTATCTCGATTGCCTTTCTGTAGGCGGGGTGACGCTTGGCAATCGAGTCACCATTCGCGAAGGCTGCTGGCTCCAACTCACGAGCAGCTACGCCAACCCTGGTTCAAGCATCACCATCGGCGACGATGTCTACATAGGACCTCGCATGATCCTAGGCGCTGCGGCCCCAATTGTCATCGGCAGCCGCTGTCAGTTCGGAGCCAACATCTCTCTAGTCGCCGAGAACCATAAATTCTCGGGCGAAGGTGAGATCTTCCAGCAGGGCGTCGTGCAGAAGGGCATCACTATCGGGAACGATGTCTGGATCGGCAACTCGGCCATCATCCTCGATGGCGTCACAATCGGAGATGGTGTCGTCATTGGTGCCGGTTCGGTTGTGACCAAATCTGTACCTTCAAGGTCCGTTGTCGTAGGCGTACCCGGGCGAGTCATTAAAACTCGCTGAGCAGCTCGCTCTGACCGACAAGTCGGTATTCCTCTTGGAGATCACTATCATGCGTGTTGCATACCCCATGCGGGTGGATGTGTTCGACAAACCCGGTGGCGATCTTTCGCAGATCCAGCAATACATCCGGGCCGGCGCCGCAGAAGTCGTGGAGCCGTCTTTTTACGGGGAGATTGTCCATCGTCTTGATACGGATCTTGCCGCATTCGACGTCATTCACCTGACGAACCTTGATCGCCCGGTCGAAACCTATCACTTCTTTCGCGCGGCAAAGGCCGCCGGAAAACCGATCGTCTTTTCTTCCATTCATCACTCTTATCGTGAAATCGCTCGCTTCGAGCGGCACGGTCGTGGCGGCATCATCGGAGCGCTCTTAGGCAAACTTAGTTTCCCCCAGTTGGAGCAGCTTCGTGCAGTCGTTCGTTGCAGACAATACAGAGATTTAATGCAGCCAACCGCAAAGGTACTCACTCGAGGCATCGAAAAATGCCAGACAGAAATTCTTGAAGGTGTCGATCACGTTCTTGTCCTGACCGATAAAGAGCGCCGGGACATCGGCACAGATTTCGTCCACGCGAAGAAGGTCAGCTTCCTCCATCTAAAAAATGGCTTTCAATTAGCTCGTGGCAATGGCGCGCTCTTCAATCAACCGCGCGACATCGACGTCTGCGTAGTCGCCCGAGTGGAAGCCAGAAAAAATCAGATTATGATTCTTGACGCGCTTGAGAAGCTGTCTCTCTCCGCTATCTTTATTGGATATGAAAATCCAAATCACAAGCGTTTTTGCCACCAATTCCTAGAAAACATCGCCGCCTCCCGCAGCAACTATGCAGGAGGTATGACCCAAGCCGAAATCGCTCATTTGATGAGACGGGCCAAGGTCCATGTGTCAGCAAGCTGGTTTGAAGTATCATCGCTGGTTGACATCGAATCCTATTTCGCTGGATGCCAGGTCGTGTCCTCCAGCTGTGGCGGAACCAATGAACTGCTTGGAAATCTGGCCCAGTATGTCGATCCTGGCTCTTCCCAGAGTATCCAAAACGGCATCGCACAGGCGATGCGGCAGTATGCTGAAAGTGGCACGCAGGTAGCGTCGCTCAGCGAAGACATTATCCCGAGCTGGCAACGTGTGGGGGCCGATCTCTCCGCAATCTATCAGGCCCTTCTGCCGTCCTGAGCTGGAATGGCCTCCGGCGGCTTTACCGCTGAGATAGCACCGCCTTCGTGAACCGGATACCGTGTCGGCGCAAAAGATACCATCCCGCGAACACCTGGAACAGCTCCATGATCACCATTCCAATCGCTCCTCCCAGCGCTCCCCAATGAGGGATCCACAGAAAAGCCATGACCAGATTGACCAGTCCCACCCCGAGAAGAAGACGGCTGTAGCTCTTTTCAAGACCCAGCGGAATGAATCCCAGCGTGCCCATGCAGTAGGTGATGACCGTAATTGCGGGGAATACCGAGAGCACACGAAGCTGAGGAATCACGTCCCCCGCGTGTATGCCAAAGCCAAGCCGCGCCAGCCATGGCGCGGCCACGAAGATCACAATGCCAATCACAGCGCCTACCGCCACACCTTTGACAATCGTCTTTCGCAGAAACAGCAGGCCTAACTCTTGCGATTTGCTCAGCAGGCGGATGATATGTGGGTAAGCCGCCTGGACGACTGGTGAAATCAGCCCCACGATCGCCCGAACAAACTTATCGCCCAGGCTGAAGTACGCGGCCTGCGTCGTGCCAGCCAAAAGCCCCACTAGGAAAGTATTTGTATTAGTAAACAGCGTAATGGAAGCATTTGAAACAAAAACGTGGCGTCCTTCAACCACCGTACGAATGAGGCTTTGACGCGTGGGCCATGCAATCGACTCAACATGAGACCGGAGTACGACCACAAAACCGATGATCCCGGAAAGGAGAAAGCCCCCGGACTGCAGTAGCGTCGCCATCACAACGTCACTACGGTGGCGAACCAGGACGAAGGTAAGCAGACCTGTCGTCAAACGCGCGGCACCCGTAATGATCGTGATTGACTGCATCTTCTGTAGCCCCTGAAAGAGAAACACCGGAAAAAGAGCGTTCCCTAATACAGCCACGTACGCGGCCACAAAAACCGGTGCATCCGCGCGGAACCTTGGGACGAACCAGATCAATCCAAGAAGCAAAAGAAAGCCAGTGACCAGGAAAATCAATTTGATAATCATGGTCGTCCAAAAAACTCGCGAAACCTCTTCCCGGCTCTCAGCATGAATGGCAATCTCACGTTGGGCCGTGAAATTGAATCCAAAATCAACTGCGACAATAAAATACCAGGAGATCGACTGGGCAAACGTGATCAGCCCGTAACGCTCAATCCCAAGTATGTGTACAAGATACGGAAGGAGAGCTGCGGGAATTAGGTAATTCAAGCCAAGCAACCCATAGAGCCAAAAGATATTGGCCTTGAGTGATGCAGGTTTAACGCTGTCGGTCGGACTCTTGACCATCTCCGGTGGCTGCAAATGCTGTTTCCTGTCCTGTTCAAGCGCGAACCAAAATCCAAAGATGTTGACATCCTTGCCGCGGAAAAAGGGTCAAGCCCAGAACTGCTTCTGCTGACTTAAATGCCTCGCCAGTTTGGTTCCGAGTTTGTGAGAGATCCGTCCCAGCTGATATCCGCAAAGCTTCAATGCAGTTCGGTAGAAGCTGTCAGGTAAGAGATGAGTATACTTCGGCCACAATGCATTCAACTCGGAAAGCACGAACCGTTTCCCTTCACCATTGACCTTTCCAAATTCATTCAGAAGCCATGGTTCAGCCGTATGCAATACGCCGATATCAAAATAGCGCCTCAACTCCTCCATATGCGAATAACCGTGAGAATGATAGACCATCGCTTCAGCTACGTATGCCGTTTTCCAGCCACCTAATAGCATCTTTGCAGATACCACCGTCTCTTCGGACACAATGACATTGCTCGGGAAGCTTCCCACCGCTTCCAGCGCTTTTGCCCGGTAGGCGGCAAAGCTGTTCGATGAGAAGATTGCCTTGAAGCCAAGCGTTTCACGCAGCGAAAGGTCTCGGACCTGCGAGACGGCGGGATAGTTGAAGTACCGGGCATGAGCCTCAATCGGACCGGCCTCGGGCCGCGGCAGTTGCCGGCCAAAGCATGCTCCAATCGACGGGTTCTGAAACGGCAGAACCAGTTGATAGATCGCGTCGTCGTTGACCAAAACGGCGTCCTGAGTCATATAGACGAGAACCTCCGCGTGGCTCATCTCCCGCGCCGCCCTCTTGCGGGTGCCCCCATGATTGAATTCGGAACTTGGAATGCTCAGCACCCGATACCCATATCGCCGTGCCAGGGACTCGGATCCATCTTTAGAAGATGAATCGACAATGAGTACCTGATCCGGAGTCAACCCCTGTCGCCCCAACCCCTCCTGCAGGGCAGCCCAGAAGGGAGCCGCATTGTAAGTTAGGATGATGACCGCGACGTTGCTAAGAACTGAGCGTACCTTCTCTGTGCTCGCAGATTTCGGCTCGACAATGAGACTCACTTGAGGGGTCATAGAGTGATCGACTAATAATTATTGTAGGTCACATCTGCTGCCCCCAGAGTGGGGAGCGGTAAATGCCACCTACAAAGTATTGGGCGTGCATCCAATGATTTCACAGGGCGATCCCAGCTTGCATCTCCTTCGGCTGATCCATACGTAGAATCTGCCTCTGACGATATAACAGGATGCAATGATACTTGTCCTCACGCATCTCTCGATGACAGGACACCAAGCGACCTGGCTGCGACCTAAACCGGCCGAAGATTCACACTAAGCTTGCACAAGAAAACGAGGGTCGTGAATAGCTGCGCTACACCAACAAGCCAACGATTGGGCAAACCAATACACCTCTAATAGAGGCGATGAATTTATCGCATATCGAGTCCGACTGCATCGTTGACGGCGTGGACAAGTGCCTGTTCGGTCCCGAGGTAGGCCGCTGTGGTGAGCAGGCTGGCATGGCCGAGCAGGATCTGGATCTGTTCGAGGTCGCCGCCAGCCTGACGGCGGAGCTTGGCACAGGTGCGGCGCAGATCATGGGGCGCCAGCTTCCCCAACTCGGTCTGATTCGCGTAGCGCAGGACCCACCGGCAGACCGCCTTCTCGTCTTTGATCTCGGTGCCGGCGAGGAGATCGCTCTTGTTCACCGGCCGGAAGATTCGTCCGGCGGTGACCCCTGCTGCCTGAAGCCAGAAATCGATCCGGACCTTGGCTCCGGCCGGCACGGTCACCGTCCGGATCCGGTTGCCCTTGCCAAGTAGGTCCGGGATCACCCACCTCCCTTCCCTTTGTTGGAGGTTTTCAATCGTTAGCCGGAGGAGCTCCCCGCGGCGCAGACCACAGCCGAGCAGAAGCGCTAGCATCGCCCGGTCGCGTTTGCCAGCCAAGGTCTCGGGGGCGGGCCCGTTCAGCAGCTGGTTGGCCTGGTCCTTCATCAGCCAGTTGCCGATCCGAGTGCCGCGTTTCTCAACCCCGGGGATCCGCTTGATCGACGAGGCGACCAGGGGATCGAGCAGCTGGTTGTCGGCGAGCTTCCGGGCGAGCTTCCGAATCGGCGAGAGCCGGAGGTTGACGGTTGCGGCCGAGAGTCCATCGGCGATGAGGGTGGCCCGGTAATGCTGGACGGTGGCCTTGGTGAAGCCGGTTCCCTGCCCTGCTGCCCGGGTCCCTTCCATCCGGAACCAGGCGAAGAAGCGTGCGAGCCCGGCGCGGTAAGACCGCCGCGAGTGTTCCGAGGTGACCCCGTCAAGAACCAGGGCGATGAGCCGTGCTTCAGTTGCAGCGGAATTGTCGGCACTTTCCGGTTGCAGGCTGAGTTCGAGGGTACTCGTCATGTTTTCTCTATCATGACATGATAATGTGGATTATCGGGTGCGATAAGAGATGCAATGCATACTGATAATCCTCCATTGTTAGCACGTGTACCATCTGTCTCGGGTATGCTGAAGGAGCCTTCTACTGAGGTTCCGCATGTCCCGGCCCGTGAAATGGTCTCGCGATCTCCATCTCCTCCAGGAAAGAGCGAGTGGCTCCCGCATCGAGACCTGGTCTCGCCGAGACATTGAAAGACTCTTCGGCATCTGCCGCGCGTCCGCTCAATCCCTCATGAAGGCCATCGGCTCAGTCCAGACGGTAGGGCAGCTCATTTCGTCAACCGCGGTTCCCTGCTCACCTTTTTATCCGAGATGATCGCAACAGAGTCAGTCGAAAAAGCACTTGGAGCGAAGTTGGCCCAAGCAGAGCCTGTTCCCCACCCGAAGCCGCTCTGGATCTCGTTACCAGACGATCTCCGCCATGCGATGCTGCCGGACCTGCCTCCGAATGTCACGCTTGCACCAGGCAGGATCGAGATTACGGCCGACTCCGCTTCTGCGATGATCAAGTCCCTCATTGCGCTGGCCATGGTCATGCAGAACGACCTCGAGCGGTGGCAGCGCGCCATCGCACCAGCGGCCCCGACCAGCGTGCCGGATGAGGAGCTGAGCGCTTTGCTGTCAAATCTTCGAAATGTTCATGCTTCTAACAAAAGCAAATCTGACTGAGGTTAATCGTTAGCGGACTTCTCGCTTGTAATGCTCTGGGAGCTTCCGTTGCGACGGGCTGCGGAGCTAATTTTCTTCTCGGGGACAGCTCTACTTTTTCAAGCTCCGGTCTTCCGGAACAGCTTTCTTCGCAGGATCTTTCTTCGCTCTTCGCACTACCTTCTAGCTGCATTCTTCGTCGGAATGGCAGTGTTCTTTGCGACTTTTCTCTTAGACTAGAAGGAGCAGCGGCAACGGGCGTGGCGGCAGACCTCACGGTCTTTCTATCCGCGTTTCTTGGCCGCCCAGCGGGCCTTCTCAACCGTGGCGATTCTAGAACGACCATCGTCACTCCTCGTGCGTGGCTGCTTCGTCAGCGCAGAATTGCCAGCCGTTGTGCCCGGGGGCCTCCTCGCTTGGCCTTGGGGGGCATAATCGGTGATGTGGACGTACCCTGCAGGGTCGAGCGGGCGTGCACTCGCATACATCGCGAGCGCTCCCTGCGTGGCTACGTCCGTTGGAGCCTGATCCAGCGATTCCAAGTCAGATCGTCACAGCCGCTAATGCGGTTGTATGGGACGGTGAAGAACTGCTTACCGTCTCTTGCCCACAGGTAGGTATTGTTGAAAGCACATTCGTGCCGGTGAGGAACAAGCGCCAGGTCATAATCTTTCAGACTGCGAAGCCAGGCATTCTGCCGGCATCGTACTCCGCGCGAAGCCTTCTTCTTATCGTCGCGAGAACGTGGAAGGCCAGTGATAGCCGTATAGGGTTTGCGGTAAGAACGAGACACACCTGCTCTCTCCTTGGTGAGCTAATGTGGCATCGCGATCCTCCCTATCTCAACAGGTTCTAAGCTTGTAGATAAAGAAATAGCTCTTTGGTTTTATTGTGTAAATATCGGCAAGCTTCTCTCCGACAGAGGGGTGCTTCTTGCCAGTCCGTACCGCCGCTGCCCGTGGCGTCCATCCGCGTTGACCCATCGTGTCGTGCGAGGGGGGCATGCGGTCCAGTGCTCCGAGGGTGTATTCGTATTGTGGACCTTCCACTTCCCAATAAGGAAATAACGAAAACACGAAATAAAGTAAAATGATGAGTACTTATTCCTGTAATCGTTATTTATGGAATAGACGAAGAAGTGCTTTCCTTATATATCGTGTAATCCATGGCAATAGTTATCGGCATGGTTTCGCAAAAGGGGGGCGTCGGCAAAAGCACCCTCTCCCGGCTGGTGGCGAGAGAGTATGCCCTCGCGGGCTAGACCGTCAAGATTGCCGACTTGGACGTCTCCCAGGGAACGAGCTTCAACTGGCAATCCCGTCGCCTACAATCGGGCATCGAGCCGCCCATCCCCGTCGAGCGGTTTGGAACCGTCGAGCAAGCGCTCAAGGTTGGCAATCACTATGACCTGCTGATCCTGACGGTCCACCCCACTCGACCGCTGGCACCCTGAAGATCGCAGCGGCTTCCCTGCTGATCATCCTGCCCACCGGTCTTTTGCTCGACGACCTGGAACCCTCCGTACTGCTCGCCCATGAGTTGCGCAAGCGCGAAGTCAAAGCCGCAAAAATCGCCTTTGCTCTCTCCCGTGTCGGCGACAGCGAGTCCGAAATCGTGGAGGCCCGCGAGTACATTACCCAAGCCGGCTACCGCGTGCTGGCCGGAAGTCTTCCCGAAAAGACGGCTTACCGCCGAGCCTCTGATGAAGGCCGCTCGCTCACGGAGACTCGTTTCCCATCTCTGAACAAGCGAAGCGATGAGCTTGCCCAGGGCATTGTTGACCTCATCACGCAGATGCAGAAGGGAAGGGAAGTCTAAAGCCATGGCAAACGTACCCCCGCCCGCTAAGAAATCACGTAAAGGCCCGCCGCCCGCCGTCGAGCTGACTGTTGGCAACCTGGAGAAATCTTAGCCGGGTTCCCTCAGGCCCCTAAACTTCAAAGTCCCGGCCGACTTCCACCGCGAGTTCAAGGTCTACGCCTCGCAGCAGGGAATTAGCATGCTGAACCTACTGCAGGAAGGGTTCAGGGCTGTGAGGGAGCGGCGAGGCTAGAAAGAACGTAATAACGAAAAGGGTAATAAAATTTAAGGAAATGTACTTACGTGGAGCACGCCCGGAGCGATCGCGATGACGAAGAAAACGAAGACGATCGATGCCGATCCCGGAACTGGCAGGAAGCTTTCTAAGCGCGATTGTGCCGCTGAAAACAAGTTGGCGAAAGGGAAGCAGGCGCTGCGTCTTGGTCAGCTCATGGATGACTGAAATATCGGCAGGCTAGGCGACGAAGTCCTCAAGATCTATGGGTAATCGCTTCATCTGCCATTCACATTCTCCCATCTCCATTACATCTTTCCCGTCCCGATATCCGAAGACCGCGCCGTCGGATCGCTCTCATCCAGATACTGCTCGATCACCCGATCCAAAGACCCCTGCGCCTCCAGGATGAAGTCGATCGCATCCCGTCCCGCGCCGTCTCCGCCGACGTTCGGCGTGACCCAATGAGCCGCCGCCTTCACCTGCGGCCGAGCATTCGCAGTCGCAATCGCCAGACCGCAGACCCGCATTACCGGCAGGTCAACAATGTCATCGCCCACATAGCACAGCTCTTCACGGCTGGCCCCGGTTTTGGCCAGAATCTCGTCCGCTGCATGCAGCTTATGCGCCTGCCCTTGATAGACGAACTCCATCTTCAAGTCGCGCATCCGAATTGCCACCGTAGCGCTCTGCCGCTTGGTCACGATTCCTACCCGCAACCCGCCAAGCCGCGCCAGCGAGATGCCGAGTCCGTCATGCGCGGGAAAACTTTTCACCTCGGTCGCCGACCCGTCCGGATTGGGGTGAACGGTAATCGCCCCATCGGTCAATACGCCATCCACATCGAAGAGTATGACTTTGATTCCCGCTGCCCGCCGCCGTGCCTCGTCGAGGTTCATCTTTCCATTCTAAGGGGTAAGAACCTCCCATAGAACGCACCTTGCTTCCGACTGAAAGGTAATAAGGTCATAGCCCGCAAGCAGGCAACTTCCCGGACCAGCGAAGCATTGTTGACAAAGGCTCTTTCCTCAGTAAACAACTTGCTTTTACCCGCAATTGCGACCGATACTGAGCCCGTGGAAAGATTGCTCTGCACGCTTCCCGCCTGCTCTAGAATGAAGGCAGACGTCAGCCAAGGAGTCCGTCCCGCCACCCAACTCCCCGGCTTCGTCTTGAGGTGAACGTTGCACAGCCTGATTATTATCTCCGGTTTCTTCCTGATGATCCTTGCACCCTGCGCCTTTGCCATCTTCAGCAGCAAGGACAAGGAGGAGTCGCACCCCCCGCGTGCTCGCTTCATCTCTCCCAAACCGTCAGGCTCTCGGCCATCCGGAAGCTGGCGTGCCACCAACGCCCAGCCTGCAGCCGAGTACGACCTCATCCTGCCGTCCGACCCCACGCCCAACCGCGCGCCGCTCGCGATTCCGGAAGGCGTCTACTCCACCACGTCCACCACGTCCCAGATGCTCTCCGGCCAGCGCGCCCGCCACGCCTCCAAGCTGCTGAACCTCGCCGCTGACGCCGAGGCCCAGTCCATCGCCGCCCAGGTCTACGCCGCTCAGGCCAACAAGGCCGCGCTTGAAGCCGCCGCCCGTGCCGCCTCGGCCCGCGCCGCCGCCGCAACCGCCCTCGCCGCCGAGGCCGAAAAGGCCGTCGCCGAGGCCGCCCGCATGGCAGACGCTGTCCGCCGCGCCTACGAAACCGCCCCCCCGTCCGTCGGCCCGCAGCAGCACGCCCTGCCGGAGACGCACCCTTCCATGGACTTCCCCCGCTCGCACGTCATCCGCCGCGCCGCTTAGCCTTCCCCGCATTCAAACGCAAGGGCTGCCATTCCGGCAGCCCTTCGCTCTTGCCCTCACAATTCTTGTAACACTCCGCTCATCTTGCGATACCCTCACACCCATGACTCCCCCTGCGTGTGCAAGCCCCCTGGCCGGATCGCTCCGCCTGCCGTCCCGTCATCTCTTCGGACCCATCCTTCTTGCTCTCCTGTCCTTGAACCTCGCGGCCACCGCCGCCGCCCAGAAGCCCACACCCGTTCAGCCGAACGATGAAGAGTACACCAGGAAGATTCATGAGTACCTGAACGACCCGCGCTTCACCACCGACCTGGTCGACCACCTTCCCGCCTCCAAGACCGTCCCCACACCGCTGAAATTCCTCGGCACAATGCCCGGCCAGCCCGGCGAACTCTACTACTCCGAGCAGATCAGCAGCTACTTCGAAGCCCTCGCCAAAGCATCTCCGCGCGCCAAATACTGGACCATCGGCAAGAGCGAAGAGGGCCGCGACATGGTCGTCCTCGCCATCGGCAGCGAGGAGTCCATCAAGAACCTGAGCAAGTACCAAGGCGATCTCGCCGCCCTGACCGATCCGCGCAAGACCTCCGAAGCCGAGGCCCAGAAGCTCATCCACACCAGCAAGCCCCTCTACTGGATCACATCCGGCATCCACTCGCCCGAGACCGGCGGCCCGCAGATGCTCCCGGAGCTTGCCTACCGTCTCATGGTCGAAGAGACGCCGCTGATCAAGAACATTCGCGAGCACACCATCGTCTTCATCACCCCGGTCGTCGAAACCGACGGACGCGACAAGCAGGTCGATACCTACTACTACGGCAAGAAGACGGGCAAGCCCAAGCCCCCCTTGATGTACTGGGGCAAGTACGTCGCGCATGACAATAACCGCGACGGCATGGGCCAGGGCCTGCAGCTCACGCAGAACATCACCAAGGGCGTGCTGACGTGGCACCCCACCATCTTTCATGACCTGCATGAGGCCCAGAGCTACCTCTACGTCTCGACCGGCACCGGACCCTACAATCCCTCGCTCGACCCCATCGCCTCTAACGAGTGGTGGCTGCTGGCTGAAACCGAGGTCATGGAGATGGCCAAGCGCAACGTCCCCGGCGTCTTTACCTACGGCTACTACGACGGATGGGTCCCCAACTACCTCTTCTGGATCGCCGAAACCCACAACTCCTTCGGCCGCTTTTACGAGGTACAGTCCTACGGCCCCGACGTCCAGGAAAAACTCCAGCTTCCCGCAACCGCAACCAGCCGCGAGTGGTATCGCGCTAACCCGCCGCTGCCAACCGTCAAGTGGGGTCCGCGCAACAACACCAACATCCAGGAGTCCGCCCTCCTCATCGCGCTCGACAAGGTCTCGACCGACCACGCCCTCTACCTCGAAAACTACTGGCTAAAAAACAAGCGCTCCGTCGACAAAGGCCTCAACGGCCCAACCTACGGCTGGGTCATTCCCGCCGCGCAGGCCCATCGCGGCAACGCAGCAGAGATGGTCAACGATCTGCGCGCCCAGGGCGTCGAGTTCAATATCGCCACCTCTCCCACCACCTTCGGCGCCACCAAGGTCGCGCCCGGCGACTACGTGATCCGTGCCGACCAGCCCTACCGCACCCTGGTCGATATGTACTTCTCGCTCCAGAACTTTCCCGCCGCCAACCCGCTCCCCTATGACGACACCGGCTGGACCATGCCGCTCATGCGCAACGTCGTCGTCCATCCCATCACGGACAAGGCCGTCCTCTCCGCTACCATGCAGCCGCTCGCAGCCGAGGTCACCCTGCCCGGAACCATCACCGGCTCGGGCTCAACCCTCGTCATCGACGCCAACACCGACAATGTCCTCACCACCTTCCGCTTCGCCAATCCCACCCTGCCCATGCAGGCGGCCGAAGAGCCGTTTGAGCTACCTGGCGTCAATGGGGGCCACAAGCTCCATCCCGGAGCCTTCATCGTCCCAAACGGAGCCGACAACGCCGCCATCAAAGCCTCGGTTGAAAAGCTCGGTCTCATTGCCTACGCAACCAGCACCGCACCCGCTGTCAAAACCCACCCGCTCACCGTCCCACGCATCGGCTACGTCCATTCCTGGCAGCGCACCCAGGATGAAGGCTGGGTTCGTCTCGCCTTCGACCACTACGGCATCCCCTACACCTACTTCGCCGACCAGAAGCTCCGCGAAGGCCATCTCCGCGACAAGTACGACGTCATCGTCTTCCCATCCATCGGCGGTACCAGCACGTCACAGGTCAACGGCATCCCGAAGGTCGGCCTGGACCCCATCCCCTACAAGAAAACAGATCTAACCCCCAACCTGGGCCGCGAGGACTCCTCAGACGACATTCGTGGCGGCATGGGCATCGACGGCCTCGCCGAGCTCGTCCGCTTCATTCGCGAAGGCGGCACCCTGCTCACCGAAGGCAGCACTGCCGCCATCCTGCCTGACTACGGCGTTACCACCGCCGTCCGCGTCGAGCATCCTGATCGCCTCTACACCAAGGGCAGCATCATGCGCGGCATGATCGCCGACCACAAGAGCCCCATCACCTACGGCTACACCGGCGACGATCTCCCCGTCTACTTCAGCCAGGATCCCGTCCTCGCCACCGGCGCAGCCGGTGGCTTCGGCCCACGCTCCGTCCCTGGAGTAGGCGTCGACATCACCCCCAACGCCACCCCGGAGACGCTCTCGCCTTACGTCATGGAAGACGCAGACGCCCCTGAAAAGCCCGCCCCGGGCACCACCCCGGCCGGAGCCGACGCAGTCGCCATGCAGCAGCGCCTGCGCCAGCAGGGCTTCGCGGACGATGAAACCCAGACCCCGCGCGTCATCCTGCAGTTCCCCGCCCGCGCCCAGGACATCCTGCTCTCGGGCGCACTTTCCGGCGGAGAAGCCCTCACCCGTCGAGCCCTCGCGTTGGACGTCCCACTCGGCAAGGGCCATGTCGTGCTCTTCGCTCTGCGTCCGTTCTGGCGCTACCAGACCCAGGGCACCTACGCCCTCGGCTTCAACACCCTGCTGAACTGGGATCACCTGGACGCCGGGAAAGACGCCACCAAAGCCCCTGCAGCAACCGGAGGCGGAGGCCGTCGCGGAGCCACAACCCCCTCGGATCAGCAGTAACTTGCGGGTGCCCCATTCATCGCAGATTCATAGCGATGATTGGGACGTAAGCTTTCGGGACGATACGAAATCAATTACCGCCAATGCCCATCCACCCAGACATACCCGCCACCGCGGCGATCCCAATGCCCCGGAACCCAAGCCGCGTGGGGACGCGGAGGCGCGGCATACACACCCGGAACCCAAACATAGCGGCCGCCATCCCAGCGGTGATACCCGGGCTGCCAAACGTAGCCTTCTCGCGGCGGCGGAACCACCTCACGCACTGGGGCCGGCGGACCAATCCGCACCACAACCTGCGCACCCGCAAAAGCCGTGCCCAAGCTCAAAGCAAGTCCAAAAGCAGCGATAGGAAAAAGGAAAGTTTTCGTTTTCATGATCGATCTCCTTGGCTCAAAATGTAGGCCTGAACGGCCATACTGCCTGCCCATTTAGAACCAAGGAAAATTAGAAAAGTTGCTGCCCTACTTCATCTCCTTGAGCAGCTTCTGCAGCCGCGCAAGGCCCTCATTCCAGCCCTTCACATCATCCGGCTTCGCATCCGGAGCCTGCCCGCCGCGCATAAATCCATGCCCCGCGCCCTCATAGGTCACCGGCTCGAACACCTTGCCGGCCGTCTTCATATCCGCCTGCGCCTGCGGAATCGTCGCGTCGACGCGAGCGTCATTCCCGCCATAAAACCCATACACCGGCGCATGGATTGACGCCATCTTGTCCGCGCTCGGAGGCGTCCCGTAAAACACGAACGCAGCGCCCAGATCCGGTCGCTGCGTGGCGAACTCAAATGCCTTGCCGCCGCCCCAGCAGAAGCCCGCCACCGCCAGCTTGCCATTCGCCGCCGGCAGCTTCTTGCCATAATCCGCGACGGCGTCTAGGTCGGAGATCACCTGCGCCGGAGGCAGCATGGAGATTCCCTTGATCACCGCATCCTGGCCGCCAAAGGCATCCGTCCCGCCGCCGTTCGGCCCCGTCTGGCTCAGAAGATCCGGTGCCAGCACAATGTAGCCCTTGCTCGCAATCTCATCCGCCATCAGCTTGAACCAGTCGCTTTCGCCGAAGATCTCATGAATCAGCACCACCACCGGTGCCTTCGCCTTGATCTCCGGATACACCACCAGCGTCGTCACCGTCCGGGAACCGGCCTGTATCTGCAGGTACTCCCGGTGCCGCGGACTCTTATCGAGCGCCGCGACCGCCCAGTCCTGATGCAGTCCGGCCGGCATGCCGCCCTGCGGCGCGGCGTGCGCGGACATATCGTGCCCCGCCATGGACATGCCCGGGCTCATCTGGCCGAACGTGGAAACGGAAACACACAAAAGCGCAGAAACAGAGACGGCGGGAAGGATACGCAAGAGTCGGGTCATGCCAGCGAGTCTACGTCGCGCCTGATACAACCCGCAACGCCTAACAATGGATCCGTGCCGAGGAACGCTCAGACTAGCGAAGCTGAATACAAGCGAAGCCCGATACATGTCACGAAGTGACCGCGCGCCGCGCAGGCGGCCCGTCCGGCAGGACCTAGCCGTTCAAAGGCCGGCTCGCGTACTTCAGCATCGCCACCCCGTTCAGAATTAGCACCACGCACATTACCGCCCACACCTTCCAAAGGCTATGCTCGAGCGTGAAGTCCCGGTATCCGATCCAGGCGCACAGAAAACCGACCAGCATCGACCCCAAGCCTCCCACACGGTCGACCTTCCGTTTCGAAATCATCGCGAAGCCTCCCGAGGACTGCCAGCGAGAGTACGATACGCCCAACCCCGCTCGTTTGTCATGACGGATCCGTTGGGCCGTGACGATTTACCCCCGGTTGATCCCATCCAGAAGGGATCCCACGATCCCCCCGACCACGCCGCCCTGCACCGTCTCCCGTTTTGAGCCCGGCTCATACTCCTGAATCTGCTGCGCCAGCCGTGCGATCGGCAGTGTCTGCAGCCAAACCCGTCCCGGCCCGGTCAGCGCCGCAAGAAACAATCCATCCCCGCCGAAGATCAGGTTCTTGATCCCCGGAACCCGGGTAATCTGGAAGTTGATCCCCGTCGTAAACGCACCCACATGCCCCGGATGCACCCGCAGCGTCTCGCCCGCGCGCAGGTCCTTGATCACCACCTCGCCCGAAAGCTCCAGCCAGGCCGTCCCATATCCGGAGATCTTTTGCAGCAAAAACCCATCGCCTCCGAAGATACCCGCACCCAGTGACTGCTGAAACCCAACCCCAAGCTGCACCTGCGCGGTTGAGCAAAGATACCCATGCCGATGCACAAAATACTCGTGCCCATTGCCGACCTCGACCGGCAGAATATGCCCGGGCACCTTGGTCGCAAACGCAATCTCGCCGGCGTAACCGGCAGCCGTGTACTCCGTCATGAACAGCGTTCCGCCGCCCGCCACGCGCTTGATCGCGCCCAGAAAGCCCCCGCCGCCCGCCATCTGCGTATGCGTCGTCATCTGGATCGATTGTGACATCCAGCTCAGCTCCCCGGCCTCCGAGATCACTGCCTCCCCGGGCTGTAGAAGCACCTCCAGCACCGGCATCGTCGTCCCTACAATCCTGCTTTGCATAGCTCCTCCGCTCTTGTCCGGAATCCCATCCAGAACGCCAGCTTACATCCATACGCACCCTGATTCATGCCGGTTCCCACAAGCCGGCCAACGGAAGGTCCACGCGAGGCAATCACACCCCACGAAGTGGGCCCACCACGCACAGTGGGCTCGTCCGGCAGGACACTCTAGCCCTCGACAATCTCCGCTCCAGGCTGAGAAACCCACTCCGCCCAGGACCCGTCATACAGCCGAACATCGGTCGCACCGCTCATCTCCAACCCGAGGGCCAGCACCGCCGCCGTCACGCCGGAGCCGCAGGTCGTCGTCACCGGCCCGTCCAAGTCGATCCCGCGCTCTCGAAAAATTCTTGCAATCTCCTCTGGCCTCTTCATCCGCCCCTCGCTCACTAGCTCGGTAAACGGAAGGCTCGTCGCCCCAGCCATATGCCCGGAACGCAACCCCGCCCGAGGCTCCGGAGCCGTTCCGGCAAACCTTCCAGCAGATCGGGCATCGAGCACCTGCCCACCCTCCGCCACCGTCTCCCGCATCGCGTCGAAGCTCACCACCGCTCCCGGCCGAAGCTCCGCCGGAAACTCAGCCGGCGGCCGCACCACCTCACCCGACTCCACCGGCAACCCCGCCCGCTCCCACGCTTCCAGCCCCCCATTGAGCAGAAAAACCTCCCGCGCACCAAACGTGGTCAACATCCACCGCGCACGTGGCGCGGAGAACACCCCAACCTGCTCATAGACCACGATTCTCCCGGTTTTCTCCACGCCCAGCCTGGACATAGCCTCACCAAACGCCTCCCCGGAAGGCAAAGTATGAGGCAGCCCTGAGGTGTGGTCGGATAGCTCGTCAATATCGAAAAACAAAGCCCCTGGAAGATGCTTCGCCAGGTAGCGCCCCCGCACATCCACCGCCGGCGTCACCCCCACCGGAGGCAAAGTAGCGTCTAGCACCGTCACCTCCGCTAGATGTTCAGCCAGCCAATCCACAGAAACAAGCATGTTCATATCCCAAAGCTTAGCCGAAACCGGCCAGGGCCACCCGGCATCTGACCGCGAGTGCCAAGAGCAAAGAGCAAAGCTAAGCCCCAAACCAACTCCGTTCCGTGGCCTAAACTCCTCGCCGAAGCCCGCAGCCGCTTCGGCATCGAACGCCTCCGCCCCGGCCAGTGCGAGGTCCTCGAGTCCGTCCTAGCCGGTCGCAATACCCTCGCCCTGATGCCCACCGGAGCAGGCAAAAGTCTCACCTACCAACTCCCCGCCGTCTTCCTCCCCCGACCCGTCGTGGTCGTCTCTCCGCTTATCGCCCTCATGCAGGACCAGCAGGACAAGGCCGAGCAGGCCCACGTCGTCGTCGAAAAACTCGACTCCACCTTGAATGCTAAGGCTCTCGCCAAAGCCGAGCGAGAGATCGCCGACGGCAGCGCCCAGCTCATCTACGTCACGCCGGAAAGGCTGCAGAATCATGACTTCCTCGCCGAGCTCAACGACGCCGGCGGCATCTCCCTCCTCGTCGTCGATGAAGCCCACACCATCTCCCACTGGGGCCACGACTTCCGCCCCGCCTTCCAGTGCATCGGGGAAGCGCGCCGCACCCTCGGCGACCCGCCCGTACTCGCCCTCACAGCCACAGCAACAGACGACGTTGCCCAGGACATTCTCCACTCCCTCCGCGCAGAAGACGCCACCCGCATCTCCACCGGCATCGAGCGCGCCAACCTCAGCTTCAATGTCATTCCCACGGTCAACAACAGCGCCAAGATCGCCCGCATCCTAAGCCTCGTCCAAGAGGAAGAAGGCAGCGGCATCGTCTACACCGCCAGCGTCCGCGCTGCCGACGATCTCTTCAACCTCCTTACCGAACACGGCATAAACGTCGGCCACTACCACGGCAAGATGTCCGCCCGCGAACGCGAGCGCGTTCAGCAGGAGTTCATGCGCGGCGACCACAAGGTCATGATCGCCACCAAAGCATTCGGCCTCGGCATCGACAAGCCCGACATCCGCTTCGTCTATCACTTCGAGTTTCCCGACTCGCTCGAAACCTATTACCAGGAGGCAGGACGCGCCGGCCGCGACGGGCTGCCCGCCAAAGCCGTTCTGCTCTATCGCCTCGAAGACAAACGCATCCAGACGTTTTTCCAAGCCGGTCGATACCCCAAGCCGCAGGAGCTCGAAGCCGTCTTCCAGACTCTCGCCGCGCCCTGCGCAGACGAGTCTGCCTTAACCCCAGACCAGATCGCCGAGCTCGCCGGTGTCGGCAAGCGCCGCACCCAGGTCATCCTCAATCTCCTCGCCGAGGCCAAGCTCATCCGCCGCCACCAAAAAGGGTATGTGGTCGAAGAGGAAGCCGCGCCGTCACAGGAAACGCTCACCGCCCTGCTCCAGACCTTCATCGACCGCGCCGCTCAGGACAAAAACCGCTTGGCCGACATGATGCATTTCGCCGAATCCCCGTCCTGCCGCGTTCAGATCCTGCGCGCCTACTTCCACGAGCCCGAAGCCGAACCCTGCGGCCGCTGTGACAATTGCCGGCGCCCGCGCGAAGGCGTCCTGCCCAACCTTGAAGCCGGCCGCGAGCGCGGGCCACTTGCACAACCGTCCACACCCCAGTCGCCAGCTCATCGCGAGGCCGTTACCACCCGCGAGACCCCGATCGGCATCATCCAAACCACCGCCCCCGAAACCCTCCCCGAACCCACCCCGGAATCCCCCTTCCACCCCGGAGACCCTGTCGTTCACAAGCGCTTCGGCCCCGGCGAAGTCCTTGCGATTGAAGGAGAAAACATCACGGTCGCCTTCGCCAAGTCCGGCAGGAAGCGCCTGCGCGCCAACTTTCTTACCGCTGCCTAGCCCAAGGCCCATGCGATACTTAGACCTGACATGTACAAACGCGTCCTCCTCAAAATCTCCGGCGAGGCCCTCGCCGCAGGGTCCGGCTTCGGCATCGACGCCATCTTTATCCATAAAGTAGCTGAGGAAATCGCCGACATCCATGCGCTCGGCTGCGAGATCGCCATCGTCGTCGGCGGAGGCAACTTCTTCCGTGGCGTCGCCCAGCAGGCTATCGACATGGACCGCGTCGCCGCCGACCACATGGGCATGCTCTCCACCGTCATCAACTCCATCGCGCTTCAGGACGCCATCGAGAAACGCGGCCTCTTCTGCCGCGTTATGTCCGCCATCGAGATGCATGAAGTCGCCGAGCCGTACATCCGCCGCAAGGCCATGCGGCATCTTGAAAAGAACCGAGTCGTCATCTTCGCCGCCGGCACCGGAAACCCCTACTTCTCCACAGATACCGCCGCCAGCCTCCGCGCCATGGAAATCAAAGCCGATATCCTACTCAAAGCCACCTCGGTTGACGGCATCTATTCCGCAGATCCCAAGCGCGATCCCAACGCCACCCGCTTCACCACCATCACCTACGATGAGATCCTCTCGCGCAACCTGAAGGTCATGGATACCACCGCCGTCTCGCTCTGCCGCGACAATCAAATGCCGATGATGGTCTTCTCCATGCGCGAACAAGGCAATATCACACGGGTCATCGCCGGCGAGCAGCTGGGAACCCTCGTAACCAGCTAAAACTATCCTGCCGGACCCGAATCCTGCGGCGGGGCTGCAGTCGCTTCGTGACATGGTTTGGGCTCCGCATCATCCCAGCGTTGCTCAACTCGAACCTTTTCGAGAAACTTGTCCCCTTCATTCGCGTCTCATTCATAAGGTTGGCGGATCGCCTCTGCCCAGCCGAGCTTGCATCCTAGTTTGAAGCAGACCGGACCCCGAGGAGACCCGCCATCTCACCCGCCGCCACATTGGAGCAGCCCATCGCCGCCGATCCGCTGGAGTCCGCTGCACCCGCCGGCACCACCGTGCGCAAGCCCGCGCTGCCCGCCCTGACCGGCCTCAGAACCCTGCTGGCCATCAACATCATGTTCTTCCACTTCACCCCGCCGCACCCCAACTTTCTCAGCCCTCTGCTCAACAACGCCTACGTCTTCGTCGGCTTCTTCTTCCTTATCTCCGGCTTCGTGCTCGCATACAACTACGCCGACCGTCCCGTGCTCTCCAAGCGCAAGTTCTACGTCGCCCGCCTCTCACGGGTCTATCCCGTTTACTTCCTCGTCCTCCTGCTCTCCATCCCGTTCCTGCTCATCGAGTGGCAAGCTCAATCCCGCGCCAACTTCTTTACCGGACTGTTGCTCACGCCGTTCGCCCTGCAATCCTGGTCGCCGCACCTCGCTACCTTTTGGAATACAGTCGCCTGGACCGTTCCAGCCGAGTTCTTCCTCTACCTCCTCTTTCCCTTCCTGCTTCTGCTCATCGCCTCACAGGCCCGTCGCATCGCCACACCGGGACGCCTCGTCGCACTGATCCTGGCGGTCTGGATAGTCGGCATCATGCCTCATACGGCCTACTTTCTGCTCAACCCGGATCACCTTCCCCGGCAGGCGGACCGCTTCACCTACGCCTACTGGCTGCGCGCTCTCAAGTACACGCCGCCCTTCTACTTTTGCACCTTCACCGCCGGGATCCTCGTCGCTCGGCTGCATGCGATGCTCAACCTGACCAACCGCGCACGCACCTGGCTTTCCCTCGCTGCGCTGCTGGCGCTGGGCCTCTTCTTCGCCTTCGCAGCCGACCGCGTCCCCTACGTCCTCGTCCACGGCTGCCTTCTCCTGCCGGTCTTCGCCGCTCTCCTCATCGGCCTTGCGGGCCCCGGCCCGGTCGCTTCCGTCTTCGCCTGGGGGCCAATCGTCAAGGTCGGCGAGACCACCTTCTCGCTCTACCTCATCCACTTCAACGCCTTCCTGCTCATCCACTACTACCACCTGCCGGAGCACCTGCACCTCGCACGATTCGACCCCTGGCTGTCGTACATCGTCATCATCGCCCTCGCGTTCGCGGTGCTGCGCTTTTACGAAGGCCCTGCCCGCGCCTTCGTGCTGCGCACCTTCAGCGGAGACACAACAGACCACGCATAAGCAGCCAGGCCCGTGCCGAACAACGTTCCGACCTTGGCAGTCCAAGTCAGCCCGGCCGATAGACACGTCACGAAGTGACCGCCCCGCGCGCAGTGGGCCCGTCCAGCAGGACAAGCCTCAAGCCGTTCCGGCCCGCACGCAAAAAGCCCGCCTGTTTAGGCGGGCTTCTTACATCTGTTGCCCATTCAGCCTAAGGCGTAACCAGCTGCGTAGCATGAGCCCCGTTCGCCACCGCCACGGCGCAGGTAGGCAGAGGCTGTGCCGTGTAGGGTGTTCCCTGCACCGCGGTCAAAGCGCCTGTATTCGGACTGAGCTTTGCCGCGGAAACCGAGCCGTCGATATTGTTCGAAGTGAACAAATATACGCCCAGAGCCGGCTCGATCGTTACGCAGGTCGGGCCGGTAAAGGTTCCTGTGCTGCTCGCCACGCCGGAAAGCGCACCTGTCGCCGTGTTGATCGCGTACCCCGAGATCGTCGAGTCGTTGAAGTTCGTCACGTACACAAAGCTGCCGCGCGGATCGACCGTAATCCCGGTCGGAAAGTTCCCGGTTGAGAACGGCGAGCTCTGAATCGAGCTCAGCGCTCCGCCCGCGGTGATCCCGTAGGCATAAAGCTGATTGGTGAGCTCATCGGTCACATACACAAAACGCGCAGAAGGATCGACGGCAATCGCCGCCGGCTTAACTCCGGCCCGAACTCCGGTCACCGTAGCGCCATTGATCGCAACCGTGCCTGCAATGGGCGTCAGCGCACCGGTCGTCGTATTCTCCGTGAAGCCGACCACCGTACCCGTCTGCGATGAAACGGAATTCGTCGTCGTCGTATCCTGTTCAACGACATAAACGTAGCCGTTATAAGCGGTCGCGACAATCCCCACCGGGTTATTCCCGATCGGGTAATACGGCAGAGGTCTCGCTGCGGTCGTGCCCACGGTCGTGTTCGTTAAAGCGGTGCCTAACGAGCCGTCTGCATTGATCGGGAAAACCGCCACGCCGCCCGGACCCGGCGTCGCCGTCGTGTAGCCGTTCTGATAGGTAAAGGTCACATAAAGAAACGCGCCCTTCGCGTCGACCGCCGCCGCCGTCGGCAGGCTGCCCGTCAGCCCCGAACCCTGAACCACATTGTATGTATTCTCCGCGTACAGCTTGCCGTCCGTGCCGATATCGAACTGCACCACCGTCGACGTCATGTTGTTCAACACATACAGATTCTTGCCGTTCGGCGAAGCCACCAGCGTGACCGGATCGTTTCCGCCCGAAGGCACCGGCGAGTCCGACAGCTGCTGCAGCGCGCCGGATTGATAGTCCACCGCATACCCATTCACGACTCCGGCAGTCGTTCTCGTCGCCGACGTCACATACAGATACGCCACGGTGTAATCACGGCTGCATGCCGTCATCCCCAGAAGTCCCGATGCCACCGTTACCGCCAAGGCCTTCGTCATACGGCCTGCACTCATCCACGTCATGCGCTTCCCTTGCTCCCGGACCCGGCTTCAGCCCGTCTTCCAATCGTAAATTCCTTCAACGGGCGGACGACGGGCAAACCATAACCCGGCGACCCCAAAAAGCGTCCCTTAGAGCGATCCGCTAACCACAAGGCAGGTGGGCTTCATCGTCACCGGGAACACAGAGCCCCGGGTCAAAGTGGCCAGCGTTCCAGTGTCCTGCCGCAGTTGCTTGCCCGTAACCGTCCCGTCCGTATTATTGGACGTGTACAGATACTGGTTGCTCGGATCCTGCACCACGCAAACCGGCCCGGACCCAACCGAATACGGATTGGCCGAGTCAATCAAGGTCGCCAGCCGTCCCGCCGTATCGATCGTGAACGCAGAGATCGTGCTGTTCGCCGTCGTCTGCGTCCCGCTCGTCGAGCTCTGATTAATCACATACAGATACTTGCCGTTGTTGCTGGTCAGCGAGTTCACCGGATTTACCGCCGGAGCTACGTTCGTCTGCTGACTCGCGCTGATGGCCGAAAGGGAACAGTTTGAGCCGCTCGTCAGCGAAAAGATCTGGTTGCCCACCGTGTCCGTTAGATAGGTGTAAGCGGACCCCGAAGTTCCCGTGCCCGTATTGATCGAGCTGAGGCTCAAAGCAGCCGTCACGGTGTAGGGTCCGGTCGTAGCCAGCGTCAATTGCCCGTTCGAGCTGTTGATCACATACGGATACACGTAGTTTTGTGCGGACGGGAAGGACGAGGATTGAGAGGTGATCGTGTACAAACAGCTCCCCCCGCCCACCTTGGTCATGATCGGGTTCGGCGCCAGCGAGAAGTAGTTCGTCAACGTTCCATCCGGGTTCTTGATCGCCGCGTTCTGAAGCAACGACAGCCGGCCCGTATCGCTGGTCACGGAAAACGCCGTGATCGAGCCGTTGCCCGTATGATCCGGAGCATATTGGTCCACCACATACAGATAGTTCCCGGTGCTGTCGAAGGTCGCCCAAATTGGATGAATTCCCTGGCTCGTAAAGGTCTGCTGAAAAGTCAGCACTCCTTCGCCACCTACGCTGTAGACCGAGATGTTGCCCGCAGTCGCCTGCGTCGCAAGCGCCGTCGCCGTCGGAGCCGTCGCCGCTGAGCCGGAGTTGATGACATACACGAATCGCCCACCGCTCTTGACCAGCACCGTCGCGGGATTGGATCCGTTCGTGGAGAAGGGCGTTCCTGGAATCGTCGTCAGGTTACCCGTATAGTCGTCGATCTTGAATCCGGAGATCTGGTTATAGAACGTCCCCACAATCCACATGTAACCGATAGTGCCGCCGCCGCAGGCCGTCATGCCCAAACCGAGTGCTGCCGTTGCTACCAGGGCCGAGACGATCCGGCCAATCTTGCTGAACTTCATGCGTTTCCTTATTCCTCGCCGGATCCAGCCTGCGCGAGCGAACTCTATGTTGGGGTTCTAGTCCTCAGGTTATTGTAGAAGCACCGGACGCTTTATGCCACTTTACGCCCAGCGAATCAGTACCCCGCCGGAAGGTGCCCGTTGGACGCGCACCCCACAAAACCGTAAGCAGCCGCAAACAAAAGGGGTCCAGAACACAGCCCAGACCCCCCATCGCTTTCACTGCCCTTCACTGCCTCAAACTGCACCACACTGCCTCATGCTGTCTTCCTACCAGACCCGGCAGCTCTTCTCCGGCATCATCGGCTGGCCCACCTTGCAGCCAAATGCCTTGCCGAACTCATCGAAGTTCTGCACCGTTCCCTTCACCCGCCACTCGCCCGTCGAATGCGGATTCGTCTTCGCCTGAACCCGCGCCGCCTGCTCCGTCTGGTTCTCGCACCACAGCTGCCCGAAGCTCACAAAGAACTGCTGTGACGCCGTATATCCGCCTTGCACCGGAGCCGCATTCGGATTCTCCTTCAACACCTGCTCGAGTGCCGCATACGCAATCCGGATCCCGCCGTTGTCCGCCGCGTTCTCCCCCAGCGTCAGCTTGCCCTTTAGATTCTGCCCGTCCGCCACGGCAAACCCCGAGTACTCATCCGAAATACACTTCGTCCGCTCATCGAACTTCGCCTGATCCTCCGGCGTAAACCAGCTCCCCAGCGTTCCATCCGCGTTGTACTTGACGTTTCCCGTAGGCCCATACTTGGACCCCTGGTCGTCGAACCCATGCGTCATCTCATGCCCAATCACCACGCCGATCCCGCCAAAGTTCACTGCCGCGTTCTGCTTGTTGTCATAAAACGGAGGCTGCAGAATGCCCGCCGGGAAGTTGATGTCGTTCATGCTCGGGCTGTAGTATGCGTTCACCGTCGGCGGCGTCATGCCCCACTCGGTTTCATCCACCGGCTTGCCCAGGTGCGAAAGATTCCGCTTACGCTCGAAGATCGCATTGCGCTGCAGGTTCCCCACAAAATCATCCCGCTTCACCGTCAGCGAGCTATAGTCGCGCCACGTCACCGGATACCCGATCTTGTCGCGAAACGCCGCCAGCTTCAGCTCCGCCTGCTTCTTGGTCTCGTCGCTCATCCACGGCAGCGTCTTGATGTCCTCATCGAGCGCCACCTTCAGCTCGCTGACCAGCTTCTCCATGTTGGCCTTGGCGGAAGGCGGAAAGTTCTCCTTCACCCAATCCTGGCCCACGGCCTCACCCAGCGCGCCGTCCGTCAGCCGCGTGCAGCGCTTCCAGCGAGGACCCTCCTCCTTCTGTCCCTGCAGCGTACGGCTGAAAAAAATGAAGTTCTCATCCTCAAACCCCTTGGACAGCGCCCCCGCCGACCGGTGCAGCACCTGCCAGCGCATATAGTTCTGCAAAGCCGGCACCGTCTCAGACGCAAGCAGCGCATTCTCCGCCTTCATAAACTGCGGCGAGCTCACATTGATCGTCCCCGCCTGCCCCACGCCCACGCCACTCAAGAACACATGCCAATCGAAGTCCGGCGTCAACCCTTGCAGCTGCTCGATCGTCATGATGTTGTACCGCTTGGCCGGATCGCGCATCTCCTCGCGGCTCATCTGCCCCTTGGCCAATGCCGTCTCAATCCGCATCACATCCGCCGCCTCGGCCGCGGCCTTCTCTGGCGCATCGCCAAGCAGCACGAACATCGCCGTCACATGCGCCACATACTGCTTGCGAATCGTCTGGCTGCGCTCATCGTCGTTCAGGTAGTAGTCGCGATCCGGCAGCGTTAGCCCGCCCTGCCCGGTCTGCAGAATCTGCTTGGAGGAATCCTTCTGATCCTGCCCGACGCCCACGTTATAGAAAAATCCCGACCCGTACTTCTCCTCGGTCGCCACATCGAAAGCTGCCAGCTTCTTTTTGTCCGTGAACCCGGCAATCGCCGACAACTGCGGCTGAATCGGCTTCGCGCCCAGATCCTCGGTCAGCTTCACATTCATGCAAGCCGCATAGTAGTTGCCGTACTTGGTCTGCAGCGGAGTCTTAGGCGCGGTGGCTGCCGCCTCAAGGTCCTTATACAGCAGGTATTGATTCTGCTCGCCCAATGTATTGAAGCTGCCCCAGCGCGACTCGGTCGGCGGAATCGGATTGTTCTTGCGCCAGTTCCCGCACGCATATTGGTAAAAGTCTGTGCAAGGATCGACCGACTTATCGATCGAGCTCACATCGAACATCACCGGCCGCTTTGGGACGGGAACCGTATCGACAGCACCCCCCACCGCTAACGTCATCGACTCCTGCCCGAGCGCACAAGCGCCCGCAAACAACCCACCCATCAACCCACCCATCAACCCAAGACACGAAGCAATCGAAACGATCCGCATGAAACTCCTGATGTGCAGCCAAAGTGTGACCGCCGCACAAGAGCCACGGCGATCAAAGTCATTCTAGGCCATTCGCCAAGCCTCCGGAGCCTAGAAGACTTTCAAATGAATCGTCAAATACTTCTTAGGATCCTGCCGAATCGTATCCACGAGCAGCGTGCTCTGCGTCAGCAGCTTGTTGAGATTCGTATAAGCCTGGTCGTCGGTAGCCAGCTTGCCGAGCGTCCCTTTACCCTGCGCCACGCCCGCCACCAAAGCATTCGTCTGCGCCAGCGTATCCCGCAGACTCTGCGCAAACTTCGGATCGTTCAGCAGCATCCCCGCTGCGCCCTGACCATGCTGCACATCATCCAGCAGCGCATTCGTCCGGGTCAGCGTATCCCGAATCTGCCCCGCAAACTGCGGATCGTTGATCAGCATCGCCGCCGTGCCCTTGCCGTTCTGCACCGCATCGCCAATCTGGTTCAGCTTCTCCGCCGCCTGGTTCAGGTGGTTGTACAACGCGTCATCGGTCATCAACTTTCCAATCGACCCGCGCCCGTTATTCAGATTCACTTCAAGCGTGTTCAGCTCATCCACCGTCTTGGTGGCCTTGTTATAAAGGTCGGGATTGTTGATCAGCTGTCCCACCGACCCCTTCCCGCTCTGCAGGTTGTCCACAATCGTATTCATCTTCGCCAGGATCACGTTCAGCTGCTCGATCGTTCCCTGGCTCGCCTTCACAACGTCCGTAATCGAAGGCGTCTCGAGCGTATGCAGTTCGTCCCCGTCCTTCAGCGGCGGACCCACCGCCGTCTGACTGTTGATATCCACAACCGTGTCGCCCAGCACCCCCACCGTCGTCAACGCAGCCTTCGAGTCCTCCCTCAGCCCCGACGAATAGTGGTCGTCCAGCTTCATGATCACCCGCACTGGAGTCAGCTTATGCGCCGGATCGGAGACCACCGTCACGCTCTTCACCGCGCCCACCGTCACCCCTTGCAGGTTGACCGCCGCGCCCTCTTTCAGCCCGGAAGCATTCTCAAAGTAGACCCGCACCGTAATCTTCTTCGACAGAATCCCCAGCCCGGATGCGCTCGTCATCAAAAACAGCAGTGTCACCAGAACCACCGCAGAGACCAGCACGATCACCCCTACCTTCAGTTGCGACCACTGAACCTCCTGCTGACTCGGCATAGCTCTCCTTGATCCCGTTCCATTCCGCTCTCAACCCGCAAACGCCCGCTTAGACCCCGAGCATACAACAACGCGCTCGGCGTCCAACCCGCGCTAAATCTTTGAGCCCATGCAGGAAAAGATGCACAAACTACCCGCCCGGTTTCAATCTTCGTCCGGCAAACCGCCCGAACTAACCTTCCATCACCACCACCGCCATCGCCGTATCCTTCCCATGCGTCAGGCTGAGCGAGATGCGCACCACCCCCAGCGCCTCCGCCAGCTCCGCCGCCCGGCCACTCAGGTGCATGGTCGGCCGCTGTCCCGGCTCCCGCCGCACCTCGAACTCCCGCCACCCCACACCCCGGCTGATCCCCGTCCCCAGAGCCTTCGCCGCCGCCTCCTTCGCCGCAAAACGAGCCGCCAGGCTCTCCCCCGCCCGCTTTTTGCGCGCACAGTACGCCTGCTCGCCCGGGGTATAGACGCGTTCCAGAAAGCGTTCTCCAAACCGCTCGACGCTCCGCTCAATCCGCCCAATCTCGGAAAGATCCGTCCCAATTCCAAGAATCACGCAACTCACCTCCGTAACATCTCGCTTTTCGGCGAGTCTACATACGTGTACAACCTCGTCCGCGGCACGCCCCTCATACGGGCAGATACGCTTTAGTCGGTACCTATATCCCGCCATCTCCCAGTACCGTGACCGACGTTCCTAAACCCCATCGTGTCCTCCGGACCCCCGTCCGATGAACTCCTTGTGCACAAAGCACCCCAAGAGGATTCAATCCCAATGATCAATGTTGTCGACCTCCAAGGATACAGCTACGAAGACCGCCAGGGCCTTCTTCCCTCCCTCACCTCAGCCTTCACCGACTGCGGCGGCTGGGTTCTCGAGCGCAGAACCGTCTCCGCCAATTCCATGGAGTTCAACTTCGAAATCCAGCTCTCCTCCGTCGTCGAGCTCTACAGCTCGCTCGTCTCCACCGGCGTCGAGCTCACCCGCGTCGCCCACGCCACCCTCGCCGACCTCTGCACCTGCCGCCACCACCTCGGCCGCACCCCGCAGGCCAGCCAGGTCATCTCCCTCCGCCTGATGCTCAGCTTCCTCGAAGACGTAACCCTGCACTCCCTCCTCATGACCGGCGCAGGTCTCGCCTAACCCATGCCCGTGCCGGGCAACGCTCGGACCGTGCCAAGCCCAGGGCAGCACGAAGTGCCGAACTGACCGCCGCCGGCGTAGGGAGCCCGTCCGGCGGGACAGCATTTGTTCTTCCATCCAAGCAACTGGCCGTTCATCTTCGGGTTCTACTGAAGCAGAGGAGAACGATCATGAAACTGAACCTCAGCACCCTGTTTACCACTGCAGCAACTGCCGTCGCAGCCCTCGCCTTTGCCGCTCCTGCCCACGCGCAGGTTGGCGTCTACATCGGAACACCCCCGCCTCCCATCCGCTATGAAGCCCGTCCGCCCATCCCGGGCCCCGGCTACGTCTGGACGGACGGCTACTATGAACCCTGGCAGGGCCGCTACCGGTGGCACGGCGGAAACTGGGCGCGGCCTCCCTATGCCGGCGCATACTACATCCATCCCCATTACGACCATTATGACCGCGGCTGGGCCTACCACGATGGCGGCTGGGCCCATGAGGATCATGGCGGCTACGACCATTTCGAGGGTCATCCCCGCTAAATCACCCTCAGAACTCCGTGCAAACAACAGCCCCATCCCCTTCGGATGGGGCTTTCTCATGCCCGCACCACTTCCACGAACCCCTTCGATCTTCCACCTTACAAAATTTTCTCAACCCCAGCCGGCTACGATCCCAAATTCCTGCATCCTTCCCTCTACAAGCGGCAATACCGCTCAAGGAGATTGCGTCCCATGACCGACTATCGCGTAGCCCCTGGTGAAGCCCAGGAAGACCAAGTCACTGCAGCCATCGAGACCTATACCTCGAAGGTGCCCTCGAGCATCTTCCTCGGTGCCGCCATCGCCTCCATCCTTGGCTCAGTCGCCTTCAAGGCCGCCAAGAAAGAGCACGAGGCTCTCTTCGTCGGCCAGTGGGTCGCGCCCTTCCTGATCCTTGGCCTGTACAACAAGATGGTTAAGCAGCACGGCTCGGACGCCACCAGCAGCAATAAGTCCTAGGTCATCCAGATGCCCCAGGACTGCCCGGAGGTTCTTCCGCAGGCGGTCCTGGGTGCCACGCTCATCCACAAATCCCAGACCCCAGACCCCAGAGTAGATATAGCCGGGCTAGAAAGCTGGGCTGGCTGGTCTCGACACAGCAAGAACGGTCTTGTCATCCTGAGCTGCGTAGGGCGCGTACTCCGCGCCCTACGCAGCCGAAGGCCCCTGATGAGCCCTGCTCCAATTCGATCATCTCCAGTTCGCGCAAGAATGCCGGAAACTATGGCTCGCATCGTCGAAGCAGACTGATCCCTACGCCTCTCGCCACTTGATGTTGCACCCCAGACTCGTTCTTTGGTTCGTGTCAGGCCGCTTCCCGGCAATCACCTCATTCATCGCCCTCCGCAGGTCAACCCCGGTTACCGGCTCGTCATTGCCGGAATCCCCGCGTCGAGGCCTGCTCCCATCCAACTGCCCCCGGTAGACCAGCTTCAACTCCCCATTGAACAAAAAGAAGTCCGGCGTGCAAGCCGCGTCGTAGCTGCGCGCAACCTCCTGCGTCTCATCGAATAGATACGGAAACATCCAACCCAACCGCTCGGCCTGCTTCTTCATCTCCTCCGGGCCATCCTGCGGATACGCCTCCACATCATTGGAGCTGATCGCCACCACCGCGATCTTCCCCGCATACTCCGCTCCAATGCGCCCAAGCTCCGCCTCCACGTGCTTCACGTAAGGGCAGTGCACGCATACGAACATCACCAAAAGTCCATGCCGGCCGCCCTTGGATGCTCCGCCGCCCGCCATCAGGTTCGCCTGGTCGGACGCGTCCTCCGTCCAGGAATCCGCAAACACATCATCCCGGCTCATCGCCCGGCCGCTTACCACATCCTTCAACTCAAATGCTGGAGCCAGCGTTCCGAGCTCCACCATCGTCGATTGTGTCCTCGACATCGCCCAACTCCTCACAAAATCGTACCTGGACTCATCATAGGCGTTCCGCTTTGGCCATCCCCCATCCGTTCCATTACAAAAAATGCAGCCACTCCTTGCCTCACCCAGGACGCGGTAGTACCCTTCCCTCACTCCTATGCGCATCCCCGGCCGACGGTCCCTCTTATCCCTTCTCCTTGCCGCCACCTTCGCCTCCGCAAACCAGGCGCCCGCCCGCGCCCAAACCGCGCCGGCAGCCGTCTCCGTCCAGCAGGACCGCATCCCAGCCTCCGCTGACCTCACCCCGCGCAGCGCCCTGACCGGCCACATCCCAAATTGGGCCACCTCCGCCGCCGATCGCGGCACCATTCCCGACGCCACCCAGCTCCAGCTCGTCCTCACCCTCAACCGCGCCCCTCAGCTCCAGGCTGCCTTTCAGCAGCTCCTCACCGATCAGCAAGACCCCACCAGCCCGCGTTACCACCAGTGGCTCACTCCGCAGCAGATCGGCCAGCAGTTCGGCCCCACCCAGAACGACCTCGACGCCCTCACCCAGTGGCTCACCGCCCAGGGTCTCAAGGTCGACCAAATCCAGCCCAGCCGTATCTTCGTCCAGGTCGCGGGCTCCTCCGCCGTCGTCTCCGCCGCCTTCCAGACAAGCCTTCACTCCTTCGCCACCCCCGCCGGCACCTACACCGCCCCAGCCGCCGAACCCTCCATTCCCACCGCCTTTGCCTCCGTCGTCGCCTCCATCGGAGGCCTCTCGGACGTCCCCAACCACACCCATTCCACCCCCGTCCGCACCCTCCCACAGCCCGTACCGTTCAGCGGTCCAGCCAAGCCGGATTACACCTCCACCGCCGGCAACCACTACCTCCTGCCCGCCGACTTCAACACCATCTACGACATTCAGGCCGCCGCCGCCGCCGGAATCACCGGCACCGGGTACCACATCAGCATCATCGGAGGTTCTCAGCTCGCCGCGGCGGACATCGCCAACTATGAATCCTTGTCAGGCCTTCCGTCGTACACGCCCAACACCATCGTTCCCAGTACGCTGACCAACCCCGGTGTCTCGGCCAACGACCAGACCGAAGGCCAACTCGACTTCCAACGCGCCTACGGCACTGCCCCCGGCGCCCCCATCGACTTCATCATCGCCCAGAACTGGCTCAGCTACACCGTAAGCGAATCCTTGTTGATGTACGCCATCAACACGGTTAATGACCCCATTCTCAGCGTCAGCGTTGGCGCCTGCGAAGGCGCCCGCACCTCCACCCAGATCCAGGCCAATAACACTCTCTTCTCCCAGGCCGCCGCCCAGGGCATGAGCGTATTCATCTCCTCCGGAGACAATGGAGCAGCCGGCTGCAACGGCATCACCACCAGCGGCTTCACCACCACGCCCTCCATCAACGACCTCTGCGCCTCCGGCTACGTCACCTGCGTCGGCGGAACCCAGTTCTCGGACTCCGCCTCGCCATCCACCTACTGGTCCTCCGGCAATGGAACCGGCAACGGGTCCGCCCTTCGCTACATCCCGGAAGGGGCCTGGAATGAGCCCAGTTACACCGTCACCAACGCAAACGGAACCACCACGACCACTTATCAGTCCGCCAGCTCCGGAGGCGGAGTCAGCGTTTACATCTCCAAACCCTCGTTTCAGACCGGAACCGGAGTCCCCGCGGACGGCTTTCGCGACGTACCGGACATCTCCTTCAGCTCCTCAGCCGATACCGACGGCTACCTCTTCTGCCAGGCCGCGGAAGGCGTCAGCTGCGCAGCCGGAGGCTACATCGGCGTCGTCGGCGGAACCTCCGCCGCCGCGCCTTCCATGGCCGGAATCGCCGCCCTGATCGACCAGAAACTCGGCGGCCGCCAAGGCAACATGAACACCCTGCTCTATAAATTAGCCGCCTCCAGCCCCGCCGCCTTCCATGACGCCACCCCAGCCACCAGCGCCGTCACCCCATGCGCCCTCACCACACCCAGCACCTGCAACAACTCCGTCCCTGAGCAATCCACCGCTCTCACCCCGGCCGTCTCCGGCTACTCCCTCACCACCGGCTTCGATCAGGCCACCGGCCTCGGCTCGCTCGACGTCAACGCCTTCCTGACCGCCGCGGCTACTGCCAAAACCCTCGCCGCCACGACGGAAACCCTGACCGCCGCACCCACCACCATCACCACCGCCCAGACCGCCGTCTTTACCGCGACCGTCTCCTCCACCACCGCCGGAACCCCCACCGGAAGCGTCCAGTTCAGCTCGAACGGCGCCAATCTCGGCACCGCCGTGACCCTCTCCGGCGGCACGGCCGTCACCCCGTCCCTGCCCTTCACGACCGCCGGAACCTTCACCATCACCGCCGCCTACTCCGGCGACACCGTCTACGCCGCTTCCACCACCAGCATCACCTTCACCGTCACCGCACCCGTCCTGCCCGCCACAACCACCGTCCTGACCGCCAACGCCGCCTCCATCACCACCCAGAGCTCGGTCCTGCTCACCGCCACCGTCGCCAGCGCCTCCGCCGGGACCCTCACCGGCACCGTCCAGTTCTCGCGCGTCTCAGGCACCACCACCGTCTCCCTCGGCACAGCCGTCACCGTCTCGGCCGGCAAAGCCACTTTCACTGCCAGCGGACTGCCCGCTGGAACCTACACCCTCATCGCCACCTACTCGGGCGACTCCAACTTCGCCGGCTCCGTCTCCACCACCACTGTTCCCCTTGCCGTCACCTCCATCCCCACCAGCACAGCCATCAGCGCCATCTCGAACACCGCACCCACAGCCACCACCGCCATCACCTTCACCGTGACTGTCTTGCCCGCGACAGCCAACAGCGCCGCTCCAACCGGCACCGTACAGTTCTTCGACGGCACAGCCAGCACGCCGTTCACCACGGCAACCCTCAGTGGCGCCACCGCCACCACGGGCGCCGTCACCCTCGCCGCGGGAACCCACAGCATCACCGCCATGTACGTGGGAGACACCGTCTTCGGTAGCTCCACCTCCTCAGCCACCAGCCTCACCGTAACCCCGGTCACCATCACCCTCACGCCGGCAAGCACCTCACTCACCCTCACCGCCGGCTCCCCCGGAACCGACGTTATTACCGCCACCTCCATCGCCTTCTCCGGAACCCAGACCCTCTCCTGCGCCGTCACCGCCAATTTCACCGGAGCAGCCAACATCCCCACCTGCTCCTTCTCTCCCTCCACCCTCGCCTTTACCGGCAGCGGCTCCATGACCTCCACCATCACCGTCTCGAGCACCGCCGCCCACGCCGTAAGCGGAGGATCCTCCGCCTCCAACCGCACCTTGAGCCTCACCGCCGTCGGCGGCGTCAGCCTCGCCTCACTCCTGCTCCTCATCCTGCCCCGCCGCGCCACCCGGGGCGCCCGCCTGCTCTGCTACCTCTTCCTCCTGACAGCCATCTTTACCGCGTTAGCCGGCTGCGGAGGCGGTTCCAGCACCGGAACGGGAGGCGGCACCAGCTCGAGCCCCGGAACCTCCAAGGGCTCCTACGACGTCATCATCAACGCCAATAGCGCCCTCAACCAGACCGGCAACGTAGGCTACTCCGGAATCATCCTCCTCACCATCCAGTAAAGCTGTGGAAAACGTTCCAGACGACCGCACAGTCGTTGGTGCATGTGAAAATTTGATCCGAACCTAACTGGTCGCGAATGAATATTTTGGCAATTAAGCGGGAGGGGGCTTTTTCCTCGAACCCGCCCGGCCACTTCCCGCCCGCTCGCCATATCCCGTACCCTGAACCAGTCATGCCCGTCCCAAGAACCCTGCCCGGCGGCCGCGTCCGGCCCCAGGCCCTGCCGCTCGGCCCTCTCGGCCGCCCCCTCTGCCGCTGGTGCGAGCTCGAAATCCTCGCTCGCCGCCGCCGCACCTTCTGTTCCGAATACTGCGTCCACCAGCACCGTCTTCGGACCGACCCCGGTTACCTCCGCGATCAGGTCTTCGCCCGCGACCGCGGTATCTGCGCCCTCTGCCAAGCCGACACCGTCGCCATCTACGCCGCCCTCAAGCGCGCACGCGGCCCTAACCGCGCTGCCGGCCTCTCACTCTACGGCCTCAAGTCCATCACGGCCCGCCGCTCCCTCTGGGACGCAGACCACATCCTCCCCGTAGCTGAGGGTGGCGGCCAATGCGACCTGGACAACCTCCGCACCCTATGCCTCCCCTGTCACCGCGAGACCACCGCCCAGCTCCGCCTGCGCCTGCGTCGCTTCGCGTAAGTCGCATTCCGCCACGGGCCGCAAGAGACAACCAAAGTCTCGATGAGCCACTCTTACAGCTAGTACGGATAGCAGGCTAACGTTCGACCTAGCCCATCTCATCGGAGCGTTCGAACCCATATGCCAGCCCTTAAAGAATTCATCCCTCGTCTTGGTGCCCAGCCTGAATCCATCTGCTCCAGCTGCTGCCAGGTCGTCCGTCCGACACCCTCAGCACCCACCCTCCAGCAGGCCCAGCAACAGCACCGCTGCGGCGAATTCTCGCTCAACACCACGATGCGCTAAATCGCAGCCGGCCGGTTCATGCTAGCCTCCCTTTGGAGCCACTAGACCACATGACCGCTGCCATCCAAACTCAGGCCCTCGCCAAAGGGTACGGCCAGACCCAGGCCTTGCACCCCCTTACCCTCACCGTGCCACGCGGAGCCGTCTTCGCCCTGGTCGGCCACAACGGTGCCGGCAAGACCACCCTCATCAAGCTCCTGATGAACATGATTCACCCGTCCTCCGGCTCCGGAACCATCCTGGGCCGCGACATCACCTCGCTCAACGGGGACGATTTCACCCGGATCGCCTACGCCAGTGAAAATCAGGAGCTGCCCGACTGGATGACCGTCGGCCAGTTCCTCGACTACCTCAAAGGCTTCTATCCCACCTGGGACGCCACCGGCCTCGTCCAGCAGCTCGAGCTTCCCCTCGACCGCAAGCTCAAGCATCTCTCCCGCGGCATGCTGATGAAGGCCGCCCTCGCGAGCATCCTAGCCTTTAACCCAGAGCTCATCATGCTGGACGAGCCCTTCTCCGGTCTTGATCCCCTCGTCCGGGACGAGCTTATCGATGCCCTCATGACCCGCGTACGCCCGCGTTCGCTCGCTGATTCAGAGGCCCTTGCCGCCACCCCGGACGCCGATCGCCCCACCATCCTCATCTCCTCGCACGACCTCGCAGAGGTCGAATCCTTCGCCACCCACATCGGCTTCCTCCACCAGGGCAAACTCCTCTTCGCCGAGGAACTCGCCACCCTCACGGCTCGCTTCCGAGGCGTCTCCGTGACCCTCGCGCCCACTCAACCTGGTGAGCCAACGCCCGTGCTCACTCGTGCTGCCGCCGCACACCCAAACTCCTGGCTCCTGCTTGAGTCCACCCCTGCCGCCGCCCGCTTCGTCCACACCCACGCCGACACGGAGCCCGTGCTTGCCCAGGTCGCCGAGGTCTTCCCCAGCGCCACCCCGCACTTGGTCCAGGTCTCCCCCCTCACCCTCCGCGATATCTTCCTCGCCCTCGCCAAATCCGGGCGCACCCCTGCTGTGCCCGCCGGCGCCTAGCCGCCAGCCCAAGTTCCGCTCGAAAGGTCTCCGCATGCCCCCGCAACCCCTCCACATCTTCCAGAAAGATCTTCGCCACATCTGGCCCGAAACCCTCGTCGGCGTCATCCTGCTCGCCGCCTTCGCCTGGAGCGCTCCTCTCAAGAGCCCTACCAGCCCCTACGCCGCATACGCAGCCATCCTCGGAGCCCTGCTCCACATCCTTATCCCCATCGCCTGGCTGGTCATCATCGCCCGCCTCATCCAGGACGAACCCCTCGTCGGCGACCGCCAGTTCTGGGTTTCCCGCCCTTACCACTGGGCCAAACTCCTCGCCGCCAAGCTGCTCTATCTGCTCCTCTTCCTCTATCTTCCCTTCTTCCTCATGCAGGTATACCTGCTCAAGCACGCCGGCCTTCACCCCACCACTGTGGTACCCGCCCTGCTCCACAATCTCCTTCTCCTGACGGTCATCCTCGTCCTTCCGATCACGGCCATCGCGGCAGTCACCAACACCTTCACCAAGGTTCTGCTCTCAACCCTGGGAGCAATCATTTATGTACTTATTCTGGTTGCCATCGGTGGATACCTGGTCTTTGACCGAATGCTCCCACCACACATCAGTGCAATAGCCGCAATCGTGCTCATCCTTCTGCCTGCGGCCGCCCTGGTCTACCAATACGCCACCCGGCGCACCGCCCAGTCGCGCCTGATCCTTATCGCCACGCCCATCCTGGCGCTCGTCCTTTTCTTCATCCTCCCTGCGACCGCGCTCATCCGCGCCAGCTACCCCGTCGTCCCCACCGGCGGCGGCCCCATTTTGACCCCGTTTCCCGTTCCCGATCACCCTGTCGCCGGAAACCTTCGTCTTCTCCCGCACAACCACGTTGAGGTCGCCCTGCCCTTTCGCATCGAAGGCGTAGACCGCGAGACCGACTACTCTATCGACAGCATCGCCCTCACCATCGATGCCCCCGGCTTCCATTGGACCTCGCCTTACTTCAAGAACCTCATCCCGCCCGGCCAGATCAACGCCAGCCCCGGCGTTGAAATCGGCGCTTCCATCCCCCTCGATGTCTTCAACCAGGTCCATCTCAACCCTGCCGATCTCCATATCTCCATCGCCGCTGATCACCTCAAGGCAGCCCCAAGCACCTGGGGCTCCAGCCTGGTCGGCTTTGACATTCCCGGACACGGCCACTGCGTTTTCTCCGCGGAAGACTCCTCCGCCGCGCCCATCTGCAGCTTCCCCTTCGAAACGCCGCAGTTTCTCCTCGTCTCCGGCCCGGTCTCGGCCGACTGCTCCAATCCCGCCGCGCCTCACCTTCCAGCCAGGCAGGTGATGGGCGGCGTCGGCGGCATGCTCTCGTTCGACCCCGTCATTCCCGTCCAGCTTTCTCTCAACACAGGAGACGAGCAGCGCCAGGGCCGTCTCTGCCCCGGAACCCCGCTCGCCTTCATAGAAGGAGCCTCGCTCGGTCACGCACGCCTGGAGATCGACGACAAACACCTCATCCTTGACCCGCTCGCCGCTCGCAACCCCATCCTGCCCCCGCAGGGTTCGCAACCTCTTCCAAGCGAGCGGCAGTAGCTCCCATCGCCTCGCCGGAGACGGCCTCTCCACGCTCTTTTTTCCCGCAGCGTCTCGCCCGTCTAACCTTTCTTTTCCAACCTCCGGGCCTCCACCAGCAAGTCGTTCAAGCGCCGTATCTCCTCCTCCGCCAGCCCTTCGAACAGTCCCCCCATCCACTCTTCGACCGGCCCGTCCAGCTCTTCAAGCAATCGCAGCCCTGCCCCGGTCGCGCTCGCCACCACCATGCGCCGGTCGTTCTCGCCCCGCGTCCGCGCAATCCATCCCGCCTTCTCCATCCGCTCTAGGATCCGCGGCACATCCGGAACCTGTGCTACCAGCCGGTCCCGGATCTCATATTGGCAAAGCCCCGCCGGGGCAGCCCCACGCAAGATCCGCAGCACGTTGTACTGCGTCGCCGACAGCCCGTACCCCCGCAGCCGCTGTTCGAGCTCATGTCCCAGCAGCGCCGTCGTCCGCAAAAGATTCAGCCAAAGCTCGTGCTTTGCATTTGCAAACGGACGCGCCTGTTTGATCTCACCCTGTAACGTGGCGCTCATCGCATAACAGTATCAGGCAGCCGAACCCATCCGTCGCACACTTCTTCCCGGCCTTCTTTTCCCCATCTTCCACACCGCGCAACTTGTCCCCGCGCCGCCAAACCCGTACCGTCAAGCAGGAAGAGCAATGCCGTCCAGACCATCTTCGCGTCGTCCGCTCTTCACTTTGCCCTCGACCTTTGCCCTGTGACAGGACCATGAACCAGCATTCTCCGCATAGACACACGGCATAAGCAGCTTTCCACAGCGAAATTCAAGCTTTTCCGCCTTATGAGGAACCGATTCCGCACCAATCGCAGACTTGCCCGCATCTGCATCAACAACACAACAGGTAGATGTTTTATACTTGACATACCCCATAAGGGGCACTAACTTTGCGCTTGCGGACTCATCCCCGCGAACCGCAAACGACTTTTCGCTCCACGTCGCCCTGCCGGTGCCCTTCCTCACCGGCCACCGCTGACACGCTCCTTTCCACTCGCTTCGCACCGGGCATCTCTCTGCCCGCATCAAGTTCCGTCCCACACTTCGAAGGAGTTTCACCATGAAAGAAACCGCCTCCAACCTTGCGGCCGCCGCCCAGTCCACCTCCTCCACGCCCACCCGCGGCCTCACCTTCGATCGCCATTTCACCACCCCTGGTATCAGCCCCTACGACCAGGTCCAGTGGGAGCTCCGCGACGCCGTCATCCAGGACTGGAAGGGCAAGCTCATCTTCGAGCAGAAAAACGTTGAATCCCCCGCCGACTGGAGCATGACCGCCACCAACATCGTCGCCTCCAAGTACCTGCACGGCCTGGTCGGCACTCCGGAACGTGAGTCCGGCGTCCGCGCTCTCATCACCCGCGTCGCCGAGTCCATGCGCGACTGGGGCATCGAGGCCGGCTACTTCGCCTCCCAGGCCGATGCCGCCACCTTCTACGCCGAGCTCGTTCACCTGCTGCTCAACCAGAAAGTCGCCTTCAACTCTCCCGTCTGGTTCAACGTAGGCTGCGACCGCCTTGAGCCCAACTCCGACGCCCAGAACTGGCACTGGAACGCCGAGACCCGCGAGGTCACCTACTCCGTCACCGGCTACTCCAAGCCCCAGTGCTCCGCCTGCTTCATCAACTCCGTCCAGGACTCGCTTGACTCCATCCTGACCCTCGCCAAGACCGAGGGCATGCTCTTCAAGTGGGGCTCGGGCGCAGGCTCCAACCTCAGCAGCATTCGTGGCAGCATGGAAACCCTCTCCGGCGGCGGCACCGCCTCCGGCCCGCTCTCCTTCATGCGCGGCTTCGACGCCTTCGCCGGCGTCATCAAGTCCGGAGGCAAGACCCGCCGCGCCGCAAAAATGGTCGTCCTCAACGTCGACCACCCCGACATCGTCGACTTCATCGAGTGCAAATCCAAGGAAGAAGCTAAAGCCTACACCCTCATCGCCGCCGGCTACGACGGCTCAGGCCCCGACTCCGAAGCCTACTCCAGCATCTTCTTCCAAAACGCCAACAACTCCGTCCGCGTCACCGACGAGTTCATGTCCGCTGTAGAATCAGGTCGGGAATTTTCGACCCGAACAGTAAAAGACCGCACCCCCGTCACCACCGGCCCCGCCCGCGACATCATGCGCAAGATCGCGGAAAACACCTGGGCCTGCGGCGACCCCGGCATGCAGTACGACACCACCATCAACAAGTGGCACACCAGCAAGAACACCGCTCGCATCAACGCCTCAAACCCCTGCTCGGAGTACATGTTCCTGGATGACTCCGCCTGCAATCTCGCCAGCTTCAACCTCCTCAAGTTCGTCTCCCCCGGCGGCCAGTTCGATATCCCGGCCTACCGTCACGCCATCTCCATCGTCACCACCGCCATGGAGATCATCGTCGACTCCGCCGGCTACCCCACCGAGATGATCGCCAAGAACTCGCACGACTACCGCCCCCTCGGTCTCGGCTACGCCAACCTCGGCGCACTCCTCATGTCCTTCGGCCTGCCCTACGACTCCGACGCCGGCCGCGACTTCGCCGGCGCCCTCACCGCCATCCTCTGCGGCGACGCCTACAACCAGTCCGCCATCATCGCCGAAACCTGCCCCCCACTCGCAGCCGCCACCCCCATCTGCCAGAAAGCAGCCAACTCCCGCGAAGTCAAAGGCGGAGCCTGCCCCGGCTTCTACGTCAACCGCGAGCCCTTCCTCGACGTCATTCGCATGCATCGCGCCGAGGTCAACAAGATCGGCCGCTCCCGCCGCAGCCAGGAGCCCTTCGTCGTCCCGCAGCTCGATCAGCTCATCCAGGCCTCCCGCGACTCCTGGGACGCCGCCCTCATCCAGGGTGAGCAGTCCGGCTTCCGCAACTCCCAGGTCACCGTCCTCGCCCCCACCGGCACCATCGGCTTCATGATGGACTGCGACACCACCGGCGTCGAGCCCGATCTCGCCCTCGTCAAGTACAAAAAACTCGTCGGCGGCGGCATGATCAAGATCGTCAACAACACCGTCCCCTCCGCGCTCATCAAGCTCGGCTACACCGACCCCCAGGTCAACGCCATCGTCAGCTACATCGACGCCACCGCCACCATCGAAGGCGCGCCCGGCATCAAGCCCGAACACCTCGCCTGCTTCGACTGCAGCTTCAAGCCCGCCAAAGGAACCCGCAGCATCCACTACATGGGCCACATCAAGATGATGGCCGCCACCCAGCCGTTCCTCTCCGGAGCCATCAGCAAAACCGTCAACCTGCCCAACGACTGCTCGGTAGACGACATCGCCGAAGCCTACATGGAGTCCTGGCGTCAGGGCATCAAGGCCGTAGCCATCTACCGCGACGGAAGCAAAGGCGCCCAGCCGCTCAACGTCTCCACCGACGCCGACAAGAAGAAGGACGCCGACGAAAAGGCCTCTGCCAAGGCACTTAAAGACGCTGTCATCCTGAGCGAAGCACGCAGTGCGCAGTCGAAGGACCCCGAAGCGCTCATCGTCGCCACCTCCGCCGGGAACCTTTCGGTCGCGGATGCCGCTCTTCGCATCGACGGCCAGCATCAGCGCATCACCACGCTCGAAGCCGCCCACGCCGTCATCGAAAAGCAGCTCGCCGACCACCTCGCCGAGAGCCTCCAAAATTCAGACGCCCTCGACTCCAAGCAGCCCCCCCGCGCCGTCCGTCATCGCCTCCCCGCAGAGCGCGCCTCCGTCACCCACAAGTTCGGCCTCTCCGGACACGAGGGCTACATCACCGTAGGCCTCTACCCCAACGGCCAGCCCGGCGAGATCTTCATCCGCATGGCCAAGGAGGGCTCCACCGTCTCCGGCCTCATGGACTCCTTCGCCACCGCCGTCTCGCTCGCTCTGCAGCATGGCGTCCCTCTCCGCGTCCTCTGCGAAAAGTTCGCCCACACCCGTTTCGAGCCCTCAGGCTGGACCGGAAACGAGCAGATCGGCTACGCCAAATCCATCATGGATTACATCTTCCGCTGGATCCAGATCCGCTTCCTCTCCGGAACCCAGCTCGACCTCTTCGCCGGCCTGACCCCCACCAGCATCCCCGTCCACGGCGTAGTCAGCGCCCCGGCCAATCGTGTCCATCTTGCGGAAGGAAGCGGACCTGCGGGAAGCTCGGTACCCGTCAACACCATCCACCTCAACCCCACCGACCCAGCCGCGACCGACGTAACCGTCACCACCCCGCCACAGCAGGTCTACGTCTCCGAACCGTCGAGCCTGCACGATCCAAATACTGATCACTGGCCACTGACCACGGACCACTGGCCCGAAGACCGCACCGCTCCCCGCGGCGGCATAGCCCCCGACCTCCAGGCCCGCTCAGGCCTGACTGACCACTCATCACTCAAAACTGACCACTTGTCCTTAGAAGACCGAGGCATCTACCACGCCAGCGACGCCATGAAGGACCTCTACGACATGGGCGACAGCCCCTCCTGCAGCACTTGCGGAGCCATCATGACCCGCTCCGGCTCCTGCTACCGCTGCATGTCCTGCGGCTCAACCTCCGGCTGCAGCTAGCCGTCGTGTGCTTTCCTGCTGTCTCTAGCAAAGAGCCTAGTAATATGCGGAACCAGAAATCCTTCAAAGGAGTCGGAGCCCAGCCTAATTTATGGAATCAGCAATTGTGAAGGCAGAAGAATCCGTCATAAAGAAGATAGCTCCTGCCTTCACAATTCTCAGCTCTATCATCGCTGTCACAGCTCTCTTGTTCAATTTCACGATTCATAAGAGAAGTTTCACCTGCACATATCTGGGAAGCGACAGTGTCGTGCAAATAGATAAAGGAGCTTTAGTCGGACCACTCACAATGCGCTATCGGGATCGACCGGTGGATTCGCTCTACAAGCTTCGCTTCGTACTGAAAAATACCGGCTCTACAGCAATCAAGGGCACGGATGTGATGGAGCCGCTCGAATTGTACTTTCCAGCAGGCTATGTCCTGCTGGACTCTCCTGCGGTAGAGCAGCGAAGACCCGACTTTACGATCAACGCGGTAGCAGATCTGGATGACAAGCAGAAGATCAGAGTTTCCTTCCCTCTCATGAACTCGGGCGATGAGGCTACCATATCGATTTTCGCTCTGACTCTAGCTTCTTCAAGTCCCCGGTTGGTCGGTAGGATTGTTGATGTTCCTCAAATTGACAATATAGATTCCGGCAAAACGAAGTCTGCTTCTCGTTCCGGTCCACGGCTCAATGCGGGTCTGCTTTGGACCCTGGCAGTGCTGAATGGGCTCCTAAGCCTAGCGTTCCTGTCTCTACTGGTGTGGCTTTTTGTTCAATATTTTCGTTATAAACTGTGGGCGGGAAAGTGGAAATCCGAAGCCACGGCAGTAAAGGCGGTCGTTACTCGTGAGCATAGAGAACGTATTGCTGCTGAAAGAAAAGTCGACCCGAAAACCATTGATGTAGCCAGTGGCGATATCCAGCTTCAAGAGAACCTGGCACTTGCAGCAGCCGGCATTCCACAGGAGCCTAAATTTGCGGTAGAGACCTTTAAGGATCTTCTGCAAGTTGAAGGCTTCCTTATAGCTTTTGGAACATTTACCGGCTTGACCACCTATGTGTTGTGTATATACTCCGTACTCGACTAGCGTTACAGCGAGATCCGTCTTGCTTAAGGGCACGGCTTCAGCCGTGCCGTAACTCCCGCTCACCACGTTCGGCTTTAGCCGCTGAGGTACGCTTTTTCCCGAACGGCCCTTCACCATCCCCGCGCCCCATCCCCTTCCACTCGTCCCATCCGCACTCTCACTTCCAACATTCCCATTTCCGCTCTCACCCGCAAAATTCGTCCACTTCCCCGTACCCCAATCCCCTAAAATCCGTTCCATGGCGATCCCCGCCCGCACCGCCCAACCCGGCACCTTCTTCATCACCAGCCGAACCTACAACTCCCGCCGCCTCTTCCAAATCCCCTCCACGGCAGAACTCTTCCTCCAAACCCTCCAGCACTACCGAGCCGAGGGCCACTACCGACTGCACTCCTTCGTCGTCATGCCCGACCACATCCATCTCCTCCTGACTCCGCAAGCCATCACCTTGGAACGAGCCATCGGCTTCATCAAAGGCGGCTTCTCCCACCGCCTAAACTCAAAGCTCCCCGTCTGGCAAAGAAGCTTCACCGATCACCGCATCCGAGACCGCGAAGAGTTCGAAACCCGCCGCACATACATCCACCAAAACCCCGTCCGAGCCCACCTCACCCGAACCCCAGAAGCATACCCTTTCTCATCCGCCTACAAACCACAATGAACCCGAAGCACGGCACCGAAGGCGCTTCCGCTCTGCCGAAGGCTCGTCTCTCCGTTCTTCGACCGCCCCGCCACAAACTCCGACGTGCCGCCCACCACGTCCTTAAATCACACAACACTCCCACGCCGCGCCCGAAGCCCGAACCCCAGTATTCCCACTCCGGGAACAATCCACAGAAACCCGCTCCACCCTCCCCCACCACCCCTACAATCCCCACCATGGCCATCCCCGCCAGAACCGCCGATACCGGCACCTTCTTTATGACCACCATCACCCACAACCGCCGCCGCCTCTTCCAACTCCCCGCCAACGCCGTACTCTTCCTCCAAACCCTCCAGCATTACCGCACCCAGGGCGCCTACAAACTCCACGCCTTCGTCGTCATGCCCGACCACGTCCATCTCCTCCTCACCCCCACCGGCCACACCCTGTCACGCGTCATGAACCTCATCAAGGAAGGATTCTCCCGCCGTCTCCCCTCCAACTTCCCGCTCTGGCAAAAAGGCTTCACCGACCACCTCGTCCTCAACGCCGACCACTTCCACTCCCGCCGCCAATACATCCACCAGAACCCCGTGCGAGCCCGCCTCACCCAAACCCCAGAAGCCTACCCCTACTCCTCCGCTTACAAGCCCGGATAATCCCCACCGCGTGTGCCATAAACCCGCCTCAACTCCAACCGCAGATCAACCACTCCAATCCCCACCCCACAAACCCGGAAAGGCACGCGTTCACGCGTGCCATAGACAGCCGCGCCGAAGGCGCTTCCGCTCTCCCAAAGGCTCGCCTCTCCGTCCTCTTCCAACACCCGACACAAAAGCACACCCAATCACACCTTCCAAGGGTCTACTTTGGCCCTAAAGAATCTAACCCCAATCATTCCCAAATCCGAACACGCCCAGAAATAAACTACATTCCCCGCATTTGGTGAAATCCTCCAAAATAACTCGTAACTAGTTCATTTCAAACTGCTTACTCCGAATCGCTCCATTTGACAGCTTCGTATAATAAAGGGAGAAAGCAAGAAAAAACCAGGATCCGGGCCCGGGGAACACCCGTATCCCTTTTATTTGCAGGATTTTACCCGTAAGTCCAATCGAATGACGATTTTGCATCCCCCACCCGCACAAGTCGCTCATTCCAAGCGTTTTATCAGAGACCCCCGGGGGGGGTACCTAGGGCTTCGCGAACATCTCCTTGAAACCGCGCAGAGCCTGCCGGGTCCGTTCCTCATTCTCAATCAAAGAAAACCGTACAAAATCGTCGCCATATTCCCCGAATCCGATCCCTGGGCTCACCGCCACCTTCGCCTCATCGAGCACCAGCTTCGCAAACTCCAGCGACTTCAACTCGCGATATCGCTCCGGAATCCGAGCCCACGCGAACATCGTCGCCTTTGGCAGATCCACCGGCCAACCAAGCTTGTTCAACCCTTGCACCAAAACATCCCGGCGCAAGCGATACGTCTCGCAGATCTGCCGCACACAGTCCTGAGGACCTTCGAGCGCCAGGATCGAAGCCACCTGAATCGGCGTAAACGTTCCATAGTCGAAGTAGCTCTTGATCCGCGACAAAGCGCCCACAAGCCGCGGATTGCCCACCATGAAGCCCACACGCCAGCCGGGCATGTTGTAGCTCTTGGACAGCGTAAAGAACTCCACCGCGATCTCCTTCGCGCCCGGAACCTGCATCACACTCGGCGGTTTATACCCATCGAACGCAATATCCGCATAGGCCAGATCATGCACCAGCCAGATTCCGTACTCCTTGCAGAGCCCGACAAGCCGCTCGAAGAACGGCAGATCGACGCATTGCGCGGTCGGATTGGACGGGAAGTTGACAATCAGCACCTTCGGCCGTGGCGTCATCCGGGGAACGACATCCTGAATGTGCGCCAGGAAGTCGTCCGTTGACGTCGTAATCGGCACACTCAACACATCCGCGCCCGCAATGACCGGCCCATAGATGTGGATCGGATAACTGGGATTCGGCACCAGCACCGTGTCGCCTTTGTCCAGCACCGCAAGGCAGAAGTGCGCGATCCCCTCCTTCGAGCCGATCGTCACAATCGCCTCGCTTGCCGGGTCGAGCTCCACGCCATATCGCTGCGCATACCAGTTGCAGATCGCCTTGCGCAGCCGCGGAATCCCCTTGGACAGCGAGTAGCGGTTTGTCTGCTGCTTCCGCGCAGCCTCAATCATCTTCTCCACAATGTGGGCCGGCGTAGCTCCATCCGGATTTCCCATGCCAAAGTCGATGATGTCTTCCCCGCGTTTGCGGGCGTCAGCCTTCAACTCGCCGGTGATATTGAAGACGTAGGGTGGAAGACGCTGGATTCTTGGAAACTCTTCATTCACAGTGGTCTTAATAATTGCACATCGTCCGCGCCGGAAGCATCCGTTGTCCAAGGTTGGATGCAATTGGGTGTTTTTGCACCTAATTGACAACGAAGCTCACCGAACCACGATCACCTCGGATTCCGGCGTCCTCGCCGAAGGACTTGTCATGCTCGGCGTCTTCGACTTCTGGCAGATCGTCATCAAGGGATTCGTCATGGTCTTCGCCGTAGCCATCGTCGGCTGCAACTCAAGCTCCAGACCCGCCTTCTGCCGTAGATGCTCCGCTCAATTTCAGACCAGGAGTCTAGAGGCCGCAGCGTAGTGCATCGCCGCCTGGCCGCCACGCTTCTCCTGCTCCCTCTCACAGCCTGCCAGCGCGCCGCCCTGCGCAAACCGCTCATCGCCATCCTTCGGCCGCGTCAGCACGGACTACACCTCAGGCAACTTCCGCGCCTACGTTGGCGACGGCTCCTCGCGCGTCGTGGGAATAGCCGCAGGCACACGTAAACTCCCCGCAATCCAGGCCGCCCTGCAAGGCGGATGGATCAACATCCTTATCACTGACTGAGCCGCCGCGCAAAGCTCTTGGCCGCAAGCTGACGGCCAGCAAATTTCTTTGCGTCACAATCCCCCACTCGCACGTACTATCAACACACACTCTTAGGCCTTACAAACCGCCCCAAACTCTGTCCGGAGGCTCCGTCGTCCTATGCGCTTTCTCCACTCTGGCTCTTCGCTCCTGCTTCTTTCCGCGCTCACCCTTCCCGCAGCCCGCGCCCAACAGCCCGTCACCACGCCAGAGGCGTTCTTCGGCTTCCAGCTCGGAGCTGACCGCAAGATGGCCCGCTGGGACAAGATCGTCGACTACTACAACACCATCGAGAAGCAGTCCGGCGGCAAGATGAAGGTCATTAACATGGGCCCCACCGAGAATGAAAATCCCTTCCTCATGGTCATGATCTCCTCGCCCAAAAACATGGCCAACCTTGAAGCCATCCGCAAAGCCAACCTCACCCTCGTCCATCCCGGCAACACGCCCGAAGCCGAGATCAAAAAGATCATAGCCACCGGCAAGATCGTCATCGTTCAGTCCATGAGCATGCACGCCACAGAGATCGGCGGAACCCAGATGGCCCCCGAACTCGCCTACGACCTCCTCACCCGCAAGGACGAAGAAGCCCAGCGCATCCTCGACAACGTCGTCTTCATCGAGGTCCCCTGCTTCAACCCCGACGGCGAGATCATGGTCACCGACTACTACAATTCTACCCTCGGCACCCCCTACGAAGGCTCAAACTATCCCTCCCTCTACGCCAAGTACATCGGCCATGACGACAACCGCGACGCCTTCATGACCCAGATGCGCGAGTCGCAGTACATGGCCTCCATTCTCTTCACCGGCTGGCGCCCGGAGGTCTACGTTGACCACCACCACATGGGCCAGTACGGCGCCCGCATCTCGCTGCCGCCCTACGCCGAACCCACCCGCCCCTACGCCGACCCGCTCACCTGGCGCGAGACCGCCTGGTACGGCGCCCAGATGGCCTACAAGGAATCCGAGAACGGCTACACCGGAGCCATCAACAATGCGATCTACTCCGGCTGGGGACACTTCGGCTTCCACTGGATCACCCCCTTCCACAACATAGACGGCATGCTCACCGAGTCCGCCTCCGCCAAGCTAGCGACACCCTTGTATGTCCTGCCCAGCCAGCTCCAGGGCGGAGCCCGGAACCTCCCCAAGTATGAAGAAGAGACCATCTTCCCCGACCCCTGGCCCGGCGGCTGGTGGCGTCTCCGTGACATCGTCAACATGCAGAAGACCGCCGCCTGGTCCACCATGGACATCGCCGCGCGCAACCGCGAAACCGTCCTCTGGAACGCCTACCAGAAGGCCATCCACCAGACCGACCGCGGCGCCAAGAGCGGTGTCACCGCTTACGTCGTGCCCACCCAGCAGTACGATCCCATCACCGCCAACCTGATGATCCAGAAGCTTCTCGTCCAGGGCATCGACATCGAAAGGTCCACCAAACCCTTCATCTCCGCAGACGGCCGGGCCTACGACGCCGGCTCCTGGATCATCCCCATGGCCCAACCCAAGATGGGCCTCATCCGCAACCTGATGGACCACAACTACTTTCCCGACAATGACTGGACCCGCGACAAAAACGGCGACCCCATCCGCCCCTATGACCTCTCCACAGACACCATGGCCGAGTTCATGGGCGTCCGCGTCGACCCCGTGGCCGGCCCCATCGATACCGCCGCCGCCAAGCTCATCACCGAAGCTCCACTCGCCCCCGGCAAAGTAGCCTCCGGCCCGGCGGGCTATCTCCTCAGCGCCAAACTCGACAACTCCTACAGAGCCGTAAACCTCCTGCAGACCAAAGGCGCAACCGTCTCCCGCATCGCCACAGGCCCATCCCAGGGCGACTTCCTGGTAGCCAAATCGCCAGAAGCCGACCTCAAGCAAATCGCCGCCACCACCGGCGTAGACTTCACCCCAGCTTCATCTCTCCAGCCCAATGCCCTAGTCCTCCTCAAGCGCAAGCGAATAGGCCTCTACCAGCGTTACTACGGCGGCAACGTAGACGAAGGCTGGACCCGCTTCATCCTGGAAAAGTTCAACTACGACAGCAAAAACATTTTCGACCCCGAGCTCAAAAAGGGTGACCTCAACGCCAACTACGACGTCATCATCATCCCCGACGACTCCACCTCCACTCTCACCGGCGAGCCCGCACCCGCAGGCCGTCGCGGCGGTGGCGAAGGCGGAGGCCGAAACCCCATGGACTACGCTCCTCAATACCGTTCCGGCTTTGGTGAGCAGGGCGTGGCCGCCCTCAAAGAATTCGTCCAGAAAGGCGGCACCGTCATCACCCTCGGCGCCGCTAGCGACTTCGCCTTGGACAAGCTAGGCGTCCGCGCCACCAACATCGTCGCCAACCTCACCACCAAGCAGTTTTGGTGCCCCGGCTCAACCCTTAAGGTCACCGTCGACAACACCAGCCCCGCTGCCTACGGCATGCCCGAGAAAGCCCTCGCCCTCTACCTCCAGGGCGACCCTGTCTTCCAGATCGGCACCGGAACCGGCACCGAGAAATACACCGTCATCGCCAGCTATGAGAAACGCGACGTCCTGGCAAGCGGATGGCTCGTCGGCGAAGGCAACATTGAAGGCAGAGCCGCCATGATCTCCGCGCCCCTCGGCCAGGGCAAGGTCGTCCTCGTAGGCTTCCGCACCCAGCACCGCGCCCAAACCTACGGAACCTTCAAACTCCTCTTCAACACCCTCACCGAATAATCGAGTGCCCTATTCTTTGCGGTTCTATCTCAAAGGGTGGGGTCTCTAGCGAATCTCGACGCCGCTGCATGTCCAAAACTTCCAAGAGGCCCCCATGCGCCACCTCCTCCTAGCCCTGACCCTCACCACAGCATCCGCCGCCCAATCCTTCACTCTCGAGCAAGCCCTCTCCGCCCCCTTTTCCTACGACCTCACCGCCTCGCCCAAAGGCGACCGCCTCCTCTGGACAGCCAACATCCGCGGCCACCGTAACCTCTTCCTCGCCGAACCCTCCCCCACCGGCTACACTGCCCATCCCCTCACCCACTACGACACCGACGACGGCATCGACCTCGGCGACCTCACCTTCACCCCAGACGGCAACTCCGCCATCTTCGCCCGCGGCGGCGACTTCGAATTCCCCGCCAAGCCGCCCGCAAACCCAGCCTTACTCCCCGGCGGAGTTATCGAGGAAATCTTCCAAGTCCCCGCCGACGCCTCCGCCCCACCCCGCCGCCTTGCTGAAGGCCGTCTCCCCGTAGTCTCCCCTGACGGCTCCCAAATCGCCTTCCTTGCCAAAGGTCAGGTCTACACCCTCGCCCTCAAAGACCCGGCCGCCAAACCCGTCCAGCTCTTCCACGCCCGCGGCAATCTCGGCGCCCTCCTCTGGGCTCCCGACGGCCACGCCCTCGCCTTCACCAGCGCCCGCGGCGACCACGGCTTCATCGGTCTCTACACCCCCGCCACCAACACCCTCCTCTACCTCGACCCCTCCACCGACGTCGACCAGTCCCCTGCCTGGTCCCCCGACTCCAAACACCTCGTCTTCCTCCGCCTCGCCCGCGAAACCCCCGCAGGCGGCTTCAAACCCCACCGCACCGCACCACCCTGGTCCATACGCCTCGCCGACCCCGTTTCCGGCCAATCCCAAGAGCTCTTCCGCGCCAAGGAAGGTCCCGGCAGCGCCTTCCACCCCCTGGCGGCAGGCCCCCAACTGACCTGGACCGCCCAAAACCACATCCTCTTCCCCTGGGAGCAGGACGGCTGGGAGCACCTCTACTCCATCACGCTCTCTGGCGGATCCGGCCCCACCACTGGCGGCACACCAGCCCTCCTAACCCCCGGCCCCTTTGAGATCGAGCACCTCGCCGTCAACCCAACCAACACCACCATCGCCTTCTCCTCAAACCAGGCCACGGCAGACCCACAGGACATAGACCGTCGCCACATCTGGCAGCTCCCCGCCGACGACCCAAAAGCCACCCCAAAACCGCTCACCCCCGGAACCGGCATCGAGGTCTTTCCCACCTTTACCTCCTCCGGCCAGCTCGCCGTTCTCCGTTCCGACCCCCGCATTCCCATCCGCCCCGCCATCCTCACCGCCTCAGGCGAACTAAAAGACCTCGCCCCGCAACTAGTCCCCCCAGACTTCCCCGCCGCCAAACTCGTCACCCCCACTCAGGTCATCCTCTCTGCAGCCGACGGCATGCGCATCCACGCCCAGCTCTTCACCCCTACCACACCCTCGGCCAAACCCCGTCAGGCCCTCATCTTCTTCCACGGAGGCTCCCGTCGCGAGATGCTCCTCGGCTGGCACTACATGGACTACTACTCCAACGCATACGCCATGAACCAGTACCTCGCCTCGCTCGGCTACCTGGTCCTGTCGGTCAACTATCGCTCCGGCATCGGCTACGGCCTCAACTTCCGCGAGGCCATCAACTACGGCGCAGGCGGAGCCAGTGAGTTCAACGACGTCCTCGGCGCCGGCCTCTACCTCCGCTCCCGTCCGGACGTCGATCCCGCCCACATCGGCGTTTGGGGCGGCAGCTACGGAGGCTACCTCACCGCCCTCGCCCTCGCCCGTGCCTCAGACCTCTTCGCCGCCGGAGTTGACTTCCACGGCGTCCACGACTGGAATATCGGCATCGCCACCTTCGACCCCTCCTACGCCCCCGCATCCGACGCCCAGCGCCTCGCCTTTGAGTCCTCGCCCCTATCCTCCGTCAAAACCTGGCGTTCCCCCGTTCTCCTCATCCAGGGCGACGACGACCGCAACGTAGACTTCTCCCAAACCGTCCGCCTAGCCGCCGCCCTCCGCGAGCAAGGCACCTACTTCGAAGAACACGTCTTCCCCGACGAAATCCACGGATTCCTACTCTGGCGCAGCTGGATCGAGGCCTACCATCTCACCGCCGACTTCTTCCACCGCAAACTCTAAGAGTTTGTTGAAATAGCCTCCGATTGACTTTGGCCGGAGGTATTGTTTACTTTCTACAAGCCTGGTTGATTGTGTATTCGAGTTCGCCGTCTTGGCTGTGGGCTTTGTTGAATAGTCAAGGGGCGTTTTCAAGCGCAGGTCTGCTGGGAGCGTTGCTTGAGTTGGCTTGCGATCAGCCTTGGTAGGCGCATGAGGTTGTGAGCGGCGCGACTAAAGACGAAGGTCCAGTTCACCTGGTGCAGCCCCGCAGCTTCACTTGTCGAACAGGACCGGTCTGCTTAAGCCACCCGAAGGTCTTCTCGACCAGCCATCTCCGGCTGAGGCTGATTGCATAACCGGGATGGCGTGTGGTTCTGCGATCTATGTTCGAGCGACGTCCCTTCTCGTTCTTCGTTACATGCGCGGTCACGTTGAGCGCACGGGCGGCCTGAACGAAGTCTTTCGTATCGTAGGCTTTGTCGGCACCGACGGTGATCCGTTTAGTTCTAGATAATGCGGAGAAGGTATCTTTAGAAGATTAAAATAATTTGGGTGATGTAATGGCGATTTGCCGGAAACATCCAGCGTTCGTTATCTAGGCTAAGAGGTTAGGGTAGCGTTCCACTGTATTGCCGATGAGTTCTCCAAACAAGGTATTCGCCCAGGCAAACCATGCACGGGTATAGGCGGAGGAATTGTTTCGGTTGTAAGACTCATGAATGAAGCCTGTGCTGGCCGCGCATGCCTTCAACATTTGTATCGAGCGCATAATCTCGATACTTGAGTCGCTGGTCAATGCAAACATTGTTTGCGACATAGGCCAGATGCTGTCGCGTCCGGCGTGTGGGCCGCCGATCCCTTCGCCCGCAGTGCCCCGAAAGAACCAGGGATTCTGGACGCTCCATACAAAGCTGCGGGTCCGCGAATAGAGCGCTGGATCAGGCGAGCTATCGAGATAGGGCAGGCTCAACAGGCTCGGAGCATTGGCGTCATCCATCAGGACACGTCCGCCATACCCATCGACTTCATAGGCCCATATGCTTCCTACAGATGTTGAGACGATGGCGTACTCTCTTAGGGCAGCTTCGATCTCTTTCGCTAAGTTCTCCGCCTGATTGGCCATTGCTGCATCGTGAAGAATGCGATCCGCCATCACTGATAGCTGGCGCAAAGAGGTGACTGCGAAGAGGTTTGCCGGCACGAAGAAAGGGAATATGCAGGCATCGTCGGAAGGCCGAAAAGCAGAAGCGACAAGCCCGACAGGTCTAATCGGATTGCCGACTCCATTCACGAGAGAGTCGGTCGGATTGGAAGCAGCTCGTTGAAAACGATACGGCCCCGGCCCGTCTTTGCGCTGCTGCACCCTCATCGTCGTGAGAATAGATTGCATCGCCAACTTCCAGTGCGAGTCGAAAGGTCCCGTGTCGCCGGTCTTCATCCAATAGCCATGAGCAAGGCGTATCGGATAGCAGAGAGAGTCAAGCTCATACTTGCGTTCGCCGACGCCTTGCTTCATCTCGGTTTGATCGTTACGGCTCCCCTCCAATGGAGGTGCGCTCAGGTCAGCCATAAAGCAATTTGCATAGGGATCGATGAGCAGGCATCTCACCTGCCTGCGGATAACCCCTTCAAGAAGGTCACGCAGACGCCGATCTTTGAATGCCAACGGTAAGTAGGGCCATACCTGAGCGGAGGAATCGCGCAGCCACATCGCGGCGATGTCGCCGGTAAGTACAGCAGTATCGGGTTTACCTTCAAACCTGCCAGGCTCGACCGTCGTATCAAGAGTGTTTGGGAAGCAATTAGCGAAGATCCACGACAGTAGGGGATCTTGGATCTTTTGGGAAATGGATAGGATGTAAGATTCAACGGCTCCGCTACGAAATTTTCGGTCTGCTGGACGTGGGCGCTTGGATTCAGGCGTAAAAGTCGCCTGCGCAAGCAGCGACTTTGGTACGAGAGTCAACGCGCCAACGCCGCCTAATAGCGAGCTCAATTGCACTACGAGATCCCGTCTGGTGAGGTTCATCGTTCTAATTGAGATCCCGTCTCTGTCCATGATGTGTTTTCAACTAACTTGAGGCAAGATTCTGTACCCGATCACCGCTTGCCGCGTAGAGCCACTTTCAGCCGGCAAACTTACCGTTCGTTCAGAGCACTTGAGATTACCCTTTCTACTATGGGCGCCATAATCTCATACGCTTTTTTATCCGGGTGTGCACCGTCGGAGCTGAGACCGGGCCGGAAACTTCCATCGGACCCGGCGAGAGCGGCATAAAAATCAACAAACCCAAGATGATGCTCTGCGGCGAAGTTCTTTTCCCATGCAGTGAGAGCAAGCAGCTCTGCTTCAGGACGCATACACGTTCTCCAGGGAAAAGTCGTAACCGGGAGTTGCGACGCGAGGATCATTTTGATCCCATTGGCCTCCGCAATTGCGGCCATGGTGTGAATGTTGTCTTCCGTCATATCGAGCGTCATTGGCCCGTTATTCCCCGCAATGTCGTTCGTACCACCCAGGAAGACCACAGCGGCGGGCTTCAACGCTACGACGTCGCGTTGAAATCTAAGAACCATCTGGGGAGTAGTCTCTCCGGAGATGCCACGGTTGATATATGGCTTTCCAGGGAAGAACGTCGAATCGAATCTTCGGCCCCAATTATCGATGCTTGAGGAGCCGAAAAAAACCACTCGCTTTTGGCCGGACGCTGGGGGCTCGAGCATAGCGTTATCCTCCTGATACCGTGAGAAATCTGCCCACTCGGAGATTGTCTTCTTTGGGTTTGGGACTTCGCAGGCGGAAACACGTGTTGCGGACGGATCAACGCTCTGCGCGCAGCTGAGCGCAGTTGCGGCGATCAGCCCGGCGGTGAGTAAGCCCATCTTCATTCGCAGATGTTTCCCATGAACCATAAATACCGTCCGAGTAGGTGTTGTTGACTTGTGCACGAAGATCATATACTTTTCGAGGCGTGCTAGACAACGTTGTCAAAATATAAGGTTATGCTGGAACCGTGGTCATTACCAGGGAGATTAGGATGAGCAAGGCGTACTCCATCGGAGTCGATTTGGGCGGCACAAACCTGCGGGTGGCCGCCTACGATGGAGGCCGTGGATTTCTCGACACGATCGTTCTGCCGACTCGTCTCGACGCGGGTCGCGATCAAGTTGTTCAGGATATGTGTGGTGTGATCAGAGCCCTTAAGTCGCGCGACTTCGGCGATCGCGTGCTTCAGGGCATCGCGGTCGGGACGCCAGGGCCGCTGGAATTGCCAGCAGGCATACTACGCAATCTACCGAATTTCCCGGGATGGGACGGCTTTGACCTGAGGTCCGCGATCACAAAAGGGGTCGGCTGCGAAATTTTGCTCGAGAATGACGCGAACTTTGCCGCCTTCGCCGAACAGCGGCTTGGAGCCGGAAGGAACTTTGGCGTGGCCGACCTTTGCGTCATCACGCTCGGCACGGGGGTCGGCAACGGTTTGGTGCTTAGCGGAAAGGTTTGGGATGGTGGGAATGGCATGGCCGGGGAAGCAGGCCACATGGTCGTGAAGGAAAACGAGCACTTGCAGTGTGGCTGTGGGGGGCGCGGCTGCCTGGAGCAGTACGCGTCCGCAACCGCCGTGGTTCGCATGGCACGAGAGCATCTCGGGGACGCTGCCCCGTCAACAGCACAAGAAGTTGCGCTATTGGCCAAATCCGGCGACGAAAGGGCGCGGGCCGTCTTTGACACCGTGGGACAATCATTGGCGATTGCCCTTACCGGCCTCATCAACACGCTGAATCTACCTTTGTACCTCTTGGGAGGTGGCGTTTGCGAAGCTTGGGATTTGTTCTCGCCTCGCATGTTCCTTGAACTTGAGCGCCGCAGTTATATCTATAGGCTCACGAGGCCGGACGTACTCGACCCGGCCCGGCTCACAGCTGGTAAGACCTACATTATCAAGGCTGAACTCGGGCCCTCAGCTGGACTGCTCGGAGCGTGCGTTGCCGGCCTTGAATCTTCGATCGCGCGCGTTGGCTCGCAAAAGGAACTCCTTGACCATCAATAAGTATGTTCTTCGCAGTACGTTCGTCGGAGCGCTTGGCGGCCTTCTCTTCGGCTTCGATACAGCCGTGATCTCGGGTACAACCGCCGGAATCACTCATGCGTTCGAGCTCCATGACCTACAGATACTTCTTCCTCTGCTCCACCGGTCGATCACACTTTCGGAGCTTGGCATCACCGTCTCCATCGCTCTTGTCGGCACTGTCGTCGGAGCTCTAACGGCCGGGGTTCTCGGCCAGCGCTTCGGCTCGCGCGAGATGCTCCGCCTCACTGCCGTGCTCTACATCGTCTCGTCGATAGGGTGTGCTTTCGCTCCAAGCTGGATTTTCCTACTGGTCGCCCGCTTCATCGGTGGCCTCGGCATCGGTGGCTCGTCGGTCCTTGGTCCCGTTTACATCGCCGAACTGGCCCCACCCCAGATTCGCGGCCGTCTGGTGGGCACATTCCAGATTAATATAGTCGTCGGGATATTGCTCGCCTACCTTTCTAATTACTTGATCAGTCTGCTGAACTTGGGTGCCCCTGAGTGGCGTTTTGAATTTGGCATCGCCGCCCTTCCGGCTGCCATCTTCTTCGCGCTGCTCTTCAGCATTCCCCGCAGCGCGCGCTGGCTCACGACGCAAGATCGCTTAGATGAGGCCCTCGATGTCCTAAACCTCATGGGCACACCGAACTCGCAGGCTGAACTCGCCGACATTCGCGAGTCCTTGCATCTGGAGCGGGATCAGAGGCAGGCCTCGTTGTTCGAGCCCATGAATGGGCGATTACGCTATGGCCGGCCAATATGTCTCGCGATCGCGATCGGCGCTTTCAACCAACTCAGCGGTATCAACGCGATCCTCTACTATCTCGGTGACATCTTCAGCGCTGCTGGGTTCAGCCGTGTCTCCGGCAATATGCAATCGGTCGCCATCGGCGCAATGAACCTCGTGGCGACATTGGTTGGCATGGCGCTCATTGACCGATTTGGCAGGAAAACGCTTCTTCTGATCGGCGCTATCGGAACCGCAATCTGCCTCGCCGCGGTTGCCGCGATTTTCGCCACGAATCAACATAAGGAACTGCTGGTCTTGGCGCTCGTCCTCTACATAGCGTTCTTCGCGGTTTCGCAGGGTGCGGTCGTATGGGTCTATCTTAGCGAGATATTCCCTACTCGAGTCCGCGGTAAAGGACAGAGTCTCGGCTCCGGTACGCACTGGATCATGAACGCAATTCTGTCCCTCGTATTTCCAATCATCGCAGCCCGTTCCGGTGCGTACCCCTTTGCCTTCTTCGCGGCCATGATGGTGCTGCAATTCGTCGTGGTGCTTGTGTTCTTTCCAGAGACAAAACAAGTGTCCTTGGAAGAATTGCAGCGAATGTTGAACATTCAATGAGGGCTGCGTACGACGCAAAGACCAAACAGGAAGTAGATCTATGCTAAAAACACTAGGAAACAAAGCTCTCCCTTCGCTCGCGTTAGCGTTATTAACCGGTTGCGCTTTGTCGCCCGCGAGGAATCGCGCGAGTGCACCTCCTCTTGCGTCACCCTACCTACAGGAGTCCGTCGATGCAATTCGGACCCTACAATCTTGGTATGACCCTTCGACGGGCCTTTACAAGACAACAGGCTGGTGGAATTCGGCGAATTCAATTACGGTGCTGGCCGATTACGAGCGGGTGAGCAAATCGCGCGAATTCAATTCGATCCTCGCTAACACCTTCACAGCAGCGCAAAAAACGATTGAAGACAAAAAGCCGCGCGCGGGATTTCTTAATAAGTATTTAGACGACGAAGGCTGGTGGGCGCTGGCCTGGATCGATGCCTATGACGTGACCAAGAACAAGGACTATCTCGCCATGGGCGAATCGATCTTCGCCGACATGGCGACGGAATGGGATGATACCTGCGGCGGCGGCATCTGGTGGAGCAAGGACAGAAACTACAAGAACGCCATCGCGAATGAACTATTTCTTTCAGTCGCCGCTCATCTGGCCAATCGGACATCTGGTGCGAAGCGGAAGCAGTACCTCGATTGGGGAAACCGCGAATGGAAGTGGTTCGAGGGTACAGGCATGATCAATGTCAAGAGTCTTGTCAACGATGGGCTGACCATCGCCAAGGAAGGCGCCGACGCAGGCCGTTGCACCAACAACGGCCGGACGACGTGGACTTACAATCAGGGCGTCGTGCTGGGCGGACTCGCAGAACTGGCGGCTGCGGACCACAACTCTGCCTTGCGCGTGGCGGCACAAAAGATTGCGACCGCGGCGGTGATCCAATTGGTCGACGAGAATGGCATCCTGCATGATCCGTGCGAACCGAAGTGCGGAGCCGATGGGGTTTCATTCAAGGGGATCTTCGTTCGCAATCTAGTTGCCCTCGATAAGGTGCACCCGCAGCCTGCCTATGAATCTTTCATCGACAAGAATGCAGATACGGTGTGGAAGGACGCCCAGGGCCCCGGCTTTCAACTTGCAGAACGTTGGTCGGGACCTTTTGTCTCCGCCGACGCCGCAAGCCAGACCTCGGCGCTCGACGTTCTCGTGGGCGCTGTGGCACTGCATGCCGGGGCAAAGTCCAAAGATTTGTAGTCGTGTTTTGGCCGGATTCTCAGTTACGTCATGGAGGGTTTATGCGTTGTGGCAAAGTTGAACAGAGACCACTCTTCGCTGAAAACGCCACATGCTTCAATTGTTCCTCGTGGAACACTTCGGTCTTCCAATTCACGCAGAGATCAAGCAATCCGCGACCTACGAACTGGTCGCCACGCTGCGGGCAGCGACGCTGATAACGCCGGTCTCCGGCAGCGACGCCAGAACGTCTACACCTGCCTCCCTCGTTTTGTTCCCCTTAAGAGAGGAGGTCGTTGTTTGCACAGGCTATCCTTTCCCGTTCTTTGTGAACATGGTGCAGTGAGCATTGGGCAAGGACATCGTCGATCATACGAAATAACGAGCCTTTATGCGTACATCTGAGGCTTAGACCGTTCCAGGTAACGCCTGACGCTGATGAAGAATCGTATCCGACATCGTGCATGCGCTGAGCGAGCAGCTAGGCCTGAAACTGAAGAAAAAGCGGGGTCCGATTACTCCATGGATGGTCGATCATGTCGAGCGCCCCACCCCTAACTAGATAGCGCACCTTTAGTTGACAACGCTGTCAATAGTGCGCAACAATCTCCGAGGTCGCCAAAATCTCCAACTTGGGGCGCGTGTGCTGTTCGCTGTTTCCGAGCCTCCTCGATTAACGCCGCTCCCCTCCACCGCTGTGTTTGTTTGCCTGTCTATCCCTGGAGAACGAAATGAGAACTATCGCAACGACGTTGAAGACCGGCTCGATCCTCACTCTTGTACTCAGCGGACTGGTTCACGCACAAACGGCCGACAAGCCTGACCTGAGCAAGCAGCCAACGCTCTATGTAGTCGGCTATGCACACTTGGACACAGAATGGCGGTGGGAGTACCCGTTGGTGATCGACCAATATCTGCGTAAAACGATGCGCGAGAACTTCAATTTATTCGAGAAGTACCCTCATTATGTTTTCAACTTCAGCGGCGCGAATCGTTACCGGCTGATGAAGGAATATTTCCCGGAAGATTTCGCGAAGGTCAAGAAATATGTGGATGAGGGACGGTGGTTTCCTGCCGGATCCTCAATGGAGGAAGGAGACGTAAACAACCCCAGCGCTGAAGCAATTATCCGTCAGATACTTTATGGGAACAATTGGTTCCGGCGTGAATTCGGCAAGTCCAGCGGGGAGTATATGCTGCCGGACTGCTTCGGCTTTCCGGCTTCCTTGCCGACGATTCTGGCGCACTCCGGGATTAAGGGGTTCTCGACGCAGAAGCTGGTATGGGGCTCTTCGGCGGACGGTGGAGGGCCTCAGTCGCTCGAAAAGACGCCGGAAGGAACACCGTTCAACGTGGGCGTATGGGTCGGTCCGGATGGGGAGAGTGTCCTGGCCGGGGTGAATCCGGGCAGCTACAACGGAAACATAGACAGCGACCTGAGTGCGCCGCTGCCGCCCGCCCCTGCGAATGGGACATTGACGGAATTGGACAGGCAGATTACGGATCTCCGGGCCAAGCAACAGGCGGCGCGGGCGGCCGGCACCACGCCCAATGCAATCGACTTGGAGTCACTCAACGACCTGCGTGGGCAGCAAGCGGCGGTTGTGAGGGCGCAACGGGAGACCGAACTGCAGCGGTATCAAGGCGACTGGGCTACCCGCGTGGAGCAGAACGGCAAGGTCACGGGCGTGTACACCGACTACCACTATTTCGGCACGGGCGATACCGGTGGGGCTCCGCGGGAGGATTCGGTCAAGCGGTTGGAAGCGATCGTCACCAAGGGCAGCGTCAGTCTGCCTGCCCCGGGAGCGGTGCGCGGCCAGCCCGCGCCAGCTCCAGTCAGCGTTGGTAACGGACCAGTTCACGTGATCTCAGCGACGGCCGACAAGATGTTTCTGGACATAACGCCTGCGCAAGAGGCGCGTCTGCCACGTTACACCGGTGAGATGGAACTCACCAATCACTCCGCGGGCTCATTGACGTCGGAGGCTTATCAGAAACGCTGGATTCGGCACCACGAGCTGCTCGCGGACGCGGCTGAGAAATCGTCGATTGCCGCGCAATGGCTAGGCGCGCGAACGTACCCGCTGGATCGACTGAACGAGGCGTGGACGCTGGCGATGGGTGCGCACTTTCACGACCTGGCGGCGGGAACGGCAACCCCGCGATCCTACGAGTTCGCCTGGAACGACGACGTGATTGCGCTGAACCAGTTCGCCGATGTTTTGAACAGCGCTGTGGAAGGCGTGGCGGCGGCGATGAACACAAAGACCAAGGGGACGCCAGTGATCCTTTTCAATCCGCTGAACATTGCGCGTGAGGATGTCGTCGAAGCCAAGATTGATTTCCCCAATGGCGTGCCGAAGGCGGTGCGGGTGACTGGGCCAGATGGTCGGCAAGTCGCTGCTCAATTTTCGGACGGCAAAGTTCTCTTTGTGGCTGACGTGCCCTCGGTGGGGTACGCCGTCTATGACGTGCAGCCTGTGGACGCGTCGTCTGCTTTTTCCTCGCCGATGCAGATATCAAACGACCGGCTGGAGAACGCATTTTATCGCGTTCAGCTAAACAAAGACGGCGATGTTGCCAGCATCTTCGACAAGGAGAACGGCAAAGAACTGCTCTCGGCGCCTGCTCGCCTGGCCATCTCCTATGACAATCCCTCGGCGTGGCCGGCGTGGAACATGGACTGGGAGCAGGAGCAGGCGCCCCCCAAGGAATACGTTTCGGGACCGGCGCAAATCCGGGTGGCCGAAGACGGTCCGGCACGTGTGGCTCTTGAGGTGACGCGCGAGACGGCAGGTTCCCGCTTCGTGCAGAGAATCAGTTTGTCCGCAGGCGACGGCGGCAAGCGCGTCGAGTTTGGCAACGTCATCGACTGGAAGACAAAGGAGTCAAGTCTCAAGGCAACCTTCCCTCTCACTGCGACAAACCAGATGGCAACCTATAACTGGGATATCGGCACGATCCAGCGGCCAACGGCTGAGCCCAAGAAGTTTGAGGTGCCGTCGCACCAATGGATCGATCTCACCGACATGAGCGGCCAATTCGGTGCCACCGTCCTGACCGACAGCAAGAACGGATCGGACAAGCCGAACGACAATACACTGCGCTTGACGTTGCTCCTTACGCCCGGCACCTCGGCAGGCTATCCCGACGAGGCGACCCAGGATATCGGACATCACGAATTCGTCTATGGCTTCGCCGGGCACTCCGCGGGCTGGCGCGATGCGCAGACCGACTGGCAGGCGCAGCGATTGAATGCACCGCTGTTCGCCTTTACTACAGCCAAACACGACGGCGCGATGGGCCGCAGCTTTTCGCTGCTGAAGGTCAGCAATCCCCGCATCCGCGTGCTCGCGGTAAAGAAGGCTGAACTGAGCGACGAGGTGATCGTGCGCCTGGTGGAGCTGGACGGCAAGCCGCAGCCTGACGTGAAGGTGTCGTTTGCCACGCCAATTGCCGCGGCGCGCGAGGTGAACGGACAGGAGCAGCCGGTGGCTTCGGCGATGCTGGCAGGTGGCGCGCTGGTAGCCTCTTTTACTGCCTATCAGCCGCGGACCTTCGCTTTGCGGCTTGCGGCTGCACCCACTTCGGTTGCTGCGGTCAAGTCGGCGCCAGTGGCTCTGACTTACACGCTTGCGACTGCGAGTGGTGACGACGAGCGCGCGACCTCCGGGTTCGACGGCAAGGGTAACGCCTTGCCAGCCGAGATGCTGCCATCTCGGATCGTGTTCAACGGTGTCCGCTTTGACTTGGCCGCGGCAAAGACCGGCTCGCCGAACGCGATTGCGGCAAAGGGGCAGACAATCAACCTGCCCACAGGGCAATACAACCATGTCTACGTGTTGGCGGCTTCAGTTAATGGCGACCAGAAGGCCACGTTTGAAGCGGGCGGCAAGAAGACCGAGCTCGACATCGAGGACTGGGGCGGCTTCATCGGCCAGTGGGACGACCGGCAGTGGACGGGCGGCGATCCGGCGCACGACAAGTGGGGGCAGATGACGGGGCTGAAACCAGGCTTCATCAAGCGTGCCGATCTGGCCTGGTATGCTAGCCACCACCATGATGCGGCAGGCAAGAATGTCGACTACTCGTACTCCTATCTGTTTGGGTACTCTATCGATCTGCCTTTGGGAGCGAAGACCATCAAGCTGCCGAGCAACGAGAATGTCCGCATTCTGGCGATGTCCGTAGTGGATGAGAATCCCGAGGTGACACCGGTTCGGCCGCTTTACGATGTGCTTCCGGTGGAAGCGTCCGAGCGATAGTCAATATGGCTAGTTGCACTGGCGTCGGGCCAGGTTCGGGAGCCGGGCCCTTGAAGCTCTGCAATGCCCAGTTGATAGCGAGGACGCGACCGGAAATCCAAATGGGTGACGGCAGGGATTTCATAAAGACTGCCCTGTCCGCGGCCATGTCGAAGACAGACGCCCGCTGCGACCATGCACGAAGCCAAATTCAACGTCCACGCCTACGCGGCGACCGGGGAGGCCAAATCCGTCGACACGCCGGCCATTAACCGCGCGATTGAAGCCGTAGCCGTAGCCGGTGGCGGCACATTGGTCTTCCTTACTGGAACCTATCTTTGCTTCACCACTCGGCTGCGCAGCGATGTGGAACTGTCCCTATCACGCGGTTGCGTGATCCGCAACGTGACTGATTTCCGCGTCGCATGGTCCCGTGTCGCAAAGGACACCACCGTCGCTTCTACGGTTCAACAGAATCTCTAAGCTGTCGACACGACGTTCGTCTCGCGACCACTGAACTTCGAACGCATGGACGGGGAAAAAGTATGGTACGCAACATCGATTCAATTCTTCTAGCCAGCATCCTCTTCGCGTTGAGCATTCAGTACGCTGCCGCGCAAACTCACAATGCTACCAGCGCCAACGGCCGCATTGATGTCGAGACGGTGAGCGCCGCGATCGCGCCAGGAGTCTTTCATGTTGTGATCAGCGCCCTGCCAGCAGCAGGAACACCGCCCGCCAGTCCGTTTGTCGTTGCTCCCGGCGAATCCGTGCCGCCTCCGCCTGGGCACTCTGGATCAGGGACACTTACCGGAAATCCCAAAGATCCATCCAATCCGCTCGTCCTGAGATCGGACGCCGGAAAAGCACAGCTCACGTTGAAAACCGTAGCTTCCGACGGCGTCTCCACGACGTTCAGCTTCGAACATGATACCCGGGATCGCTTTTACGGCAGCGGCAACGAAAGCGAAAATCATGCTGGCCCGCTCGTCCATACATCCGGCAAGCAAGTCGTCAACAACGGAACCACCTGCGTCCCCTTTATTTGGTCGCCTTCCGGTTACGGCATTTTGGTCGCCAACGACATCCACGACGTGAAGAGTCATATTACCTGGTCGGATCGAGACGGCACCCTCACCTGGACAGTTCCCGAGGCCTTTGCCGACATGTACCTGATGGCCGCTCCTGACGGCTCGGGTGTCCTTGGCGACTATGCCCGTCTGACCGGTTCGGCACCAATTCCTCCCCGCTGGACCTTTGGTTTCCTCCTCAGCCGCTGGGGATACAAGGACGCAGCCGATGTACAGGACAAGTGGCAGCAATTTCGCGATCGCAAGATACCGGTCGATGCTTTTATCTACGACTACGACTGGTATAAAAACGACTGGGAGTTCAATTCCACCACTTTCCCCGATCCGGTGGCCGATCTCGCCAAGATGCACGCCATGAACCTGCACTTTGTCGGCATCCGCAAGCCGCGCGTCGAAGGTATGCACGCCGACTATGCCAAGGCGCAGGGCTGGGAAATCCCAGCACCCTTTGGGACCGATCTGCGCTTTGAAATCACTGACTCGCGTGCCTGGTGGTGGAGCTATCAACTTCCGTTGCTGAAGGACGGCATCGACGGATGGTGGAATGACGAGGCCGAACAAGCCTACGACGAGTTTTTCTATATGTCGAAGCAGCAGTATCTCGGCGGGCGCGCAGTAAACCCAAATCGGCAATGGTCCATCGACCGCGCCTTTGCCCCTGGGACGCAGCACTATGGCGCGGCAGCGTGGACCGGTGACATTGATTCAACCTGGGCCGCGCTCAGCGAGCAACCGGGAACACTTCTGAATTGGAGCATGGGGGGCATGCCGTGGATCTCCCACGATACGGGTGGATTCCAGAGCACGCCGACCCCGGAGCTCTACACGCGATGGATCGAAGAAGCCGTCTTCATCCCAATTATGCGGGCGCACGGCACCCACGACTCACCGCGCTGGCCATGGGCGTTCGGGGACGCTTCACTTCAAGCCATGACCAAAGCCATTGATCTGCGCTACCGTCTCGTTCCTTACCTCTACACCCTTGCCGACATAACCTACCGGACGGGCCTTCCGCCCATGCGTCCTCTCTTTCTCGAGTTCCCTGACGATCGCACAACTTGGTCGCTCAATGACGAATGGATGCTGGGCGCACGCGTTTTGGCCGCACCGGTCCTTACTAAGGGCGGCGAGCGCAAGGTCTACCTGCCCGCCGGCGAATGGTTCGACGGCAACACCGGCAAGAGCATCTCCGGAGCACAGACAATAGACCTTACCCCCGTTCCGCTCGATGTCATTCCTTATTATGTTCGTGCCGGCTCCATCTTGCCTTTGGGTCCCGTCATTCAGTCGACCGTCGAAGCCGAAGATCCGCTCGAAATAAAAATCTATCCCGGAGCTGACGCAGCCTTCACGCTGTACGAAGACGACGGCAATACCTACGCATACGAAAAAGGAGTTTTCGCCCGCATAACAATGCAGTGGAACGACAGGACACGCAAACTCACCATCGGTGCAAGACAAGGTCGTTACACCGGTATGCTGACCACCCGCCACCTGGTGATTGCCCTTCCGGGTGGCTCTACGAAGCGAGTGACCTATTCGGGACGCGAAACGAGAGTGCAATTCGGTCGTAGGTAACAACCACTGTAAATGTTGGGAATGGCGCTAGGCTGACGCCGCGTTCTTACTGAAGCAGAACCCGCCTATGGAAGCGGGCACACAAGGAAATACCGTCAGAAACGAGCTCTACGGTCCGATCTATATTCAGGACGACGCTCAGATATCCCGAATCTTCCCCATCCACGAATCCTTTAACATGGATCTCCGGATTTGAGGCGTTGAATGTTTAAACCACCCATCGTTCAATAACCCCAACAGCCGCAGTCTAACTAAGGTCCTGGCTCAACCTTCGGTGAAATCACGGGTACCTCGGTTAGCGGCAGAGTCTTTTAAGGCGCGGTCAAGTTCGCCTTCTAATCGGATCGCGGGCATATCAGCAATTCACCTTAGGGAATGCTTCGCGTGGCGAAGCTTGAGGAGCATTTTTTCATCAATGTGCTCCTTGGCAGGCGAGCAACCTGACTTCCCTTTTCACGCCTAAACTGTCAGGATATTCCGTGGCACGATGTACTGCAATATCAAACCTTTGGGCTGACAATCGCCTAGTCCGTTCGGGCGTGGCTTGTTCTTTCCTTCAAGGCGCGAGCGCCGACAGTCGAGTGAGCGGAGTTGGAAGGCAGTTTTCGAGTTATTGATCATGATTTGCCAGAGGGGCTTATTTGAGCAAGCATCCAATCGCGCAAGCGCTTACCGTCTCGCTGGGCGGCTTTATATTTGGCTACGATCTCGGAGCAATCTCGTCGGCAACACAGAGTCTTCGAAGCGAGTTTCATCTATCGCCTACGGTCTTCGGGATGACGATCTCGTCCTCCTTATGGGGAACCGTCTGCGGCTCTCTGATCGCTGGACGGTGGGCAGACCGGTTAGCGCGCCGAAATCTGATCGCGGGTTGCGGCATGCTCTACGCTATGGGAGCGATTTGTGCGACTCTGCCAATCGCATCAGAATGGAGCTTCCTTCTCGCTATGAGGTTCCTGTGTGGGATCGCAATTGGAGGCTTTACGGTCGGCTGTCCGCTCCACCTGGCTGAACTTGCGCCGATTGCCCTTCGCGGCCGCCTCGTCAGCCTCTTTCAGGTGCAGGTCGGCGCAGGAGTCGTCGCGGCATTTGCCGCGGCATCACTCTTCGCCCGTCAGGTTGCCCCGGCTACAGTCTGGAGGCTGTGCCTGGGCACGGGGGCGATTCCAGCCTTGGTCCTAGCGTTTCTCCTCTGGTCGACATTCAGGAAAGTCTCAAACGACGATCGAACGATCAACGCTAACCTAAACAGCGGTATCCCTATTTCAGCAGAAAAGCATGAAATTTCTGATCAACGGCTGTTTTCCAGAAAATATTTGCGACCGATCCTGCTCGCAACGAGCATCGCAATCTTCAATCAGCTCTCGGGGGTGAATATCCTGCTCGTGTACATATTGGATATCCTGTCCAGCGCGGGAATAGGCCTCAATACGGGCCATGCATACACGGTCCTGATATCCTGTTTAAACTTAGGCACAACCATAATCGGGATGTCATTCGTGGACAGAGCCGGACGGAAGCCACTCTTGTATGTTGGGTCGGCTGGAATGGCGATTTGCCTGCTTTGCTTGGCAGTGGCGATCCCGTACCATGTCGTCCCGCTCGCGTACCTGTGCATTCTGGTTGCATACGATGCGTTCTTCGCGTTTTCTCAGGGAACCGTCGTTTGGGTTTACTTGAGTGAGTTGTTCCCGCCCGGCATCCGCGGAGCGGGGCAGGGGTATGGGGCCTTTGTGCACTGGATTGCGAATGCTATGCTCGTCTTGGTTTTTCCATCAGTGCAACACGCCTCGTCTGTGCGAATCTTTTATTTGTTTGCTTTAATGATGACTTTGCAAATGGGTGTGATATGGCGTTGGTATCCAGAGACACGGGGTGCCGCTCTGGGTTCACTCGCTACAGAGGGGGCGCATAATGAAACAGATTCCCATGTGGCTATGACGAGATTGGCTGATAGATGGCTCTAACAAAAAGCAACGCACCCACGCTGGTAGACGTTGCTCGTGAAGCTAACGTGTCGTTGAAGACCGCATCACGCGTGCTGAATAATTCGAAGAACGTCAGGGAAGACAAAGTGCTGAGAGTGCGGGAGGCAATGGAACGCCTCGGCTACCATCCCAATGAACTTGCTCGCGGTCTTAAAGCACAACGATCCGCAGCCATCGGGATGATTGTCCCCAACCTATCCGATCCATTCACCGCCAACGCGGTTCACGGACTACAGGAAGTTGCCAGGGCTAACGGATATGTAGTTATTCTGGCCAGCTCCGGCGGAGACGTAGATATGGAACGATCTGAAATTCAGACTTTAGTCGGCCGGCAGATCGAAGGACTGGTAATTGCCCCCGCGGACAGTCGAAAGGATACATTTAGCGATATCCTTCCTGTCGGGTTACATGTTGTGACCTTTGACCAACTGATCAAGAACGTCGAACTGGACTCCGTAACTGTGACCAATCGCCGCAGTGCGCGGGAGGCTACCGAACATCTCGCTGGACATGGATTACGGAGGATCGTGGCCATTGGAGCGCGACCTCACCTATATACCTGCAAGGAGCGGGTTGCCGGTTATAAGGCGGGCATGAAGGCTGCGTCCCTTCCGTCAAGAACATGCCTGGTCGAGCACGAGAGCTCCCTCACTGCTGAGTGGCTTGCCAAAGAGGTGTTTGGTAAGCAAAACGCTGATGCGATTTTCAGCCTCAATTGGGTTTGTACGATCCTAACATTGCGTGCTTTGCGTGAGTTGGGAAAGATTGCCGGACGCGACATTCCACTCTTCTCTTTCGATGATTTCGATTTGGCGGACATGCTGACGCCCGCTCTCTCGGTTGTTCAACAGCCTGCAGAAATGCTCGGGCGGGAAGCCGCGCAGTTGCTGTTCGAGCGGTTGAAGGGAAGCGGAGGGACGTCCCGAGCTATCATTGTGCCCACAAGCCTAATCATAAGACAATCCTGCGGCTGCGCCGTACCGGTTCGGTGAGAGTACTAGAACAAACCTCCCTATGTTGTCTCTTAGGGGACAGCCTGCACCGCACTCATTTTCATCGGTTTAACAACAGGGCTTGTCTTTCGCGAGATTGCAAGGCGTCGGCGCGGGAACACTCATGGAACAAGTGGGGCGGCGCTTTCCAAAACGGCTGGCTGGACAATTGCCTGCCTTCGCCTCTGGAGTTCGAGACGGATCGCGGATCGATGAATCTCTATAGATCTGACTTCCCCCTTTTCTCAACCTTTGATAACTTGTTCAGCGTCAACTACTCTTTCCGTTCGACGACAACTTTTCTCCCCTACGAACGACATCTACTGCCATCAACTGCGAACGACATTCTCTTGGAGCTCGGATGGCCCAGCTGGAGGCGAGGACTGAGCCCGGGGCAGGAAGCTGGTCCACCGGGAGAGGGTTCCGGGTTGGACTGTTCGACTGTCTGCACGTTGTGACGTGCCTGCTTGAGTCAGTAGCTGGGGACGTTGAGCTCGACAATGACGCTGTGATGAACCAGCCGATCGATCCCGGTGGGCCATAAGCGTGTGTGTGGGCCGTTGTTCTGGCTGGGTGTCAGAGTTATGTATCCACGTAGCGCTATGTGGGTACATAAGCTATGAGGGTGCGTGAGGTGTGGGCAGGGCCAGGTTCCAGGGCAGCATAATCCTGATCAGGATGCGAGTGATGGGCGAATCATCATGAGCTTTTTCATCCGAGACGAAGTCGAGCCAGTACTGCGCATCTTGTCCGTCGTCGGTTGCGATGCGTTGGCAACACTCAGATCTGTCTTGAGGATGGTGTGAACGACTCCGTCCGCATAGCTGTTGCTTCGAAGCGCTGGTGGAGTTTAGAGAGCAGCACTTTGCGGAGCGCGCTCAGCGCGTCTGCTTCCAAACGCAAACGGTACCCTTGCGGACGATCCTACGTGCTCGCGGAAGCGTTCGAAGACTGCTCCATCAGTGTAGGCTTGCGGAGCGTCTGGGCAAGGCAAAACCGCCAAGTTCAGCGCCAATGACGAGTGCTTTTTGTTTGAGGCATGAACATTCCTTCTCCTCTCAGGGGAAGGAATGTACGGTGATCGCCCTCCTTTTAGGGAGCAATGCCTGTACGAACGCTCTCGAGTCGCCCGACTACCTACCGGGCGTGGCTTTCGCACGTCCAGTTCAGTATCGCACCTCAGGGCCGGTAGGAAGGATGAGCCGCTCTGTATCGGATAGATCTTGAGCGACGCTTCTGAATGAGAGATTTGCGATTGTGTTGCATCTGCGCATCTTAGCCAGCTGAGACTGGGATCATCTTTTTGCCGTAGTAATGGGCGTACGAGAACCCAATTTGAGGATTCTGTCTTGCCCAGGCGGAACTTCAATGACTCGCAACAAGGCAAATGCTCTACTCTCGGTTGAAAGAGGCGCCGGGGTGCCTATCAGGCAATCGTTGCCCTAATGCCTTCACACGACACCTTTGACCTCTTCACGGGCCCAGGGGTCAACCAGCCATTTGCAGGACCTTGGCTCATCTTGTGATTGAAGAATCCGTTTGCTACAACGAGTAGTATGTAGTAGGAAAATGAACTCGCTAATCGGTTGAAGCTTTTTTCAAATCTCATTGGCGGCCCAGACAGACAGCGTAGTGGCTTCAACGGAGAAGAACGATATGACACAGAAGCTGCTTTTTGCCCTTCTCTTTTTGCTCGCCTTCCCGGCAGCCGGTCAGGCCCCCTATGTTCCATATTCAAAGCAGCCCATACTTAGCGAGACTACGACGAAGGTCTCCGAACACGTGTGGGAGATCACTGGCTTTCCGAATGTTGCTATCATCGTTGGTACCCGTGCGACGCTCGTCGTTGATACAGGGATGGGTCCAAAGAATGGAGCCACCGTTGCACGGGTTGCGGCCACGCTCGCGCCCAACAATTCCAGGCTGTTCCTGACAACTACGCACTACCACACGGAGCATGTCACCGGCGAGCCCGGCTTTCCTCCCGGCACCGTCCTTATCCGCAACGCGGTGCAGCAGCAGGAACTGGAAAAAGACGGGCATGTGCTTACTGACCTATTCCGCGGTATGTCGGCGCAGAACAAGGAGCTGCTTGCGGGGGTCGTCTTGCGCTCGCCGGATGTTCTTTTCGACACCGAAGCCTTGATCGATCTGGGCGGTGGTGTCAAGGCCCGTCTGCTCTGGCTCGGTGGCGCCCATACAAAAGGAGACGAGCTAACCCTTGTCGAGCCAGACCAAACCCTGATTTCGGGCGATGTGGTGCAGAACAAAACCATGCCAAACATCTTCGGCGAGGACGGTACGCCTACGGAATGGCTTGCCACGCTAGACAAGGTAGCCATGCTGAACGTCGCACACGTGTTGCCGGATCATAGCGCACCGGGCGACGGGTCTCTCGTCGCCGCAGAACGAGAACTGATCGTCACGATCCGCACGCAAGCCCTTGCACTTAAGAGCCAAGGTGTCTCGGTCGATGCTGCTGCAAGAGAAATCAGCGACACCCTTAGAAAGCAACATCCCGACTGGCGGGACACCAACGTATCCACATTTGTGAAGAGCGTCTACATCGACCCTGCCGATCCCCATTAGCGCACGTGAAAGATCCAGGTCCTCCTGTCGAGTACCGTATACGACAGATTACGACGAACTGATTGGTGTGGCAATTGGAGGTGCCCGTCGGACGATCAAACGCCTTCAGCCGCTGGGCCTCGCTCACGTCCATCCCGCCATACTTCTGCTTCCACTGTTAGAACGTCGCCGCACTGATCCCATGTTCCCGGCAAGGATCCGCCGTCTTCACTCCAGCCGCATGCTGCTTCAGTATCCCAATCACCTGCTCTTCGCTGAAGCGACCCGTCTTCACCGCTCCACTCCCTCGTTCAATCTACGAGAGAACTCCAGATTCAAGTGGTAGAAATTCCGCGGGCAGCTCACCACCAATCGCGGAGACATAAATGAAGCTTCGTATGACGGTCGCATCTATGTCCGGTGGGAAGTACGAAACCGCGAAGATCAAAGATCTTCTTGGGGATTCGAGAGCTACCGTCCATCATCGCAATCCTGGGAGACTCTCCCACATATTCAGATCACTCGTCATGGCTTTGCTGCTGGGTTCATCGGCAATACATTACATTATGTCGGAGGCAGCTTCTAATCCGACGGTATGCCCGGTGTTTACTCGCCTACAGCAACTCACGAAACGTATTGTGTGGAGTGATGCTGTCTATGGCAACGACTCAACCTGATCCATCACTGGTTACCTTCGGCAGAGCGAGGTGAATGGCAGCAGATGTACTACCGCATAGCCGGGTCCGGCTAGGGAGGTCGGGTGGACATCTCGGCCGGATTACCGACTGTGCGACGCGCGCCGGGAACAAGACTAATGTGCCGCTTTGTCGAAGGCTGACACTGCTTCCGGCGAGAAGTAGTCGCCTTTGCCCAAATCTTCGAGAAGGGTCGGATATACCGGATCCCAACCAAGCAGCCCGCGCGTGTAAGTACTGGACACAGGTGAATCGATAGCAAACGCCTTTGCGAAGAAGGCGTTTTGGAAATGCTCGACGGCTGTGTTTGCAGGAACGGAGACTGTCTGGATGTTAAGCATTCGGCCGATCAGATGCGCGATGGTCAGGAAGGTGATCCCGCTCTCCCCCGTCCCGTGCAAAGCGCTGCCTGCCGGAGCCTTTTCGACAGCAAGCCGGTAAAGGGTAGCTGCGTCCTGTCGGTGGACTGCGGGCCAGCGGTTAGCGCCATCGTCGATATAAGCGGAGATGCCGGTTCGGCGCGCGGTTGAAATCAGGAACGGAATGAAACCGACGTCGCCCGGTCCATGCACCGTGGGAGCCAGCCGCAGGACGATGCTGCGAACTCCTTTGTCAGCGAAGCCGAGACACGCCCGCTCGCCAGGTATTCTCAATGCGCCGAGCGACTGCGGGTCTGTCGCATCCTGTTCCATGGCGACTTTTCCAGGCGTCATGACCAGTGTTCCCGAAGTGATCACCAAGGGCTTACCAGAACCGGTAAGTGCCTCTCCCATCGCATCGATAGCCGCGCAGTCGCGCTGCGTCATGCTTGCGGGATCTGAGAAGTCCCCGCCGAAGGCCATGTGGATGACTCCATCAGAAGCTCGCGCACCTCTCGCCAGCACTTCCAGGTCGTCAAGAGAACCAAGAAGTGTCTGCGCACCAAGCTCGGCTAGTCGACTCACGGACTTTTCAGAGCGCGCCAAGCCTGTGACCGAGTGGCCGCTTGCGATCAGTTCCGAGACGATTGCGGGGCCGGTTTGGCCGGAGCCCCCTGTGACGAAGATATGCATGTTGCCTCCATAAGGAAGCCTACAGCGCGTACGTTGTACGATCAATGCTGCGGCGTCCCGACAATCGTCGCGTGCGTACCGACCTATGGATCCGCTGTCTGACATCCTCGCCCTTATGCAGCCTCGCACCTATGCCACAGGCGGTTTCAGCGCCGGCGGCAACTGGGGAGTCCGCTTCCCGTCGCACGGGATGATCAAGTGCTTCAGCGTTGTCCGGGGAGAATGCTGGCTTGCCGTAGACAATACCCCGGAGCCGATCCGATTGGGTACAGGAAGCTGTCTTCTGCTTCCGCGGGGTTGGTCGTTTAGTCTTAGCAGCGAACCTTCGCAGCCGCTAACGTCGTGGAAGATGCTTTCACAGCAGGAGCGATACAATGGCATCCTGCCATTGACTCCAGGCGATGACTTCCTTATTCTCGGCAGTCACTTCCGATTGGAAGGCGACGCGCGCTTTCTTTTAGACGCTTTGCCTGCTGTAGTTCTTCTGGAGAGCGAGGAACAGCGGCAGTCGCTTCGCTGGGCAGTAGACCGCTTGCTGCGCGAAATGCGTGATCCCCAACCGGGAGGCACCTTGATCGCACAGCAGATTGCGTACACAATGCTTGTCGAAGCACTCCGGTTGCATGTGGCAGAAGACGTCGAGAAAAATCCAGGATGGCTGGCTGCGCTTGGGGATGGACGCTTGCGTGCGGCGCTGTCTTCCATCCATGGAGAGCCAGCGCGAGCATGGACCTTGGCAGGTTTGGCTCACGCTGCAGGCATGTCGCGAACGGCCTTTGCGCAGCTCTTTAAGCAGAAGGTTGGAAAGTCGCCCATGGAGTACCTGACGCACTGGCGCATGACGATAGCTGCGAAGCGGCTGAAGAATCCAACAGAGTCTATCTCTTCTTTAGCTCCTGCAGTTGGCTACAAGTCCGAGAGCGCATTCAGCGCAGCGTTCAAACGGGAGTGGGGTAGTTCTCCCCGCGAGTATAGCCGCACTAAGTACGCGGGTCAGTCGTTATAAGCGTCCTCATCGTCAGTTGAGGATTCCCGGCGACAAAACGACTTAGGAAGACCTGAGCCGGGCGCCTACCGGCTAACTAGACTGCGACTACGCGTTGCCAGTGAATCTCCACGCGCACATCTCCACTCTGGAAGATTTCCAGCATGTGATCACCGTCAACGACCTCCTTCAATTGCTCGGCTGTCCGTTGGTCGCCGATCCAATTGGGGAACGTGCAGCCTTGCACTAGGTTTCCCGTGAAGTTTCCTTCGCTGTCTACGGTGTATGTGCCAAATAACGCTAGGTTTCCGATCACTGCGGCTTTGTACTCCTCGGCCGTCCCAGCTTCTCGCGCATTACTTGCAAAGCATGGCACGCTCGGATCGGACATGAGCTCCACGAAATGCAAGCTCTCGTGAAAGCACAGAAGCCCGATTGGCTTTGGCCCAAAAGGCTCCATCGTCTTGCCCCCTACAGTGGCGGTAATCGTCTCCGGCCGCCACATGCCAAGTACGCAGTTTTTCATAAACTCTCCTTCGGTGACTTCGAACCCCTCGCTGAAAGTATGATTGAGCTTGTAGCCGACTGCGATAGGGCACCTTTGTTGCAAGAGGTAGCCTAATCGCAGCTTCGATAGATGCCTCAATCCACGATATCGGTAGCGCAATGCCCTTCGACAAATGTGGACGGCGGGCAGCCCACCGAACGCGTGAATGCTTTTGTAAAAGCACCACTGGATTGGAATCCAATGAGAAAGGCGATCTCCGCAACGCTGCGCTCTCCTCGACCTAATTCGTCCTTTGCCACCGCCATGCGCCAGCGGTGCAAATACCGCATTGGGGCGATGCCAACGATGCTGGTGAAACGCAGGTTGAAGGCAGAACGCGAGCACCCGCACAGCCGAGCTAGTTTCGAAGTAGTCCATGGCTTTGCTATGTCACTGTGCAATGCTACAAGCGCCCTTGCAGTGACCGGATCAGCAAGACCCTGAAGCATCCCTGCTTTCGCTGGCTGTGCAATAAGAGCCTCACCCCTGAGAAGTTCTACGAGCAACAGCTCCACTAAGCGCGCTACGATGAAATCGCTTCCGGGGCCGGGGGCATTGTTTTCCGCTTCGTTCATCGAGAGCAAAGCAAGGATGCGAGCCGACGTAGTCTTGTTCAAAGCGACATGCACTAAAGGCGGTAGTAACTGCACCAGCAGTTCTTCGTTAGCTGATTCGAAGACAAACCGGCCACCGCGGATGATTACTGGCTCTGTTTCGCCCACACCGACACGCATGGTCGTGGAACGGGTCGTCGCAACCAGGCTTTCGCTTTCGACGGGCTCCACCTGCGGGTCGGAGGCCAAGACAAATGGAGCGATGGTGCGGATCAGGAGAAAATCACCTGCACCTAATTCAAGCGGCTCTGCGTTCGACCTAAGAAGAAGACATTGTCCGCGGTCGATCCGGAAGAACAGCAGATCATTTCGCTCGCGGAAACCGACGCCCCACCGGCCGCTGGCGCGGATGGCGCCCCAAAGGGTCGCCTGCGGCCGCAAGAGCCGGATAAGGTCTAGAAATGGATCGATCGCATTTGGACGATTCGTCACTCTTTCTGGCCTCTCCGCCATCGACCTGCAACCAGGCGGCCATTTACAGTTACGTTTGTGCGGAGGATTCAAAGGGTCCGCACCGCAAAGGACTCTCCCATGACCGGAACGCAATTTCAAGGGATCTTTGAAGCTTACCTCGATGCATTCGCGGCAACCTCGCTGGCCGAGCAGGAGCGGCTGTTACGTTCCAGCGTAGCGGAAGATGTGGTGTTCACCAACCCTGGCGTGGAAGGCCAAGGACTACAGAATCTTTTGAAGCACATCAGCGTGTTCCAGGAGCACTTTCCAGGACACCGCTTCCGAGTGAACTGGTTCCGGCAGCAACACGGACAAATGCTTGCAGAATGGGCTCAGGTGGGCGAAGACGGCGGGGAACTCGTCACGGCCCACAGCTATGGGCGTCTGAATGAATTCAGTGTTATCGCCCACCTGGCTGGTTTCTGGAGTCCAGGAGCGGTATAACGTTTCCACAAATGACATCCGATTCCAGTGAAGCATCAGTGATGTGTGGCGAGTTGGGTTGCTTCGTGGGGTTTCAGCAGGTCTTCCATACCGATGCGGCGGAATAACTCCGCCCGAACGCGATCACCCATCATGTTGATGACCTCCGCGCCAGCATCCGCTGGGTCGATGGTGACGCGGAACGGACGCTTACCGAAAGGGGTATCGACCACCTTTGCGATGGCACGTGCAACATCGGCGACATCCGAGTTTGCCGGCGCCATCACGTCATGCCCCTTGTGAACAAGTTCCGGCATATCCCTGTAGGGACCGCCGGCGTACTCAGCCGCGCGCGCCTCATCGGCCGGATGGTCCGCGGTGGGAAAGTGGTTGGTCCCCGTCGTATAGACTCCCGGTACAACGATCGTGGTCTCGATGCCCCAGCGCGTCAGTTCCCCCGCATAGGTGACCGCAAGCGAATCCATGGCCGCCTTCGCTGCAAAGTAAGGACCGAGGTAGGGCGGTGTGCCGCCACGAGTGCTGGAGCTTCCAACCCAAACGACCAGTCCTTTCCCTTGCTTGCGCATGATCGGAAGCGCCGCACGGTTCACCCGCTGCGTGCTGAGGACATTGACGTCGTAGAGCTCTGCGAGCTGCTTTACCGTAAACGCCTCCGAAGCTCCGAAACTCATGTGCCCCGCATTGTGGATCAGTACATCGAGGCGACCGGTTTCCGCCCTGATCTGCTCAATTGCCTTATCTACCGATACCTGCGATTGAACATCCATCTCGACCGACCGAAGATCGACTTCTTCAGCGAGCGCGAACTCCCGTACCGCTTCAACCTCGTTTGCGTTTTCTCCTGCGGTCCACCGCATGCCGGCATATACCGTGTGACCGGCCCTGCTGATGGCACGAGCCGATAAAGCTCCAAAGCCGGACGATGCACCCGTAATTACGACTACATATTTGGACATAATTCCTCTTCCATTGCATCTGGTTAAAACGTTAGCTGTTATGTTCGGAGGCGCCGCCCTACGGACGGCGACTCCCAGCAAGGGCATGACGGGTTTACGGCAACAACCTTCGTTTAGGCGAATCCCCCATTGACGCGCAGGACCTGCCCGTTTACCCAGCCACCTTCGGGGCCGACGAGAAAAGAGACCATCCCGACAATGTCCGCCACTTCTCCAATCCGGCCAAGCGGCGCCAACTTCCCGATTCCTGCGATCTGTTCCTCACTCTTGCCTTGGAGAAACAGTTCCGTGGCCACCGGACCCGGGGCGACCGCATTGACGGTGATCTTGCGCTGGCCAAGCTCATTGGCCAGAACGCGGGTGAGGCCTTCAACGCCTGCCTTGGAAGCGATGTATGCGCCGTATGACGGGAAGTTCTTCCCGAGTACACTGCTCGAGAAGGTGACAATGCGGCCGCCATCGGCGACGTGATTTGCCGCCTCGCTCATCACCAGAAAGCTGCCACGCAGATTGGTGGCGATCACCTTGTCAAAGGCGTCAAGATCGCCCTTCTGGATCGGTGCAAGCGGCATGATGCCCGCGCTATTGACCACGGCCGTGACCTCTCCGAAGTTGGATCGGGCGGCCTCGAAGATCTGCTTCACCTCGTCTGCTTTGGAGATATCCGCGGCTACGGTGATCCCTTTTCCACCAGCGGCCTGGATGCTTCTTAGAGCATCCTCCGCTTTCGCCGCATTGCCGGAATAGGTAAGGACCACGGAAAACCCGTCCGCAGCCAGACGCTCCGCAATGCCCCTGCCGATGCCGCCTGATGCACCCGTTACGATTGCCGTTCCTGTCATAATTGCTCCTTTTCAAATGTCCTACGCTCATAAGACGAGCCGGGCACAAGTAAGAATCATGCATAATAGGCAGAGCTGTTATGCGTCTTACGCAACTTCGCCAAGCCGACCTGAACCTGCTCGTCTACTTCATCGCACTGGTGGAGGAGAAGACGGTCTCACGCGCCGCGAAGCGGTTGCGCTTGAGTCAGCCTGCCGTCAGCCGATCCTTGCAGCGGCTGCGAGAATTGTTCAACGACGATCTTCTCGTCCGAAGGACAAGACAATATGAGCCCACGCCACGAGGGCAAGCACTGTTCCAGGAACTGACAGTTATCCTTCCGGAGCTCGAGAGACTGATCTCGGGCAAGGAGTTCGATCCTTCTACAGAGCAGGCGACCTTCCGCCTGGCGGCAACTGACAGCCTGGCCCAACTGTATGGGCCTGAGCTTGCAAAACGATACGCCGAGCGTCAAAACCTCGACTTTTCTTTCCACGTCTATACCGATGATCGATTTAGTGATCTGGAGGCGAACCGATTTGACCTCCTGCTCGATGCGGAATTCAGGGCACTGCCGGCGACCCTGAAAAGTGAAGTGCTGTTTGAAGAAGAGCTGGTCTGTGCAGTTGACAAGGAGAGCCCGTACAGAAAGAAGCTCTCGCTTGCTCAATACCTTGCCGCCAATCACGTCTGCATTAGCGTGCTGGAAAATCAGCAGACTGTACCTGATATCGCTCTAACGAAATTTGGGGCGGCAAGGCGATGTGCCTTCACCATTCCTTATTTCAGTGTGGGTTTGAATATGGTGGCGGGAACCTCGCTCATCGCAACCCTGCCGCGGAAGCTGGCAGAGAGTCTCATCAATCCGCTGCAAACAAGATTGATTTCGGCCCCGGCAGAACTAACGAACTTTCGTTATCTCATGATTTGGCATTCCCGTCAGGATCTGGATGTTCGCCATCTTTGGTTGAGACAGGCAATGCGGGAGGCAACAAAGTGGAAGTAGCGCCTACCCGGACCGAGGTTGTTCGCTCCAGAGTTTCACTTTGGCCCAGCCTCCTCGGCTGGTGCTAAGAAGCGCTATGCGGGTTAGCCCCTGCTGGTGCGACAAGGTATTTACCGGGCGTCGCGGCTATGGTTCGGCACACCTGGGTGCTAGCACGAGGTTGTCGCCCCTGCGGGCAGGAAGGCGATCGGAGTTAATTTGCTCTTCCCGATCTACGGAGCGGGCAGCCAAGGATCGGTTGGGCATGCCGGGTGTGCCGAAGGCCCTCTTTTTCCGTCGAACTTCTCCGTCATAAAGACCAGCATGCGCGTGCAACATCGCGCTGATCGCCTCCGGCATACCTCGGTCATCAGAGCGCGGATGATTAAGGCTTCAGCTAAGTTGTTGATTCTGGTAGGCGAGGCAGGGATCGAACCTGCAACCCCGAGCTTAGAAGGCTCGTGCTCTATCCAATTGAGCTACTCGCCCTTGTGCCGCGTAGGCTGGGTTCATTGTAATGGCTTGGGGGGAGAGCGGGCGTACGACCGATCAGGAGAAGGTGAGGTCTTTCCCGCGTACCAGGGCAACTACGGAGGCGAGGGCCTCAGCCCAGTTGCGGTAGGCATTGGCAGGCTCCGCACCGAGTGCTTTGACGTAGAGAGTGAGGGCGAAGCCTTCTTGTGGTCCGGTGAGATCGACGAGCGCGGGGCGCAGGATGCAGTGGAGCGCGGCGTAAGGAAGGTCGAGTAGAGCGGCATGGCGAATAAGACGGTGGAGCAGCTGCTCATGCTGGTGGAGCGAGACAAACAACGAGCGCTCACGAACGACGAGATCGATGTAGCTGGCGAAGCCATGGATGAGGTCGGGGGGCTCAGGGGCGAGCTCGAAGAGAAGTTCGGCGAGCTCGCCGGGAGCGATCTCCCACGCATCGCACTTCGCCGTAAAGACGGGGGAGCGGCTGGCGTTGAGTGCGCGGAGGGCTTGGAGGAGTGGCGGATGAAGCTCCGTCTCGGGGATCTGGTCCAAGTCGTACGGGTTGTCGCGCAGGTCGATAAAGTGGGGTCCAAGGGTAGGGCTGCTTCGCTCATCGGGTGCGGCGGACCAAGGCACGACGAGCAGTGGATCTTCCGCGCCGCACTCCACCGACCAATCTGCAAACATCTTTGGATTATCGCAGGGTTAGGCGGTGGACGGCTGAAGGCTAGCCGTTGGCCTGGAGGAAGCGCAGGAGAGTGGATTCTGCCCAGTAGCCGTCATCGGAGCGCTGCGGGTCTGCAGCGGCCAGGAAGGCGCAATGGCCGCCGTGGACCGGCTCGATGAGCTTGATATGCGGATTTGCGGTGATAACGACACGACTTTCCGGCGTAATGCGGACAAAGGGATCATCTTCCGCGTGCAGGATGAGGGTGGGAACGGCAATGCGGTCCAGCACGCGGGCGGCGGAGGCTTTGTAGTAGTAGTCGTCGGCATCGCGAAAGCCGGCGTAGAGGGCGGTGATGCGGGTATCGAAGTCGGCGAGCGAGACGATGCCGTCGGCCTTGGCGGCGTCGTACACATGGGGGAAGAGGACCGCCTTGCGGCGAAAGCGCTTGATAAGCGCGCGAACGAAGCGGCGCTCATAGATGCGATTGACCGGCTTGTGAAGAGCGGCGGCAGAGGCGCCAAGATCGAGCGCCGGGGAGACGCCGATGACCGCCCGGAGTTGAGGCGGAGCGTGGCCGTTGAGGTCGCCCGCAAGCTTGAGCACGAGATTGCCGCCCATGGAGTACCCGACCAGAGCAACGCGCTGCAGGCCAAAGCGAGCGCTGAGAAAATCCATGACCGATTGAACATCACCGGAAAGCCCGGAGTGATAAAGCGTGGAGGAAAGCGACTCCGTTCCGCCGCAGTTGCGCATGTTCATACGGACGACGTTCATGCCCGCGCACCACATCTTGTTCGCGTTCCCGACCACGTACTGCGAAGAGGACGACCCTTCCAGCCCATGCAGCACGATGACCGTCATCGCGGCGGCACGTACTCTCTCCGGCTGCCAGTGACAGTGGCAAAGCACCTGGCTCGAAAGCTGTAAGTCGCTCGGAGGGGAGACCTGAACCAGCTCCGCAGTGGGAGGCGGGAGCTGATTGATTCGCGGCAGGAAGTTACCGGCGATGGTCTGCAGATGACCGTTTGAGAGCAGGCGCCGCGGATGGAAGGGAGATGCGACAAAGTGTTCAGAAGGGATCATCGGGCGCCGGCCCCGCGCGATGCGGTGCGGAGAAAGGCGGTCGCGTTGAGAGCGCCGGTGGGCTCCTCTTCGTGACGGAAGTAGACGTAGACCTCCCTTTTCTTCGCGAGCGTCCTGTATCTGGCTGCGAACGCCTCAATCTCAGCTTGTGTATAGCCTCCGTGGCGCCGGAGCCGGAAGCTGACGTGCGTGGTCGCGGTATGAATCTCAGGAGTCTTGAGATCGTCGGTATCGGCAACACAGAGCGCGGCGTTGTGCTCCCGGAGCAGCTTATAAATCGGCTCTACGAACCAGCTTTCATGACGGAACTCAAAAGCAAGGGGAGGAGCGGCTTTATCCTGTAGCGCGGAGAGTTGGAGGAAGCTGGCGAGACGGTCCGCATCCGCCTTGAAGTTTGGCGGAAGCTGGAAGAGGATGAGTCCCATCTTGCCTGCGTCTCTTGCAGGACTCAAAGCCGCAAGCAACTGCTCTACCTGCGATTCGCATGCGCGAAGGCGGCTGAAGTGGGTGATGCGCTGGGGAGCCTTGAAGCTGAAACGAAAACCTGAAGGGGTCTGATCGAGCCATCCTTGCAGCAGCGCAGGCGTAGGCAGCGTGCGAAAGGTGTAGTTAACCTCTACGGAGTTGAGCTGTGAAGCATAAAAACCGAGAAATCTTTTTGCAGAAAGTTTCTCCGGGTAGAAGCCCGGTTTCCAGGTGGGATATGCCCAACCGGAAGTTCCGGCAAAGACTCGCGAAGGAGCTACAGGAAGCTGCGGGCCATCCAGAACAGCTTGTCGTTGAGGACTCTTTGAGCGTGGCACGAAGTTCCGAAAGACCGGTTTGGTAATCCGGCTTTAATGCTCTGGGAGGGAAATTGGGGCGGCTAGTGGGTTTCGAACCCACGACATCCGCTGCCACAGAGCGGCGTTCTGCCACTGAACTATAGCCGCCGTATAACCTTGAGTATAGCATCACAGCCTCTCTGCATCTCATGCACCATGGCTATTACCGCAAAGCCCGAGATTCTGGGACCGCGTGCCCGCCGCAGCGGCCATGTTTTCGATGACGAGCATCTGGATCTGCTTTCACACCTTCTGGACGACTTTATCCGGATTCCCGGAACGCCCATCCGCTTTGGCCTGGATGGGATCATCGGATTTATTCCCGGCATTGGCGATGTGTTAGGCGGTCTGGCCTCTTCCATCATTATTCTTGCCGCCTGGATGCGCGGGGTCCCGAAGGTGGTGGTAGCGCGGATGGTACTGAATGTCGCCATCGAGACTGCCGTGGGTACGCTGCCGGTTGTAGGCAATCTTTTTGATATAGGGTGGCGCGCCAACCGGCGTAACTATGCTCTTTTGCGAGCGGCGATCGAACAGCCACAGCGGCATTCCGGGGTGAGTTGGCTGTTTCTTGCCGGTGTCTGCGTGGCGCTCGCCGCGCTGATGTTATTGCCAATGCTCTTGATCGGATGGGCGCTCGCTCACCTGGGAGGAGACCTGCGTCACTTATGGGTGACCCGTTCCTTCTGAGCAGAGCAAGGTAATCTTCAGCGAAAACGGCGCCTGAGGTAAACTAGAGGCTCGTCGGGGCGTAGCGCAGTCTGGTAGCGCATCTGGTTTGGGACCAGAGGGTCGGGGGTTCGAATCCCTCCGCCCCGACCAAAATATCTCAGTTCGCTTGCGTCAGGGGTTAGATCCCTCTGCCCCGACCAACCTCCTCCATGATCGGTTTAGGGCAATCCTCCCTCGCGACGAACAAGCCCTACCGAATCCGTCGTTTGCTCATTCTGCACGGCACGTCTGCTTTCTAAAAAGAAGGTAGAGTAATGCATATACTCTTAACCACCAGCTTAAAGAACCCTTCTGAGTCCACTTGGATTCAATTCGGTGGCTTTTTCTCCGCGATATAGAAAAAACAGGCACACTGGCTGGAGCGGCCACTCGCCGCGCATACATCCGTGACGAGGAAGAGGAACCAACTGCATGCAGGCTTCGTACTCTCAGGACGCTCCACACACCCAAAGCTCCCGCCCCGCCAAGCTGCCCTTCTACAAGACCCTCTACGCGCGTGTGCTCTTAGGCATCCTTGCGGGAGTCGCTGCCGGTATTTTCTTCCCCAACTTCGCCGTTGCCATGAAGCCCTTCGGAGACGGGTTCATCAAGCTCATCCGCATGATGATCACCCCCATCATCTTCCTCTCCGTTGTGGTCGGCATCGCGAGCATAGGAGACACGCGCAAGCTTGGACGCGTCGGCCTTAAAGCACTGTTCTACTTTGAAATCGTTACCACGCTCGCCCTCTCCATTGGGATGGCGGTCGCCAGTTTCTTCCATCCCGGGCAAGGTATGAACGTTGACCCTCGCACTCTCGACACCAAATCCATCGCGCAGTACGTCGGTGCCGGCAAGGAGATGGGCGTTACCGACTTTCTGCTCAACATCATCCCGGACAGCTTCGTGAACGCCTTCGCCAAAGGCGAGATCCTCCAGGTCCTGCTGCTCGCCATCCTCACCGGCCTCGCTCTTACCGCGCTCGATCACGACAAAACCCTGACACGTCTCACGGACCGCGTCTCGCACCTCTCCTTCAAGATCATCGCCTACATCATGGAACTGGCTCCCATCGGCGCCTTTGGCGCGATGGCATTCACCATTGGCAAATATGGCGTACACACGCTCGTCTCGCTGGGCAAGCTGCTGCTTTGCGTCTACGTCACCAGCATCCTGTTCGTCTTCATCGTCCTCGGCCTCATCCTGCTGGCCTGCGGCTTCAGCATCTTGAAATTCATCAAGTACATTCGGGAAGAGCTGCTCATCGTACTGGGAACCTCCTCGTCAGAGTCCGCGCTGCCCCGCATGATCGTCAAGATGGAACGCCTTGGCTGCTCAAAGTCTGTCGTCGGCCTTGTAATCCCTTCAGGCTATTCTTTCAATCTCGACGGCACCTCCATCTATCTCACCATCGCCGCGCTCTTTATCGCTCAGGCCACCAACACCCACCTTAGCTTCCGTCAACAGCTCTTCATTGTGGTCGTCCTCATGCTCAACTCAAAGGGCGCAGCGGCCGTCACCGGTGGGGGGTTCATCACGCTGGCCGCGACACTCTCCGCGCTCGGTACCATCCCGGTCGCGGGCATCTCACTGCTGCTCGGTGTGGACCGCTTCATGTCGGAGATGCGTTCGCTCGTCAACCTTGTCGGCAACGGCGTTGCCACCATCGTCGTTGCCAAATGGGAGGGGGAGTTCGACTCCGCCCAATGCACCCGGGCCTTGAACGGAGAGGTCTGGCTTGATAACGAGTCTGAGGCCGTCGTCACGCCAACCCTCCCCGCCTGAAGGTTCATCTCCAGTGTCGCTGAGCCGATTGTTCACCGTTCCCGCTTTTTCGTACCATGGGACCATGACCGTGCGCATCGCCTCTATCCTTATCTCCGCTTCCCTGCTTACCCCTTGCGCGTTGATCTCCTCGTACGCTCAGGCGGCGGCGGATGGTACGCCTGCAAAGCCTGCTCTCTCGGCTCAACTCGCACCCGCCATGGAGCAGCTCCAGCAGGCGGTGGCCGGCGTCCGCTTGGAGAAGTGGAAGAGCTCAGGCGCGCTCAAAGACGATACCGACACCAGTCTTGCCTCCATCCGCCACGACCTGGACGCTACGCTGCCCGGCCTGGTTTCCGCCTCTGACGCCGCACCTGCCTCGCTCACGGCCATGCTGCCCGTAACCCGCAACATTGACGCGCTCTATGATGTTTTGCTCCGCGTCACCGAGCGCGCCAAGTCCTTTGCGCCGCAGCCGCAAAGCGCCGCACTGGAACAGAGCCTCAAACGCCTGGAGGACGCGCGCCGCGGCCTGTACGAGAACCTTGCAAGCCTGGCATCCGCGCAAGACCAGCAGATACAACAACTGAAGCAGGCGCTCGTCGCAGCCCAGAACGCGCCGCCGCCCGTAGTGACGGCCCCTCCGGCCAAGACCGCACCCGCCGTCAAGCCAAAGCCGAAAGCAAAGCCCAAGACCACACCCGCAGCGGCCACAACCGGTTCAAAGTAGCCGTTCCGCCGGATCCGCACGCCTTGTCCGGCATCACACCTCCTATGGCTGAGGGGAATGAGAATCCAGCAAAGAATTCAGCAACAGCAAAGCTCTGGTGGCGGGACGGTGTCATCTACCAGATCTACCCGCGCTCTTTCCAGGACTCAAACGCTGACGGAGTAGGCGACTTGGCCGGCATCCTCGCCCGATTGGATTACCTCGTCGAACTTGGCGTCAACGCCGTCTGGATCTCCCCCTTCTACCCCTCACCGATGGCCGACTTCGGCTACGATGTCGCTGACTACACCGGCATCGACCCGCTCTTCGGCAGCATCGCGGACTTTGACGCTCTGCTCGCCGGCGTTCACGCCCGCGACCTGAAGCTGATCCTTGACTTCGTCCCCAACCATACCTCCAACCGGCATCCATGGTTCCTGGACTCGCGTAGCTCCCGCGAAAGCTCCAAACGCAACTGGTACCTATGGCGCGATCCCGCACCGGATGGCGGTCCACCCAATAACTGGATGTCCAACTTCGGCGGCACCGCCTGGACCTGGGACGAGGCTACCGGCCAGTTCTACTACCACTCCTTCCTGCCCGAGCAGCCTGACCTCAACTGGCGCAATCCAGCCGTCCGCGACGCTATCTTCGCGGCCATGCGCTTCTGGCTTGATAAAGGCGTGGATGGCTTTCGCATGGACGTTCTCTGGCTGCTCGTCAAGGACAACCAGTTCCGCTCCAACCCGCCCAACCCGGAGTTCACCGGCGGCTCCAGCTTCTGGTCTATCCTGCCCACCTACACCGCCAACCAGCCAGAAACACTCATTCTTGTGGAGCAGATGCGCGCCCTTCTCGACCAATACTCCGCGCGCGTTCTGATCGGCGAAATCTACCTCCCCATCTCGGACCTGGTCGCCTACTACGGCGGTCCGCAGCTGCTCGGCGCGCAGATGCCCTTCAACTTCCACCTGATTCAAACCCAGTGGCAGGCCAGCCTCATCGCGGACCTCATCCGCCAGTATGAGGCTGCGTTGCCCGTAGGAGCATGGCCGAACTGGGTCATGGGCAACCACGACCAGCATCGCCTCGCAAGCCGCATCGGTGCGGAGCAGGCACGCGTCGCCGCCGTCCTTCTGCTGACCTTACGTGGAACACCCACCCTCTATTACGGCGACGAACTCGGCATGCCGGATGCGATCATCGCTCCGGATCAGGTCGTCGATCCCGCCGAAAAGAGACAGCCCGGGATAGGTCTAGGGCGCGACCCCGAGCGATCCCCCATGCTCTGGGACAACTCCTCCAACGCCGGCTTCACCTCCGGCCCAGACACCTGGCTCCCGCTCGTCCAGAACCACGCTTCATTCAGCGTCGCAATTCAGTCGCAGAATGGCCGCTCCATGCTCCACCTCTATCAGCGCTTACTCGCCCTGCGCCGCGAACACCCCGCATTCCACGCCGGATCCATCGAAGCCGTCACGGAATCGGACGGCGTGCTCACCTATTCCCGCACGGACGGCAGTGAGCGCTTTCAGATCCTGCTTAACTTGACCGCCGAGCCCCGCACCGCAGAGGCTCTCTCCGGTCGCCTGATCCTCAACTCCTACCTCGACCACAACCGCACCACCACTGGCGGCCCGCTCCGCCTGCGAGCCAACGAGGGCCTCATTATCCAAGCCGAACCATAAGGTCCAGCCGAGCTCTAATTGCCCATCGTCTCGCACCAGCGCTAGAAAGTCCTGCACCACGGGCCCTTCGTTGAGCGGATTCCAGGCAACCGCGAGACCCACCTGCGTGGTACGCGGCCGGATCTCGCCAAAGGTAAGTCCCGGTGACTGGAAGTAGCGAGCACCCGAACGCACCAGCGCGATTCCCCTCCCCGGGTACCCTAGGTGACGCAGCTCCATGCTTCATTGTCGTTCAATCGGTTTTCGTTCAAGAGCACCGGCATCAGCTGTGAAACCTTACATGCCTGGATAAAGTCTATTCACTACCGGCAGCTGTGCGTATTGCTACACTAGAGGCTTACCGAGCGTGACGTGCCCTGTGTCGCGAAGCTGGAGTCAACTGGGCGCCAACAGGAAAGAGATCTTCAGGTTGGCCGACCCGTGAAACGAGGAAACACCGCCCATGTGGATTGTCAAAATCGCTCTTTCACGGCCGTATACCTTTGTGGTTCTGGCAATTCTGATCCTCATCGGTGCACCCGTGGTGATCCTCAACACCCCCACGGATATCTTCCCTTCGATCAATATTCCTGTTATTTCAGTCGCGTGGCAGTACACCGGTCTCAACCCGGAGGAGCTGGAAGGCCGCCTCACAACGCCCTACGAAAAAGTCCTCACCACGCTCGTCGATAACATCCAGCACATCGAGTCGACCACCATCAACGGCCAGGTCATCGTCAAGATCTATCTCCAGCAGGGCGCGTCGCTCGACACCGCGAACGCCCAGGTCTCCAGCTCAGCCCAGTTTGAGCTCCGTCAGCTCCCTCCCGGCACGCTCCCACCGCAGATCATCAACTTTTCCGCCTCCTCGGTCCCGATTCTCCAGCTCGGACTCTCCGGGCAGGGGCTGTCTGAGCAGCAGCTCAACGATTACGGCCTCAACTTCATTCGTGCTTCGCTGGTCACCGTGCCCGGCGCCGTCGTACCCAACGTCTATGGCGGCAAGCAGCGTTCGATGATGGTCTTCCTTGATCCAAAGAAGCTTCAGGCTCGCGGTCTCAGCCCGCAGGACGTGCTCAACGCGCTCGCCAACCAGAACGTTGTCCAGCCCTCCGGAACAGCAAAGATTGGACCGACTGAGTACGACATCCATCTGAACGCCTCGCCGGCCACCCTTGAAGGTCTTAGCAATCTGCCGCTCCGTCAGGTCAACGGCACCACCATCTACATGCATGACGTCGCCAGCATCGCCGACGGCTCCATCCCTCAGACCAATATCGTTCGGCAGGATGGCCACCGCAGTGTGCTGCTCACGGTGCTCAAGAGCGGCTCCGCCTCGACCCTGACCGTCGTCAAGCAGGTTCTCGCCCTCCTGCCGCAGATCAAGAGCACCCTGCCGGACGCTCTGCGCATCACCCCCATCGGCGATCAGTCCATCTTCGTCCGAGCCTCGGTCGTCGGCGTCATCCGCGAGGCGGTCATCGCCGCCGTCCTCACCGGCCTGATGATCCTGCTCTTCCTCGGCTCCTGGCGCTCGACCGTCATCATCGCCGTCTCCATCCCGCTCTCCATCCTCACCTCCGTCATCATCCTCGGCCTCATCGGCGAAACCATCAACATCATGACCCTCGGCGGTCTGGCCCTCGCCGTCGGCATCCTGGTCGACGACGCGACCGTCGAGATCGAAAATATCGAACGCAACCTGGAAATGGGCAAAGAGATCACCGACGCGATCCTCACCGGAGCCGCGCAGATCGCCGTCCCCGCGCTGGTCTCCACGCTGTGCATCTGCATCGTCTTCCTGCCCATGTTCTTCCTCTCCGGCGTCGCACGCTACCTCTTCGTGCCGCTTGCAGAAGCCGTCGTCTTCGCCATGCTCGCCAGCTACATCCTCTCCCGCACGCTGGTGCCGACGATGGCCAAATACCTCCTCAAGCAGCACGTGCATCACGCACAACCCACGCGCAATCCCCTCGCCCGGTTTCAGCAGGGTTTTGAGCGCCTCTTCGAAGGCGTCCGCGGCCGCTATCAGGTCCTTCTGACGAAGCTCGTGGACATCCGCCTCCTGTTCGTCCCTGCCTTTTTCCTTACCTGCCTGTGCGCGGGCCTGCTCGTCCCATTTCTTGGCCAGAACTTCTTCCCCTCCAGCGACAGCGGGTCCTTCATTCTCCACCTGCGCGCTCCCAGTGGCACTCGCATTGAAGACACCGCCAAAATCTGTGACCTGGTCGAGCAGCAGATTCGCCGCACCATCCCATCCGCCCAGATCAATAACATCCTGGACAACATCGGCCTGCCCTACTCCACCCTGAACACCCAGCACGCCACCTCCGGCCTGATCGGCGCGGGAGACGCCGACATCCTGGTCTCACTCAACGAGGACCATACGCCCACCGTCGACTTCGTCCGCACCCTCCGCGCCCAGCTTCCCCGCGAGTTCACCGGCACCACCTTCTACTTCCTGCCCTCCGATATCGTCACCCAGATCCTCAACTTCGGGCTGCCCGCACCCATCGACGTCCAGATAGAAGGCGCCAACATCGCCGGCAACCGGGTCGTCGCCAACAAGATCCTCGCCGACCTGCATACCGTGCCCGGCCTCGTCGACCTGCGCATGCAGCAACCAGACGACTACCCTACCCTCAACGTCGCCGTGGACCGCACCAAGGCCGCACAGGGCGGCTACACCGAGCGCGATGTGGGTGGCAGCCTCGTCAACATCCTCTCCGGAAGCACCCAGCTCTCGCCTCAGTTCTTTCTTAACTACAAGAACGGCGTGAACTACCCGCTCGTCGTCGAGGCCCCGCAGTACGACATCCAGAGCCTGTCCGACCTGCGCAACATTCCCATCGCCTCCATCACGGCAGGTCGCCCGGAGATCCTTGCCGATGTCGCGGATATCCAGCGCTCCACCGAGTCGGAGGTCTTCAGTCACTACAACATCCATCGCGTGCTCGATCTCTACGGCAACGTGCAGGATCGCGACCTGGGCGCGGTCTCACGCGCGATCAATAAGATCGTCGACAAAGAAAAGAAGGGACTGCCCAAGGGCAGCATCATTCGTGTTCGTGGCCAGATCGAGACCATGCGCACCTCCTACTTTGGCCTCATCTCCGGCCTCGGCTTCTCCATTGTGCTCGTCTACCTGCTGGTCGTGGTCAACTTCCAGTCCTGGCTGGATCCGTTCATTATCATCACCGCCCTGCCCGCCGCGCTCGCCGGTATTATCACCTTCCTCTTCCTCACCCACACCACGCTCTCGGTGCCCGCGCTCATGGGAGCCATCATGTGCATGGGCGTCGCGACTGCCAACTCCATCCTGATCGTCAGCTTCGCCACCGAGCAGTTTGAAGCGCACGGCAACGCAATAGCCGCCGCGGTCGAGGCAGGCACCACCCGTTTCCGCCCGGTCATGATGACGGCCCTCGCCATGATCATCGGCATGGTGCCCATGGCGCTCGGAGCCGGCGAAGGCGGCGAGCAAAACGCGCCGCTCGGCCGCGCCGTCATCGGAGGTCTCACCGCCGCCACCGTCGCCACCCTGGTCTTCGTGCCCTCGGTCTTCGCCCTCCTGCACGGCGGGATAAAAGGGGAGCCCATCTCCGAAGGCCCGGAGTCGGACATCCTGCACAAGGACGAGGAACAGAGGTCCTACGCCCTCGCCTTCGCGCAACACCCCGGCAGCCCTGCCACGCTCGGCCAGGAAGGCAGAGGCTGATGCAGACCCTTTCAACGTTTCCCCGCCCTCGCAAATCGAGCATCTCTCAACCCCGATCGACGGAGTCCGAATAATGATCAATAGCCACGATTCCGACGCCCGCATGGGCCTCCTGGGCGCCAGCGCAACCGACCATGTACCCGGAGCCGGTATCTCCAGCGACAGCCCCGGGCCGGATGTACGGCCGCAAGACCAGCCGTCCGCCGGATCGACCCATTCCGCCGACCCTTACAACACCAACACCACCTATGTCGCCGCCTCGCATGGGGACCGCCTCGATCCACGCTTCGAGCCTGCGCCCGCCGGAACGCCGGTCGCCAAGCAGGGTCTCGGCACCATGACCTGGGTCATCCTCTGCATCCTCGCCATGCTGCTCATCCTCGCCATCATCTTCGGTGTCCTCTCCCGCCAGCATGCGGAACGCAAACTCGAAACCAACGCAATCCAGGACGCCATACCTACCGTCAGCGTCGTCCATCCCGCAGGCGGCCATCTCGCCTCAGAGCTTTCACTCCCGGGAGCCACCCAGGCCTTCGTCGACACTCCCATCTATTCCCGCACCAACGGCTATCTGAAGCAGTGGTTCTTCGACATCGGCGCCCATGTCAAAAAAGGCCAGCTCATGGCCACCATTGAAACCCCCGAGGTCGATCAGCAGCTCCAGGTCGCTGAAGCCGATCTCAAGGCCTCGCAGGCCAACCTGGACCTCGCCAACATCACCTCCAACCGGTACCAGAGCCTGCTCAAGTCCAACTCCGTCTCCAAGCAGGAGACCGATCAGGCCATGGGAGACGCCAGCGCAAAGCAGGCTGCCGTCGAAGCTTCCATGGCTGCCGTCCGCCGTCTCCAGCAGCTCCAATCCTTTGAAAAAATCTACGCTCCCTTCGACGGTATCGTTACCGCCCGCAACACGGACGTCGGCTCCCTCATCGTCGCCGGCCAGGAGGGCAACGGCGGTAATGCCCGTGAGCTCTTCCACCTCGCCTCCATCGAGCGTCTGCGCGTCTTCGTACCAGTTCCCGAGGCCGACATGACCGGCATCCACGACGGCGACCACGCCACCCTCACCTCCGATGCCTACCCCGGTCGCACCTTTGACGGTATCCTCGCCCGCAACGCCAGCGCGGTCGATCCCACCTCGCGCACCCTCACGGTCGAGGTCGACGTACCCAACGCACAGCGCACCCTGCTGCCCGGAGCCTACGTCTTCGTACACTTCAAGCTGCCCAACGAGGGCCAGTACCTTACCATCCCATCCGACACCCTTATCTTCCGCGCTCAGGGCCTCCAGGTCGCCACCGTCCAGCACACCGGCGGTAAGGATCAGGTCAAGCTTGTCCCCGTCAAGATCTCCCATGACGCCGGCGCCCAGGTTGAGATCTCCTCAGGTCTCACAGCCAGCGACCAGGTGATCCTCGATCCGTCAGACTCAATCGCCGACGGTCAACAGATCAGGGTCGCCACCAAGGGAGCCGCAAAATGAGGTCGTTCGCCCCGTTCGTAGCCGTCCTGCTTCTGGGCGCTACCGGCTGCATGGTCGGTCCCAAGTACGTCAAGCCAACGGTCCAGCCCTTTCTGGCGCCCACCGCGCCGAACTTCAACGCCTACAAGGAGTCAGATGCGAACTGGCATCCCGCCAGCCCGGCAGACGCCACCCTGCGCGGCGACTGGTGGAGTATCTTTCATGACAACCAGCTCTCCCTCCTCGAGACGCAGGCAGCCATTCAAAACCAGTCGCTTAAGGCATCTGCCGCCCGTTACGTGGAGGCTCGCGCCCAGATTGCCATCAACCGTGGAGGCCTTTACCCGACCCTGAACGTTGCGCCATACGTCGGCGGTGTGCGGTATGCCGATCAACGCCCCTACTTCAATCCTCCCTCCACCAACCAGGGTGAGGTCGATTACCAGCTTCCCCTAACCTTTAACTACGAGGTCGATCTCTGGGGACGCATCCGGCGCACCATCAACGAAAGCAAGGAAGAGGCACAAGCCTCCGCCGCCGATCTCCAGAACGCATTGCTCTCCATCCAGTCCGACCTCGCCATGGATTACTTCGAGCTGCGCGCCGCCGACGCCCAGTACAAGCTCCTCGCAGAAACCATCAAGGACTACGAGGAAGCCCTGCGCATCACCACCAACCGCTTCGAAGGCGGCATCACCAACGAGGCCGACGTCTTCCAGGCCCGTACCCAGCTCCAGGCCGCCATCGTCCAGCAGCGGGATACGACGATCCAGCGCGCCCAGTATGAGCACGCCATCGCCATCCTCATCGGCCAGCCGCCAAACAGTTTTTCCATCGCCGCCGAGGACCTGAAGGCCGTCCCACCCTACATCCCCTCCGGCCTGCCGTCGGAGCTGCTGGAGCGCCGCCCGGACATCGCTGCCGCTGAACGCCGAGCCAACGAAGCCAATGAACGTATCGGCATCGCCCGCGCCGCCTACTTTCCCACCCTGAATCTCTCCGGCTCCTTCGGTGTGGAAAGCGTCGCCATCGGAAATCTGGCCAACGCCTCGAACATCGCCTACAACCTCGGCCCCACCCTAGGCCAGACCCTCTACGATGGCGGGCGCCGCCGCGGCGTCTCCGACCAGGCCTACGCCAGCTTTGACGAGTTCTCCGCCGACTACCGCCAGACCGTCCTCACCGCCTTCCAGCAGGTCGAAGACAATCTCGCCGCCCTGCGCGTCCTCTCAGACGAGCAACAGCAGCAGCGCCAGGCCACCGAAGCCGCCAAAAGCGCTCAGAACATCTTCAACAACCGCTACGTAGGTGGCCTCGACACCTACCTCCAGGTTGTCACCGCCCAGCAGACCGCCCTCTCAAACGAACGCAACGACATCGACATCCTGCGCCGCCGTATGGACGCAAGCGTCCTGCTCATCAAGGCGCTCGGCGGAGGCTGGTCGACCGCCAATCTGCCGCCAAACTAGCAAACTTGCCCTTCCCTTGCGACCGTGTTTTGATCGCACAAGCAGCCGAAGGAGTCATCCTTGACCTACCAGCTCTCCCGCAACGGCCAGCTCTACGGACCCTACACCCTCGACGATCTCCGCCGCTACCTCGCCTCCGGCAACGTCCTGCTCACCGATCTCGTCAAGAGCGACTCCCCCACCGATCCTCCAGCCGACTGGCTCCCCGTCTCGCAGCTCCTCTCCGCCGAGCCCCTGCCCCCACAAACCCCCATCCAGCCCGAAGCTCCCGCCGCCAATCCTATCCCCGGCGAAGCCTCCACGCCGTGGACCGCTCCACCCAACCAGCCCTCACAGTCGACCGCCCCGTGGGGCTCGCAGCAATCCTACGCCGCCCCGGCCGCCCCGGCCTATGCCGCTCCTTACAATCCTGCGCTCGCCAGCTCGCCCTACCCTGACCCGCCGAACCTCCACTGGGCGCTCGTGCTGCTCTTTGCGCTGCTGAGCTGCGGCCTTTTTATGACCGTCTGGAATCTTATCGTTGCCGCGTGGCTCAGGCGCGTGCAGCCCAACGCAATGGCGCTCTTTTACTACATCGCTGCCGCTATCCTGATCTTCACTCTATGGATCACTCCCGGCCTCTCCATCCACAATGCTTTTCTCCCCGGCATTCCCAGCATGCGCCACGGCCACGGATGGTTCAGCGGCCTCCTGCTCGGCGTCCACTGGATCCTCAAGCTCATCGCCCGCTTCAGCGAGCAGGCCTCGCTCGAAGAGCACTTCAACGGCCCCGAGCCGGTCGGCCTCACCCTCAACCCGGTCATGACCTTCTTCTTCGGCGGCCTCTACTTCCAATACCATCTCACCCGCATCAATACCCTCAAGCAGGCAGCCCGTTTCGGCCAGCCCATCCCCTACGCCTACTAAAACGTCCTTAAGTTGCCCGAAGCCAAGCTGTGTGGCGACCAACGGGAGGACTACGCGAAGCCGAACATGGTACGAAGTACGTTGCCGGGAGCAACCAATCTTGTTACCCTAAAACAGTTACGCCCACGAGAGTCACCTAACGCGAATGGCATTCCCCGAATGCCATTTCTCACAGCGGCCAGACTGAAACGTTCGCTTCACCCTTCACGTCTCTCTATGGATCGCAGGTTTCGCCTCTTTGCCGACCGAGCGAACAAAACTGAGGGCACAGGCTTGGTCTTGGGTTCCAAAAGACGCTTTTACATCCTCTTCGTCAGCCGGGATGAGAACGGAACCATCCACAAGGTGCCCCTGCCCTTGCGCTACGTCTACGTCTTCGTAGCCGCGGCCGCCATCGGCATGTTCACCATCACCGGCCTCGCCGGTTCCTACTCGCGCATGCTCATCAAAACCGCGCGCTTCAACCAGCTCCGCCAGGATCATGACTCGCTCAAGAAGGATTACGCCAGCCTTGAGCAGCAGGCCCGCCAAAAAGACATCCAAGCCGCCTCGCTCGGCTCGCTCGCCACCGAGATCTCCGCTCTCTACGGCTTTACGGCCAGCAAGATTACCGCCGTCCACGGCGGCGGCATCCGCGGACGCGCCGCCGCCACCGAATCCCTCGCCAAGACCGCCGCGACCGCCCCCCTCAAAGACACACCCGCCGCCAGCACAGCGACCCTCACCAACGACTCCTACTACAAGTCCCTTGACTCCTTCTACGCCCTCCGCACCCAGGCCATGAGCGGCGACACCAGCCGCCTGCTCGCCGGTGCCTACGACCCCGGCCGCATCCGCAACCCCTTGCTCCCCGGCCACGACTTCGGCGGCCCCGTCGACGACTCCGCCTTCGCCCCCACCCTCTGGCCCGTCACCGGCCCCATCACCAGCAGCTTCGGTGAGCGGGAAGATCCCATCCTAGGCTCCGGAGAAGGCGAGTTCCACCCCGGAATCGACATCTCCGGCCCCCAGGGCACGCCCATCCACGCCACCGCCGACGGCACCGTCATCAGCGCCGAGATGGTCAATGGCTACGGACGCATGGTCGCCATTGATCACGGTCACGGCGTCGTCACCCGCTACGGGCACATGAGCGGCTTTGCCGTCACCGCCGGCCAGACCGTCACCCGCGGCGAGGTCGTTGGCTACATCGGCCACACCGGCCGCACGACCGGCAACCACGTCCATTACGAGGTCCGCATCAACGGAATCGCAGTCAATCCACACAAGTACCTGCGTACCACTCTCGCCGAGTTCGGCAGCGGAACCCCGGCCGGCAGCTAGCAAGCGAAGCAATTGAAAGTCACGAAGTGACCGCCCCGCGCGCAGCGGGCCCGTCCGGCACGACAACTCTCTTCCCTGATCCCGTTTCCGGGATAAACCACCACACCCCGGCCGCCGCCGCAAACGCCACTCCGCTCGACAAAAACGCCGCCCCGAACCCATGCCGGTCCGCCAAAGACCCGACCACGAACGGCGCCACCGCGCTCGCCAGCCGGCCGGTGTTGTAGGTAAACCCCTGCCCGGTAGACCGCACCCGGGTCTCGTAAACCTCCGCCGTCACTGCGGCAAAGCCTGAAAAATATCCCGTCGCACAAAATGCCACACAGGGTGCCAGCAGCAGCAGCGCCCACGCCGCATGCAGACGCGCAAACCCCGTCAGCAGCACCGCCGCCGCCAGCAAATACGCCACGTAAACCCGCTTCCGCCCAAGCGCGTCCGAGATATACCCAAAGCTCACATACCCCAGCCACATTCCCACCTGCATCGTCACCACAATCCAGGTCATCGTATGCGAGCTCAACCCCACCCCACCCTTGGCCTCCGGCAGCGACAGATACGCCGGCACCCACAGGTTGAACCCCCACCACCCAAACAAACAGCACGCATTCATCAGCGTCAGAGCGACCGTCAAAGGCAGCATCCGCCCGCGAAACAGATCCCCAAACCCCGCTCCAGCTCCAGACGCAACCTGAGCCCGGCCCTCCCGCCAGACCGCCGGCTCCTCCACCCCGCGCCGAATCCAAAGCGTAAAGAAAGCCGGCACCACTCCCACAAAGAACACCCCGCGCCACCCCCAGACCGGCATCACCAAAGCCGCCACCACCGCCGCCAGCGCATACCCAATCGCCCAGGAGCTCTGCATCAACCCCAGCGCCTTCCCGCGATGCTCGGCAGGCCAGGTCTCCGACACCAGCGATGCCCCACTCGCCCATTCCCCGCCCATCCCCAATCCCAGCAGGATGCGAAACACTGCCAGCTCGGCAAACCCGTTTGCCAGCCCGCAAGCCGCCGTGAACACCGCGTATAGCAGCACGGAGAGCATCAGCGCCCGCGTCCGCCCAAACCGATCCGCGATCAGCCCAAAACAAAGCCCGCCCATCGCCGCCGCCACCAGCGTCATCGACCCCAGCAGGCCAGCCGACCCCTTGCTCAAATGCAGCTCCGCCATCACCGCCGCCAGCACCAGCGAGTACAGCATCACGTCGAACGAGTCCAGCATCCATCCCAGCGAAGCCGCCAGCAGTGCCTTCCGCGATTGCGCCGGAGCCTCAAGCAGCCAAGCCAGCGGCCGCGTCCGAACCTCCGCCGTAGACAGCCCGGTCAACCCCTCACCGTCCCAAACCCGCCGCCGCCCGGCGATTCAATACGCAGACGATCGCCCGGATGAAGCTCAAACCGGGCCTTCGAAGGCAGACGCTCAACATTCCCAGCCACCCGCACAATCGAGTTCCGCCCCGAAGCCCCAGCCTTACCGCCCTGCGCCCCATACGGCCGCGACTCCCGCCGGTCCGTCAAGATCGTAGCCGAGGTCTCTACTAGCGCCTCATACTCCCGCACCAACCCATCGCCGCCCGCAAACTCCCCCGCCCCGCCGCTGCCGGAACGCAGCCCATAGCTCCGAATCCGCAGCGGAAGCGCCTGCTCCAGCGCCTCCACCGGCGTATTCCGCGTGTTCGACATGTGCGTATGTACCCCGCTCAGCCCGGCCAGCCCGTTGCGTCCGCCCATCCCGCCTCCCATCGTCTCGTAGTACGCGAACGCCTTTCCCTGCCTCGGCCCGGGCCGCGTATCCGTACCGCCCAGGGTGACGTTATTCATCGTCCCCTGGCTCGCCGCCGGAATCACCTCGGGCAGCGCCAGCGCCAGCGCCCCCAATACGACGTCGGTAATCCTCTGCGAGGTCTCCACGTTCCCGCCCGCTACCGCCGAGGGATGCCGCGCATTTACCACAGTGCCCTCCGGCGCAATCACGCGAATCGCCCGCCCGATCCCGTCGTTATACAGCACATCCTGCGTCACCAGGCAGCGAAACGCATAGTAGGTCGCCGAAAGCGTGATCGCAAGATTCGCATTCACCCCGCCCGTCGTCTGCCCGTCGCTGCCGGTAAAATCCACCTCCGCGGCATCCCCCGCAATCCGAATCGCACACCGAATCCCCACCGGCCTGTCGCTGAATCCATCATTGTCCAAAGAGTCCGCGAACTCGTACATCCCATCCGGGATCTCCGCGATCGTCCGCCGCAGCACCCGTTCGGCATAGTCCTGCGCCTCCGCCGCATAGCCCGCCACCTTCTTCACCCCATACCGCTCCACCATACCCAACAACCGTTTCTCCCCGACGCGATTCGCTGCAATCTGCGCCGTCAGATCCCCCTCTCGCTCCACCGGCGTCCGCACATTCGCCAGGATTAGAGCCAGCAAGTCTCCGTTCACAACCCCACGCTTCACCAGCTTTACCGGCGGGATAATCAGCCCCTCCTGGAACACCTCCCGCGCCAGCGGCATGGACCCAGGGCTCATCCCGCCCACATCCGAGTGATGCGCCCGGTTCGCCACAAAGAACGCCGGAGTCCTGTCCTTGGCCTTCAGAAACACAGGCGAGACCAGCGTGATATCCGGCAGATGCGTTCCCCCGCGAAACGGATCGTTCAGCACCACCGTATCCCCCGGCTCCATCGGCCCCGCGTCGATCGCCGCCCGCACCGAAAGCGGCATCGCCCCCAGATGCACCGGCAGATGATCTCCCTGCGCAATCGTCTTTCCTTCCGCGTCGTAGAGGGCACACGAGTAGTCCAGCCGCTCCTTGATATTGGGCGAGAAACTTGTGCGGCACAGCGCCACCCCCATCTCCTCGGCGATTGAGACGAAGAAGTTCTTGAAGATCTCGAACTCCACCGGATCATGACGCCTCATCGTTTCCCTCCAACCCGCGTAGCGATCAAAGTCCCCGCCCCATCGATCCTCCACGCAAACCCCGGCGGAATCACATTCGTCGACTGCCCCGTAATCACCATCGCCGGGCCCATACCGCCCATCCCCGGCGTCAGCGCATCCCGGTGATACACCGGCGTCGGCATACTCCTGCCGCCAAACACCGCCGCCCGCAGGTTCGAAGCCTCCGGCAGCGGCTGGTCTTCGACTGTTTCCGCTCGCCTCAGAGCGGGCCGCTGCTGCTCGCCGAGACCGGCCCGTCCCACCGCCTTCACCCGAAGCTGCACCACCTCCGTCGCCCGCCGCTCGTTCGCATACCCGTACCGTTTGCGATGCGCCTCATGGAAGGCCGCTTCAAACCCCGGAGCAAACTCCACGCCCATCTCATACGCCTGCCCTTGGTACCGCAAATCCATGGTCTCCTCCAGCCGCACGGCCCCATTCTCAGGCAGGTCCGCGAACCCCTCCGCCCGCATCGCCTTCCGCGCCCTGGCCCTGAGCCCATCCATCACCCGGGCCAACGCCGCAAAGCTCGTCTCCGCCGTCGCCCGCATCACCGCCGCGGAAAAGTCCTTCGTCCCATCCGCCAGCAGCATCCCCAGCGCGGACAGCACGCCGGAATGCTCCGGAATCAGCACCGTGCCAATCTCCAGCCCTTCTGCCAACTCGCACGCATGAAGCCCGCCGGCCCCGCCAAACGCCAGCAGGCAAAAATCTCTCGGATCGAACCCCCTCTGCACGCTCACCACCCGCAAAGCCCGCTCCATATTGGCATTCGCAATCCGAACGATTCCTTCTGCCAGCGCTCGTTCACTCAGCCCCACCCGCTTGCCGAGCGCCTTCGCGATCCCACGCGCCTTCCCTACCTCCAAAACCATCCGCCCACCCAGGAAGAAAGCCGGATCGAGCCGCCCCAGCAGCAGATTCGCATCCGTCACCGTCAGCTCCTCGCCCAAGCCGTAGCAAGCCGGCCCTGGATCCGCCCCAGCGGACCGTGGCCCCACCCGCAGTGCACCGCCCGCATCCACCCACGCCACGCTCCCGCCCCCCGCGCCTACCGTATGGATATCCAGCACCGGCAAACGTACCGGCAGATCCCCCACCAGCGACTCCAAAGTCCGCCCAATCTCGCCATCAATCAACGAAACATCGGTCGACGTTCCGCCCATATCGAAGGTCATCAGCCGCGTGTACCCCGAAGCCTCCGCCAGCGCCTTCGCCCCGACCACACCCGCCGCGGGCCCAGACAAAATCGTTTGCACCGCCTCCATCTTCGCCGTCCCCGCCGAGATCAACCCCCCGTTCGACTGCATCACCCGTAGCCCGCGCGCAGCCTCAGCCCCGCCCAGCCGCTCTTCAAGCCGCGTCAAATAGCGCTCCATCAGAGGAGCCACATATGCATTCAAAGCCGTCGTCGACCACCGCTCAAACTCCCGGTACTCCGGCAGAATCTCATGCGAAGCCGAAACCCGAAACTCCGCCGCACGCAGTCCGGCAGCTATCCGCGCCTCATGCGCCGCATTCGCATAACTGTGCAGCAGGCAAACCGCCACCGACTCCACCCCGGCGTCCTTCAGCCGCGAAACTAGCCCAGCAATCTCGCTCTCCTGTAGCTCTTCGAGCACCGAACCATCCGCCGCCAGCCGCTCCCTCACCCCAAACGTCAGCTCCTTGCTCACCAGCGGCTCCGCCTTCGCAACCATGAAGTTGTAAAGCTCCGCCCGCGTCTGCCGGCCGATCCGCAACACATCCTCAAACCCCGCCGTCGTCACCAGCCCAATCTTCGCGCCCTTCCGCTCAAGCACCGCATTCGTAGCCACCGTGGAACCATGGGTGATCTCAGTCCCGTGCGTCATCTCGACACCCACCGCATCCCCCAGTAACTCCCGCAGCCCCGCAAAGATCGCCTCCGAAGGATCGCTCGGCACCGACCGCACCTTATGCACCCGCATCGTCCCACCCGGCTCCAGCAGCACAAAGTCCGTAAACGTCCCACCCGTATCAATACCGACCCGCCCCGCCCCGATCCGGCTCCCGCTCAATGCGCATACCTCTGCCGGATCGTCACCGTCCGGTCCAACCCATCCGAAACCTCGAGCACCTTCAATCGCAGATCCGGATCAATATCCTTCCGTTCCAGCCAGGCATGCACCGCCGCCTGAGCCGCGGCACTATCCTGCCCCTCCACAAACGCCCCCAGCCACGCCCCCAGAAAGAAGATCTTTCGATGCACCTTGATCTCCCCCAGCGCATCGAGCGCCCGCGTCACATAAGGCTCCGTTAGCTCCGTCTGATTCCAGCTGTTGAACGGCCGCAGGCTCTGCGACATCCAATCCTCCTGCCGAGCCCCCTTCATATCCAGATACTCCGCAAAGTAACGAGCTTTTATCTCCGCTGAAGGTTTTCCCGCCTCAACCGCATACGCATACTTCTGCCCCTCCCCGCTCTGATCCTTCGCCTTCTCCGCCGCAAACAACCCCCCCGCATCCACATCGTTCATCGCCACCAGATGCCCCACCAGATTCCACCGGTCCAGCGGCTTCAAAGGCATACCCGGCACCGCAACCGCCCCCGCCAGCAGCCCCTTCAAAGTCCCCAACCCAGCCGGCGTCTCCGCCACCCCGGTCAACGTCCGAAAACTCACAATCCGCACACCCAGCGAAGCCGCCTTCAGCATCCGCTCCGTCGCAATCCCCTCCATCCGCCCCACCAGCTCCGCCCGCTGCGCCGCCGTCATGTACGCATGGAACGCCGTCCCCACCCGTCCCCCCTGCACCCGGGCCAAAGCCTCATCCGTCTCCCCCGGCAGCGCCTCCAGTGCCAGTTCCACATAACTCCGCGGAGAAGACCGAGCCACATGCACATTCTCCCAAAGCGCTCCCCAAAGCATCGTGCGCAACAGCGGATCCTGCGTCGCACTCGGCGTGTGCAGCAGCTCCCGCGAAGCCCCCGGCTCACTCCTCGCATCGAGCAGGAACCGCCCGTACGCCTCATCCCCCGCATTCGCAAACACCACGGTCGGACAAGCCGAACCGACCGCCTGCTTCACCTCGGTCGAAGCCCCACTCCAGTCCACCCGAATCACCCGCTGCCCCGCCCCACCCTGCAGCACCACCTCATTTGAGATCGGCCAGACAAACCCATCCGCCAGCACATCCTTCTGCGCCAGCCTCATTGCCGAAACCTTTCCCGCCGCACAGCTCCACTGCACATCCACCTGCGGCATCCCGCGCTGCAGAATCCAAGCCTTCGCCCAAGCCCTCACATCCTTCCCACCGGCCATCCCTCCCGTCTGCGCGAAAGCCTCCACTAAATCCGCCCATTGCGCATTCCCATACGCATGGCCCTTCAAATACACCCGAAGCCCATCGCGAAAGTTCTCCTCTCCCAGAAAGAAGTCCAGCTGCTTCAGCACCGCCGGAGCCTTCTGATACACAATCGCGCCATAAGCGCTCTTCGCGTCCTTCAAATTCCGTATGTCCTGGAAGATCGGCGTCGTCCCCTGCGTCTCGTCGATCCCATACGCCGCCGGCTTGATTTCCTCATAAAAATGCTTCCAGGGCAGCTCCGCCGGCTCCAGCGCCGCCAGCGCCTTATAAGCCATGTACTGCGCAAACCCCTCCTTCAGCCACAAATCATCGAACCACCGCATCGTCACCAAATCCCCGAACCACTGATGCGTCGTCTCGTGCAGCACCAGAATATTCCGCCGGAAGTAATCGCTCTGCGTTGGAGCCGTCCGAAACAAAACTCCATCCTCGTTCAAAAACGTAGCCCCCGCATGCTCCATCCCGCCAAACGGAAATCCCGGAATCAGCATCAGGTCATACTTCGGAAACGGAAACGGCTGCTGAAAGTAAGCCTCCAGCCACCCGATCCCCCGCTTCGCCATCGCCTGCACCTGCGGAGCCTCCGCCTTCGCCCGCGCCAGCTGCGACCGCCGCACAAACAAATTCGGCTCCCCACCCGTCCCGGCAATCTTCTCAAATGGCCCCGCCGCAAGCGCAAACAGATACGTGCTGATCGGCCGTGTCTCCCCAAACACCCAATCCTTATTTGTACCCACCTCTGTTACCTTCTCAGCGGAGGTATTCCCAATCACCGTCCACCCCGCCGGCGCAATCATCTCAAGCGAAAACCGTCCCTTCAAATCCGGCTGGTCGAAGCATACGAACGCCATGCTCGCATCCATCGGCACAAAAAGCGTGTACAGGTACTCGTTTCCGTCATCCCGATCCGTATACCGCGTCACCGCCTTCCCCGCCGCCGCAACATTCGCCGTAAACAAAACCTCCAGCACGTTCTCACCCTTACGCAGCGCCGCCCCCGGCAGCATCAAATGTCCATTGATCTCATCCGTCCCCAACGCCACCCCATTCAGCGCAGCCGAACCCAACCCGCCATCCCGGAAATCGATCGCCAGATCCCCCGCCCCCGCGTCCACAAACCGCACCGTCTCTTTCCCTTCGATCGTCGCAGCCTCAGCCGCAACCGAGTACCGCAGTCCATACCGCACATCGGAGATCCGCGCCGCACGCCCCCGCGCCAGCTCCCGCGAAACCCCAGCCTGCGGCGCACTCGCCTGCCCAAGCGCAGCCCCGCACACCACCAGCATCCAAATCAGCCCAAGAAGTTTTCTCACTGCGAGAATCCTAAATGAGCCACCCTGCCTCACCCCGGCACCCCCCTGCCTCATCACTGCCTCGTCACCGCTCCATCACTGCTCCCTCACCGCCCCTAAACCATCTCCTCCGGCAGAAATAAAGAAAATACCGTCCCACCCGGACGCCCATCCTTTCGCTCCCTGCTCCTCGCATGCAGCCGCCCCTGGTGCTTGTCCACGATCTCCCGAGAAACCCAAAGCCCAAGCCCCGTGCCAGTAATGCCTTTCGTAGAGAAGAAAGCCTCGAAGATCCGCCCCAGCGTAGCCCCGCTCATTCCCGTCCCATCGTCCGCAACAGAAATCCGAATTCCCGCCCTACCGGTAACCCAATCCCGCGACCGTGAAGTCCTGAGCCGCAGCGTCCCACCCTCGCCCAGCGCGTCGATCGCGTTCCCCACCAGATTCGCCAGCACCTGCCGGATCTCCCCGTCATGCACCACAATCTCCGGAATCTCACCAAACTCCCGCACCACCACAATCCCCTGCCGCTTCAGCCGCGAATCCAGCAGCGCCAGCACCGTCTCGATCAGCTCATCCAGCTTCGTCCGGCTCGCCTGCGTCGACCTTCGGTAGAACCGCAGCGTCTGCACCGTAATCTGCGCCACCCGGTCCAACTCATCCTGCGCCAGTGCCAGGTACGTCCGCCCATCGGCGGAGAGCTCCGTCTTGCCCAGCAGATAAAGGCAGTTCGTAATCGCCTCCAGCGGATTGTTAATCTCATGCGCAATCGAAGCCGCCAGACGTCCCGCCACCGCCAGCTTCTCCGTCCGCCGCAGCACCTCTTCGCTCTTCTTCTGCAACGTCAGGTCCGCGATAAACGCCGCCACCTGCCGCTCGCTCACCTCCGCCTCAGGATTCAGTTGCGCCACGCCCAGCAGCACCTCAATCTCCTGCCCGCCAGCGGTCGCGCACACCGTCTCAAACGGCTCCGCGGCAATTCCGCCCTGCGCTCCGCGCTCATACGTCTGTTTCAGCGAGGGACAAAGCGCCGGAAGCGTCGTCCCATCGTTGACCAGCGACCCCGCTCGATACCCCAGCAGCCGCTCCACCGCGCCATTCGCATACAGCGTCCTGCCCGCTGCATCGCTGATCACCAGCCCCAAAGGCATCGCGTCCGCCAGCCGATGAAACCGGGCCTGGCTGGCCTCGAGCGCCACCTGCGCCGCATTCCGCTGCCGCCTTGCCCCAGCCTCCCGCAACTCCCGGTACAGCACTGGAATCAACCGCGCCAGATTCTGCTTCGTCACATAGTCCTGCGCTCCCGCACGCATGGACTCCACCGCCGTCTCTTCAGAGATCGCACCCGACATCATGATGAACGGAATATCCAGAGACGAAGCCTTCAGCAGCTGCAACGCCGCCGGCCCGGAAAAGCTCGGCAGGTTGTAGTCCGCGATCACCACGTCCGGCAGCGCCCCCGCCAGCTCCGCGTCCATCTGCGACGCCGTCTCCACCCGAACCAACTCCAGCGCAAACCCATTGCGCCGCAAATGCCGCCCCAGCAGGGCCGCATCGTCCGGGTTATCCTCCACCAGCAGGATTCGCAGAGGTCGCGTACTCAGTTCCTCTTCAGGCATCCGTTCAACTCTTCGGAGGAGCTTCGTTCAGTACCAGCCAATACATCCCCAACTGCCGCGTCGCTTCGGCAAAGTCTGTAAAGTTCACCGGCTTGCGAATATAGCTGTTCACGCCAAGCTGGTAGCTCCGCACCACATCCCGTTCTTCATCGGAGCTCGTCAGCACCACCACCGGAAGCATCTTCGTTCGCTCATCCTCACGGATGCGCCGCAGCACCTCGAGCCCATCCACCTTCGGCAGCTTCAGGTCCAGCAGAATAACCTGCGGCTTGATCGCCTCCGGCCCAAACAGCAGCTCGATCGCCTCCGCCCCATCCCGCGCCACCCGCACATCATTGGCGATGTTCGACTTCTTCAACGCCCGGTTCGTCAGCAGCTCATGATCCGGATCGTCCTCCACCAGCAGGATCAGCTTCGCATTCTCAGCCATAGCACCCATCCTATCCCAATACTCGTCGAGCCTAAGAGGCTTCAAACACCCAGACTTTGGTCAACTGACCACTCACCACTGGAAACTGACCCCTTTCAAATCACCCCAGCGTAAACCAGAACGTGGCTCCTCCATCCACCTTGGCATTCGCCCAGATCCTCCCATGATGCCGCCGGATCACCCGCGCCACCGTAGCCAGCCCAATTCCCGAGCCCTTGAAGTCCTTATCCCCATGCAGCCGGTTGAACGCATTGAAAAGCTTCTCCGCATAATACATATCGAACCCAGCCCCGTTATCCTTCACAAACCACGCCTTTTGCTCCGTATCCCAACCCACCTCCACCACCGGCGAGTCCACCTTCCCGCTGAACTTCACCGCATTCCCCATCAGGTTCTCAAACGCCACCTGCAGCAGCTTCGCATCAGCGTCGCCGTGCATCCCTTCTTCAATCGCGAACCGAACGGCCCGGTCCAGAGTCTCCTCCGCAAGATTCGCCGCCACATGCTTCACAATCGCGGTAATATCCGTCTCCTCCCGGTTCAGCTCCGCCCGCGTAATCCGCGAAAGCTGCAGCAGCGCATCGATCAGCTGCCCCATGCGCTGCACCCCATTCCGCACCCGCCGGATGTAGTCCACGCCCGTCGCGTCCACAACACCCGCGTAGTCTTCTTCCAACGCCAGGCTGAACCCATCGATCGTCCGCAGAGGACTGCGCAGATCATGCGAAACCGAATAGCTGAACGCCTCCAGCTCCCGGTTCGTCGACTCCAGCTCCGCCGTCCGCACCCGCACCCGCTCCTCCAGCGTCGCATTCAGCAGCTGCACCTCGGCCGCCTTCGCCTCGGTCTCGGCATGCGCCAGCGCCAGCCCCGCCGCAGCCTCCTCGGTCTCCACCCGCAGTCTCCGCTCACGCGCAAAGTAGCGGAACATCAGCACGATCAGCAGAAAATCAAGCCCGCTCGCCAGCCCGATGGAAAACCGGGCCCGCCGCGTATTCCCCTGCGTCGTCGCCAGCCGAATCTTCAGCAGCCTCCGCTCCTCGGCCTCCATATCGTCCGCAATCCGACGCAGGTGATTCATCTGGGCATTGCCCGTGCCGGCCGCAACCATCGGGCGCAGGGCGTCCAACGTCCCGCTCTCCCGGCGCAGCGCGATCCCGCGTTCCATCGTCGCCAACCGCTCCGCCAACACCGCCCGCATCTCGGTAATCCTCGGCAGCTGCGATGCATTATCGGAGGTCAGCCGCTGAAACTCATCCATCTCGGCCGGAAGCTCCCGCCGCGCAATCACCTCCGGCTCCAGGTAACGGTCATCCCCGGTGATCAGAAATCCGCGGCTCCCCGTCTCCGCATCCTTGGCCGAGCCCATAATCCGCTCCACCTGGTAGATCACCTGCCACGTATGCTGCACCCAGTCTTCACTCGAAAGCAGCACGTTCACGCTGCGAAACGCGAACAGAGCATTCAAAGCCACCACCAGAATGGCAAACGAAAGCAACACCGGAACCACAAAGCTCTTCGACTTAGCCCGCACCGTCCTGATCTGCATGAAAGCCAATTCTAACCGTCGCCACCCACGGAAACACCCAGAACCAATTCCTACCGCACACCGGTATTCCCAAGTCGGCCATTGGCTTGTCATTCTGAGTGAAGCGAAAAACCTGCAGCTTTGCCGTGGCAGTCGCCCTTCGCTGCCTCGACTTGCCTCTTCCCGCCATCCGCCGTTTTCTTGTCAAGCCCCCGGAACTGTGGAAAACGCGAGATCTCCAACAAAGACGCACCGAATCCCAACGAAAATAGTTGGCATAATCACCCCACTGACTTCGCTATACTAGAGGTACACAGTAAAACTAGAGAAACGGACAGGCCTCCGCCGGAGAGCTATAAACCCTTTGTTTGCACGATTTTACCTCTAAATCCTTTGTTTGCACGATTTTGCGTACTCCATCGCTCGTAACCCAAACAAACAAAGGATTTTAGCTGAAAAAATGGGGGAGGGGTACCCCGTCAGAGCCCAGCCAGGGCCGCAGCCTCATCCGCAAACAAAGTCGCATACTTCGTGATCCCGACCATCGTGAACACCTTCGTAAAGTGAGCCGTCAGCCCGCAGATCGCAACCTTCTGCGCGGCCTTGTTCGCAGACATCAACACCTGGATCACCAGCGCAATGCCGGAGGAGTTCAGGTATTCAACGCCCTTGAAGTCCAGCAAAACCTGCTTCACCGCCCCATGATCCAAAGCCTCATACGTCCCTACTACCGCGTCCTTGGAAGCGGAAGAGATATCCCCCGTATACCGGATCGCCGTCACCGGCTGTCCACTGGCACCCGTCACCTGCTGCTGAGAAACCTTGTTCGCCGTCTGCACTAAGTATTCTCCCTGTTCCCGTTCTGAGACCCGTCCTCCGGATTCACCCGGATTACCAGCCGCACAAAGCTCTGACCCTTAGCCTTCGGCACCCACTCCACCTCATCCACCAGCGCCTGGATCAGGAACATCCCCATGCCGCGAGCCTCTTCTTCCCCCGTCATTTTTCGGTCGATATCCGGTTTGGTCGGCTTCGTATGCATTCCATTCCCGTCATCGAGCACTCGAACCTCCAGCTCGCCCGGCAACATACTCAGCACAACGCCCACTGGAATCTCCGCATTCATGTGGTTGCCATGTTCGATCGCATTGATACAAGCTTCCGCAACCGCGGTCTTCAGGTCTTCCACACGATCCTCGGTAAAGCCCATCAGCTTCGCCATCGCCGCAGCCGTGCTCATCGCCACCTTCTCAAAGCCAAGCCGGGAAGGGATCCGGACCTCGACGCTGCTTCCGCTCATACGCGTGCTGATCTCGGACTCCGCGGTCAACATACCGTCTCTCCTCAAGCCTGGTTGCGGCACAAAGCAACAGCCGTCATATCGTCCACCTGCGGCGCGTGTTCACTGAACGTATCCAGCGTATCCCAAAGACTCGCAAGAGTCTCCTCCGCGTTCGCCTCCCCGGTCGCGGCAAACGCCTCCAACAGCCGATCGGAGCCAAACTCCTCTTCGCCCTGGAAGACTTCGGTCAATCCATCCGTATAAAGCAGCAGCCGAGCGCTCTTCGGGAAGCTCATTCGCTCCGTCTGATACCGCATTCCAGGCAGCAGCCCAATCGGCGTTCCACTCGCCTCGATCGTCCGCGGCGTCTCGCCCGGAACGACAAGGAATCCCGGATTATGCCCGGCATTAACGATCTCCAGCTCGCCAGAACCCGCATCGAGACGCACGAAGATCGCCGTGACATATCTCCGGCGGTTCTCCTCGCCTTCCTCCCAATGCTGCTGCGACAGCCGCGCCGCGAGCTCCTTGAGCGTCAACGACTGATGCGCAAGCACGCGGAAAGCCGACCGAAACGCCGTACAAACCAGCGCCGAAGCCAAGCCCTTGCCCGCAACATCTGCAACCACGATAAGCAGCGATCCATCCGCCTCGCTCACCACGTCCAGATAATCGCCTCCGACGGAATAGCAAGCGCTGCTCCGCGCCGCCAGCGAATAACCCGCGATCTTCGGCATGGATTGCGGCAGAAGGCTCTGCTGGATCGTCCGCGCCGCATCCAGGTCCCGCGCCAGACGCGCATACTCCAGATGCCGCTCGTGGTTGACCGCATTCTCCGCCGCAATCGCAGTCTGCAGCGCCAGCCCTTCCAGGAAATCCGTCTCGTATAGCGTCAGCTCGCGCCCATCCGGCGGAACAACCACCAGCTCCGACAGCAACGCTCCACTCCGCTCCGGCAGCGGAAACCGCGGACATCCCGCAACGTCCTCAGGAACCTCACCAAACACCACCAGCGGCTCGGTAAACAGAGCTCCATCCATCTCCAGCTCCAGCACGGCGATGCGCGCGGCCTGCTGTAGCACCCTCGGAAGCTCGATGGTTGAATGCACCAGCCGCGAGGCCTCCAGCAAAGCCTGCAACCGCACCACCTGCTGCTCTAAAGGCAGACTCGTCTTATCCGGAGGAATCGGCGTAGCGCTTGTCATGAGGTTCTAGGCACTGAACGACGACACAGCAGCCGCCTCATCGTCTTCGACGTCAAACACTGTGTAAAGCTTCGTTATCTGCAGCAGATCCTTAACCTTTTTGGTCAGCTGCAAGAGCTTGAGTTCGCCGACGCTATTCTTCACCGCCGTGAACGCGCTCACCAGCTCGCCAATGCCCGAGCTGTCGATGTAGCTCACGTCCGCCAGGTTCAGCAGGATCTTGTTCTGCCCCTTCGCGAGCACGTCCCTCACGGCATTGCGCAACGTGACGCTTCCCTCGCCGAGCGTAATCTTGCCGCTAAGGTCCAGGATGGTAATCCCGTCCACCTGTCGGGTCTTGAACTTCATGCTCATTGTCCCATCTCCTTGTTGCTCCTATGTTTGATGAGCGTAATCTCCGTGCCGGGATTGAGTTGGCGGATATCAACCTCATCCATAAACGCACGCATCAGGAAAACGCCGCGGCCGGAGGAGCGCATGATGTTCTCCGGCGCCAGAGGATCGGGAATCGTTTCAGGATTCAGGCCCGAACCTTGGTCGGCGATCCGAATCGTCAGCGCATCCGCGGTGATCTCGAAACCGGCAGCCACGTGCTTCTCCGGATCATATTTGTTTCCGTGCAGCACGGCGTTTACCGCCGCCTCCCGAGCCACCATCATGATGTGGCTGGCCGTGTCTTCGTCGAAGCCCGCCTCAACGGCAAATTTGCCTGCGGTCTCCTCTACGATCTGCACGCTTGCAAGCTCGGAAGCGAGGGTCATGGTTGCACGGCTTGTCATCGAGTCCGCCAAATCAGCCAATTTCCTCACTGTTGCTGCGAGTTTCGTTGGATCAACTGAGAATGTCAAGCGGCAGATCTGTGCTCTTCCTCATTCGGAAGCTGAGGAACGCCGATGAGATCTGCAGACTTGCTTCCTGGCATTGCTCAGAGGAAGCTGTACGGTCTGACCCATAAGTAACATCCTCATTTCCGACGCTCCCGGGTAGACTTCACGCTGAAGGACGACATGTCACAAGAGATCCCGCTCAGCAACGCGCTGCATCCGTCACGGAGCCGCTCTGCTGAGTTGAGGCAGACCGCAGGAGTGCTCGCGCTTGCATTCACATTGCGTGCGCTTGTAGTACTTGCGGTGCTTATGCGTTATCCGCGTGGCTGGTTCTTCCAGCGCGGCATCGAGATGGGTCTGCTCGCTGACTCGCTCGTCCATGGTGAAGGTCTGAGTTCTCCCTTCGGCGGGTCCACCGGGCCGACCGCCTTCATTGCTCCAGGATATCCGTTGCTCGTCGCCGGTGTATTCCGGCTCTTTGGGAGCTACACTCCGGCTTCGGCGGCAGCGATCATCACTTTTCAGTCGCTCCTGAACCTGCTAACGATCTGGCTCATCCTTTACGTGGCACGAGAGTTGTCTGGGTTGCGCGCCGCTTGGATCAGTGGCCTTTTTTGGGCGTGCTCTCTCCCGCTGATCTGGATGCCAACGATCTTCTGGGATACATGCTTCTCGGCCTGTGCGGTCCTCGGCTTTGTTGCGATGGCGCTTCGCTGGAGAGGACGTGTTTCTGGGAGATTCGCGCTGATCACCGGTGCGGCCTGCGGGATTGCCGGGCTGATCAACCCGGCGCTGCTTCCTGTTCTCTTTTGTGTTGTTGCCTGGCTTGCACTCCAGAGCAATGCCAAGACTCGGCTGAGGCTCAAGCACTTGCTCTTGTCTACAGTGACCTTTGCCGTTGTCTTCAGTCCATGGCCCCTGCGCAATGCGCGGGTCTTCCACACCTTTATTCCTTTACGAACCACTGTCGGATTCGAAGTGTGGATGGGCAATCGGCCCGGCTCTACGGGATACCTGGATGAATCAGTCTTCCCCATGTACAACAAGCGAGAACTTTCCACGTACATCGTGCAGGGTGAGGTGGCCTACACCGATGGAAAATCACGACTGGCGAAACAATACATCGCCTTACACCCCTCCACTTTTTTGCGCCTCACATCGTGGCGTATCTTGAGATTTTGGATGGGGACGGGGAACCAAGGTGGCTCCCCTCTGTTTGCACTGCACGCTTGCCTGACCACGGTATTTGGGCTTTGCGGGTTGTGGGGAGTGTTCCGGCGTGGGTTGGGGCGGGTTGGGTGGCTGTTTGTGGCGATGCTTCTGGTGTTCCCGCTGCCTTACTACATCACTCATGCGGAGTTCCGTTACCGGCTGGTGATCGATCCTCTTCTGACTGTGCTTTCCGGCTGCGCCATCGCCTGGTGGAGTGGGGAGCGCGGGCGGGTCGAAACGGCTGCGTCTGAGGGTGAGGTGGCGCTTGCCTACCTCCGTTCTTGAGCGTCGTAGTTCGCGTGACGCGATGGCCTCTGTCAGTCCTGCATGGGAGGCAGGATGGAGGGCGCTGATGATTGTGGCGCCTCTGCTGCGGCTGGGGATTGTGGTGATTACCTGGGTTTCGGGGACGCCGAAGTGGTTCTTTGGGCAGGCGTCAGAGTTAGCGGTGCTGGCGGAGTCGCTGCAGAGAGGGCACGGGATGAGTTCACCCTTCGGTGGGATGACAGGGCCGACCGCGTTTCTTACTCCTGGATATCCGGCGATCGTCGCAATGATCTTCGCCGTGTTCCATCCTTACAGCCTGTCGTCCGCGGTGGCGATTACGGTGCTGCAGGCGGTGTTTGGGGGAGCTACGGCGATCGTGCTGATGCTGGTGACACGTCGGGTGTTCGGGATCAAGGTGGCTGTGCTTGCGGGAATCTGCTGGTCGCTGTTCCCGACTCTGCTCTTTGTGCCTACTTTCTTCTGGGAGACGAGCCTGTCGACGCTGTTCGTCATGGGGCTGATTGGGTTGGCGTATCGCTGCAGGGACACCAACGCGGCATTGTGGTGGCTGGCCATGGGTTCAGTTGCGGCTGCGGCCCTCTGTGTCAATCCATCGCTGCTGACTGTGATCGTGTGCTGCTTTGGCTGGGTTGTTTGGCAGAACCGGAGGCAATCCATGTCTGCGGCGATGGTTGCAATTGGGCTGTTTGTGGTGTTGTCCGCGATCTGGCCGGTGCGGAACCTGCGGGTGATGCATGCCTGGATTCCGTTGCGCAGCAACATGGGCTACGAACTTTGGCAGGGGAATCGGCCGGGTGCGGATGGATTCTTCCATGTCGAATTCCATCCCAACACGAATCCGGCGGAGCTGAGGCGATGGCAGAAGTTAGGAGAGCTTGGCTATATGCGAGAAAAAACCGAGTTGGCAAAGGCCGCGATTGTGGCGTCGCCAGGGAGGTTTCTGCGGCTTACCGGGAGGCGGTTTTTGTATTTCTGGACGGGGTGGCACCCTGCCACTCCGGCGATTGTAGGGATGGAGGTTACACTGACCTCTTTGCTGGGGCTTTGGGGGGCGGGGCTGATGATCTGGCGGCGGAGAGAGGATGCGGCGCTGCTGATTCTGCCGCTGCTTCTGTTTCCGCTTCCGTACTACATCACTCACCCGGATTTCCGGTTTCGGCTGGTGCTGGAGCCAATTCTGCTGATGCTGAGCGGGTATGCGGCGACGGAGTTCCAATGGGGATCCCCCCTGGGGTACAGAAATCGTGCAAAGTCTTCAAAAGATGCAACTTAGGTCCGGACTTCGCGCGAAAAGTCCCAATTTTCGAAAGTTTCCACCGCAAAGTCTTCATTCTATTGAGGTGTTTTCAGAAATGGACTCTAAAGTCTTCAGAACATTGACGATGTCCGCATCATGCGTCACCCGCGGATTGGGTCAGAGACTTGGGACCAATCGGAGGTTACGCGGACATCTCAAGGATGTCGCCGAGCTGGACCTGGCACTCGTCGATACGGCCGGCGGGGAGCTCGAGGACGCTCTTCATGTTCCAGTGGACGGTGGTGAGGCGATAGGGGACGAGGCGCTTCCAGAGCTTGATGACGCGGTTGTGCTTGTCAAGTCCGATGACATCAATGGGGAACTTCATGCCGATGGTATGGACGCCGGAGGAGGGCTTGATCCAGAGCCCTCCTCCGGTGTCGATTCCATTCTGGCCGAGGAGACCGACCATTCTGGTAAGGGAGGTGCTCGCGATGTTGACGTGATCCCCGATCAGAGGTCCGCGAGTCTGGTTAATGACGGTGACGACCTTCATACCGATGGTTCTCCTGCTGGATGGCTCGTTGAGCCGGGTTGATCCGCTGGGCCGGAACGGGTGGAAGGTTAGACCGACTTCTGCTTTCTGCGGTAGATGATGACCGAAGCAACGACAGCCGCGAGAACGCCGGCGGCGACGCGGACGAGCATATTGGTATCCATAGTGTTAGGCCTCCTTTCCGGAAACGTTCCAAAGTTGCGTAAAAACCTTATCGGCGGAGGGCGCCCACGCCGTCGCGGCTGCACACGCGAGAAACTTTTGTGCGGTCAGGTCCCAGGCCGCGGCCTGGCGGCTGACGGGAGATTGAAGCAGGACCTTTGCATTCAGCTCTGGGTTTTTCATGATTAGTTCCCCATACTTTGCAGACCACTGGAGATGCTCATCATCGCGGGTGCGAGCAGGACGATGAAGAGGCAGGGAAAGATGCAGAGGACAAGCGGGAAGATAATCTTGACCTTGGTTTTGGCGGCGGCTTCCTCCGCGTGCTGACTTCGCTTCTGGCGGAGCTCTTCTGAAAACCGGCTGAGAGCGCGAATGATGGGCGTTCCAAAACGGTCCGACTGGGTGAGCATGGAGACGAAGGCTGCGAACTCCTCGATATCGGAGCGGGCGGCGAGGGACTGCCAGGCTTCGAGACGGGGTTTGCCGGCGCGCTGCTCAAGGTTGACCTGGGCGAACTCTTCGTTGATCTCCGGGTGCGAGAGGGCGAGCTCTGAGCCCACGCGAAGCAGGGCCTGGTCGAGGCCGAGACCGGCATCCACGCAGATGACCAGCAGGTCAATCGCGTCCGGCATGCTGCGGCGGATCTTTTCCTTGCGCTTCTTCTGCTTGAGGGTAAGCCAGAAGTCCGGGGCCATATAGCCGACGATGGCTCCGGCGAAGACGCAGAAGAGGGTGTTTGAGGGGATAAAGCTGGCGGCAACGCCGAGCAGGACCGGCGAGACGAACTGCGCGGTGAAGAAGAGGTCGGACGAGCTGGCGTCGCGCAGGCCGGCCTGATGAAGACGCGCCTTAATGCCAGTGTTTTCCGCAAAGCCGAAGCGAGCGCGAAGGTCGCGGGCGAGGCCGAGCATGGTCTCCTGGGCCTGTTCCTTGTTGCCGATGGTGCGCTGATCCGGACGCTTGCTGGTGACGACGTCCAAGATGCGCTGGGCCTCCGGCGAAGGCTTGAAGAGCATGGGGGAGAGGAGCAGCACAATGATTCCGAAGACAGTCACGGCTACGGCGATGTAGAGGACGATTTCCATGGGCTAGACCTCAATCCCGTTGATGATGTTGCGGATGATGAAACCCCCGAGACAGAGCAGGCCGACGCCGGCGTAGAGCAGCTTGTGGCCGGTCTCGGTTTCGATAAGGACCTTGGAGTAGCCGGGGTTGACGATGTTGATGAGCACCAGCAGGACGAGCGGGAGTAGACAAAGAATCCAGCCGGTGAGCCGTCCCTGCGCGGTGTGGGTGCTGATTTCGCCCTTGATGCGGATGCGCTCGCGGATGACGTGGGTGGTGCGGTCGAGGATCTCGGCGAGATTGCCGCCGGTGTCCTTCTGGACGAGGATGGCGGTTACGAGAACGCGAAGGTCCTGCGAGGGAACGCGCTCGAGCATCTGCATGAGGGCGTCGCGCAGGGGAAGGCCGTAGTTCTGCTTTTTGAAGACCTCGCCGAACTCAAACTTGGCAGGCTCAAGCGCCTGGTCCGCGACGATGCCGATGGCAGCGACGAGCGAGTGGCCGGCACGCAGCGAACGGGTCATCATGTCAATGCTTTCCGGCAGCGCATTGTTGAAGGCGGCCACACGGCGGGACCGTTTGATCTTCAGCAGGACCGTGGGACCGGCTGCGCCCGCGGCAGCAGCGGCCAGGCCGGCGAGAAACATGCCGCCGGTAAAGATGGAGACGAGAAGAAAGAGCCCAAAGGCGATGCCGGCGCTGGTGACGATCATGTTGCCGATGCTGGTCTTGCCGTCGGCCTGAATGATGAGTACCTGAAGCTGGCGGGAGAAGCGGGTGCTTTCAGCGCGGTCCTCCAGCCACTGAAAAGAGCTGGAAGGCTTCTGGTTGAGATAGCTTTCGAGGCTTTCAACGCCCTCCTGGAACTCGCCTTCCGGAGTCTTGATGGCCGTGACCCGCTTCTGCATAGCTTTCTGCTCCTGGTCAGGGCGCATCATGAATGCGAAGACCCCGAAGGAGAGCAGAGCGATGAAGACGAAGGCGAGAAGGAGAGCGGAGATCATGTTTACCTGGAGGACGCTTGCTGAAGGGAATGTTTGCTGCTTGCCGGGTTGAGGGTTAGATATCGACCGAGTGATCGGTGAGCGAGAGCGGAAGCGCGATGCCGGCGGCGGCGAGTTTCTCCGCAAACCTGGGCATGACGCCGGTGGCGTAGAAGCGGCCCTTGACCTTCTTGTCCGGCGTGAGACCCTTCTTCTCGAAGAGGAAGATATCGCTCATGCTGATGACGTCGGAGAAGGCTCCGGTGAGCTCCGTGATATGCGTAATGCGGCGCGTTCCGTCCGACATACGCGAGACCTGCACGATGAGGTGGACGGCGGAGGCGATCTGCGCCTTGATGGCTTTTTCCGGCAGCGAGACCGAACCCATCATGGACATGGTTTCGAGACGCGCGATGGCGTCGCGCGGGGTGTTGGAGTGGATGGTCGTGATGGAGCCATCGTGGCCGGTGTTCATGGCCTGAAGCATGTCGAGGGTTTCCTCGCCGCGAACCTCACCGAGGATGACGCGGTCGGGACGCATCCGGAGGGCGTTGATGACGAGCTCGCGCTGCTTGATGGCGCCGTTGCCTTCGACGTTGGGCGGGCGGGTCTCCAGGCGGACGACGTGCTCCTGCTTGATCTGGAGCTCGGCCGAGTCTTCGATGGTGACGATGCGTTCGTCCGGCGAGATAAAGCCGGAGAGGACGTTGAGCAGCGTGGTCTTACCGCAGCCGGTGCCGCCGGAGACGATGATGTTGAGGCGAGCCTGAACCGCGCCTTGCAGGACCTGCAGCATGGGCGGCGTGAGCATCTTGTTGCGAAGCAGGTCTTCGGCGGTGAGCGGTTTCGAGCCGAAGCGGCGAATGGAGAGGATGGGGCCGTCGACGGCGAGCGGCGGGATGACGACGTTGACGCGGGATCCGTCGGCGAGGCGCGCATCGACCATGGGGCTGGACTCATCGACGCGGCGTCCGACGTTCGAGACGATCTTGTCGATGATGTGCATGAGGTGGCGGTTGTCGGTAAAGACGACGTTGGTCTTTTCGAGGACGCCGCGGCGCTCGACGTAGCAATGCTTGTAGGTGTTGACCAGGATGTCGGAGATGGTGCTGTCTTTGAGCAGGGGCTCGAGGGGTCCGAGGCCGAAGACCTCGTCGACGACCTCCTGGGCGAGCTTGTCGCGCTCGAAGCCGGAGAGGGGAATGCCCTGCTCGGCGAGGAGCTGCTGGATCATGCTGAAGAGCTGCTGCTGTCCGGACTTGGTCTGGTTGAAGTCGGCGAGGCGGTCGAGGTCCAGGCGCTTGATGAGCTCCTTGTGGACGGCGGACTTGATCTGCTGCTGAACGACCTCCGGGACGCCGCGGGTGGCGGGCCGGGGGGCGTTGGGATCGAGGCGATTCGGGAGGGTTTCGACGGTTGCCATAAGAGAACTCAGTCCTGGGTGCTGGGTAAGGAAAGATTTTCGAACTTCTAAAGACGTTCTGGAGAGTCCCTCGGCGGCTCAAGCCGCTTTTAATCGTTGATGTTTGCGGGATAAGGAAGTCCCGCCCTTTCGAAGCTCGTTGGTCTTGCGATGGGCTGAGGCGCCACCCTGGAAAAAGCCTCTTTGCTCAAAAGCTTTATCGGTCGAAACTACTTCCACATCTGGAGGAAGGACTTCTCCTTTTTAGCGGGGGCGGCGGCGACGGTCGATCCCACAAGGGTGCTAGCCCACTTGGCGATCTGGACGGCGAACTCGGATTTGCTCTTGGGGGAGATCGGTTCACCGAGGTTGACGGCGCGAACGAGGTCGAGATAACTGCTGGGGAGTTTGAGCGCGACGGGCAGGCGGATCGCCTTCTCGATCTGCTCGACGGCGACAGCGAAACGCGAGGAGAAGCGGTTGATGACAACGTGCATCTTCTCGGTGGTGAACTCGATCTGCATGAGGTTGTCGACGTAGCGGGAGAGATCGCGGATGGCGCCGATCTCCGGCGTGGCGACGAGGTAGACCATGACGGAGGAGTCGATGACGGCGAGGTTGATGTCATTGAGCGAGGTGGGGCAGTCGACGATGACGTAGTCGTACTCGGTGCGGAGGAACTCGAGGGTTTTGGCGACGGCTTCGCTTTCCATGTACTTGGTGCCGCCGCAGGTATCGGGCGAGGCGAGAACGTGGAGGCCGCTGGGGTGTTTGCCGACCGAGGCCTGGAGGAGATCGGAGTCCAGGCGGCCGACGTTGCGGACGACCTCATGGAACTGGCAGCGGCTGCCGTCCATGCCGAGATAGACGCAGACGTGGCCGAGCTCGGCGCGATTGTCGATGAGCAGCACGCGCTTTTCGTGCGAGAAGACGAGGTACATGGCGAGATGGACGGCAAGGGTCGTGGTGCCGACGCCGCCTTTGGCGCCGAAAAAGCTGATGACCGAGCCGATGGGCGCGTTGCGCGCGGTCGAGGTGTTGGACCAGGACTGCTGCAGGCGCTCGAGCAGGGCCGAGACCTCATCGGAGGTGAAGGGTTTGGGCAGGAACTCGGTGCAGCCGGCGCGCATGGACTGGAGCAGCAGGTCGGGGTCGCGGCTGGAGGCGAGGGCGATGACGGTGATCTTGCCGGGAAACATCTGGTGCAGGTACTTGACGGTTTCGACGGCTTGGTCGGGGTCCTGGTCGAAGTCGACCACGGCGATGCAGGCGTTCGAAGCCTTGACCTGAGCTCCGAAGTAGGGCCGCCGGTTGGCCGAAACGTAAGCCTCGAAGCTGGAGGAGGTGATCAGCCAGGGCATCTGGTTGACGACGCGCAGAATCTGGTCGGCGGTCTCCGGTTCGACACAAACGGTAATGATGCTGGCGCTGAAGACTCCCGACATGGTGGTCATTTTGCTGGTCTCTTTCTTCTGGTGAGGCTTCTACTGTGGATCGGATGAAGAGCTTATTTCTTTACCCTGGGTTTAGGGAGGGCTGCGTCGAAGGCCGAAGGATTGACCAGGGGGACGGCGCGGACGGGCTCGTCGGGAACCAGGGTCTCGGTGAGCGGATCGACGACGGTGGGGGTCACGATGACGATGAGCTCGGAGCGGGAGTGGTTGATAGACTTGCTGCGGAAGAGCTGGCCGAGGATGGGTACGCTGGCGATGCCGGGAGTATGGGCGAGCTGGTCGGTAGTCTGGTTGTTGAGCAGGCCGGAGATGGCGAAGCTCTGGCCGGAGCGGAGGACTACTCGGGTGTCGGCTTTTCTGGTGGAGAGGGCTGGGACGGTAACCCCGGAGACGGTTACTGAATTGGCGTAGTCGAGCGAGCTGACCTCGGGGGCGACCTTGAGGTCGATGGAGCCGTCGAGGTTGACGTAGGGGATGAACTCCACTTTGACGCCGTAGGGGCGAAACTGGATGGAGATGGCGGTGGAACCGCTGGTGCCTCCCTGAACGACGGGGAAGGGAAACTCGCCGCCGGCGAGGAAGTTGGCTTTCTGGCCGGAGAGCGCGGTGATGGTGGGCTCGGCCAGGATCTGCAGGACCTGCATGGTCTCGAGGTCCTGGATGGTGGCGCCGATGTTCAGGTGCGAGCTGTAGAGCAGGAAGTTGAGCGGGTCTGAGACCGTGACTGTGCCGGGTGTCGTGCCGGTTGCAGGATTGACGGTCGCCAGGGATGGAAACTGGCCGGTCGTGGTGTTGACAACCTTATTGCCGCCTTGGTTGAAGAAGTTGATGCCGAAGCTGGTGAGCTTGGAGCGGTCGACTTCTAGGATGCGGACCTTGAGCTTGACCTGCTTGACCAAGGCGGGGTTGACCACCATGGAGTTCGAGACCTCCTTGGAGTACATGCCGGCGATCTTGACGGCGGAGTCTGCGAGGGCGTCGGTGCCGACGGTTCCGGAGAGGATGATGCGTCCTTCGCTCTGGCGGACGTCGATGGACTCGGACGGGAGGGCCTGCTTGAGCGATTCGCGCAGGCTGTCGATGTTCATGTCGGAGGAGACGAAGTAGGACTGGCTCTGGCCGGACTCATCCCAGACGATGAGGTTGCTGTTGCCGGGGGCTTTAGCAGTGAGCACGATCTGGTTGGGGCTGGCGGTGTAGGAGTCGAGCACCGTGGGGTTGGTAACGAAGACGCGGGTGAGGCGGTGCTTGGTGTTGATGAACATGGTGCGGCCGACGACGAGCGAGATGTTGCGTCCGTCGGGGACGACGTTTGCGAAGTCGCCGGAGCGGTCGCCCAAGGCGGCGACGGCGGCGGCGCTCATCAAAGGAGTACGCGGGTGCACGTGGACGGTCGACTGCGGGGCTGCCTGGGCGACCACAGAGGGTGCGCGAGGCGGCACCGGCGCCGGTGCCGCGGGTACAGGTGCGACGACGGCCTGGGCAGCGGCGGGCTGGGGGACGGCAGGATCGGGGAAGACGTCCTGTGCGGTGGCAAACGGTGCGAACGCGAGCAGGCTGAGCCAGGTTAGGGGAGAGATGGATCGGGTCATGTACGTTCTCACTGGAAGATCTCCGTTGTCTGCTTGCCGCCGGCGACGGTTTGCACGGAATACGGCTTGGGGCCCGAGAGGGTAACAGGTGTGGTGGAGGTGGTGGGCTTCATCAAGGGCGCTGCGGGACGCGCCACTGGAGCCTGATTCTTGAGCGAGCCGAATCCGCCGAGCTCAGAGACCTGGGCAGGATCATCGGGAAGCTGTTTGTGATCCTGCCCGTTGCGCAGCACGAAGTGGACGGTGCCCTGGGCGCTGGCGAGCACGACGCGCTCGGCGTCATTGGGCGTGACCAGCAGGGTGACGACGTCGGTGGTGTTGGGCTTGCCGTCGGGATCGGGCTGCATCTTCTGGCCGGCGGCGAGGATCTGCGCGTCCTGGAGGACGGTGGTGGTGATCGGGGACTGCGAGGTGGGGGTGTGATAGGTCACCAGCACGTCGACTCGTGTTCCGGGGAGAAGGAAGCCTGCAACGCCGACGATCTGGTCTGTGCGGAGCGAGATGGCGCGCATGCCGTCCGGGATGCGGGTGGAGAGGCCGGAGCCTGCGCCGATGGCGGAGAGATCGCGCTCGATGAGGGGCTGGCCGGCGGAGAGCGGGTAGAGCAGGGTGCGGCCGACGATCTCCTTGGGGTCGGTGAAGGGGCCCTGGAGCGGCACGTTGGCGGGCCAGTCGATCATCTTCAGGTCCGTGGCGACGAGCAGCTGGCCGGGCTCGAGGTTCTGGGTGACGCCCACGTAGCGCTGCTGGACGGGCGCCGCACTTTTGGACTTGAAGTAGGTCTTGCCGAGCCAGACGGTGAAGATGGCCGAGCAGACCAGCGAGAGAATCAGAGCAGTAAGAACGCGGCGAGCAGGCATAAGGGTTACCTTTTCACTCCCAGAAGGAAGAGAGTCACAGAGCAGCCTGCGGCGATTGCAAGACCGTAGGGGAGGCGAAGTGTGCTGGAGTTGGTTACATTCAAATCGGGGTGCGGCGTGAGGCCTTCCTCGCGATGATGGCTGGCGAGGGCAAAAACATTCGAGAAGGTCTGCTTGAGCTGCCCGCGCACCAGCGCCAGGCCAATGCCCATCAAGCCGCCGGCGATGGCGGTCATGACCAGAATGGACGGCGTGTTGGCCAGACCGGCGAGACAGCCGGCGGCGGTGATGAGCTTCACGTCGCCCGCGCCCATGCCGCCGGCGAGGAAGAAGATGACGAAGATGCCGCCGCAAAACAGGCCGGCGAGAAGGGAGTAAAGCAGACCGTGCCAACTGTCGACGGCGAAGTGCAGCATGAGGCCGAGCAGGATGGCTGGTCCGGTGAGCAGGTTGGGAATACGCCGGCTGCGCAGGTCCGTGATGGCTCCGAGGATGGCGACCAGGGCAGCGGCGGCGGGATAGATGATGTCTTTGCTGAGGTGCATGGTCGTCCTCCCTTCTCGCCATACGGCTGAAATTTGTTACGAAAGGTACTGCGACTTACCCGGGCCCGAAGACTTCTGCGTTGCTTATCGACCGCACGATGGCTGGCCGTGAGCGGTTTGGCCGTGAAGTGATGTCCCTACAGTAGGAAGCGCAGGGGGTTCTCACAACGACTCAAAAGTGTGAGGGTGCGAACTTTCGCACCATTTTTGCGCTACTTCCTCTATCGGCAGGGGCGGGGAAATGCACGGTTATTCTGCCGGGACCACAATCGGAGGTAATCTGACCAAAGCCAAGGAGAAGAGGCTTTATGCGGGTATTGGTGCTGGGCTGGATGGCGGGGATGCTGGCGCTGCAGGGCGCGGAGGGACAGGCGCCGAGCGATGGGCTTGCCCAAAAGGTGCAGGCGATCGCGGCGGCACACCATGGACAGGTGGCGCTCTATGCCGAGAACCTGGCCACGCATGAGACGGTGGGGATTGCGCCGGATACGCCGGTGCAGACTGCCTCGGTGATCAAGCTGGGAATTCTGTATGAGGCGTTGGAGCAGGTACGCTCCGGGAAGGCGAGTTGGGGGGACAGGATTACGCTGACCAAGGCGGACCAGGTGCCGGGCTCCGGCGTGCTGCGGCTGCTAGATGCGCCGGTGCCGCTGACGTTGAAGGACGTGCTGACCATGATGGTGGTGCTGAGTGATAACAGCGCGGCGAATCTGTTGATCGATAAGCTGGGGCTGGCGAATGTGGACGCGCGGATGGCCTCGCTGGGGCTGAAGAACACGTATTTGTATAAGAAGGTGTTTACGCCGGCGGCTCCGGGCGTAGTGCTGCCGGAGGACTTCAAGAAGTTCGGGCTGGGGAAGACGACGGCGCGGGAGATGAATACGCTGATGGGGAAGATTGCCACCTGCGATCTGGGCGGGGCGAAGCAGGCGGGGGATGCTGCGTTGTGCGAGGTGGCCTGGGGGATGCTGCGGCTCCAGTTTTACCGAACGAGCATTCCGAAGTATCTGGACGGGATGAAAGGGGTTACGGCGAGCTCGATTTTGAATAAGACGGGCTCTTTGAATGCGGTGCGGAACGATGTGGCGGCGGTTGCGACGAAGAATGGAGTGATTGTGATCTCTGCGTTTACGTATGGCAATAAGGACCAGAGCTGGGGTGCGGAGCAGGAGGGTGAGGAGACGATTGCGAAGCTGGCGCGGGCGGTGGTGGAGGCCTGGTCGCCGGAGGGGCTGGTTGAGTGGCCGAAATGATTGTCCTGCCGGACGGGCGCCCTACGCGGGCGGCGGTCACTTCGTGACTTGTATTGGGCTTTGCGTGGTCCGAGCGTTGCTCGGCACGGGGTTCGGCTCGTTGCCGGGGATGGTGGTTGAGGTGGTGTCCCAGTGGGTGAGGATCTGGTGGAGGACGGTGCTTCCGCAGAGATAGGCGGACTCAACCGCCAGTTTGGAGCCGATGTAGGGGGCGTTGACAGATTCAAGCGCGGTGTGGCCGGGGCGGGGCATGGAGGGGTTTGAGCCGGTGCGCAGGACCATAACCCGTTGCAGGTCAACGCGGTGCATGGCTCTGAGGCGGTTCAGGGCTTCCAGGAAGCCGGAATCTTCCATTTCGGTCATGACGAAGGTGCCTTTGCCTGCGGTGTAGAGGCGGACCCAGTCCTCGGCGTATCGGGTCATGACGGCTCCGTGCCAGTAGTAGTCGGAGGCGAAGGTGTCGCCCTGGAGGACGAAGGGTGGGCGCTGGGCCTGCGGGAAGCCGGTGAATCCAGCTCGGAAGGCGGCGACGACCGGGTCGTCCCCCAGGTTGAGGGATTTGGTCTGGTTGAAGGCCCAGTGTGCGAGTGCGGCGTTGAGGGGGTAGAGATTGGAGCGGACGATGCCGTGCTGGGCGGGGATCTCCTGGGGGTTGGGGGCGTTGCCGCCGAGGGGAAAGATGCCATAGGGCCACTCTTTGGGGGCGTCGTGAGGGTCGATCTCGCGGGCTACGTCGCCGACAACGTAGCTGGCCCAGGCGGCGGAGCCGATGGAGGCGGCGTGGGGGTCGACTCCCGCTATGCCGTTGATAAGAAAGTAGCTAAGGGTGAGATCGAAGCGAGGGTCAAGGCCCAGGGCCATCATGGAGGCGGTTGCGTTGACCAGGGTGGTGCCGGAGACCATGCCGAGGATGGTGTGTTCGGGGTTGGTGCGGAGGGGATGGACGCCGCCTGGAAATGGAAGGGTTTCGGTGAGGTGTTCGCGCTCAACCCAGAGTTGGAATTCGCCTGGGATGTCGCCGGTGTCTTCGCCAATTTCGAAGGTGGTGACGATGACGGCTCGAATGGGGATGGGCTTCTGGGCGTGAAGGATGGGGCAGAGCAGGAGGGCGAAGAGGGTCAGGCAGGCCTTGAGGGGGCGGGTCATGAGGGCTCCAGAGGCAGGGGTGTGTGCAGTATAGCCCGAGGTTTTAGTGGACTTTGGTCATCTTGCCGGTTTTCAGGCGGCGGCTGATTTTGACAGGAATAGAGACGTTTGTGGTAGTCGGAATTTGTGGTGATCTAGTGCTTTGCTCGTGGTTTTTTGGTGGGGATTTGGTGCTTGCGCGTGGGTTTTGGGTGGATTACGGGGATGTCGTCGGGATTATGACTCGGTGAGGAGACGAAGGCAGGCGAGCTCAGGTGAGTAAACCTGCTCTTCGCCATCCATGATGAGCTTCATGTCTCCGGAGAACTCCGCGGCTCGATTGTGCTCTCCGACTCGACCTTTGAGCTTCTCGAAGGGGACGCGACAGGGAAGCTCGAGGAAGAACTGGGGCTTTCCGCCGCGGGCGAGATCGCGGCAGAAGGCGAGGGGTTTGAGTTCTCCGAAGTCGGAGTGTTCGAGGCCGGCGAGCTCTTCGGATTTTTCATGATTGAGGTCGAAGCCGATAAGATGCTTCAGGTCCGTGACATCTTTCCCGTCCTGATCCATGCAGAGGGCGAAGGAGAATGGAAGATGCCACATGCCGGGGTAGACGGCGACGGTTTTGGAACGTTTGCGTCGCAGCCAGTGCGTCTGGCCGTATCTCGACTTGGCCGTGACGCCGATGGCGACCCCGATGGTGTTGGCCAGCCGCGATTGTTGAAAGGGAGGAAGCTTCTTCTTCGGTCCAGAGGCCTGCGCGACGTCCCATTCTCGAACGGAGTGGCAATCCTGGCCCTGGACGGTGATGGCCTTATCGAAGTGAAAGTCGAGGGTGAGGTTGGAGCCTACCTGATCGTAGTAGTGAGCTCTTTGCAGGTTGAGGTAGGGATGGCCGTCTTTGATCTGGAAGTTCTGGACACGGACCGCGGGCTGATTGCCTTTTTTCAAGAGACCGCGCTTCCCATACTCGGCCTCCATCGCCTTTCGGTGTCCAGCAAGTTCGCCGGGGAAGAGATAGGGTTCGTCTTCAAAGGAAAAGGTGCCCCAGTTGTTGCTGGAGGGGACGGTTCGGTAGTCAAAGACGAGCTGGTACGGAGCAATACAATCGCCGCTTCGACTTTGAACCATGTGAATGCGGCTGTCCGCATAGGCTTCGGCCGCCTTTTCGTAGGAGTAGTCAATGAACTTGTCGTGAGGCAGTTTGAAGAAAAACGGTGAGAGTTTTTCCGTGACAAATTTCAGAGCCGCCTCAGTGGGTTCAGCACTCAACTTGACGCCGGTCGGGGTAAGTTCCCCTGTAACCTTCAGCATAAAGACCTCCGAGTGGCTCATGCGGCAAGAGACCGCACGTTCATTTGAGGTGCGATGGACTCCGATGCGGGCTGCAATGGGCGGTGCCTGGCTATGGTTTGGCGGGTTTGCTGATGGGGGTGAGGGAGGGGGCTAAGGGGTCGCCGAAGATGTAGTGGTTGAACCAGTTTTCGTTCTCTTCCATGACGGCGCGCTGTTGCTTGGGTTTGTTAATGGGGTGGCCGAAGCCGTCGTAGAGGACCATCTTGACGGGAACGTGGTGGTCTTCGAGGGCCTGGCGGAGCTCGAAGGAGTCGGGGACGGGGACGCGGCGGTCCGCGCTTCCCTGCTGGATGAGGGTGGGGGTTTTGGCCTTGGCGATGTAGGTGATGGGGCTGGTCTTGCGGTAGATTTCGGGGTCGCCGTCGGCCCAGGGGAGGGCTTTGAGGTACTGGGCGGTGAAGGGGGTGATGTCGGTGTTGGCGTAGTAGGTCATCCAGTCGGAGATGCCGGCGCCGACGGAAACTGCCTTGAAGCGGTCGCTGAAGCAGGTGATGAAGGCGGAGATGTAGCCTCCCTGGCTCCATCCCATGGAGCCGACGCGGTCGCGGTCGACGAAGCCTTTGGCGATGAGGGAGTCGACGCCGGAGATGACGTCGGCGTAGTCGCCTACGCCGAGGTTGCGGACGTTGAGGGAGCGGAACTTTTCTCCGTAGCCGGCGCTGCCGCGGTAGTTGGGCCGGAGGATGAGGGCTCCCTTGGCGATGAAGCGCTCGACGGGGTAGTAGCGGTCAGGAGCGATGGCGGGGGTGTCGACGCCGGTGGGTCCGCCGTGGATGACGACGAGGAGCGGATATTTTTTGTGGGGGTCGAAGCCGGCGGGCTTGTCGAGGATGCCTTCAACGAGGGTTCCGTCGGCGGACTTCCACTGGACGACCTCGCGGATGGAGTTGCGGAAGGCGTTGAGCTGCTGGGCGGCGTGGGTGATGGGGACGGGCGAGGCGGTGGCGGAGAGGGAGGCGAAGTAGATTTCGGGGTATTGGTTGGGGCCGGCTCCGCGGTAGGCGATGCGGGAGAGGTCCTGCGAGAAGGTGAACTGGCCGGCGAGGGTGGTGGTGGGGGTTTCGATGGGGGCCGCGGCCGCCGTGGCGGGGTTGAGGAGGTAGAGGCCGGAGGCGGTCTTTTGCTGGGCGGAGAAGTAGATGCCGTTTTTGGTCCAGCGGAGGAGATTTGGGTCTTCGTCGAAGGTCTGGGTGATAACGCGTGGGATTCCGCCGGTCGCAGGGACGATGGCGATGCGGCGGTTGGTAAAGAAGAAGGATTTGCTGCCGTTGGCGGTGGTGAAGGCGATCTGGGTGCCGTCGGGAGACCATTTGGGGTCGCCGTCAGGGCCGGGGGTGTCGACGATCTTTTTGACGGCGAGGTCTGCGAGGGTGAGGGTGTAGAGGTCTGCGGAGAAGCCGGAGATGAGGTCGGGGTCGCGCTGGGCGGCGAAGGCGATGCGGGTGCCGTCGGGGGAGATGTCGAAGGCTGCGACGGAGAAGGTTTCCTGCGGGGTGAGGAGTTTGGGGTCGGGGACGGGCGGAGTGATGCCGGCTGGGTTGGTTTTTGGGAGGTCGAGGAGCCAGAGGTGGAGTTGCTGGTAGTCGGCGTGGATGACGTGGTAGTCGCCGAAGGTTTCCTTGCGGTCTTTTTGCATTTTGGATTCCGGCGACTCGGCGGTGAAGGCGATGTGCTGGGAGTCGGGAGACCAGTTGAAGGCGTTGACGCCGGCTTCGATTTTGGTGAGCTGCTGGGCTTCGCCTCCGTCGGAGGGCATGACGTAGAGCTGCTTTTTGTTGGCGGGGGAGCTGGGGAGGGTGCCGGGGCGGTCGGAGAGGAAGGCGATGAGATTGCCGTCCGGGGACCATTGGGCGGAGTCGGAGGATTTGATGGCGGTGGTGAGGAGGTGGGATTTGCCGGTGCTGGTGTCGGCGAGGAAGAGGTCGGTTTCGAAGGCGTTGGCTTCCCAGTTGGTGCGGGATTGCTCGTAGAGGACGTGGTGGCCGTCGGGGGAGATTTGGGGGAAGGAGACGGTGCGGAGTTCTAAGGACTGGTCGATTGTGGGGACGGTCTGGGCGAAGGAGGCTGAGGTGAGCAGGGCGAGGCATAGTGATGCAGCCGTGGCGGGATGGTTCACGAGGGGCTCCTCAAGGCGGGTGTTTGGTCAGTATAGCTTGAGGGCGGTGGAGGGGCAGTGGTGAGGCGGTGACGGGGCAGTGGAGAGGCAGGGAAGGTCAATCGGCCCTTGGTCGATTCTGCCACGCTGCAAGCACAGCTTTGGAAGTGGAGTTATGCGTGTTCATGTACTCTGTAGGTACGTTGTATGTACATGTGGTTGCTCATGGCAAACCGGAGGACCCATGCTGTTCGAATGGGACGACGCCAACATCGTTCATGTTGCTCGTCATGCGATTACGCCGGATGAGGCCGAGCAGGTGCTCTACAACGATCCGGTCGAACTGGATGTTGTACTGCGATACGGAGAGATGCGAACAGTGCACCTAGGCGAAACAGACGATGGCCGAGTTCTCGTGGTGATTCTCACTGAGCGCAAGGGACTACATCGCGTCGTTACCGCGCGGCCTTCCCGCAGGGAGGAACGTGCATTTTACTCAACCTATAAGGCGGCAGAGCGATGACGAAGACACTTCAGACCCCGGATTTTAAGAGTGAAGCAGAAGAGGCAGCGTGGTGGGACAGCCATCCTGATGAGACCTTTGCGCTCTTCAAGGAGGCGGCTCAGGATGGAACGCTGGGTCAGGGCACCGTTGCGCGCCGCGCCCAGACTGCGGCCACTTCCATACGGCTTGATGCCGCAGATATTGAGTTAGCGAAGACTCTGGCACAGAAGCGGGGTCTTCGATACCAGACCTATCTGAAGATGATCATCCATCAGCAGCTTTTGCTGGAGGCGGGCAACGATCAGAGGCTGGGCCTATAGCCGCAGGGATGCGTTTGAGGTGCGAGCAATTTGGGTGTGAGAGGAAAACGGTCAAGCTTTGCTGATACCCGCCCTGTCCGACGATGAGCTGTCGGCTTAGGGTGGGACACCCGGAACGGGCAATGGCAGGGACGAATGCGAAGATTCCGGCTTCACCAGAAGAACGGCTAGAACGAACAACGGCAACCGCAGATTCCCTTTGGGAATGACAAACAAAGGCAAAGACAACAGAGGGGTTCACCCTACCCGTGTGTGGGTTAGCCGAGCCACTTGGGGTTGGCGGCGGTCGAGTCGAAGTGGGGGGTGGTTTTAAAGAGCTCGAACTTGCCCTCAGCGGCGGCTACCTGGGTGCGAGCGAGGAGGTCGGTGACCTGGGCCTGGGTGAGAGGTTTGAAGGTGCGGGCGGCTTCCAAGGCCTGGTCGAGGATGTTCATGGCGTCGATGCCGGTGATGACGACGCTTACGGGTTGGGTGAGGCCGTAGTGGAGGGCTTCGATGGGCTTGACGGTGTTGGAGGAGAGGATGAAGTTGTCGCCGAAGGTCTTCATGGCGAGGACGCCGATTCCCTGCTTGATCGCGACCGGCATGACCTCTTTGGTGAAGCTGCGGAAGTGGGCGTCCATGACGTTGATGGGCATCTGGACGGTATCGAAGTGGAAGTTGTGTTTTTGGGCCATCTCCAGCATGCGGAGGTGGACGGCGGGGTCTTTGTGGCCGGTGAAGCCGATGTAGCGGATCTTTCCGGCTTCGCGGGCCTTGATGGCGGACTCGATGGCGCCGCCGGCGGCGAAGATGCGGTCGGGGTCTTCGAGGCGGATGCACTCGTGGAACTGAACGAGGTCGATCATGTCTACCTGGAGGCGGCCCATGGATTGCTCGAGCTGCTTGTCGTATTCGACGGCGGTGCGGCCGTCGATTTTGGTCATGAGGAAGACCTTCTGGCGGTAGCCGCCGGTCTTAAGGGCCTGGCCCATGCGGACCTCGGAGATGCCGTCGTTGTAGTCCCAGGAGTTGTCGAGGAAGGTGATACCGCGGTCGACGCCGGCGTGGATGAGGTTGATCGACTCGGCGGGATCTTTCTGCTTGCCGAGGTGGAAGCCTCCCATGCCGATGGCGGACACCACCTCACCGGTAGACCCGAGCTGGCGGTAGGGCATGTCGGGGGATTGGGGGCGGGTGATGGGGGCGCTTGCGCTGGCAGCGGTGGGGAGGGCGGCGGCTGCGGCGGCGGTTTTGAGGAAGTCTCGGCGTTCCATGCGTGGGGTCTCCGGTTATAAGCAATCCGTGAGATGCGTTTGGCGCGGTGCGCGTATGATTTCGACGAGGCGGCACGTTGCGCCGAGGGAGAGTTCGATGCGTTTGAAGGGGATGGTTGTGGCGGCGGTTCTGGGAGTGATGATGTCTGGTGGAGCGTGGGCGCAGATGGGCGGGACTCCGCCGAAGATCGCGCCGGGAACGATGATTGAGCCTTCGAAGAGCTTTGACAGCATGCTGACGGGGCTGGAAAAAGAGTTTATGGGGGCGGCGAAGGCGATGCCAGCGGAGAAGTATGGGTTTGCGCCGAGCGATGCGATCTTCAAGGCGGGCGAAGGGGATGACTATAAGGGAGTGCGGACGTTTGTGCAGGAGGTGACGCACGTAGCACAGGCGAACTACTACTACGGCAGCGGCGTGGGGGGAATCAAGCCCGACCTGGATACGAAGGGACTGGCGGCGATTACCGATAAAGACAAGGCCATTGCGGCGCTGGCGGCTTCATTTGCCTTTCTGCATAAGGCGTTTGCAAACTTGACGGAGAAGAACGCGTTCGAGAGTGTGCATGAGACGGATACGCGGGCTAGCCTGGCGGGCGGCGTGGTGGCGCATGCGTTCGACCACTATGGGCAGATGGTGGAGTATTTGCGGATGAACGGGATTGTTCCTCCTGCCAGTGTGAAGTAGCCGCTCAGGCCTGTCCTGCGGACGGCCTTTACGGCTTTGTCCTACCGGACGGGCTCCACTGCGCGTGGGGCGGGCACTTCGTGCCATGTGACTGCTTCGCGTGGTCCTCCCGCTGGTCGGAAGAAGATTGAGTGAGTTTCATCCTTATCAGGTGGGGTGCCGATAAGGGATGCGTGGCTCTGCGTCTTAGACGGCGGGGGATGGCGCGCTTTATCCTGTGGGCGCTTGCGGGGTTGTGTCTTCTGACCGCCCGGGCTCCGGGTGGGAGCGTGGCTCCGGCGCGGCTGGCGGAGGATCAGATCAAGGCGGGATTTCTGTTCAACTTCACGCGGTTTGTGGGGTGGAGTGAAAGTCCGTTTGTCTCGGCGACAGCTCCGTTTGCGCTCTGCATTGTGGACGATCCGGTGATTGCGGAGCTGTTGACGCAGGCTTCGGCGGGGCGGGTGGTGAATGGACGGGGGATCGAGGTCCGGCGGATGCGGCCGGGGGAGAACCTGCGTGGGTGCAACGTGGTGTTCCTGGGGGGTACGAGCGAGCGGCAGGCGGGGCGGATGATCGATGGGTTGAAGGGCGCGAGCGTGCTGACGGTGGGGGAGTCGCCGGAGTTTCTTCAGGCGGGTGGGATGCTGAACTTCCGGACGGAGGAGGACCAGGTGAAGCTGGAGCTGAACCTGGAGGCGGCGCGGCGGGGTGGGGTGTTGATCAGCGCGAAGCTGATTGGGGTCTCGCGGCTGGTGGCGGGAGGGCGGGATTGATGCCGGGAGTTTCTCCGAGGGTCGGGTTGCGGGTGGGCGGATCGGTGCGGCCGGCGCAGTTTGTGCGGTCGGCGCAGTTCATCTCGGTGGCGACGAAGCTGCGGTGGATGATTGTGTCGGCCGTGAGCCTGGCGCTGCTGCTGTATTGCCTGGCGGCGGTAACGTATGACGACCTCCAGTTTCGGATGGAGAAACGGGAAGACATCGAGATGCTAGCGGAGGTGATTGGGGCCAACAGCACGGCGGCGCTGAGCTTTGCGGATGCGGCCACGGCGAAGGATGTGCTGCGGGCGTTGGACTATAAGAGGCACGTGGTGGCGGCTTGTATTTACGACCGGAAGGGGGTTCCGTTTGCGCTGTATCAGCCTCCGGGTAAGCCGCCGGCCGGGCTGCGGCGGTTTGCAGCGCCTCCTGAGGAAGACGTGACGTCGTTTCCGGATGCGGAGACGATGGTGATCTTCCATGCGATCCGGCTGGATGGGGAGCGGATGGGAACGGTGTATATCCGGTATGACCTGACCGAGCTGAAGCATGCGCATGTCCGGTATCTGCAGATGATGGGTGGAGTGGGGCTGGCGGCGCTGGTGACGGCGCTAGGGCTTTCGACTTGGCTGCTGGGGTCGATTACGCGTCCGCTGGTGCGGCTGGCGGGGGCGACGCGGGCGATCTCGCTGGAGCGGGACTATACGGTTGCGGTGGAGAAGGAGAGCGAGGACGAGACGGGGGAGCTGATCGACGGGTTCAACGAGATGCTGGCGCAGATACGGCTGCGCGACCGTGCGATGCAGGAGGCAAAGGAGGCGGCGGAGGCGGCAAATCTGGCCAAGAGCGAGTTTCTGGCGAATATGAGCCATGAGATCCGGACGCCGATGAACGGGGTGCTGGGGATGACGGAGCTGGCGCTCGAGACGGAGCTGACGGGAGAGCAGCGGGAGTATTTGGAGACGGCAAAGTTGAGCGCCGACGCTTTGCTGGAGGTGATCAACGACATTCTGGATTTCTCTAAGATCGAGGCGGGGCGGGTGGAGTTGGAGGCGAGGGCGTTCGAGCTGCGGGAGTGTGTGGCGCAGACGTTGAAGACGGTGAGGATGCGGGCGAAGCAGAAGGGACTGCGGCTGGTTTGCGACGTGGCGGAGGACGTTCCGGAACGGGTGATGGGGGATGCGGGACGGCTGCGGCAGGTGCTGCTGAACCTGGTAGGGAATGCGATCAAGTTTACGGCGCGGGGGGAGGTTTCGGTTCGGGTGCGAGTGGAGGGCGAGCATGTTTTGCGATTTACGGTGGCGGATACGGGGATCGGGATTGCGAAGGAGAAGCTGGGGGCGATCTTTGAGCCATTCGCACAGGCGGATGCGTCGACGACGCGGAAGTATGGCGGGACGGGGTTGGGGCTGACGATCTGCTCGCGTCTGGTGGAGGTGATGGGCGGGGCGATTGGTGTGGAGAGCGAGGTCGGAGTTGGCAGCCGGTTTTGGTTTACGGCGGTGCTGGGGGTTGCGGAGGCGGTTGAGGCGGAGCCGGTGGTTGCGGTTGTGGCGCGCGGCGGGGTTGGGGCGGTTCGGGCGCTGGAGATTCTGGTGGCGGAGGACAATGCGGTGAATCAAAAGCTGGCGCTTCGGCTGCTGGAGAAGCGTGGGCACAAGGTGACGCTGGCGGGAGATGGGTTGGCGGTGCTGGAGTTGCTGGGGCTGGAGCGAGGGGGTGCGGGGCGGTTCGACCTGGTGCTGATGGATGTGCAGATGCCGCTGCTGGATGGGGTGGGGACGACGCGGGAGATACGGCTGCGGGAGCAGGCCACGGGGGCGCATCTGCCGATCTATGCGGTGACGGCGAATGCGATGAAGGGTGATAGGGAGCGGTATCTGGCGAGTGGGATGGATGGGTATCTGGCGAAGCCGATTCGGCCGCAGGAATTGGACTGGCTGCTGGCGGAGGTTGTAGAGGGCAAAACTTTGGTACTGTCGCCCGGCGGATGAGGCGGTTGAAGACGGATCACGCGAGGGAAATGAGGCGTCGATACACAGAGCAGACCCGGGATGCCGGACCGTGAAGGCCAAAGGAGACAGAGGAGCCGATGCAGATGGAAGAGAGAGCCTACGAGAGCAGCGTCGATCTGCCGGAGCTTCTGGCTCGCGTGGAGTATGACCGCGAGCTGCTGCGCGAGATCATGGATATCTTCCATGAGGACTTTCCGGTGCTGCTGGCGGAGTTGAAGGCGGCGCTGGGGCGGGGCGATCTGCATGCGGTGCGGGTGGCAGCGCACACGCTGAAGGGGATGATGGCAAGCCTTTCGTTCAATCGAGCATCTGCGAGTGCGCGGCGGGTGGAGCAGCTGGCGTCTGAGTTTGCGCCGGAGAGGATTCCCGCGGAGCTGGAGCGGCTGGAACGCTGCGCGGCCATGGCGCAGGAGAACCTGGCGACGGCGTGCCGTGCGGCACTGTTTGCGGAGGCTGGGCGATGAAGATTCTGTTGGCGGATGACGATGCGGTCTCGCGCCGGATTCTACGGCGGACGCTCGAACGAAGCGGCTTTGAGGTGGTGTGCGCGGACGACGGACATGAGGCGATGGAGGTGCTGATGGCTCCGGACCCGCCGCGGGTGGCGATCCTGGACTGGGTGATGCCGGGCAAGGATGGGCCGACGGTGTGCCGCGAGGTAAGGGCGTCGCTCGAGACGCCGTATGTGTACATGATCCTGCTGACGGCGAAGGAGACGAGCGGGGATGTGGTTCTGGGGCTCGAATCCGGGGCGGATGACTACCTGGTAAAGCCTTGCAATCCGCAGGAGCTGAAGGCACGGATCCGGGCGGGGCAGAGGATTCTCGATCTGCAAGACAAGCTGATCTTCGAGGCGGAGCATGACTCGCTGACCGGGCTGCCGAACCGCGGATACTTTGTGCGGAAGCTGGCGGAGGCGGTGCGGCGGACGCATCTGGAGCCGGGGTACCAATTTTCTCTGCTGTTTGTGGATGTGGACCGGTTTAAGGTGATCAACGACAGCCTGGGGCATGTCACCGGCGATGGTTTGATGCGGGCGATTGCGGAACGGCTGGTGAAGGCGGTGCGGACAGAGGACACAGTGTCACGGGAGCGGCGGGTACGCCGTAAAGGACGGGCTTCGAGCGATGTGGTCGCGCGGATTGGCGGGGATGAGTTTGTGCTGCTGCTGGATCAGTTTGGCCGGGTGGATGATGGGATTCGGGTGGCCGAACGGGTGCAAGGGATGCTGGGGCCTGCGTTCCTTGTCGACGGGCACGAGATCTTCGTGACGGCGAGTATTGGGATCTCGACGAGTGGCGAAGGGGCGATCGATCCGGAGGAGATTTTGCGCGGGGCCGACACGGCGATGTACAAGGCGAAGCGGCTGGGCAAGGCGCGGTACGAGGTGAGTGATGGCTCCGGGCAGGCGGCGGCGCAACGCGGGTTCCGGATGGAGCGGGATCTGCGGCTGGCGATCCAGCGGGAGGAGTTTGAGCTGCACTATCAGCCGATCGTCGACCTGCGGGATGGGCATGTGGTGAGCTTTGAGGCGCTGGTGCGCTGGCGGCATCCGGAGATGGGGATGGTGCAGCCGGGGTTGTTTATTTCGATGGCCGAGGAGAGCGGACTGATTGTGCCGATGGGCGAATGGGTGCTTCGCGAGGCGTGCCGGCAGACGCAGGTTTGGAACGCGGGGTTCGCTGGGGTGGATACCCTGGGAGTTACGGTGAACATCTCGCCGAAACAGTTCAACCGGAAGGAGCTGGTCGAGCGGGTGGGGGAGGTGCTGCTCGAAACGGGGCTGAATCCGGGGTGTCTGGAGCTTGAAGTCACTGAGAATCTGACGATGCAGGATGCGATGCGGACGGCGGAGGTGATGCGCGAGTTTCGTGAGCTGGGCGTGGCGCTGAGTCTGGATGACTTCGGGACGGGGTACTCGTCGCTGAGCTATTTGAAGCGGTTTCCGATTGGGACGTTGAAGATCGATCGGTCGTTTGTGGCGGATATGGAACGGAGCAAGGAGAGCTGCGAGATTGTGCAGACGATCGTCGCGCTGGGGCACAGGCTGGGGCTGAAGGTCGTTGGCGAAGGAATTGAGACGGAGGCACAGAGGGCGCTGCTGGAGTCGTTTGGCTGCGATCTGGGGCAGGGGTTTTTATTTTCGCGGCCAGTGCCGGCGGAGAAGGCTGTGGGTCTGCTGGCGGGGTTTGCGGAGGATCGGCGGCAGACCGCGGCTTGAGGGCAAAGACTTGTCCTGCCGGACGGGCCCGCTGCACGCGGGGCGGTCACTTCGTGACTTGTATTGGGCTTCGCTTGGTCCTCGCGTTGCTCGGGGTTAGAGGAGGTCGCCTACACGGATTGGTAGCTTGCGAATGCGTATCCCTGTGGCGTGGAAGACGGCGTTCGCGATGGCCGCGTTGACTCCGGTAACGCCGAGCTCTCCGATACCCTTGATGCCGAGCGGATTGACGAGATGATCCACCTCATCGAGCATGACGGTTTCAATCTCGCCGATGTCGGCGGCGACCGGAACGTGATACTCGGCCAGATCCTGGTTGACGTAGCGGGCGTAGAGGCGGTCGATTTCGGTGGCTTCATGGAGCGCGGAGGAGATGCCCCAGACCTGGCCGCCGGAGAGTTGAGCGCGGGCGGTGCGGGGGTTCATGATGCGGCCGCCGGCGTAGACGCCGACCATGCGGGGGACGCGAATTTCACCGGAGGCGCGACCGATGCGGACCTCGACGAACTGAGCTCCGAAGGCGAACTGCATGCGGTCTTTGAGGTTGGAGCCTCCCATGATGATGGGTTTGCCGCGCTGGACGAGGGCAGGACCAATGAGCGGAGGCGCGCCGTGGGGATTGTTGCTGGCCTTCTGGATCATGAGTTTGCCGCGGCCGGCGCGCTTGACCGCGGCTTCAAGCGGCTCTGAGGCCTCGCCTGAGACGGCTTTGCCTTCGATGAGGCGGATGGACTCCGGGGCATGATTCTTGAGCGGGCTGGAGCCGGCTTTGACGGCGGAGTCTGCGATGCGCTGGCGCAGGGCTTCGCAGGCTTTGGCGATGACGGTGCAGACGCTGGCGGTGGAGTTGGAGCCGGCGGACATGGGCGCGGCGGGCAGGCGGGAGTCTCCGATGCTGACCTCGACGGCCGAGAGCGGGAGGCCGAGGAGATCGCTTGCGGTCATGGCGACGACGGTGCGGATGCCGGTGCCGATCTCGTGGGTGCCGACCTCGACGAGGACGCGGAGGCTGGGGGTGAGGGTGACGCGGCAGTCGGCGGGGCCGACCTGCGTGGGGTAGAAGGCAGTGGCGTAGCCGAAGCCGATGAGGTCTTCTGCGTCTGACATGCTGCGGGGTTGCGGGTTGCGTTTGGACCAGCCGAAGAGCTCGGCTCCTTTGTCGATGCATTGCAGGAGGGAGCGGCTGGTGTAGGGCTTGTTGGTGACGGTTTCAATGAGGGTTTCGTTACGGCGGCGGAGGTCGAGGGGATCGATCTGGAGCTTGTGGGCGAGCTCGTCCATGGCGGATTCCATGGCGAAGAGGTATGGGGTTTCAGGCGGGGCGCGCATGAAACCTGGAGCCTGGCGGTCGGTTTCGACGTTGTGGACCTTGGTGCGGACGTTGGGGCAGGCGTAGAGACGGGCGGTGGAGTCGGAGCCTGCGGTGGCGAAGAGCTCTTCCCGGCTCGTGAGCTCCCAGGACTCGTGATCGAGGGCGGTGAGATGGCCTTCGCGGTCTGCGCCAAGCTTGAGGTGGTGACGGGTTTCCGCGCGGAAGGTGCGGAGGGTAAAGCCCTGCTGGCGGGTGGTGACGAGCTTGACGGGGCGGCCGAGGCGTTTGGCGGCGAAGGCGATGAGCGCGGTGTACTGGCCGAGCTCGCCGCGTGAGCCGAAGGCTCCGCCGATGAAAGGGGAGATGACGTGGATTTTGGCGGGCGGAATGCGGAGCTGGTGGGCGAGGCCGTACTGGGTGCCGCGGACGGTCTGGGTGGACTCCCAGACGGTGAGTTCGTCGTCTTTCCAGGCGCAGGTGGTCTGGAAAAGCTCCATGGGATTGTGGTGCTGGGCGGGGGTCTGGTACCACTCGTCCACGGTGGCGACGGCGGTACGGAGGCCATGCTCGACGTCGCCGGCTTTGAGCTCGGTTTCGCCAAGGGACTTGGGCTTGACGACCCTGGCACCGCGGCTGTCGAAGCCGGCGGTAAGGCGCTCCTCTTTGAAGGTGAAGACGATGGCTTCTGCGGCGGCCTGGGCGGTCTCGAAGGTGTCGGCGATGACGACGGCGGTGATCTGGCCGGCGAAGTGGATGCGATTGGAGGCGAGGGGTGCGACGGCGTGGGACATGTAGCCGCCGTCGAGCATCGGTTTGCCTGGCTTCACCTTGCGGCCGACCTCCTGCCAGGTGAGGATGTCGCAGACGCCGTGCATGGCGCGTGCGGCCGTGCAGTCGATGGAGCGGATGCGGCCTTTGGCGATGGGCGAGGTGGCGAGGCAGGCGTGAGCCGGGTTGTGGACGTTCTGGGCTGGCCCCTGATCCGCGCCATAGCGGGCGCGGCCTGTGACCTTGGCGAAGCTGTCAACGCGGGCCTGGTCGGAGCCGATCATACCGTTGGGGTGAATGAGATCCATGAGGGTTTGGGATGCCTGGGTCAGGGCTGGGGTGGGCCGGTGAGGGTTGCGGGTTCGACGATGGCGAAGCGGCCATCCGGGGTGAGGGTAAGGGTGGGGGCGTAGGTGCCCAGGAGCTGGCGGCGCCACCAGACGTGTCGGGTGCGTTTTTCTTCGGGCGTGCTGAACCAGTACTGCCAGAGGACGGCTCGGATGTAGCGGGGTGGGGTGGTGAGGAACGGATTGGGGCCGAAGAGGCCGAGGACGTCTCGGTCGTTGGTGAGCAGGCGGCCTTCGGTGCGGGGGACCATGGCGTTCTCCTGCCAAGGGCCGAGCGAGGCAAACCAGAGGTTCCAGTCGAAGCGGGGTTGGTAGGGGGCGTAGATGCGGGGGCGGACGTGCGGGTCCTGGGGCTTGTAGAGAAATGGGTATGGAGTCCAGGTCTGGTTGTCGTTGGAGCCCTGGAACTCGATCTCGTAGCGGTGCGGAGTCATGGTGGCGAAGAGGCCGTACTGGTTGGCGATGCGGAAGGGTTCGAGGGCTTCGATGGGGCCACGTGGGAACGGGGCGGCGGGCCAGAGCATCTGGAGGAGGGGGACGGTGGTGGCATAGGCGATCCCGGTGAGCATGACCGCGATAAAGGCTACGGCGGCGAGGCTGGTTTGGAGCGGAGTGAGGCGTGAGGGCTTTGGGATTTCGGGTTCGGTTTGGGTGGGGAAGATGGGTTGGAAACGGTGGAGATAGCGGTCGTCCAGAAGCAGGAAGGCCAGGATCAGGACGAGATAGTTGAGGAAGGCGTAGTTGGCGGTCGCGATGACGACCGCTTGCCACACCGTGACGATCCAGAAGCAGACGATGCGCAGGCGGCGGGAGACGAAGGCGATCCAGACGATGCCCAGCTCCATGAGGAGCGTGAGCGCGGCGCTGGCGATGTGGAACCAGTGTGGGAGGTGCTGGAGGTACCAGCCGATCCAGGTGGGGAGCGGGCCATTTTGGTAGTACTCGTACATGGCGGTGAGATTGTGCCAGGTGGGGTCGCCGCTGGTGAGCTTGACGATGCCGGACTCAAAGTAGATGCGGAACCACTCCCAGAGCAGCAGGAGGTAGGCGGCGCGGATGGGTGGGCTATGAGGGCCTAAGCGCGGGCGAAAGCCTGCCGGAGCGATGAAGAGGGCGAGAAAGCCGGCTTCGAGGAGCATGCCGTCTGACTGGTAGCCTGCGAAGTCCTGCGCCGCGGCGGCGAAGGAGAGGAAGCAGAGGACGCAGACGAGGGTCGATGGGCGAGGGAGGATGTTGAAGGCCAGCAGGAGCGAGGCGATGAGGCCAGCCCAGCAGAGGGTCATCAGGAATGGGTTGGTGGGGTGCAGCCAGAGGAGGGTGGGAGCGTACCAGAGGCGCAGGAGGCCGAGCGGGCGGAGACTTTGGAGGTACTCGGGTGCGGGGAGGATGCCGTTGACGCCGATGAGGCCGCGGGCCTGGAAGATGAGGGCGTAGAAGGCGGAGAAGAAGACGAGGCCGAGGGCTCGGAGGAAGAGCCAGCGGGCGAGCAGATGGGAGCGCAGGCCCTCGGGCCGGGAGAAGAGCCAGCGCAGCGCTTGTTGGATGGACTGCATGAGCCAACCCCTCCGTTCGAAGGGGTTGGATGCGAGCTATTGGATCAGGAGGGTGAGTGCGGTGTACGCGGGCACGGTGACGGAGAAGGAGTTGGCGGGGATGTTCAAGGCCGTGCCGGTGAGGGCGGTGCCGGATTGCGTGGTGGAGACGCCGTAGCTGTACTGGGTGGCGGAGGAGCCGAGGATGGAACCGGTGACGCTGACCTGGACAGAGACCGGGTGTGCGGGGTCGGCGTTGATGAGCACGACGCCCTTCTGCCCGTTGGCCTTGAGGGTGGCGTAGCTGATGACGGAGGCGATGTTGGAGGTTGCGGTGACGACCGAGTCGCCGGGTGCGGCGAGCAGGTGGGCGAGCTCGATTCCGAAGTAAGCGGGACCCGGGGTTTCATTCCCGTCGCTGCTGAGGAAGGTGCCATTGTGGAGCTCGAGCCAGTCGATGTTGAGGATGCCGGTCTGGAGGCTGGTGAGGTACTCGTTGAGAGCGAAGAGGCCGGTGACCTGGGTGGGGAAGTTGGCGGCGAGCACGCCGTTGGGCGAGGTCTCGGTGAGCCAGAACTTGATGGCGGAGGCGTTGGAGCAGTTTGCCTTGAGATTGGCCTGGATACCGGCGACCTGGCGGGGGAGATCGGACTGGGGAAGGCTGAGCAGCTCGCCGGGCTGCACGGCGTTGTAGGTGCCGGGGTAGTAGTGGATGATGGCGAGGTCGAAGCTGCCGGCGAGGCAGGCGGCGCTGGACAGGTCGGGGTTCCAGTTGAGCGGGATGGGGTCGGTCGCGCCGGGCGAGGCGAAGTCGATGCCGACGAGGATGGTGGGATCGACCGCCTTCATGGCCTGGATGAAGGGGATGGCGTTGGTTCCGTAGGCAGTTGGGGAGAGCGCGGGAAGCGAGTCGCGGGAGAGGTAGCCGTTGGTGCTGGCGTAGCCGCCGGGGTAGATGTAGGGGGCGTGGAGGTCGGCCTCGTAGTTGCGGTTGCCGGCCCAGCCGTTGTAATACATCTCGTTGCCGACCTCCCAATACTTGATGCCGATGGGGGCAGGGTGGGCGATGCGGAGGAAGTTGTATCCGTCGTCGGTGGCGAGCGGGGATGCGCCGCGCAGTGCGGCCCAGAAGCCTACGGTCTTCCAGTCGAAGCCGGTGGCGTCCGGGCCAATGACCTGGGTGCTCTGGGTGCTGGTGGCGGAGCCGTTGGCGTAGGCAACCCAGGCGGCGGCTTCCTGGGGCTGGCCGGGGAGGTTGTCGGGGTCGGAGCAGCGGTTGGGGACGCCGGCGTTGCCGGCCATCAGCGAGGCGGTGGAGTTGGCGACGCTGGTGCCATAGTTGATGGTGATGAGGCCCTGGGCGCCGGTGACGGCAAGGGTCTGGACGAAGCTTCCGAAGTTGGTTCCTGGAGCGATGGTGCCTTCAAAGACCTGAGCGCCGGGGGCGAGGGCGGCGGCGCAGGCGCCGGGGGTGGAGGCGTAAAGCGGGGTGAGCGAGGACTGAGCCCAGTGGTAACGGTCGGCGTAGCTGCCGCCGGGGTAACGCAGGGTGGTGATGCCGGAGGTTGCGAGCAGCGCGGGAAGCCGTGCGGTGTCGTCCAGGCTGCCGTCGTAGACCGAGGTGTGCACGCCGAAGAAGGTCTGCGGGACGGTGGTGATGACGCTGCCCGTGTTGATGGTGACTGCCGCGTTGACCACGTTGAGGGTAAAGGCGGTGGAGACGGTCTGCTGCGGGCTGCTGCTGTCGGTTGCCTTGGCGGTGAAGGTGTAGGTCCCGGCGGTGGGGGCGGTTCCAGAGAGAACACCGGCGGCGGTGAGGGTGAAGCCGGTAGGGAGCGTGCCGGCGGTCTGCGCGAGGGTGTACGGGGTGGTTCCGCCGGTGACCTGAAGGGTGGTGGTGTACGCAGTGCCGGCGAGCGCTGTTGGCAGGGTGGCGGGACCGAGCGCCAAAGGCACCGGCGCGGGGGCGATGACGATCGCGAAGGTGGCGGAGGCAGTTTTACCGGCAGAGTCTGTGACCGTGACGGCGAGACTAGAGGTTCCGGCGGTGGTGGGTGTGCCGGAGAGGACGCCAGCGAAAGAAAAGGTCAGGCCGGCGGGCGGGGTGGAAGAGCTGAAGGTGTAGGGACTAACCCCGGAGGCCGCGGCGACGGAGGCGCTGTACGCGACGCCGACGGTGCCCGAAGGCAGGGATGCGGTGGTGATGGAGAGCGCGGGAGCGGGGATGGACTTGACGCCGCTTCCACAGGCGGCCAGCAAAAACAGGAGGCACGAGACGGCGGCGGCACGGAGAGTCTGGTTTACAAGCTTGAGCATCGAACAGCGTCCTCGGCTGCTTCTGAAAGCGGAGATAGTGCTTCCGAAAGAGTTGGTTCAGTTTAGCCCGTGGAGGCGGTAAGGCGCATTCCCCAAAGCCCTGGAACGGCATCCCTCGACGGTTGTATTGCGGAGTTTTTGCCTTTGCGTCCCGAAGAAGGGAACCGGCGGGCGCACGGTTGCGTATCGCAGGAGGAAACCGGAAGACGAACGGTTTAGCGGTTTCCTTTTGAGGTTCCATGAATAGATTTTTGATACTGGCTGCGGGTGCGGTTGTGTGTGCGGCCCCGCATGGCTTTGCCGAGACCGTCTGTACGGGCACGACGCTGGCGGGCGTCGTGCGGGACAGCACGCTGGCGCTGATTCCGGGGGCGACCGTGACTTTGGACGGAGGCGTGACGTCCACGAGCGGGCCGGATGGGCGGTTCAGCTTCCCTTGCGTCGCGAACGGGCCGCATAAGCTGACGGCGGCAGCGGAAGGCTTCGCGCGGCTTGAGAGTACGGCCACTGTGCCGCGGGCGGCGAGCCTCGCACTGACGCTGCGGCCGGAAGAGGTAGATACGAGTGTGGATGTGGCGGGCGATGCTCCGGGCGGCGATCCGACGGTGAACGGGCCTTCAGCTGCCATCTCCGGGGAGCGGCTGCAGGCGCTGGCAGACGATCCGGACGACCTGTTGCGGGAGTTGCAGCAGCTGGCCGCGGCCGGCGGCGGGAATCCGGCCAATACGACGATTGCGGTGGATGGATTTCAGGGCTCGAGCGCGCTTCCGCCAAAGAGTTCGATCGCCTACATCAAGGTGAACCCGGATATGTATTCAAGCGAGTATCGCGAGCCGCCGTTCGATGGCGGACGGGTCGAGGTCTATACCAAGCCTGGGCAGACGACGTTTCATGGAGCCCTGTTCGCGACCAACGGCTCGCCCTGGGAGAATGCGCGGGATCCGTTTTCCACCAGCAAGGCGGCGCTGGGCAAGGAACGGTATGGCTTTGAGTTGAGCGGGCCGGTGCGCAAGCAGGGCAGCGACTTCGCGCTGGCACTCGAGCATCGGAGCATCGATAACTTTGGCGTGGTGAACGCGGTGACGCTGGACAGTGGGGGCAATCAGGTCAATACGATTGCCAACGTAGCGACACCGCAGCGTCTTTGGGTGGGGTCGGCACGGGTGGACTGGCAGCTGGGGGCGAAGAATACGTTTATCGCGAGCTACAGCGAGAAGGTGAATAGCCTGCAAAATGTTGGTGTCGGCGGACAGAGCCTGGCGGAGAACGGCTACGGCAGCGGCAAATACGATCACACGTTGCGCTTTACGGATGTGACCACGGTTTCGGCGCACCTGATGCATGAGGCGCGGGTGAGCTTTCGCTGGGATGGCGAGAATGATGTGCCGACCAGCACGGCGCCGCAGGTGCAGGTGGCAGGCGCGTTCGTTGGCGGAGGCGCGACGTTTCAGGCGCGGGGGCTGCATGAGTTCGGCATTGAGGCGGATGACGACATCATCCTGAGCAAAGGCAAGCACACCCTGAAGGCCGGCGAGCAGTTCTTCCTTTATGACGAACACAAGCGGCTGACGACGAACTTCAACGGCACCTATGTCTTTGGCGGCGGCACGGCGGTGGTGCTCGACGCGAACGGCAAGCCGGTGGCTGGGCAGATGACGACGATTACAGGGCTCGAGCAATATCGGCGGGCGCTGCTGGGGCTTGCGGGCGGGACGCCGACGGCGTTTACGGGTGTGACCGGGACACCGGAGGTGGACTTCACCTCAGTCAGCGTAGCGCTGTTTGTGCAGGACGACTGGAAGGTTGGGCACGGGGTGCAGATCAGCGCGGGGATGCGCTATTACCTGCAGAACGATCCGACGATTTTGAGCGGAGCAACGCCGCGGCTTGGGGTGCTGTGGTCGCCGAACAAGAAGGGGACTTGGACGCTGCATGCGCATGCGGGGCTGTTCTCGGGACGCATCGACACGGACGATTACGGCGAGATTCTGCGTGAGAACGGCACGACGCGTGTGACCAGCACGGTCTACAACCCGGTGTATGGCAACCCGTTTGCCGGCGCGGCGCCGATTCAGAGCATGCGGGAGTTCGCACCGGGCATGGGATTGCTGACGTACGCGATCGAGAACGTCGGCGCAACGCGGGCGCTGCCGCATGGCTGGAATCTTTCAGGCGATCTCTACTACGGTCGTCTTTGGAATTATGGGCGGACGGAGAACATCAACTCGCCTTTGAATGGCGTGCCGACGGGACTGCGTCCCGGGCCGGCGAACCTGAACATATTGCAGGCGCAGAATAGCGGGCAGGGGCGGGCGGATGTGATCTTCGCCGGTGTGGAGCAGCATAGCTTGAAGCGGGTGCAGTTCTTTGTGGGCGCGGTGCATATCGACATCATCGCGGACACGGACGATATGCTGACCTCCACGCCGCAGACGACGGGCAGCGATGCGGGGGAGTATGCGCGGCGCTCGAACCAGCCGCCCTGGAACGTGTTTGGCAACGGCACACTGCATCTGCCGTACAAGGTGGACCTGAGCGGCGACCTGAACGCGGCGGGCGATGCGCACTACAACATCACCACGGGGTTCGATAACAACGGCGATGGAGACTTCAACGATCGTCCGCAGTATGCGGCGGCGGGAACGCCGGGTGCGATCCAGACGAAGTATGGGCTGCTGACGAACTCGGGTGGGATCGGCGTGTTTCCGCGCAACAAAGGCGTGCTGCCGTGGACGATTCACCTGGATACGAATCTGCAACGCAGCTTCAAGCTCTCGCGCAATGCGAAGGCGGAGCATCCGCAGGCTCTTACGGTGAATGTTCGGTCATCGAATGTGCTGAATCATTTGAATGTGACGACCGTGGGTGGGGTGCTGGGGTCACCTGACTTTGGCGTTCCCTATGCGGCGGATAATGGGCGACGCGTGGAAGGCGGGTTGCGGTACAGCTTTTAGCGGATGAAAGGATCTGTCCTGCCGGACGGGCGCCCTGCGCGGGCGGCGGTCACTTCGTGACATGTATTGGGCTTCGCTTGGTCCGAGCGTTGCTCGGCACAGAACTTTGATCCCGACCGACGGGAGGGCCACGCGAAGCAATTACATGTCACGAAGTGACCGCGCGACGCGCAGTCGGCCAGTCCGGCAGGACACGCGCCTGTTAGCATCGTTAAAAATCAGCGAACAAAAAGGTCGTTCTCATGAGCGTTTCACGGCGTGATTTCCTCATGCGTGTTGGGCAGGCAGGCGGCTACTCCGCGGCCTTCGCCACCATGCAGGCACTTGGCCTGATGCCCATCAAGGGCGCAGCCGCAGAACCGATCCACGCCGAGCCGGGCACGGGCAACGGCGTGAAGGTGATCGTGTTGGGCGGCGGCATCGGCGGGCTGGTGTCTGCGTATGAGCTGCGCAAGCTTGGCTACTCGGTGACGCTGCTGGAGGCGCGCGAGCGGCCGGGCGGACGCAACTGGACCGGGCGCAAGGGCACCGTCGTCGAATTCACCGACGGCACCAAGCAGGCCATCAACTGGGAGGACGGAAACTACCAGAATCTAGGCCCGGCTCGGCTGCCAAGCACGCACTGGACGATGCTGGGCTATGCGCGCGAACTTGGGGTGCCGCTGGAGGTGGAGATCAATACGTCCCGCTCCGCGCTGTTGCAGAACGATAAGGCCAATGGCGGTAAGCCGGTGCCGATGCGCAAAGCCGTCAACGATACGCGGGGGCATGTCTCGGAGTTGCTGGCGAAGTGTATCCGGCAGGGCGCGCTCGATGGCGACCTGACCAAGGAAGACAAGCAGCGGATGGTCGATTTTCTGGGAACGTATGGCCCGCTGAATGGGAAGGGCGCGTACGTGGGCTCGGACCGCGCGGGGCTGAAGGTGGCGGACGGCGCGGCGGATCAGGTGGAGATCTTTGAAGAGCCGCAGGACATGCACATGCTGCTCGATGAAGAGTTCTGGAACGGCATGTTGTATGAAGAGGTCTGGGACTGGCAGGCGACGATGATGCAGCCGGTGGGCGGCATGGACCAGATTCCGTATGCGTTCGCCAAGAGTCTGGGGCCGGTGATCCAGTACAGCTCGCCGGTCACGGAGATTCGCAAGACCGCGAACGGGGTGCGAGTTGGCTATCTGCAGAACGGGCAGGCGCGGCAGTTGGAAGCCGCGTACTGTGTGTGCGCAATTCCCTTCTCCATGCTGCAGAAGATTCCGAACGATTTAGCCGACCCGTATAAGAAGGTGATTGCTGAAAGCACGTTTGGGAGCTCGTTCAAGATTGCGTGGGAGAGCCGGCGCTTCTGGGAGCAGGACTACAACATCTACGGCGGGCTCTCGTTTGTGTCGCAGGGGCCGAGCCCGATCTGGTATCCGAGTTCGCGGCTGATGCATCCGACGGGTATCGTAGTCAGCGGGTATATGGATGAGAGCCAGGTAAAGGGTTTTCATGACTGGAGCCTGGAGGAAAAGATCGCAGCGTCACGGGCTTCGATTGAAAAGCTGCATCCGGGGCACGGCAAGGAATTAAAGAATCCGGTCTTCTGCGGCTGGCGAAGGGTGAAGTGGAATGAAGGCTCCTGGATCCAGGACTATGGCGGCGGTGCGCAGGGGTATGAGGTCATCATCCAGCCGGATGGGCCGATCTACCTGGCGGGCGACACGATCAGCCACGTGGTGGGCTGGCAGGAGGGCGCTGCGTTGAGCGCGCGGCGTGCCGTGGGGATGATCAGCGACAAGGTGAAGCAGACGGCGGCTGCGGGGCGCACTGGCGCAATCGGCGGTTAAGCCGATCCGGGCAAATCCAACCTTCGGGTGATTGCGTCTTCTGTTCGGAGCGTGTTGCAGTTTGCGCTTGCGTGCGGGTTGCCGCGCGATTAGCCTCTGAGACACGTTCGCTGGGTACGCTGCATCGAGTGGATCGGTTGCGAGCGGGCATGTTCCGGGCCCTTTACAAGCTGTCTTTGCCGCGGGTGCGTGCCTGCGGATGAGGTTTCCATGACGTTGGAACATGAGCTCACCGAAGGTGTCGAACAGGCGGTTTCGCAGACCGTCGTAGTGGTCGACATGGTCGGGTATAGCACGCTGGCGCGGCTTCTGGAAGAGAACACGGGCGCTCCGGCCGTGGCGCAGCTGAACCGGCAGATCCAGAGCATGATTCAGCACGCGTTGGGCTTGTTGAGCGCGCCCGGCAAGCACAGCACAATGAGCCATACCGGCGATGGAGCGATTCTGCTGTTCGACCGGGCGCAGGACGCGCACTGCTTTGCGCGGCTGCTGCATGAGATCGCCCAACGGCACAACCAGAGCCGCAGCGAGCATAGCGCGACGCGCTGGTTTCGCATCGGCATTGCGACCGGCGAGATCACGCGCCTGAACCTGGAGGCGGAGGACTGCGGCTACGCGGGCATCACGATCGCCAATGCAGTGCGGCTGGAAGGCGCGGCCAGGCCGGGCGAGATCATCGTGGACCGGACGACCTTTGCTTCCCTTTCGCCCGCCATGAGGGCGCTCTATGCAGCGGAGTCGGTGGTGCGCGGCAAACGGGCCGAGGTCTTCCGGGTGCGGCGGTATCGCGTCGTTGAGCGCCCTGCGCCGAACACGCCGAGCCATCTTAAGGTCTCGCGGAGAACCATGCTGCGGCTTTCCGCCTCTGTCACCGGTTTGGCCGCAGCCGGTATTTTCATGGAGTCGTCCGCGATCGAACGCATGCTGCATCCGCTCCCCGTCCGCCGTTACGTCGCGCTGCACGCGTGGCCGCGGCCGGCGGAGGAGATGGCTGCTCTGGTGAATCGCATCGTGGGCAGCATTCAGGATCGGCTGATGCGCGCGGAGCCGCATGACAAGCAGTTCGTGGTGCTTTATCCCGGGGATCCGCTGCTGGCGGGCGCGGGCTCGACGAGCGGCGATGAAACTGTGAGTGAGCTGGCTTCCGCGCTGGGGGCGAATCTCGTGCTTGCAGCGACCTCGCATAAGGCCGGCAGCACGCTGCACCTGACGCTCCAGCTGCTGGACGCCGCAACCGGCAAGACGCTGCGCCGGGACAGCCTCTCCGCCGCAATGACGGAGATCAGCGGCTTCGAGCATCGGGCAGCGGAGGCCGCGGCGCGGCTGCTGGACCTGCCGCCGCGCGAGAAGCCCCTGGCCGACGAGGAAGAGTCCGCCGCCATGGGAGCGGACGCGTACCAGCTGCTGGTGCAGGGCAAGCACCTGGTTGAGGAGCCGAACGATGCGGGGCTCGAAGCGGGGCTCGAAAAGCTGCAGCAGTTGGTGAACAGCTACCCACGCTTCGCGCTGGGCTACGCGGAGCTGGCGCACGCATACCTCAACACGTACAAGGCAGGGCAGGATCCGGCGGCGCTGGAGCTGGCGCGGCAGAATACGCAGCACGCGCTGCAGCTCAACCCGGACTCCCTGCGAGCCATGCTGGCGCAGGCAAAGGTTGACGTCTTTACCGGGCAGACAGATGCAGCGCTGCGGGAGATCGACCGCTCGCTTCATCTGGACCCGATGAATCCGGAGGTGCTGCTGTACAAGGCGGCCACCTTTCGCACCCTCGGCCGCTACCCGGAAGAGGAGACGATCTACCGGCAGATTGCGGCGAATCGTCCGAACTTCTGGGGCGCTTACAACGAGCTCGGCGTGGTGCTGAAGACGGAGGCTCGTTATACAGACGCAGCCCTGGCTTTCAGCATGGCGACCCAGATTGCGCCCAAAGTCAGCCTGCCGCTGACCAACCTGGGGATGGTCTATCTCACGATGGGCCGCAACACGGAGGCCAAGGAGACGCTCGAGCGGAGCATCGCACTTCATCCCGGGGCGATCGCCTACATTGGCCTGGGCGACATGGCGTTTCAAGCGGCCAACTACCAGGAGGCGATCCTGCGCTATAACAAGGCGCACGAGCTGTGGCCGAAGAGCGATGAGATCCTGCGCGACCTGGGCGACTGCTACGGCATGCTGAACCAACCCGCACGGGTGAAGGACTGCTTCAGCCAGGCGGCGGCGCTGCTCGCAAGCAGCCTGCTCATCAACCCGCGCCCCGGCACCGATTGGATGACGCTCGCGTTTTATCACGCAAAGCTGGGCGACTTTCCCCGCGCCGGCAAGGAGATGCAGACCGCCGAATCACGCGGCGCGGCCGATGTCGAATCGCGCTTGACGAAGGCGCAGATCCTGGCGCTGATGGGAGAGACGGATGAGGCTCTCAGGCTGGTGCTGCGCTGCCTGGACGACGGCATCTCGCCGGCAGCCGTGGAGCTGGCAGTGGAGCTCAAAGACATTCGACAAGACCCGCGCTTTAAGGCGCGCCTAGAACACCGGGTGGCCGCCGGCTGAGTTGAAACTGAAGCTAAGAGGAGATTCATGGGACGTTTGGCGACCGCAGTGGTCATGTGCATCATCTTCGTGGGCGGCATCTTCACCGGCGGCTGGCTCGGCGTTCATGGCAAGACGAATACCTTCAATCTGGAGGTCGACCACAGCTTTGGCCCGCTGCCTCTGGTCGCTCAGGGCGACACCATCCACTGGCTCGATCCCTACAACCTCACGGCCCAGGGCGCGCCCAAGTCTGTGAGCGACATCTACTTCACAGGCAAGACCCCATGCACGATCGATCCCTACGGCAGCGGACTCTGCAGCATCAACGTCGTCTCCGGCAACTACAAATACCAGTGCAGGTTCTGCGGCGACCCAAAGATCCCCGTTCAGCCAGGCACCGGGCCCGGCGGGAACGGGGTCACAGGCGGAGACGGCAACGACGTTGCCTTCGACCTGAAGGTGAACGCCGCGCCGGAGAGCTTCGGCTTGCGCCTCGCGCGCTGGTTTGTTGCCACCTTCTTCCCGACGAACCTTCCCAGCGGCACGCCGGTCCACAAGCCGGACTATCCCCAGCCGGTATTCACGCCACCCCCCACGGTGGAGGCGTACTTCGACTGCGACACCAACTATGCCCTGGCAATCAAGGATCCAAAGACCTGGTTCCCGCCGGCCAACATGCCGCTGGCGCTGGGTACAGCCATCGATTGGGCGTCTCAGGGCGGCCCGACCAAGTTCACCGTGCAGGACGCACCCAATTCGACCGATCTAACCGAGGCCTGCACCACGGCCCCGCCGTTCCAGTCCAACCTGACCGGCACCAGCGACACCTGTGTGCTGAAGCCGAGCTATCCTCGCGCGTCCGTGCGCTACACCATCCTCGATACCAGTAGCGCGGCGAAGAAGTGCGTCGCTCCGCCGGCCGGCTTCATACTTCCAGTCACTGGAGGAACTCTGCCCGGCCTGGCGCGCTAGAGCAAATTAGCTGTTGCTGTGGAGTGGAAGTATGGTGCAGTGTCATTTTCTTTGAGAGAAAATGACGTTTATAGCAACGCCTCCCTCTACACCCACAGCTAATTTGCTATAGCCCGGCCTGCCGCGTTAGGAGACCCAAAGCAGAAAGGAGCCCGCGATGGGCTCCTTTTTTGCGGCAGCTGAAGAGTTATGAGCTAGTAGCCGTACGGCGAGCGATACCGGTATGGCACCGGATAACCATAGGGAACGTAGACCCTGGGCGGCGGGGGAGGGTACTGATAGATCACCTGCGGCTGCTGCGGCTGAGCCATCACGATGGTCGTCTGCGCGGGTGGCGCCGGCGGCGTGTTGTAGTTGTTGTAGATCACCTGTTGAGGGGGCTGCCCGTACTGTTGCGGCGCGTACTGCGGCGCATAGCTCTGCTGCGGCGCGTACTGCTGCTGAACGGGCGCCGGGGCGGGCACACGCTCAATCAGCGCCGCCTGCTGGTGCGCGGAGACGATGTCATGGGTCGGCAAGCCGATATCATCCATCAGCTTCAGCGTCAGCCTGGTCTCAGCCTTCAGCACGGGCCGAGGGCCGCGCCGGGGCAGGTTGATCAGATCGATCGGCCAGAGCACCGGAATCAGCCACTCCACCGTGTCCTTCACGGGGTGGCCCTTGCCGAGGATCTTGCCGTCCTGGTCGACGTTGTACTTGGGCACGGCGATCACACGCGCATCAACCGGGAGTTCCATATCTGGCTCAATCACCATGTGATCGAACTTGAGCTCCATCCAGCCTTTGCCCACGAAGTGGCCGGGATCCTTATAAGCCTCGAAGTGCCCCACCATATAGCTGTCATACGGCAGCACGGAACGGCCGTGCAGTTCTACGTGGCTGATCTTGCACAGCACCGGGTCGCCGACTGCGGTGGCTTTGGAAGAGATCTTTGCTTCAGAGACAGTGCACTGGATGAGGGAGCCGGCAGGAACCAGTTGCTCCGACGCGTAGCTGGCGACAGGCGCAGCAATCAGAAAGAGAGTTAAAGCGGAACACGACCTGTGCAGCATAGGGGCCTCCAAAGACACACTCCGCACGCGGAGCCTGCTGACGTACCGTACCGTTTGTATCGGCAGTCCTGCTGCCGGCGGATAGGGCTGCGGTTCGAGCCTTGCGGATGAGGTCCGATAACCGTTTCTTTGAGATTGCTTGGGGCCTACTCTAGCATGAAAACGGACGGGAAAGACAACGCAAGACCCGCATCCTCGCAAGCTTTTTGCGCCGGATACCCAAAGCGGGACGAGGCTTGAGGCCTCTCTCGCCGAAGGCTTTTCACAAAACCTTCAAAACAGGCGGCTTAGCTGAAGACGAGAGGCCTGCCCCTCGCCCTGCCACTTTCGGGGCATCAGGCCTGGGTGCCGACCAGATTGGCGGCCGCTCTGCACCAGCTAGCTCGCCAGCGCGCTACTGCGCCCGTGGTTCGCCGGAGGAGAGCGAGTTCAAGATCGCCTTGAGCAGTTTGTCCAGCGGCGACGTGCCGGCGCTTGCCTCCGCTGCTGAGGAGCTTCCGGCCGAACTCGCTGTCACGGCCGTAAGATCCCTGGTGACCTGTGACAGCGCCGTGTGGTGATCGCGAGCGAGAGGAAGCTTCCGGAACAGAATTCACCTGTTCTATCGGCTGACTCGGCCAACCTGTCAGTATCTCTGAAGAAGGTGCGACCTCGAGAAGGTCGCCTAGTCTTCCTTGTAGGGGTCCTTCCCGTTGCCGCGCGGCGTCTGCAGGCCTTGATCGAGCGGCTTCAAGGGCTGGTCTGGCGCAAACTCGTTGTCGCCCTCAGGCGTATGCACCCTGTCCGGCTCTTCATCCATCGGGCTATCTGCTACCGGTTCGATCTCCGTGGCCATGTTTACTCCTCCTCATTCTGCTGCTCATCCTGCTGAATCGCCGCCTCGTCCGCGCTTGGATCGTCGCCGGGCTTCTCGTAGCTCGGGTCGAGTCCGGAGAGCCGGCCATCCACCGCGGGCATCTCGTCCGAAGGCCGGTTGCTCGCCTCCGAGCCCTCGTTCAGATCATCCGAGTCGCCGTCCGCCTGCGGGCCGATCGCATCCCGCTCCGCTTGTACGTTCTCTTCCAGCACCCGCTCGTTCAGGGTGTCGCTGCCGCTTGGCATGGGTATCTCCTCCTGTTCGACGAAGTCGCCGGCCAGCTTTTCAAACTCTTCGATGCTGGGAAGCTCGGAGAGGTCTTTCAGGCCGAAGCGCAGCAGGAAATCCTTGGTTGTTTTGTAGAGAATGGGCCGTCCGACCACGGCTTTGCGGCCCGCGGTGGAGATCAGCTTGCGCCCGAGCAGGCTGCCCAGTACGCCGCCCGAGTCCACCCCGCGAATCTCGCTTACCTCCGGCGCCGTGACCGGCTGCTTGTACGCCACCACCGCCAGCGTCTCCAGGGCCTGCAAAGTCAGCTTCAGGACCGGTTTGAGAGAACGCACGAAGCCGCGCACGGCGTCGTGATACTCCGGCTTGGTCGCCATGCGGAAGCCGCCCGCGACCTCGCGCACCTCGATGCCGCGATCGCCGGCGGCGAAGTCGCGCATCAGTTCCTCAAGGATCTCGCGGAAAAACTCGCGAAGGCGCCGTTCGCGTTCGCGGGCAAGCCGCTTCTCGGCGGCATCGGCTGGAGGCGTCGCTTCGGCCGCCGCGCTCTGCTCCGGCCCGGGCTCCGCCGTCAACTCCGGCTGAGCCGCAGCCTCTGCGGTGCCCGCAGCCTCGTCAGGCGCACTCGCAGCCTCGGCCTCATCCAGACCCCCAGCCTCGACGAGCGCATCGCTCGCCCCTGACGCACCCGTTTCCAGCCCCAGTGAGCCCTGCCGATCTTCCAGACGGTCCAGCTCCGTCTGGCCCTCGTGACCGAGCAGACCCACGAGTTGAGCCAGCGTCACCGGCTCCTCTGACGCATAAATCACCGCTTCCATCTTGGCTTTCAGGCTCACTGTCGGTCGATTCTCATTTGCAAGGGATTGACCCTAAGCATACCAAGGGCTGAAGTGGCCACGAAGCTGGCTCTCTGAAGGCAAAATCTGCCGGATCGGCGTAAGAGCTACCCTTTCGTTCCGAACAAAGTTCAAGGGTCGATGACCAACTAGGCTCCTCTTGAAAGAATCTTGCTCGCGAAGCCCTTTGCGAGAGAAGATTTGCAGAGTGACGGCTGCTACGGAAGTAGTATTGTGGTCTAAGCGCGTGCCGCGAACGGTCACGTAATCTCTTGCATTGACCGCTTTTTTGTGAGCGGAACCTTTACGCAGTCAAGGAAGGAATCAGCAACTATGTGGAAGCCCAATCAGCCCGGCAGCACCCCCTCGACGCCGGAGCCGCAGCGTCCGGCAACACCCCCCCAGAGCAGCTTTGAGACGCCCGCAGCCAGCCCCGTTCGCCCTGCCGCAACCGGGTCCGCCCCAGCCGCGGCCTCCTCGGGCGAGCAGGCGACCATCGGCAAGAGCCTCATCGTCAAGGGTGAGCTCTCCGGTTCCGAGTCGCTCTACATCGATGGCAAGGTCGAAGGCGCGATCAATCTTCCCGGAAACCGCGTCACCATCGGCCGCAACGGCCAGGTTGCGGCCAACATCATGGCCCGCGAGATCGTCGTGCTCGGCAAGGTGCGCGGTAACTGCCACGCCAGTGATCGTGTCGACATACGCAGCGAGGGCTCGCTGACCGGCGACGTCATTGCCGCCCGCATCTCCATCGAGGATGGCGCGTTCTTCAAGGGCGGCATTGACATCCGCAAGCCGGGCGCCGGCGAGCAGAAGCCCGGCGTGCCCCCCGCGACCACGGCGGCGGCCACTCCCACACCGGAGAAGGAAGCCGTCGCCGCCAGCAGCTAATCCGTTCCCTGTCTGCAACGAAGAGCCTCAACCCGCCTGGGTTGAGGCTCTTCGTTTGCTGGCGATTGCTTGTTTCTATCAAAAAGCGGTTGTCAGATGGAGTCGTTGCAGGTAGGGTGTTGGGCATGCGATGTTCCCGGACACTTGTGGGTCATGTGCTGGCGATTGCCATGTGCCTGGGGCCGGTGGGCTGTGGGACGGGACCCGCTTCGACGACGGCTGCTCCGACGGCGGCGACGGGGACGCTGAACGGGAACTGGCTGCTGACCGGAACGCTCCCGTTTATCGATCCGCTAAACTTCGGTTCGGGCCAGTCGGGGTTCGGCATCGCAATGACGTTCACCACGACGGGAAGCCAGCTGGTGGGTGGCGGAACAGTCCAATATCCCTGCGGATCGTTTACGGTGGGTGGCTCCGGTGGCGTCGTAAACGGGACCATCGCAGGCGACGGGTCGTTCACCGCGCAGAGTGCGTCCACCCTGCCCCTTGACTCGCTCGTGCTGAAGGGAACCGTTCCGGCGGCGGGGGCTTCCACTTGGAACGGAAGCTACACCTTTATACCGAACAATACGAGTTGCCCGCAGAGTCTGACGGGAAGTTTTACCGCGACGCGGATCGCGGATGTAACCGGAACCTATGTGGCGAAGGCACCAGTCGCCTTAGCGCCCGGGTCGCTGGGAAGTGTGGCGCAGAGTGTCTCGCTGACCTTCACGTTCCAGCAGGGAGTGGTCCTGCCCGGAGCAACGGCCAGCAGCCCGGAGGCGCTGGCTGGAAGCGTGCAGATTGCAGGTTCCACCTGTTTCCAGACGGGTACGGCAGCGGGAACGGCGGGCTCCGGCCTGCTCGGCAACACTCTGGTGACGGCGTTCACGCTGAACGATGGGTCGAAGATGCAGTTGCTGGGGGACACGGAGGATGCTGCTGCGTCCAGGCTCGTGCTGCGGGATTTGATCTTCAGCGGCGGAGCCTGTGGAACGTTGGCGTCCGCCCCGTTTGAGGTCGTGAAGCAGTGACCGAAAGGCGAAGACCCGCAAAGAGACCCTCCGCCGCACCCTTGATGCTGCTACGTCAGGTTCCTGCAGACGGTAAAGCCGAGGGTGACTAGAAGAATACCCAGCAAAACCGGGACCGGCAGTTTTGGCCAGGCTTCACGGCGAGCTCCCTCCCACGCAAAGACCACCAGCGCCGGAAGCAGCAGGACAATCAGGGCATTCTGCGTGATTGCCTCATGAATATGGCCGTGAGCCAGTGCCACCAGCGCCCGCGTTGCGCCGCATCCTGGGCAGAGCAGCCCGGTGATGGCGTGGAATGGACACAGAGGATAAAGCGGGGAGCGCGGAACAAGATAGAGCAGCGTGCCGACTGTTGCAAGAGAACCCGGAACGGCAAAAAGACGACCGCTGCACCGCTCCATCTTGCCTCCACCAGAAACGGTGAAGCCCGGATCAAAGGTCCGGGCTCCTGTGAAAGATCGTTGCAAAGCGCTCAGTACGAGAAGAACTCGTTACGTCCGCGCACCATGCTGATTCCGAGCAGGCCGGTCACAAGCGAGATAGTAAAGGTGATCGCATTCCAGATCACCATGGGCTTGAGCCAGCCGTAGGTCAGGGTCGCATCCTGACCGGACCAGAGCAGCAGCAGGAAGGAGATGATGAGCGTCTGGAAGCACAACACCAGCATCAGCTGCCCGAAGCGGCGGCGATGGTCGAGCCGGTCGACCTCCTGGGGGCTCAGGTTGCGTTCTTCGATCGGTAGAAGCGTGTTGGCCATGAACTCAGTTCTCCTGCTTGGTCGTTAGTACGATTAAAGCACAGCCGCGGGTCGACCGGGCAGCTCTTCCCGCGGAAAGCCCTGCAAACTGTCCTAAATAAACGCCACGGACTGGATGCTGGTCACGTCGAAGCGCTTGCGGCAGCGGATATTCTTGCAGCCGACCAGGTCGTCGCGCCGCACCATGTAGCTTTGCGCCTTGGCAAACCGGGCCCGGTCCCGCTCATCCGCTCCCCGGCCCAGTGCTGCTTTTTTGCGTCGCACCAGCCATGCGATCTGGTACTCGCCAGGCTGTCCGCAGTGCGGACAGGTCATGGTGTGGGTGCGGGTCTCCGGGCGCTCGTCGAAAAAGTCCTTCTCTTCCATGGTCCACCTCACCGGAGGGCAGCCCCAGGCACCATGCCCAGGGGAGCGTTTCACTCTCCAGCAATGAGAGTATTGCAAAGAGAGCCTGCGTTCCAAGCGCGCCGGGCTGTCCGGAGTCGCAGCAAGGAAATCGCGATGAAGAAATCGGAGAAAAAGACCTTTTCCATTGTCAAGGCGGTCAAGCAGAACGCCCGCGACCGCGTCGGCATGCCGCCTCCCGAGAAGATCCTGCCCGACCCCAAGGCCCGCGCCGCCGCCAGGCCGCGCCACAAGGAAACCTTCGCCGACCTGCTCGAAAAGTGTGCCGGCGAGTCCTGAGCGATCTTGATCGCGATCCCGGATGATCCAGACCGATCTTGATCGCGATCCCGAATGATCCAGACCGATCCGGTAAGCTGAAAGCATGAGCCTGGAAGTCATCCTGGTGCTGTTTCAGCTCGTGGTGCTGTTTTTCTCCTTCAGCGTCCATGAGTCGGTCCACGCCTACGCCGCCTTTCGCCTCGGCGACCCGACCGCCTACATGCTGGGCCGCGTCACCATGAACCCGTCCCGCCAGCTTGACCCCTGGGGCTCGTTCGTCATGCCCATCATCAGCCTGTTCTTCGGCGGCGCGCTGGTCGGCTGGGGCAAGCCCGTGCCCATCACCCTGCGCAACTTCAAGAAGATCCGCCGCGACGATGTTCTCTCCACCCTGGCCGGGCTCGCCAGCCACCTCGCGCTTGCCATGGTGGCGCTGGTCCTGCTGGTCGCGCTCAAACACACCCACGGCATCGGCTCGCTGAGTGTCCAGACTGCGATGCTGATGGCGAATAAGATCCCCGTCGACATGGAGAACCTGCCCCGGCTCTTCCCCATCGCGCTGCTGCTCTACTACTTCGTCATCACGAATATTTTGCTTTTTGTCTTTAATATCATCCCCGTCCCGCCGCTCGACGGCAGCCGCATCCTGCGCAACTTCCTTCCCTACAAGTGGGAGCAGATGTATGACCGCATCGGCATGCTGGGATCCCTCGCCATCTTCTTCGTCGCCGGCCGCCTGGTCTTTCCAATCCTGTTCGCGCCGCTCGCCAACCTCTTCAACGGCCTGCTGCTCATCCTGTAATTCGATCCTCAGCAACAAGGAACCTCACGACCCGATGAACGATCTACCAACGCAGCAGACAGCAAAACGCCGGGTCCTCAGCGGCATGCGTCCCACCGGCAAGCTGCACCTGGGCAACTACATGGGCGCCCTGTACAACTGGGTCAAGCTCCAGGATGACTACGAGTGCTTCTTCTTCATCGCAGACCTGCACGCCCTCACCACCGACTACGTCGACCTTTCAAAGCTCCTCCCCAACATCTTCGACGTCGCCCTCGACTTCCTCGCCGGCGGCCTCGACCCTGATAAATGCACCATCTTCGTCCAAAGCGACGTCCTGCTCCACACATTCCTGAACAGCATCCTCAGCAACATCACCCCTCTGAGCTGGCTGGAGCGCGTCCCAAGTTACAAAGACCAGCAGGAGCAACTCCGCGAAAAAGATCTCGCCACCATCGGCTTCCTCGGCTATCCCCTGCTCCAGACCGCCGACATCCTGCTCTACCAGCCGCATTACGTGCCCGTCGGCCTCGACCAGGCCTCGCACGTCGAGCTCACCCGCGAGCTCGCTCGCCGCTTTAACCAGCTCTATCCCGGCAGCTTTTCCATGGCACCCGGCGCCGCGCCCTGGGAGCTCGATGCGGTCAAAACCAAGGCCCGCAAGCTGGCCAACGACCCCAACAAACAAACCTTCACACCCCACGAGCTCATCGCCGCCGCCCCGCAGACCAAGCTCAAGAGCGCCTACGGCACGGAAACCATCCTGCCCGAACCGGAGGTCCTGCTCACCCCCTCGCCCAAGCTCCCCGGTCTCGACGGCCGCAAGATGAGCAAGAGCTACGGCAACACCATCCTCATGTCCGACGCCGAGCCCGACGTCCGCGCCAAGCTCAAGACCATGGTCACCGACCCCGCACGCATCCACCGCACCGACCCCGGCAACCCCGAAGTCTGCCCCGTCTTCGACCTCCACAAGGTCTTCTCACCGGAAAACGTGCAAGCCGAAGCCGCCCAAGGCTGCCGCACCGCCGCCATCGGCTGCATCGAGTGCAAGCAGTGGCTCGCCGACGGCGTCGTCCGCGCCCTCGCCCCCATGGCCGAACGCCGCGCCCACTATGCCGCGCGCCCCGCGCTCGTCCAGGAGATCCTCGCAGCCGGAGGTCTCCGCGCCGCCACCCGCGCTGACCAATCCATGCGCCAGGTCGCAGAGGTCATGGGCCTACGCTACAACCCGGTCGCCGTGCAGAGGAGGCCTTGATGCCCGACGACCCGACCGATCTACCTGAAACAACAGACGCCTCAGTGCAGGCCCCCGAGCCCTTCGCGTTAGCCCCGCGCCCCGAACCCGCCCCACTCCCCGAGCCCAAAAAGCCCGCCCCCAATCCACGCGACGAAGCCTCCATCTCCCCCTTCTCCATCACCGTGGGCCAGGTCTACGACGGCCCCCTCGACCTGCTCCTCGACCTCATCCGCAAGCAAAACCTCGACATCTACGACATACCCATGGGCCGCATCACCGCCCAGTTCCTCGAGTACTGCCACCAGCTCAAAAACTCCGACGTCGACGCCGCAGGCGAGTTCATCTATACCGCCTCGCTCCTCATCCACATTAAAAGCAAGCTGCTGCTCCCGCGCGATCCGTCGGATCTCGCCCACCTGGCCGACGAGGACCCCCGCCGTGAGCTCGTTGAGCGCCTGCTCGAGCACGAGCGCTTCAAAGCCGCCGCCCAGATGCTCATGCAGAAGCAGCAGGTCGAAGACGCCACCTGGACCAACTCCGGCGCGCGTGAGTTCCGCCATGACACCGCCGCCGAGCCCGAGATTGCCGCCGACACCGTCGACCTCGTCCGGGTCTTCCAGGACATCCTCACCCGCCTCCGCGCCCGCCCCGTCCTCAACGTCGACGAGGAGTCCGTCACCGTCGCCCAGATGATCGACTACGTCAAACGCCGCCTGCTCATGGAGGATCGTCCGGTCTCGCTGCGCCGCCTGCTTCACACCACCCACACGGAGCGCGCCGTCATCTGCATGTTCCTCGCCATGCTGGAGCTGGTTCGCCTGCAGGCCATCCTGCTCCACCAGCCGGAGATCCTGGGCGACATTCTGGTCAAGAAAGCGGAGGCCTTCGACCAGGTCTTTGAGGATCAAGCCGCCGCCCGCGACGACTGGCGTTAGCATATCAAGCCAAAGTCGGGCAGCTTCGGTGCGGGATGGGTCCTGTTGCTGCGGCTTTTCTTGAGGCACTTCGCTGACCGGGTATGGAGTAGCTCAAGGCTCCGATCTTCGGGCTCACTCCTACGGTCAAGAAACCGGGAAGTGACCAAGAACAGGACTCACTTCCTTTACGCTGGAAACGATCCTGGGTCGCTGATAATCTCATTCCCGTCATACTGGAGCGCATCGATCATGGCAAACCTCTCCGCTACGCGCAAGGCAGCTCTTATTCTCGGAAGCGTCACGCTGTTCGAGGGCTTCTTTGTCGCACAGCAGGCCATTCCAGCTCCTCGGCAATATCTAACCTGGCTTGGCTTCCTTCCCGGCCGTCACCCATTCGCTCCAATCGGATATCTTTATGGTTTGCTCGTGGCTTCGGTATTTGTCGCGATCAGCGCATATCGGCTTCCATCCGTCCGTGCCAACCTCTTTCGCCCCTCTTGGCTCAAACTCCTTGCCATCGGGGTCGCGGTTGCCGCAGGAATCCTGGAGGAGATTGCCTTTCGCACACTCCTCATGAACTCACTTCAACGTCATGGGGTTGGCGCTTTCCTCCAGGTTGTCGTCTCTGCCGGTGCCTTCGGGATTGCTCACGGCATCTGGGCCTTCTTTGGTGGCCACGCTCGCGCCGGTATCGGAGCAGTTCTTGCTACGGGCATGCTTGGGGCGGCGCTCGCCGTTGTCTACCTCCTCGCCGACCGGAGCGTCGCGCCCTGCATCCTGGCTCATTTCCTCCTAGATCTGTTCGTCGAACCCGGCTTGGTCCTCGCAGCGATACGCGGAGAAATGTCGCGTTCGCCGAGTGCGGCGGCCATTTCGTGATGCGCGTCGCCTCAAAATGTTGTTCTGGCAGGCGACTGACGAGGCAAACCCGGGATGGCAAAAGAACTTAGACCCAAGCCTTTTCAACGGGTCGGCTTCAGGCTATCCTGCTCCACCAGCCTGAGATCCCGGGCGACATTCTGGTCAGGAAAGCGGAAGCCTTCGATCAGGTCTTTGAGGATCAAGCCACTGCCCGCGACGACTGGCGCTAATCAGGCGGCTTCGGTCTGGGACGATTCCTGTTGATCGAGCTCCTCTGGAGGCGCTTCACTGACCGGATATGGAGTCGCCTCTAAAGGATGCGCCGCCAGCCACATTGCCTCCCACCGTGGAGTGCCAAAGACTCCTCGTGCCAGCCCAGGAACCCAGAGATCTGCATCGATCGCTGGGAAATAAAGACCGAAGCCCGGGAAAGATATTTCCACGGTAACAAGCTCTTCGGGCTTCGCATGCTCCAGGTCCTGGCAGCGGTACGGGGGAAAGGCAACGGTGTAGCCGGTATTCAGTTCAACGACGACCAGGTTCACGGCCTCATCGTAACGGGCATTGAGAGCGCGGGGTAGGGTGCGCAACTCCTCCTGACCTCGTGCCTTGGCTTCTTCAAATTCCTGCTGGGTCACCATAGAGTTGCTCCCATGCTGTACACAGCAATTCTAGATTGTCTTTCAAGAAGTTGGTGACAGCCGTCAGCTCAGACTGATTCATCCACCTTTTGGAACGCAGCGTGACAGATCCATCACTGCACAAAATAAAAAAGCTCGCCTCTCGATCAGGCCCGAGAACGTGCACATGAGGTGGACCATGGTCCTCCGTGTAGATCACCACGCGGAAGCTGCGAAAGCGGAGGATCGTCGGCATCGCGTCAGTTTAGGGTGAACGTGCGCCGAACGATGTTCTTACTAGCCATCGAACGAAATATCGCCGTCAGGAAATGCCAAACTGGGAAACGATCCAGCGAGCAGTTCGTTATAAATCCTCGCAGTGGACTTGTCGAAGGCGCAAAGCACAACGCGTGTGACGGTTGCAGGACCGTAGGTTCGCAACGTCCGCACCGCAATCTCCGCCGCCGCCTGTTTCGGATATCCATACACCCCCGTGCTGATCGCGGGAAATGCAATCGATCCGCACCCATGCTCCGCCGCCAGCTCCAGGCACCGCCGGTAGCAACTCGCCAGCAGCTCCGGCTCCCGCTGCCTGCCGCCATGCCACACCGGCCCCACCGCATGGAACACCCACTTCGCCTTCAGCCAAAACCCCGGCGTGGCCTTCGCGTCCCCCGTCGAGCAGCCGCCCAGCTTCCGGCAGGCCGCCAGCAGCTCCGGCCCCGCCGCGCGATGGATCGCCCCATCCACCCCACCGCCGCCCAGAAGGGAGTGGTTGGCCGCGTTGACGATCGCATCCACCGCCAGGCCCGTAATATCGCCTTCGAACACCTCAGGCTTCGCCATCCTGCCCCTTTCGTGGGATCGACACGCTGCCCAGAACAATGCATCAGATGCCGTGCAAAACCACACTGTTTACCGGAGATTCACGTTCCAGACACATCCGCGCGGGTATCGTGAACCTGTCTGAACCTATCCTCAACCGCAAGGTGATGCTCCTTTATGTCTACTTCAGCGCCCGACGCCATATTTGCACATCCAGGATCCGCCCCCGCCGGCGGCTCCATCCTGGATCAAAAGCTCGCCAAATCCAGCCCGGGCATGATCGGCACCCTTGTCTTCGTCGCCATGCTCATCGGCGGCATCGCTTACATCTGGACCAAGCTTTCACACGACCTCTCCATCGTCCACAGCGCCAGCGTCTTCCCCTTCATTCTGTTGGGCGTCGCGCTCTTCATCGCGCTCGGCTTTGAGTTCGTCAACGGCTTCCATGACACTGCCAACGCGGTCGCCACCTGCATCTACACGCACTCGCTCGAGCCCCACATCGCCGTCGTCTACTCCGGCATCATGAACTTCACCGGCGTGCTCCTCAGCTCGGGCGCGGTCGCCTACTCGGTCATCACGCTGCTGCCGGTTGAGCTCATCCTCAAGGTTAGCAAGGGCTCCGGCTTCGCCATGGTCTTCGCGCTGCTCATCGCGGCCATCATCTGGAATCTCGCCACCTGGTGGCGCGGCCTTCCCGCTTCGAGCTCGCATACCATGATCGGCTCCATCATCGGCGTCGGCATCATGAACCAGCTCATGCAGGGCAACTCCGGCACCTCGGGAGTCGAGTGGCCGCAGGTCACCAAAGTCTTCAGCACCCTCGCTCTCTCGCCCGTCATCGGCTTCATCGGCGCCGCGCTGCTCTTCTTCCTCTTCAAGCTCGTCGCCCGCGACCCCCGCCTCTACAAGGCTCCGGACGGTCCTGAGCCGCCGCCGTTCTACATTCGCCTGCTGCTCATCGGCACCTGTGGCGGCGTCAGCTACTTCCACGGCTCGAACGACGGCCAGAAGGGCATGGGTCTCATCATGCTCATCCTCGTCGGCACCGTGCCTACCGCCTACGCGCTCAACCACACCGTCAGTGCCGCCGAGGTCCAGACCTTCGCCGCCGTCTCCACCCAGGTCGCGGGCGCGCTCGATAACTACAAGACCACTACCGTCCCGCTCAACCAGGCAGAGCCGGAGCTCGAGCAGTTCGTCGCCAAGAAGACCTTCCAGCCCAACGTCATCCCTGCCCTCCAGCAGGAGGTCATCGACATCCGCAACGAGGCGTCCTCCTACGGCTCGCTCGGCGCGGTTCCAGCCGACATGCAGGCCAACGTTCGCAACCAGATGTACCTGACCAGCGAAAGCCTCAAGCTGCTCGCCAAGTCCGGCCCGAAGATGAGCGCGGGTGACACCAAGATCATCGCCAACTACAAGGGCTTTCTGGACAAGTCCACCCGCTTCATTCCCACCTGGGTCAAGGTCGCGGTCGCGCTGGCGCTCGGCCTGGGCACGATGGTCGGCTGGAAGCGCATTGTGGTCACGGTCGGCGAGAAGATCGGCAAAACCCACCTTACGTATGCGCAGGGCGCCTCGGCAGAGATCATGGCCATGATCACCATCGGCCTGGCCGACGGGTTAGGGCTTCCGGTCAGTACCACGCACGTGCTGAGCTCAGGCGTCGCCGGTACGATGGCAGCGAACAAGAGCGGTCTGCAGATGTCGACGATTCGCGACATCGCTTTGGCGTGGATCTTTACGCTGCCGGCCGCGGCGTTGCTCTCGGGATGCCTTTTCTGGCTCTTCAACAAGGTGGCTGTCTAGAGCAATCCTTGTGAACAACGCACCCATCAAGCCCCTGCGAAAGCAGGGGCTTCTTCTTGCTTCAGCATCTCAAGCCGAGCAACGCTCGGACCAAGCGAAGCAGTTACACGGCACGAAGTGCCCGCCCCACGCGCAGTGGGCCCGTCCGGCAGGAGCACTTCGTGCCGTTCTCGGCTTCGCGCAGCGCTCCCGATGGTCGCCACAAAGTTCTGTGCCGAGCAACGCCCGGACAACGCGAAGCAATGACATGGCACGAAATATCCGCCCGCCGCGCAGGCGGCCCGTCCGGCAGGACACAAATCCTTCCCGCTTTGAAACCACCTGTGCATTCTTTCGCACGAATCTGTTGAGACGACTCCTGAAGGAAGGATTGCCGCGATAGCATGCTGCCCATGCGGATCCTCTGCCTGGTCACCGCGCCTCTCTTGCTCGCGCTTTCCCACCCTGCTCGCGCCCAAACTCCCGCGGCCCCACCCAAGTACGCCAAGCCACCCAAGCTCCACGCCGTCGTTCTAGGAGCCGTCCGTCGCGTTCCCTACACCCCGCCCGATACCACGCCGGACGACAAGAACGAGGACACGACCTCCCTCAAAGTCCGCCCCCTGATCGTCGACGACCGGCAGCGCGAGTGGACGGTCGGCGAGATGCACGAGGTGACGGACCGAAGCTTCACCATTCGCCGCGCTCTCCACCTGAATGATGCCCTGCCCCGCGACAAAGAGCCCCGCTGGACCTGGCAGCCCGGGCCGTGGCTGCTGGTCGACCGCGTCACGGGCCGCATCACGGCGCTTCATCTGCCGGACTTCGACCCGGAAGTTTCGAACGCCGTCTGGTTCCGCGACTACGCCGCCTACTGCGGCCCAGCGACGACGTCCAAGGGCGGTCTCTTCGCCGTCGTGATGCAATTGGGAGCGCACCGGCCGGCAGTGAGCAAACAGCTCGGCCCCTGGCCCCAGCCCAACCACTTCATCCCCGTCTGCCAGCCCGCCGAGTGGCAGCGCCTTCCCTTGCGCGTAACCATCAAGCCCACCGGAGGCGAGGCGCTCACCTTCGACGTCGTCGGCACCAGCTCTCTCATCGAAGACGGCGACGCCACGGACCCCGCCTGACGGAAGCATCCAAACGTGGTGCGCAATGGTAAAAATCACCACGAATGACCACCACGCAGAGAGCCAGAAAACCACGTTTTCCCCCTGAAAACACTAGCCTCTCACCACAAATCCACCACGCGCCACCAGCCGCTAAGATGAGGTATGGAATTTGAGACTCTTTTACGGGAAGCTGAACTCGCCCACGGCCACCTCTGCGCCGGTCAGATCCTCGGCGTTCGCATGGCTATGCTCGGCCTGAACCTTCTCGGAATCGAAGACCCAAAAGGCACAGATCGCAAGCGCTTAGTCACCTTCGTCGAGATCGACCGCTGCGCCACAGATGCCATAGGCGTCGTGACGGGCTGCCGCTTAGGCAAACGCGCCCTGAAGGTACGGGACTGGGGCAAGATGGCCGCAACCTTCGTCGATCTTGCTCAAAATAAAGCAGTTCGCATCGCCGCCCTGGAGTCCTCAAAAGATCGTGCCAAGGAGCTCTACCCGGAGATCCAGCCGAAGAATCAGCAGCAGATGCATGCCTACCGAGAGATGGCCGAAGCGGAACTATTCACGTGTCAATGGGTTGCAGTCCCGCTGCATGCGCGTGAGATGCCTGGTTACAAATCGCCCCGCATCCTGTGCGCGGTATGCGGCGAAGGCATCAACTACGACCGTGAGGTGACAATCGCCGGCCGCACGCTTTGCCAGGGCTGCGCTGACCCGGAGCATCGTTATTACCAGGAAAAAACCCCGTAGCCGGCAGGTTCGCCGAGTACGGGGCTATGACCACTCTGAAACGGTACGAGGGTTCAGCGGCCATAAAATCCGCGATGGAAGCCGCGGTCATACCGCCAGTCATGACGGAGGAACACTCCACGCGGGCCGTAGAAACCTGGGCCATAAACAGGACCGTAGGCTGGTTCGTAGTACGGCGCCGGAGCGGCGTACACCGGCGCGGGACGCCCGATCTGGATGCCGAACCGTACCTGTGCCTGTGCGTGCTGCGGGGTGGCGACGAGCGCGACGCCTGCAAGAGCGCCGGCTGTAAGCAGCTTTACCATGTTCGCTTTGAGAGTTTGGATCGTCATAACAACCTCCATCGTGCCCTTGTGTAGACCCAAGGGCGTGGAGGGCGTTGCGCGCAACAAATTTGAGGTTCTCGGTTTGCCCGTAAGCTGGCTGCCCGCAAATAGCGGAGGGTACAGGGTTGAGGGGTCGAGTGAGCCTTCTGTACCCTGCACCCTGTACGATCTACCCCTGGTTGCCGGGGAGGTCTGCGGAAAGAAACGCCGCGCCTGCAGCGTCTTTGGCGCTGACGTTCGGGGTAATGTCCATCAGCGGCCAAGCGATGGCGAGGGGGATCGTCCCAGCGGATGCAGCGCTCTCCCGGCGGGTGGTAGAGATCGGTCGTCTTATAGAGGACCTCTGCGGTGTCGGAGAGGACGAGGAAGCCGTGAGCGAAGCCTTCCGGAATCCAGAGCAGTTGGAGTTGTCCGTCGCTAGTGAGGGGCTTGAGGTGGAAGCCAGCCCATTTGCCGAAGTCCGGAGAGTCTTTCCGCAGATCCACAGCGACATCCCAGATGTGGCCGGAGAGGACGCGGACCAGTTTGCCCTGAGGTTTACCGAGCTGGTAATGAAGTCCGCGGAGCACCCCCTTTGCGGAAAAAGACTGATTGTCCTGGACATAATGGGTGGGGAGACTGGCGGCGGCGTAGGCCTGGGCGTTGTAGACCTCGGCAAACCAGCCGCGTTCATCACCGAAGCGGCGGGGCTGGATCAGTTTGACGTCCCGCAAGGGGGTTTGAAGGATTTGCATGAGGCAAGTTTATCGAAATTCCGTTCCCATTCCGCCCCACACACCCCGTTTCCTTGAATGAAACTTAAGTGCACTTCGGTACTCGTTTTTCAATCTCTTCCGCTATGCCGGCCGAGCATTCACCGGCTAGACTGGGCGCGTAAGCCTAAGGCTGTAGAACGGGATGCTTGGTTTGGGGCAGGGGGTGAGGGCTGATGCAGGCTCTCACCAGGCTGCGGGGCGCAAAGATAGGGCAACGACACAGGGCGAACGAACCGGGACCGGGAGTGGTGAACGAATTGGACAAGCGGCACGTTGAGTCACAAGGTTCTGGGCTGCAAAACAGGGCATTTCGGCTGGGTGCTTAGCCATGGCGAACGAAGCGCAGACGACGGGAGTTCCATTAATGCTTGCGGCAGAGGCGGAGTACGATTTTGGCCATGGAGCTTCGAGCCAGGGCCAACGGCCGGTGTGGGCGGAGGGGGCTCCCCGCCTCCTGTTCCGGTACAAGGTCTGGAAGCGAGTTCTGGACGTCGCGTTGGTGCTTTTGGCGCTGCCGATTCTGCTTTCTGCGTTGGCGCTGATTGGTCTGGTGGTGATCGTGCACACCCCAGGGCCGATCTTTTTTTCTCACCGGCGGATCGGACAGGATGGGCGATGCTTTGCCATGTGGAAGTTTCGAACGATGTGCCTCAACTCGAGCACGGTGTTGGAGCAGCATCTCGCACAGTCGCCTGCCGCGCGAAAGGAATGGGCGCAGACGCATAAGCTCAAGCGAGATCCGCGTGTGACCCGGGTGGGACTTTTTTTGCGTCGTTACAGCCTGGATGAGCTGCCGCAGTTGTGGAATGTGCTGCGAGGAGAGATGAGCCTGGTGGGGCCGCGGCCGATTGTTGCGGCGGAGATAGAGAAGTATGGGAGTTGTTTTACCTGCTATTGCGAGGTGAAGCCCGGCGTGACGGGACTCTGGCAGATTTCCGGCCGAAGTACACTTCCGTATGAAGCGCGGGTGAAGCTGGACTGCGACTATGTAAAGAGTTGGTCGATCGCACGGGACTTGAAGATCCTGGCGTTGACCCTGCGTTCGGTCGCGAACCAGCATGGAGCGTTTTGAGAAGTTTCAGGGCAGCGTGAATTCAATCTCGCTTCCAGCCTAGGGAGTGGATAGTATGGGGATATGCGCCGAGGTAGCAGGAAGAACCGCATCCTGGATTACTGGGTTGGCATCCCATTGCTCCGCATTCTGACACTGGGTCGCCGGCACCGGTTGATGCCGCCGCGCATTTCCAAGGTGGGGGTGATCTGCTCGCCTGCGCTGGGGGACACAATCCTGTTCTCAGGCGTGCTGCAGGACCTGCGGCGACACTTCGGAGCGGGCGGCGCAAGCCCCAGAGCGGAGATCATTCACTTCTGCATGGACGGGAACGTGGCGGCGGCGGAGATGGTGCCGGGCGCGGACCGGCGCGTTTTGATCGAGCTGACTGATCCGATTTCTACAATCCGCAAGATACGGTCGGAGCGGCTTGACGTGATGCTGGACTTTACCAGCTGGCAGCGGCTGACGGCGTTCTATACGCTGGTCTCCGGAGCTCGATTTACGGCAGGCTTCGAGACTCCCGGGCAACATCGGGAGCGTGGCTACGACCTGAAGGTGCTGCACACTGATGGACGGCACGAGGTGGAGAACTTCCGTGCGATTTTACGATTGCTGGCGATCCCGGTCGCGTCGGGTCCGGCGGTTGTCCTTCCCGAGGGTGAATTTGCTGAGCTCGACGAGGACTTGGTGGTGTTTCATCCGTGGGCGTCCGGACAGCGGGGCTGGCTCCGGGAGTGGCCGGAAGAGCGTTGGACGGAGCTGGCGCTCCGGCTGAATCGAGCCGGGACGGAGTTTGTGTTGACGGGCTCACACGCGGATCTGGCGCGGAGCGAGCCGCTGGTGCGGCGAATGGAGCAGGCAGGGCTGAAGGCGAGGGCGTTTGCCAGCTCCGACGGTTTCAAGTCGCTGATCCGGCTGTTGCTGCGGGCTCGGGTGGTGGTGAGCGTCAACACCGGCGTAATGCACCTGGCGGCGGTGAGCGGGGTGCCAACGGTGGCGATCAACGGTCCGAACCGGAACGGGCGCTGGGGGCCGGTCGGCCCGCGGGCGCTGGGGATCGAAGCTCCGGGCACCGGGTGCGGGTATCTGCACCTGGGGTTCAACTTCGATGGACAGCCGACGGACTGCATGGAGCGGACCTCCGTGGAGCAAGTCGTTGAGGGAGTGAAGGCCGTAACCCGGCCTGGTGCTTCGACCGAGTACGGCGTGCTCGTGGAGGAGCCGGTCGGCCTGGGCATGACGAGACCGAGTTAGATGGAGAATATGCGGGAGATGCTCCGGCGGGAGCTGGGGCGGAGCCTGCACGCGCTGCCGGAGCTGGACCGCTTGCGGGCGGCGTGGACGGTTGCGTGCGGGCAGACGATGGCGGGACGAGGGCGGGTGACGGAACTGGTGGACGGTGTGGCGCAGGTGGAGGCGCAAGACGCCTTGTGGCTGGCCGAGATGCTGGCCATGCGGGGAACGCTCGAACGGGAGCTGGGGCGGATCGCGAACGTGAAGCTGAACGGGATACACTTCTACCTGAAAGCAAATGCAGGGAGCGAGCAGAGATGAGCGGAGTGGAAGTACCGTTGGGCGAGGTGCGACGCGTGGCAGAGTTGGCGAACCTTGAGCTGACGGCTGAGGAAGAGGTCCGGATGCAGCGCGACCTGAGCGCGATCCTGGAGCATGTGGCTGAGCTCAACGAGCTGGAGGTTGAAGGGGTCCCGGCGATGGCGCAGGTGGGTGAGATGCTGGAGGCGGAGACGAACCGGACCGGAAGCAGGCTGCGGCGGGATGGGGTACGGCCGTCGATAGAGCGGAGGACGGTGATGGCAGCGGCTCCGGAGACGGATGGCCGGTTTTTCAAGGTTCCGAAGGTGATTGAGCGATAGTGCTCTTCAGCCGATTGTTTGATTTTGGAGATCCTGGACTTGCAAATGGTAACGATCGATGAGGTGCGTGCGGCGGTTGCGGCTGACTCTGCCACGAGGGTGGCGGAGCGGCACTACGACCGCATCGCGGCAAACGACGGAGTTGCGGGCAAGGCAATCAACAGCTTCCTGTCGCTGAGCCGGGAGCGCGCAATGGTGCAGGCGGCGGAGATTGACGCGATGCCGGAGCCAAACGGCTTGGCGATGGCGGGAGTTCCGGTAGGGATTAAGGACGTGCTGGCGATGAAGGGCGCTCCGGCGACGGCGGGTTCGAAGATTCTGGCGGGATACCATCCGCCGTACGACGCGACCGTGGTGAAGAAGCTGGAGGCAGCGGGAGCGGTGTTGCTCGGCAAGCTGAACTGCGACGAGTTTGCGATGGGCAGCTCGAACGAGAACTCGGCCTATGGGCCCGTGCGGAATCCGCGGGCGCTGGACCGGGTTCCAGGCGGATCGAGCGGAGGCTCGGCTGCGGCCGTGGCCGCGGGATTCTGCGCGGTGAGTCTGGGGACGGATACAGGCGGATCGATCCGTCAGCCGGCGGCGTTTTGCGGCGTGGTTGGGGTGCTGCCGACTTACGGGCGGGTTAGCCGGTACGGGCTGATCGCGTTTGCTTCGTCGCTTGACCGGGTGGGGCCATTTGCCGCATGTGTGAAGGATGCCGCCACGGTGCTAGGCGTGATCGCCGGATATGACCCGATGGATGCGACCAGCGCAGATCTGCCGGTGGATGATTATGCCGGTGCATTGGCGGAGACGGTTGAGGGACTGCGGATCGGGGTGCCGGAAGAATACTTCGGTGAGGGTTTGGATGCGGAGATCAAGGCGGCGGTGGAGCGTGTGCTCGAAGGGCTCAAAGAGCGCGGGTGTGAGGTGATCCCGGTGACGTTGCCGCATACCAGGTATGCGATTCCCACGTACTACGTGATTGCGACGGCGGAGGCTTCGTCAAACCTTTCACGGTTTGACGGCGTGCGCTTCGGGCTGCGGGCGGACGAGTCGAAGACGCTGGCGGCCATGTATCGCAAGAGCCGCGAAGAAGGGTTTGGGCCGGAGGTCAAACGGCGTATCCTGCTGGGGACGTATGCGCTGAGCGCGGGCTATTATGACGCGTACTACAAGAAGGCGCAGCAGGTTCGGACGCTGGTGACGCGGGATTTTCTGGAGGCGTTTCAGGACTGCGATGTGATCGTGGGGCCGATGACACCGACGCCGGCATTCAAGCTGGGCGAGAAGACAGACGACCCGGTTTCAATGTACTTGGCGGATATTTACTCCGTCGCGGCGAGCCTGGCGGGGATCTGCGGGATGAGCGTCCCCTGTGGAGAGACGTCGGAAGGGCTTCCCATCGGGGTGCAGATCATGGGACGGCACTTTGATGAGGCGGCGATGCTGCGCGTCGGGCTGGCAGTCGAAGAGATGCAGAAGGCGCACTTAACGCAAACGGAAGGTTGAGGTTGGAATGGGTTTGTTGGATAAGGTTCTGGGCAAGCAGGATGGTAAGGCAGGCGTGAGCGAGACAGATGAGTCGAACCGAGCCGAGGCTCCGGCTGAGGTTGCGGAGATCGCGGCGGAGCCGATGGATGAGGGGCGGGTAGAAATCGAGCCGGAGGGTGGGCTTGAGGGTCAGCAGTCGCCTATGGCGGCCGGAGTTCCAGATGGTGTTCGGGCGTTCGACCAGGATGGGCGCGAGGTGATTGTTCCGCGCGAGGAGTGGCGGAGGAATGTGCTGCCGGGGATGGTCAAAGAGGCCTGGGATCAGCCGGAGCAGTTGTACGTCCTGCTGCTGAACTCGCTGAATGACGGGTTTCTGGTTGAGATGGAGGAAGCGGCTCGCCACCTGTATGAGACGGACACGGTGCTGGCGCGGGGCGCCTGCATGTGGGGTGTCGTGCTGCTGCAGATGGGACGGCTGGACGAGGCGGAGCGGGTGCTTCAGGGCTTTCTGGCCACAAACGGCGAGGACGCGTCCGTGATGACGAATCTGGCGAAGGTGTTCGCGGCAAAGGGGTATCCGGAGCGGGCGGAGACGATGCTCTGGCGAGCATTGGAGTTGGAGCCGAACCTGGACAATGCGCTTGGATGGTACGTCTCGAACGAGCAGCAGAGGGGCGGGGATGAGGCGGCGAAGGCGGCGCTCGAGCGGATCCGCGCACTGCCGGGGAGCTGGCGCGCGCAGCTTTGGCTAGCCCGTGCGGAGACGAATGCGAGCAATCTGCACCATGCCAAGGCACTCTACACGGAGGCGCTGGAGCGTGCGCCGAAGCCGATTCCAGGCGATTTGCTGATGCAGATGACGGGAGACCTGGGTACCCACGGGTTGCTGCGCGAGTTGCTGGAGTTCAGCGCGCCGCACTTTGTGCCGGAATTGCATGGATTGCCGGTCGGGAACAACCTGATCAAGGCATGCCTGGACACGGGCAATATCGATCCGGCGGAGATGATCGTGCGCGATCTGGCACGTTTCAACCGGCCGGACTGGAAAGCTCCGCTGGATTTCTGGGCTGGGGAGATTGCACGGCGCCGCGGGTCAGACCCGGCGGCTCAGCAGCTGCAGATTGGGATGTTGCGCGTTGATGGCCCGATCTGGCTGCCGGGGAGTTCGCCGGCGCGGAGACTTTTTGGGACGAAGCAGACGCCTGGACCTTCCGTAACGTTTTTGGGTGGCACGGCGGAGGCTCCACAAGACGAAGGCTCCGTGACTCCGGTGATGGCGGATGCGCTCGGGCGGATGACGCGGGCGCTCCCGTTGTTTTTAGCAGAGCAGGTCGATCTCCTGGGCGCGGCGACCGGCCGGGCGATGGTTCCGTGGGCGGTGAGCCAGGGACCAGGTACTCCGAGCGGGTTCGTGGTCAGCGGGCAGCGCTGGCCGGATGAAGTGGCAGTGCAGTCGGTGAGCGGCGAGCCAAACCAGAGCGATTATGTCGTCAGCGTCCATGTGGACGGAGAGGTGGAGCCCTGGACGGCGGATCTGGCGTTCGTGCGGTCGAAGGATGGTGTGCGGATCGGGGAGCTCACGCGAGAGTTCGATCCAGCCCAGCCGGAGGACGGCATCCGGACGCTGGCGACGGAGGTTCTGGAGCTGTTGGGCGAGGCGGGATTGACTGGCGGATCGGTTGCGTACGAAGTGCCGGAGGGTCATGCGTTTACGAGCTACCTGACGCGGCTGGAGCAGCTGCTGGCGGTACGTTGCGCTGGGATGGACGGAGTGTCCTCGGAGTTTTTGAACGGTGAGGCGGAGATCCTGGATGGTGAGCTCGCGCTTTGCCAGGCTCAGCCGGACAATGCAGCCGCCCGGCTGCTGCTGGTTGAGACGCTGGCCGGAATGCGAGTGCAGCGTCCGGCCGTGGTGGAAGAGTTTATGCCACGGCTCCAGGAGCTGGAAGAGACCGCTCCGCTGCCAGCCATCGCCGCGGCGTTTGCCTGAGGAGATCAGTATACGGCGGTGGTAAAGCCGGATGGCGCGGTAAAGGGGCGGCAGGTCGAGCCTGTTCTCTCGCGCTAGAGCAAATTAGCTGTGGGTGTAGAGGGAGGCTTTGCTATGAACGTCATTTTCTCTCAATGAAAATGACACTGCACCACACTTCCACTCCACAGCAACAGCTAATTTGCTCTAGAGGTGTGGGATCAAATCCGAGGGGGTTTGCAGCATGGCATGGGGTTGGGTGCACGGTGCTTCTTCGGTTCCTGGCAGAAGATAGGCGTGGCGAAGGTGCGCTGCGTGGGCGGCAGCAAGATCCGAGCAGCGGTCGCCCAAGAGGATCGACTGGGAAAGGTCGAGGTTGTGCTCGCGTGCGGCCTTCAGGAGCATGCCGGGGGAGGGTTTACGGTCTTCGTGCTCGCGTTTGTAGAAGCCTATCCCGTGCTCAGGGTGGAAGGGGCAATGATAGACCGCGGTAAGGGGAACATGCTGCGCCTCGAACTCGTCCGACATCCATGCCATGAGGTCTTCAAACTGCGCGCTTGAGTAAAGGCCGCGAGCGATGCCGGACTGGTTCGTCACAATGACGAGCGCGTAGCCCTTTGCTACAGCTGCGCGGCAAAGGTCGAAGATACCCGGCATCCAGATGACGTCCTGCCAGCGGTGAAGATAGCCAACCTCTTGGTTGACCACACCGTCGCGATCCAGGAAGAGAGCTTTTTGCATAGTTTTCAATCAGCGGACCAGGGCAGGGTTGGATTGGGGTTCGAAAGGAGAGATTGGCTCGGCGGAGGGCTGAGCCAGTACCTGGGGTAACGATTGGCCTTGCTGAGCGCGATTCAGGAGCATCAGGCGGACGTGCCGGGCGACCTCTTGAGGAGTAATCTCTCGCATGCACTCATTCAATGGGCATTGGGCGAAGTCTCGTCCGTCATAGCAGGGCCGGCAGGGGAGGTGTTCCCCGCCCCAGAGAGCAAGCGTCCCGGGGCGCTGAGGCAGCCGGCCACGCGGATCGGTAGGGCCAAAGAGCGCGATGATCCCGATGGACGTGACGCCCGCGAGGTGCAACGGTCCAGTGTCATGGGTAATGAGGACGTCCGCCTGGTTGAGCAGTGCAAGGGTTTCAGGCAGAGCGAGCGAACCGATCAGGTCAATGACTTGCCGGCTCTGGATCAGCGAGGCGAAGTGAGGACGGACCCAGGCATCGTCCGGTCCGCCAATCAGGACGATCTCCATGGGCCGGCCCTCAAATCGGACAGCGAGCAGCAGGCTGGCGAGTTGGGAATAGAACTCCGGAGGCCAGCGGCGAAGAGCATCGTCGCGCATGACGTTGCGGGCACCTGCGGGAACGAGGACGATGCGGGCAACACCGGCCAGCCGTGGGAGCGGCGTAGGTGGAAAGGAATCGGGCGGGACGGGCGCCATTGGGACGAGGTTCACCTGGTCGGGCCGAGCCAGAAGAATACGGGCGTACTCGTCCGTGTGGTGACGGCCGGGTAAAAGACGAAATGCACGATCAGCATGGGAGAGGATGAGTTTCCGCGGAGCGCGGACCGGAAGCGCCATCAGGCGATAGCGCGGATCGTAGTAAAACGTCGCGACCTGATCGTAGCTGCGGCCAGCGATTTTTTTCCAGAGTTGCAGGAGAGCTTTCAGCTTCTGCAGGGAAGAGCCCTTGAGGATGGACGCCTCATCCGCAAGGATAGGGTTGATCCAGGGATAGAGGCGAAGAAGAGGTAGAACGGTCGAACTGCAAGCCCAGTCGATAGTATGGCCCTGCAGGTGCAAAGCGTGTACCCCGGGCAGAACCATCAGGACATCACCGATGGAACCTAGTTTGATGATCAGAGTGCGCGGCATGGGCTTTGACAGGATACGTGGCTGCGGCCATGTGGGAGGACAAAGATGGCAAAAGAACGGGGTGCCTTCCCCGATGCGGCAGTGGTCGAGGTGAAACGGTCAAGGAAGGGGTGGTTTGAGGTCCCGATTCAGGAAAACGGATTGGTGGCGCAAGACGGAGATGTGGCCAAGGTAGCGCATGAGCAGTTCATAGCGGTGGGGGCCCAGCAGACGAAGGGCAAAACGAAGGAGGCGGTGCACCCATTGAACGCGGGAGTCCTGCGCGTCGAACTGGCTCCAACCGGATTTCGGCGGCGGAACGGCACCGGCTACGAGCCGGTGAGACTTCGCATAGCGAGCCCAGTGAGAGCCGGAGTCAAAAGGGTCTTGATCAGGGAAGCTTTCTTCAAGCTGCGCATAGAGACGCCGCGACAGACGCGTAATGATGGTGCCGTCTGAAAAGGTGGCGAAGCCATAAGGCAGTGAGTCGAGAGCGGGATTGGCGTTGGCGAGCACGCGCGTCTTGTAATCGGCGAAGAGCCGGGCAAGGTCCGGACGCTGCGCGAGGGTAAACCGGTCGGTGTTACGGGACAGGCTTGTGGGGTCTGAAGGATCCAGCCCGGAAAAGTGGAAGAAACAAAGCGGGACCTGGGTGGTTAAGCCCTGGACGGGCGGCCCTTGCACGATGGTGCGGCCAGAGTACTGCGTGAGGGATCGCTCATGGAGATTCCAGTAGGCCATATTGCAGCCCGGATGGCGCAGGATGCGGATGCGATCGAAGAGACCCGGAAGCAGATTCATCCATTTCTGATCGACAAAGAGGCCGGTGCGGCCTTCGGAGAAACCGAGCTCAAGACAACGGCGCTCCCACCAGGAGAGGATGGCGAAGGAGCCGGAGGTGTTCCGGGCAGCGAAGAAACCAAGGTTATAGGTTCCGTTGACGAGGAGATCCTGCTCGGAAGGGGATTTGTCGTCCTGAATGGGGGACGTAATGTGGGGGGTCAGGACGGCGTCGTGGGTCGTGAGTGCGTCGAAGACGGGAGTAAGTGGGGCATAACAGAGGATATCGGGATCGAGATAAATCAGGTGCGTGAGGGCATGGGTGAGGAGGAGATGCTTGAGAAAGGTGGGCTTGACGTTGGTGTTGAGCTCCAGAATGTCGTACTTCATGGCCTCCCGGTGGAGATTGGAAACACCGATGTTGGAGAGGAAGACAGGAATATACGGCTCGCCGGCGAAGCGCGAGGCGAGTGCCGGATCGAAGTCTGCGACGAGCAGGACGAAGAAGCGATGGCCAGGGTGATGCTCCCGAAAGGAGTGGGCGAGGGTGCGGGCGTACGGGAGATAATTGGGGCTCACGATGGTGCAGGCTGCTCGAGTGGCGGGATCGGTCATCGTGGATAAGGATACTTGCTTGCACGGCGCAAGGTTATTCCGGAGTGAGTGGCGGGTAGCACCGGGCACGCTATAATGTCGGAAGACGGCAGGGCGATGGAGAGTTGGCCGAGTGGCTGAAGGCGACGGTTTGCTAAACCGTTGTACGGGGAAACCTGTACCGGGGGTTCGAATCCCCCACTCTCCGCCATAACCTTGTAAGTCCCTTAGAAACAACACGGTTCGAGATCTGTGACACTTTCTGTGACACTTTTCGCCGTCCCGATTCCTTAATCGCGATTGCTCGCTCCACTTGGGTATTTATCCATAGAGGAGCAATCTGTGAGAACCCCCAAAGTCCGGCTCTACATTCGAGCTCGCCTCCCCGACGGTACCAACCCCTACTTCGATCCGGTCTGGAATCGGAACGGCTCGCTGCGACAGGGTTATGCCCTCGTTGAGGGCCAGTCGGTGTGTCAAAGCAACGTGTGCTACTACCTCCGGTACCTCCGTGACGGAAAACGTGTCTGGGAGTCTATCGGACCGATCGCGGACGCAGCGGTCGTTGCCCTACGCAACAGGGAGCATGACTTCCAGTCCGTGGCACTTGGGCGCGTGGCTTCTCCTGCTCTGGCTGGAGCAGAGCCTGAATCCGTCCCAGCTTCGTGCTCCTCCCCATCCGTCTCGCTTGACGCGGCTGTCGCGGAGTACCTGGACGAGATTCGGCGCTTTCGCTCGGCCAAGACCCTGTCAGCCTGTGAGAACATGCTCGGACTTTTTCAGTCACGCCTGCCTGCCAAATACATCAAGGACATCACACGCAGGGATCTCCTTGACCACATGTCTGCGCTTAAACTATCAGGCAAGGGCGACCGCACCGTCTACAACCATGTCATGCGGATCGTCAGCTTTCTGAAGGCGAACGGGATCGTGGGACTGCTTCGTGCTGCAGACAAGCCCACATACGACGAGAAGGATGTCGAAGCCTACGATTCGGACCAGCTCCGTTCCCTGTTCGCCGCTGCGACTGATGAAGAGAGCCTCCTCTTCGAGTTCTTTCTCGGGACGGGATTGCGCGAGCAAGAGGTCATGTTCACGAGTTGGAAGAACATCGACTTCAAGGGAAAAGTTGTGATGGTGCGTTCGAAGCCCGAGATGGGTTTCCGTATCAAGGACAAGGAGGAGCGGTCAGTACCTGTTCCCGACACTCTCATTGCCGCTCTCGTTGAACGTAGGAAGCAAAGTAGGTCAATTCTTATTTTTCCTGCGAAAAGTGGCAAGCCCGACGGCCATTTCCTCAGGACGCTGCAAAAACTCGCGTTTCGTGCTGGCTTGAATTGCGGGGAGTGCACGACCAAGAGCGGGAGATCCTGTGGAGATCATCCTGTGTGCGGGGAGTGGGGTCTGCATAAGTTCAGAAAGACCTTTGCGACGTTTCACAGTGAGGCTGGCGTTTCGCCCCGTACGATACAGGCATTTCTGGGTCACGCCACGTTAGAGACGACCCTCAGGTATTTATCTGCCGCCAACATTCGGTCGGAGCGCACCCGCAGTCAGGTCAATGCTTCCTTTGCCTTTCTGAAGAATGAGAGCGCGACGTAATGGTCATCTTAACGTCAACCTTTCGAGCCGGACATGCCCGTTACGACCTTTGCCAAGTAACGGACCCGCTGCACCCTTCTGCCACTTCCTTCACTAATCCTCAGCGGAAGGGCAGCCGCCCAATTTTGTTAGGAAGTTTTTCCGTTAATTCTTCCCGGACGCCTCGTTTGGGTATTAGCCCACAGGAGCTCTTCCATCGAGCTCCTAGAAAAGGGCTAGATCATGGACTTGATACAGCAGTTGAGGCAACGGGATACGTTTCTGAACACCGCAGAGGTGATGAATCTCCTCGATATGTCTCGGGGGACACTTTGCGAATGGGTGCGGGCTGGGCGGATCAGCGCGGTCCGTAAAGGTAATGCATACCTGTTCGACCCCCGTCGGTTGGCAGACTGGCTTACGGAGCGCACCACGGGTGTAGCTCGGGGGACGGCATGAACAGGCCCCACGTGCCCAACCCCAGGATTGAGCTTGTAACCCAGATACAACCAGTTCTCTGTGACTCCTGTGCTGCAGCCAAGGGACGGGTATGGGCCAAACGCCTTTTCACTCGAGAAGAGGTCGAACAGTACCTGGCTTTGTCGCATGAGCAGGTTCAATCGCTGATAAACACTCGGCAGATCACCTTGATCCGAATCAAGGGTGAGAACCGCTTCGACTTGAGGGATCTGGATCGCTTCATTGAAGACTATAAAAAGACTGCTCAAAGGAGAGCGTAAATGCTGTACAGACCAGAAGATCATTCCGCGTACTCGGTAGACGTCGTGCCATCCAAACACAAGCTTGGGGGCTCGTTGGTCACCCTGGTCTGCGACTGCGATTGTGGCACGATTTTTGAACGGCCAAAATCAGCCGTGAAGCCTAGTGCGAGGCACTACTTATCTAACGAGCATCTGGGAGCCCACAGAGCAAAGGTTTATCTGGAAGAGACGACCGGCCCTTATCTTGCAATCGTCACGGAATACCTCGATTACTGTTCACTTAGAGGCTATAAGTCAACTGCAAAGATGCGCACTGCCATCTGTCCCTTCGTCCTGTTCCTAACAGAGCGTGGGATTACCGACCTGGAGCAAGTTACACCCAAGATCATCACACAATTTCTGTCGTGGGCTGAGGATGTTGAGTACAAGAGCGCCTCCCACGATATTTCCGTGCTCGTAGGCTTCTTCAAGTGGGCCGTCCGGACTGGATATCGGCAATCACTCTGTCCGGTCGTACCCAGCTTCCATGGAAAAAAGCGCTCAAGTCACTTACCCCGACCATACACAGCAGAAGAGATGTTGTTCATCTGGGAGCTTGCCAAGGAACGTGGTAATGCTCGCATCCGTGCATTAATCGCGATCGGCGAGGAAGCAGGTCTTCGGTTGGGTGAGATCTGTCGGCTGCGTGTACAGGACATCGACATAAATGGGCGTCGACTCTTCGTCCGTTTACCCAACAAGGGCAACTGCGAAGACTGGGCTCTGTTCGGCGATAAGACCGCGCATTTCATAACCCAGTGGCTCGCGGAGCGCGAGGAAGCTTGTGACCATGATCACCTCTTTCATAATTCGATTGGGGGACCTCTGCTTCCGCAAGCCGCTCACAAAGAGATGTGCAAGGTATTCTGCAAACTGTATGGCGGTCAGGATCTTCACTCAGAGGGCTTGGATCAATGGTCCACTCACCGACTCCGCCACACTATGGCCAGTAACCTGTGTTTCGGAGGGGCCGACATTCCCACGATTATGGCTGCTGGTCGATGGAAATCTACCTCTTCCATGATGATCTATACCAAAGTTGATGCGGCGAAGGCTCGCCGGGGCTATGACGAAGCCATGCGTCAATCAGAAGAGCGACCGACGACTTCGTCAGCAAAGGAAGTTCTAAGCTTGGAAGAATTCTTGGCCACATACGAAAAATGATTCTGGCGATAAACTAGGCTTGCAAAAGATTTGGGTATTAACCCTCAAGGCAATCAATAACAAGTGGCCTTGGGGGTTTTTTATGGATGATGTTTGTTCTTGTCCTGGTATGAAGCGGGGCGTGAAAGTTGTGCTGACCTGCGATTGTGGTTGTGGAGAGACGTTCTCTCGCTACCGGAACAAAGTTAGCCCAGGCAACAACTACCTCAACCGGCAACATGCAGGCGCTCACGAGAAGAGGAGACATCTTGAGGCATTGTGTGGGCCTTATTTGAACCTTGTCACCGACTATCTGGGTGGTGCAGCAGCGCAACGTTACAGTGACCTTCGCACGGTTCGCAACCGCCTCTGTCCCTTTTTCCACTATCTCTGCCTTCGCGACATCGCGTCGATCTCCGATGTAAGCTCCGCGACTATCACAGAGTTTAAGGTGTGGGGCCGTGAACATGGATACCTAAGTGCAGCCACTGACATTTCCGCTCTGTCAACTTTCTTTCAATGGCTTATCCATGAAGAGTACTTCGGGGACCAAAATCCGGTTATTCCCTCCATCCACGGCAAGTCGGACAAAGCTCGGACTGGCCGCCCCTATACACAGTCGGAGATGACTCAAATGCGGGACTGGCTCGACCAGCGTGGCAATCCTCGTCTCCGCGCTTTTTTTGAGATAGCGGCTGAATCCGGAATGCGAAATGCGGAAATCTGCCGCCTGCGTCTGCGAGATCTTGAGATCAATACGAAAACACTCCAAGTGCGGCTCCCAAACAAGGGTCGGAGGGAGCGCGAAGCATTCTTCTTTGGTCGAGCATCGTCGATGCTTATCGAGTGGCTCAGCGTTCGCGATGTTGGCTGCGGGCATGACTTCATCTTTCATAACTACCTTGGCGATCCACTCACCAAGGCCTCGGTCCAGCTCGAATTCAGGCGGGTTCTCTGCAAGACATATCCCAATCGCGTTGAGAACGAGACTGGTCTCGATTCTTTCTCCGTCCACAGACTGAGGCACACCTTGGCATCTACTCTGGCCAGCAATGGTGCGGATGCTAACACGCTCATGGCTTGCTTGGGTTGGGTTTCTCTTTCCTCCATGGAGGGTTACATCCGGATCGACGAGGAGACAAAGGTACGTGGGTTCGTCGTTGCTGCTGAAAGGGTCGAGCATCAGCTCAGGGAGGAAGCGACTAAGAAGACTCTGAGTATGGAGGAGTTCCTCGAGATGGCGTGTGAAGAGGCAGCATAGAGCGTTGCGTGTAATCGATTTTACACGCAACGTGTGCTAATCTTGGTAAATACAGGGCTTTCGGATATCTTTGGAGAGTTGTACATGATCAAGTTTGAGCCGTTCCTGGCCTACTACGAGAACGTGAAGGGTGTTAGCGGCGACACGGTCACAGCTTACCGAAGCGACCTGAAACAGTTCTCTTTGTTTCTAGAGAGACAAGGGATTGATCGCCTCAGTCAAATTGATCACGCCGTGATAACGAGGTTCATCTCCTTCATGAAGGAGGAGGTTCCGAACCGTCATGGCGGTTTAGGCCTGTCCGATTCCACAATAGCGAGGCGATTAGCCGCCATCTCTTCCTTATATGACTACACGAGGGCAACGAGCAGCAGCGGAAAGCTGCGAAATCCGATTGATGACTTTTCCAATCGGTGGAAACGGAACAACCGTCCGAAGCCAGTAGAGCAGGAGATTATCGATCAACTTCTGTGTGCCATCGATTGTCCGCGCGATCAAGTTCTCATTGAACTATATCTCGCGACAGGGCTACGCATCTCCGAGATGTTTCAGCTTGATCGCACGACCATCGTGATCGAAAAACACCAAGGGCAGGAGTCTGGCAATCCCATCGTTCTTGGTGTCGGTGAGGTAGTGGGTAAAGGCAAGAAGCTCCGTACGTTCTACGTCAGCGCGAAGGCGCTCGTTCCATACGTTCACTACCTAAGAGACCGGAAAGACGAACACCCGGCCCTTTTTCTTTCCGAGCGCAAGCAGCGCATGTCAGTGAGAGCCATGCAAGAACGTTTAGCACATTGGTGTCGCGTGGCTAACATTCCCCATACCAATGTCCACCGACTCCGTCATACCTATGCGACCCGGCTGCTCAATGCTGGAATGGACGTCCTCCAGCTTAAGGAGCTTATGGGACACGCCTCCCTCGCTACTACCCTTCAATATGCGAAGCTCACGGACACGACGCTCGCTCGGGGCTATCACGCTGCCATGGAATTCGTGAACGGCTGAACACAAAGACACTGCTTATTGTCTTAGCCATACACCTCTCGGACTACTATGTCTGTGCGCTGTGCTCGATACCTGTTGGTCTGAAATCAGTCTGGACTGCGCCGCTCTGAATTCGGCCTACCCGCTGTGGCACGTTGAAAACAGCCAACAGCGGGTCCAACTTTGACGTGTTCAGCGTCAACTACTCTTTCCCCATGAACGACAACTATTTCTCCCTACGAACGACATTTACCGCCATCAGCTGCTGACGACATCTTCATGGAGCTCGGGTGGACCGGCTGGAGGCGGAGGGCGAAGCCCGGAGCCGGAAGCCGGTTCACCCGAAGAGGGTTCAGGGTTGGGCTGGTCGACGGTTTGCACGTTGTGACGTGCCTGTTCCAGTCGGTAGCTGGGGACGTTGAGTTCGACGATCACGCTGTGGTGGACCAGCCGGTCGATGGCCGCGGCCGTCGTCATGGGGTCCTTGAAGATGCCTTCCCACTTGGAAAACGGCAGGTTGCTGGTCAACAGCACGCTGCCACGCTCGTACCGCTCGGCCAGCAGCGTAAAGACCACTTCCATCTCTTCCCGGGTCTGACGGATGTAGCCGAGATCGTCGATCACCATGCCTTCATAGCGTGAGTACCGCTTGATCAGCCGGCTCAGCTTCAGGTCGCGTTTGGCGATCAACAGATCCTGCACCAGCATCTCGCAGGTGGTGAAGAGCATGCGCCGGCCCTGGCGCACGAGTTCCTGGCTGATGGCCTGCAGCATATGCGTCTTGCCCGAGCCCGGGTTGCCGAACACCAGGACGTTCTCGTTCCGCCCCAGGAAGCCGCCATCGAGCAACGAGCGCATCTGCCGTGCCGCCTTGGCTGGAAGCCGTTTCGTGTCGAAGGCATCGAGCGTCTTTTCAAGTGGCAGTTGTGACTCCCGCAACATCTTGACGATGCGGTTCTCCTGCCGCTCCTCGCACTCGCGTTGGATCAGCTCGTGGAGATAGCGCTCATAGCTGAGCGACTCTCGTTCCGCCTGCCGGGCGACCTCTTCGTAGCACTGCCGCACGGTGGGCAGATGCAGCTGTTTCAGGTTCTGCGTCAACTCCGCGGTGACGTTGCTCATTGCACACCGCCCGCGCACAACAACTGGTCGAAGCTGCTGAGGGCGACTTCGGGGATGGGAACGTCGACGATCTCCGGCACCTGCTCGCAGCGCTTCAGGAACTGCTGGAACATCGCCTGATCCTGGATCGTCTGTTGCCCGCGCTCGCTTCCGAGCAGAAGCCTGAGAGCATCCTTCACCTGCGCCTCTCCCTGCTTGGCCGCTATCTCCAGGATCTGAAGATAGCGCCGGTCGCAGCGGCCGGGCATCGTTGTCTGCAACAGGTCGTACGCCATGCGGAGACGGCTGCTTGGGAACAAGTGCTCGCGATAGCGGTAGTCGGCGAAGGCGCCCGGCTTGCGCACCAGCCAGTCGATGATGTGCCGGTAGTCGATGCGATAGTTCGTACGTCCGCGCAGACGAGGCAGCTGCTCCATCTTCTGGCCGCCGTACCAGACCTCCAGGTGATCGGCGAACACCCGCGCTTCTACGATCTCGCCGATCAGGCGACTGTTGACCGAGTAGCTGTTCCGGTCCACCACGATCAGGCTGCCGGTGTTCACCCGCGAGCGCACACGCTTCACCGTATCCAGACGCCGACCCGGCAGAGGACGAAGCTGGTCCATCTCTTCCGCCAGCCGTGCCTTGCGCCCGCTGTTGAGTTGATCGAACAGCTTGCCGAGAAAAGCCCTGTACTCGTCCACTGCCGTGAACTCGCGGCTGCCGCGCAGCAGCAACGCCTGCTCCATCGCCCGGTGGAGCCGATAGTGGCGCTGCTCCACATCGCCGTTCTCGTTCGGCCGGCCCGTCTGGATCCGGCGGCCTTCCAGACCATAGTGGCGCAGCAACGTCTGGTAGTTCTTCTGAAAATCAACCTGCTCGGCCAGGTTGTTCACCGCCGCCGTCATCCGGTCCGTGCGATGCAGCAGCGGTACCCCGCCCAGCTCCCAGAGAGCGTTTTCAAACCCCTCGCTCAGGCTCGCAAAACTCTCGGACGCACAGATCGTGCCCGTCTCCCAGTTCGAGTACGTCAGCACGAAGTGGTACACCATATGCGCAAACGGCTCGCCACCGATCGTGATCCCAAGCTTCGTCATGTGCGTGAAGTCCGACTCGCACAGCTCGCCGGCACGATGCTCCTGAACGAAGTACACCTCCTGCGCCGGCCCTTCACTCGCCCGCCAGCGCTTGATCCGACGTTGCAGCGTGCGCAGCTGGCCGTCGGAAAAACGCTCCGGATGCGTCCGTTGCAGCGCCGCAAAGATCGTCTTCGCTTCCAGCCCGGGATTCGTTCGGATCTGCTCCACGATCCCCGGCCACACCTCGGCGAACTCATCCTGCCGGGTTCGCCAGTGCCGGTCCGTCTTCAACTCGCTCGGCAAACGCTGCGCTCGAAGGTACTTCCGCGCTGTCTTCACATCCATGCCAGACTTCGACGCCGCTATCGCCTGCGTATCCTCAGTGTTCGACAATTTGTACAGCCTCCTTATCTGCTGGTCTGTCACCATGCGAAAGGCGCTCTCCAAGCGCTTCCCGCATCGTCTCAACCTCACTTCCAACAGGGAGAAATAATTGTCGCCAGCAAGGAGCTATAAGTGTCGCTGATCATGGACGTTTTTACCGAGCAGAGTTCTTCGAACGAACTATCCTCAATAGCCCCTATCTCTCGTCTCGCCCCCGGGAACTTGATAAGGACGGCCATTCTACCCGCCGTGAACTCCTGACGACCTGCCGAGTTCATTTCGCGCCGCTGACCTCACGGGATAACGGGAAGCTCATGCTGTAATTCGGGTCGCCGTCTCCGAGATTAGTAGAGGTACCGCTGGAAGTCGGAGAACATGTCGCGGATCTCCGAGGGGGCACCCAGGTCGAGAACGGCGTCTGAGATGGCGTTATAGCGGAGGATCAGGAGCGGCGAGAGCTTCTCTTGGTCCAGTTCCTCGACCCCCTCGGTGATGTAGTGGGATAGAACGAACTCCAGGAAGGCCTGCTGCTTTTCTGGGAATGTACTCACTATGGACGGGCGAGCGCGTTCGGCCCTTTCTTGGCGAGTAATTCTTGGCAGGGCGAACGCCACGTACGCCAGCACGTCATACAGGTCAGACTTCTCTGCGGCAAGTGCTCGTTGGATCTCTGCAAGCTGAGTCCGATCGAAGCCGTTATCTTGCAAGTTCCGGAGAAGAGCGCGACGGGTGCCGGGGTGCCGCCAGATCGCACGGAGCTCGTCTTCATCCTTGAAGAATTCAGGCAGAGTACCGAACAAAGATTCCAGAAACTGATTGGCTGACATCGGTCGGCCGTCTGCGCTCCAGAAGCTCGTTGCAGTCATGTGTTGGATCTCACGCGCCTTACCGTCAGCCAGACGGATTACAAGCCGCTGAGGCCGTGGAGCATCTGGGCCATCTGGGCCACCTGGGAGTGGCTCTCCGGGCGGCTGGGGAACAGGCACCTGGGGGGCAGGAGCAGGTTCCGGGTCCAGAGGTTCGCCGTCCCACTCGGGATCATTGAAGAGATGATGAGCGCGAACGAAGTCGTAGATAGTAAAGAAGTTTTTGCCGTCGAACAGCCGAGTGCCACGTCCGATGATCTGCTTGAACCCGATCATGGAATTCACGGGACGAAGCAAAACAATGTTTCGCACATTGCGGGCATCGACTCCAGTAGAGAGCTTCTGTGAGGTCGTCAGGATCGTGGGGATGGTCTTCTCGTTGTCCTGGAACTCGCGGAGGTACTGGTCACCCAAAGCGCCATCGTTGGCAGTCACGCGACAGCAATACATCGGGTCGGGGCTTGCTTTCTTCTGGTTGATAAGGTCACGGACGGCTGCGGCGTGGACCTGAGTAGCACAGAAGACGATGCTCTTCTCCCGCTGGTCGATCCGCTCCATCAGGATGGAGACACGTTTCTCCTCGCGTTCCTTGATCTCGATGATGCGGTTGAAGTCGGGTTCAGTGTAGCGGCGACCTGCCTCAACTTCACCCTCGATGATGGTGTCGTCTGGGGTGTAGACGTAGTCATCGATGGTGGTCGAGACCTGAACGACCTTGAACGGGGTGAGGAAGCCGTCATTGATGCCTTCCTTCAGGGAGTAGATATAGACCGGCTCTCCGAAGTAGGCGTAAGTGTCTACGTTATCCCGGCGCTTGGGCGTGGCGGTCAGGCCAAGCTGCACTGCCGGGGCAAAGTAGTCCAGGATGCCGCGCCAGTTCGACTCGTCATTCGCGCCTCCGCGATGGCATTCGTCGATGATGATGAAGTCGAAGAAGTCGGGTGGATACTGGCCGAAATAAGGCGCTGGCTGGCCATCCGGGCCGGTGCCGGACATGAAGGTCTGGAAGATCGTAAAGAAGATGCTTGCATTCGTAGGGACTTTGCCAGACTTGCGAATCGAGTCCGGTGCGATACGGATGCGGGCATCGTCGGCAAACGAAGAGAACGAGTTGTATGCCTGGTCGGCAAGGATATTACGGTCGGCGAGGAACAGGATGCGGGGCCGACGGGTAGGCTGGTGCGAGAGGTTCCACTTGGCGTGGAAGAGCTTCCATGCAATTTGGAAGGCAATGGCGGGTTTGCCGGTTCCGGTGGCGAGAGTCAGCAAAATGCGCTGGCGCTCATCTGCAATCGCCTCAAGGACACGCTGGATGGCGGTGTCCTGATAGTAGCGAACGTCCCATGATCCGGAGCGGTCCTCGAATGGAACCTGAGCGAAGCGTTCGCGCCACGCATTCGGTACGGCAAAGGTTGAGGCCCACAGTTCGTCGGGAGAGGGGAAATGGTCGACCAGACCTTCGGAAGCGGTGATGGTGACCGGGCCGTCGGGTTCATCTATGTTGGCTGGTTCCTGAACGGGTGTCGAGCCCAGGTCCATGCGGTAGATCTTGTGGCCATTCGTGGCATAAGCAATGCGGACGGCCATCTTCCCGGCATAGTGCTTGGCCTGGGCGACTCCCTCGGATTCGGAGAGTTCTTCGCGCTTAGCCTCGATGATGGCGAGCTTGCGATTCTGATAGACGAGGATGTAGTCAGCAGTATCAGGATCAGTGCGCCGTCCGACTCCGATCAAGCGTCCTTGGGTGATCTTGAACTCGCGCAGAATCCGTGAGCCAGCGACCACGCCCCAGCCGGCGGCGCGTAGGGCAGGGTCGATCAGCTCGGCTCGGGTTTCGGACTCGTTGCGCATGGATTGTCTAAAGATTACCGGAGAAGGCCTGGTATAGGAGTGATTGCTTTAGAGCAAATTAGCTGTTGCTGTGGAGTGGAAGAATGGTGCAGTGTCATTTTCCTTGAGAGAAAATGACGTTGATAGCAACGCCTCCCTCTACACCCACAGCTAATTTGCTATAGTTCCTCCAATTGTCTAACCCGTTGTCCGCAGTTTGATGAGAGGCGCTCAATCTCAGTCCTCAACTCATCGGCTCTTGCAACAATCTCACGCTGCTCTTCGACTGGCGGCAGAAATAGGTCCAGTTCGTTTAAGATTCCGTGATTCAGGTTGCTCATCGTCGTCCCGATCGATCTTTGCTTCAAGATGGCCTTTACAGCACGACTTCCAAACAGCATCACGAAATATTGCTCATCAATGAGCTTGGAAAGCCTGACAAAAAATGATCCAGTCCCGCATAGCCAACCATCCTCCGCCTCGGTAATAACGGCGCAACGTCCAAGTTCTCCTCGGCGTGCGATTACGACATCACCCTTCCGCAATACATAAGTTGCGAGCCTCTCTTTAGTCGCCCGACTAACCATCATCTTCGCGGACGGCATGATCTTTGATCCAACAATGTTCATTGGATTGATTAAGGGTGTGCCGTCAGCGACATAATCGGCCTTATGAAGCATTGTCCCGAATGGTCCCGTTGAGATTGACGAACCAGTTTCGCCTAGACGTTTTCTGGTCCAGTGCTCCCGACCCGCGTTAAACAGTTTGTGAAGCCAGTCTTCGAATAGCTCTTGGGCGTGACGGGAATTCATTTCGCTGTTCGCGCGTGCCGTCGCAATTCCTTCGAAGGCCTCATCAAGGATGGCGGTGATTCGGCGTTGCGTATCCAGCGAAGGTAGAAAGACTGGATACGCAGGGAATTCTTTGATCGAGATTCGGTCAACTGTAGCACCGTGAATAGTCTTGGTATGGAGAAATTCCTGAAACTGCGGGGACCGATACTGATACAGGAAGAAGCGTGGATTGACTCTATGTTTATGAAGGCGGGCTAGGCCCATTCTGCGACCGAGACAACACTTAAGGCCTTCCGGAATCAAAGCTGCTTCTCCGACACGCGTTTCGTATGAAAACACGAAATCATCGGCCATCGGTGCGATTCGCCTTGTCCAGCGCAGGAAGTCTTCCTGGGTGACATGGCGAGTCTCTCTAAGATTAATGGAGCCATCTTGCAAGACTCCTATACCGAGAAAGATGGGCCCTTCGTCTACAGTTTTTGGAGTTGCGTGTGGACCGTCGAACACCTCAGCGAGGTCAGCAATGCGAACACGCGGCCATTCTTCTCTTTTTGCACGAAGTTTACTCACCTGGCCGCTCTATCCATTCCTGCAGCTTTTGCTGGAGCTCTTCTTTGCTCGGTAGGTAGAGTTGATACTCACGCGCATGGATGTTTGCGTCCTTTGGGGAGGGTGATCTCAACCAAGGCGTTGTTCTTCTCCTTGCCGAGGACGATGCCGATGGTGTGGTTCTCCGCTTCTGTCTTCACGAAGCGGTCGAAGTAGTTGACGTACATTTGGATCTGGCCGAGGTCCTGGTGAGTCAGCTTGCCGATCTTTAAGTCGATGAGCACATAGCAACGCAGGAGCCGGTTGTAGAGCACAAGGTCTACGAAGAAGTGTTCTTCGTCGAAGGTGAACCGCTTCTGCCGTGCCTCAAAGAGGAAGCCTTTGCCGAGTTCCAGCAGAAAGTTTTCGATGTGGGTAACGATGGCCGATTCCAGCTCAGACTCGGAGTAGCTGGCCTTTTCCTGTAGGCCAAGGAACTCCAGAACACAGGGCTCTTTGAGCAGGTCTTGCGGCTTTGCGACGTGCTGGCCTTTGCGTGCAAGCTCTCGGATCGAATCCTTGTCCCTGCTCAGAGCAAGGCGCTCGTAAAGACCGGCATTGAACTGGCGCTTCAACTCCCGCAGCGTCCATCCCTGCTGGGTAGCCTCAATCTCATAAAAGCTGCGCTCGGCCTCTTTCAATCCGATCAGGAAGACGTAATGCGACCAGCTCAGTGTAAACGCGGGCGGTTGAGTGCCGGGATCGAGCGATTGTCCAGACAGCGTCTGGACGATTGGGGATACTGGCGATTCCCCAGACACCGTCTGGGGAATCGCTCCCATTTTGAATTGTCCAGACAGTGTCTGGACAATTCGTGAAACCCGATCCGGGTAGGCAACGTAGAACTGGCGCATCGACGCAAGGTTCGTTCGTGAAAGGCCCGCGCCGAACTCCGCCGTCAGACGGGCAGCAAGCTCGTTGAGGAGTTCTTTTCCGTATTCGGCACGGTCAGCACCATGCTGCTCCTGCTCAAAGATGCGACGGCCAATCTCGTAATTGGTAGGAACCTGCAGCAGGTCAACGCCACGGGCGATGTTCTGGCGGGCCGACAGGACCAGCGCACGGATGTCCTCATAGAGCGGAACTGGCTTTTTCAGTTTGCTCATAGCAGACCTCGGATGCCTTGGAGGATTTCGGCGCTTCGAGGTCGAGGGCGGCGATCTCGTCCAGTATCTCCTGCGGAGAGCGATGGACGATCTCATTATTTCCATTCGGGTTCTTGACCGAGAGGTCGAAGGTCTTCTTGTCGATGCCGCTTACGAGAATCGACCACGACTGCGGAGACTCGGCGAAGGTCGCCTGTCGCGTGACGAAGTCGGCAAGGTCGGCATCGTTGAGCGGGTTTGTCTTGCCGAGATTCCGGCCTGGATTCAGCTGGTAGAACCAAACCTTGCGCGTTGCAGAGCCCTTGGTGAAGAACAGCACCACCGTCTTTACACCCGCGCCCTGGAACGTGCCACCGGGGCAGTCGAGGACTGTGTGCAGTTCACACGACTCCAGGAGGAGCTTGCGAAGCGAGACGCTCGCGTTATCCGTATTTGAGAGGAACGTGTTCTTGATGACGATGCCAGCGCGTCCACCGGCGCGGAGCTTACGGATGAAGTGCTGGAGGAATAGAAACGCAGTCTCAGATGTCTTGATGGGGAAGTTCTGCTGAACTTCGGTGCGCTCACGACCGCCGAAGGGTGGGTTCGCAAGGATGACGTCGTGCCGGTCCTTCTCCTGGATGTCGTTATTGTTCAGCTCCAGCGTATTCGTATGGATGATGTTGGGAGCCTCAATGCCGTGGAGGATCATGTTCATCAACCCGATTACATAGGCAAGGGGCTTCTTCTCCTGGCCGTAAAAGGTGCTGTTTTGTAGCTTTTTACGGTTGGCGACGTTCTTTGCCTCCTGATTGAGCCGCTCGAATGACTCGCAAAGGAAGCCTGCTGAGCCGAGCGCCCCGTCGTAGATCGTCTCCCCGATGCGAGGTTTGACGATTGCGAGCATGGCGCGGATGATCGGGCGGGGCGTGTAATACTCACCACCGTTACGACCGGCATTGCCCATGTTGCGGATCTTAGCTTCGTAGAGATCGGAGAGCTCATGCTTCTCAGTTTGAGAATTGAAGCGCAAGGTGTCGATCAGCTCGATGACCTCGCGCAGGTTGTAGCCAGACTGGAACTTGTTCTTCAGCTCGCCGAAGATCTCGCCGATCTTGTACTCAATCGTGTCAGGCCGATCCGCCCGCTGCTTGAAGCCTCTGAGATAGGGGAACAGCTTTTGGTCGACGAAGTCGCGGAGGTCGTCACCGATGAGGGCCCGATTGTGGTCGAGTGTGCCGCTCGCGTTTAGCGGGGTGGCCCAGGTGTGCCAACGGAAGGCTTCTTCAAGCAGAAAGGCATGTGGCTGGCCATGCAATTCGGCGATCTGGGCTCTGTCCTCCTCCAGCGCGTCCGCGTACTTCAGGAAGAGCAGCCAGGAGGTTTGCTCAATGTAGTCCAGTTCGGAGGAGACACCTGCGTCTTTGCGCAGGATGTCGTCGATCTTCTTGAAGGCTTGCTCAAACATGCGTCGTTGCGACCTCGGGGGTGGAACCTAACCAAAGGATAAACGCTGCAGGATCCACGCTAGTGTGAGCAGCAACGGTTAGCGGCGGCGTCCGGCCCGTCACAAGCGCCGACTTTCGAAGGGACGGTGAAGCCTAGGCGGCACACCTTCGGAATAAAACGCCTCAGTGAGCAGATTGAAGCCGATAAAAACCAGGGACCTCCAGTACCTCCTAGCCCGAGGACCTGACCTCGGACAAGGATGTCAAAGTTGCTGAGCAGGGATCCCGATACGTTGGCGGGAGCCATCACCGCATGAAGAAGTGGTATTAGAAGCTGATCCGGCTATTGACTCTGCGCTCATGACGATATGAACGCCCGTGCCCATGGACACTGTCCCAGCAGCCCTGTTGTCCCTGTACCGTCGCCTTTTTGCTCTGCTGCGGCATTGTGGGCAACAATAGCTCCGGACACCTACCCAAGTGATCGGGAGTGCTATCAAGCACTCCAGACAGCGATGTCCCTGAATAACGAGGGCAGCCTCTCGCTGAAGAACCTCTGAGTCGGCCCAGGGTCTCCCGTCCAGGTCCCCCAAGGCCATCGGCTGAGTCGGAACGTCCGATATGGGTTCAACTTGCCGGTGGCGGTTCAGGATGTCTCGCTCCAGGAGGAACTTCAGTCTGAGACCCCGTTTCGACTTGAAGGAAGTTGCGACCGATCGCTCTTGGTTGCACAGGCGGCAGGCCCCGGCGAGGTTCGCGCGATCGCCTCGTCCGTTCAACGCTAGTGGAACAATGTGATCGATCGTGAAGAGCTTTTCTGCGTGCGGACAACCATCAAGAAGACAGGCAGTTCCGCAGTAGATACACTGCCCTCGCTGCAGAGTAAAGAAGTACCGGCGGTTCACCCTGTTCGACATGCTTATCAGTCTAGGCTAGAAGCGAAGATAAAGCGAAGATAACAAAGGTAACCTTCTCCATGTGACAACGGCTACAAAGACAGGGCCCTGCCGTGCTTCCGACCGATTGGCTCGATGTCAGAAGTCAACCCTCAACTCCCTTGATAGCCTAGACGCTACCGTTTTCACTTCTTTCATTTACCCCCTACAATGATTGGGCTTGCGTTCCCCAGCGCCGGTATCAGTCAGGAGAGAGATGTACGACGAGTCGTTCGGGCCAAACAGCTTGCTTGCTCTCATCCGCGAGAGCGATCTGAAGAAGATGCCACAACTAATACTTACCGGCCCGACGGAGGCGTCCGCTGCTTCGATCCGCGCAGAAGCACTTTTTTGGAATGTCAACCCCCTGCAAGCTCTGCATGTTCGGGGGAAGCAGGTTTTTCGTCCGTCTTCCTTCCAGAGCGCACTCATTCTAAGAAAGATGACGCAAAATATTCGCCGTTCTTTTCATATGCGGACGCGAGGGCGGCGGTTCATAGTCGAGACCTTGATATCGCATCTGCGTGAGGGGCTGCCTTACAGGATTTACAAGAGGGACGTCTATCACTTCTACCCTTCATTTTCACACTCGGAGGTTCTGAAAGCCGTGCACTCCACAGGACGGCTATCTTGGTTCACGAAGCGTCTCCTGGAGCGAGTGTTCGAGGAACATGCTCGGCTCGGCGGTAGCGGACTCCCTCCAGGCTTGGGCTTGAGCGCTGTTCTGTCCGAGTTGATGATGTTTAATTTCGACGAAACATTCAGATCCCATCCCCATGTTCGGTTTTATGCTCGATACGTCGACGACATCGTTATAGTGACAAACCGGGACGAAGTGGTCGAAGAACACAATGTCTTACTCCGAAGAGCATTGCCTCGAGGTCTCCGATATAACTCTTTAAAAAACGTTCTTTGCGAAACGAATGATCCCGACACTCCCATCCGATCGGCTCCTATCAACTTCTCGTACCTGGGATACACCATCAACGTTGCGACGGCCAGTAAAGGTGCACTGAATAGCACCGGCAGGAAGGTAACAGTCGATCTATCTCAGGTTAAGGCCAAGAAGATCAAGACCCGTGTCATCAGAGCGCTGCACTCTCATGTTTCACAGCCAGACTTCTTGCTACTTAGAAGAAGAATCGCTTTTCTCACCTCAAACACAGCCCTTCCGGTATCCGGCCAGAGTGTCAAGCGGCTTGTTGGGATCTACCACACCTATCCTCTGATCACGGTCCAACTTGGTTCCAGACTGCATGAGCTTGACCGTTTCCTTCGGCATCTACTTCTTTCGTCCAACGGACGGCTCACGACAAGCCTCCATCTGTCTTTGACACGTGAGCAACGCACACAACTGTTGGCCCTGTCGTTTGTTGAGGGGTACCAGGCAAGACGCTTTATCAATATCTCAGCCTCACAGCTGGAAACAATTAAAAGGTGTTGGTTAAATGGGTAACAAGGGACTGAACAAGAAGAGGATCCGACGTGGGGATTTTCTGCGAGTACTTGTCACGGAAACAGGGCCCTATGAAACTCCGATTATTTTCTCTAATGATCGGCTTTACACGAACTTGAGAAATCCGGATTCACTCTCTCTGCTCGGAAGAAAGTTGCAGGCCAAAATCATAACGGCGGCAAAGAGTGAGTGGATGACTCCGTACTATTACAAGATCAAGAAGAATGCTACACAACACAGACGATTAGCACTGCTGCACCCCCGTTCCCAATGGAAGATCAAGGAATTCTATGAGCTGTACGATGGTCAGATATTGAACGCGTGCTCCAAAAGCTCCATCAGTATCAGGGCTCCGGAACGCATAGCCAGTACTTTCTTTGTGCCTACGCCTTCTCAACTAGCAAACACTGTAAAAACTACTTCTGTCTCGACGATCTCAAATGATCGGGATACGACCTTCAGCGTCTCCTACTTTTCTTACAGAGGATTCTCCCGGTTCTACCACTTCTTTGACTCGCCTAGCTTTTCGGAACTGGAGAAGCAGTTTGATCACATGCGCATGTTGGATATGAGCCGGTGCTTCGACAGCATCTACACCCACACGATTGCGTGGGCTCTTACTGGCAAGGAAGCAGCGAAAAGAAGTCTAAAAGCTCATTCATTTGGCATGCGCTTTGACGAATTGATGCAGCATGCAAATCGTGGAGAGACAAGCGGCATACCGATCGGGCCTGAAGTTAGTCGCATCTTTGCTGAGATTATTCTTCAGAGAGTGGACTCAGAGATGGTGTCGGCAATGCAATCCAATCATCATTTGAAGTTGAACCGCGACTTCACAATTCGTAGGTATGTAGATGACATCGTAATCTTCGGAAGTAGCGAAGAGGTGATCAGGCTAGCCCAAGACGAGTATGTAGATGCACTGCGATGCTACAATCTCAACCTCAACGAACAGAAGACTGTTCATCTCCGCAGGCCATTTGCCACGCAAAAATCTCGTGTGATCCGTGAGTGCAGTATTCAGAGCGAGGCTTTCCTTAGTAGGTTTATGCAACCTGGGCCATCTTATTCCATTACTCTTAAGCGTATACGGGATCCGCAACACTTAGCCGAATCGTTTATACGCACGATACGATCTTTGTGCTTGGGGGAAGGGGTCGCCTACGAAGAGGTTTCAACCTTCCTTATCGCGATTATGGTCCGCCACGTGCGCGAAATTGCTGAACAAGGAAACTTTACTATTCCTCACGAAAAAGAGAATTGCCGCGACGCCATCTTAGTACTGTTTGAAGTGATTTTCTTTCTTTATACCGTAGCCCATCTGTGAGTGCTTCGTACAAAGTCGCTTCAGGAATGATCATCGCAAGTCGTTTTGTGGGAGACAAACTCGTCGAATACGCAGCGACGGTGAAAGCGAGGATTTCAACCCTCGTTGGTGAGTTTGTGCGACGCATATGTGCAACGATGCAACGGATTGTCGGCAATCACGTTGCTCTTGAAGTGATCAATGTCCTGCTTGCGACCCGGGAGTTGGGAGCAAACTTCCAGTTGGACGAGATCTCAGTAGAACACGTGTTTAGGCCAATGATTGCTGGCAAAACTAAGTGGTCATACTTTGACATGATGTCATGCCTCTACTACATAGAAGATCGTCCAGCTCATGCGCTTATTCGACGAAGCATCGAAAGTTCAATTGACCGTGAACTTAGATCACTTGAGAGCTCCGAGAGGGATTCTGAGAAAGCTCATCTTCTCCTAGACGCTCTTTCCTGCCCTTTTCTAGACCGTGGCAGACGAGAAGCGTGGGCAGCTGCAGCTTTTCTTTGGATGGACGGATTGCCTGCGGCCCCAGCCGACATAACGGCGTCGCTTGATGCTAAAGAGTACTGGTTTACCACTTGGGAAGGGTTCGACATTCTTAATGCCCTTCAAAAAAAGGAGCTCAGGCCAGCGTACTAATGGTAGGATTCAGTGGGGGCGGTGGGCGCTTTACGGCATGCTGTTTGATGCTGTCTTTCGATCTGCCATGAGGCTTTTGAAGACGTATAGAGGGCCAGTGACGGTTTCGAGCGGAGTTTACTTCGCACACACTCAGTGCTGGCCGCTCCCGCTTTTACCCGATCCCCTACCTAGGGCATCTCGGCGATCCGCGTCGGGCAGCTGTGACTCTCTCAGCGCTTGAGCCCGACGCTCCCGCAGGATTGCTACAGCTTTCTTGTATGGGCCGCGCACAGCCTTTGACCAGTCAATCTTTGACGGGCGATCATCGTAGCCGGGAAAGTTTCCGAGGTTGTTGGGCCAACAGCCGCCAAAGTCATTTTCATCAAAAGAGTGCTCGGCTACAGCATACGGTGGACCATTGAAGTGACCTTGCTTCTCGGCTTGCTCAAGCTCAGCCATCAGATCTCGATGCTCATCATCCAAAAGAGGAGCTTTCACAAGTTGAATAGCCGCTATCGTTCGCGTGGCGAGGTCCGTGCATCGCCAGAGTCCGCTACCCGTTCTGAATAGAATGCCAATCTTGAAGTCTGAATGTTCCATGGCGTTGCTTCCATCGTTTGTGGAAGGTACCCGGCTCGCTGCTGGTGCCTACCTCCGGGAGGGGCTTCAATCGGCTTTTGCCGATTGGACACGCTTCTAAACTAGCACTTCACCGTTGCGTTTAGTGCCGCCGGAGCTACAGGGCGCAGATGGGCGGTAAGGATTTGCTTGCATGCCCTCAGGCGACATGACTCTGACAGCCTACTCTTGGGGTCGCGTGATAGTGGACGAATGTCAGCCCGAGCAAGATTTGGGAGAGCCGGTGACGCCAATACTCCCCTCGGCTGGCGACCCTTGCCGGGTTTACCCTCTGAACAAACGAGCAGTGCCCTGAATCCCTGAATCGTGGGGCATCTTGATCTTAACTGTAGACGCGTCCTCCCATGACTGTTCCGGGCGGGGTCTATTCCCCTCCCGGACAGTCAAGAAGCAACCTACCGAGCGCGGAGAGCAAGGGCCAACTCATAAAGAACTGGTCGACCGACACAACGGTGGTGAGAACGGCCCTCAACTTCGGGGCGCTCTTCTTGGCGAACGCCGAGACCGCTTCGGGAGTCGGCTCGGAAAACGTCTCAGTGAGCAGCTTAGGGTTGCTAGGTGTCACACGCTTTTCATGCTCACGGACGTAACGGTCTGCCGTTGCCCGGGGGAAGCCAAGAAGGTTGAGGAGCCCGACCCCAAGCCATCCACGACCACGCTTCTAGTAGACGGACTTGAGCTCGTGCAGCTTCGCGCCGAGCTGGACACGCTGCTCCAGCATCATCTTACCCTTCGTCTTGCGAGCCTGACCCACGAGACGTTCATGATCCACCCGGCAGCCCGTTCGCTCGAATCTAGTTAGAGCTTGTCGCTTTCCATCTTTCCGGTGAGGAGTGCCAGCAATGTTCGGTTGGGGTCGGATAGGGCATGAGCTAGATCTTCCGGAGTTTCAAACCAAATCTTGGGCTCGTCTCTCTGGGGAACATATTCACCGCGAGCGATCTCCAGCGTTCTCTTCTTATATGCAGCCAGTAACATGACGCCCATATTAGGCTCACTCATAATTTTCGATATTACCTCTTCGCGTGTTGGTTTGGGAAGATTGCTGTTACGCCGCTTTGGTTCAAGGACAACCTGGTGACTTCACGGACGCAAGCTGCTTCGGGGCAGAAGAGTGGGTCTGAATCCACTCCTCTGCCTGCACTTGAGACAGGCTACAAGCCTCGCAAGACGAGTGTCAGTTCAGAGAGAAACTGCTCAATCGAGGCGACAGTCGTGAGAACGGCCTTCAGCTTCGGCGCATTCTTCTTGACGAAGGCAGAGACAGCTTCAGGAGTCGGTTCGGGAAACGCCTCAGTGAGCAGATTCGTCTGAGGAGTTGCCGTGCGCTTCTCGTGATCCCGTACATAACGGTCTGCCGTTGCGCGGGGGATGCCAAGGTTGCCGAGCAGCCCGGCCCAGCGCCCCCACGGCCCCGCTTAGCGTAGATAGCCTTGAGTTCGTACAGCTTTGCTCCAAGCTGAACGCACGTCGGTGATCAACCAGATACGCGCGTTTCTGCTCGAACGTGGCATGGTCTTCGAGAAGAAGCCGACGAAGCTGAAGGCCGCGATGGCGGATATCCTCGAGAACGCGGAAGCGGATCTAACCCCGCTGATGCGCAACCTGATCGATACGCTGTGGAGTGAGTGGAAGACAGTCGAGCAGCAGGTCGAAGAGCTCAACGACGAACTGGAACGGATCTCCGCGGCCGATGCCGGCTGCACGCGCATTCGCAAGATCCCAGGCATTGGACCGGTCATTGCGACGGCGATCGTGGCAGCTATCGGCAACGGCGCGGCATTCCGGAAGGGACGAGAGTTCGCGGCCTGGCTTGGGATCGTACCGCGGCAGTACTCGACTGGAGGCAAGGCGAGGCTGTTCGGCATCAGCAAGCGGGGGAACGTCTACTTGCGAAAAATCCTGATCCACGGCGCACGAGCGGCCGTGTTGCGGATCAAGCGTGAAGGGGTGTCAATTGGAGCCTGGCTGGATCGACTGGATGCCAGGGCACACAAGAACGTCGTCGTCGTTGCCATGGCGAACAAGCTCGCCCGTATTGCGTGGGCGGTGCTATCGAGCGGCAACGAATACATGCCGACCGCTGTGCCAGCCTGAGCAAGTGAGGAAAAGACGCCTTCGGCTTGGAAACGCTCCGCGTTCCCACTTTCCCTCACTCCGACGACGAGTCTATAAAGTTTTCCCCCCCGAGGTCTGCATAGGAGTAGCAAGGACGAAAGAACAGTCACAACGGCGTGTCCGCAGCCTGGTACCGAGATTGGTCGTCAACGACCGAGCGACTTATAAGGACCGACACGCGCGCATCTCATCCTGGCCAGGAGAATCGATCTCCACCTGAAGGCCGAATACATTTGCGCAGACTTGTCTTCTCGCCCAAACTAACCCTTGCAGTCGCGCGGCGGACCATACAATATCGGTACTAATCCAGGGGCCAGCTCGTTCTTCGGCTTTTTCGCGCGGAATACCGTACAGGCCGCACCTAACGAGCAAACCGCCCAAGGACGGAAGGTCGGGTGCACGTGACGGATCTACTCATGATCCCGCCGGCTAGACATGAAGGCCGCTGTTCCACAAGGATCAAGCCAATCCTCCGCGCGAGCAGCCAACGCGAGCTATGAGACTATGTATGCAACCCGGCCTTGTGAAGAAGCTCGTCGACCAATGCGCGGTATTTGTCGATCTTCTCGCTGATGTACTCGCGGCGGCAAAGATACGTGATCTTGTGGGCCGAATAGTTGCCCAGTTCGCGGAAGGTATCGATATCGGTCCGGGCATTGCGCGACAGGTTTAGGGTGGCATTTCCTGCGGCGTTCGTGACGATGCGCTCCAGCATGAGGTAAGTGTCGGTTGCGGGATCTTTGATCGCGGCCTGAATGCCTAGTTTTTCGTACGACATGATGAGGAGGACTTCTTCAAGCCGACGCATAAGGACGGCGCAGCCGTCGAAGGCGTTGTTCTCGTAGGAAACATTGATCTGCTTCGCGAGGCTCGAGATATAGCCTCGGGTGTTTTCGTACAGGATCGGCGGCAGGATCGTGCCGTGATCCGTGACGTCCTGCGACTTCTCCGCAAGTTGCGGAAACTTTGCGTCCATTTGCCTTAGGTAGTGATGCTTCAGGCGTAAAATACCGGCCTTGGATCCCTTAATGGTGTGCGGGCTCGCCTTCAGCCTATCCGTAAGACGCGTGACGTTCGGGACGCTGAAGTTATGGCCCTCTATCCAGCGAGCGTAGTCCTTGGCCGTGAATTCCTCGACGGCTTCTCTTTTGAGGTGGTAATAGGCGAGCAGACAGGCCTTTTCTACCTCTGTGCATTTCGCGAGTTCAGAAAGCTCGATGAACTTGGCGAGGGTCACTCAGCGGGAGCACCTTTCGCTTCTGCAAGAAGCGCCGCGATCTGTGTCTTAGCCGCCTCCAGCAGGAACCACTTCATCGGATCTTGCGAGGCATCGCTGTTCACCGCGCCGTTCTTGCCTTTGGCGTTTCCAAGGTCGCGCAAGACGTTCTGCGGACGGATAACGCCGAAAGACTTAAAATGCTTATTGAACGTCGACGAAATCTGTGCAGCCGTAAATTCTTTGGTCTCGCCGCTCTCGGCGAGCATGTGCAGCATAAACATAGCCTTCTGAGCGGTCGACCATGACTGTTTCGGAAAGCCATACTTCTCTGCATCATGCTTAAACTCGACGGCCTCGGCTTTCGTCCGTGGGTTTGTGGATGCTTTGCGGCTTGCAGCCTTATGGCGTCCTGAGCTATTGGCGGCAACCGGCGCGTCGATCATCTTCGGAGTCGCGCTGGTCGGCGTGTCCGCCGGGATTGTCGGACGCGCAGCTTGGTTGGTGAGGCTGTTGATCGTGCCTAGGAGGTCCGAAATTTGGCGCTGCAGGTCTCCGACCTTGCCGGAAACGTCGTCACTCTCGCCCTTGATCTTGAGCTTGAGGCCACTCAGTTCGAATTCGATATCCAGCTTGGGCATAGAAGGCGGGTAAAAAAAGCAAATTTCGGATGCGGTGATCCTAACACCGCGCGCGGCTGTCGTGATGCTCATCTTTCGCGTATTGTTCGAAGTCTCTGAAGAAAATGTTGCAACAAGAAGACCTCCCGGATGCCCAAGGAGTTTGATTTCGAGGTTAGTTAGACGAGAATGTCAGCATGGATGCCGGAACGAATACGCCCGTCTGGGTGGCTGTGATTACGCCGTTCTTGGCGCTTGCCGGAGCCGCGTTCGGATCGGCCGTCCTGCTCTGGAACAACTCCCGAAATGTCAAAGTCGACAACATCACTAAAGAGCGGGCCAAGTGGCGCGACAAAGTCAGAGACAGATCTCTGGATGTGCAGAAGGCCACGCACACTAAAAATGAAGCGTGGCTTAGTGAGCTTTACCTGGAGTTCAGTCTCATTCTGAATCCATGGGACGACGAGGACCGTGCGATTCTCAACCTGATTTGCCAGCTCAAAGACGGCCCGGACGAAATGCTTTTGAGCGAATTCGCGGACCGTGTGTCTCTCCTCCTTAAGCACGATTGGGATCGAGCCAAGTGGGAAGCGAAAGGTGGAGATTCACCCTTTGCGTGTGATGTTGATCCGCCCGCCGAACCGCCGCGGAAAAAATATAGTGACTTCAAGCGCAAACAACTGACTAAGAACACGCGCTCCTAAAGGACGCCACTTGGGTGTCCGGAAACATCCATTTCATTCAGATCGCTACAAGCGAGCGTCCGCGATTTGTTCGTAGCCTCTCCGATAAGTCCTGGTAAACGCCGCTCAAGCCAGTTGGTCTTCCTCACTGGAGAGGGATAGCGTAAGACTCTGAATCGGACGTTGTGGCAGAGTACAACGCTTAAGGCTTCCCTAGCTGGCAGCCGTAATGACGCGGAATACCGTCAGTGGCGGGTGATGGGGGTTTGCTGGGTGGCGAGCCATTGGTGGACGTGGCGTTCGAGCTCGTGGAGCGGGACGATGCCTTCGTTGAGAACGGTGAGATTGAAGGCTTTGAGGTCGAAGGCGGAGCCGAGTTTCTGACGGGCTTCATCGCGGAGGGCGAAGATGGTGAGGCCGCCGGAATCGTAGCTGGTAAGCTGGCCGGGCATCACGGCGATGCGGTCGACAAGGTCGTCGGCGGATTTTGGGGTGTACTCGCCGGTGGTCATGAGGTAGTCGATGGCCTGCTGGCGGGACCAGTGCATGGCGTGGAGGCCGGGGTCGACGACCATGCCGTGGGCGGGCCAGATGCGGCGGAGGATAGGGGTGTAGGGATTCTGGTAGATGCCGTCCTCTTCCCCCATGCGCTCGGCGTACCGGGCCCAGCCCTCGGAGTAGGCGGAGTTGCCGACCAAGCGGGCGAGGGGGTTGTCGGGCAGGATCTGGCGGGCCAGGGCGATCTGCAGATGGTGACCGGGAATGGTCTCGTGGACGACGACAATTTCGGCCTGGGCGCGGGTCTCGGTCTGCCAGGGGCTTAGCTGAATAGCGTAGGTGGATGGCTGAGCAAGGTCGGGGTTGTTGACATAGTGGGAGGACATGCCGGCCAGTTCCTCGAAGGGGCGCTCGGGCTCAATCCGAATGGACTGGCGGGGGAGCTCGGGGATAAGTTTTTCGGCGGTGATGCCCCGGGTGCGGGAGAGCAGGGCTCGGGAGAACGCAAGCAGGTCGTCGGAGGAGTGGAAGCGGTTGTCGGGCGCGCTGTTGACGCGGGCGAGGATGGTGGGAATGTCGGTAGTGCCGAAGAGCTGCTGGCCCAGGCGCTGGACGTCCTCGGAGTAGGTGGCGACGGTGCGCTGGCCGAGCGTGAAGACCTCGGCGGGGGTGCGGTTGAGAGTGGTGTTCTCTCGGAGGAAGGCCTGGTAGCAGGCGGCCCCGTTGGGGAGGTCGGAGATGGCAACGCCGGTGCGGGCCTTGGGAAGGTATTCGCTGGCGAGGAAGTCGCGGTAGTGCTTGAGGGCGGGGTCGATCTGCTCAAGCACGACCTTGCGGAAGGCCTGCTGAAAGGCGGAGTCGGGCGATGGAGAGGCGGCAGAACGCGCGGCGGGAGAGAAAAAGGGGAGCTTTTCGGGCGGGAGCGCGAGGAAGCTGTCCATCTGCGCCATGACGCGGCGGACGACGGACTGCGGGGCGGAGTAGCCAAGCTGCTCGCCACGGCGGAGGTTGGCAATGTCCTGGTTGAGGTAGCGGGGGAGCGTGGACCAGCGGGCGAGGGCCTGGGCGCGCTCGTCGGGAGTGGCGATGGGCTGGTGCTCGGCGACGTCAGAGAAGGTCGTCTGCCAGCCGCTGAAGTGGTTGACGTCCCAAAGCTCGGTACGGCAGACGCGCATCTGAAGATCGGCGCCGAGTTGCTCTTCGAGGCTGGCGTAGGTGGCGCGCGAGGCCTGCGGGAGGGCGTCGGGGGCGATGGCATGGAGGTCGCGGAGGTCGGCGGCTTCGGCGTCGGCGAAGGCCTGAATGGCGGCGGGGGAGAGATCGACGAAGCGACTGTGTATGGCGGTGGGGAGGCCGGTGAGCTCGCTGGTCGTGGGGTCGTTGTCGAGGGACTGCGCGATGAAGCGATTCGCGAGGTCGGTGACCTGCTGGGCTGCCAGCGGACGGACGGAAGGCTGCGCGGAGGCTGGAGCGATGGAGGAGACCAGGAGAGCGATGAGCAAGGTCGATTTCAGCAAGAAGTGCCTTTCTAGTCAGGGCTGAGTAGAGATACGGCGGTTGGGCAGCTTAGTTCCGCGGGGCGATCAATCTGATGGCGGGTGAGAGCTGCGGGCCTAGGTAGGTCTGGCGACAAGGCTGGCGCGGCGGCCAAATCGGCGCCTTCATCCTTGCGGCTTTATATGGGATCGCTGATCCCGCTTCTCTGGCGGATGCTGAAACTAGTCTCTCAAATGCATAGCCTGCCTTTGGGATGGCCCTTGCTTAGGTGGAACGAGGGCCTAGGTATTGAGAAACGCCGCTCACGCCAGTCAGCGGGCCGCACCCGCCCTCGACGGGTCCGGAGCGGCCAAGCTTCCACCTCTGCGACATCACAGGATCAGGTATCAGACTTGTTACTAGAGCTCCCGTGCTGACGACTGCATGCTAGGTTTTTGCAACTGAGGCGGGTGAACCATGAAGTTTTGCTCTGCTGTACTGTGCTGCTTTCTTGTTTGCGGCAGGGTTCTTGCACAGAAGCCGGTTTGGCAACCATCTCCGGGCCATAGCCAAATGCCAATCTGGCCTGGGGCTGTGCCCGATCCTCAACCAACGTCTGGACCTGAATTCGAGGAGACCACGCCGAGGGAATGGCAAAACACGGGTAAGCCAGCCACGGGCATCAGCAACGTCACGCGGCCGACGATGACGGTGTACTCGCCCAAAGGAAACAACACAGGTGTAGCAGTCGTCGTGTTTCCGGGTGGAGGCTATCAGGGTCTTGCAATCGATTTAGAAGGAACAGAGGTTTACGATTGGCTGGTTCCGCGTGGGATTACGTGTGTGCTTTTGAAGTACCGGATTACTGCTGTCGGACCATACCCAAAGTCAGGGCCTTACCCTGAATCGCCTATAGCTCTAGAAGACGCGCAAAGAACAGTAGGCTTGGTGCGCTTCCATGCGGCACAATTACATATAGATCCGCACAAAATCGGCGTGCTGGGCTTTTCTTCGGGTGGACATCTTGTGGCGGCGATCAGCACACACTACACAGGGCGTATTTACCCACCTATAGACGCAGCCGACAAGGTGAGCTGCAGGCCTGATTTCGCGATTCCGATCTATCCCGGCCATCTCTCATTAGCCGCAGCAGAGTGGGACACTCGTCAGGGAAAGACGAAGTATGTCATACCTGCATCCCTACTGAACGCATGCAAGGATCACGAATTGTGCTTGAACCCCGAAGTGCCGGTCACGAATCGCACACCTCCGACCTTCCTACTGCAAAACGAGGACGATCATACAGACAACGTAGACGATTCCTTGCTTACTACATCGCTCTCAGGAAAGCGGGGGTTCAGGTCGAGATGCATTTGTATGCTCAAGGAGGTCATGCCTTTGGACTTCGCCGCACGAAGTTTTCCGTGACAGCTTGGCCGGAGCTAGTTAATACGTGGCTCACCACTATAGGCATGACACACTGATCGACCTCTCTTCTGACATGTAGGTCCTGCTAAACGCGGCTCACACCAGCAGCAGCCGGAACCCTAACCGCTTTATTCCTTCTCGTCCCTGAAGAGTGGAACCAGTTTCGCCGCAGGCTTCTTCGAGCTGAAGTCGAGCTGCTTCTGTTCATGGCCTTTGGGATGCTGCTCACGCCATAGTTCCAAGAGGAGCGGCGGCATGGCCCAAAGCACCGCTTTCGTGCGGTGAATCTTGGCATGGCAGCCAGGACAAAGAGAAAGCATCAGGTTCAGGACCGACCTACCGGGTATCCGGGGGTGGACGATGATGGACCGCTTGTCACAACCAGAAGCATTACAGACGCGACAGTGGTAGCCGTCACGCTCCAGAACCGCTTTGCGCAGGCCACCGAAATACTCCTCATCCTGCCGTTTCAGCGTGTAGGAGGTCGAGCACAGACCTAAGGCTAAGACCCTTGATTCCCGCAAGGACAGTGCATCACCCTTTGAACGAGACGTGTCACTTCCCCGCCCCACTCTTCGCTCCATCGTGCTCGCCCTTACTGCCCGGTCGATTGTCTGGACAGAGACCCCGAAGTGAGCCCCAATCTCATGCCGCGTGTGTTCACGACTGTCCCACATCGTCTTGACGACACGCACCTGCTGCGGTGAGAGCAGCTTCTTTTGGCCACCCATCCGGCCTCGCGCCCGCACCGACGAAAGACCCGCCATGGTGCGCTCACGAATCAGCTCCCGTCCAAACTGCGAGGATTGTCGCCTCGGCTTGGATTTTTCGGATGCAAGTCAATGATCTTCAAGAGAGCACGGTCAGACGTACCTTATAAGCTGCATGAAGCCGTAGTCCATGTGAAGTTGCTGGTGGCAGTGGAGGAGGGAGTCACCTGGGTTGTCGGCGATGAAGTCCACCTCCGCGATAGAGCCGGCGGGCACATTGACGACGTCCTTGATGAGGCCGGTGATGTGCTTGCGGCCAATGCGGGTGACCTCGAACGAGTGCCGGTGAAGGTGCATTGGATGGGCACAGGTGCTGGAGTTGACGAAGGAGAGGCGGTAGCGCTTGCCGCGCTCGACCTGAAGGGGGTCGATGTGGGGCCAAGACTGGCCGTTCATGGACCAGCCCGCCATCTTTGAGCCTGGAGGGGGCGCGGTCATCTTGGTGAGGATGGAGAATCGCTTGTCGGGCTCGGGTGCGGTGGCCTGATTGGCGAATAGGGAGTAATCCCAGGCGGTGCTGGCAGGGGTTTTCCAGACGGGGGGGCCGGACCTTCCTGCGTATTCGACGATGATGCCGAGGCCGCTGGCGCGTTCGGCGTCGTCGGTGGAGGCGAGGGCCCAGATTCCGGGGAACTTCATTTCGACGAGGACGTCCATGCGCTCGGCGACAGCGACCTGGAGAGTTTCTACCTCGGTGGGCCTGGGGACGGGGTTTCCATCCATGGCTACGACCTTAAAGGTGTGGCCGGGAAGGGCGAGGGTGACGTTCTGGGTTGCGCTTGCGTTGAGGATGCGGAGCATGACGCGCTGGTTTTCAGAGACGCGGAGGGGTTCGCCGTGGCCGAGTTTGCGGCCGTTGATGGTGGCGTGCTGGTAGGCAAGATCGCAGCCGGTGACCTCAATGCCCTTCGGTTTGGGGGCGTCGTCAGAGTCTGATTCGGAGGTGGGCATAAGCATCATGGGGACGAGGGAGGGGCCCCAATGATGGATCTGGAGGAAGTACTCGCGGTCTTAGGAGACGGGGTCATGGGCGGGGTCGATATAGAGGAAGCCGTACTGCCCGCCGTAGGTGGACCGGGTAAGATCCGGCCCGGCCATGGCGTGGGTGTGGTACCAGCGGGAGCCGCTGGGCTTCGGGGTGAATTGGTAGCGGAGGTGGCCGCGAGCGGGGACCATGGGCGAGCCCTCTTCCATGGCTCCGTCGTTGATGGGATCGATGGCGAGGCCGTGCCAGTGGACGAGCTCATCGACGGCTGTTTTGTTGGTGACGTCGATGGTGACGGGCTGACCTTCGCGGAGGCGGATGAGAGGGCCGGGAACAGTGCCGTTGTAGCCGACCGTGGGGATGACGATGCCGGGAGCGATCTCGTGCGCGACGGGTTCGATGGTGAGGTTGAAGTGGGCTCCGGCCATAACTTTGCCGGCGTTCTGCGCGAAGGAAGAACGGAGGGCGACTGCGGTGGCGGCGGCTCGGGTTAGGAAGTCACGGCGATTCATGGAAGCTCGAGTGTTCAGGGTTTCGCGGGGGGAGGGTCTTTTGCCGGAGGCGCTAGATTCTTGCCGAGGTAGTCGTTGATGGTGGCGAGATCGTCGTCCGAGGCCTCAAGGCCTTTGGAGACCATGTTATCGATGATGGAGCTCCACTTTTCCGGGGTGTGACGTTGGGTTACCCAAACGTTGGTGCTGTGGCAGTTTCCGCAGGTCTTCTTGGTGAGGTCCTTGCCTGCGCCTTCGGGCAGGGGGATTTCATCCTTGGGGTCAACCTTGGGTGTGGTTTTGGGAGCGGCGTCCTGGGCGGTGGGCAGCCACTCGGGGCCGAGATGGAAGATGCGGGGGTCCGGCTGGATTGTGCTGGCCGCAACGGGATGGGCCGGAAACACGAGGATGCTGAGGCCTGAGACGAGGGCCAGAAGAACGATGGTGGGGCGTTGGTGTGGCATCGGAACGGACTCCTGCGGGATTAGCGGGTCTGAATAGGACCGGCTCTGTTGAGCAAACGCTTTGGATGCGGTCTATTTTGGCAAGGCGAAGGCGGTTACGCTGTCGTCGGTGATGGGATCGTTCAAGAACGTTCCCCCAGCGGCGCTGATGACGACGTACTGCTTGCCGTCGGCACCCTGATAGGTGGAGGGAACGGAGTGGGCAGAGGCACCAAGCTTGGTAGTCCAGAGCTCCTTGCCGGTCTTGGCGTCGAAGGCGCGGAACCGGGAGTCATCCGTGGCACCGATGAAGACGAGGCCACCGCCGGTGGCGATGGGACCGCCGATGTTGGGGCGGCCGGTGTCTTGCTTGCCTTCCGGGAAGGAGTCGGTGATCCCGAGCGTGCTCTGCCAGACGAACTTGCCGGTGTTGACGTCGATGGCGATGAGACGTCCCCAGGGAGGCTGACTGCAGGGGAGGTGGCCTTCCTCATTCCAGAAGCGGCCGGTGACTGAGCCTCCCATACGGTAGGGGTACGGGCCGCCGGTTGCGGGGAAGAGGCCTTCCATCTGGGCGAGATCCATACTGCTGACGTAAAGGAGGCCGAGGGCGGGATCGTAAGAGGCTCCGCCCCAGTTGGGGCCGCCGATGGCGCTGGGGAAGCTGATGAGGGTTTTTTCGAGCGGAAGCGGGGTGAAGACGGGACCCATCTGGAGGTTGTTGTCCTTGATGAGGGCGCGACAGAATGCCTCGTGCTCCGGGGTTACTGTGGCGACGTCTGCGAGGGAGAAGTCGGTGCGGGAGACGGGGGGAGTGATGGTGGGAATGGGCTGCGTGGGCGCGCTCTCCTCGCCGGGGACGACGCTTTTGGGAACGGGGCGCTCCTCGACGGGGTAGATGGGCTTCCCGGTGACGCGGTCTAGGAAGAAGACCATGCTGCTCTTTGAGACGATGGCGACGGCGGGGATGGTCTTGCCACCGCGTTTTACGTCCAGCAGGACGGGTGGCGCTTCGAGGTCGTAGTCCCAGCCATCGTGGTGGACGACCTGGTAATACCAGAGGAGCTTGCCGGTGGCGGCGTCGGCTGCGACGAGGCTGGTTCCGAAGAGGCCGTTGCCGGGGCGGTCGGCTCCAAAGCGGTCGTAGGCGGGGGTGCCGAACGGCATGTAGAGGACGCCGCGCTGTTTATCGAGGGTGAGGAAGCCCCAGACGTTGGTTCCGGTGCGGTTCTTCCAGGCGTCACCTTTCCAGGAGTCATGGCCGGTCTCGCCTGGACGGGGGACGGAGTGGAAGGTCCAGACGAGCTTGCCGGTGAGGACATCCCAGGCGCGGACGTCGCCTGCGGGGCCGGTGGATGGGGATTCGGGCACTGCGGAGCCGGTGATCACGAGGTTCTTGTAGACGATGGGAGGTGAGGTCATGCCCAGGCCTCGGGTGGCGCCGTTCATGACCTCCGGCGTGCGCATGTCGAGGACACCCTGGTCTCCGAAGGTTGGGACGGGCTTGCCGCTTTTGGCGTCAAGGGCGATGAGGAGGCCGTCGCGGGTGCCGAAGAGGATCTCGGCTGGATGGGCTCCTTCTCCGGGCCAGTATTCCACTCCGCGGAGTGAGGGTACGCCGGAGTTGGGAGGGGTGGTGTAGGCCCATACCTCCTTGCCGGAGGTGGAATCGAGCGCGACGACGCGGGAGTACGGGGTGGAGATGTACATGAGGCCGCCCACGACGATGGGGGTGACCTCTGTGCTGAGGAAGCGGCTAGGACGGCGGGCGGGACGGATGCCTTCAGAGCGGGCCTGGGCGGTGGCATTATCGGGCGGCGTGGTTTGAGCGCCGGGTGGAGGACCGCCGGGGCCGCGGTCGGCGGGCATCATCTCTGGAGCCGTGCTGGGTTTCATGTGATAGACCCAGGCGACCTTGAGGTCGTTCACGTTGGCGGGGGTGATCTGTTTGAGAGGGGAGAAACGTGCACCGCCTGCGTCATGGCCGTAGGTCGGCCAGTCGTTCTGCGCCTGTGCCCATGGAGCGGTGAGCCCCAACAATCCGAGAAGAACGGCCAGTTTCAAGCGGAATCCTCCAACATCAAGCCACTGAAGAACGAGCGTAGAAGGATCTTCAGGACAGAGGCGGTTATAACGCAGGGTTCAGACGGTTGTATAGGCGTGGATGTCGGCTGAACGGTATCGAAACTGTTTCAAATGGCGCGGGCTACCGATTTGAGCGGATTATGTTCGGGTCGTAAGGATAGGGCCAAGAAGGTGCGTGAAGATGTCAATGAAACGACGGTTGGTTGTTGTGTTACGGGTGATGGCTTTGATGGTTTGTCTTCCGGGTCTGCGTGCGCAGGTACCGGCGACTTCGTCGAGGCAGGGGAACGCGGATCTCGGGCTGGATACGGGCGGGAAGCGGCTTGGTCCGGGGATGAATGCGGCGAGTGTGGGGGATGACAGCTACCATAACGGCGCAGTTCCGAAGCGGAAGCGGGTGCTGGCCTGGATCGATGTGAGCAATGGGTATCAGCATGATTCGGTGTCGCATGCGGTTTCGACAATCGAGCGGCTCGGTTACGAGACAGGGACGTACGACACGTTTATCCGGTCGGACTCGCAGTTGATCACCAAGCAGCCGGTGCTGGGGCATGATGGGAAACCGCTGCTCTATGCGAAGAACCTGAATGACTTCGACGCGATTTTTTTCTTCGGGGTGCGTGAGATCGATCTGACGCCGCAACAGAAGGCGGATTTGCTTTCGTTTGTGCATGACGACGGGAAGGGGTTTGTCGCGGCACATGCCGGGGCCACCGCCTTCTTCTCATGGCCTGAGTTTGGGGAGATGATCGGGGGCCGGTTCGATGAGCATCCCTGGGGCATTATCCGCGCGCCTGTGCTGGTGGAGGATCATACGTTTCCTGGGATGACCCATCTGCCGGCATCGTTTGAGCATGTGGACGAGTATTACCAGATCAAGGAGTTCTCGCGGAGCAAGGTTCGGGTGCTGCTGGGGCTGGATGTGTCGCAACTGGATAAGACGGGGCCGCTGGTGCATCACTCGGACGCAGACTTTCCGCTGGCGTGGGCGAAGATGTATGGGAAGGGACGGGTGTACTACTCCGCACTGGGGCACGATCCGAGTACGTGGGATGACCGGGCCGTGGCGGAGATGTACCTTGAGGCGCTGAAGTGGGCGTTGAAATTGGAGGATGCCAACATAACTCCGCTTCCCTTTCAGAATCCGCAGTGACTAGGTCAGGCCTAACTGGCGGTGAAGGGCGATGAAGCGGGGATCCTTGCGGACGGAGTCGAAGCGGGGATCGATGTGGATGGAGATGAGTTCGAAGGAGCGGTCCTGATAGGCGCGGGTGAGGGCCTCGAAACCTTCATCGAGGCGATGGAGGGCGAAGTAGATGAGCGCGACCTCAAAGGGCGAGATGTAGCGTTTCTTTGCGGTGCGGGTGAGTTCGTCCAGAATGTCAAGGGCTTCTTCCTTCTGATTGGCCTTAGCAAGCGTTCTGCCGAGTGCGCCGAGGATGCGCGGGCTTGGGGGTGAGAGCTCGATGGCGCGTTTGAAGGCGGCGATGGCCTCGTCGAGTTCTCCGCGCTGCTCCTGGACGAGGCCGAGGGTCCAGTAGACGGCTGAGAAGTGGGGGTTCTGCTCGATGGTGTGATCGCACTGCTCGAGGGCTTCTTCGAAATCGCGGCGGTAGTAGTAGATGAGGGCCGTGTCGCGCGCGATGATGGAGGATACAGGGTCGAGCGCACGTGCGACCTGGTTTTCTTCGAGGGCTTCATCAAGTCGTCCGAGCGGGGCGAGGCAGGACATGGAGTACCAGTGGTGGGCGATGGAGTTTCGTGGGTTGAGAGCGATGGCGTGGCGGAACTCACGCTCGGCTCCGGCCCAGTCCCAGTCCTGAGTGGACTTTACATGGCCGAGCGAGGTGTGGGCTTCGCTGGAGTTGTCGTTGAGCAGGACGGCCTGTGAGGCGAAGGAGGCTGCCTTTGTCCAGGCTTCCGCGGGGGAGACGGCGGCGTAGTTGGCGAGCAGGACGTAGGTATCGGCGATACCGGCGAAGGCTTCTGCGAGTTGGGGATCTTCCTCGGTGGCCTGGGTGAAGAACTCGAGCGCCTTGCGCAAGCCGTGCTCTGTGCGCTGGCTGAGGTGATAGCGGCCCTGGAGGTAGAGATTATGGGCTGCGAGATTTTCTATGTGGCCGGGGCGCGAAGATGAGGGATCCAGGATTTCCGAACGCAGGGTGTGGGCGATGGTTTGTGCGACCTCTTCCTGAACTTGAAAGACGTCGGAGGCGGGGCGGTCGATGGAGTCCGACCAGATAAAGCATCCCCGGACTGTGTCAGTGATATATGTGGTGATGCGAAGGGTGTCCTTGACCCTGCGAACGCTGCCGCCAACGGCCATGGCGGCGCGGGTTGCGGTCTGCGCGTCGGAGGAGCTTTCCTCAGCGGGCGAGATGACCATGATGGAACCCGCGCGGATGAGTGTATGGAGGATCTCCTGGGTGAGGCCGTGGCAGTACGCTTCCTCCTGGTGGGATGGGGAGAGATCTGCGATGGGCTGGACGGCGACGGTGTTGCGGCTGACGAGCGCGGCTACAAGTGGGCGCTTACGCTGCTTGCCTTCGACCTGGCGAAAGATGGGAGCGTAGCCGCCCTTGGGAAGCTCGATGATGAGCTCGTCGGTTTGGCCATGTTCCTGGTAGTAGGTGGCGAGGCGCATGCGGAGCCGACGGGCCTGGACGCGGACGATGGGGTCCATGCGGGGGTCGAAGCTTGAGTCTTTAGCGAAGACCTCCACGCCGACGGGGTACTCCTTGAGGAGATCGCCGCGGCCTGCAAGGGTTTCTTCCACGATGAAGGTGAGGAAGCGTGGAAGACGATTGACCTGCTTAAAGGTTTTGCTGGTGAGGATGCGGTCAAGCTCTTGCCGAACCAGATCTTCCAGGGTTCCGGCTTCCGCTTTTTTGACCGCGGGCGGGGCGCTCTTCGATGACATCGCAAGATGCTACAAGAGATGCTGCATGACCGGCCAGTTCCGGGTACAAGAGTGGACGGTGACGGTACCGTGTCACTGTTGCCGGTGGGGTAGCGGCTCAATAGAATCCTCGAACTATGGTTAACGCGATGCAGGATTCTCCGATTGAAGCAGTCAAGCCGTACGGACATGTATTGACAGGTGTGCGGCCGCCCGGGCCCAAGGATGGATACCGCATTGCGGCGTATCAACTGGTGGAGTACCTGGAGGTGCTGGGTGTTGAAGTGGTGTTTGGGCTATGCGGGCATACCAACATCGCCATGCTGGATGCGCTGGGCAAGAGCAAGAAGGTTCGGTTTATCTCAACGCGTCATGAACAGACGGCGTCCCATGCTGCAGATGGATACGCGCGTGCTTCTGGCAAGCCTGGCGTGGTGCTATCGCATCTTGGGCCCGGGCTGACGAACGCGGCGACCGGCGTGGCGAACGCGGCGCTGGATTCGATTCCGATGGTGGTAATTGCGGGCGATGTTCCGTCGTATTACTACGGGCGGCATCCGCATCAGGAGATGAACCTGCATAAGGACGCGGATCAGTGCGAGGTGTATCGTCCGTTCTGCAAGCGGGTGTACCGGGTGGACCGGGTAGAGGATCTACCACGGATCGTGGAGCGGGCATTTCATCTTTGCCAGTCAGGCAGGCCGGGGCCTGTGCTGGTGGATGTTCCGATGGATATTTTTTCCGCGGATCTGCTGGAAGGGTCTTTCTCGAAGGTGCCGCCTAAGCTGGGCAAACAGGCGATCGATCCGGAGTCTGTGCAGTACATTGTGGAGGCGCTTGCGAAGGCGGAGAGGCCGGTGCTTTACGCGGGCGGTGGGGTGATCTCTGCCAAGGCTACGGCGGAGTTGATCCGGCTGGCGGAGGCGCTGGAGTTGCCCGTGGCGCACACACTGATGGGCAAGGGATGTCTGCCGGAGGATCATCCTCTGCTGATGGGCCAGACGGGGTTCTGGGGGATTCCTGTATCGAATGATATGTGCCGGAATGCGGATGTGATCCTGGCGGTGGGAACGCGGCTGGCCGAGGCGAACTCGAGCTCCTGGAACGAGGAGTACACATTCAAGATGCCGCCGACGCGGCTGATTCATATCGATATCGACCCGGCGGAGCTGGGACGGAATTATCCGACAGAGCTTGGAGTGATTGCGGATGCGAAGGTCGCGCTGATGGAGCTGGCGGCTGCGGCCGAGGCTGGTCCGCGGGTGAGCCGGCCGGGGATGCGGGAACGGATTGCGAAGGAGCGGAAGGAGTTCAGCGATCTCTGGAAGGATGAGCACTCGTCGGACCAGTTTCCGCTGCGCCCGGAACGCATCCTGAGCGAGTTGCGAAAGGCTGTGCCGCTGGATGGGTATATTGTGACGGATGTGGGGTGGAATAAAAACGGAGTGGCACAGCAGTTCTCGTTTCCCATTCCAGGAACCTTCATTACGCCGAGTGGCCTGGCAACAATGGGCTTTGGGCCGGCGGCCGTGCTCGGCGTCAAGGTTGCGCAGCCTGGGCGGGCGGCGGTGGCGCTGATCGGAGACGGTGCCTTCAGCAGCAACCCGGGCGTGATTGCGACGGCGATGGAGGCGAACCTGCCAGTGGTGTGGGTGGTGATGGACAATTCGGCGTTTGGGACGATTGCGGGATTGGAGAAGATGCACTATGGCTGGAGCTTTGGCTGCCTGTTTGAATGCAACGGCGAGACGTACAACGTGGACTATGCGGCGATCGGGCGAGCGTACGGGGCTCGCGGAGTTTCGATCAAGTCTGCGAGCGAGCTTGGTCCGGCGCTAATGGAGGCGCTGGCGTCAGGACTGCCGACGGTGATCCAGGTGCCGATGGAGAATGCGCCTACGCCTACGCCCGGGTATTGGAATATCAACGATATCTATCGGAATGGTCAGTAAGTGGTCAGAAGCGAAGGGACGGTCCTGAAAGAATCTCAGGACCGTCCCTTTGTGCTGCTCGTAGAGTGGAAAACTTAGGCGCACTGCCTGCAACGGGTTTCGCTAGTGAAGCTGAGGAGGATGGTGGAGAGGGTGAGCCAAACGACGATGAGGATGAAGCCGGCACGGTAGGCGTGGACGTCGTAGACATGAACGCCGGCGACCATCTTTCCGGCCCAGTTGCGGCCTACGAGCCAGCCGATTCCAGGCTGGAGCAGCATCGGTCCGATCATGTTGCCGATGTTGGTGGTGCCGGAGATGGTTCCGAGGAATTTGATGGGCACTGACTCCTTCGCGAAGGCAAAGCCGAGGACGACGGCGCCGCTGCACATACTGGTCAGTGCTGCGATGGCGATGAAGACAGGCAGGGCGAGGTCGGGAATATAGATCATGGAGGCCCAACCGACGGCTGCGATGGCGCATCCGGCAACGTAGAGGGGCTTACGCCTTCCGATGCGGTCCGACAGGGCTCCGCAGAGTGGACTGGAGACGGCCCAGCAGACGGTCATAACCGAGCAGACGAGCGCGGCGCGGGTGGTCGGGAGCCCGTAGCGAATGCGCAGGTAGGGTGTTCCCCAAAGGCCGGTGAAGGCGATCATGGAGCCGACGAGGCCTCCCTGCGCGAAGAAAATAAGCCAGGTGTTGCCATAGCCGAAGATGGTCTTGAAGCCTTTGAGGAGCTCCCAAATCTTGACGTCGTTACGCTGGACCTCGGCGTGGGCAAAGCTGAGGTAGTTGTCTTCGATGGGATCGTCCTTGACGAAGAAGGTGGCGAGAACGCCGATGAGCAGGACTACGGCGGCAGAGACGAAGATGACGGATCGCCAGCCGAAGTGCTGGATCGCGAGGCGGAGGGGGACCTGCGCGGTGAGGGCCCCCATGTTGCCGAAGAAAAGGCCGAGGCCTGAGAGCATGGCGAAGCGACGAGAGGGAAACCAGTGGGTCGCAAGCTTGAGCAGAACTAGCCAGCCGACTGCGGTGGCTCCTCCTATGATGCCGCGGCCGAGGCAGGCGAGAGCGAAGTTCTGGGTTGAGCCGAAGAGGAAGGCACCGGCGGCGGCTGTGACCGAGCCCCAGATGAGCAGCTTGCGCGCTCCCCAGGAATCGACCAGGATGCCAGTGGGGATCTGCATGGCGACGTAGGTATAGAAGTAGAAGGCTGAGAGATTGCCGAGGCTTCCCGCTCCGATGTTGAACGCGCTCATGAGCTCATCGGTCATGACGGCCGGGGAGACGCGATGGTAGAAGCCGGCCAGGTAGAAGAGCGCTGCGATGCCCCAGATGGACCAGGAGAGAAAGGCTGGCGGATAGGTTCTATCCGCGGGCGCGAGGTCAGAATCATGCGCGAGTGGTTCGACTTGGGCTTCTTTGAGTTCCACGTTTCCTCTTTCCGGAGGTGGGCCTGATGAGTGCTTTAAGACGACTCACACTAGCACCGTGAGAGATGGAGTTTCAACGGCGCAACCGTATCGGAACGGTTAGGCGGCGCCTTACGATGTTGCTGATGCTAGCCTTGGACTCGCGATTTTGTATCCTTGCCTCCGGCTGCACACACGGTCGTTTGCAAGCAGGGCAAACTACGAAGCGTGAAAGAGAGTTGAAACAGTATGGAGCCTTGGCGCACTGGAATCACACACTCCGATGCAACCGACATCTGGGTGAAGGGCTATGACATTGGATCGCTGATGCAGCGGTCGACCTTCGCAGAGACGATCTACCTGATGCACCTTGGCCGGCTTCCAAGTACGCAGGAGGGCCGGCTGCTGGATGCGATCCTGATCTCTTCCGCGGATCATGGTCCGGGTTCGCCGTCTGCGGCAACGGCACGGTTGGCGTGCTCGGGAAATCGTTCTTCGGTTTCTTCCGCGATTGCGGCGGGGGTTCTGGCGATTGGAGATGAGCATGGCGGGGCGGGGATGGCGTGCATGGAGACAATCGCCGCGGGTGTAAGCCTGGCGAAAGCGGAGGGAATCTCCATTGAGGAAGCGGCGGCGCGCATCACCGACCAGGCGCGGGAGCGGAAGATGCGATTGTCAGGCATGGGACACCGCGTGCATAGCCATGACCCTCGCAAGGATGTGCTGTTTGGCATGGCGCGCGAGGCTGGCGTGGCTGGGGATGGCGTGGCATTCATGCTCGCGTTGGAGGCGGCTGTGGCTGCGAAGATCAAGCCGCTGCCGATCAACATCGACGGCGTGCTGGCCGCGGTGCTGTTCGATCTTGGATTCCCAGCTATCTTTGGCAGGCTTGCATTCATCATCGGACGCGTGGCGGGTTTGACGGCCGAGGTGGCGGAGGAGCTGGCGCGAGAGAAGGCGATGCGGATCCGGATTCCGGTGACGTATGACGGACCTCCGCCGCGGGAGATGCCTTAGATTTTCGGCTTCTCACGTTTACGGTGTGCGGCTGATTGATGGACTAAGTAGAAGGACCAGGAGAATGCAATGGCGAAGGTGATTACGGAAGAACAGAAGCAAGAGATCCAGGAGATGCTGGTTCGAGCACGTGCAGCGATGGAAGTAGTTGCGGATTACGATCAGCAGCGGGTCGATCGGCTGTGCCAGGCGATTGGCTGGGCATGTGCCAACGAGACGACGTTTGCCCGGCTTTCCAAGATGAGCATCGACGAGAGTGGCCTGGGCGACCCAGAGACGCGGCCGGGTAAACGGATGAAGATCTATGGCATCCTGCGCGACGTGCTGCGGGAGAAGAGCATGGGGATAATTGAAGAGATTCCGGAGAAGGGGATCGTCAAGTACGCCAAGCCGGTGGGCGTGATTGCTTCGCTGGTGCCGGTGACGAATGCCGCGCTCACGGAGGTCGGGACGGGGATCTTTGCGATCAAGTGTAAGAATGCGACGATCTTCGCTCCGCATCCTGCGAGCAAGAACACCACCATCGAGACGGTTCGCATAATGCGTGCCGTGCTGAAGCGTGAGGGAGCTCCGGAGGATCTGTTCCAAGTGATTGAGCGGCCGAGCATTCCGGTGGCGAACGAGCTGATGTCGGTCTGCGATCTCACGATTGCAACGGGTGGGCCAGCGATGGTGCGGTCAGCCTACAGCTCCGGCAAGCCCGCCTATGGGGTGGGCGCAGGGAACGCAACCATGATCATCGATGAGACGGCAGACATTGAAGAAGCGGCGATGAATACGCGGATGAGCAAGGTGTCGGATAACGGCTCGGGGTGCTCATCCGATGGAAACCTTGTGGTTGAAGCTTCGATCTACGATGCGTTCCTGGAACAACTTCAGAAGGAAGGTGGCTACCTGGTCAGCCCGGAAGAGAAGAAGCTGCTGCAAGCGGCGATGTGGGATGCGGAAGGACATCGGACGAGCCCGACGATTGCACGGGCAGCCAGCAAGATCGCGGAGATTGCGGGCTTTAGTATTCCCGAGGGAAAGCGCTTCCTGATTGTGCCGGAGACCAACATCGGTAAGAGCTTTCCTTTCTCCAGTGAGAAGTTGTCCCCGGTGCTTTCCATTTTCAAGTACAGCGGCTGGGAGAACGGACTCCAGATGATCCGGGAGATCTACAAGGTGGGCGGACGTGGACACTCCTGCGGGATTTACTCGTTCAACGATCAGCATATCGACGAACTGGCGCGACTCGCACCGGTGAGCCGGATGATGGTGCGGCAGCCGCAGTCCAAGGCGAACTCAGGTTCGTTTACCAATGGCATGGCGATGACATCCAGCATGGGCTGCGGCATCTGGGGCGGCAACATTACGAATGAGAATGTCACGCTGAAGCATTACATGCAGACGACGTGGGTAAGCCGACCGATTCCGGCGGATCGTCCTCCGGACTCCGAGCTGTTCGGCGAATTCTATAACTCGCAGACGTACTAAACGCTGAGACACAGGCGATGGGCAGGGATGCCGAGGATTAAACCTCGCCTCCCTGCCCTTTGTGTGTGGGCTCGAGCAAATGAATTGTTCCTGTGGGAGAAATTACGTTGAGCGCAGTGGCTCCTTCAAGTGCATAGCTAACGTGAATTAGGGCACGCTTACAGCGCTCGGTTCTACGATGGGATGAGACCCGGCGCGACGCCCCGGGCTGTGATGGGGGCGGGCCTTCGACCCTGGCTGGAGTGGCTCCCTTTACACAGGCAGTCATCTGCCTTGCGGACATGATGAAGGGCCGCACGGGGCGGCCCTTCTATCGTTTGTGGCGGAGGCCGGTTAGAAGACGTACTTGAGAGCGAACTGCATGATGCGAGGATTGTCCGCCGTGGTGAAGTTGCCGAACGTGGAGCTGTTCCTTGCGCCAATCTGAGCGTTGGTTCCTCCCGTCGCCGATTGCAGGAAGATAGCTTCATTGGTGACGTTAAAGACTTCCCAGCGGAACTGAACGAACTGCTTCTCATGCGTTGTAAAGTCCCTGACAAGTGCGGAGTCCAGCTCGTAGCTGGAAGGTCCAAGGATGGTCAGAGGACGCGTGGTCGCGTAGGTGCCAGTTGCCGGCGCGGAGAATGCGGCGGAGTTGAGGTTTCCGTTCGCACCGAAGCGCGTGCGGGCGGAGGAGTATGGATTGCCCGTGATGACGGCGATCTGGTTGGAGATGCCGCTGAGAGCGTTGTCCGCGCCCGTGGTGACAGTGCCGTAGCCGCCGCTGCGCGCGGTGAAGATGGTGGAGAGCTCCCATCCGCCAAGGGCGAGGTTCTCGAATCTACCCTGGAACTTAGGAGCGTGGAGGATGCCCGAAATATTCGCTACCTGGCGACGGTCGGAGTCGCAGTTGGAATAGCTCAAAGCCTTGCCGTTCACGTTGTAGGACGGAGGAATGATGTATGAGGGGCCGGTAAGTTCCGTCGTTTCCGCTTCGCTGAGGCAGTGGGCGTAGGTGTAGTTAGCTACCAGGTCTACGGTCTTCGAGCGGCGTTGTATGGAGGCGAGGATGCCGTTGTAGTTTGCGACGCCGCCGTCATCCAACTGGCCGATGGTGCCGTAGTAGGCGCCTTGCGTGGGATTGATGGTGCTGAGAAGACGGCGGGCCTGGGTTGTCGCACCAGCCGCGCCTGCAATGCCTGGGTTTGCCTCGTAGGATGTGGGCAGATGCGTCGTCTTGTTACCCAAATAGGAGAGGGAGAAAAGCCAATTGCCCGTCTGATGCTGGATGCTGAGGTTGTATTGCTGGAGGTACATGGGCTTGAGGTTGGCGGGCATGTTGACGTAGGTTCCGGCAAGGACAAAGGGCGTGTTGGGCCCGACCACGCTCAGGGCCGGAAAGGGATCGCCGCCTGGGTAGGTGGACCAGGGATTGGTGAAGGAGATGTTGCCGGTTAGACCGACAGTCTGGCCCCAGGGTGGAGCGTTTGAGAAGCGGGTGTCGAAGAACATCTGCGGGGTATCGTAGAAGATTCCGTATCCAGCGCGGATGGAGGTCTTGCCGTCGCCAAAGGGATCGTAGATGAGTCCAACACGGGGTTCAAAGATGTTGAGACGGCCCGCGTTGTAGGATCGGCCGGTGAAGCCGGTATCGCCCGGAAAGGTGAGGCCTACGGGAGCGAGGGGATAGACCGAGCTCTTACGGCCGGACATGAAATCGGCCATGCTAAAGTGCTCGGCGTGCGAGTTCCGGTTATAGAAGGGGATGTATGGCTCCCAGCGCAGACCGAAGTTGACAGTGAGGCTTTTGGTCGCGCGCCATGCATCCTGTCCATAGGCTCCGACGTAGGAATACACATCGTTTTCGTAGTCGGCATTGCCTTGTGAGAAGGTGGTTCCGGTGCTGGATTGTGTGCCCAGCAAGAAGTCCGCATATCCGATGACGCCGGCTCCATAAGCCTGTCCTCCGAAGGCGAAGGCTCCATTGGTTGGGCGATTGTTGACGGTGTTCTGATAGGCGTAGAGGTAATTTCCACCAAAGGTGATCTGGTGGTTTCCACGGATAATGTTCACGTCGTCGACAAGCTGATAGTCGGTGGTGTTGAAGTAGCCGGGGTTGTTGCCTCCCTGACCGAGAGAGAAGCCGTTGGTGACGGTGATGCCCATGAAGCCCTTGACGGCCGGAGTAGTGTAGTCGTTGATACCCAACGAGGACGGGTCGAAGAAGGGATAAAGGGTGCGGAGGCCGAGAGTGCGGTTTCCGGTCAAGCGCGCGGAGTTAATGATGTTCGGTGTAATGTTGAAGGTATGGCCGATGGTGACCGACTGATCCTGATTGAACTGCGCGATCTGGTTGGCTTGAAGGATGTTGGTGGGCGAAACGCTTACGGGGGAGTTGTAACGCGCGATGAAATAACGCGCGAAGATGCTCTGACGTGGGCTGATGACATCATCGACGCGGCCGATGACCTGCTGCTGGGTGGAGTTGCCGGAGAGGATGACGTTAAGCTGTCCGCAGCCGGGTGTTCCAGTATTTCCATTGCTGACTGGGATGCCGGCGGCCAGGACATTCAGCGCCTGCTGGTTGAAGAGCGTTGGGCTGATCTTGTTGCCAACGAAGGGTGCGGGCAGCGTGAGGGCGGTGGTCTGGCAGCCGCCATTGGCCTTGCTCTGAGCGATCTGAGTAAAGTCACCGGCGATCATGGCAGGCGTTGGGACGAAGACCTGAACCGGCGGCTGCTGGGAGCGGATGATCGTTCCTTCATATCCGCCGAAAAAGAAGAGCTTGTCCTTGATGATGGGTCCGCCGATGACGCCGCCGAACTGGTTGCGCTTGAGGTTGTCGCGGCCGGTGGTGGAGAAGAAGTTCTTGCGTTGAAGAGGTAGTTTCTTACGAACTCGAAGACGTCTCCGTGGAACTGGTTGCTGCCGCCCTTCGTGATGACGTTTACTGCGGCGGAGGCGTGGTCGCCGTACTGTGCGGGCAGCGAGCTGGTCTCCACCTTGAACTCCTGCAGCGCGTCGGGGAAGGGGATGGGGAGATTGAGGTTGTTGAAGAGGTCATTGTGGGTTCCTCCGTCGAGGACATAGGCGACGCCGTTGGGCAGTCCCCCGGCGACGGCGAGGGTGACGGAGGGGAAGTTCTTGTTGCTATTGAGATCGCCTGCGGGAGCGGTGGTGGTGGCACCGGCGAGGGCGATGAGTTGGGTGGGATCGCGGCCGTTCAGGGGCAGTTCCACGACCTGGGTCTGGTCGATCACCTGGCCGACACCGTTACTTGCGGTCTCCACAGCGACCGCGCCGTTTGCCTCGACAACAACCTGCTCACTGACCTGGCCGATGGCCATCTTGGGATTGATCTGAGGATTGGATCCAACCTGGAGCTCAATTCCATTTTCGGTGTAAGAGGAGAAGCCAGGTGCGGAGACCTGGAGCTTATAGGGACCGAGCGGAAGATCCGGGGCTACATAGGATCCGGAGTCGTTCGTGATGACCGTTCGCGTAAATCCAGTAGCGGTCTGGGTCAGAAGAACGGTGGCATTTGGCACACCGGCGCCTGTTGCATCCTGCACGGTGCCAGAGATCTGCGACGTATTCAAAGACTGTGCAAGGATTGCCGAGCAGGCCACGAACAGAATTGCAACAGCGTAAAACCACTTCAAAAGTCTCATCGATCCAGCCCCTTTGATTGATCAACCCGACTTGTGAGCGACGCTCTCGACGCCAAACATGCCCGGTTTGAATCGACGCGGATACTAGGCGGCGGCAAAACCTAATGTCAACGTAACAACCGTGCCAGCACCGTTCATGCGGGAGCGTGTTTTTTTTGAGTGCTAGTATGGCGCACTGTAGGAAAGAAGGCCCATCGAATGGGTTGTGAGGGGCGAGAAGTGGCAGATTGGAAGAGGGCGATACGGTTCGGTTGCTGGGTGGTGCTGCTCACGTTTGGTAGCTTCAAGGGAGGTCCTGCGAAGGCGCAGATGAATGCTTCAGCGACCCTCTCCAGCGAAGCCGGATGCCCACCCCCGGTACAGGGTCGCGGACCTCGCCCGGGCGGTCAGGGCACAGCAGACCAGGCCACGATGGGCGAACGTCGCGAGGCAGCCTCTCAGGCTTCTTCCGGGCCGCAGAAGAAGCACCTGCTGATCTGGGCGGACACACGGAATGGACTGGCCCAGCACGATATCGGACATGCAATCGCCGTGATCGAAGAACTGGGTTACAAGAGCGGCGCTTATGACACTTACATTCGGACAGACTCGAACATTATTTCGCGTCATCCCAAGATGACAACGGGCGAGCCGGCGAGCGGAGGTCCAAGCCTTTGCAACGTAGATGCCATCTTCTTCCTGGGCCACCGGGAGATTGAGCTGAATGCAGAGCAGAAGACCGACCTTCTTTGGTTTATCCGTGATGCGGGCAAGGGATTCGTAGCCGCGCATACCGGCACGACGGCGTTCATGGAGTCCTGGCCTGAGTTTGGCGAGATGCTTGGCGGCCGGTTCGATCAGCATCCGTGGGGAACGGTTGAAGCTCCGGTGATCGTGACCGACCCGAAGTTCCCCGGCATGAGCCAGTTTGGACCGGTCTTCCACATCAAGGAGGAGTTCTATCAAACAAAGAACTTCTCACCGGCGAAGAGCAGGGTGCTGATGCGGCTGGATACGACGGGGCTGGACAACAGCCGGAAGGGGGTCCAGGCGGCTGACTATCCCTATCCGCTCGTATGGGCGCGGATGTATGGCAAGGGGCGTGTCTACTACTCTGCGTTTGGGCACGCACCCTCCACCTGGGACAATCCGCAACTGCAGGAGATGTATCTGGGGGCTATCCGGTGGGCGCTCGGGTTGGTCGATGCGGATGCGACTCCGATTCCTGTTCCGCCTCCAGCCCCCAACGCAATCCCAAAGAGCTAGGCGGTCTCACGTGCCAACATATTTGCAATTCTGGAAGAGATGTTTCTTTCTGACACTACTGCCTATGAGTTCCTTTTTGCTGCCCGAACAAGTTTTGTCACAGCGGGCCACCCTCCTCGTCGTGAACCAGGGAGACGCGACCTTAAGCCTGATCGATCCGGAGACCGGTAAGCGAAATGCAAGCATCGCCGAGGGCGTTCCAAAGATGGTGGGGCATGAGGTTGCCGTCAGCCCAGATGGGAGATTCGCCTACCTGCCGCTCTACGGAGATGCGGGCGTAGGTCGCCCAGGTACGGACGGAGATTTGATGCTGGTGATCGATCTTGCAAAGCGGGTGGTGATCGATCGCGTAAACTTCGGCCGGGGGGTTCGTCCGCATTGCGTTCTTTACGATCCGGTAAGCGGGCTGCTTTACGTAACGACGGAGCTTGCCGAGAGTGTCACGGTGGTGGATCCGAAGTCGCTGCAGATTGTTGGGTCAATTCCGACAAAGCAGCCGCAATCGCACATGCTCGTACTTTCGCACGACGGCCGGCGGGCCTACACGGCGAACGTGGGCTCCGGGACAGTCTCAGTCCTGGACCTCAAGGAACGGAAGTTCCTCACTTCGATTCCGATCGCCGAGACGACGCAGCGCATCGCCATTTCAAATGACGACTCGCTCGTGTTCACTGCGGATCAGACGAGGCCGCGGATGGCAATGATCGACACCGCCACGCTTAGAGTTAGGGGATGGCTGGAGCTTCCAGCGGTTGGATACGGAAGCGCCCTCACGAAGGATGGACGTTGGCTGCTGGTCACCATGCCGTCTGCCGGGCAGCTTGCCGCTGTGAACTTAGCAACGATGAGCGTCGATCACTTGATTTCAATCGGCCCCAGACCGCAGGAGGTCCTGCTGCGACCGGATGGCAAGGTCGCCTATGTTTCGTGCTTTGGCGGGCGTCAGATCATCGCTGTTGATACGCTCACCTGGCAGGTCACAGCGTCCATGGACAGTGGAGACAAGGCAGATGGGATGGGTTGGGCGTCCGTCCCACCGTAAAGTGGAGGGAGTGATAGTACCGGCATGTGTCGGCAGATGGGTCAAGCCTTTTTACACCGGCACCTATGTACCTTCAGCTAACCGTCTGCGCTCTTTGGTCGTAGCTTGCGCGAGAATTTAAACGAAGAGAAGCCAATGTCCTCAGATCTGATCTTTTCCGCGAGCAAGGTAATCACAAACCGCTATCTCTTATGCCGAACTGCCTCACGTTTGGTGCGGCGCCTTCAGTTCGTTTCTACAAGCATTCAGGACGCGATTCCTGATGCATTTGCTCACCTGAGTAATCAGTCGGCCTTCGAATTGGTGGAACCATCTCGCCAGCTTTCGGTACGTACTAGCAACAAGTCCACCTCCAACTTCCAGTTGTGTCGCGATGAGACCACACCGCAGTAGACCGCACTCTAGTTAGCACCTGTTTGTCATCAAACTGGAGTGCCCGGCTTGAAATGTGCTAGTGGATAAGAGAGAACTGGACAACGAGAGCATATGGGACGAGGCAAGAAGTAGCAGCCCGAGCAGGTGGTGAACCTGATCCGTCAGATCGAGGTGGCGGTGGCAAACGGAAAGACGACGGCTCTGGCGTGTAAGGAAGCCGGGATTGTGGTGTAGACGTACTTCCGTTGGCGCAGGGAGTACGGCGGCTTGCAGGTGGACCAGGCGAAACGGCTGAAGGAGTTGAAGCAGTAGAATTCGAAGCTGAAGCGTCTGGTTGCGAACCAGAGTCTGGACATCCCTGTATTGGAAGACTTCGTTGCCACCTCTTGGCGTGTTGGTTTGGGAAGATTGCTGTTACGCCGCTTTGGTTCAGGGACAACTGGTGACTTCAAGGACGCAGCTGCTTCAGGGCAGAGGAGTGGGTCTGAATCCACTCCTCTGCCTGCACTTGGGACAGACTACAAGCCCCGCAAGGCGAGTGTCAGTTCATAGAGAAACTGCTCAATCGAGGCGACAGTCGTGAGAACGGCCTTCAGCTTCGGCGCATTCTTCTTGACGAAGGCAGACACAGCTTCGGGAGTCGGCTCGGGAAACGCCTCAGTGAGCAGATTCGTCTGAGGAGTTGCCGTGCGCTTCTCGTGATCCCGTACATAACGATCTGCCGTTGCGCGGGGGATGCCAAGGTCGCCGAGCAGCCCGGCCCAGCGCCCCCCACGGCCCCGCTTAGCGTAGAGAGCCTTGAGTTCGTACAGCTTTGCTCCAAGCTGAACGCGACGCAGGGTCATCTCACCCTTCGTGTGGCGAACATGTGCCAGCATTCCCTCATGTTCCCGATAGAGTTCGATGATGCGCTCCACGAGGGCCCGGGTATTCAGACCGTCATCACCAGAGAAAACCGTATTCGGCTCCATCTGCTGCACCATCAACGAGGTATTTGGCATCGCCGTTGAAGAGAACGTAGGATCAACGACGGCGTGATCGAAAGTGGCCTTTGTGTGGGTGGGTGCGTTGCGGTCATCGGCGTGAGAGCCGGAGGAACCCAGACCCGTGGTCTGGGGCATAGCCTTTGCATCAACAAACATGGGTACTGCTCCTCAGGAAAAGTGTTCCTGTAGGGTGATACCCAAGCGCCGTGCCCTTCGTGATTATGCTGAAGATCTTTTATGCCGTCCTCCAGTACCGACCGGACAGGTGATGCTACTGCGGGATTCGAACTGGCTTCTCACGAGCAGCTGCCAAGAACGAATTCTCTGGCTATGCTTAGATGTCTATGGCGTGCAGCTGTTCTCGCGGCCCGCTGCGTCATGCCTACAAGTAACGATGGGCTGGAGTGAACCGTCGATGAAGTGGCTGGCGCATCTTGCAACGTATTCTGAGTGCCGCCTGTGTTCCCGGTGTAGTAGCCTTCTAACAGGTTGCGTGATGGTGGATGACTATCACCCCGAGAAGAAGTATTCGAGGAGCTGGAGACGCCAATCCTCCCTCCAGCTGGCGACCTATAGACTGCAACCTGGCTCTCCCGCTAGTCCCATATCTGGGGAGCCGTTTGGTTCAAGGCTCTCCTCTGGATGTTCTGGTTACACTTGTGTGACACTTTCTCCCCTTTTTTATCGACATGAGAGCGCATACGCCGTTATGATCCAGCATGTGGTGAAAGCTACAAAACCCGCATCGGGAGCGGGCATATCGCATTAAGTTGTTGATTATTTGGGACTTGCAAGATTAGGTTCAGGAGAATCCCCCACTCTCCGCCATTACCTCCGCTAACCTGTTCAGAATGAGCAGATAGCGTTGAAAATAAAGCGCTTGGCAGGATTCAAAAATTGCCGAAAGTCCAACCATTCCAACCAGTTCTGTTCTTTCCTCTCGGAAAACCTCGCCACGCCTGAGAAACATGACCACGAAGGCTGACCACAGATTCGGCCTCGGCTGCCTATGCCATTAGGCGGAGCGCATCGGCGCTGTCTTCCGTGAGTCGCACCGGGCCGATCAAAGGGGGCACAACGAGACCCTCACCGAAAAACATCACCTCAGAACCGCGTGTAGCGGAGCGGGCGCTGTAGCCGATGTCGTAGGTTACATACCTAATACCGTCGTAGAGTCTTCGGTAGGTGGCACATTGTCATAACAGACAATCCATCTCTGTTGATGCGGTTGGACCATCAGGGCGGCTATCTTCCCGTGGTCTCCTTGCCCGTAAAAGTCGTAGTAAAGATCACGTCCCTTGACACAGTAGGGCGGGTCCAAGTAGATGAGGGTGTGTGCGGGCCACTTTTTCAATCCGGACTCTAGAAATGAGAAAGCATCTTTGCGGGTTAGGCTTATGCGATCTCTCATCTTTGCAATCGACTCAATCCGATGAACTAGCTCTTTGGCGTTGAAACGGGCGTCAATTTTCCACAGCCCGCTCTGGTCACGTCCGCCGATGATCCCGCCGTTGAGTATGCCTGAACGGTTCGTGCGGTTTAGATAGAACGTCGCAAAACCAAGCTCACGTGTGCCCCCAAGCTCTTCGGAGCGTTCAAGAATGCGCTTCTGTTTGTCCCAGGTCTTCACGTTCAACGGAGTTTTGAGTATGAGGTCACATAAAGCGTCGGTGTCGTCTAAGACAGCCTTCCAGAAAGAGTGGACAGGCTTGCTTAAGTCGTTGATGTGGATCTGAGAAACGTATTCGTGGAAAAGCAACTCCAGAGCGATAGCGGCCCCACCAGCGTAAGGCTCAACATATTCTCCATCGGTAAGCCTATTCGCCTTTAGTAGAGCCTTTACGTAGGCTGCCAACTTTCCTTTGCCGCCGGGATAGCGCAGAGGGGTGAATGAAGCAAACGGCGAGGTCGTTGTAGATCCGCTTCAGCTAAGGCCATAGTTTCTCGAAAAAGGGTTGAGCGTTGTCCCAAGCCGCATTAGGTGAGTGTCAACGGGGGTGAAAAAGCGGTTATGGATGTACGCATTAAGCGTGTCTATTGAGAATGGGCGGTTGGTACCCGTCAAACCCTTCGACACCCCCAGAAAGTCTTTCTTTTCTGCCCCTAGCGAAACTAGATGGGCAATCGTCTCATCAACCTTCTGCCTCAGAGTCTTATCGTGAAATGCGTTCGTCTTTGGGTGCTTATATTTCAAGCTCGACTTCGCCTTGCTCACGAGGTAATCGTCTACAGACATCTCAAGAAAGACGCGCAAGAGGACTCCTATCGCGTGTACATGCTTGGCTAGTTGCAGAACCCTAAGCTCCTCATAGATGCCGGATATTTTGGGTGTTGTGACGTTGAGTTTACAGCCCTTCGGCACAACCGCAGTACGAACAGGGGTACGAGGTGTTCTCTGCGCTCTTGAAGCTGGAGCGGCTTTGGCAGTAAAGTCCTTTTCTTGTATGGTCTCTACTGGGCGTCGCGGCCCGCTTTTTAGCGAATGGTCCCCTCTATCAGATGGCTTCAAGCGGTTGATGTAGTCCATCTGCTGGACTTTCGATTTTATGTCGGTGACGGTGATTTCTTTTCAGCCAAATCGAGGACCAGACGTCGTAAAGGCTTCAAGGCCTCTGTTGCCGGAAGATCCGTAAGCAGTTTGCCACCATTGATATAGAAGCCTAATGCGGCTCTCACGTCTGGTGTGGAGATGAGCCGTTCCAAGGTGGTCAGAGGAAAGCGGCTAACGATTGCCTCCCCCAGATCTTCGGTAAGGTCTGCGTGTGCAATTACAAAATCCAAAGCCTGAAGCGCCGGAGACCGTCCCCGGAAGCGAGCACTTGCCACTCCCGACCAGTCCACGATTCCCCGCCCGGAGTCCTCGCCATTATGTCGCTCTTTAATCCAATTGTTCCCTTGCGCCCTATCCTCAACCTCAAAGCAGTCGAGGGGCTCAACTCGTTTAATATCGAATGTCGAAGAAGCCTTTTTGCAGTCTCTTCTTGAACGCCTCTGGTATCTCAAGGTCTTCAATCAATGAGGGATTCTTCAACAGCTTCAGCGCAAGTAGTCTGCGGTTACCTTCAACCACCACGAACCTTCCCACCTTTGCAGAGCGCAGAACCAGAAATCGGTCCATTGGACTAAGGCCTCGCGCCGCGATACTCTCCGCCAGATTGATGAGCCTCACCTTTTGTTCTTTGAGGATTTTCTGCATGGCATCTCGCTGGTCCACAGCAAGCACGATGCGGGGGTTCTCAAGGTCTAACTCCAAGCTGTCGATTTTGAGTTGTTTGGGCGGCATAGGTCTCCGAGGGCGCGGGCTGAGTATACGGTAAGCGGGGACTCACCCGGACCATTGTGGGAAAGGCAGAACCAAATTCAATATCCTAGGCACATTGGGCTGATAAAGGAACCCAACGGATAACCGATTTTGGCTTTCGCGCACGAGTTGCAAATGGTCGTAGAACGGCTCAATCTTGACCCCGGCCGGCAACTTGGTACGCAGCCGTGCCATCTCCGCAGCCACCCCGTCCGCTACAGAAACATTGTTACTGCTGGGCTGGCGTGCGATGTTCAAGAGCACTGCCGGCAGATTGTTGGCGCGAACCGCCGTATAAACCGGCAGGGTGCCGGGTTCCACGGCGGCCACATCGCCCACGCGCACGGGCGCCCCTCTGGCCGTTGTCTTTACCGCCAGTTGCTTCAGGCTGTCGATGTCGTGGGCCTGCGCGCCCACCAGCGCCAGGATAAGCTGGTGATCCTGCTCGTATAGCCCCGGCGAATGAACTATATTGGCGTTCTGGATGGCGTTGGTCAGGTCCAGCACGGTCACCCCGGCTGCCTGCATTCGTGCCATATTCGGAATCACGTGGTACTCCGGAACTGCACCGCCCTGGAGGGTCACCGTGCTGACCCCGAGCACCCGGTTGAGCGGAGGCTTCAACGTATACGTGGCGAGCTCCCATGGCTGGCTTTGCGAGAGCGTGTTCGAAGTCACACTGTAACCGAGGATCGGGAAGGTCGCGAACGTGAGGCGATTGCTCTACCGAAGCGAGCGCGCTACTCAGCTCGGGATTGTTCTGCCTCGCGAGGCTTTGGATGGCGGCACGGTCGGCAAGCACTGGAGCGACGTCCTGCGGTCCCAGCTTGAACGCAGTGGATGGACGGGGACAGAGCAGGACGGCCAGTTCTATGCGCGTGAAGTGCCTGGATGCGAGTGCCGCGCGTGCGCAGGCGGAGCTGGAGGTCGCCCGGCGCGGACCTGTGACTACGGTCGTGTCGCTCTACTATGGCGCTGTCACAGGCGAGGAAAGATTGCAGATCGCAGGGGAGGCGCTCGCCGAGGGCGAGTCACTTTGTCGACATTACCGGAAAGCGCGAAGCCGGACGCGAGGCGGCGCACGCGGATGAGTTGAAGGCCCGGCTGGCACAACAGCAACGGCACTTGCCGAACACCGAAGATTTCGGCCTTGTCCGTCGATCAAGTTAAGCTCATTGGCGACTTCTACGTGCCCGGCAACAACGTTGAATCGATCGGCGTCGACGATCGACATGAACACCTGTACGTCAACATCCGAGATAAAAAGCAGGTCGGGGTCTTCGACCTGGCCACCCGCGCTTTGATCACGACGTGGACCGCGCCCGGCATAAACCGCAATACTGCCCTCCACGTGGCCCCCGAATACGAGCGCATCTTCGTGGCCGGTTGCACGCCCGGCATATTGTACGTCTTCAATCGCGACGGCAAGATCGTCGTCCAGTTGCCGTGCGTAGAACGCAACGATGACATGAATTGGGAGCCGCAGTGGCACCTGCTCTATGTCAGCGGCACGCAGGGCTTGAGCATCTTTCATCAGGATGCCCCGGACCGCCAAAACCGAGATCATGCGAGTCGCCACGAACGACAGCAAGACCAGTATCCTCGTGCCGGAGAAAGGTCTCCTCTTCATCGTGCACTCAAAGACCGACATTGATATGGCCGGTCACCTGGTACCGAGTCAATCATTGATCGTGACCTACACCTCCAAGCCCGGCTCGCTTACGGGTGTCCGGGTGTGAAGACCGCAAGCCGTGGCGCGATCAAAAGGCTCCTATAGCCGACATAAACGTTGTGGCTGGCTGGATCGATGCCGAGCGTATGTGCGCCAAGATGCTTGCGTACGGCAAGTATCCGCTTGTACGAGTCTGCGCCCTGCTGCTCACTCCAGCGGCTTGCGGGCGGAAGTTGGCTGTACCGGTCGAAAGCCATGCTGCCGGCTTCGCCCGGAGCGCGCGGAACCCACCAACCAGAACAACACAGCCGCTAAAGCCAAAAGCAACCTGACACCGCAAGACTAAATCTTCTGAGCCACTGCCGTGCGCTACGCACCGTCGTATGCTCTCTTTTTTAGATGGTTCCTCGTCAGCGTTCCGAAAGCGTCACCTGTATTTCCGTGTGATGCGGAAAGATCGTGTCTTTTCCCTTGACGACGAAATCGAGGATGTCGGGGCGTTTGTGTTGCGTTATGTTCTGCGGCCTTAACCACAACCTGTAGCATAATAGTTCGATCAGACGCTTGTGCAACGCAGTTCGGCCCTCACGCGCTACATGTGTTGGGCTATACCCTGTCTCTCACTCAGTTTTGCTATACAACGTTTGCAGCTCACAGCGCGCACAAGATCTGTTGTCCTGCAGCGCCAGCGAGAGGTTTTTATGCTTCAGCATGGCCGAACAAGAGCAGGTGGACAAAGTTAGCGAATCCTGGATTGATAGTGAATCGCTCGCCACCGTTGACCCCAAAGCTGCCATTCCTTTCATCTCCTGAACCCTCTATTCCACCGAGACACTCTCCTTTGCAGGGTTGGTGTTCGCCATAGCAACGGCAATCGGCAACGGGTGCCGTGATGGACCTCAGCACGACGTGCGCACAAGTCTCCATTCCAACGGCCTACGGCACGGGCGAGGCGAAGCAAGTCTTGTTCGACACTGGCCGCAAGACCCTCCAGCTACTAGCGTCCTCGATCCCCACAGAAGCCACCCAGCGACACTAATAACGGCTCCCTCGCCGACTTTGAAATCTCGCAAGCACAGCAAGGCCTACTAAGAGCTGTCAGTGCTAGGAACTCCGCGAACGCGTCTGTTCATCGTAGATAACAGACAAACTCAAGCGGCAGGAATTTGCGACCGAAAGTCGCTCTCCGAACCGTTCAGCCCCGATCTGCTTAGCCGATTGCTAGACGACTAGCTAGCGTGGAGGGCGCAAGGGAACGTGGGCACGCCCGACGGCGCAGCGGATGAGTCCAGTTCTTCCGAGATGCAGCGCAAAGAGCCCCACTAAGAATGTATGAAATGCCTATTGTGAAACATGAAGTTCTGCTGTTAGAGTGGTCGCCGCACGGCGGAGCACGATCCTTCAGGAGTCAGCATGCTTGTGAGCTTTGACAGAATGACAAGGTTTTACCGGATTACATCAGTTTTTACGAGTTTACAGAATCGGGCTTTTCGGACGGTCTTGGGTTTGGCCGCATGTGTATTCCTATTGCTCGGCACTCCTTTGTGGGCGCAGCTGGCTACGGGAGATATCCTGGGGACCGTTACCGACAGCAGCGGATCCGTGGTCGCAGGAGCTACCGTGCGTGCTGAAAACGTGGGGACGCACGAGGTGAGAACCTTCACGACCAACGCTGGCGGCGAGTACGTCTTCAGCGCCCTGCAACCCGGCACCTATCAGGTCACCGTGTCCTCCCCCACGTTCAAGAAATTCAATGCGATCAATGTCGTGGTCGCGGCTTCGGATCGTGTTCGCATCGATGCCCCGCTACAGGCCGGGTCTGTCGATGAGCTCGTCGAAGTGACAGCTACGCCGACCTCTCTGCAAACCGATACAACCACTGTCGGTAGCACCATCACCGAAAAGACCCTGCTGGATGCGCCGCTCAATGGGCGTAACTACCTCGGACTCGTGCAGCAACAGGCTGGCGTAAACGCCGGGTCGCCCAACTCGATTTCCAGTGGATCGAACATCGTCGATCGACGGCAGACTTCATCGATTTCTGCGAACGGGCAGGAAGAACTCTTCAACAACAACATGCTTGACGGTCTGGACAACAATAGCCGGACCATCGGTACACTGCTGATTCGTCCTTCCGTGGAAGCGATCGCTCAGGTCAGGACCGACATCAACCTCTACACGGCTGAGGTTGGCCGGACGGGCGGCGCGGCAATCAATGTGATCTCAAAGTCGGGCGACAACCACTTTCATGGTTCCGCGTATGAGTTCTTCCGCAACGACATCACCGACGCTCATAACTTCTTTGCGACGGGCCGCAAGCCTGAGCAGCGTCAGAACCAGTACGGCGGCAGCCTCGGCGGTCCGATCTTCCGTGACCGTACGTTTTTCTTCGTCGACTACGAGGGCCTGCGTTTGATCAACGGCAACAACTCGGTCTATCTTTCCACGGTTCCTACCGCGGCAGAGCAAGCTACACCCGGCTATTTGGCTGACATCACGAACCCGTTCACGAAAACTGCAGTCACAAATCTCCCTACCGCAAGCCTCGACCCTACGGGCCTGGCGTATTTCAAGCTGTATCCGCTGCCCAATCTACCCGGCGCAGTCAACAACTTCTTATACAATCCCAGCGCCGCGCTCTACTCGTCTCTTGGCGATGTGCGGATCGACCACCATTTCAGCCAGAAAGACACCCTGTTCGGTCGCTACTCATATAACCGCACCCAGGCGTATACCCCGCCGTATCTCCCCGGCGTAAACGGCGTTCAGGCCGGCGGCAATATATCCGGCACGCTGCCTGGCAACAATTCAACGCAGGCACACAACGGGCAGTTTGGCTACACACACGTTTTCACTCCGAACCTGTTGCTGGAACTGCGCGCGGGGTACACCTACTTCAATCTTGATGCAACACCACTGAACAATGGCTTCAATCTTAACGACTCAGCGCCCTACCGAATCCCGAACGCAAACGAGTGCAGTGTCTGCTCCGGTCTGGCCACGTTCAGCGTTGTCGGCCTAGCTGGACTCGGCGACACCATCTCCCAGCCCTTCTACAACCAGGAACACAACACACAATTTGCAGGCGCAGTGACATACACACGCGGACACCACACCTTCAAGACTGGTGCAGCGCTCATTCGTCGTAACTTCAGCTTCCAGTTGCCTCTCTATCCAAAGGGCCTCTTTATCTTCTCACCCACTGCCGTGGCCGCCACTGGCACGTACGTTCCCACCCTCCAGAAACTTCTTACAGGCACTGGCTACGTCACTATGCGTCAGGCCTTCAATGCCAAACCCTACGACCGGACCCTGGAGCCTTCTGTCTACTTTCAGGATGACTGGCGCGTCAGCGATAAGCTTACCCTCAACATGGGTCTGCGCTATGACGTGTACACCAAGCCCAATGAGAAAAACGGCAATGACGCGAACTTTAACCTGGCGACGTTCTCGATCATCGAGAACAGCACCGGAGGCTTGCAGAACACGTACGGAGACCTCAGTCCCCGCTTCGGATTCGACGCCACGATCGCACCCGGAACGGTGCTCCGCGGTGGCTTCGGACTGACATTCTTCCCGGGTGACTCAAACAATACGTTGGTGCAGAACGATCCGCCTTTCGGCTTCAACAGCGGCGCTGTCTTCCACGCGGGACCGCTCTCGACGCAAGGCATCGGCCCGGTCGTTGCGCAGCCCACGGCCTCAGCCAGTCTTTTTGGCGGTGTTTCTTCCAAGGCTTTGAGCCAGAAGGACAGCTACCTCGAACAGTTCAACCTGCTGCTCCAGAAAGACTATCGCGGCACTGTTTTCACGGCGGGCTACGTTGCAGAGCTTGGACGGCACATCGTCGATTCATCGCCGAACGTAGACCTGCCTGATCCTCAGGGACCCGTTGCCTCAGGAACGGCTCCGCCACCCTTCCGGTATATGACGCAGGTTCCCCTCCTCACGGGTATCAGTCGGCTGGCCAACTTTGGTGCATCTTCTTATAACTCGGTACAAGTCTCGATTGAGCGCCGCACGTCGCGCGGACTTACCGCAAACTTCAACTACACCTTCAACCACAACCTCGATGACATACTCCAGGTCTTCAGTGGCGACGGCTTAGGATCGACCTCGAACGGCTTCGGACTTCAGCCGTTCAACGTGGGGAAAGCGGACTATGGCAATTCGCCTCTCGATATTGCCCAGCGCTTCGCCGGCTTCTTCAGCTATGACATCCCAACGGGAAAGGCAGGATCGACGTTTTATAGGGCGTTCGCGGGTGGATTCCGTCTGAACGGACTGGGTTTTTGGCAGACCGGCACTCCGTTCACAGTCACCGATGCGACGACTCAGGCGAACGGCCTTGCACGGGTGAATCTGCCCACAATCACTGGCGACAAGCCGAACGTTGTCGGTTCTTACAACTCGGGCGGTCCACTCAATCAGTTTTTCAATACGGCGGCCTTTGCTCCACAGGCCATCGGAACACTTGGCAACGAAGGTCGCAATCAGGTCTTTGGACCGCATTTACGCCGCGGCGACCTTTCCCTTTTCAAAACCATACCAGTGCGCGAAGGACTAAAGCTCGAATTACGAGCGGAGTGCTTCAACTTCACGAACACGCCAAACTTCGCTCTGCCGAGCGCGGTGATCACAGCCTACGATTCAGCCGGCGTGCCTTTGAATGCCGTTCCGAGAGCGATCGCAAACAACGCAACCAGTCCTTTCGGCAGCATCACGAGCACCGCGTTCGGCTACTCAGGGCGGCAGTTCCAGTTCGCCGGCAGGTTCAACTTTTAGCTCCCGTACGGTGTAGCAGAAACACGGCTGTACGGCCAAGAAGGAGAAGATGATGGAACAAGCATTGGCCCAGGGTACGTTCACCTTAAAGGGAACATCCCTGAAACTTACGCGGATTGGCTACGGCGCCATGCAACTAGCCGGTCCGCGCGCGTCCGGGCCGCCCAAAGATCCAGATGGGGCGATCGCGGTGCTTCGAGAAGTAGTATCTGCTGGTATCACGCACATCGACACCAGCGGATACTACGGCCCGCACACGACCAACCAGATCATCAAGCAGGCCCTGCATCCGTATCCGGCGGGGCTGGTGATCGCGACAAAGACTGCGCCAAAGCGGGTGCCCGGTGGCGCGGTCGCCGCTTTCTCGCGGCAGGAGCTGATCGACGACGTTCACGACAATCTACGGGACCTCGGACTCGATGTTCTAGAAATCTTCAATCTTAGGGTTGGTGCTCCGATCTGTCCCCCTGAGTATTCTGTCGAGGAGCCGCTGACCATCCTTGCAGAGTTCCAGCGTCAAGGCTTGATCCGCCACATAGGACTTAGCAATGTGACGGCGGCGCAGGTAGCCGAGGGCCAGAAGATCGCTCCGATCGTTTGCGTCCAGAACCTCTACAACCTGGCCAGCCGGGCCGACGACGCGTTGATCGACGATCTTGCCGAGCAGGACATCGCGTACACGCCGTACTTCCCGTTGCGCGGCTTTTCGCCGGAACAGAAGGCTACGCTCGAAAAGGTGGCGGAGACGATCGAGGCCACTGCCTCGCAGGTCGCGCTCGCTTGGCTGCTTGCCCGTTCCCCGAACATCCTTTTAATTCCGGGGACGTCGTCGCTCGATCACCTGCACGAAAATCTGCAGGCGGCTTCGATCCAATTGCCGCCCGAGGCGATGGCGGAACTTGATTCCATCGGTTTGAAGAGTGAGAGCTAGACGGCAAATGGCGGCAATCGCAAGGCACCAGAGTAGCGATTTACATTATGTCTAATTCAAATGGGAGAGCGGATAAATGAGCAATAACAGGTTTTTACTTGGCGCAACGGCAACCTTTATCATTTCAGGCACAATCTTCTCAGCCTCTGGAGTTGCGCAGGTACCCATCATGGGCGGCGGAGCCGCGCAGACACCAACAACCACCCGGGGCGTAGCGCCGGCGACGCCAGCGCCGTTCAATCGCTACAGTATTCCATCGACGGTGTCACCGGAAGCTGCGGCACAATTGACCAAGTTGTATGCCCTTGTTGCTCGCGCGCCGAAGCGGGAGCGCCCGCAGACTCTGGAAGATTGGGACCGGAGCAATGCACAGCTGGACAGAATTGCCCGGCCGACATCGACAGCCGCCGCAGAGGCGCTTCACGTAACGAGAACTGAAGATCGTCTCGCCGGCGTGCCGGTAATCCGGGTGCGTCCGGCCGATTTCAAGCCGGGCGGAGCGATCCTACTCTATATGCACGGTGGCGCGTTTACCTTCTTTTCCGCCGGCAACAGTTTGGCTATCCCAGCGCTGATGAGCACGGCCACCGGCGATGAGGTCATCTCGATCGACTATACGCTCGCACCGCGGGCCGACTGGCACACGATCACCGACCAGATTCTGGCTGTTTACAAGTCCGTCCTAGCCACAGGTGTGAAGCCGGAAAGCATTGGAATGATGGGAGACTCCGCTGGCGGCAACCTGTCGGCAGGGTCCGTCATGAAGATGCGCGAACAGCACCTGCCACTGCCGGGTGCGCTTTTCCTGATGTCTCCCGGCGTGGATGTTACTACCGGTGGCGACACGGCTTCTACCCTGGCAGCGGCAGATCCCGTTCTCTCAGCGGAAGCAAGTGTCTGGAGCAGAGAAAGCTACGCCCCCATTGAGGCCGACCGCAAGAATCCGATTGTGTCCCCTGTCTATGGAGATTACACGCTGCCCTTTCCGCCGACGTTCATTACGGCAGGCACCCGCGAAATCGCCCTAAGCGGTGCAGTGAGGGAGTACCAAGCGATCCGGGCGGGAGGCAAAGAGGCGGTGCTCGATGTGTATGAGGGCATGCCGCACGTGTTTATGAGCCTGATCCCCCAGGCACCCGAAACGAAAACCGCCATCAAGCGGGCGTCAGACTTCTTCGCCGCACACCTACGTGGTGGAACGAAAGGATCCTAAGTCTATGCAGTGCTGACTTCGAGTGGAGTTCTCGCGCTTTAAGCGAGGACTCCACCATCAATCGTCAGGCTTAACCCTTTGATGAAGGCGCCTCCATGTGGCCAGATACGCGACGAGCTCGCGACTTCTTCCACGGCGCCAAGCCGTTAAGCGACACAATGCTCTTCATGAAGTCATGGTCTGGCTCGTTAGAACTGTCAGATTCTAAGGATGGGCTGGAGATGGGTGAGCGAGCGCGTTCTGAGACTGTGCTCGGTGCTATTTTCTTGAAAATGGCGAATTGATCCAGTACTCTGGCGGTGACGTGAGGCCCCGTGTCAGATCCAGGTGAAGTGACGATACTCCTGCGCGAGTGGACCCAGGGGAGACCCGGATCGATCGAACCCTTATTCGAGCTCGTCTACCCTCATCTTCGAAAGATTGCCGGGGCGTTATTCCGGGGCGAGCGACCGGAAAACCTGCTCCAGCCGACCAGCGTAGTGAATGAGCTCTTCCTCAAACTTATCCGGCAGCGTAGCCTCCGCTTTGAAGACCGCGAACACTTTTATTCGCTTTCGGCGCGGCTAATGCGCCGTGTCATCGTAGACCACGCACGGTCGGAAAACCGGCAGAAGCGCGACGGAGGCATCTCTGTCCCTCTGCACGACGACCTTATCTGGACCGAGTCCTCCCCTGCCGAAATGCTGGACCTGGATCTCGCCCTCAGTGAACTCGATCAACTCGATGGGCGCAAGTGCCGCATGGTGGAGCTTCGTTTCTTTCTCGGCTTTACCGCGGAGGAAACTGCCGAGTTGCTGCACATCTCGAAGGCTAGCGTAGACCGCGACCTGCGTTTCGTCCGTGGATGGCTTCATATGCGTCTTCACCAGCCTCAGGCCGGCATCGTCTCGCATCTGCCGTGACACAGTTCGGCCCGCCTTCCCGCGTACCAATAGAGAACCAATTCCATGAACCCAAACAGCCCGCCGGACGCGCAGCATTGGGAGCAGCTCCAAGCCTTCTTCCATCTGGCCGAGAACACGCCAGACAGCGAACTCGACGCTTTCCTAAGGGTTCGTTGCGCAGACCCGGAGCTGTGTGAAAGCGCCCTCAACCTAATTCGCGCCTCCCGCACTGCTTCACCTCATGCCCCTCCACGGTTCTCTCTGGGTCCGAGACGGATCGGCCCTTACACGGTCCTGCGCCATCTCGGTTCGGGCGGCATCGGCACCGTCTACCTGGTGGAACGGCTAGCCGGCGGAACCATACAGCGCTCCGCCTTGAAGGTGCTGTCCATTCACGCAGCGGGACCCTTCTTTTCAGAGCGCTTCACTCGCGAGCAGCATATTCTCGCCTCACTTCATCACCCCAACATTACCCGCATGGAGGACGCTGGTCTGAATGAGAACGGCGAGCCCTACCTCGTGATGGAGTATGTCGACGGCGTTCATCTGGATGCGTTTTGCGATGACCGCGCGCTCCCGGTTGCGGAAAGGCTCAAACTCTTCGCCGACATCTGTGACGCGGTCGCCTATGCGCACCGCAACCTGATTGTCCACTTGGATCTAAAACCTTCCAACATCCTGGTCACGACCTCCGCAGGCCAACCTTCCACCGTCAAGCTGCTGGACTTCGGAACCTCAAAATTGATCGAGCCGGACACGTCGCTGACCACCACAGTCCTCGCCACCCCGGCCTATGCCAGCCCGGAGCAACTCCGCAACGAACCCGTCACCACTGCCTGCGACATCTACGCCCTTGGCGCCATCCTCTTTGAGCTTCTCTGCGGCCGCCGCCCCAACCAGGACACTTCGGTCGCCGTCATGATCGAGCGCTCTCTCAAGGAACTCCCGCCCGAACCGCTGCCAGGCGCTGTCGCCGCCCCAGCCGCCCAGCACCGAGGCCTATCCGAAACCCGCCTTCGTTCCCTCCTCATGGGCGATCTTGCCACCATCACCGCGAAGTGCCTCAACCCTCGCCCACAGGATCGTTATGCTTCGGTCGACGCTCTTGTCATAGACCTCGACCGCTACCTGCAGGGCCGCCCAATCCTGGCTCGCCCGCAAACCACAATCTACCGCCTAGGCAAGTTCGTCCGCCGCCATCGCTCTTCCGTCCTTGCTGCCGGCTTGGCCTTCCTAGCGCTTACGGCAAGTCTCTCCTACGCTGCTTGGCGGCAGCACCAGGCCGTCATCGAGGGCCGCCGCGCCCTCCAGATGCAGACCTTTATGACGCAGCTGTTTCATATCGCCAATTCAGACTACATGGGCAAACCCGCCGCCTCGGTGCCGGAGCTCCTGCAACTCGGCATCAAGGTCTTGCCGGACTTCATCACCAATCCGGCAGACCGTCGCGCCGCCCGCCTCAGCCTCGCGGAATCCATGGCCAACAACGGTGACTTCCGGGCCGCCGAGCCTATCCTGCTCGACGTCGTAACCAGCAGCATCGCAGACCACGATCTCGCCACAGAGGTGGAGGCGGAGGCGCAGGCAGGCAATCTCGAGTACAACCTCAGCAAATTTGATCAAGGCCTGAAGCTCACCACGCACGCCCTCTCGCTCGTCGACCGGAGAGAGATCAAGCCGGATGTCCGTGTGCTCACCAAAGATTATTACGCCTTTAATCAGGAAGAGAATGGACGAAAATCCGAACAAACGCTCAAGCTCCAGCAAGACGCTCTGGCCGAAGCTCAGCAGGCTCACCTGCCGGAGCGCTCGATCGCCTCCGCCATGACCTATCTCGGCCTCAGTTATGAAACTCACAGTCGTATGCCGGAGGCGCAGGCCGTCTTCAAGCAAGCGCTCGCCATCTATGAGCGTGAACCCTATGCGGCCTGCGACCAGGGCCTGATCTATCGCTATCTCGGCTCAAGCTTTAATTGGCAACAGGATGTCGCCGGTAGCTTGCCGTACTACCGCAAGTCCTATGAACGGCTGAAAATCTGTTCCGGAGAAGATTCCCTCCGCACCCTCGGCATGCAGGGCCTTATCGCCAACGCGGTCATCAAGCTGGGAGACCCGCAGTCAGCCATCCCGATCCTCGAAGACTCTTTGCCCCACTGGAGGAAAGCGGCAGCCGGCGATGAGGTCAAAATGGAGGCGCCTCTGCTCTTCCTCACCCGCGCCTACCTTGCTACTCGTCAGTTCGACAAAGCGGAACCAGTCGCGGCGGAGTTGAACCGTATCGCGACCAAGGAAACTGGGCCGAAGAGCTCCACTGTAGGGGTCTGCCAGGAAGCTTGGGCCCTCGCCCTAGCCGGTCAGCGCCGCTTCCCGGAGGCCGTCACCCACGCCCGGCTTGCCGTCGCCGCCTTCCCTGACAACCCTGATCCGGGAGAAAGGGTCAACGCCGGCAAAGCGCAGATCACACTCGATACCATCGAGCGGCAGGCCGCGGCGGCGTCCCTAAAATAAACCCGCGGAACCTGACACACTCCAGCATCATCCGGCGCGATCACAAGCAGGAGCCCCTGCCATGACCTTCAGCCGTCTCACCCCAGCCCTCGGCCTTTTCCTGCTTGCCCTCACCGGCCTCGGCCAAATCCCCGCCACTAAGGCCCAGGCCACCGCAGCCTACGACCACCAACTCCTTGCCTTCCAGCCTAACCGCGGCCAGGCCGCTTCCACCGTCCAATACCTCTCGCACGGCCGCGATTACAGCATCCTGCTCGAGCCCACCGCCGCCACCCTCGTCCTCGCTCACACTGCATCCCGCCCCGGCCACTCCACCGCGCCGGAGCCTCTCAAAACCGAATCAATCCGCATGATCCTCGCCGGCGCCAATCCTGCCGCCGCCATGACCTCCGGTGCCGCCCTTCCCGGCTATGTCTCTTACCTCAACGGCAACCAGCCCGACCAGTGGCAGACCGGCATACCCACCTACGCCGCCGCGCGCATCGCCCAGCCCTACCCCGGCATCGACCTCGTCTTTTACGGGAACCAGCGCAATCTGGAGTACGACTTCCTCGTAGCCCCCAACGCAGATCCCAGCCGCATCCGCCTCAACCTCGCCGGCGCCAAACCCGTCCTCCAGCCCACCGGCGAGCTTCGCCTCCAGGCTGCCGCGACCCCCGCCGACACGGATATCGTCTTCCACAAACCCATCCTCTACCAGACCACCGGAGCCCAGCGCACCCCCGTAGATGGGGCCTTCACCCTCGCTAAAAACGGAGAAGTCTCCTTCCGAATCGGCCCCTACGACCACTCCCGCCAGCTCGTCATCGATCCAGTCATCTCCTACGCCACCTACTTCGGCGGTCCCGCAGAAGATGAGGTCAACGGCATCGCCATCAACGCCGCCAACCAGCTCTACGCCGTAGGCCAGAGCTTTTCCACCACCCTCCCCTCCATCGCCGGCGAGTACGAGACCACCCTATCCGCCGGCAAGAACGGCCATGAGGCCTTCGTCACCAAGTTCTCCGCCGACGGCTCCCAGATCCTCTGGACCACCTTCCTCGGCGGCAGCCAGGATGACTTCGCCACTGCCGTCGCCGTCAACTCCTCCGACCAGCCCTACGTCGTCGGCTACACCAACAGCTGCGTCGGCACCTCCGGCCAGCCCGCCGTCTTCCCCTTCACCGCGGACGGAGTCCAGACCCTCTGCAACCCCAACGCCAACAGCAACAACACGGCGGAGGTCTCTTCCAACAATGGCTACGACGCCTTCATGGTCAAGCTCTCCTCAGACGGCAAATCCCTCCTCTACGGCACCTATCTCGGCGGCAGCACCGGCAATGACTTCGCCAACGCCATCGTCCTCGATGCCACGGGCCGCCCCTACATCACCGGCCAAACCTTCTCCACCATCTACTTCTATGCCATCGCCTCCAACTACAGCGATAGCCCCAGCTACCCCGTCAATCAGCACGGCGCCGCCGGCTACGGATCGTCCAACTTCCCCACCACCGCCAACGCCTTTTACACGAACACCACAGAATCCAAGCTCTACGTCCAGAACAACCCCGGCTATTACAACCAGGGCCCCCAGGATGAGCAGGGCTTCATCACCATCCTAGCCGCGGACCTCCACTCCATGGTCTATTCTTCGCTCATCGGCGGCACCGACATCGGCGGCTGCGGCAACGGAGCTTGCAACACCAACTCCTACGCTGTAGCCGTCAACGCCGCCGGCCAGGCCTTCATCGGCGGCAACACCAGCTCCGCCCATTGGCCCGTCACCACTGGAGCTTTCGCCCCAGCCTGCTCCAACTCCGGTGCCACCGGAGCACAATGCTATGAAACCGGCTGGCTCGCCGGCTTCGATCCCACCAAATCCGGTGCCGCCTCGCTCCTCTTCACCACCTACATCAACGGCACCTCCGCCGGCCTCGACGGCAACAACAACAACCTCCTGCCCGGCTCAGACGTCTTCGGCCTCATCACGGATTCCTCGGGCAACATCATCGTCACCGGCGACACCAACGCCGACAACTTCCCTACCACCGCTGGCACCTTCCAGCCCGCCTGCACCGAGCTTGCGGGCAACGGCAACGCGCAGAAGAATACCTGCAGCGCGGCCTTCCTCACTAAACTCACCCCGACTGGTTCCACCATCTGGTCTACCTACTACGGCGGAACCACCCCCAGCATCAACTACACCATCGGCCGCGGCCTCGCCGTAGACGCCAGTAACAACGTCTACCTCGTCGGCTCAGGCGACGACGGCAGCCTGCCCCTGCTGCGTCCCTTCGCCTCCGCTCCCGGCGGCAACCCGGACTTCTTCTTCTCGGAGTTCTCGTCGGACGGTAAGACCCTGCTGGCCGGCACCTGGGTCGGCATCGGTGGCGGCATGACCGCCAACAACGGCATGGCCATCGACTCCTCCCAGAACGTCTACTTCAGCGGCTCCCAAAATATCAACCCCTACGGCGGAACCTCCTTCCCCGTCTCCTCGAACGCCGCCGACAAATCCCAACAGGGCACCGACGGCATCATCCTCAAGCTCATCACCCAGCCCTCCACCTCCACCACCGCCCTCACCATTACTCCCACCACCGCGACCCCCACCACCAGCATCGGCTTTACCGCCACCGTCACCGGCAACACCGCCGGCGCCACACCCACCGGCACCATTACCCTCAGCAACGGCGCCACCACCCTCGGCACCATCACGCTCGCCGCCGGCACCGGAACCTTCTCCTCCACCCTCGCCGCCGGCACCTACTCCGTCATAGCCACGTACAGTGGAGACGGGACCTATAACGCCAGCGCCACCACCGCCCAGACCGTCACCGTCCTCAACACGCCCAGCGTCGTCCTCACCGCCACGCCCACGTCCGTTACCACCGGCACGGCCGTAGCCCTCAGCGCCAAGGTCTCCTCCTCCGCCGGTACGCCCACCGGCACCGTCATCTTCTTCGACGGAACCTCCATGCTGGGCAGCGCTCCCGTCACCGGCGGCACCGCAACCTACTCCGCCACGTCTCTCGCCGCCGGCACCCACACCCTCACCGCCCAGTACCAGGGCGATACCAACTTCAGCCCGCTCACCTCGAACGCCCAGACCGTCACCGTCACCGCGCCGGTCGTCGCCGTCGCCGACACGCTGGTCGTCACCTCGTCCGCTCTATCCGCGGCCGCCAAAGCCCCCGTCACCTTCACCGCCACCTTTACCTATACTGGCACCACCGCCACACCCTCCGGCTCCGTCACCTTCCTGGACGGCACCACGTCGCTCGGAACCGGCACCATCTCCGGCAACTCCGCCACCTTAACGACCTCCGCGCTCGCCGTCGGCCCGCACAACATCTCCGCCGCCTACGCAGGAGACACCAACTTCGGCAAATCAAGCTCCGCCGCCATCACGGAAACCATCACTCAACCCAGTCTCATTCTCTCCGCCAACCCGTCCTCACTCACCATCCTGCACGGCAGCACCGGCAGCCTAGTCATCACGGCGACATCGGCAGGCGGCTACACCGGCTCTGCAGCGTTGTCGTGCGGCAATCTGCCCCAGTACGTCTCCTGCAGCTTCAGCCCAGCCACCCTCAACCTTACCGCGTCGGGTGGTCCCATGACTTCCACCCTCACCATCAAAACCGCCCAGCAGAGCGCCGCGCTGGTCGCTCCAAGCCGCTTCTCTCAAAGCTTCGGGGAGACTCTCGCCTTCGTCTTCTGGCTGCCTGGCTCAGTCTTCGCCCTTTTCAAGCTGCGGAAGAAGGGACTCAATCTCCTCTCCAAGACCGTCCTACTGACGATTATGGCGGTTCTGAGCCTGGGCACCCTCGCCTCGCTCATCGGATGCGGCGGCAGCCAGACCTTCGGCACCGCGGCCATCGGCACGGACACAATCACCGTAAACGTCACGGCGGCGGATGGCTCCATGCAAAGTCTCAGCGTCGCGGTTACCATCCAGTAGTTCCTTAAGATGGCCGAGAGTGAATTCATATTACTCTCGGCCACTTATAGCCAACGAAACACGAAAGCGCTAGACATCACGCAATGCTCTGCTGAGGAGTTGGTCAAGCAAGCCTTCGACACTATGATGCCAGTGGCTCAGGAAGCCAATGCAAAGCTTACGATGACCGGCGTGGATGAGCGGCCTGGATGTCTCCCTTTCTTCGAAGGGGATGCCGACAAAACGTTGCAAGTTCTTACAAATTTGATTTCGAGCGCTTTAGGCAGGTTGAGGAAAACGATGCTCGTCGCTTAGGAGGAACAGGACTGGGACTGGCAAGCTGTCGTGCCATTGTCGAACAGCATGGGGAGAAATTTGGGCTGAGAGGAATCTCCTAAAAGGCACTTCATCTCTTGTGACCTTCCCTCGATCTCCGCGAGGCCTTTCAAACGCGACAATTGAGACGCACGTGGCTTGTCATGTGGCTTGAGCGGTTTCGCTCACGCCAAACCAACGCCAATGTAGCGGAGCTGCAACGAGGTATCGCCGCGTGCGGCACGGTTCCGCTTAGATGTCCTCGTCTTTTGCGCTGGAGATGAGCGCAAGTATGATGGTCAATGTATTAATGTGAGCGAGTCCGGCCTTCTGGCCAGATTCGATCCGTGCGGAGTTCCTGAGCTCTGGACGGAGGGTGAGCTCTCATTGGAAGCAGGAGACCACTACCTTAGCATTCACGCTCGCGCCGCTCGGCTTGAGGACAACAGCGTCGGATTCGCTTCTTGTGTCAGAACCGAGAATGACAAAGTAGCCATACAAATTGTGCTTGATTCTGTCGCGGACTTCCTATTAATACATAATGATGCGAATTTATGATCTCAGAATGGGTCCCATCAGGAAACGGAGAATAAAGCCCGTTCGCGATATGGCTGCCTCTGGATGAGCCCCAGTCACAACTTCGAATGTCTCAGGGAGGATGCTCAGTGAATCGCGCACGTTCTCCCTTACCGCCACAGAAATTCCACAACCTGGTCATGTATGAAAACGGGGTTGATGAGGCTCGAGAATCGCCAATCCGTTTGCTCTACTGAGACAACCGGGCATTGGTTTCCATACCCAAATCTCGAAACAGCTTATTTGTATACCCATAACGGTTCGCTAGCTTCGAAAAAGCCAACTAGGAACTTGTTGAAATAGGTCCCGTGCTCGACGACTTAAGACTTTCGGCCGGGTTGTTCGTCTTTTGTTTATGCGTGGTCATGAGCGAATTCAAGACGAGATGTTCAGTTGTGTGACGTTGGAGCAGCGTGTTCCTCAGGATCATCCCTTTGCGGGAGATACGCAAGCTGACCGATGTGGTTCTTCGCTCTCTGAGTGACGAGCTCGACGTGCTTTACTCAGCGTCGGCCGTCCATCGATCGCACCCGAGTATGTGCTGCGAGCACTGCTGTCGCAGGTGTTCTACGCAGTTCGTTCCGAACGGCAGCTGGTGGAGCAACTGGACTATAACCTTCTCTTCCGCTGGTTCGTTGGACTGGGCATGGATGATGCGGTGTAGAACCATGCGGTGTTTTCAAAGAACCGCCACCGGCTGCTCACGTCGGAGGTGTCCCCGCATAGAAAGCGACATTCTCTGTGAAGGCTGCTTGCTCATTATGAAGCGGAATCTGTCCAGCGGAACGCATCAATGCCTTCCGCAACTATCTAAGGCCGAAGAGAAGCAACAAAGCACCGACCACAACCTACAGTGTGTGTAACGGAACGCGTCTTAGCGCCTTGCCAAGGATGGCGATAAGGGCCAGCAGGACCGCGAGCGCGGCGATCCCGCTCAGGGTTCCATTCCAGCCGCGGACGATTTTGGAACCGGCTATTCTTCTCTTACCTACTTGCTCAAGTTCCCCTTCGACGTACTCAAGATAGACAAGAGCTTTGTGCAGGGCCTGGATCATGACTTTGCTCGCGCAGAATTAGTCTCTTCCAATCTTCATTTGAGCCGCAAGCTCAACCTGCAGGTAATTGCGGAGGGAGTGGAAACAGAAGAAGAATTTTTTGCGAATGAAGGAGCTGCGGTGTGACATGGTGCAGAGCTTTCTTTTTTCCAAACCACAGGATGCAACCATCATCGGAAGACAGCTTGAGGCAAATATACTGGCCTTCTTAGCCCGCAGCGTGCACAAATACGTCGAAACAACCAGAAAATTTGTTTGAAGCGAAAAAGGGTCGAATGTAAAGGGAGTCACTTTCTTCTTGGGGTTCATGCCCATGTCTGCAACTAAGGGTCTGCAACTATAGGTGAATTCGCAGGCTGCCGATGCGGTACTAACTTCGATAAAAAGCCGGCAAAGGTGTATCTGCTAGTTACAGAAATCTGGTCATGTTGATGGACGACTGCCAGGAGGTTCCAGTGCGGTTTCCCCGCAAGAAGAAAAGACGGCTGATCGAGGGTGCGGCGGCGCTCCTTCTATTCGTTGCGTCTTCATTTGCGGTGCCTCACCTCTGCGCCCAGCAGTTCAACTTCTCCGTCTACGGCGAGGGTTCTGGCCTGTCAAACCTCAACGCAACCGCCCTGGTGCAAGATCACTCCGGCGTAGTCTGGGCTGGAACCCAAAGCGGCGTCTTTACCGCGGACGGAGATCGTTTCAAAAAGCAAATGGCCTTTACTGAAGCTGGCTTCGAGTCAATTCGTGCCATGAAAGAGGACGCTGCAGGTCGACTCTGGGTAGCTGACGGCCGGCATATCGGCTATTGGAAGGACGGTAAGCTTTATGCCATTCCCGGCTTTACTTTTCATGTACTAAGCCATGAGGTACTCGATCTTGTGGTCCTCTCCGGACGGGGTGATGGCATCTATTTTCTGCGTGCCGGCGAGCTGTCGCTAATCTCGAGTCCGGATGGAGGACGCTCTTGGAAGGTTTCACCCGCATTCCGTGAAGACTTCCTCTTGAGGCATCCCGAACTTAAGACGATTGTCGGCATCACGGCAGATAAGGATTCTTCTCTTTGGATGGGATGCGGAGTGTACTTATGCAACGTAGATATCGCTCATGAATGGTTGGAGCGCTTCGACCGGGCCGAGGGAGTGCCGGCGGACAAGTGGTCCGCAGTGCTCATCACGCGCTCGGGCGATCTGTGGGCCCGTGGCGAGAAGAATGTCGTGGTTCGACCATTCCGGTCTCCTCAGTTCGAACCCGTGAAGAACCTCCCGCCTGAGTGCTTCAGCAACATCCGTCAGGCGGTGTTGAGTGAAGATACCGGCGGAGACGTCCTGCTGAACCTTTCGAGTGGTATTGCAATCGGCGGCAAGGCCGGATGGCGTGTGTTCAGTGAGAGCAACGGCCTGCCCGGAGACGAATCCGATACACTGATGTTTGATCGTTCCGGAGCATTGTGGCTTACTTCCTTGGGGCACGGCATTCTTCGTTGGCGCGGGTACGGAGACTGGGAAGGGTGGAATAAGGCGACGGGCCTGCATAACAACATTGTTTGGAGCTTGGCGCGCGATAGTTCTGGTGGAATTTGGATCGCGACTGAAGTCGGACTAGATAAGCTTGATCGTCCATCGGACCATATTTCAGCCCAGGGCTCTTTCAAGCAGCGACTGCTGTCTGTGGTTGTCGATCCCAGGCATCACGTCTGGACCGTTAATCCTGCTGGAAAAATCTTTGATTTCGACCCTAAGTCGGGAATCACTCGTGTCGCAGCCGCTGACCTGGAGCGCATCTTCCAGATGCGCATAGACAGCCAGCAGCGCATCTGGGCGTGTACGCGAAAGGGGCTTGTCTTCTTCTCGCGGGATGATGGATGGGCTCTACCCCATCTAGTACGGGACAGCGCCGGGCCCAAGGGATATGCCTGGTCTGTGACAGAAGGAAATGATGGCGCCGTGTGGGTCTCCACAGGCAAAGGGCTCTTCCGCCTGGTGGGAAGCCGCTGGTCTGAGATACATGTACCGTTCGCAGCAGGCATCGAATATAACCGGATGATTGCCCCCGCTGCGGATGGCACAATCTGGATGCAAAGCAAGCTACCCTTTCCTATTCTTCACCTGAAGATCGAGGGAGATGTGGCGACGCTCCTTGACGAAGTCAATGGAACAATGATCGCATCCGATAACACGACGTTTGTCGAGACCGATCAACGAGGGTGGCTGTGGGTCGGTAGCGATGACGGTCTGCGCGTGTTCAACGGGAAACGCTGGGTGCTCTGCACGGCGGAGGATGGCCTCATCTGGAACGATACGGACTTCCATTCGTTTCTAGCCGATCCTGACGGCTCCGTTTGGATCGGGACTAGCGCTGGGGTGTCGCATCTCATACACCCCGACCATCTGTTCGACCACGTCGCGCCGCGGGTGCAGCTGGCGGATGTCTTGGTCTCGGGAGTGCCTATCCGTCCGGGGGCACCCAGATATGATTTGCGTCGCCCCACGCTTAGTTTCCGTTTTCTTAACCTGAACTACGACCGAGGCTCTGGAGTAGTAGCCCAGTACAGCCTTGAGGGCGAGGAGAACGATTGGCAGGAGACGCGTGGCGAATTAGTTCGCTTTCCTGCGCTCAACGCAGGTAGCTACAACCTGCACGTTAGAGCGTACGATCAGCGAAGACATTTGACCTCCGACGCAATCAACATTCCATTCACTGTCCTTGAGCCTTGGTGGAAGTTTCGATGGTTCATAACAATCGAAGTGCTTGCCGGACTTCTTATCGTCCTCGGGCTGTGGCGCCTCAGCATTCATTTGTTGGTAGCCAGACAGCAGGAACTTGAGCGGCTCGTGGCATTAAGGACTGCAGAGCTGGAAAAAGAGAAGGTGGAACTTCTAAGTACTCGCTCCGCGCTGCTCGAAATTACTCGTAGAGATGCGCTGACCGGCTTGCTCAATCGGACCGCAGTGTTCGAGCACCTCAGCAAGCTTTGTGACGTGGCACGCGCAAATAGTTCGCCGATGGCGATCATCATGGCCGATCTCGACTCGTTTAAAAGAGTCAATGACGACTATGGTCATCTTGTAGGAGACGCAGTTCTTCGGGAGTGTGCATTCAGAATTAATCGTGTTACTCGTCCGGTGGATGCCGTAGGACGATACGGCGGCGAGGAACTACTAATTATTATGCCGGGATTAAGTGTTGGTAGTATCAAGCCGCGCATCGAGCAGATCCGGATCGCTATTGGTGGATCCCCAATCCACTGTGAGGAACTCGCGTTGACTGTAACTTGTAGCTTCGGGGTGACGTGGTTCTTTGGAGATGATGTCACTACGGAGACTTTGATCGGCGCTGCGGATGCAGCTCTCTATCGGGCAAAGAAAAACGGACGGAACCGAATCGAATATGCTGACCTGGCACTCACGTAATCGTACTGAGGGTGCCTTCCGCTGTATAACGGATTCGTACCCAAGTTGGCTCTGTTGCAAAGTTTCGGTTGTCTCGCGAAGATGGGCTTAAGGCGAGGGGAGCTTGCCATGTCAGAGTTCAAGTGCCTTCATTTTGAAGGCGAGATCATCCTTTGGGCGGTGCGTTGGTACTGCCGCTATGGCATCAGCTATCGGGATCTTGAGCAGATGATGGGCGAGCGCGGCGTGCCCGTTGATCACTCCACGATCTACCGAGGCCGATCATGGCAAGCTGAGGCCATTGGTCTTATCAATGAAAGGCTCGACCTCCAACCTGCTTGATATTGGGGAGGACAAGGCAATGTCCCTGACCCGCTCCGCCCAAACCTGAAGTTTGCAACAGAGCCCTCAGGATGGCTCGAAGAACTTATTTACCAGGTCCGAGCTCTTGTGAGTAAGCTCGAAGGAACAATGGTCATGTGCTTTCTATCAGTGTGGAGATCATGCGCCGCAAGAACTTCTAAGGTCGTGACATGAGCATTCTCTCTATACATGGAGCGGCAAGTGCTTCGGCAGGCGGGAAGGGAATTCCCTCTTCACGCAAGACGGCGTTAAAGCCGGACGCTTCCATGGCGACGATATCTTCGGAGCCGATGGGGCGTACCTGGGTGAACTCAAGAACGGCAAGCTCGTCACCAAAGTATCAGGAAATTCTGCTACGAAGGCTTCCTTGAGCCCTCGTAGGCGCATGGGTGAGACGGGTTCCATTGGTCGCGTCGGGTCTGTTATGGCGGCTGGCTATGAAGATGTTCTGGACCCGGATAGTTTCAAATGAACTCTCCCCGGGGAAAGTAATAGCGATCGCTTCCCGATGATTTGCCCCACTGCGACCTAAATGGGATTCCCCCTTCCGAACGATGTAAGTATTATCCGCCTTAGAACCTATGCATAGTCCGCTATCAAGCGGAATGGCGGGGCTGCTGCCTCGTGCCAGCCCGCCTTCCTTCACTGCTCCGCCTTCCCGTTGGCTGCGCTCCCTTGAGGAGCAGGGCCAGGCCGTCGTCGAGCTCGCCGTCTTCATGCCCGTTCTCCTCCTGCTCATCACCGGCCTCACCTCCTTCGGCCTCACCGTTAGTACCTATCTCCGTCTCACCGATGCCACCCGCATCGGTGCCGAGCAACTCGCCATCGACCGCTACCAGACCCTCGACGCCTGCAACACCGTCTCGTCGGCTGTCTTAGCCGCCGTGCCTCAGCTCACCCCATCCAAACTGACCTTCGCCCTTGTACTCAACGGCACTTCCTACACCGGGACCACCTGCGCCAGCAGCACCTACTCCAGCGGTGCTAGCTCGAAGCTCGTAGAAAACTCCGCCGCAACCCTGACGGTCACCTATCCTTGCACCCTGGGCCTCTACAAAGTCGCCTATCACTCCTGCATCCTCCAGGCGCAGACAACGGAGCTCATCCAATGATCTTCCGCGCCGTATCTATCCTCATTCGCCTGCTCCGCTGCGAGTCCGGACAGATGCTTCCCGTCATGACCATCATGCTCGTCGCCCTGCTCGGGATGACCGGCATAGCCGTGGATGTAGGCCGAGTCCTCTACACCAAGCGTCAGCTTCAGGCGTCCACAGACGCCGCTACCCTAGCCGGCGCGGCCACCCTTCCCAACAGCAGTGCCACCACTGTAGCCACCCAGTACAGCGCCGTCACTGGCAACCTCAATGCCCAATCTAATCTGTCCGGGGTCACCATGGTTACCGGGTACCCAAAGATCCTCTGCCTTTCTACCCTCACCGCACAGGGAATTGCGTGCGCCGCTCCGGGCTATGGAAACGCAATCCAGGTTCAGCAGCAGACTGCTCTGCCGCTCACCTTCCTCCGTGTTATCGGCGTCTCCTCCATAACCATCCGGGCCATCGCCACTGCTTCCTCCAAAGGTGCCACCCGGCCGCCGTATAACGTCGCCATCATCGTTGATACAACCGGCTCCATGGGCTCCACGGATTCAGACAGCAACTGCAACGCATCCCGTCTCAGCTGTGCCCTCTCTGGCGTACAGGTCCTACTCCAAAACCTTTCCCCCTGCGGCGCCGCCCAATCCACCTGTGGCATCGCCACCAGCGGCAACGTCGCCAACCCCGTAGATCGAGTCGCCCTTTACACCTTTCCCGCGCTCGCCTCCGCAACTGACGTGCAGCACGAGTACGACTGCAGCGGGACCACGCCAAAGGCCGGGCTCTACACTGATCCCACTATGCCCCTCTACCAGGTCGTCGACTATTCCAGCGACTACAAGACTTCAGCCACCACCATGACCCTTAATTCCGCCTCCAATCTCGTCAAGGCGGTCGGAGGTGCCGCTGGCTGCACGGGAATGCAGACCCTGAGCGGCGTGAGTACCTATATTGCCGGGGTCATGTACAAGGCCGGCAGCGATCTCATCAGCATGCAGTCTTCTTACCCCAACAGCCAAGGCGTCGTCGTCATTCTTACGGATGGAGATATGAATGCTCCCCCGCAAAATCTGCCCAATGCCTCAACTACCTCCGGCACCTATGCCTCCACCAAGAACGAGTGCCAGCAGGCCGTCACCCTCGCGTCCTACGCCGCACAGTACAACATACGGGTTTACTCCGTCGCATACGGGGCTACCTCCTCTGGCTGTTCGACAGACACGTCCGGCATCACTCCCTGTCAAACCGTCCAGCAACTCGCGTCGTCTCCCCAAAACTTCTACTCTGACTACACTGCCTCCGGAGGGTCATCAAACTGCGTCTCCGCCGCCCACTCCACCACCAACCTCAACCAGATCTTTACCCAGATCGCCAATGATCTCTCCACCAGCCGTCTCATCCCCGACAACACTACCTAGGTGTTTAGTCCCGGCATTTGATGGATTGAGTTGAGAGGAAATCGTTCTGGGTCTCGCGTCCAGAGTTTGCAGAGGTATTCGTAGGTGTGAGGTCCTTGAGGGTTTTGAGTCTTCGGGCGAAGTTGTAGGTGCTGAGGAAGCCGATCAAGTGCGCTTTGAGTTGGTTGTGGTTGTCGTAGAAGTACCGCTTGACGGTGGCGTCCTTGATGGTTCGATTCATGCGCTCAACCTGACCGTTCGTCCAAGGATGGTTGGGCTTCGTAAGGCAGTGTTCGATTCCATGAAGATGGCATAGCCGGTCGAACGGATGGCCGCGCCATCTGGCTGTAAGCCCGCCACGGTTTTGGGAAGATCGGCGAACTGGATGCCGTTGTCGGTGAGCACGGTGTGGATGCGATAAGAAGCGCCTCGAGGAGGGATATAAGGAAGGCGATTGCCGCTTGGGTATCTGCCTTTAGAACGAGTTCGACGACCGCGAACTTGGAAGTTCGGTCGATGGCGACGAGGATACGCCCATTTGCCGCGCACTTTCACGTAGGTTTCGTCGACCCTCCAACTCGTTGAACGCGGGCGGCGCCACTGCCAGCGCAGACGCTTCTCAATCCCGGCGCGTATTTCTGACCCAACGGTAGATCGTGGAACGATCGACGGGCACGCCGCGCTCGCCCATCATTTGCTCCAGATCCCGGTAGCCGATCCCATAGCGGCATTACCAGCGAACCGCACAGAGGATGACCTCGCCTTCAATTTGACGCCACTTGAACTCTGACATGACCAAGTCCTCCCGCGCTCAGCCCATTCTGACCCCGCCTCCGCAAGTTTGCAACAGAGCCCCGCATTTCCCATTCTCATTGCCAATGCAAGCGGCTCTTGGGTGCGTCCCATTGTCTGGGACTCGGGAGACCTCGAGGGAGATCAGCCGGCTGAGGAAAGACCCACCAAACTACCCTTCAACGTAGCCGGCTTGATTTCCTCGGAACGAACGGGTTTGTAAGGATTGCCAAATCCCTAAGGACAGGAGTGGAGTGGTCTCTGTCTATGTTGATCAAATGGAGAGAACAAAGATTCTGTGACTTGAGCGGCAGCCATCCGAAGGTGGAAATGCGTTGCGACTAGATGACAACATAGTGGTGTCTCCTGGCGCCAGGAGGCTACACCGCCTTGGGCACAATGGCTGAGTGGCCCCGCATCAAATCATTTACCCTTCGCACCAGAGCTTGGGCATCCACTGGTGCCCTCCCCTCTGCGTCGTTATCGAAGTAAACGTATACATCGCGGGCCCGACCGTCTTGAACTGGCGTTCCTGCATACCGCCCCTCAGCCGCATTCCCGGTTGCAAAAGACACCACACGTTGCGCCCACACCTCGATAGCATCCGCCTCATACCCACTGAGATAGAGCCGTTCGGATCCATGCAGTCGCAGGTATGCAAAATCTGAGGTCACATCCATCAAGAGAGGCCACTCCACTGTGTCAGCCACTACCAACCCGATGTCATGCTTCTTCAACAGCTCGATAAAGGCAGGCTGAACAAACGAATCATGCCGAATCTCAATTGCATGCCGCAGCTGCGGATCTTCACCCCTTTTCAGCGTAGGCTTCAGAAAAGCCCGTGTGAACATTTGCTCGTCGCATCCTTTCGCTAGCCTCACCGCGGAGCGCATAGTACGTGGAAGCAGCCTGAAGAAATTCTCATAACGTACTGCGTCGTAAGCGCCCTCGTTGAATTTCATCATCGGCGGGAGTTGCCAAATGAAGGGTCCAAGTTTCGCCCCAAGAGCTAATAGGCCTGACGCAAAGAAGTTTGCGAGCGCGGTCTCCACGCCGACGAGCTTCTTCATGTGCGTGATGAAGCGTCCGCCCTTCACGGCAAAGACAAAGTCAGATGGTGTCTCACTTGCCCATCGCTGAAAAGAACTCGGCCGCTGCAGCGAGTAGAACGTTCCGTTGATTTCCACCGATGAGAATGTCTTCGCAGCGAACTCTAATTCACACCGCTCTGCCAGTCCTTTCGGGTAGAACTGCCCACGCCATCCGGCATATCGCCATCCCGAAATGCCGATGCGGATTTTGCCTGCCTGAGGTGCCTCACCCATAGCTTCTTTGGATGCTGAACCTAGGCCCTCAGCCTTCATTTGCAGATCCAGGAGGGCTAGTAGGGAGGGACGGACGGGTCGATGGCTAACCAAGTACTCGCTGCAGGCATACTTCGGCCGACACCGAGCCTCACATCAACATGGCGTGGCCTAAGTCAATACGACGTAGTCTGCGGCATCCTATCTGCCTTCAGATCTGTGTTGCCCCTCCTTAGCAGCAACACAGCGAGACCGTAAGGTGTCAGGTCAGACGGTTCGCTGCCGCTCAGCCACCTGACGGTCCTCCGTATCTTCCGAAGTGGAGAGTAAAACAGCGCATGTCATTGGTGGCAGCTCCAGCTTCCGGTCACGAACGGTGAGACCCTTTCGTGAGATCACCGCGAGTTGTTCCCCTTCCAATAAGGTGAACGTTGAACTCTCGTGGCCGAAGTTTATCAGGATGCGAGCCTCGTCTCTGCCCACGATCAACGTGAGCCGCTCATCATCTCTCGTGACGAACAGATGATGCATGTCTCCGTCATTGAAACAAACCCTGCTCCGCCTCAGCTTGATCAGCGACTTTACCCACGCGAGCATCTCAGCGTGCTTGCCCTCTTGTTGCTCCTCCCACTTCAACTTCGACATCTCGTAGGTCTTCCCATCTTCCGGATCGGGGATGTCCTCTCCAAAGCCGAACGCCGCAAACTCCTTTTTGCGTCCTTCGGCCACAAGACGGCGCATTTCCTCATCTTGGTGATCCGCGAAGTAGAGAAACGGCGACGAGGTCGCCCACTCCTCGCCCATAAACAACATGGGCATGTAGGGAGCCGTCAGCAGGAGGCCGAGAGAAACCTTGGCTGCGTCAAGACCGACCAGATGTTCAAGGCGTTCTCCCCACCCTCGATTGCCTACCTGATCGTGGTTCTGATCGAAATGAACGAAGTGGTGCGCGGAGAGGCCGTCTGCAGGACGCCCGTGCCGCCTTTTTCGAAACGCGGAGTATTGTCCGTCATACACGTAAGCATGCTTCAGCGCCTTGTGAAGGTCGGCGAGCGTACCGAAGTCGGAGTAGTAGCCTCCTTCGCTTTCTTTCGGTTTGTAAAGCAGTGCAAAGAGTGCGTGATGAAAGTCATCGCTCCACTGGGAGTCCATACCGTAGCCACTGGCTTCCCGCGGTCTCACAATCCTCGGATCGTTAAGGTCGCTCTCGGCGATCAGGTGAAACTCTTTTCCCAGCGTAGCGCCCAAGCGCTCGACCTCGGACGACAGTTGTTCCATGAAATGGACCGAAGACAGATCCAGAAAGGCGTGCACAGCGTCGAACCTGAGACCGTCACAGTGATAATCCCTCAACCACATGAGGGCGTTATCAACGAAGAAGCGACGCACTTCATCGCTTCCTTCGCCGTCCAGGTTGACCGCACTTCCCCATGGAGTCTTCCGATCGGCGTTGAGGTACGGACCGAACTTCGTTGTGTAGTTGCCAACCGGACCGAAGTGGTTATAAACCACGTCGAGGATCACGCTTAGGCCGTTTGCATGGCAGGCATCGACAAAGCGTTTGAAACCGTCGGGTCCGCCGTAGGGCTCATGAGTGGCAAAGAGTGCAACGCTGTCGTATCCCCAACCTTGCTTCCCTGCCCACGCAGCGACTGGCATGACTTCCACATGGGTCACTCCAAGGTCAGCCAGATATGGCAGGTGTTGGATGGCGCTGTCGAATGTTCCCTCTTTGCTAAACGTCCCGATGTGTAACTCGTAAATGATCGAACCAGTCTTCGGAGAACCCCTCCAGAGATGGTCGTGCCACTCGAAAAGGGACTGGTCATAGAGTTCAGAGAGGCCGTGTACGCCGTCGGTCTGACGCAGACTGCGCGGGTCGGGAATGGGGATTTCGTCGTCATCGAGCAGGAAAGCATACTTGTCGCCGCAACCGGCTTCGTGTACCTCCAGAGTCCACCAGCCGCGTTTGTTGGGGCCGTTCATGGGTAAGATCTGGTCACGCCATTTCAGGGACATCTTGTGGGCTTGTGGAGCCCACACGCCAAACTTGTGCATAGCCAAACCTCCTTGTTTTCATTTGTGGATGGACTTACAGCCGAGCGTTCAGGCGGTGAGACAATCGCTTGGATTACATCAATTGCAAGCGGGTTGCGTCCGAGCGTCCGCTTCCGAGGATGGACGGCGAAGCCTTCGCACTACGAGCCGGCGCGGGGGCGGAGATGCAGGGCGCAGAGCCCCAGATGCTCGCGCTCGGTATCTAAGGCAGCCGAAACGCGCGAACAGCCGTTCTGTTGAGGGCGCCGATCATTAAGCAATGCGCAATGTCTGCAAGGTAACAAAGACATTCTTGTCATGGCGCCCAGGATCAACAGTGACTTCCAACGAAAGTACATTGTCCAAATGCACGAGGTACTCCTCTACCTCTGTGATTGAACCGCCCGGGCTGAAGCTCCATTGCTGGCGGATGATCTCTCGTCTTGAACCGTCTGCGTGAGTCACGGTGAGCGCGAACTCTTGTGAGCGGCTTGTGGTTTCTTCTTGAAACTCCAGTCGGATCTTGCGGATGGGCCTGGGATGATCGAAAGTCAGCCGGATGCTCTGGAGACCTGGCATCCCGGCGCGAAATCCTCTAGTTTCTCCCGGCTTTAGAGCGTTCTCAATCGGGAAAGCCGGGTCCTCAGAGGAGAGTTCTCCAGTCGCGAGACTCAACAGGTCGATCCAATCTGTACCTGGTGTGGGTGAGCTAAGCATGCTGGAGTGTTGAAGGACTTTTCGCATTTACCTCCTTTGCATATGTTGCAATCTGAAAGCAAGAACCAGCCACGTGGGAACAATGCTCTGTGAGTCCGCCCAGGCTCTGATTTCGCGGTGGTCTATGGTGGGTCCTTTGATTGCCATCGCAACTTGGATGGTGAGCTTTGATGTGAGGCTGCATCCAAGCATTATCTACCGAGTGCCATGAGGCGGCTTCTGTCTTCCTGCCGACACATGGGAGAGGATTCGCGGAGTTGCGGCTTCGCTTCCGGTTGTAGGCGTCCTCTGGGCTGCAGCTCGCCATTGCAGGTTACGTCACCTCCATCACCCGCATCACAACGCTCGTGAAAGTCGATGCATTCCGTCAACTCCAAATCCATCAGGAATCCGGAGCCTGCGACGACACAACTCAAGGATGAGGAATGAGCAAGCTGGGCTGAAGTCATCCTTGTTCGCGCCGCGACCGAGAAACTGTGGCGGCGATCCGTCGTTTTCCAAAGTTGGCGGTGATGGAGCAGTGTGTGGCGAGGTGATTGTACGTTCCGAGCGCCAGCTGTCTAAGACCCTCACAAAAGGTCTGAGCGACGACCACAGCGTCATGAACTCGACACGCTTTTGAAACTCCGGGTCGGTAGTAAAGTCAGCACCTTCACATGGCTGCGTTCGCCTTCCGGCGCACCAACCAGCCAAAACATCCTGCTTCATATCGGGCGGCTACAGCACATTCGCAATCTCTAACTGCGCTCAGATCTTGCTCAGCTCATCCATCAGAACCGGCTTTTGCAGCTCGCCCGCGAAGGAGCGGCCACAACCCCGCAGCATATCGCCCGCTTCGACGAGCCACGCTGTTCCGGAACTCTCGTTGCGGTTCTACTCGAAGCAAGCTCCACGCTAGACTAACCGAAAAAATCCTCGATCTTCATGATCGGTTCGTCGGCTCCATATTCAACAAAGTCCACCGTAGACACGACGAAGCGTTTCAGTCTTCAGGTAAAGCTCGCGGAGGTAGTCGCGCTCATCGGGAAACGTCCAATCTCCAGACCGCTTGATGGCTTGGTAAAGCAACACCTCGGGCACTACTCGTCCATGCCAGACTTGGCAACAGAGCCCTTAAAAGTTCACCTTGACGACGAGTTGAATCGCCCGCGGTCCGCCCGTCTGGTAGATCGGGTTGAAGCCGCCATCGGCCCCGCCCGCTCCAAGGCTCTGCGCAAGACTCATCGTGGAAAGGCCAAAGCCCGTCGCGTTCAGAACATTCGTATTGGTCGAACCCGTGCCCGGATTGCCGAAGTTCGGATGATTCGTCAGGTTCAGGATCTCCGCACGCAGTTGCGCGGAGACGCGGTCCGTCAGCGGAAGCTCTCGCTGCACGCTCAGGTCCTGCTGGAAGGCGCCGAACCCGCGCAGCGCATTCCGCCGCACATCACCCTGAAACGTCGCGGTCAACGGCAGAAACGCGGCCGGGTTGATCGCCTTGCCGCCCGGATACTGTCCGCCCTTCAGGTAAAGTGGCACACCGCTGTTGCGGTTCGGGCGCTGGTAATAGGACTTCGTATACCCCAGGTTAATCGGATCCGTCCCCGTCACCACGTTGACCGGCATCGCCGAAGTCCAGTACGTCAGCCCTGTAAACGACCACGTCCCCACCGTTCGCCGCAGCGCCTCGCCACCCCGCGGCGTCAGCGTGTACGTCATGGCCGCGGAAAAATTATGCCGGACATCGAAGTCCGAAGGCCCGTAGTCCCGCGAAGGATCATACGTTAAGTAGTACGGCGAAGGATGCGCCAGGTTCGACACCGTATCCAGCGACTTTGAAAACGTATAGCTCGACCAGACCCTCGGTCCCGCCCCAAACCTTCGCTCCACTTGCACCTGAAGCGCATCGTAGGCAGAAAACGAGTGGTTATTCACCACCTCCACCTTTGTGAAATCCGGGTTCAGCCCCTCCTCCGGCAACAACACCTCACGATCCAGCAACCGCTGTCCGCTCGAGCCCACGTAGTTCATCAGCAGCATCATCTGCCCGCCCAGCCGCTGCTCCGCGCCAACGTTCCACTCGGCCACCAGCGGCGCATGCAGGTCCTCAGGAAATCCATAGATCAGGCTATACGGCTTGTTCAGCAGAGCCGGTGCCGGCGCTGCCTGGAGGCTCGTCAAAGGAAACGCCGCATTATAGAAATAGTTGATGTTGATGTAAGGCGCACCCTGCGCCACCCGCGAAGCCGCACTGCTAGCCAGCCCATAAAACACCCCCACGCTTCCCCGAATTTGCGTCTCCCACCCCGGCAGATGTGCAAACTGGTAAGCCGCCCCAAGCCGTGGCGCAACGTTCAGCCGCTCTGCCCGCCAAAGCCCTTCCGCTGCCGGCACAAGCCGCAGACTCTTTGGCGCGTCCAACCCCCGCACCGTCGTCAGCGGCAACGCCCCGCCGCTCGAAGGCACCGCATCCGTCTCCCACCGAACCCCATACGTCAGCGTGAATCGCGGCGAAACCCGCCACGTATCCTGCGCAAATATCGACGCATTCCGAAAATGCAGCTGAATCTCCCCGCTCTTAGACGATTCCACCTGCGCCGTCGCCGCCACACCCATCATCACGCCCGCAATGCCGCCGAATGCATAATTTCCCGTGTAGCTGCGATAGGCATTCACCGGCAGCAGCCAGCGCACATCGCCGCCCACCGCAAGCTCATGCCGCCCAAAGCTTCCGTGCAGTCCATCCACAAACGTCCACTGCGTCTGCCGGTTCTGCACATCCCGTCCCACGTACAAGCCGTTGATTTCCGGCAGCAGTGTTGCGGTAAAGTTGCTCTCCGCGCTCGCCGCCGCCGCATACGAGCTGAACAAATATCCCAGCGCCGCCGGCACCGCGCCGCCAAAGTCATCCGCCGTCGCCAGCGTCCCCGTCCCGTACCGGCTCAACCTACCCGCAGGTCGTTGTAGCTGGAGCCGTTGAAGTGCGTCGTCGCCCCCAGCGTCAGCGTCAGCACCTCCACGTCCGTCGTGCTGGACGTGCTCGTCGTGTAATAGTTGAACGCGCCCCGCTGCGTCTGTTGTGAAGGCGAGTAGCTGCTCCGCACAAAGTAAGCCTGGTGCGACTCCGGCGTGAGATCCAGCCGCAAACTGCTCGTCGTCAGCTTCGCCAGATTCTGCGGATTGGTCGCAAACACGCCCAGCAGCGGATTCGCAGCCGGCCGGTTCGGCTGCGGAAACGCTTTCAGCAGCGGCTGCAATGCCTCCGGCGCAGACGCCCGCGCACTCTCACTCGGCACATACTCCGACCGAGTCTGTGGAATCTCCAGCCGCAGCCACTCCTCGGACCCGAAGAAATAAGCCGTATGCCGCCAGAATGGGCCGGAGTAGGTAAAACCATCATCGTTCTGCCGCTCCTTCGCCCGCGCCAGACCATTATGCTTGCTGAACCAGTCCGCCGCGTCCAGCGCCTCGTTGCGAAAGTACTCGAACGCCTTCCCGTGAAATTCATTTGTGCCTGATCGCGTAACAATTGCGATCTGCGCCCCCGGAAGCCGCCCAAACTGCGCCGAATACGCCGACCCCTGGATCCGAAGCTCCTCAATCTCATCCAGCGACACCACCGAGCTCGTTCCGCCCACCACCGACACCGCCGGCAGCGATTCCCCCGCACCTTCGCCCAGCGTCACATCCGCGCCCTGCGCCACGCCGAAGTTCACGCTCACCCCATCCATCGTCACATAGTTCTCCGTCGTACGCCGCCCGTCGATGCTGGACTGCCCCGGACTCGTAAAGTACGTCGCCGCCGTCACATGCCCGGGCGTCAGCTTCAGCAGAGGCTGGAAGCTGCGTCCATTCAAAGGAATATCGCTGGGAAAGGTACGGTCCAGCAGCGCCGAAGCCGTCGGTGCCGGAGCCCCAGCCCAATTCCCAGCCCAGTTCAAAGACCGCGAGCTCACCGTCTGCGAAGAGTACCCAAGCTGCATCACCAGGTTCTCCGAGACTTGGCTCTGCATATGCAGATGGATATCGGAGTGAACCGTGACCTTAAAACCGTACCGCTCCACCGTCACCCGGTAGAGCCCCGCGGAAAGACCCGTCAGCAGATAAACCCCAGCGCCATTCGTCCGCGTCGTCGTTGAAACCCTGGACACAACCTGAGTAGCCGTCACCGCAGCATTGCGAATCGGCTCGCCTGCCTCATTGCGTACCAGCCCGGAGATGGTCGCCGTCTCGAGCTGCGCCGCACACCGCAGCGTCGGCACAAGCAACACCATGAGGAACAAGGCCCAACGCCTCGGCCAGCCTGTCGTACCCGCGCGCTGGCAGCCGGCCGTGGTCATGGATGATTCGGTACCTGTCGCAGATATGCATACAGCAGCGGCACGCCGCTCGGCGAACCCACGTCCTTGCCATGGTCCGCCGTTATAAACACCGCGTCCACCTGCTTCAGCAGCGCGCCATCGCTCACCCGCATCACCCACCGCTGCGACGCGCCCTCGTCCTTTGTAAACGTTCCAAGCTGAAGCGGCTTCTTGCTGGAGCCTTCCGTCTGCCCCCATGCATGGTAGATGGTCTTATCGCCGTCCCCATGACCCGGAAGGTCGAAAGCGACAAACATCATCGGTCCGCCCTCGCTGTAAAACACCCGCCCAAAGCTCGTCGAACGCTGCCCCGTCGTGTTGTTGTCATACACGTCCACCACATGCAGGTTGCGTTGTCCCATCAGCCGAAACGCCTCGTTCAGCCTCCGGTCCTCCGACGCCTCGCTGCTGCTCGCTACCACGTTGGTGGATAGCTGCCGCAGCTGATCCTCACGCGTCGCAATCAGCTTGGCATCCTGCGCATGGCTGTTGCGTGCTTGCTCCAATTGCAGCTCTGCCTGCGTCAACAACGTTTTGTTATGCGCAAGCAGAGCCTGCTCCATCGCACTCTCGTCGCGAAGCCGCGTGAGCTCCGCCTGCTGGTCCTGGGTTCCCCGGGTGCTTTGTTGATTCTGCGCGCGTACGCTCTCGAGCTCCGCCCGGGCAGCCTCATACTTCGCCTGAAGCTGAGCCTTTGCGGTCCTCAACTCCTTTTCTTCAACCATCGGAGCGCCTGGGATCTCACGGGCAGGCAAACCCACAGCCACCGCAGGCTGCCTCTCCGGACGAGACGCGTTAAACGCCGCGCCCCGGCTCACCACAGCCTCAGCGCTGGCACCCTTGGGCGTGGCAGCCTCAGCGTGACGCGCCAGCGTGCGTGCCGTCCCCACGCCGCACGCAAAACACGCAGCACAAGCCGCCGCCAGCTGCCACCACGCGTGTCGCCCCATCCGCGCGCGGCTCGCCTCCGCTGCCCTGGCTACAGACGCGGTGGGCTGCACCATCGCCGGCTCGTTGCCAGCAACGGAGCCCGGGGCCGGCTCCAGCGTCGCCACCACGCCCGACAGCGTCGTCATGTCCTGGTAGAAGTCGCTGCATCGTCCGCACCCGGCAAGGTGCTCGTCCAGCCTCCGCCGGTCAAATGGCGAAAGCTGCCGGGCCGCCGCCAGCATGCAAAGCTCTTCAAAGTTTGTGTGCAGATCGCTCAAGAATCTCCGCGGCCCGGTTTGCCAGCAACCACTATATAGGACCGTCTTTGCATCCGGCGCCTTTGTCTCCTGTATGCAGCGCATCCCACCGCACTCTACCAAGCCTGGTGCAAAAAGTCGGAAGGAAACTCTTCAGAAACTTTTTTCCGACTTTTGTTGGTACAGGCCAACCCCTCCCGCTGCATACCGGATTACAGGAAAAACCAGCAGTCCCCCCGTCGCGGTGCCGGATCGGCCGCCAGCGCGACAACGCCCTTTCTTTGTACTTTTGGAGGTCACTTGTACAAGCACACCCGCCATCTCTCCGTAGCCCTCATCTGCGCCGCAGCCTCATCGGCTGCCTTCGGCCAGACTCAATCCGGACTCTCGGGAACCATCTCGGATGCCTCCAGGTCCGTCGTCGTCGGCGCCAAGGTCACCGTCACCAACAGCGCTACCGGCATCACCCGCACCACCATGACCTCCTCCAGCGGCTTCTACACCTTCCCCAACCTGGAAGCCGGCACCTACAGCGTGCGCGTGGAAGCGACCGGCTTCCAGTCCGACCTCAACCCCGCCGTCACCCTCAACGCCGCCGTCTCAGGCTCGGCAGACTTCACCCTCCGCGTCGGAGACGTCAGTGAAGTCGTCACCGTGGAAGCCGTAGCCCCGGAGCTGGACAAGAGCTCTGCCTCGCTCGGCGACACCATGAAGGGCCAGACCATTGAGCAGCTCCCCATCAACGGCCGCGACTACGCCCGGCTCGCCCTGCTCACGCCCGGCGCCGTCGCCCGCAGCCGTTACATCGCGGACATCAGCTTTGACGGCCTCCACTCCGTCCACAACCAGTATTCCATCGACGGCGTAGACGCCTCCCGCGTCGACCAGCCCTACATGGCCAACGGCTTTGAGCGCGGCGCACGCCTGCTCACCGGAAGCCTTGAGACTATTGCCGAATTCCGGGCCCAGACCTCCGGCTACCAGGCCGAGTACGGCCGTGCCGCCGGTTCAGAGGTCAACATCATCAGCAAGTCCGGCTCCAACAAGTTCCACGGAGAAGGCTACGACTTCTTCCGCAATGAAGCGCTTGACGCCCGCAACTTCTTCGCTCGCGCTCAGAAGCCCCGCTTCCGCTTCAACGACTTCGGCGGAAACCTCAGCGGCCCCATCTATAAAGATAAGACCTTCTTCTTCGCCAACTATGAAGGCTCGCGCCAGCAGATCGGCATCATCGGCTCCGGCCAGGTCCTTAGCTCCGCCGCTCGCGCCACCGCGCTCGCCCTGCACCCCGAGCTGCAGCCCATTCTCGCCGATGAGCCCATTGGCGTCGACAATCCAGCCAACCCGAATACCGCCACCTACTCCATCGTCTCCAACACCAATGTCACGGAGAACACAGGCAGCATCCGGATAGACCACAACTTCAGCCAGAGAGACTCCGTCTACGGCCGCCTCAACATCAACAACACGCTCACCTCAGGCGCACTCTTCGGAGTCACTCCCTCGGCTCTCGGCATCAATGACCACCAGCTCGTTCCGTTGACCACCACCAACATCGCCTTTCACGAGCAGCACATCTTCAGCCCCACCCTCATCAACGACGCGCTCGCCGGCTTCCAGCGCTGGGCCAGCGTGCTCAACTCAGCGGAGCCCATCCCCACCGTCTCCATCACCGGCATCGACGCCGTCGTCGGCTCCCGGGGAAACACACTCGGCAACAACGACAGCTATCAGTACGGCGATGCCATGACCCTGGTCCGCCATAATCACACCATCAAGTTCGGCGGCACCTTCTACCGCATCCAGCTGCACGCGACCAGCATCACCAACGCGTCCGTCCTCTACACCTCGGTCGCCAACTTTGAAAACAACATCGTGACCCAGGTCACCCAGACCGCCGGCAATCCCGGCCACACCACACTCGCCTCGCAGTTCGGCGCGTACGCCCAGGACAACTGGCAGATCCGCCCCAACATCACCATCAACTACGGCCTGCGCTGGGACTTTGAGACCACCCCGCATGACAAGTTCTACGCCACCCAGACCTTTCTGCCCTCCACCGGCAACCTCGCCGCTCCCGGCACGGAATACTTCCAGAAGAACTTCCGTGACTTTGGTCCCCGTCTCGGTATCGCCTGGTCACCTAATCCCAAGACAGTCGTTCGCTCGGGAGCCGGAATCTTCTACCAGGCTTACCCGGTCGGCTTCGGCTCCTACTACGTTCCCACCAACACCATCGTCGGCAACCTGACCCTCACCCAGACTGCCATCCCCGGCCTCAAGTACCCGTACACGAGCTACCTCGCCAGCGGCGTTGCCCCAACTCCCAACGTCTACGGCTTCCCATCCTCCAAGCCCGATATCTACGCCACCCAATACAATCTCTCGATCGCGCAGGAGCTCTCCAAGGGAACCTCCATCCAGATCTCCTACGTCGGCAACCACGGCGTCAACCTCTGGCGTGAGACGGACATCAACTACGTCAACCAGGGAACGAGCATCCGTCCGAACACGAAGTTCGGTGACATCTACCTGGAAGGCAACAACGGCCTCAGCAATTACAACGGCCTGCAGTTCTCGCTCAAGGAGCGCTTCACCAACGCGCTAAACTTCGCAGCGAACTACAGCTACGGCCATGCCATCGACAACGTCCAGGATCAGGGTCTCTACTCCTCCGAACCGCAGGACAACAACAACATCGCCGCGGAGCGCGGCAATGGCTCCGGCGACGTCCGTCACAACTTCACCTACAATCTGCTCTATCAGTTCCCCATGGGAAGGGGACACCGCTTCCTGGGCTCCGCTCCCGGCCCCGTCCTGGTCGCCGCCTCCGGTTGGAGCGTCAACTCGCTCGGTATCTTCCGTTCCGGCGTCGCGGAGAATGTGCAGCAAAGCGTCAATACCTACGGAAACGGGGACTTTACCAATCAGCGCCCCAACCGGGTTGCCGGAACTGCGCAGTACCTGCCCACGGTCATCAACCCCAGCACCGGGTATGTTAGCTTCCTCAATCCGGCCGGATGGGCCACCCCCGCCACGGGCACCTTCGGCAACTCGCCCCGCAACGGCACCTACGGACCGCACTTCTCGCAGGCTGACGTCTCGCTGCTGAAGGACACCCAAATCCATGAAGGGCAGTTGCTCGAATTCCGGGCGGAGTTCTTCGACTTCCTCAACCATCCCAACTTCAACTTCCCGACTACAACCTACGGCTCTGCCAGCTTTGGCAGCATCACTGGCACCTTCGGCAACACGATCGGCTTCGGAACCTCGCGGCAGATTCAGTTCGCTCTCAAGTACAAGTTCTAACCCCGCTTTGCCAGCCAGGACCGGCTCGCTCGTCAACCCAGGAGCGTGCCGGCCCTGCTTTCTTTTGCTAACCAGCGAAAACCCACGCGCAAGCGATGAACATCCAGCAAAAACCCACGCGCAAAAGACATTTTGTGGACGTTTTCTACGGCAACCTCACCGCTTGAAGAGAATTTCTCGCAACCTGCGCATCCCCCGGTAGTAGTGATGCCGCACATTCCCCTCCGTCTGCCCGAACCGGAGAGCCACGTCCGGGAACGCTAAACCCTCTAGAAAGATCAACTTGAGCGTATCCCGCTGCGGCTGGCTCAGCTGTGCCAGAGCCTGGTGGATCGCCTGCGAGGCCTCGCTCGGCAAAAGATGCCGAGAAGTCGAGTGCAAAGCCTCCTGCAGCACCCGCCGGTCGATCGAATCGATCGCCTGATGTTGATAAAACCCGCGTGTTTGCAGGCTTTTCTTGTGGTTGATGCTCCGGTGATACGCATACTGCATCAGCCATGTCCGGAAAGATCCACGCGCAGAATCATACAAATGAAACGCCCGCGAAACATCCCAGAACACCGTCTGCGCAGCATCCTCAGCCTCTTCCCGGTTTCTCAAAATGCGCACAGCAACGTTTAAAACATGCGAATAATGCCGGTTAAAGAGCGCGGAATACGCCGCATCCACGCCATCCCGAACCCGCCGAACCAGGTCCTCATCGGCCATAGTTTCCAGCGCCGCGAGGGATTCCGTCGTTCTAGAATCCTCCAGAACCTTGTTCAGCATGGCCTCTCTCTATCGAACGCAAGAGCTGGGACTGCGGTTCAACCGGAAACGCTCAGTAGGGGAGTGTTTCTAAACAATAACATTCTTCGTCATCGCGCACTCCTCTCACGCCGGTGAAATCTTCTTCGTAGAGCTGGTACATGCGGGCCGCCTGCGCTGCAAACGAGACATACAAGAGATTCGTTCCACAGGGAGACATCTTGGCGCATCGCGTTCAGCCGTCGTTTCGTCGTAGTGGGTTCATCGCCTTTGGAATCGCGGCTTTTAGCATCGGTGTCGCATCCGCGCAGCCAGGTAAGAAGCCCGATGATCTCGGCCCTCTGACGCTCCCTTCGACGCGCTCCATCAACTTCACCACGGATGAAGGAACATGGATCTCGCTCGACCTCTCACCTGATGGCAAGACCATCGTCTTTGAGCTCCTGGGCGATCTCTATACCCTGCCCATCACCGGCGGCGCGGCTAAGCCGCTGACCACAGGCATGGCGTATGACAGCCAGCCGCGCTACTCGCCCGACGGCAAGAAGCTCGTCTTCATCAGCGATCGCGACGGCGCGGACAATCTCTGGATCACGGACGCAGACGGCTCCCACGCCTACTCGCTGACCAAAGACCGCCGCACCGACTGGATCTCCCCGGAGTGGACTCCGGACGGACGCTTCATCCTCGCCGAACGCGGCTCCGACGTCTTCGGTGGACGGGAGCTCTGGATGTATGACGTCAACGGCGGCGCGGGCATTCAGATCACAAAGGCCTCGCCCGCGCCAAAGACTCCCGGCGATCGCCAAGCTAACGTGGCCGGCGCGGTCTCATCGCCTGATGGCAAATACATCTACTACAGCCGCCGCAACGGCCTCTTTGGCTACAACGCAAAGTTTCCGCTTTGGCAAATCGTTCGCCGCAACACCTCGAACGGCATGGAAGACGTCATCACGGCAGACGAAGGCAGCGCCATCCGTCCGCGTATCTCGCCCGACGGCCGCTGGCTCGTCTACGGCACACGGGAGGACGTAAAGACCGGCCTGCGAGCGCGCGACCTGAACACCGGCGCCGAGCACTGGGTTCGATACGGCATCGATCGCGACGATCAGGAGGGTATCGGCGCACGGGATCTTCTGCCCGGCTACGCTTTCACGCCGGACAGCACGTCCATCGTGCTGTCCTACGGCGGCCACATCCGTCAGCTTGAGATCGCCTCAGGCAGCGCAACCGACATCCCGTTCACGGCCGAGGTCAAGCAACTGCTCGGTCCCCTGGTCCGTTCCGTTCATCGCGTGGAAGAAGGCCCGGTGGTTGCGCGGATTGCATCCGACCCCAGGCTCTCGCCGGACGGACAGCAGGTTGCCTTTTCTTCGCTCGCTCATCTGTTCGTGGCGCCGGTCTCCGGTGCTCCGCCGCGCAGACTCACCCAGTCCGCCGACGCGGAGTTCCAGCCAACCTGGTCGCCGGACGGCAAGAGCATCGCTTATGTCACCTGGGACGCGCTGAACGGCGGCGCCATCTGGAAGATCGCATCGGACGGATCCGGCGCGCCGACCCCTGTCAGCTCCATCCCCGGCTACTACCGTCAACCCGTCTGGTCTCTGGACGGAACACAGATCTTCGCGATTCGTTCCTCGATCAATGCTCGCCGGGAGCGTCGCTTGGAGATCGAGTTCAACCCCGATGAAGTCCTTGTGGGCGACGACATCATCCGCATGCCCGCATCCGGTGGCGCGATGCAGACCGTCGCGCCGGCTCGCGGCGCTTCACGCCCGCAGTTCACCACAATGGCAGACCGGCTCTTTGTCACCACGCCCAAGGGCCTCGTCTCCATGCGCTTCGATGGTTCGGATTTGCAGGAACTCGTCGTCTTCAAGGGCAAGGACATCCAAGGCAAGAATGATCCAGTGGTTGCGCGTGACGTCGTCATCAGCCCCGACCACGCCGCGGTGATCGCCCTCATCAATCACCAAGTCTGGCTCTTCAAAGTGCCGCAGGTTGGTGGCTCAGCGGTTGAGGTGGACATCAGTAAGCCCAGCATACTGGGCAAGCGCCTCACGGTAGACGGCGCGGATTCGCTCACCTGGTCGCCAAAGGGCGATGAGATCCTGTGGACCATCGGCGCGACGCTCTTCCGCCTTCCTCTCACGCGGGTTCAGAACGCCATCGCAGCGAATCTTGTTCCGCCCGTACCCACCACGGCGCTCACGCCACCGATGGATGCGGCCAAGCAGGCGGAGGCTCTGAAACCGGCGGAGCTGGCCCTGCATGTTGAAGAGCCGCGCCTTGTGCCGGATGGCTCTGTGGTGCTGCGCGGCGCAACCGTCATCACCATGAAGGGCGATGAGGTGCTGCAGCACGCCGACATCGTCATCACCGGGGACCGCATCATGGGCGTCGGCCCGCAAGGCAAGGTCAGCGTGCCCGCCGGAGCGAAGGTGCTCAACGTCGCGGGCAAGACTATCATGCCCGGCATCGTGGATGCGCACGCCCACTTCACGCCCATCCGGCGCGGCCTGCTGGAGCTGAACAGCTGGCCGATGGAGGCGAACCTTGCCTACGGCGTAACGGCCACGCGCGACCCGCAGGCCTTCACGCCGGACATCTTCGCCTACCAGGATCTTGCCGACACCGGCCGTGTTCTCGGTCCGCGCGCTTACTCCACCGGCGGAGGCATCTTCTCCGAGAACGACTTTCACTCCCTCGACGACGCTCGCCGTGTCATCGAGCGCTACACGAAGTATTACCGTACGCACCTGCTTAAGAGCTATGAGGTCGGGAACCGGCAGCAACGCCAGTGGATGGTTCAAGCCTCCCTGGAACTGCACGCCATGCCGACCACGGAAGGCGGCATCGATACCAAGATGGATATGAGCCAGGTCATCGACGGCTTCACCGGCAACGAGCACAACCTGCCGCAGACGCCGCTTTACAAAGACATCGTTCAACTGCAGGCGCAGTCCGGCACCAGCTACACGCCAACGCTCGTCGTCGCATACGGCGGCCCGACCGCAACCGAGTACTTCGTCGAGCATACAGACTTCTTCGGCGACTCCAAGCTGCGCCACTTCACGCCGCCCTTGATCCTGCACATGGACGCGGAGCGTGAGCAGTGGGTGCGCGATCCCGAGTACATCTTCCCCGAGCAGGCGGCGGACGCAGCCAAGATCCTGCGCGCCGGCGGCCTCGTCGCGCTTGGCGGTCACGGCCAGATGCAGGGCATCCAGTGTCACTGGGAGATGTGGGCCTTTGCCATGGGCGGCATGACGCCGCTTGAGGTCATCCGCGTCGCCACCATCAATGGCGCCAAGGCCATCGGCCTGGATCAGGACATCGGCTCACTGGAAACGGGCAAACTCGCAGACCTGATTGTGCTGGACAAAAGCCCGCTGCGGGACATCCACAACACCAACTCCGTCCATTGGGTTATGCGCGGCGGCGTCGCGTATGAAGGCGCAACCCTCAACGAGATTTACCCCAAGACCATCGTGCATCCGGAGTCCTGGTGGCAGAAGGATGACGAGGCTCGCACCGCCAGCGCAAAGTAGTTTCGTTGCGTTCGTGCCAAAGCCGCACCCGTTGTATGGAGTTCCCTTTGAACACTCACTTCAAGAACCTCGCACTGCTTGCCGTCACGCTCACCTGCACCGTCTTCGCACAAACAAAGAAGGCCGTTGAGCCGCAAGACATCTTGGATCTGCGCACCGTCAGCGACGCCCAGATCTCCCCGGACGGCACCAGGACGGTCTTCGTCGTCAACACGCCGCAATCCGCTTCCGCCAAGGCTTACAGCCACATCTGGACCGTGATGAACTCAGGCCAGGGGGGCCAGAAACCTTTTCTCCTCGGCGGCAGCTCAGACACCTCGCCGCGTTGGTCCCCGGACGGCCAATCCCTTGCGTTTCTATCCACGCGTCCCAACCCGCTCGCACACGATGGAGCCGGCGGCTACCACTTTTACATCGCCAAAGACGCGACCGTGGCGAACATCACCCCGGACAAGAAGGAAGGCGACGCAGAGCCCGCGCCCGAGCCGCAGATCTGGCTGCTGCCGCTCACCGGCGGCGAGGCGCAGCCAATGACCAACATCCCCGGCGGCGTCAAAGGCTTCAAGTGGATGCTCGACGGCAAAAGCATCGCCTTCCTGCGCCGAGACACCGAGCCAGAAGCCGAAAAGGACCGCAAGAAGAAAAAGAAAGACTGGAACATTGCGCTGGACAACCACGTCTTCGATCGCCTCTGGATCTACTCGCTCTCCACGCAGGAGGCGCGTCTCATCACCAGACAGGCCGTCAACGTTGACGACTTCACCCCCTCACCCGACGGCTCCCAGTTCCTCATCAAGACCTCGCCCACGCCCTTTCTCAACGACTTCTATTACCTCACCCGCACCGCCGTCATTGAGGCGGCTACCGGAGAAGAACGGAAAATCGTACTCGAGCACGGCGGCTTCACAGGCGTCTGGTCGCCGGACGGTCGCCACGTTATCGTAGAGGAGCACATCCTGCCCGATCAAGCCGGCGGCGGCATCGCCCGATACCCCTTTCTCTACGACCTTCAATCCGGCAAAAAGACTCGCATCACCACCTCCATTCCCTCCACGCTGGAAGACGCAGAGTGGAGCGCCGACGGCAGGACCCTGACGACCCTCAGCGATGAGAACTCCCACTCCATCCTGCAGTCCATCGACCTGCAAACCGGAGCCGCCAAAACCCTCCAGAACCTAGGCGCAGTCGGCGGCCATCTGAGCGTCAGCAAAAACGGCAAGACGATGTCCTACATCTGCTCGAAGCCTGACCACCCCGGCGAGCTCTGCGTCTCCTCCGCCGGCCAGACCCGTGTCCTTACCGAATTCAACCCGCAAGTCAAAGACCTCGCTCTGGGCAAGTCCGGAGAGGTCACCTGGAAGTCCTCAAAGGACGGCCTTGAGATCCATGGCGTCCTCGTCTACCCTGCCGACTATGTCCCCGGCAAGAAATATAAGACTATCCTGCACATTCACGGAGGTCCCGTTGAGAACTGGCTCAACGGCTGGAACGGATCTTGGTACAACCCCGCCCAGTACTACGCCTCGCACGGCTTTGCCGTTCTTCTGCCGATGATCCGCGGCTCCAGCGGCAGCGGCCCCGAGTTTGAAAACCTCACCCTCAAGAATTGGGGCGATGCTGACTTCCAGGACGCGCTCGACGGCCTCGACCAACTGATCACCCGCGGCATCACCAACCCCGACCGCCTCGTCATGGGCGGCTGGAGCTATGGTGGCTACACCACGGCCTGGGGCATCACACACTCGCATCGCTTTAAGGCCGCCATGGTTGGTGCCGGCATCTCAGACCTGTTTACCATGGGCCTCACCACGGACATTGCACCGTCTTACCTCGACGGCTACTTCGGTCCCGTCATCCCCAACCGCAAGCTATACGACACCCACTCCGCCATCAGCTATCTCGACCAGGTCACCACGCCAACCCTGATCCTGCATGGCGAAGCCGACCTCCGCGTCCCGCCCTCCCAGTCGCTGGAGCTCTTCAACGGCCTGCGCTTCCTTGGCAAGGATGTCCACATGGTGACCTACCCGCGTGAGCCCCATATCTTCACCGAGCGCGAGCACCAGATCGACAGCCTCACCCGCATGTTGACTTGGTATGACTCGCACCTGCCCCCAACCAACTAAAGCCGAGCAACGCTCGGACCACGCGAAACCCAAGATCCGCCACGAAGCGGCCGCTCCGCGCGCAGCGGGCCCGTCTGGAAGGATAAGCCCTTCCGCTATTTAGCCTCTTTCACATACGTATCGAGCCAAGCCTTGGTTTCCGCCATCAGCGTCTCCAGCGACGCCCGCCCCGCATACACATGCGCCTCCAATGGCAGGAGCACGAACCGCACGGTGGCCCCGTTGCCCCTAAAGCGCGGCGTAAAAGCGATCGCTCTGGATCGGAAACGTACCCTGACTGTCATCCGCCACGCCATGGAACATCACGATCGGCGTCTTGATCTTGTCCGCGAAGGGGAACGGCGACATATCGTAATACAGCTTCGAATCCTGCCAATACAAACGCTCCTCGCGCTGAAATCCGAATGGCGTAAACGTCCTGTTATACGCACCGCTCATAGAGATCCCCCGCCTTGAACAGGTTGCTATGCGCCAGCAGGTTAGAGGTCATAAACGCACCATACGAGTGCCCCAATCACACCGGACCTGCAAATACCTGAACAACATCATCGAAGCCGATCATGGCGCACTCAAGCGAGTCATTCGTCCTTCCCGAGGCTTCCAGACCATGAAGACGGCGTCGGCTACGATCAAGGGCTTCGAGGTGATGCGGATGATCCGCCGCGGCCATTGCCTCACATGCAAGCCGCACGCCCAGGACCAGGTGCGTTTCGTCAATAAGCTGTTCGATGTCTTCTCGAGCGCCGCTTCATCATCGACGCACTATCAAAGCTGGCGCCAACCAGAGTTAATGCAACAGAGCCGCGAGCGCGTACTTCCCCGGCGTGGGGTCGACACCGAAGGGCGATCATCCGTTTATCAGCAGCGTGAACATGGCAACGGGCAAGCGCAAGGAGCTCTGGCGGTCTGCCGAGAAGAGGTATGAGCTTCCGTTTGCGAGGTGGATGGGACGAAGGCTTCATGTCGACCAACAGCTTGCCTTCTCGTTGCAACCGACCGATAGCCTTTGGGTATGAGCCGAGTTGGTCTGTAGTAATCGACGACGGCGGCCAGTGGCGCATCGCAGTCAACGCTTTTCCCAGGAAACGATGGGCTGCCCGGGAGTGTTGCGGCGATCTGCCAACATGAAGGCAATTAAGCGGCCGTGCTCATCAACGGCTCAACGGCCCGAAACAGATACTTCTACAACTCAGTCAGTATAGGCGTGGTTGATCTTCGCTCAAGCTCCCTACGGTCGGATGAGTTGGGTTTCGGCTTCCGGTGGGAGAGGTTTGTCTGCTACAGCGAGCAAAGCAGAGACCTGCCACATCTGGTCTTCGGATAGTAGTGCGGCATATGCGGGCATACCGGTCAGTCGAATGCCGTTTCTGACCTTCCAATAGGTCTCGCCGACCGGATCGTCGCTTACTCCTACGACACTGCCGTTCCGATGAGGCTGCCACAGTTGTGGGACGGCTGGATACATGTGCTTGCCAACGGCTGAAGGATGTTCCGGAAGCCCGTGGCAGAAGGCACACTCTTTGGTGTAGATGGCTGCACCCGCGACGAGATCGGCTGGGCTGGCAGCGTGCGGTGGGCCTGCAGGCATCTCTTTGCCAATGCGGCGGGCAAGTGGGGTATGTACGATAGTAGCTTCCATGGGGAAGGCGGGATCTGTAACGGCGACCGGCGGATGGCCGAATCGCAGATAGCCGAGGGCGGCCACCGGCACTAGGATGATGCCGGCGACGAAGGAAAGCGCTGCGATTGCCTGCTTATTCATCTTGATCTCCTGGGTGACTATTCTCTGGATTCCGGTCAGCGTTGAAGAAATTACATCGGGTGCCAAGTCGTATCTACTTTGACAGGAATATCGTTCTTGATGGGAACCATGAGGAACGATGGGGCCTCGATTTTGAAGTCGGTCAGGGTGGATGGAACAAAGCCTGTGATGTGATGGTTGTTCCCCTCAATGGACTGTTTGAATGTAACTTGAGTGTATTGCCTGGTCTGCCCAGCGAACTGAACCTCCAGGTCGCATACGAGCATCGGGTCGGCGAGTTTGTCTTGCGGCACTCGGAAGCGCACGGTCACCATAGGAAACTGAGCGCCGCGCGTGACCTGCAGCATGTGGAGATCACGATTGGTGTCACCACTATCGAAACTCTTGACCGGGACGGCAAGGAGGAACTCGCAGTTTCCTTCGTGGCAGAAGCCCTTGCCTTTAGCGGCGCGGCTTACGCCATCCACCTCATGGATGGGGTGGGACATGTGGTAGGTGAGGGTGGAACTATCGAGGACCCAGGTGGAGGGAGCGGCGGCTTGCTGGGTGGGCAAGGTTGCCACGGCGAGGGTGAACGCTGCGGTGATGTAGGTCAGAGTGTTCATTTTGCCTCCCTGGCGGCCAAGGTGGGAGTTTCAGGGACTGCGTCGGCGTCGGCAGTGGAGGTTTGAGCCTGGGAGTTGTGGTGAGGAAGATGAATGGGATAGGTAACAGCAAGGATTGAAGCGCCATAGGCTAGGGCAGTTGTGACCGCGACAGCCTGGTGCGCGGAGGCGATCCCATGGACCTTCTGGCCACTGTTGATCTGGTTGAAGGCCATGGCTCCGAGAATCGGAGTCAGAACCATTCCGGGGGCGTGAATGTAGATCAGATATTTGTGCCACTTGACCCCGCCACGCGCGGGAGCGTGATCGAGCCGAGGAGCAGCGGCGGCATAGTAGGCCGTGGCCCCATACATCCCGATAGCGAGACCCGCGATGCCGACGTGAACGTCGCGCGACGTCGTCGAGCCATAGGTGCCACGGTCGGGAGTGGCGCCAGCACCGCTGATGCATGCGGCAAGGATGGGGACGGCAGTGATAAGACCGAGGCGCTGATGCACCTTAAGCATGTGGCTGCGTTTATCCAGCAACGCCTGGGTTCGATCATCGCCATGAACCTGCGTGGGGGTGATTCCGAGGTCGTCAAGGGTGGGGGAACCGCTGGTTGAGGGTGGCTGCTGGGGGGCCTGGGGAGCGGGCTTTGTCTGGCCCTGCTGGGGCTGAGGAGCATCCGGCAGGGAGAGCCAGGCAGTGTTAAGCATCTGCGGCTGAGACGTATCGGCAGCGCTTTGAGCGCTGAGCGGCAATGCACACAGCATGAAGCCTGTACATGCGAACGCGGCTCTAGGACGATAATGGAAACCTGCTTTTATGATTCGCGTGTGTTTCATGACTACCTCAGGAAGCTGATGTAGGGGTGGACGGCGATTGATGCAGAGACCTGGGAGAGTGATCGGATCATGCGAACTCCGGTTGAGAGGAGTCTGGTTTCTCAGTCGTGTCCGGGCTGAACCATGGGTACATTAGGGGAAGAACATAGAGGGTGAGGATGGTTGCGGTGAAGAGGCCGCCAATGACGACGGTTGCCAGTGGCCGCTCAACCTCTGCTCCACGTGAGGTAGACAAAGCCATTGGGATGAAGCCAAGACTGGCCACTAGCGCGGTCATCAGAACAGGACGCAGGCGGTCCGAGGCTCCCTGGTGAACCGCCTCTTCCAGGGGCTTGCCCTCTTCGTGCAGGGTGTTGATGTGGCTGACCATGACGATCCCATTGAGGACGGCGATGCCGAACAGGGCGATGAAGCCGACGCAGGCGGAGAGATTGAGGTTTATGCCGCGCAGCCAGAGCGCGGCGATTCCGCCAACCAGAGCGAGCGGGACAATGCAGAGGATGAGTGCCATCTGTCTGGCATTCTGGAACGTGGCATAGAGCAGCGCGGAAATGATCAGCAGCGAGACGGGGAAGACAATGAGCAGGCGGGCCTGGGCACGTTGCTGGTTTTCATATTGGCCGCCCCACTCCAGCCGATAGCCGGACGGAAGCTGCAGCTGTTCCGCGACGGCGGCCTTGCAGTCCTTGACGAAGCTACCGAGATCACGTCCGCTGACGTTGCTCATGACGACGGCGCGGCGGTGTGCCTGCTCCCGGTTGATGAGGATGGGACCGCCTACTGTCTTGATCTCAGCAAGCTGGTCAAGGCGTACGAGTTCGCCTTGGGAGGTCTTCATCTGAAGGGAGCGAAGCTGCTCGGGATCGTTGCGGAGTGTTGCGGGGAGGCGGATGGCGATGGGGAAGCGTTCTTCGCCGAGTAGCATCTCGGAAAGCTGTTTGGAGCCGTAGAGGGTTTCGATAAGCTCCTGGATATCGGAGACGTTGACGCCGTAGCGGGCAGCGGCTTGGCGATTAATGCGGATCTGGAGCTCGAGCGCACCGGAGATGATCTCGCGTTGGGTTTCGGATGCGCCGTCGACGCCCGAGATGATGGTTTGAGCCTTGTGCGCCATAAGCTCGAGGGTGTCAAGGTCTTCCCCGAAGATCTTGAGAGCGACATCGCCGCGTGTGCCGGTGATGGTCTCATCCATGCGCATCTGCATGGGTTGGGTGATCTCGTAGGTGACGCCCGGGATCTTGTCGAGCGCCTTCTGGAGCGTGTCGGTGAACTGCTGTTTGTTTTTGGCGCTGGCGTTCTGCAGTTTTGGAGTGAAATTCAGGTAAGAGTCTGATTCGTACTCACCCATGGCCTCAGTTGCAAGATCGGGGCGACCCAGTTTGGTGACAACGCTGACGACCCCGGGTTGCGCCATAATGGTCTTTTCAATCTGGTTGCCGACGGCGACGGACTCCGTGAGAGCGATGCCTGGGAGGCGCTTGGAGGTCACGACCATGGATCCTTCGTCGAGGGTTGGCATGAACTCCGTCCCGATGAACTTGAGCGAGCCGAGCGAAACGACGATGGCGATGATTGACAGGATGAGGATGAGTTTGCGGTGACGCTCGCTTTGGCCCAGCGAGCGGCCGTACAAATCTCGCAGGCGGTCAAACCAGTTGGGCTTATCAGCCTTCTTATCATGATTTCCTTCTGCGAGAACTTTGGCCCGATGCCGTAAGGCTACGGTGCACAATGTGGGGACGACGAACAGAGCGAGCAGCAGCGACCCCGTTAGGGCAGAGACGACCGTGACTGCCATCGGGCGAAACATGCGGCCTTCAAGGCTCTGCAAGGTGAGAACGGGAAGGTAGACGGCGATGATGATGAGGACGCCAAAGATGACTGGGCGGGCGACCTCGTGGGCGGCTTCCCGGACGATAACCAGCAGCGGCTTATCTCCGTTACCCTGCTCCAGCCGGTGGATGCAGTTTTCCGTCATAACAACCGAGCCATCCACGACTGTTCCGAAGTCGATGGCTCCGAGGCTCATCAGGTTGACCGAGATGCCGAAGAGATCCATGCCGATGAAGCCGAAGAGTAGCGACAGTGGGATGGTGACGGCGACGACGAGAGCCGCACGCCAGTCCCCAAGGAAGATGAGGAGGATGACGATAACCAGAACGGCGGCTTCAATAAGGTTGCGGCGAACCGTGGCGGTGGTGGCGTTGATAACGTCGGATTGATCATAGAATGGCAGTATCTTTGCGCCACCTGGCAGCTTGAGATCTGCGATCTTTTGCTTGATTTGCTTGATGACGTTCTGGCCATTCTCTCCGCGGAGGATGATGACCATGCCGGAGACGGTTTCACCTTTGGCGTCTCTCATCACGGCACCATGGCGGGGGAGCGGCGCGATGTTGATGGTGGCGACCTGCTTGAGCAGAACTGGCACACCACCATGAGTAGAGACGACGATGTTGCCGAGATCGCCGACGTCCTCTGCGCGACCGAGTCCACGTACCGTGTACTGCTGATCGGCGTGCTCAATGTAGCTGCCACCAAAGTTGGCATTGTTGCTGGTGACGGCGTTGACCACGTCATGCAGGGTCAGGTTGAAGCGACGCAGGTTTTCAGGGTCCAGCTCTATCGTGTACTGCTTCGTCTCGCCGCCCCAGGAGTTGATCTCGCTGACTCCGGGCACTGTAAGCAGCGCGTAGCGGACGACCCAGTCATGCAGCGTCTTGACCTGCATCAGCGACATCTTCGGTGATGAGATCGTGTATTGATAGACTTCCCCGAAGGCAGTTGCCATGGGGTTCATCTGCGGCTGCAGGCCGGCAGGGATGCGGCTTTGCACCTGGTTGAGGCGCTCCGCGACGAGCTGCCGCACGAGATACTTATCCATGGCGTCATCGAAGATGACGGTGACCATCGAGAGATCGAGCTTTGAGGTGGAGCGCACCATCTGGAGCTTTGGCATGCCCATCATGGAAGTCTCGATGGGATAGGTCACGAGCTGCTCCACCTCAACCGGCGACATGCCCGGACACTGTACGGTGACAACAACCTGGTTGTTCGTCAGGTCGGGAAAAGCCTCCAGCGGAAGATTCAGCATGACAGTAATGCCGCCGACGACGAGCACGACCAGCAGGGCGATGACGATCCAGCGATTGGATAGGAAGAAATCGATAAGCCTCTGCATGGCTATCCGTCTCCCATGGTGCCCTTGAGCATCTCTGACTTCACCATGAAGGCACCGTTGATGACCACGCGGTCTCCTGGCTTGAGTCCTTCGACGATCTCAGCCTTCTTCATCGAACGAGTACCGAGGGTGACTGTCCGAGCCTGGAAGGTGGTGCCGTCGATCGTGACGAAGACCACGGGCATGCCGTTGATGTCCTGCAGTGCACTTTCTGGAACGAAGATCGCTTCGCGCGTCTCTGCTTCAGCAATTTGAGCGGAGGCGAACATTCCGGGGCGGAGCCTGGCCTCTGGGTTGCGAACAACGATTCGGACGGGAACAGTACGTGTGTCAGGGTCTAGGGTGTCGCCAAGCATGGCCACGTGTCCCTGCAATACGCTCTCTGGGAAGCCCGTGGTGAGGACGTCCGTCGCCGCACCCTGATGGATGAGTCCGAGATCCTGCTGGTTGACAGCAGCCGTGACCCAGACCGTAGATAGGTTCGAGATGTCGAAGGCAAGGAAGCCGGTATCGACTACCTGACCGACGCTTAGGTTGCGGCCGATGACGACTCCGTCGATCGGCGACCGGATGGGCACCAGCTCGCGGTCGTAAAGATTTCCTTGGTTGAGCGAGTCAGGCGAAACCTGCAGGAGCTCGGAAAGATGCTCTCGTTCCATATAGACATTCGCTTCTGCCTCTACAAGCATCTTCTGAGCCCCCAGAAGCTCTTGATCGGCCCGTTGCGACTCCTCCAAAGAGGCTGCCTGGATGGAGTAAAGGTGGTGATAACGCTCCTGAGCCTGTCTGGCGAAGACCACTGCGCCGTGCTGGCGATCGACGGCGGCATAGGCCTGCACCAGTGCGCCGACGGTCTCATGGACGGTATGGCTGTGAAGTGTCGCGAGCACCTGACCTCTTCTGACATTTGCGCCCGGCAAGACGTTGACGGCGGTGATGCGCCCGTCGGCCACCGCTCCCAGGTGCGAGGTGTGCTGCTCATCGACGACCACCTGACCGGCCGCAGAGAGCGTGCGCGGCATGCGCTGAACAAGGACAAATTCTGTGCGAATACCCGCCCGCTGCTGATCTTCAAGAGGGATTTTCACGATGTCGTTGGCCTGGGCTCCTCCTTTGGCGCTCTTGTCCGGCTGATCCTGCGTGGAGCCAGACTGCGAGCCTTCTGAAGAGTCGGACTTACCTGCCGAGGACTTGGCGGCCTGGCTACCATCGGCCTTCTTCTTTGAACAGCCCATGGAGAGGCAAGCCAGAACCAAGGCTGCTGCTGTGCAGGTGAAAACGTTCTTCATGGATGGACCCCATAGGCAAGTTGTAAGCGCAGAGCGGCCTGTTGGAGTTCTTCCAGGGTGCGGAGCGCGATGACCTCGACGTCAAAGGCTGCTCGCTCTGCATCGAGAAAGTGCAGAAGGTCTGTCCCGCCGCTGCGGTATGCGTCGTCCATGATGGTGAGGTTCTGCATGGCTCGGGCACGCATATCAGGCAGGATTTGCTGCACCACTGCTCGTTGGTGGGTGTAGGACTCCTGGGATGCCTCAACATCCGCTACGACGGAAAGTTCCAACTGCTGCAGTTTGTCTTTTGCCAGCTGCACGTTGGCCTGCGCTCTTGCGACCTCTCCTTGGTTACGAGTTCGAAACGCGAGGGGAAGCTGCAGCCCCGTATAGAGCGTATTGTCCCCGGTATTGCGCTTGTAACCGGCTAACAGATCAAGATCAGGCACACCAATAGCGCGTTGCAGCTTGACCTCGGCCTCTGCCGCAGTGACAGCCTCCCGGGCTACACTGACGTCGGCTCGTGCCGCCAGTACCATGGCTACACTTTGCTGCTGGATGGGCGCGACGGAGTCAAGCTTGTCAGAAAACTCGACCGTCGCATCCGGTTTGCGCCCAATCTGGCGGAAGAGTTCGATGCGGTTGAGAATCACCTCACGCCGTGCGCTTTCCAGCGTTAGGCGCAACCGGTCCCGCTCCATCTCTACGCGAATGAGGTCCACTCCACGCGCGGCACCGGCATCGACCCTCTCCTTGTTGTAGCGGACGATCCCGTCGACAGCCTGAAGATCTCGCTCCAGCAGCTTTGTGATCTCTTCGCTGATGACCGCAGTCCAATAAGCATTGGCGACGCGCCCGGCGATCTGCTCCGTCATCAACGTTTGCTCTGCCTCTGCCTGCCGCTCGTTCGCTTTCGCTACGTCGAGCCTTCTGCCGCGCTTGCCGCCTAGCTCAATGAGCTGTCCGAGATACGCGTAGTCCTCGGTCGCGTTCGGAAAATTGAAGTTGCTGGCCCAAGGCCGTAGATCCTCCGACTGAACGTAGAGGCGGGGATTAGGACGCAATCCAGCCTGGACGATCATGCCGCGTGCGGCGTCCACAGCATCCTGGGCCTGGTGGGCCTGCGGGCTGGACTGCGATTGCTGGATCGCATCATGAAGACTCAACGGCGTGTGATCGGCACCCTGCGCAAAGATGGTAGCCGACGCCAGTATCCAGACAAGGCACACACGGGAGGGCATCACCCGGAACATGCGAATGGGACACAAGCCGAACCTTGCGTTCGCGAGATGGATGGATGTCTCCTACGGATCACTCTGGTGAAGTTGGATCAAGCTATTCCGAGTTGTTCTATGCAGGAGAGGTGCCAAAGTGCATTAGCGAAAGCCCCTGATTTTACGCTTCGGTGTGTCTTGCGGATCGCTAATCGTTTGAAACTTCGAACTGGCAGTACGATTATTCAAACTCGCAAGCGCCGCGCATCCGGAAACAGTCGAAGTCGCAAGTCCCTGGGTTGGCAGCGTGATTGCTCTCATCCAGGTAGGGGAACAGAGGAGGGACGTACGAACGATCTGAGCCACCTTCGCTTTCCGGGGCAACTTTCACCTCGGGCCGCCATCGCCGCAGTCAATCTAGCGGCGCTGGCGGTATTTGTCGCTGTAGAAATTGGCTTCTCTTACTTCAACTTCCCGACCCCCTGGATCATGTGGCTGGTCGCTGCTGTCGTTCTCTTCTACCGCTTCGGTGAGCTTGCTCTCTCAGGCGCTGGTAAGTCACTCTCGGCTATTTGCATTCGCGCACGCGCGATCTTTTCCATATGCGCAGGCATCCTGATACCGTTCGCTCTTGCGGCCGCCACGCGACAGTTCCATACCCACTACTTCGGGCTGCTCATTCTGCCGGTTCTCGAGGCGGCTCTCTACTGCTCGTTGTTTTCAACCCTCATGGTTGCCACAGTCAGTTCCTGTTCCGCAGTGCTGTGGGTAGCCTACGCGGCGCACTTCAAACCACCCTTCCAGCTCGGAGAACTGCTTGAGGCAGCGACACTGGTCCTGCTTCTGTTCACCGTGGGAGCCTTGGTGTGGCTTCTGCTCGATCTGCTTGGGAAGCGTGAAGGCGAGCTGCGCGATCGGCTTCATGATCTCGAAGTTACGCGCGGAAGACTGGTTGAAGGTGAGAAGCTGGCGGCCATCGGAAGGCTGGCCAGCGCGGTAGCGCATGAAATCCGTAACCCTGTGGCTATCATATCGAGTGCGCTTGAAGCCGCTGGCTCGTCGCAGTTCTCGTTTGAGGAACGAGAAGAGATGTCCAAGGTGGCAATGACGGAAGCCCGTCGGCTGGAGAGGCTGACGACTGACTTCCTCAGCTATGCTCAACCGGGCGACCTCCCCTGTACGCAAATTGATGTCATGACCCTCGTCGGCTACATCGCGTCCATTGCACGTGCCCAAGCCATCACGAAGAGCGTCAAGATCAATCTTGAGGCTGAGGATGGATGCTGCCAGCTCTACGGTAACGAGGACCAGTTGCAGCAGGCCGTGCTCAATCTTCTCCGGAACGCCGTGGACGCGTCGCCTGAGGCGGGCCGCGTTTCGGTACGCGTCTCGCAGCAAGACGGCTTGGTCCGGATTGCGGTGGAGAACGGTGGACCGTCGATCCCTGACTTTGCGGTTCCTCGCCTCTTCGAACCCTTCTTTACCGCTAAGAGCGGCGGCACAGGGTTAGGGCTCTCCATCGCAAAGAAGATCGCGGAAAAACACGGCGGTGACCTCACCCTTGAGCAGAATTCGGAGCAGCACATTCTATTTGCCCTCGTCCTGCCCGCCCACGCATCACACGCAAGTTAGCGATCACGCACCAGGGAGCCTTGTGGCACGAGTTCTGATTGTCGAAGATGAGCCAAACATGCGCAAGCTCATCGCGCTGAATCTGCGGCGGGAGGGACATGCGTTGGTCGCAGTGGCGCTGGTGCGTGAGGCCCTGGCTGCGCTCGAAACGCAGGACTTCGATGTCATCCTTACGGATCAGAAGCTCCCGGATGGACAAGGGCTAGAGATTCTGGAGGCGCTGTCGCACGTAGGTTCGGCAACCTCAGTGGTCGTATTGACCGCATTCGGAACGGTAGAACTCGCTGTCGAAACCATGCGCAAAGGAGCCTTTGACTTCCTCACCAAGCCCTTCGCCGCTGACAACCTGAAGGCAGTCATCCAGCGTGCCGCTCATCACACCTTGCTGCGCAGGGAGAACACTCTGCTGCGCGGGGCCGTCGGAGCACTCGAAGGAGATAGTGAAATTCATGGTGATGGCCAGAAGATGCAGGCCCTCAAGGAACTAATTCGCCGCGTCGGTCCAACGGAAGCGACAGTCCTAATCACAGGAGAGACCGGTACGGGCAAGGAGCTTGTCGCCCGTGCAGTGCACAGGGCAAGCGGCAGGGCTCGCAGACCGATAATCAGCGTCAATTGTGCCGCCTTCTCTGAGACGCTCCTGGAGAGCGAACTCTTCGGCCATGAGAAGGGTTCTTTCACGGGTGCCGATCATGTTCGCTACGGTCTCTTCGAGACCGCACACCAGGGAACACTCTTTCTTGATGAAGCCGGAGAGATGTCACCGGCAGCCCAGGCCAAGCTCTTGCGTGTTCTCGCGGAAGGTAAGATCACCCGCGTGGGCGCCACGGTCTCTCGCGACGTCGACGTGCGCGTTCTCGTGGCCACCCATCGCAACCTGCTGCGCGAGGTCGAGCAGGGGAGGTTCCGCCAGGACCTCTACTATCGCCTCGCGATCGTGCCCATCCAGGTGCCTCCGCTACGGGAGAGGATGGAAGACATTCCTGTCCTCTCGGAGTATCTGCTTCGGCAGATTGCCAGCGATCTCAAGATTTCAGCCAGGCGACTGCACCCGGACGCAGTTCATCAACTCATGCAGTATGGCTTTCCAGGAAACATTCGTGAGCTGCGTAACCTGCTTGAACGCGCCTGCATCCTGACCAGCGGTACAGAAATCTTCGCACTTGATCTTCCTCATCCGAGTGATGAGGGCAACGAAAACGAAAAAATGATGCTCCCTGAATTTCCGGATGAGTTCAACCTGCGTTTGACTCTGGCCGAATGGGAGCGTCAGGCAATCCTCAGAGTTCTAAGCCAGACCCAGGGGGGTAAAGCCGAGGCAGCTCGCAGGCTTGGCCTCTCGAAGAGCGACATCACTTACAAATTGACCAAGTATGGGATTTCGACTGTTAACAGGAGCGACGACTAAGGCTTGGCCTTCGATTTGGTCCAGCAAGACTACAAGGATGATCTCTCCGCAAATGAAGCGCTTACTCCAACTCGTAACATACATGCTGATGTTGGCAGCGCTCCTCACTCCAGTCGTCGAGTTCTTCGACCAGTGGGACCCGCCCGGGCCTGACAGCGATACCGAAATGGCCGTCTTCGGCTTCGTCCTGGTGATCTGCCTTGTTCTACTCCTTTGCAAGCTGACCGCTGCCTTCGCGCTGCTCATTCAGTTGATTCTAGTCACGCGTGTCCGTCAGGACAGAGGCTCTCCGACGCACGCAGGCCGCCTCTTCACGGCTCTTGTCCCGCCGCAAATCTCACCACCCCTTCGAATCTGATCCCGAGAACCTGTAAGCCGCAGTGGCAGACCTCCTTTTCACTGCGGTCGACCTCCTCGCGTGTATGCATGCGAGCCGACATACCTTTGCCTCTCGGAGAATCCAACCTATGCCCTCTCACAAACTGCTTCGCCTTGGCGCAAAATTGTGTTTTCTTGCAGCTTACAGCTATCCGCTGCCGTTTCTGCAGGCACAACTCGCACATGAAGATTCTGTTGCAGCTCAAGAAAGGAGTGCCATCGCGTCCTCAGGCCAAGCAATCTCAGCACCTCTACCCGACGAGCCACAACCGCAGCTCAAGTCAGACGCAGTGTCATTGCGAGGCATGCCGGTCCATGTCCTTAAAGATCAAGCAGCCATCTGGACCAGTCCAGCGCGGCTGAGAACGCGCGACTTGAAATGGCTCTTACCCTTGGCTGCCGCTACCGGAACAAGTCTGGCGACGGATCACTACACAATGCAGTCTGTCGTCACCCACGACAGCAGCTTCAATCAACGCAGCGTCGATGCATCGAACGTTCTAACCGGTTCTTTTATTGCTGCACCGGTCGCTCTGTACGGTCTCGGATACCTGAAAGGGAACGAACACGCCAAAGAAACTGGGTTGCTCGGGGGAGAGGCCATTCTGGACGGCCTGGTCGTCGAGCAGGGTCTCAAGCTCATAACCTGGAGAGAACGGCCTGCCCAGGACAACGCACGTGGTCTCTTCTTTCAGAGTAGAGCCGGAGTAGACTCCTCATTCCCGTCCAGCCACAGCCTGCTAACCTGGTCGACGGCATCCGTTCTTGCCAGCGAATATCCATCGCGCTGGGCACAGGTCGGAATTTACTCCCTCGCAACCGGTGTGAGTCTGGCACGGGTGATGGGTCAGCAACACTTTCCCACCGATGTGCTCATCGGGAGTGCCACCGGCTGGCTCATAGGCCGTTACGTCTACCGTAATCATCACCATCAGGGGACCAAATGACGCTGAACAGGCGGCCCCTCGTCTTCGTGATTGATGATGAGCGGGTGATTGCGAAGACGCTTGCAATCATCCTGAAACAGAATGGCTTCGATGCCTTGCCGTTCACACGAGCGCACGAGGCTTTGGACTATGCACAACACTCGTGTCCAGACCTGGTCATTTCAGACGTAATGATGCCTGGTATGTTGGGCACAGACCTGGCAGTCGCTCTGAAGAAGACATCCTCAAACATCAAAGTCCTTCTTTTCTATGGTCAGGCTGCGACGGCGGATCTGCTGGCTGCTTCGAAGAGAGCAGGTTACGACTTCAAGGTCCTGGCCAAACCAATCCATCCAACTGATCTGATCGCAGCTCTTGAGCGACTCAAGAACGATTGAGGCTGTCGCATTTCAAGTTCCTAGCGTCGGTGACCAGCGGCCTTCCTCAAAATCATCTTGACGGTGGTCGGAAGCGGTGCGCCCTCGAGAAGCGCATACTTCGATGGAGAGCAGCAGGCGTTGGTAAGCCGCGCTTCGTCTTCCTGCATGACCCTCTCTTTCTTCAGGGAGCCAAGCGTCTCCTTCAGAATCTGCGCGGCTCCAGCGTGCGGAGGCATCACGATGCGGTAGTGCATCCACTGTCCCTCACGCCGCGCCGAGACGATCCCCGCACTTCGCAGAAAAGCAAGATGTCGGGAAATCTTAGGTTGCGGGCCGCCAAGTATCTCCACGAAGTAGCACACGCAAGTCTCTCGATCCCTCATCAAGTTGAGCAGTCGTAGGCGAGTGGTGTCGCCGAGCGCCTGAAAGAATCTCTCCAAGCTGAAGGTACTTTCCACTTTCATACACCATGTATATGCCTTGACGTATACGAAAGCAATGCATATATTTGCCTAAACAGATATTGGTGGAGGATGCATGTCGCAGACGCTTTTGGATTCAGTGAAGTCGAAGTATGGGGCAGTCGCGGAGAGCAGTCTTACGAACGACCATGCAGGCGTGAAAGCGGTCGCAGAGGCGTTCGGATACAGCGCTGATGAACTGACTTCGATTCCTGCTGGCGCAAACATGGGACTGTCCTGTGGGAATCCTACTGCTACGGCCCACCTTCGAGCGGGTGAGGTTGTCGTGGATCTGGGTTCAGGTGGAGGGCTCGACGTCTTCCTGGCCTCAAAGATGGTCGGGGCGGCGGGACGTGCAATCGGAATCGACATGACGCCTGCCATGATCGAGCGGGCCAGGGAGAACGCGGCACATGGGGGATACACCAACGTAGAGTTCCTTCAATCGACGATCGATCAGATTCCTCTCCCGGATTCGTCGGTCGACTGCGTCATCTCAAACTGTGTCGTGAATCTGGCACCCGACAAACAAGCCGTCTTCCAGGAGATTGCTCGCGTTCTGAAGCCAGGTGGTCGGGTTGCCCTCACTGATATCGCACTCAAACATGATCTTCCTGCGGCTCTTGCTTCGAGTATGGCAGCCTACGTTGGCTGCATCGGAGGGGCCATCCCAATCGACGAGTATCGGGCCGGTCTACTGCAGGCTGGATTCCAGTACGTCGAGATCGTAGATAGTGGCGCAGACCTGAATGCCTATGCCAAGGTAGAAAACCAGGCGGGCTGCTGCTCCCCTGGCATGGCGAGCGGAGGTCCATTCCAATTGATCGACGAGGCTTGCTGCACGCCGACAACCGCTGAGCCCTCCTTACACGAGGAACTGACCACGCTTCTTTCGCGGTATGACGTCAATGCGGCGGCAGCAAGCATCAAGGTTTTTGCAATCAAGCCGAAGGTGGACTGAGAACCTCAACGGCAAGTGCATAAGACGGCATGATTGAGCATGTTCATCGCCTCAGATTTCTCAGGCTGATGCTCTCCTCTTTGGCTGCATCAGTCCGCCAGGCTGGCTTGTTAAAGCGCATGTTCACTGCCTGACTGGTGTCTCGCACTTCGGCTAAGCTCTGTTGAACGATGCAAACAATAGCCGTTTGTAGAAAGGAGCTATCGTTTGGGTTCGAAGAGTTGGAAGCTGAGCCCGGCGCTGGCTCCGTAGGGAGAGAGCTGGCCGAAGGGAACGAAGTTGGGCCAGATCTGGTATTCGATGTCGATAAGGCGAAGTTGGAGGCGGGAGTGGCCAACGCGCCAGTCGACTCCACCGCCGGGGGCGAACATGAAGTAGCTGCCCTGTGCGTAGCCGAAAGGAAAATGGAAGTCGCCGCGTCCGGTAAGGAGCTTTACGTAAGGGCGGAAGTGGCGCGGTTTGAAAGAAATTTTAGGGCCGACCAGATAGCTGGTCTCCCGAATTCCCTCAGAGTTGCCGTGGTTGAGCTTGCGGTACTCAGCTTCTACGCCGATACGGCGGTAGAGGTTGGCGTCGATGTAACCGCTGCCGCCCGTGAGGAGGGTTTTGCCGTACTGGCCGGAGTTATAGCCGGAGAAGGTAGCGCCGAGCGAGACGTAGCTGCCCGGCCCGGTTCCGGCGTAAGAGGCCTGGGCCTGCGCTGCCGGGATGATGCTCCCGGCGAGCGCAGCGGCCGCGGTGAGAAGGGTGAGGGTGAGTCGAAGGGTCATGATGATCGCCTGGGCCTTTGCTCGGGTTACTTGACCGTGAGGGTTACGGTGCCGACTTGGGTTGCGCCCGTGCTCTGGCCGGTTCCGACGATCTGGAAGGTATAGCTGCCGGCTGGAGTGTCGGTCGTGTTGAAGGTGTTTCCGCAACCGGAGAGGGTAGCGACCCCGGCGAGCATGAGGAGCGCGACGATCAGGCCGAGCGGCTTACGGGCGTTCGCAAGCAGCTTGCGTCCGCGGCTTCCGAAGCAGAGCAGCAGGGCAGCCGCGGGCAGGAAGGCAAGCATCGTGCCGCTGCCATGTCCGGGCTGATCGAGCTTGGCGGTAGCGCCGACGCCGAGAGGGTTTCCGGTGTCGACGATGACGGAGAGGTTGGAGGTTGCGCCACCGCCGACAGCCATCTTGTCATTCGAGAAGGTGCAAGTTGCGGAGGCGGGCAAACCGGCGCAACCAAAGGCTACCGTGTCTTTGAAGGTGGCGGCTGTGGAGATGCTTACTTGGATGGTGCCGTGGTCTCCGCTTTTCAGGGTGAGGCTGGGCGGCTGCATGGAGAGGGCAAACTCGATGGGAGGTCCGACGGTGACGAGGACGGTGGACGAGGCGGAGATTGCATAAAGCGCGTCACCCGAGTAGGTGCCGGTGATGTTGAAGACGCCCTGCTGCGGAGCGACCGAGATGGTGGCGAGGCCATTGCTGCCGATGGTCGCCGAGCCGAAGACCGTTGATCCCGAGGAGAAGGTGACGCTACCGGTGGGCAGGCTGGGTCCGCTGCCCTGGACAACCGAGATCAGGACAAGCTGCTGGCCGGTTGAGATGGCCGTAGCCGAGGCGGAAAGGGATGTGATGGTGGGCCGGAGCTTGACGATCTGGACCAGGGTGGTGGAGGCTGCGGGCACGTTCTGGTCGTCCCCGGCATAGCTGACGATGTAGTTGTGAGTGCCTGCTGCGGGTGCTGTGATCGGGAAGTTGGCCCCGCCGTTGCCATCGAGAGTTGCAGTAGCAATGGCGGTGCCGCCGTCGGTGAGAGTGACCTTACCGGTTGGGATGGAGCCTGCAACGCCGTTTGAGACAGTGGTGGAGAGGGTGATGTTGTCGGTCAGGAGAGAGGGGTTGGCGCTTGAGGTCAGCGTGACGCCGGACTGTTGGGCAACCTGCTGGACGACGGTGGCGGAGACGACGGCCGCGTCATTGGTATCGCCCGAATAGTTGGCGGTGATCCGGTGGAGACCGGGAGCGAGGCTGGAAGTGGTCAGGGTCGCGATTCCGGAAGAAGTGAGCGATACCTTGCTGAGCAGGGCCGAGCCGTCCATGAAGGCGACGGTGCCGGTGGGGATGCCCCCGTTGCCGGAGACGCTCGCGGTGAAGACCACCGGGTTGCCGCTAAAGGAGGGGTTGACGCTGGAGACCAGGGTGGCCGCCGTGGTGGCAATGACGATGTTTGAGTTGACCGGCGCCGAGGTGCTGGTGGCGTCGAGGTTGTCCCCAGCGAAGGTCGCGGTGAGGACGTGGGCTCCCGGCGCAAGGAAGACGCCGCTCATGGTGGCCACGCCCGCGGAGTTCGGAGTGACGGTACCGAGGAGGGTCTTACCGTCATACATGCCGACGGGGCCGGTGGTGGGTTGCCCGTTGGCTCCGGTTACGGCTGCAGTGTAGGTGACCGGCGTTCCGGCGATGGGGTTCAGGTTGGTGGCGGAGAGCGTGGTGGAGGTGCCCTGGACGACGTTCTGGACCAGGGTGTTCGAGCCCACCGGAGAGTGGTTGGCGTCTCCGCTGTAGGCCGCGGTAAGAGAGTGGCTGCCGATCACTAGGTTGGAGACGACGAGCGAGGCAGTGGCCTGAGCCGTAAGTGTGACGGTGCCGAGGACAGTGGTGCCGTCAGAAAAGGTGACCGTGCCGACCGGCGTGGAGCCGTCACCGGTAACGCTCACGTTGAGGGTAAGCGGATTGCCGAAGAGAGCCGGATTGACGCTGGAGTTGAGGGACGCAGCGATGGTCGCAGGCTGGATGACCTGAGCCAGAGCCGAAGAGGTGGAGGCGCTGTCGGAGTTGTCACCCGAGTAGGTTGCGGTGATGGTGTGGGTGCCGATGGTTAAGTTCGAGACGGTGAGCGAGGCGACGCCCTGCGCGTTAAGGGTCGCGGATCCGATGACGGCCGTGCCGTCAAGGAATCGAAGCGAACCGGTCGGGGTTCCGCCATTGCCGATGACCGAGCCTGAGAGGGTCACATTGGCGCTCAGCGCGGCAGGGTTGAGGGAACTGGCGAGCTTGACGGTCGTTGTGGCGAGGCCGATGTTCTCGGCGACCGGTGAGGAGGTGCTGGCCGAATCCAGGGAGTCGCCCGCGTAGACCGCTGTGAGGTTGTGAACACCGACGGTCCAGCTGGGACCGCTTACGGGGAGCGTTGCGCTGCCTTGGGCGTTGAGTGTGGCGTTGCCGAGATTGACGGCACCGTCGAAGAAGGTGACCATGCCTCCAGGAATGCCGCCGTTCCCGGTAACACTTGCGCTAAGAGTCAGAGCCGCGCCCGCCGGGGACGGGTTCGCGCTGGTGCTCAGTGCGATGTGGGTGGTAGCAATCTGCACGTTCTCGACGAACGGGCTGGATGAGCTGGTGGCGTAGGTGCTGCTGCCGCCGTACACCGCGATGATGGTATCCGCGCCGACGGGCAGGGTGTTGTAGTTGATGGAGGCGACGCCGTTTGTAATATTTGCGGAGCCGAGCTGCTGAGCTCCGTATTTGAAGGTGACGGTTCCGGTGATGGAGCCTTTGCCAGAGCCAACGATGGCGGGCTGTACCTGTGCGGTGAGGGTTAGGAGGGCGCCCGCGAAGACCGGGTTCGAGCTGGTGGAGAGCGTGGTGTTCGTGTTCGCGACGGGATCCTGGACGACTTGAACAATGGCCGGAGAGACGCCAGCGGCGTTGTTGGAGTCGCCGGCATAGGAGGCAGTCATGCTGTGATTACCGGCGGTGAGGGTGGAGACGTTGAAGGTGATGTTGCCGCCGGGGCCGAGCTGGCCGCTGGCGAGAGTCGTGGTGCCGTCAAGGAGAGTAACGGTGCCGGTGGGGGTGGTTCCCACGCTGGTCACAGCAACGTTGAAGATTACGGTAGCGCCCGTGATGCTGGGATTGGCGCTGGAGGTAAGAGTCACGGTGGCGGGGTCGACGTCGAGTACCTGACCGGCGAGTTCGATCACTCCAGGCGAGTTTGAAGCGTCCGAGGAGACGTTTACCGAACCAAGGACGGGGTTCCCAACGATAGTCGGTGTGAAGTTGACGGCCACGTTGCACTGAGCGAGCGGAAGCAAGGGTGCAGTGGTGAGGCAGGTGGTCTTTGCGCTGTCAACCTGAGCGTTGCTGATTGGGGTGACGACGGAAACATTCAGGGGCGCGTTTCCGTCATTCTCCAGAATCTGGGTCTCGGAAGGAGAGGTGCGGCCCGCTCGAATGGGCGGGAAGACTAGGACGGAAGGATTTGCGTACAGCTTTCGAATGCGGTTGTGAAAGACGTCTGCAATTACGAGATTGCCGAGGCTATCCATGTTGATGCTATATGGTCCGTAAAGACCTGCAGCAATCGCGGAGCCTTTATCTCCGGTGATTGACTCGCTGCCGTTACCTGCGACCGTCGTGACGATGTTTGAGGCAACGTTGATCTTGCGGATTACATTATTTCCGGAGTCGGCGATGTAAGTGTTGCCGGCAGCATCGATTGCGATACCAGCTGGGACGTTTACAGTGGCAGCGGAAGCGGGCCCGTTGTCGCCGGTATAGGTAGCATTGCCATTCCCTATGATCGTCGAGATAAGGCCCGCGGTGTCGATGACGCGGATGCGGTTATTTCCCTGGTCCGCGATGTAGAGCAGGCCAGCGGAGGAGACCGTTATCCCCCAAGGAGTATTCAGGGCTGAAGAGACGGCTAGGCCTCCATCTCCACTGAATCCTGAAACTCCTGTTCCGGCGATGGTAGTGATAATACCCGTGCCGGCAGAGACCTTGCGAATGACATTGTTCGTAGTGTCTGCAATATAAAGATTGCCCATCGCGTCAAAGGCGATGCCGTTTGGTGCGTTCAGGGTTGCGGAGGTTGCAGGGCCATTGTCACCGGAATAGCCATGTACACTTATTTTTCCGGCGATCGTAGAGATGGTTCCGTCAAAGGCGTTGATTTCGCGAATGACGTTGTTTCCGTTGTCGGCAAAGAAGACGTTACCGGCCGGGTCGACTGCAATCGCAGTCGGATTCGAGATCGTTGCACTCGTGGCTGCCCCGCCGTCGCCAGTTGAGCCGAGGACGCCATTGCCCGCGATCGTAGAGATCACCCCCGTGAACACGTTGACCATCCGGATGCGATTGTTGCTGGAGTCAGAGATGAAGATATCGCCATTGGCATCCACTGCGACACCAAAAGGCAAGAAGATGCTTGACTGGTTGGCCTGTCCACCGTCCCCAGCGTAGATCCAGGTGTTGTCACCGGCCACAGTATCGATCGTCCCTGGAATGAAGGTGCTGACCGGGCCAGTAGCGGTGGCGGTGAGTAGCTGGCTGGCGAGCACATTCTTATTGCTGTCCAGCAGGATGATCGCCCCGCGGCGTTCGCCGGGAGCTGTGGGAGTAAAGGAGACAGTGACCGTGCATTGCTGGCCGGCGGAATAGCTGATGCCGGTAGAACAGGTACCATCACTGGTGTTCTTGAAGTCAATGTTGTCGTTGCCTTGAGTACGGACTTTAATGGCATCCAGCCCACCCGCGCGGGTGAAGGCGACGGTTACGGGTATCGTGGCGGCAAGAGTGTTAACAGGTGTGGCACCCGGGAAGCGGACCACTGACTGAGCGAAGGCTGCCTTGGAACCGGGAATTAGGGAGAGGGTGACGAGGAGAGCGGTGCAGAGAGCTGAGAGTCGAGAACGCCGAGACATACTCCGTCTATCGGCTGCAAAAATGGAGGTGGTGAGTACCGGAGGATGAGATTCCCCATTCTGGCAACGGGCGGCGAGAAGATGAGAGTCGGATGGGAAGGCGGCGTTGCGCACCTGGAACATAACCTTGGACCTTCTATGCGGCGGAAGATGATGAGACTTTGGTAATCAGAAGGTAGCGTTCCGGATTGGAGTGCCGAAATAGCACATTGCCGGGAGGATATGGCCAAGACGGGGTATGTTCTGCCTGGTGTGGGTGATATTGAATGAAGGAGTTGAACCTTAAAGCAAACCAGCTCGGGGTGTAGAGGGAGGCGTTGCCATAAACATCATTTTCTCTCACGGGTAATGACACTGCACCATGCTTCCACTCCACAGCAACAGCTAATTCGCTCTAAGGTGTGACCCGAAGCTGCGGACTTAGGCAGGACAGAGAGCCGTCACCTTTGCTCGGCTTCGCTTCAGGTCTGAAAACTCCAGCACACCGGTTAACAGAAGTCAGCGAGCTCTTGCAGGTCAGTGCCCTAAATCCACTCCTGCTCAAAGCCAGTAGTTACCATGGCCTACTAGGCTATAAAGAGGCTGCGCTCTCCCATAACCAATCTCGCGCGTTAACATAATTGCTAAGTTTTCGAGCAGAACTCCCCGCTCTCAAAAGTTTCGTGCAGGAGAAGCATGCAAATCGTCGTGCGGCAGATAAGCGGATTAGGCAATCAGCTCTTCCAATACGCGGCTGGCAGGTACTATGCGAAGCGGTACGGCGCTACCATGCGAATGGCTCTCGACCTTGCGGAGAACGCTCACTCCTACGGTTCGCCTCGTCCCTTTCTCTTGGATAGTTTTTCCATCACTGAGCCTATGTCTCCCCTGTCTCATGAAGATCGGCTCATCCTCACGCAAAGCCGAACCAAGCAGCTCCTTTCAAAGCTGGTGCAGAAAATGCAGGGCGTCCAGATTTTTACCGAACCTTTCGCGCAGAGATATACATTTTCTCCTGACTTGCCCCTCCATGCTGGAGTTCGCAAACTCTATCTACTCGGCTACTGGCAGACTTCGAGGATGGTCGATGAGGTTGCCCAGGAGCTACGCACAGCACTGAAGTTCCGAACAGAACCTATGGGAAAGAACGCGGCTCTTATTCAGAAGATCAGAACCTCAGAGGTGCCCATCTCCGTTCATATAAGAAGAGGCGATTACACTCTTTCTGCTGAGGGCAATATTGCTCTCCCATTCACCTACTACGAGCGAGCGATTGAACACTGTAAGAACACTTTCTACAATCCGGTCTTTTTTGTTTTTTCCGACGACGTGGAATATGCGCGGGCTTCCATGCCGTCTGGTGTAGCTTCAGTTTTCGTTGAACATAACAGCGACGCAGCCTCGCAAGAAGATCTTAGGCTCATGTCAAATTGTAGGCATCACATCATCGCCAATAGCACTTTTTCATGGTGGGGATCATGGCTCAATCCCGACGCTGGCAAATTGGTGATCGCGCCCAAGTTCTGGCATCTGAATGGTTCTAGTTATTATCCGGATCTTCTTCCCTCAACCTGGACACTCTTTGAACCGTAATCTGAGCCTTGGCTCCTCGATGAATCCGGCCGCGTTGGCGGTGAAAGAAAAAACGGTTCGCTTCGCCTACTTCAAGCTCCCCTCAACCCCAGGCCCAAGTGTCTCCGGTTGTCCATTCTTCAGCGTCGTATCTCGCCCCTGACCGCGCAAACCTTCTGCGCAGCGGCGACACCCCCCATCACACACGCGCAAACCAGCCACTTCCGCGTCATCGGACCATCCCGAGGACGCTCATGACGCATTATCCCGCTCATCCGCCGCGACCTTGCCGGCTTACTCCGGAATCAGCCGCTGCGTCCGCAGCCGCGTGAACAACTCGAAGAAGCTGTCATCGGTCGCCTGGTAGTTCAGAAAGCCCATCTTGCGGCTTTTGCTCATATCCGTCACCACCTCGATCGGCCGCCCAAGATCCCCGTCCGTGTGCCACGCAGAAATCAAGCCATCGAGCTTCGGCTCCCTCAGCCCATACTTCGCCGCGATTTCCGCCCAGACCGGCCCAGCCTCCGCCAACTGCACCGCCAAGGGCGTCCCCTCGCCCGGAAACGGCGCAGCCTCCAACCCAAACCATCCCCCAATCCGCTCCCACATCCAGCTCCACCGGAACACATCCCCGTTCACCACGTTGAAGGCCTGATCGCGCGCCACCGGTGTCGTCGAAGCCCACTCCAGATGCCGCGCCAGCAGCCGTGCGTCCGTCATGTCGGTCAGCCCGTTCCACTGCGCCGCCGAGCCCGGAAACAGAAACGGCATCCCCGTCTCCCGGCAGAGGCTGGCATACACCGCCAGCGTCACCCCCATGTTCATCGCATTCCCCACCGCGTACCCGATGATCGTATGCGGCCGCTGCACACTCCACCCGAACCCCTCCCGCGCCGCCGCCTCAAAGACCTCATCCTCTTGCGCGTAATAGAAGTTCTCCACATCCAGCCGTCCCTGCTCCTCGCGAAACGGAGTCGGCGGCATCTTGCCCTTGCCATAGGCTTCGAACGGCCCCAGGTAATGTTTCAACCCGGTCACCAGAGCCACATGCTCCACGCTGCCGGACCCCACAACCGCACGTAGCAGGTTCCGCACCATCCCGCCGTTGACCTTGATGTTCTCTGCCTCGGTCGCCTGCCGCATCCACGAGGTAAAGAACACATGAGTCGGCTTAGATCTCTCCAAAGCCTCAGCCAGACCCGCCGGATCCGTCAGATCAGCCGTGACCGGCACAATCGACCCTGAAGCCGCGGGTCGCCGCGCCACGCCAAGCACCTTCCAACCCTTCTCACTCAAATGGTTTGCAAGGTTGAGGCCGACAATACCCGTGGAGCCAACGACAAGCGCAGTTCTTTCTGACATACGTACTACGTCAGATGCACCTCGTCCAACACCGACTCAAGCGAAGCCTCCCACCCCGGCAGCCTCGTCTCGAACACCCGCTGCACCTTGCTGCAATCCAGCCGGCTATTTGCAGGCCGCCGCGCAGGCGTCGGATACTCCGCCGTCGTGATTGGCGTGAGCTTCGCAAACGTCGTCTCCGGCGAACGCTCCTTCTCCCGCTCCACCGCAGCCTGCGCGAACCCAAACCAGGTCGTCTCTCCGAGCCCCGCCACGTGATACACCCCGCTCACCGGTTGCACCGCCTCCGCGATCCTCGCCGCACCCGCGCCCTCGCACCGCTCCACAATATGCGCCGAAAGCCGCGCCAGATCCCGCGACCATGTCGGCGCTCCATGCTGATCCGCCACAATCCGCAGCTCCGGCCGTTCCTTCGCCGCCTTCAGGATCGTCAGCAGGAAATTCTTCCCCGTAGCCCCATACACCCAGGAAGTCCGAAGGATTACACATGCCGCCCCACTCGCCATCAGCGCACGCTCTCCATCCAGCTTGCTGGCCCCATACGTCGACTGCGGCCCCGGCAAATCCTCCTCCGTATAAGCCGTCGTCCCATGCCCTGCAAACACATAGTCCGTTGAAAAATGCACGACTGCAGCCCCCATCCGCGCCGCTTCCTCCCCCAGCACCCGAGGCAGCTCCGCATTCACCGCTTGCGCCAGCGCCGTCTCGCTCTCCGCCTTATCAACAGCCGTATAAGCCGCCGGATTCACAATCCATCGTGGCGCAACCTCCCGCACATACGCCCGAACCGACGCCGGATGAGCCAGATCCAACTCCGCCCGCGTCGGTGCCACAATCTCTCCAAACGGCTTCAACGTCTCTACCAGGGCACCGCCCACCTGCCCGGTCGACCCCGTAACCAGAATCCGTCCCATCAGTAAACCGGCTCCTCAAGCACCCGCAGCAGATACTGCCCATACGTGCTCTTCTTGATCTTTTCCGCCAGCCCTCGCAGGGCATCCCCGTCAATCCATCCCAGCCGGTACGCAATCTCCTCCGGACAAGCCACCTTCAATCCCTGCCGATGCTCAATCGTATGAATAAAGTTCGAAGCCTCCAGAAGCGAGTCGTGCGTACCCGTATCCAGCCACGCCATCCCTCGCCCCAGCACCTGCGTATTCAACTGCCCGCGTTCGAGGTACCACCGGTTCACATCCGTAATCTCCAGTTCGCCGCGTGGCGAAGGCTTCAGCGCCGCCGCAATCTCCACCACCTGCGCGTCATAAAAATAGATCCCCGTCACCGCATACCGCGACTTCGGCTTCACCGGCTTCTCCTCCAATGAAATCGCCTTCCCATCCGCATCGAACTCCACCACCCCATACCGTTCGGGATCGAGCACCGGATACGCAAACACCGTAGCGCCCGACCGCTGCGCCGCCGCCTCCTTCAGCACCTTCGCCATATCGTGCCCATAGAAGATGTTGTCTCCCAGCACCAGGCAACAAGGCTGCCCATCCAGAAAATCCTTGCCAATAACGAAAGCCTGCGCCAGCCCATCCGGACTCGGCTGCACCGCATAGTTCAGCTCGAGCCCCCACTTCACCCCATCCCCCAGCAGCTGCTGAAACCGCGGCGTATCCTCCGGAGTCGAGATCACCAATATCTCCCGAATCCCCGCTAGCATCAGCACCGAAAGCGGGTAATAAATCATCGGCTTGTCATACACCGGCAGCAGCTGTTTGCTCACCGCCTGCGTCACCGGATGCAACCGCGTCCCCGAACCTCCAGCCAGAATGATTCCCTTCATTTCCCAATCTCCGCGGCCTGCGCATCGAGACCCTCAGCCTGCACGCTCACACGAGCCCCATAGTTCTGCCCAATCCAGTTCTGATACGCCCCGCTCGTCACATTCTCCACCCAGGCCGCGTTATCCAGATACCACTGCACCGTCTTCCGCAGCCCCGTCTCAAAACTCTCCGACGCATGCCACCCAAGCTCCGCCTCGATCTTCCGCGCATCAATCGCATACCGCCGGTCATGCCCCGGACGATCCGTCACATACGTCATCAGCTGCTTATGCGGCTTATACGCTGAGTTCGGCCGAAGCTCATCCAGAAGCGCACACAGCGTCGTCACCACCTCCAGGTTCGACCGCTGATTCCCTCCCCCAACGTTATAAACCTCGCCCACCTTGCCCTTCGCCAGCACCGTCCGCAGCGCTGAAGCATGATCCCCCACATACAGCCAGTCCCGCACCTGCTGCCCATCCCCATAGATCGGCAGCGCCTTCCCTGCCAGAGCATGCGTAATCATCAGCGGAATCAGCTTCTCAGGAAATTGATAAGGCCCATAGTTGTTGCTGCAGTTCGTCACCACCGCCGGAAGCCCATACGTATGCACCCACGCCCGAACCAGATGATCGGAAGAAGCCTTCGAAGCCGCATAAGGGCTGTTCGGCGAGTAAGGCGTCTTCTCATGAAACGCCGGGTCCGTCGGGCTCAGCGTCCCATACACCTCATCGGTAGAAACATGTAGAAACCGGAATCCATCCTTCGCCGAACCCTCGAGTCCCCGGTAATACGTCAGCGCAGCCTGCAGCAACGTAAACGTTCCATCGATATTCGTCTTGAGAAAAGCCTCCGGCCCATGAATCGACCGGTCCACATGGCTCTCCGCCGCAAAATGAACGATCGCCCGTGGCCTGTGCTCCGCCAACAAGGAAGCGACCAGCTCCCCATCGCAGATATCCCCATGCACAAACACATAATCGGGATTGCTCTCGAGCGTCGCCAACGTCGCAGGATTCCCCGCATACGTCAGCTTATCCAGGTTCACCAGCTTGCCCCCGTGGGAGCCCTTGAACCAGTCCAGAACAAAATTCGAGCCGATAAAACCAGCTCCGCCAGTGACAAGAATCGATTCCTGCATAAAGTCGTCAGCCCTTCAATCTTTCTCAATATAGTATCTCGCCCACACCGCCATCGCGAGAAACCTCCCCGCGTTTCCGAGCCTGCCAGCTGGCCACGCCCAGCGCCAGGCAGGTCACCACCCACGGGTAACTCAAGTTGAACTGTGCCCCTGCAAGATGCACAATCGGCTGAAAGAGCGCGAGATTCTGCAGATACCCCGGAGCCCCGATCCGCCGCAGATACAGGAACGGCAGCACCAGGCACACCAACCCATAAACCAGCAGCGGCAGCCCAAGCTCCGGCGCATACCCCGCAATCCCCAGCCCAGGATCGTCGTTGATATCCACCCACGCCGAAGCCCCGCGGAACTCCGGAGCATTCCGCAAGATCCCATAATTGCCCCATCCAACCCCTGCCAGAGGATGCGCCACCAGCATCCGCGGAACGATAAACGTCCCCGCCACCCGTCCCGCCACAAAGTTCCCATCTTTGCTATGCAGATGCGATGCCAGCTCGTAGTTCGCACTCGACCGCTGGTACACCCGCACCGCCTCCGCCACAGGAAACACCACAAAAAAGACAGTCAGCATCACAGCCCCCGCCTTCAGGATCACCAGCCGCCTCCTCAGGCTGCTCGCCAGCAGCGTATTCACCGCCACCAGCAGCAGGCAAGCCAGCACCGCCGCCTTCGAGTACGCGAGCACCAGCGCCGGAACCAGCAGCACCAGCGAAAGCTTCAAAGCCCGCGCCCGAGCCCACCGCAGCCGGTACAGCGCAAACCCCACCAGCAGCACGCTCACCACGTACAGCCCATACGGTCCGCCCTCGTTATAAAATCCCCGCCACCGATGCAGGTCGGAGTAGCTCCCGTAATGTCCGATCCCCAGAAGGTCCAGCGGATACGACACCGCCGAATACGCCGCGCTCGCCACTCCTGTCCAGAAGTAAACCTGCATCAGCAGCCGCGCCTTCCGCGCATTCTGCCGCAGACGGTCCGCCAGGTACAGCATCACGCACACATTCGCCCCCAGCTCCACCACCCGCACCACCGTAATCACCACCGGCCGCTTCAAAGGCGTCAGGTCCGACGGAAGATAAAACGGCAGCCGCAGGGAAGCCACCCCCAACGCCACGGCCGACGCCGCAAACACAGCCCAGAACAGCCCAATCCGCAGAAACGGCCGATACCACGTCACCTGAAATCCACGCGCACAAAATGCCGCCAGCAGAAGCCCGATCTGCAACAGGTAAAGCAGCTCCAGGTACTGAATCGAAGCCACCTTCAACAGAATCGTGGAAGCCAGCACCCCCGTAGTCACCAGGAACAACGTCTCCCACCGCGACCGCCGCACCTCCGGCACCAGTCCCTCTGCCAGCACGCTCGCCGGAAGCCCGGTCATCTCCTCCATCGCGACTACCTCGACCCGGAAGCCGGCGTGCTCCGCAGCGCGGCCATCGTCCGCTGGATCGGATCCACCAGCAGCAGCCAAGCCAGTCCCGCCACCAGCCCCAGCATCAGTCCAAACCCTGCAATCAATCGCCGGTTCGGCCCCGCCTTATGCTCCGGCTCAACCGCCCGGTCCACCACCTGCAGTTGAGGCCCTGGATCGATCGAAGAAAGCCGCGCCTTCTCATACTGCTGCACCAAGGAGTCGTACACCGCCTCCCGCAGCTTCACCTCGCGCTCCTTCTGCGCATATTCGAGCGCCAGCCCCGGCAGCCGCTTATTCGAAGCAATCCCCGCCCCATGCGCCGCAGAATCCGCCTGCTGCCGCGCCAGCTGCGCCCGCAGCTCCCCCACCAGGGTTCGCGCCTGCACCACCTCCGGGTTCTGCTCCGTCCCGCCAACCTCCAGCCCCGCCAGACGAGCCTCCGCCACATTCACCTGCGCCTGCAAGCTCGCCGTCGCAGAGATCCCCGCCGCCGCCTCGCCCGCCGGAGACACCAGCCCGGACCGCTCCTGCGAGTTCTTCAGCTCCAGCTCCGCCGCCGCCAGCGCATCCTTCTGCACCGCCAGCTGCGCCTCAAAAAACGCCCGCCGATGGCTCGAAGCCGACTCGATCATCCCCCCGTTCAGCCGATAAAGCGCGTCCAGATACGCATTCCCGATCGCCGCCGCCAATTTTGCATTCCCAGCCTTGATCTCCACCGTCACAAACGAGTTCTTATTCACCCCAAACCGCGACACCGCCGCCAGGATCCCTCGCGCCTGCGACCGGTCCTTCGCGCGAAACGTCGCCATCAACCCCAGGTGGTCGATCACGTCATCCGCCACCGTTCGGCTCGCAACCAGCCCCAGATATGTATCGCTCAACTGGTCCTGACCCAGAAGCGCGGCAGCCGAACCCTGCCCCACTCCAGCCATAAGGTCCGTATTCTTGGGAGGCAGAAACACCGCCTCCGCCACGTAGTACGGCTTCATCAGAAACGCCAACAAGACACCCAGCGCAAGCCCCGCCGCCGTCGTTCCCAACAGCAGCCGCCGCCCCCGCACAATCCGGCGGACGGAATCCAGCAGACTCCACGTCACCTCATCCCTTTCTGGCGTGACCAGCCCCACGCTCATCGAAGCACCGCAAGCGCCGCCGCAAAGATGCCGAACTGCCCCACAATCGCGCCAAGGTCTACCAGCTCACGAAACAAGGAAGGATGCGTCAGCTTCGGGGGAACCACAATCGTATCCCCCGGATAGATCGCCGCCTTACTCACCTTTGCGTACTGCTCGCTCAGCACGGACCCATCCGCCCGCAGGATAAACGTGCGCTTGCCGTCCGCCTCCCGGTCCGGACCGCCCGCCCTGTGCAGATAATCCCGCTCCTTCTGCCCTTGCTCAAACAGGAACGCATTGGCGCTATAAACCTGTCCCTCCACGCTCACGGTCGTCGGCGTCCGCGGCACCACAAACCGGTCGCCATCCTCGAGCGAGATCTCCGGAATCGCGCCAGGCCCCGCGCTGTCAGGCTTCACCTCCAGCACAATCCGCCCCAATGCCACCGTCCGCCGCAGCCGGGCCACCACCTCGCGTCCATTCGCCAGGCTGGCCGCCGCCGCCGCCGTATCCCGATCCGTAATCGACTTCGAGTTGTTCGCCGCACTCTCAATCGAGATCCGGGACTCCAGGTTGTTCGCATACTCGTTCAACCGCTGCTGCTGCGTCCGCCGCGTACTCTGCCGCGTGAACTCAGAAGCATAAAGATAAGCCTCCGCCGTCAGGCCCCCGGCCCGCGCAATCAGCGTCCGCAGTGTGTCCCCCGCCTGCACCGTATACACGCCCGGCGAGTTGAACTCACCCTCCAGCCGCACCGTCCGCGTCTGCTGCACTGTTGGAACCTTGATGTCGGCCGTAGAAAAGAACGTCACCACATCGCCCGGCTCCAAGATCAGATTCTGACTCGGATCGTGTTCCAGGTACAGCTTGCCCGGGTTGAATGTCACCAGCTCCGTCTTCAGCGTCTGCGCGTTCAGCCGCTCCACCACCGCATAGCTCCAGTCGATATCCGGCCCGCTCAGCACCACATCATAGGTCGCGCTGAACGTATTGTTCGTGCTCGCCAGCGCAGACCCGATCGAGTTCCCGCCCGCGCTCGTCGACGCCGCATTCCCCGCCCGCACCGCCTCGTCCGCGGCCCGCGTCGTTCCATTCCCCTGCACCTGCAGAGACCCCACCCCATACGGCGAGGTAAACCCGTTCGCAAAGCTTCCCAGAGCATTCCGCCGTCGTTGATAGTCTGCCGTCACCAGCTGCTCCGCGGTCGGAACCAGGTCGGTCATGCGCATCCCCGCATGCCAGACATACCGCCCTGGAGAGGACACATTCCCCCGCAGCGTCACCGCATCCTTGTACTTGTCCTGCACACTCGCCAAAGTCAGAATGTCCCCGCTCGCCAGCACCGCATCCTGCTTCTCCCCCAGGTTCACATCGATGATGCTCCGCATCGTGTGCTCGAAGATCCGGTCCAGCCGTACCCGCCCCGCTACCGCCGTATTCAAAACCCCACCCGCCAGCTCCAGAGCCCCGTTCACGGTCGTCCCTGGCTTGACTTCATAAATCGCGGGAACATTCACACTCCCCGCCACCGCGACCTGCGAACCCACCACCGGGATAAAGATCGTATCTCCCGGAGCCAGCGCAATGTCCTTCGTCTTGTCCCCATGCAGCAGCAGGTCGTAAAGATCGAAGTGCGTCTGCACAACACCCTGCCGAGTCACCTGGATATCCCGCAGGCTCCCCGTAGGCAGAGGCCCGCCCGACGCGAACAAGGCATTCAGCAGCGTACTCAGCGAGCTGATCGTATAGCTCCCCGGCCGCCGCGCCTGCCCCACCACAAACACCTGCATCGACCGTAGTTGCCCCATGCTCGCGTTCAGCTCAAAGTTCCGGTACACCCGGCTCAACTGCGACCGCAGGAAACTTTGCAGCTGCGAGTACGGCAGACCCGCAAGATGAATTGTTCCCACATCGGGATAGGAAATGTCTCCCATTCGGTCGATCGTAAACGCCCCCGTCTGGTTCACCTGCCCATACAGCTGCACCCGTATCTCATCGCCCGGCCCCAGCACATACCCCGGAGTCACCGGAATGTTGTCGACCGGCGCAAAGGTCGAAGGCACCCCGGCAAACAGAGACGCACCATAAATCGGCAGCGCCGTCCCCGTCGTCTCTGCCACCAGCCGCTGAAACTCGGTCGGAGGATCCGGCACCGGTACCGGCGTCGTCTGCAAACCACCGGAACGTGGTTGCAAGTCTTCTTTGGTGGACAAATTCTGGTTCGGAAGCACTACATTTGTGGTGGCTTTCTCGGAATTTGTGCCTGGAGCCGTGGCCGCCGCAGGCGCCCCCACCACCTGCCCGCCAGCACAGCTCACCACCAGCAAAACCACCGCAAATCCGCGAACCATCGGTCGAACCCGAGCAAACAAGTGCAATCCTGACCGCCGTTTAACAAGGCATGAAGCTGTATTAAAGAATAATAGGGGATCGCAAGTCTCTCCGGACAACGGCAAATCATGCGCCGGAGTCCCAGAATGGAGACAAGAGGATCCTACGACATGAGCGACGAAGCCAAAAGCAAAGCCACTGAGCCATCAGGAGTTAAGGGCGACAACCCAAGCACAGCAGGTCCCGGCAACACGGAAATCACCTCGGACACACCAGAAAAAAAGACCGGCCACATCAACCCGTCCGCCCCCGAAGACTCCAATTCCACTCCCGGTTCCACCGGAGACAAATAGCCGCATAATAGGGAGAAGGGGCCTATAGCTCAATTGGTTAGAGCAGCGGACTCATAATCCGTTGGTTCTCAGTTCAAGTCTGAGTGGGCCCACCAACTCTCCCGATTGTAAAACTCCCCTCCATACAACTTGTAGGGAGGCTGAACCACTCCCTAACACTGGTATCGTCAATCAATACACCGCTTTAGTGGAGACAGTGCGTTGATTATTGTGACAGGCGGAGCAGGATTCATAGGCAGCAACCTCATCCTGGAACTGAATCGCATCGGCGAGAAAGACATCCTGCTGGTAGATAACTTCGCCCCGGCGGCCAACCTAACCGGACCTAAGTTCTTGAATCTATGGGGCGCAGAGTATGCCGACTACATGGACAAGACAGAGTTCCGCAAAGCGCTCGCAGCCGGCGCCTTTGCCAACATGAAGATCAAAGCCATCCTCCACCAGGGCGCCTGCTCGAACACCCTCGAAGACGATGGCCGCTACATGATGGACAACAACTTCACCTACTCCAAAGAGGTTCTTCAGTTCGCGACCGGGAAGAACATCCCTCTCGTATATGCTTCTACCGCAGCGGTTTACGGTCTGAGCGAAGACTTCGCTCCCACTCCGGAAAACGAACGCCCCCTCAACGTCTACGGCTACTCCAAGCTCGTCTTCGACAAGTTCGTCCGCCGCCATTTCACGGAAATGTCCTTCAAAAGCACAGTCGTAGGGCTCCGCTACTTTAACGTCTACGGTCCGCGCGAACAGCACAAAGGCCGCATGGCAAGCGTCATCCACCACTTCACCAAACAACTCAAAGAGACTGGAACAATCCGAATGTTTGAGGGCTCCGGCGGCTACGCCAACGGCGAACAGCGCCGCGACTTCGTCTTCGTCCGCGACCTCGCACGCATCAACCTCTTCTTCGCCGGGCTGCTGCCGGATAGCTCAAAAGCCCCGATTCAAGCGGTCGTCAATGCGGGCACGGGTGAGGCGCAGACGTTCAAGGCGGTCGCAGAGGCGCTGATGAAGGTTCATGGACAAGGAAAGATCGAGTACATTCCCTTCCCAGGCGACCTGATGAATCGCTACCAGCACTTCACCGAGGCTGACGTCACCGGACTCCGCAAAGCCGGATATACGGACGCGTTCACCCCCTTAGCTGAGGGCGTACGCCAGACCTTCGCCGATCCATCGTTAGCTGGCTGGGTCTAGCCCGCACCCAAATCGTCAGCATGGAAACATGAAGTCTTTTGGAGTCAACAATGAAGGAACTGGTACGCCGGCAGCTGGACCAATCCATTACCACCATGACGGCGGTGCGTGACAGCGTGGAGATTTGCGAGACCCTGGTGCGCGCCGGCGAGTTGACCGCAGAGGCGATGCGCTCCGGCCGCAAACTACTGGTCGCGGGCAATGGCGGTTCAGCCGCAGACGCGCAACACCTGGTGGCCGAGTTTGTCGCTCGACTGACCGTGGACCGGCCCGCTCTGCGAGCCGTTGCGCTCACAACCGACAGCTCTATCCTCACCGCCGTGGGCAACGACTACGGCTTCGAGTTCAGCTTCGCACGGCAGATTGAGGCGCTCGGCCAGCCTGGAGATGTCTTCCTGGGTATTTCAACCTCCGGCAACTCACCCAACATTCTGCGAGCACTGACTCAGGCCAAAGAGCAGGGTCTTCTAACGATCGGCTTTAGCGGCAACGGTGGAGGGAAAATGCAAGCGATGTGCAACCTGAACATCATCGTGCCCTCCAGTACGACGATGAACATTCAGGAGTCACACCTCGCGCTCGAGCACATCTTCTGCATGATCGTGGAGCGGTTCACCTTCGGGATGGACTTTGATAAGGCTCCGCAAGTTCTGACCGAGTAGCAGGCCCAGGTGAATCGAGCGTAAGAGAAGCGCCAGAAATAACAGAGGAATCGATGCGTACCTTCCCCGCGACGCAGGCCGTTCTACCAGAAGATCTCCCAGTGACCGGCGCAACAAGTGATCGAGATACGCGCTTTGCAAGGCTGCTAGAGTCCCATTCCGGCCTGGTGCTGACCGTGGCTCTGCTCGCTATGCTGTTCTGGACCGCCCTCTATCTCCAGTTCACTGTCGACGACGCCTACATCAGCTTTCGCTACGCAAAGGTGCTGGTTGCGAACCACGTTTGGAACTGGAACCCGTCCGGGGCGCGGGTAGAGTCTTACACCAGCGCCACCTACACCGCACTGGCGATCTTGCCAGAGGAACTGCATCTGCCAGTGGCTCTCTTCATGAAGCTGGTCGGTGTGGTCTGCGTAGGGTGGATGCTTTACCGGCTGCGAACGATGGCGCTTAGCCGATTCGCATGGGTCCTGGGGCTGCTCATTGCGTGCCTCAATCCTTGGGTTTGGCTTCATGCCTACGCAGGGCTGGAGACACCGCTCTACATGGCGCTTATTCTGGAACTCGCCATCTGCGTCAAGGATGCGGAGACCGCTTCGCCGGCGTACCTCTCGCTGATCCTGCTTCTACTTCCGCTCACCCGGCCGGAGGGTACGGTCTTCGCCTTGGCCGGGCTGGTCCTGTTCTGCAAGCGCAAATCCGACTGGAGCAAAGTTCTGCCTTGGGTTGCCGGGGCCATCCTGCTCGGCGTGGCTTACTTCATTGCGCGCTGGCGCTACTTCCAGCACCTGCTTCCAAATCCCTTCTACGTGAAGGTAGCGCACGCATCCGTGGCCAATCTCGCCGCAAATCTGGGAAAGTCCAAGGAGTACCTGCTGACTCTCGTCCTTGTGCTGATCTTGGCGCGTAAGACCACGACGAAGGTCTTCGCAGGATGCAGCCTGCTGCTCATGCTGGCGCTCTTTGAACCACGCGAGATGCCCATGAACTACTGCGACCGCTTCTATTTTCAGATGGTCTTTCCCATCGTCATTCTGTTCTTCCTGGCGGAGAATGTGGACCGGCTGGCGAGGATTGCAGCGTTCACAGGCGGACTGTTCCTGGCGGGAGTTGGACTAGGCTGGCTTCCGTACTCGCTTGCCTACTTTCCATACCTCGAGTCGGCCCACCTGGACCTGGGACGCAGGCTGGCGCCGTTCGCGAAGGATCATACTCTCCTGATTGGGGACGCTGGAGCGGTCCCCTACTACTCGAATTGGGTTACGTATGATTTTCTCGGGCTCTGCACCAACGTGGTTGCTCAGGAGGGCGTCACTCATGCTTTCCTGCAACGGATTCAGCCGGATCTAGTGGTGCTGTACAGCACGCACCCTGGCCCGCAGGTGGAAGATGGGCCGGCAGATCCCAAATCGCCCGGGCATATCGTCCTGCAGTACACACAAGATTCCAATCGCTACGAGTATGCAGGAGCAGCCCGTTGGAAGGAGTTCTACCTGATCGAATTCCTCAAGAAAGACACACCCAATCACGATGCGGTCCTACAGGCGCTCCAAGCCAACACGGAATCCTCTGCAGCGATGCACCTGTCCTTGAAAAAACTACTGGAGCAGCAGTATGTGCCGTGGCATCGATAGAACAACCCAACAAAACAGCTTACAACGCAGAGTACTCGGGAGCCGTCGCACTCGGAGGTGTGGGCCATGCTCGCAAGGCCTGCATGTGTCACCGGAGAGCCCGCAGAAATTGGTCGGCCGGCAAATCTGAACCCTCGCGCTTCATCCTTTGAAGCTGCGTTTGATTGGTCCTGATTCGTAGAGTTTAAACTGGAGCATCGGTTCGACCACACGCTTACGGTGCTGATCTTATCCGTTCGTGATGAGTGGAAGCGTTGCGGTTCGTTCGGTCTCGAGCATGCCGATGATGCGGTGACCCATATTCTGGGAGGGTATCTCACAAATCTTCCAGAGCAACCAGGATATGGGACAGACCAGAAGCATCGTAAAAGCAAGCGTCACTGAGAACATCGTCTTCGGCCCGACGTGCAACACCGCCGTGAGCCATGGAAGTATAAAGTGCAGTACCAGAGGATGGCATAAATATGCACTGAAGCTTACCTTCCCAAGGAAAACAGTGAAGCGGTTTACCAGCAGCGGAATAGGCCGGCGGGAGAGAAACGCCGCCAACACTATGAAACCGACGCTGTAGATCGGGTGCAGGTAGGTGTCATGGTAGAAGACCCGAACGCAAAGGAGAACGACCAGCCCTGCCAGGTACGGCGGAAGGTATTTCTTGAGCGGTATGCCATCCCGCAGGATGTAGAAGAGGCCCAGGCCGCCAATGAAAGTTGAGAGTTGGCTGGGAAACCAGAGCGATGCAAAGAGCCGGGTATCGACGTCATGAACGTCAAAACCCTCCCAGCGAGCAAGAGCCATGCCGATTGGGAATGAAACCAGAAAAATTCCCATTGAGATCCACCATGCGGCGATGGCGCGTTTGAAATTGGGGATCAGCGGAAAAATAAGCGGCAGCAGCAGATAAAACAAGACCTCAACAGCGATCGACCATTGTCCGACAACAGGATGATTAATAGTGTCCGGACGCCATCCGTTGAGAAAAAAGATGACGGTAAGGACATGCGAGGGGCTGGTGCCATTGATGAAAAGCTGAGTCCGCGAGACCGCACCAATCAGGCAATAAAGAGCCAAGACGAAATAAAAAGTGGGAGCGATACGAAAGAACCGGCGCAGAAGGTAGTTCCGCGTAGGATTAGCCTCCACCCGTTCACGCTTAGTCATAGAGCGGGCGAGCGTAAATGCGCTGATGGTGTAAAAGAGCTGGACTCCGTTCGCGCCAAAGTGCATCAGGAAGGAAAGCTGGCCCGTTGGATTCGTCAGTTGAGTAGCATGAATACAGATCACCCCAAGGATGGCAATGCCACGCAGAGCGTCGATGTATTGCAGGTGACGAATTTTGGGATCGGCCTGAGCCATCGCCATAATCTTGGTTCCGTTTCGGCCCGGGGGGAAGACAGCGCCGTCGCTGCTCTATTGTAAGGGTAGGCCGCGAGATCGCAGACAAGGATTATTGCCAGTCTGGAAACACGGAAGTTGTATGGAGTTGGCTAATTTGCAGGCCCAAGCAGCGACTTGACGTTGGCTCATCCGAAAACCTCTGGCAGCACGGAGTGATAGAGCTTCATGAGTTCTTCATAACCGCGCTCGGGCGTGTACTCCGCTTCATAATGCGCTCGGGCAGAGGCACGGAGCGCAGGCTCGGCCTTCCAGGAGCGAAGAATCTGCGCCAAAGCCTCGGCGTCTCCAGGGGCGAAAAGGTGGCCTGTACCCCCGTCTCGCACGATATCTTGAAGCGCCCCCAGGTTCGAGGCGACGATCGGCGTACCTGTCCCAAGCGATTCGACGCAAACCAGCGGAAAACCTTCGTACCATACTGACGGGAAGATCAATGCCGTGGCTCTTCGCATCTGTTCAAGGACTTCGCTCTGCGGCAGTTGACCGAGGAAGCTTACTCCCGGAAGTTTTGCGGCCTGAGCACGCAGCGAAAGCTCCTCCGGCCCCGAGCCTACGATGTGCAGTGCCCGTCCGCAGTGTGCCAGTCTCCAGGCCTGAAGGAGGACGGATACGCCCTTCTCCCGGCTGAGGCGCCCGACAAAGAGAAAATAACCGCCATCGCCTGAGCCCAATCCGGGGTCTCGCCGAAAGTTAGGCTTAACCGTAATCTTGTTCGCCGGAAAGCCCCCCTCGATAAACTTTTGCCGCATGAAGGGTGTCAGCGCAACATAACGATCAACCATCCGGGTCCATGTCCCAGCCAATCGATGGCTGGAAAGCATGCCGGCGACTCCCGCCGAGAGCAGCCGACTCTTCCTGTAGCACGCATGGAGAATGCCAGGAAGGGGAACCGCCTTGCCCACGCAATCCTCGCAAATCGCTCCATCGCGCAGCAGGAAAGCAGAAGGGCAGATGAGGCGGAAGTTGTGCAACGTCTGGACGGACGGAACCCGCTCCGCGCGCGCCGCATAAAAGACCCCAGGCGAAATGAGCGGAAAAAAATTGTGGACTGAGACCACCTGGATGGAATGCTGCCGGATAACGGAACGGATCGCTCGATAGTCCTGCTGGCTCCAGATCGTGCGCACGCCGACCATCCAAGGCTTCGAACCCTTTATCTGGTTGTTCTCCTGAATGTACTCAACGACGGTATGACCATGGCCCCGGAGCAGGTCACGCTCAGACTCGTAGACCTCATCCTCGCCTCCACGCTGGGCATAACGGCTGTGCACCATGATAATTCTCAGGGAGCGTTCTGTTCTGGCCGGCTCGGCTGCAGATACCATTCAGCGCGGCGCCTCATGAACATGCCAGGAGCCCACAAGGCCGGCCAAAAACTCCATTCGCCTCTGGGTCAAAACGTCCATCTGGAAGTGATCTCGGGCACGGATCCAAAGAGCGCGCTGCTGCTCCTCCAAAAACTCAGGCTCTGTGGCGAGCCTCGTGAGCATATCGGCCAGCATGGTGGCGTCGTCCTCCTCAAACAGCAGTTCATCGCTGCCAATTACCTCTGGGATGGCGCCGGTGCGGCTTCCCAGAGTGACCGTTGCCTCAGCCATCGCTTCCGTCAAAATGCGGCCGAACTGCTCCTCCCAGATCTTGGTACGGCGTGAAGGGAGAACCAGGACGTCGCTGCGACGAAGCATGGCGGCCACCTCATGCAGCGGGATGCTACCCAGAAAGGTGACCCTCTCGGCGATCCCGAGCTGCCCAGCCAAGGCTGCCAAGGTCTCCGCCAGCGGTCCGCGGCCGGCGATCGTACAGGAGGCCGGGATAGCTCGCCGCTTTAATTCCGCGAGCGCGCGCAACAGGCAATCGACGCCTTTGTCACGCACCAGCCGGCCCGCAAAGCAGACCTGCAATCCATCGCAGCCTCGCCGGCCGAAGACGGGCTGCGGATTCATGCTCGGTCCCATCTGCGAGATGGCTTCAATCGGACCTGTGTAGCCAAAGGCGCGGTGGTTTTCCGCTGCCTGGTGGCTGCCTGATATCAGCGCCGCGCATCGCCGAAAGACGTAGCGCATAAGCAGACGGCGCGGCCACGCAAGCTGGCGGGCGATGTTCTCCCAGACGAACATAACCAGCGGAACGCCGCGCGAAGCGGCAACGTGGGCAATCTGTGCCGCCCCGAAGGCAAAGACCTCCTGTTCATGCAAGATGATAGTTGGGTTGAACGCATCCAACGCTCTGCGCAGCTCTGCCGTGTCATAGAAGTAGGTGCCTTGGCGTGCGGCTAGATGGATAGGCAGCGCATAAACCTGATAGGTAACTGAGCCCGCTTGCACGGCGCCTGAAAAGGTATCCACCCCGACCATGTAGCGTGCTGGGGTAATCCAGCCCAGTTCGACTCCAGGGAAGTTGGCGATGGACGCCAATATAGGCCGGTAACCCACCTCACGATAGGCATGGGAGATCACGCAGAGTCGCAAAGATCTTGTCTCGCCCTGCTCGGTTTGGGTCAACTCTTCAGCCGCTGCATGCATAACGAGACCTTTGCCGCTGATAAGGATTGCTGGTCGGTATCAATAAAAATACACTGAGGCAACCCAAGTGTTGCGCTAGCGAACCCCAAACAGAGTTTTAAGATAGGGCGACGCCGCGTAAAGCGGCCACCTCCAGCCAAAGTGGCGGCGCGTATAGAGCAGCCACTCCCGCGGCGGAGCACCTTTGGGTGACATCAGATTCTTCCAGCGTTTGGAAAACGGCTGCGACAGGTCCCGCCAGGTTCCGGTCTGGGGGTTGGTCGCACATGTGCCGAAGTATCCAGGCGCTACCAGAACACGAGCTCCGGAAGCGGTGGCGCGCAGCCCGTAATCCATGTCGCCGATCTGGTGGCGAAAGGTAGCATCGAGGTTACCCAGGCGAGCAACGAGCGCGGCGGGAATCAGCGTAAAGTTACCGTTCATTGTATCGGCAACCAGCGGTTCCGTCTCGCTCGGAATCAGCGGAAAGAAGTCGACGCGAGGGCCGTTCGTGCGTTTGGTGAAGCCGCCGTAAGCGTGCCCTCCGGCTGGAACGTCACAGACGCTTGCCACGATAATGGCGGGGCTCGAATCCGTGCTGGAAGCCTCGGCGCAGTCCAGCAGGCGACTCAGCGCGTTGGGAAGCAGCAGCGTGTCGTCATTAAACCAGATGTAAGCGTCGAAGCCAACCTCTATGGCCGCCGCAAAGGCTTTGCGCATGCCGCCGTTCCAAAAAAGACTTCCATCGCCCTGTAACAAACGAACCTGCGGAAACTGGTCGGAGACTGCCGCGCTCGTCCCATCTTTGCTGCCATCATCGACCAGAAAGACGGTAAACTCACGCCCTTCAACGTCCTCCTGCGCATAAAGTGAGGCAAGCGATTTGAGGGTGAGTTCGCGCCGGTTGAACGACGTCATCAAAATGGCAAGCTTGTTTATCGTCATGAGGAGCCCTCATAGGACATACGCCGGCCAGCATCCGTAACGATGTATCTGAGGTCAGGAGGCATAGTTGTTCAGCGGTTCAGCAAATTCCGGATCTACCTGCTTACGGCAGAGAAAGTAAGCTATGAGAAAAATCATCCAAAGGCCGGAAGGAGCCATGAAATCTGACTCTGCCGAGTTGTGGATGATCAAAGTCGTGGTTACGAACAGCAGGAAACGGCCAGCGGTCGAATCGATCCGAGTCCGAACACGATCCGCCAAAGGAAAGCTGGCGATCAGAACAATGGTGAGCAGAGCAAGGCACACCAGGCCGCCGCGCAGTGAGATCTCCAGATAGCCGTTATGCGCCTGGGCTGGATTCCAGCCCAGAATCCAGCGCGAGACTTGGCCATCGCCCATCCAGAAGCCGGACGCGCCATAGCCGAAAAACGGGCGCTTCAGAAAGCCCTGCCAGGCGAAATCCCAGATCTTATCGCGACCTGTCAGGTCGGTGCTCTTACCGCCAACACCAAGGCCGGCCGCAATGATGTCCGGTTTCACCAGCAGCGTGAGGCTGCCCAAAGCAAGCCCACCGAGCAGCAGAAGCTTTGAGCGTTTGGAGACGTTGACGTAAACAACCACTCCCACCGTCACCAGAACGCAAAGCACCGACGTAAATGACTGTGAGAGGATCAGCAGCACCGAAGACAGTGCGACCGTCACGACCTTCAGGATCGTCCATCGACCCCGCAACGCGAGCACAGCCGAGATACCGGTCGCCATGGCGGATCCGAGGAAATTTTTAGTGACAAAAATTCCCGTCCAGCCCGGAGCGAGATTGTCGGAAGGAGGCAGCAGGTACTCACCGGCAATGCTCATAAGGCCCATCGCTAACGAACACCATACCAGTGTGCGAACGAAAAACTCAGCCGTTTGACGCAGGGCAAGATAATTCGCAGCAAACAATAGAACCAGTAAGTAGCGCAAATACCGAAGACCTTCCGGATAGTCGCTGGACCAGGCTAGGCTCGCATAAAAGTACGCGAAGAGCACAAACATCCATGTAGAGCGTGAGAAGAGCCGCCACATCTGCGGCAGGTAGCGAAAGCTGAGCCCGAGTGTGAGGACGTAAATCGCCCCGTTGATGCCCTGCGAGACGGCGGAACTCTGTGGACCGTTCTGCTGCTGCCCTTCTCCGGTAAAAATCCGGGCGATTGCTCCGGTCGCGAAGAAGTACAGCACGACAATGTACACACGATCCAGAAACGGCCGTACACCAGCCCAGCCACGGGTCTCTACCGCCGGTTCGAAGCCTTCCGCGCTCGCCAAAGCCTCCATCATGCAACCAAACCTTTCGCGGGAACTAGCCTCAGCGATACGCTGCGTAAATGACTGAAGTGGCGATAGCACTGAGAATGCCGGACGTCGTAATTAAGAAGTCCTTAATGGGGCTCGTTTGAATGTCAACTACATCGCCATCAAGCAGCGCGACACTGTCGTTCTTACCCTGCTCGGTCTTCTTGAGCGGAACCTGGATCTGCGTGACCTGATTGCCGTCGCCGGTCCGGCGCACAATCAGAGCCGTACCCGTGGAAGCTACCTGAGTCGTTCCCTGCGCGAAGGCAACAGCCTGTGAGAGGCTCATCTGACCTTTATCGGCCATCAGGTATCCACCCGGCCGATTCACTGCACCCAGAATGTAGACGATGCCGGCGCGTCTGACATAGACACTGTCACCGGGCAGAATCATCGTCTGAAGCGCAGGCTTCGCGTCCCCGGAGGTGGAGTACTGCACCGTCTCAGACACCCCGGAACGATGCGTGATAATCACGTTCGCGCCGGCCGAAACCGTCTCCCCGCCCGCCAGGGCAAGGACATCCGCCAGAGACTTAGGAGCGAACAACGAAATCCTTCCCGGCGTCTGCACCTCTCCGCTGACGGTGACATTTTGCGGTGTGTAGCCGGTTACCTCGAGCGAGACGACCACCGGAGGATTGAAGATATGCTGCGAGACAAGCAGCGATCCCACCTCTTCCTCCGCCTGCTGCACGGTCTCGCCACCCACATGAACCTTGCCGAGCAGCGGCACGGTGATGTTGCCGCCTGCGTCCACCATGAGCGGGAAGCTCATCTCCGGCGCGTCAAAGACCGAAAGCTGAAGCGAGGCTCCGGCCGTAAGCGTGTATTTGTCAAAGTCATCCGGCAAAGGTGCGGGAGCCGCGGTCGGCGTCGTCGGACGGCGGTTGAGATTGGTCTGGTTGATCCGTTCCACACTCGGATTGACGACCAGTTGATTCTGTGCCAAACATACGACCGCACCAAAGCACAGGCCGGTGAGCACAGCCAACCGCCTCAAACCTGAAGCAAATCTCGGGTTGTACATCACGCAATCACCGTCCGCTCTTTGTAAATGCTGGTGGACTCTTTCAGCTTAAGCAGTAAGCCAATCAGATAGCCAAGAATAAGCCCGGCCGCCATACCGAGCGCAAGATTCTTCTTGAGGATGGGCGAGGAGGGATGGCTAGGAGGAGTGGCATCGTTGACCGTCGTTGTGTCGGTGGACTTAACTCCCGCCTGGACACTTGCCTCTTCCAGTCGAGCAGAAAGCGTTTGAAAGAGCTGGCGATTGGAGTTCTCCTCCTGTTGCAGAAAGGCCAATTTCGCCACGTTGGTGCCCATTTCACTGACGCGGTGCTGCTGGTCAGCCACACTCTGCTTCAGCGCATTCTCTTGCGATAGCGCGAGCTCATACTCCGTCTTAGCGGCATTCTTGATGACCTCAACCTCGCTCTTAATCTGAGAGTCAATGGTTTGAATCTGCTGCCGCGAGGAGACGACGATTGGATTGGCCGAGCCATACTTCACCTGGTCCGAGGAGAGGTGCAACTTGAGTCCAGCCTCTTCATTGCGAAGATTCTGAATCAACTCAATCCCGCGGCTTCCAGCATCCACTGGATTATTGGAGGTTCCACCCTCCTGCAACCGCGCCCCGCTGACTTGCAGGATGGTATCCGGGCTGGCGCCCTCCATACTGCGGTACACCGATTCCTTCCCGATCCGCACGATCTGAATGCGCGTCAACTCTGCTTCGAGAGCCTTGAGACGCTGATAGTCCGGGCTATCGTCCGGGTTCGGGTTGTAGCTTCCCGTATTCATCCCGTTCAACAACGGAGGACCACCCATCAGGTGCGTACGCTCCTCTAAATCGCTCACCGCTCTTGCATTATTTTCCACCGTCTCGCGGAGCTGCGCGATCTGTTCCTTGAGCGCTTTGGCTGAGGCGGTGGTCTGCACGCCACGACCGTGCGACATGTTGTCTGTATAAGCCAACACGACCGAGTTGGCAATATCGGCAGCACGTGTGGGATTTGTGTCACTGTAAGACACCGTCATCAAGCGCGTATTCTTTACCGGAGACACGTTTAGTCCGGACTTGAAGATCGCCAGAGCCCGGTCGCGCACCGCCGAGGGCTGATCGGCCGTTGCGACGTTTGGGTCTTTTGGGGTTGAGGCTGTACTTTTCCCGTCGGCTGAGACGCTGTTATAAGGCGCCGTCGCCAGCAGGTGCAGCTTGTCGATCACCGTCCCGGCGGTTGCGTCGCTGGTCAGCACTTCCTGCAGCGTCAGCATATCCAGCATGAACTCCGGGCCGGTACCAGTCTGGAGAGAGGCTCCGGAGAAGTCGCGTAAACCGACGCCGGTCGAGTCCTGGTTCAGCTTGACCGTAGCCGAAGCCGTGTACAGAACCGGAGCGTGCCACGTGTAGAGGAATCCGAGCGCAAGACCCAACGCTACCGCAACCGCGACAATCACCCAATGCAGGGGGCGCTTGAGCCAAAGATCGCTGACCCGCAGCTCGTCTCGCGTGCGTCTGTTATCTTGCCCGGTGGTTTCAAATGCGGCTAGCGACATGGTTCCCTTACCTCGGTCCTGCTTGGGAGATCCTGGACATCCGAGTCATCCCTGCTGGTAGCTTTAGAATAAGACAGCTTAAGCACTTTGCCGACGGAACTTATTACCTTAGGAAGGATGGCCCTGTTACCTTGCGGAAGCTACAGACTCCGATTCTGCAAGGAACTTGCTGCGAACACCTTCCCATGTCAGCCTTATGCCTTCCTCCAGGTTTGTCCTGTGCTTCCAGCCCAAAGCGTGTAGCCGGCTGACGTCCATCAACTTACGCGGCGTGCCGTCCGGTTTGCTGGCATTAAATGAAAGTCCTCCTTGAAAACCAAGCACCTTGCTTACCAGACGCGCCAGATCGGCTATGCTGATGTCCTCTCCTGTTCCAATGTTGATCAAAGGCGGTTCATTGTTCACGAGGAGTGAATGGTATCGATCCTCCGGCAAATTCATCAGAAAGATACACGCTTCGGCAAGATCATCTGAGTAAAGCAACTCACGCTTCGGCCTTCCCGTTCCCCAAACCTCGAGCTGAGGCGCTCCCTGGCGAATCGCATCAGCCGTCTTACGGATCAGCGCAGGGAGCACGTGCGAGTTTTGCAGATCGAAGTTATCGTTCGGTCCATAAAGGTTGGTTGGCATAGCCGCCAGATACTTGGTGCCATACTGCCGGTTATAGCTCCAGCACATCTCAATGCCGGCAATCTTCGCCAAGGCGTAGGGACGATTCGTCGGCTCGAGCGGACCGGTCAGCAGACTGCTCTCAGGCATCGGCTGCGGCGCAAGCTTGGGGTAAATGCAGGATGAGCCCAGGAAGAGAAGACGCTCGGTCTGGTTCTGGTAGGCAGCCTCAATCACATTACTCTGGATCGCGAGATTCTCACGGATAAAGTCTGCTGGATAAATCTCGTTCGCCAGAATCCCACCCACCTTCGCCGCGGCCAGGAAGACATACTTCGGTTTCTCCGAAGCGAAGAATTGACGGACCGCCTCAAACTTGGACAAGTCAAGCTCACTGCGCGTGCGCGTCAAAACCTGGGTGTAGCCCTGTCGTTGCAACTCCCGCTGAATCGCAGAACCGACAAGACCACGATGGCCCGCAACGTAGATGGAGTCGCCACGATCCATCTTTGCTCCTTGAAGTTCCATGATCCTAGGTCTCCCGCACGTTATAAGCGTCGAAGCCATGCTTGAGCACCAGCGCGTCCCTCTGCGCACTCTTCAGATCGGACTCGATCATCTCGCGCACCAATTCAGGAAAGGTCGTCGTTGGAGTCCAGCCGAGCTCGCTTTTTGCCTTCGCAGGGTTGCCCAGAAGCGTCTCCACCTCAGTCGGACGGAAGTAGCGGGGATCGACGGCCACTACCACTTCGCCTTTGCTGTTGCGCGCCGCCTCCTCCACGCCGCTGCCGCTCCAGTTCAGGTCGAGATCCAAATGCTTGGCACAGATCTGAACAAACTCACGCACGCTGTGCTGCTCCCCTGTCGCAATGACGAAGTCCTGCGGCTTCTCCTGCTGCAGCATGCGCCACTGCATCTCCACGTAGTCGCGCGCATGGCCCCAATCCCGCTTGGCGTCCATGTTGCCCAGAAAAAGCTGCTGCTGTAGCCCGACTTTGATCCGTGCCAGACCGCGGGTGATCTTCCGGGTTACAAACGTCTCTCCGCGAACCGGGCTTTCATGGTTGAACAGGATGCCGTTGCAGGCGTACATCCCGTATGCCTCCCGGTAGTTCACAACGATCCAGAAACCGTACATCTTTGCAACGGCATAGGGGGAGCGTGGATAGAACGGAGTACGCTCAGTCTGCGGAATCTCCTGCACCAACCCGTAGAGCTCTGACGTTGAGGCTTGGTAAAACCTAGTCTTCTTTTCAAGTCCCAAGATGCGAATCGCCTCAAGCAACCGCAGCACGCCAATCGCATCCGAGTTTGCCGTATACTCAGGCTCCTCAAACGAAACGGCTACGTGACTCTGCGCGGCTAGATTGTAAATCTCATCCGGCTGTACCTTTTGCACAATATGGATCAACGACGAAGAGTCAGTCATGTCGCCGTAATGCAGGATCAGCTTGGGATTGGGATTGTGCGGATCCTCGTAGATGTGGTCGATGCGAGCGGTATTGAAAAGCGACGAACGCCGCTTAATGCCGTGAACCTCGTAACCCTTGGTGAGCAGCAATTGAGCGAGATACGCCCCGTCTTGGCCGGTCACACCCGTAATAAGAGCCTTTTTCAACAGTGGGACCTCCGAAGTCCAGTGTCTGATACCGGGGTTTAGTCTCCGCCGGCCAGCATCATCGATGTATAAAGTTCAACGACCCTCTTGAAGTTGACAGGCCTGCCGAGCTGTTCGCGAGTGGAGTGTCCACAGCATAGGCCCACTGAGGAATCCTCCTCAGATGGAAACTCCATTGCAACTCTCCAACTCTACAACACTTAGAAAACTCCCTTAGGAACGTCTAGGACATTTTTCGGCAAACGCTACACCTTCGATATAGCACTAAAGTGCTTGCAATTCCACGGTGTTCATGTATCGTTGATCCACCATGTGGCGCATCTACCTGAAATGGACCCGTCTCTTGACTCAGAGATATCGGCTCCCAGGACAACAACAGGGCTAGTTGCTTACATCTGCTGTGTTTGCCTTTCTGTGTCGAACAAAATGACGTGCCGGGCCCTGCTCTCCTCGTCATGGGACACCTTTCAGCTTCTTCGGTTCTGCGGACTAGAGACACTAAATGACAGTAAAACGAAACCAGATCCTCTTGCGTCACTCGCGGGTTTTAGGCGTTCCAGTCGGCGTTCTAAATATGGCCGACGCTCTTCGGCAGGTCAAGGAATGGGTTGAGACCTCCGACCATGCCCGGCTCGTGACTTTCACCAACGTTCACATGGTCGTTGAGGCCTACATTCGCCCCGTCTTCCACACCATCCTGGGGAGAATGGACCTTAACTGTCCGGATGGATCCCCAATCTTTTGGATCTTGAAGCACCGTCACGGTCGCCGGGTCTCCAAAGTATCTGGCCCGGAGTTCATGCCTCAGTTCTGCCAGATGTCAGTCGAACCAGGATATAAGCACTTCCTGTTCGGTGGAGCCGACGGAGTCGCAGAAGAAGCCGCGAAAACGCTTGAACAGACGTACCCCGGAATCCAGATCGCTGGTCACCTGGCCCCGCCCTTCCGCGCCATGAACGCGGAGGAGACCCAGCTCATGATCGACACCATCAACCAAAGTGGCGCCCAGGTCTTATGGGTTTGCCTGGGATGCCCAAAGCAGGAGCTCTGGATGAACGAGATGCGCGACCATCTCAATGTAAAGGTCATCCTCGCAGTCGGCCAGGCTCTTGATATCCTGGCCGGAAGGACCGGCCGGGCTCCGGCCATTCTGCGCAACGCGGGTCTCGAGTGGGCATACCGTTTGTGCAAGGAGCCCCGCCGCCTCTGGAAGCGCTACCTCGTCACCAACCTCCTCTTCATCGCACTCATCACCCGCGAGACCATGATGCACCAGCTCCACTGGGGTATCCGCAGGCCGATCCAGCGCGACGAGAGCGTATAAGCCATACCCCTGGCATCGCGAGCCCTCAGGGTCTCAAACACATCAGGCTGTGAGGCCCCTCCGCGCCAGCCACTCTCTGCGGCAGATATCGAAGGCATTGCGAAAGACCACCCGTGCCTCCAAGTTCTCAAGCACCCAATCTCGTGCCGCCATTCCCAGACGTATATTCTCTTCGATCGGCAAGCCGCGCAGGTACATCGCAATGTCGAGCGCGTTGTTTACTGAATCAGCGAGAAACAGCCCGGGAACATTCGAGAACATGACATCATAGCCCTCGCCCCAGCTCGTAATGTGTGGCACCGCCGCAGAGAGTGAGATGGGAAGCCGATCCGAGAAGTAAAACGTGTGCTTGGGGAAGTTCTCCCAGATGACCGACATGCGCGCCGAGCGAAGCATCCTGCGCTGCTCCGGAAATGGCAAGAAGCCGCAATGATTCGTCCCCTTCGGCCAGCCACGGCCAAAACTCGCAAACCGGTCGCCAAACAGCCGTGACAATCCCCGCGCAACGGCAATTCGCTCTTGCGAGCCAGGATGTTTCAGCAGCCCCTTCAGACGATATGCAATCGAGCCGATCATAACGGCGTCGTAGCGCCGCTGGCGGAAAGTACTCTCATCCGGGGCATCGCCAAAACGCTCCCGGTCAACATGATTAGGCGAGTGATAGAAATGAGGATGTTGCCGCACCTCTTGAAAGAGCCTCATCCCTTCCCCCAGCGCGATCGTAAAGAAGACGTCGGATTCGGAGTAGAGTGCGCGCTGTGGCTCATTTAGACGTTTGTAGAAGCGATCGAAAGGATCGCCTTCGGAGTAGGCTATCAGCGGATTCCCTCCGCGTCGCCGAACCTCACGAACCAGCTCGTAGGTCAACGGAAAGTTGTCCGGATGCTGCCAGAAAAGAATATCCGGCTTGAATGCCTCCACCTCGCTGAGCAGACGTTGCTGGGCTGCCTGCTTATCGCCCGTCTTGCGGTATTCGTAAAGAAAGCTGTAGATGCCCAACTCGCGAATGAGGCCTTGCGCATGCATGTCGGTGAACGCACCCCGCACGCCAATCTGCCGGCTCACATCGCTCAAGTCAGCTTCGTTCGGCAGGTAGAGAACACGAGGCACCGTGTTGATATCAGACGAAGTCATAAGCACGATTTGCTCCTATCCTGCTGCTACTCAAAAATCATCCACAACCGCCAGACCCGCTTACATCTGAGTTATGGGGGCGGTGGAAACACTCCATCCAGTCCCTGAACCGCCTCCCAGACCGCCTCCACGCTGATATCACCGACGCACGGTGCTGTCTTCGTCTCACTTAGGTCATAGATGCAGACCCAATTGCAGCCATAGCACGGCATACGGTAATCCACCACAATCGGAAGCGGCTGGTCATTTGAGCGCTCCACTTCGTACGGGAGAAAACGGCCAAAATGCCCGCCGCCCAGCATGCACACTGCCTGCGTTCCCACGGAGGCCGCCACATGTACAGCAGAGGTGTCGTTCGAGACCAGAAACTTGGCTCCTGCAAGGACCCCCGCAAGCTGCGGCAGCGTAGTCCTGCCCGCCCAATTCAGCAGGCTTTCTCGGTTATCGGCACACAGCGTTTCCACAAGCTCGCGGTCTCCTGGCCCCCCGCATACGACTCCACGCCACCCGGTCCGTCGAAACACACGCTCAGCCAACTCGCGGAAGTTCGCCGTCGGCCATTGTTTGCCGTCCCAGCTGGCGCCTGGAAACAGAGCGTAATAGCTCTCCGTCTTGGGCATGACGGTGGAAAAAGTCGCGTCGTGCTCCACCGCGTTCAACTCCAGCAAGTTGGAGACACAAGCCCTGTAGTCGTTTTGTAACAGTGCCCGCACAAACTGAGCGTTACGAAGCAATTCCATCTGCGGCTTAGGGTCGGCCGGAATCAAACGGGTGTAACTCCGCTCGCTCATTTTCCGCTCCCAAGGCCTTACGTTGGAGCCATCGCCCGTGGACCCGATCCGCTCGCGTGCGTTCGATAGTCGGATCAGAATATCGGCGGAATAATCTCGCGAGTAGGCAGGCTGAACAGCCATGGAAAAACCGCAGCGGCGAATCAGCCGCGAGGTCCGGAAGCGATAGCGCATGTCGTACTGGAAACGCACCGTGTCCAAGGGAATCACCCGATCGAACAGCTGCATCTGCTCCGCCCAGTTGGCCCACGCTCTATTGGCCAGCAACGTGACCTTCCTGCCTTGGGAGCGATAGTGATCGACCAAGGCGTGCGCCGCATCGACCCACATAACAAAGTCCCCGATTGCGTCCTGGCGCACAATCAGTACGTCATCTGTATGGGCAGCCGCAGGCAAGATAAGGCTAAGGGTGTCGAGAATCCGATAGGCTGCAAACCGAGCTTTGATATATGAAAACTTCGCCACAGATCAGACGTTCCTCAACCGTTTGGGGAGTGCTCCTCGAGCTTGCTGTGTGAAATCTTGGCACCAAGCCGCACAGCGGAACTCCTTTCCCGGAGGCTACCACAGCTCCACGGGGTGGCAAGCTCGCGATCCAGGCCGGTCTCACGGGATGTTCAATATTGAACCTCCCTGCATCCAATCCAGAATGCCGCTATCGTGGCATCCACTCTGCCACCTTTGGTCTACTCGCTTGAACAGAAGGGAGAACGCGCGGATGTTAGCATCGTCTCGATTGATCCGGTCCGCCGGTCTCACCCTGCACCAACCTGAGCCAAGCGGACGGACAGCATCGAACGTGCGCCTCAAGCCCACAGGAGCAGCAACTATCCCTTCCCCACTTCGGAGCATTGATCGCCGCCTCTTCCAGCAGCAATGGTGGCACGAGGCCGCCGCAGGGGACCTTCTGGAAACAGCCGAGGTGCGCTGGGACGGAGCCGTCGTGGGATCTCTCCCCTACGTCCGCGACCGCGCCTTCGGCATCCGCATGTTGAAGCTTCCTCCGTACAGCCGAACCCAAAGCCCACTGATAAACCTGCCGGAAGCCAAACCTTCCACCTATGATCGAAACGTCCGCCGCATCATCGCCGGCCTGATCCACGCGCTGCCCGAGCACGACCGCTTCCAATTTGCTCTCTACCCGGAAGATCAGCTCTCCTTCCACTTCTGGGTAGCCGGATGCTCCATCCAGGAGGGCTTCACCTTTCGTCTCCCCTCGGGCACTGACCTGGACCAGCATTGGCTCCAACTCGACCAGAAGACTCGTAATCTGATCCGCACCGCCGGCAGACACCTCAGTGTGGAGCAGAGCGCGAACGTTCAGACTTTCATCGACCTCTCCAACCGCCAGCACGGACCGAAACGCAATAGACACAACTTTCCAGCGATGCGTCGGCTCGTGGAGACCGCGACTGCCCGCCATCAAGCCACAGTCTTGTCCGCGAAGGATGGCACAGGTGCCATCGTGGCCGTCTCCATCTTGGTCTGGGATGACGAAGTTTTATTTTACTGGCAGTCCTCCCGGCATCCAGACAAAAGCGCTCCTGGAGCAAACAGTCTGCTCATCTGGCGCGCTATAGAGATCGCCATGGAGCGCGGCCTGATCTTCGACCTAGACGGCGCCTTCTCGGAGGCGGGGGCCGTCTTCGCCGGTAAGTTCGGCTTCCACACCGTAGTGCGGCCTTATGTCGTTCATGCAAGTCTGTTAGGCAACATCGCGCAGGCTATTGCCCTGGGAATGGGCCGCGAACGCTCGATCTAATCCAGCCTCAATCAGACGTAGTCGTTCGGGGCCTTTTGCCCCAGCAGCATCTCGTCTTGCCGGTTGTGCCCTTCCAGCAGTTCCTCCTCCGCATGACCGGCGACACTGATGGTCACCGGGTCCGCCGGAGCCTTTCGGAACAAGCCCATCCACGCGTCGTACACCGCCTCCTTGTAGAGCATACGGTAGACCACAAAGAGTGTCAGCAGGGAGAGCAAAATCAATGCAACTAAACGGACCACCGGATTCAAAGTCAGAAAGAAGGGCGTGCGGTACTGCACCTGGTAAATCACAAGAGCGATGCAGGCAGAACATAGCAAACCTGGGATCCAGGGCCGAAACAAGGTCATCAATCCCACGTTGAGGGAGCGCGCACTCAAAAAGTGCAGCCCAGCCGTTCGTATCGCCTGCAGACCCGCATAGACGATCGCTACAGCGAAGATCCCGCCCTTCGGCGCAACCGCAAGGATTCCCAGCCCAAAAAGCAGTGCGAACCCGGACTGAAGCAGAAACTTGTAGCGGAACTGGCTCAATACCTCAAGCTGAATTCCAGGCAGGTGAAACGATGCGTCCAACGCGGCCACAAGGCAAAGCACTTGGTACACCGGCACCGCTGAGCTCCACTGCTTGCCGAAGATCACCGGGATCACCGTGGGCGCGGCCAAGCCGATCGCTGCACAAAACGGAAAGATCAGCGACATCAACTGCCGCTCACTGGCCATCAAGATGTCGCGGCACTCGCCAAGGCTGCGCTCTGCTGCACGTGCAATCGTCGGGTGAAAGACCCGCGTCAACCCCATAGAGATGTTGTATCCGGGCTGCGTGCTCAACGTCAGGCTTCGGTTATAAAGACCGAGTGCCGCCGGACTCAGGAAACGTCCCATGATAATCATGTCCAGAGATCCGCCCAGCGCTTCGATCGACGTCGTGATTGAAGCCTTGCCGCTGAATCCCGTGATATGACGATAGTCTTCCCGTCTGAACGTCGGCAGGATGGAATGTGGACGAGCAATAAAGTAGGCAATCAATACGATCAACGGTTGTGACACATTGCTGCCTACCAGCGCCCATACCCCATATCCCTTGATGGCCATCGGCAAGCCGATACCGAAAGTCGAAAGCAGATAGCCGAGAAAATCACAGATCGCCAGGTCACGAATCCGGAACTCCCGGCGCAGCAGCCCACCCGCCACCATGCTCAAAGACTGAAATACCAGATTGAGCCCAAACGCGATCAGCACCGGTGGCAGCTTGGGCTCGCGAAAGTAACGGCCGAGCACCGGCGATAAGGCAGCCAGAAGCGCAAAGCCGCCCACCCCCGTCAGCAAGGCAAGACAGAACGCCGCGCGAATATTGCCATTGGTCAATCCCGGTTTCTGAATGATGGCCCGGTTCATGCCCATCTGCGTGAAGTAGCCGGTCATGCTGTAGCAGAGCATCGCCACGGCCGCCAGCCCATAGTCGGATGGCTGCAGAAAGCGCGTGATCGTCGCAGAGGCAATCAATTGCATCGCCGTCGTTGAAATGGTGGAAAGATAACTCCAGCGAAGTCGGGAGTGGTGGGTGTCTGTCATGTCTGCAAAACCGTTGCCATCTCACCTGCCAGGTCGTGACTCAAACCAGCTCTGCTGCAGCGTAGAAGCTCTTTTGATTCTTGCACACCGCTGTTGGCAACAGATGTACAACTCATGGTTGAGATTCGAACGCAGTCCCCTCCGCGCCTCACGAGCCCCACTCACGCGACACCCGCATTTGCTTGATAATCAACCTGGGCCCGCGTTGCGAACCAAAAATTCCCTCCCAGGAAGAGGATTGAGTGAACTCGTCAAGAAAACGTCTGGTCGTCAACTGCTGGGGTGGCTTAGGCAATCAGATGTTCGAGTATGCCGCCGGCCTTTACTTCGCCGCGAAGACCGAACGCGCCCTCGAGATTGTACGCCCGCTCGCCAAGAACGAGAACTGGAACGGATGGGCTCGTCCCTTTCAGCTCGAGCAGTTCGCCATCTCGCACCGCCCAATCGCCCCGCGTGCACTCGACCGCATCTTTCTCTCCACGCACCCGAAGGTCAGGCAGCTCGCATCGTTGCTCAGCGCACCTCTCAATGCTGTCACTCTGGAAGAACCCCAAACCTATCACTTCGCGCCATGCCTCCTTGAGGGGCTTAACCAGTCGCGGATCTATCTCAGCGGCTTCTGGCAGAGCGCAGCGTACGTCGAGGGCACAGCCTCCACGCTGCGCAGTGAATATCGCCTTCGTACTCCCGCGAATGATAGCAATCTTAGATATGCCCAGCAGATCGAAGCGCTACCCTGCCCCGTCTCACTCCACCTGCGCCTGGGCGATTATTCACAGATCACCCACACTTCAGCGTCTGGCCAGGTACTCAATCTCGTCCTGCGCAAGCGGTACTATCAGGACGCCATCGCACGGATCAAGCAAATGTTTCCCGCCCACACTCTCGTCGTCTTCTCAGACGACCAGACCGCCGCCCGCGCCTTTCTGGCGGACCAGCCAAACTGCCTTTTCATCGAAGGAAACAGTGCCGCCACTGCCCATGAGGACATGCGCCTCATGTCCTTGTGCCGCCACCACATCATCGCCAACAGCAGTTTTTCCTGGTGGGGAGCGTGGCTGAACAACCGCACGGACAAGCAGGTCTTCGCCCCTAGGTTTTGGGGCAACACTCCCGAATCCTACTATCCCGACCTCTACCCAGCCTCCTGGCACATCCTGGACAACCTTCTCTAGCAATCGCAAAAACATCCGCCCCGGCAGCTTTCCTGGCCGGGGCGGATCTCTCTTGAAGCCGTCGGTTCCGCTTAGTGTAAGTCTCCCAGCGAGAGCCCCGCCCGCGACACCTTTGCTTGGAAGTAAGTCAACTCCGCAGCCTCAGCGCTCAGGTCGAGCTTGCCCTTCACCAAGCACGGATCGGTGAATTCATTCCCCTTCATGGAGCTGTTTAGCGCAGCCGGGTCCGCGTTCACGTTGATATCGGCAATCTGAGGAAGCAGATCTGCCGTCGGCCGGATCAAGCCGCCCTTGCTGGTCGTTATGGTGTTGTTCCCGTACAGCGGGGACTCGTAGATGTTGAACAAGTCGATCCCATTCGTGAACGGCATCGCGTACCAGGCGCCGCTGCTCTCGCGTCCGCAGGATACGATTCGATTGCCGCTGGCATAAATATCGTGCCCCGCCGCCAGAGCGATTCCGCCGCCGGCCGTATGCACAATCTGGTTATTCTCGATATGGATGTAGCCCGTCTCGGGACCGCCATCGTTGCCCGGTCCATCGGTTGTGATGCCGTCTCCCGTGTAGTACGTTGTCGCCGCGGAAGCCGCGCCCTGCAGATAGTTATCGTGAACCGAGATCGGGTGCGACGAAGAGCCAAGCGCGTCGTAAAGGTTGATCGTGTCTTCCATCGATGTATTTCCGATGACATTCACCATCTGATTCCAGCTCACTTCGGCTCCATTCGGGGCCGTCATGCGCTGCAGGATGACGAAGTGGCCCAGCGTCGGCCGCACCGGAAGCAGCCCACCCAACCCGTCGCTCGCGCGGTCTTCCATGTCGAACGCAAGGTTATAGGAGAACTTCAACGCGCTCATCTGCACGCCGCCGATCAGAAGGCCGTAGCTCACACCATGCATCGTGCAGTTGGTGACGGAGAGTTTATCGACGTTCCCGCCCACAACAAAGCGCCCGCGCTGGAAGCCGAGAACCTTCGGGTCGACCGCAGTCCCGGTCACATTGCTGATCGTGACGTTTGCACCCTTGGTCCCGTTGATCTTGATCAGATCGCCCTTACCCGTCAAAGTCGAGTTCTTGATAATGACCGGCTGATCCGTGTTCACGGTGATGGCAGCAACATTTGGGTCCGTACTGCTGTAGATGCCGCTGTACGTTCCGCCAGAAGAGATCACCAGCGGCCCGGCGGCCTTCTTGGAGGTCACTACGACAATCGCCGTGACCTCTGCCCGGCCGCAGCTTGCAGTAATGCGAGTGGTGCCTGCAGCTTGACCTACAAAAGTGCCGTCCCCGACAGAGACAAGCCCGGACGCAGCCGGAGCTGAATAGGAACAGGAAGAACCATCGGTCGAACCTGCCTGGGGAGCAACGGTAATCGTGCTGCCTTCTGAAACAGCACTGGAAGTAGGAATCAGCATCAGGTGCTGTCCGGTCAGGGAAGCGGATATACCAGCCCCACAACCTACGGTTGCCAGCAGGCTGCAGGTAGCGGCCAGCAAAGACGCGCGAACAAAAAGTGGCGCAAGACGATTCATCATCATTCCCGTTTCCTCGATGCATTCAGATTTCCAAGGCAGCACTGGTTGTCTCCCAAAAGTCCCTGCAAAAGTCACATTGCTGTGCTTTTGTCTGGGTTCATCTTGCTGGGAACAACGGCAGTAGGGAATACACCGGGGGTGTGGATGCGAAGGCACGAAAGTCCTCGCAATGACCCGAAATGGGAACGGGCAGAGCATCTGGTTGCTTGCCACTTATATGTTTCTTGTTACACCCACCGTAGCACGGTAATGTGACCAACTCCATTGCCACTTAAGTGGAACTTGTAAGATTCACGAAAGCGTGAGGCCGAATCGGGAGAAGGAAGGTTACGTGCGTTATCGAGTATGCGGAGGAGCAAGGGCTCGGAAGACAGTTACTCATCCTCAACGAGCCGGCACCGCCCTAAAAGCTACTTCGAAATATCGATTTGTAGCGTCAACGGTACCGAATGATCGATTCCACCCGCTGTCGCATGGATCGTCAGCTGATAGGTCGCACCGCGGGTAGATCGTCGTGCAGCCCGTACTGCCTGCCAGCAGCGCGAACAACGCCGTCAGACCAGCTAACCTGCCGAACATGCTCCAACCGGCGCTACCCCGACGGAACTTTCGAATCCCCGCCCATGGCAGCAACAGGAAGAGACCGGCGCATACCATGACTCTTGATCCCTGTGAACGAAAGAAGTCCATCGGCTCCGCATTCGAAGCCACCTGCGTCAGGTCCCAGCAACCATCGTTGAATCTGCCGGACCTGCATCCACCGCCCACCTTGCTCGGCGTAAACGTCGCTACCGTATGCGGCGGCAAACGAACCCACCAGCGAAAACGTTACCGCCCCCGGATTACGTGTTGAGCAACGTCGGGCTCACATGCACCACAAGCTGTCCAAGTGCGCCCGGACGAATCAACAAACTGTTCGTCGAGGACGTCAACGTAAAGTTGTAGGAACCAATGACCTGAATCTGATTCTTCACCGGCACCACGGCATAGTTCACCGTGTCGATTGGCGTGAACGTAGCGGAAAGCGGCTGCAGTCCTGGATCCAGCACCGTCCCGCTCGGCGGGTTGTAAGTGAAGCTCCCGGGTGCGGGCGACGGCGATCCGTTGCCCAATCCAATCGCCATCACAACCACATTCGCATTTGCGGGAAGCGTCAGCGAGGCAACGGTCTTGGCGTTGGTGAGAGCCAGTTGATATCCGTATAAGTCCGCCACCCGCCCAGGCAGTTGCACACCCGTGCCGGTGTCCCACACCGTCGTCGCTTTCACGATCGTCTCACCGGCAAAGCTCTGGCGGGCTCGTCCAGTCGCTCATGCTCACCTGCTTGACGTCCGTTTGAGCCATCCGAATACGTCACGGTGAACGGCTGGTTGATCTGCGCTCCCTTTCCAGAAGCCCCAAGCATGGAAAGTGTTGAAAAAGTTTCCCGGCGGAAGCGGCACCGTCACGCTGGTTACCCCGCTCGGCACGTTGGGTGGTCCAAGTTCGTAAGAGGTGCCAGCAAAGAACACACCAACACCCCGTGACGGACCAACTGCCGGACCGAGAGCCTGCGCGGAAAAGGAATACCCAATCCCGTTTCAGTCCTTCCGTTCCGGAACCTTGGCCATCATTGAAGACCGTGTCGAGCCGGTAATAATCCAGCAGGGGCACCTGGATGGAGGGAGGGGTGTTTGTTCCCGTCGCGTTCAACTGCACGCTGCTTAGCGGAGTTCCATAGTTGATAGCAGCCGGCTGCGGCCAGGTGATCGCTGCTGGATAGAGAGGCACCGGCAAAGCCACCGTGAAGGGAACCACGGCGGAGACACTGCTGTACGTTGTTGCATCAGCCGGCGTAAAGTCCGCGCGCAGCATGTATGATCCGTCCGCAAGCACCGTTCCTGATGCAGGGGTGTATGCAAAAGTTCCCGCCACCGCCGGGGGCGCCATCGCCATGGAGACCACCACGAGGTCCCGGATAAGCGGCATAGAAATGCTGCTCACCGTCCTTGTGCTGTCTAAAGGCAGACTGTAGCCACGCAGGCAGGACGGACAGCGTGTTTCTTTGCGCCGGAAGGGGCATAACGGTACGGCGTGCAAATCGCAGTCGATTCATCCGTGTAGTTCCGATGACAGGCCCCAATCGCTGATGAAGAGCGGGATCGCCGCCGTCGTCCCATCCGTGTAGGTTACCGTGAACGTCTGCGGCATCGGCGGATTGTTCACCGCGTTCGCCAGCATCAGCAGGCTGCCGAACTTGCCGGCGGGCAGAGCAATGTTCTGCATCATCGTCACGGCATCGGGAGCATCCGCCGGACCAATCGGAAACGTCACTCCATGCCACGTCAACGGTTCCGCTCAGGGCGCTGTCAGGGTACGCGGCAGACCCCGCATCAAAACCTTGCGTAAACGGAAAACCCGCCGTCGTAATGCCTGTCACGTTGTAATAGTTGCTGAGATTGACCGGAACAATCGGGCCTGCCACGACCGTCGCATCAAGCTGCGCGGAGCTCAAAGGCGTGTCGTACGGCACACCTGGACGGATTTTGACCAAAGAATGACCGGAGAAACTTGCTGCGACCAAGCAAAGGAGGACAGAAATGACAAGACAAAACAGAATACGGGAAATCACGGGACCTCCCTCCCTCAGTGAGGAGGCGTTTATCGCGGGCCTACGCCTTTGTTTTATCAGACGAGGAAGGACAAAGCGACCCATTTCGGGACAGAACTCAAGATTTCGAAGTTCCTACGATGCACTTGACATCCTGCGCGCGGACAAAATCCTTCAAAACGCACTCAGATGACACGTCACTGTCCGGGGAGATCGCAGGACTTAACAAGCATTCTTGAAGAGGGGTGACGCTCAGCCCTACGCGACGATCCCATCCGTTCAGGATCGAGTCCCGTATCTGACATCACGCAAAAGCATCTTGCCCCATGCGACACCGGCTTGTCCGTCTGGAAGATCGTCTCGAGACCAAACCACAGCTGTCGGGGGGCGGTTCCTTCGTGACTGCTGGTTGACTAAAGCTCCGGGCTCTCTAGCGAAAGATACTGCTGAGTCAGGTAAGCGATGGCAGAGTCAAGCAGATTCGGCAGGCTCAAGCTCCGCTTCTGCTTGGCATGAGTGACAGACCGCACCGGCAGGGCAGCCGAGGCGTCGAACCGCGAATCGAGAAACGCGGCAGCATCATGGTTCAGGTTACTGAGATTCAGCGAGTGCGTGCTCATCGAAGTACATCCAATCCGGAAGAGCGCTTCGTGGGTCTCTGCAGTTGGGACCCTTAGAAGCTACTGCCTGCTCTTCCTTTCCCAACGTCAATATACGGTCCCCAAACCGCTCCCCTCATACCCTATTTGGGTTACTTCGCTGTTTCGTCATATTACTGCCCCGTTCCGGGAATAGTCCCGTTCTCGCTATGCTTATTCCAGATCCATCGCACATCAACGAGAGGCCTTTATGACCCATGCACCCCTCCTGCTTCAGCCCCAGCGTGCCCTCGCCTCGCTCCACGAACTCCGCACACTGACGGCGGATCGGCAGGGCGCGCAGCGCGTCGCATGGACCCCGGTGTGGCTCAAGGCTCGTGCCTGGTTTGAAGCCCAGGTCCACGCCATCGCCAACACACCCGGCTTCACCGGCTCGTTGGAACGCCACTATGATTCAGCCGGCAACCTATGGGTCAGCCTGCATGGACAATCTTCAAAGGCCCTCTTGCTCGGCGGCCATCTCGACTCAGTCCCAAATGGCGGCTGGCTCGACGGAGCCCTCGGCGTGCTGGGAGGCCTGGAGGTCTTCCGATCTCTCTCCGAACACTACGCCGGCCGGCCGCCCATCACCATCCGCCTCGTCGACTGGGCCGACGAAGAAGGAGCCCGCTTCGGCCGCAGTCTCTTCGGCTCATCCGCTTTCGCGGGAAAAGCCACCATCGCCGCAGACCGTGCCCGCACCGACAAAGACGGCATTACCCTCGAACGCGCCCTCGCAGCCTGCGGCTACAGCATCGACCGCATCCCCGAAGCCTCCGCCGAACAAACCAACGCCGCCGCCTACCTCGAACTCCACATCGAGCAAGGCCCAGTCCTTCAAGAACGAGGCCTGCCCCTCGCCGTCGTCCTCGGCACGAAAGGCGTCGAGCGACACGCCATCACCTTCAACGGCCAGGAGGCGCACTCCGGCTCAACTCCCATGGCCTTGAGGCGCGACGCCCTCGCCGCCGCCGCCAAGCTCGCGCTCGCCATACGTCACATCGCCAAAAAGCACCCAGAGGCCGTCGCCACCATGGGCAGCCTCAAGACCTTCCCCGGCATCGTCACCGCCGTCGTCGGCCGCTGTGAGGCAACGCTCGACATGCGCGACCTGAACGCCGAGGTCCTCGCTCAGATGTTCGCCGAAGCCAAGGCCGCCAGCAAGCAGTTCGCCGCAGAAGAAGGCTGCACCGTCGAGTGGTCCCGCATCTGGTCCATCGAACCCATCCCCTTCGACCCGACGCTCATCGCCCTCGCCAAAGAAGCCGTAGAAACGATCTCCGGCCAGGCTCCCCTCCTCCCGTCCGGCCCCCTGCACGACGCCGCCGAGGTCGCCCGCGCCGGCATCCCCACCGTCATGATGTTCGTGCAATCCCTCAACGGCCTCAGCCACAATCGCGCCGAAGACACCCGCGAGGAGCACCTCGTTCAGGCCATCGAAGCCTTCGGTCTCCTCGCCGTCAAGACCATCAACCACCTCACTCCCTGAGACACTTCCACCACCGGGCCGGATGGGGCATAATCATCTCTCCCGGCGCAGAATCAGCACCCAGCAAATAGGAGGTTTATGAGCGCACCCTTCTTCCCGCAGGCCCCCACCCCTCCAGAAACCATAGCGCGCTTCGCCGACCTGCATCCGCCCTTGACAAGCAGGCCGCCCTCGCGGAAGCCAGCCGATGCCTCTTCTGCTTCGACGCCCCCTGCGCCTCCGCCTGCCCCACCCACATCGACGTCCCGCGCTTCATCAAAAAGATCGCCACCGGCAACATGACCGGCTCAGCCAGAACCATCCTCGAAGCCAACATCCTCGGCGCAAGCTGCTCCCGCGCCTGCCCGGTCGAGGTCCTCTGCGAAGGCGCCTGCGTCCTCCATCGCTACAACAAGCAGCCAATCGAAATCGCGCTCCTGCAGCGTCACGCCATGGACGCCTTCCACGCCCCCGGCACCGCGCTGCCGTTCACCCCCGCGCCGGACACGGGCCTCAAGGTCGTCCTCATCGGAGCCGGACCCGCCTCGCTCGCCTGTGCCGCGGAGCTTCGCCGCGCCGGCATAGCCGCGACCATCTACGACGCCCGCCCGCTCCCCGGTGGCCTCAACACCTACGGCATCGCCGAGTACAAACTCCCCCTCGCAGAAAGCCTTCGAGAGATCGACATGATCGCCCGGCTCGGCGTCACCTTCGCCTTCAACACCACAATCGACGCCGCCAAACTCACCGAACTCGAAGCCGCGCACGACGCCGTCTTCCTCGGCATGGGCCTCGGAGCTATCCACCGCATCGGAATCCCCGGCGAGCAGCTCGCCGGGGTTACCAACGCCTTGGACCTCGTCGAAGGCTACAAAGCGGGAACCCTCACCTCCATGCCCCCCAGCGTCGCCGTCATCGGTGCCGGCAACACCGCCATCGACGCCGCCATCGCCGCCCGCCGTCTCGGGGCCGAAGAGGTCCACATGATCTACCGCCGCGGCGTCGAATCCATGTCCGCCTTCGCCTTCGAGTACGAACACGCCAAGCAGGAGGGCGTCCAGTTCCTCTGGCACCTGCAGCCCACAGCCATCGAAGGTAGCGAGCAGGTCGAAGGCCTCCGCCTCGCCCAGCTGGAAGCCACCGAAGACGGATCCCTCATCCCGCGTCCCGGCTCCGAGTTCACCCTTCCCGTCGATCTCGTCGTCCTCGCCATCGGCCAGGCCACCCACACCCACTTCCTCGCGGACAGCGTCAAGCTGGAACGCGGCCGTATCCTCATTGACCGCGTCACCGGCCAGACCACCAACCCCAAAATCTTCGCCGGCGGAGACTGCACCAACGGCGGCCGCGAGGTCGTAGACGCCGTCGCCGACGGCAAACGCGCCGGCCTCGCCCTTGTAGCGCTCCTGAATGGCGCAGCCCGGTCCGCCAAGGAGGCCCACACTGCCCACGCTTGAGACCACCTTCGCCGGAATCAAATGCCTTAACCCCTTCTGGCTCGCCTCCGCCCCGCCCACCAACTGTGGCGAGCAGATCATGCGCGCCTTCGACGCAGGCTGGGGCGGTGCCGTCTGGAAGACCATCGGCGAACCCATCACCAACGTCAGCTCCCGCTACTCGGCGATGGACTATGCAGGCGTAAAGATGATGGGCTTCAACAATATCGAGCTCATCTCCGACCGTCCCATCGAGACGAACCTCCGTGAGATCGCCGAGGTCAAACGCCGCTACCCCAAGCACGTCGTCATCGCCTCCCTCATGGTCGAAAGCAAGCGCGAGACCTGGCATGACATGGTCCGCCGCGCCGAAGACGCCGGAGCCGACGGCCTCGAGCTCAACTTCGGCTGCCCCCATGGCATGAGTGAACGCGGCATGGGCTCGGCTGTAGGTCAAGTGCCGGAATATGCCGAGCAGATCACGTACTGGGTCAAAGAGCGGGCCCGCACCCCCGTCATCGTCAAGCTCACCCCCAACATCTCTGACATCCGCATGCCCGCCCGCGCCGCCAAACGCGCCGGAGCCGACGCACTCTCCGCCATCAACACCATCAACTCGATCACCGGCATCGATCTCGACACCTTCGAGCCCCGCCCCATGGTCGACGGCAAAAGCTCCCACGGCGGCTATTGCGGCCCCGCCGTCAAGCCCATCGCACTCAACATGGTTCAACAAATCCAAGCCGACCCCCTCGCCACCCTGCCGCTGTCCGGCATCGGCGGCATCGGCACCTGGCGCGACGCAGCCGAGTTCATCCTGCTCGGCTGCGGCAACGTCCAGGTCTGTACCGCCGCCATGCACTTCGGCTATCGCATCGTCGAAGACATGGCCGACGGCCTCCTCGACTGGATGGCCCAGAAGAACTTCCACACCATCGACGACTTCCTCGGCCTCTCCCTCCCCAACGTCCGCGAGTGGAAGCAGCTCAATTTGAACTACCGGGTCGTTGCTTCGATTGATCCAGCCAAATGTATCGGCTGCCAGCTCTGCTACACCGCCTGCTGGGACGGAGCCCACCAGTGCATCCACCTCGACCGAGCCAGCGGAGGCGCAGCCATCACCCCCGCCGGCACAGACCCCCGGTACACCCACGCCGAAGCCAACCCGCACGGCCTCCCCACTCCCGCCCTGGTCGCCGCCCAATCCGCAAAGCGCATCACCACAACCCCCATCCCCAAGCTGGACCTCGACGGCCCGGGCACAAACTCATTTCTAACCCCGCTTCAACGTATTCCAAGAGTTGACGAAGACGAGTGCGTGGGCTGCAACCTCTGCTCCCTCGTCTGCCCGGTAGACGGCTGCATCACCATGGAACGCATCGACACCGGCCTATCCTTCCAATCCTGGGAGCAACGCACCGCCGCCAACCTCATCCCCGCCGGAGCCGCAGAAACCGGTATCGCTGAAGGACATTAGAGGACGAAATGCCACCGCTAACAGAGTCTCAGCGCGAAAAGGTTCTGCCTATACTTGCTGCTGTACGCGTCGCGGTAGAGCAAGCTTCTGAAGGGGACCTGAAAGTGCTACATCAAATGCGACGTTACATCGCCAAGCGCCTTGAGTTTGACGAACGAGGAACTCCGACTCAGCGGCGGAAGCTTCATGAGCTCAAATGGAAGCGGCAGCGAGGCATTTGTGCGTTGTGTCCCGATTTCCTGCCCGAACGTGGGGCTGAACTTGACCGCTTGATTGCGACTGGGGGCTATACAGAGGAAAATACCCGGTTAGTGCATCACGACTGCCATTGGAAGGCGCAAGAAGCCAAAGGCTTTCAGTGACTCTGCGTACTGAACCCAGTCCGAAATACACGTTGGTAGAGGAAACAACATGGGCACCCTGATCGAAAACGGCACCATCATCAACGCACACTCCACCCTCCGCGCCGACATCCTCGTCGAGCACGAGTCCATCTCCCTCGTCGGCAGCTCCATCGACCCCGCCGGCCACACCATCATCGACGCCACCAACCTCCTCGTCCTTCCCGGCGGCGTCGACGTCCACACCCATCTCGACATGCCCTTCGGCGGCACCACCTCCGCCGATGACTACCTCAGCGGCACCCGCGCCGCCGCCATCGGAGGCACCACCACCGTCATCGACTTCGCCCTCCAGTCCCACGGCCACACCCTCGCCGAAGCCCTCGAAACCTGGAACAAAAAAGCCGCCGGCAAAGCCTGCATCGACTACAGCCTCCACATGGCCATCACCGATCTTGGGCCTAACCATGAAACCCTTACCGAGATGGACGACATGGTCCGCGCCGGCATCCCCAGCTTCAAGCTCTTCATGGCCTACCCCAACGTCCTCATGATCGACGACGGCCTCATGTTCCGCGTCATGCAGAAAGCCGCAGCCCTCAACGCCCTCTGCCTCATCCACGCGGAGAACGGCAGCGCCATCGACGTCATCGTCGCGCAGACCCTCGCAGCAGGCCGCACCGAGCCCCGCTATCACGCCCTCACTCGCAGCACGCAAGCCGAAGCCGAGGCCACCCACCGCGCCATCGCCCTCGCCGAGATGGCCGGCGCAGCCGTCTACATCGTCCATTTATCAAACTCCGACGCCCTTCGTGAGCTCAAAGCCGCCCAGCAACGGGGCCTCAGAGCCCTTGCCGAAACCTGCACCCAATATCTCGTCCTCTCGCTCGAAGACCAGATGCCCGGCAAGAGCTTTGAAGAGGCCAAGTACGTCTTCACCCCGCCCCTGCGCTCGAAATCCAACCACGCCCCGCTCTGGCAGGCCCTCGCAGACGGCAGCCTGAGCGTCGTCTCAACCGATCATTGCCCCTTCCGTTTCGCAGACCAGAAATCCCTCGGCAAAGACGACTTTACCAAGATCCCCAACGGCGGCCCCGGCATCGAGAACCGCATGCAGCTCCTTTGGCATCACGGCGTCAACACCAACCTGCTCACCCCCCAACAATTTGTAGCGCTCACCAGCACAAACCCCGCCCACATCTTTGGATTGGGCAAAAAGGGCGTCATCGCTCCCGGCTACGACGCCGACATCCTCCTCTGGGACCCTAACGCCGACTACACCATCTCTGCCGCCACTCAGGCCATGAACACCGACTACAGCATGTTCGAAGGCTGGAAGGTCAAAGGCAACGCCGCCAAAGTCTTCTCCCGCGGCAAGCTCATCGTGGACCTTGACGCGCAAGGGATAGCCAAGTTCACCGGCAACCCCGGCCACGGCCGCTTCCTCAAACGCGAGGCAAACGCCGGAGGCCTGGCATGATCGAAGCCCCTCCGGCGCAAGCCAGCAACGAAATACAAAACCCAGACCCCCGCCTCTACAACCCCGATCTAGCCCCCACCACCCCCGCCCAGCGCACCTGGACCACCTACAACTACATCGCCCTCTGGTTCTCCATGTCCATGGAGGTCACCACCTACATGCTCGCCTCGTCGCTCATCGCGGGCGGCATGAACTGGTACCAGGCCGTCGGCACCATCCTGCTCGGCAATCTCATCGTCCTCATCCCCATGATCCTCAACGCCCACGCAGGCGCGAAGTACGGCATCCCGTTCCCCGTCTTCGTACGCGCCAGCTTCGGCACCCGCGGAGCCAATATCCCCGCGCTTCTCCGCGCCCTCGTTGCCTGCGGCTGGTTCGGCATCCAGAGCTGGATCGGCGGCCAGAGCATCGCCGCCATGGTCGACGTCCTCTGGCCCAGCACGACCGCTTCTCACCTCATCATCCCAACCTGCTTCCTGGGCTTCTGGCTCCTCAACATGGTCATCGTCTGGCGAGGCGTCGAGAGCATCCGCTTCCTGCAAAGCTTCTCCGCCCCGTTCCTGTTGATCATGTCCCTCGTCCTGCTCGCCTTCATGACCCACAAGGCCGGCGGCTTCGGCCCCATGCTCGCCGCTCCCAGCAAGTTCCACTCCACCCCCGCCTTCCTCCACTTCTTCTTCCCCATGCTCACCGCGATGGTCGGCTACTGGGCCACCCTCTCGCTCAACATCCCGGACTTCACCCGCTACGCCCGCTCACAGGAGTCGCAGATCGTCGGCCAGGCCTTCGGGCTCCCCGTCGCGATGACCCTCTACAGCTTCATCGGCATCGCCTGCACCTCCGCCTCCACGGTCGTCTTCGGCGAGCCCATTTGGAGCCCCATCACGCTGCTCGGCCGATTCCACCAGCCGCTCGTCGCCTTCCTCGCCCTCATCAGCATCCTGATTGCAACACTCAATGTAAACATCGGCGCTAACGTCGTCAGTCCCTCGAACGACTTCTCCAACCTCGCTCCCGCCTATATCAGCTTCCGCACCGGCGGCCTCATCACCGGCTTCCTCGGCCTCGCCATGATGCCCTGGCGCCTCATGGCCAGCTTCGGCAACTACATCTTCGGCTGGCTCGTCGGCTACTCCGGCCTGCTCGGTCCGGTCGCCGGCATCATGGTCGCCGACTACTTCCTCGTCCGCCACACCAAACTCAACGTCCAGGCCCTCTACCACCGGACCGGCCCCTACGAGTACAACGCCGGCATCAACCCCAAAGCCATCCTCGCCCTCATCGCCGGAGTCGTCGCCGCCCTTATCGGCCTCTTCGTCCCCTCCCTCCGCTTCCTCTACGACTACGCCTGGTTCATCGGCTTCTTCTTATCCGCTTTCGTTTATTTACTTCTCATGCGCAGCGCGCCAAACCACGCGACGCCCGCCGTTAAACTTTGAACGCCGAGTGACCGCCGACACAACCCGCCCGACCCTTTTCGCTATCCTTCAAGAAGACCACACCGGACTCTTCTTGCCCCATCCCTTCCCTCATCCGCCGCTCCCCTGGATCTCCGTCGCTCCTGGCGTCCCGTACTTCCAGACCGGCGACGGCACACCCTGGCATCCCATCGGCCAGAACGACGCCATCAGCTGGCATGAGCTCAACCCGCTCTTTCGCCGCCGCAACGTCGCCGCCATCGAAGACTACTTCGCCTGGCTGACCGCCCACGGCGTCACCTGCCTCCGCCTCATGCTCGAGTACGCCCAGGTCCGTCACCGCTACTTCGAGTCCGCCCCCGGCAGGTTCTCACCCAACCTCATCCAGTTCTGGGATGACCTCTTCGCCCTCGCCGCTCAACACAACCTCCGCATCCTCCTCACTCCGTTCGACACCTTCTGGATGTGGCGCAAGTTCCATCACCACCCCTACAACGTAAAGCACGGCGGCCCGCTTCATCACCCCTCCCGCCTGCTGCTCTCGCGCGAGACCCGCAATGCTATTAAAGCTCGCCTCACCTTCGCCGCCGAGCGCTGGGGAGGCTCCGGCACCCTCTTCGCCTGGGACCTCTGGAACGAGATCCACCCCGCGCACGCCGAAGATACCGCAGTTCCTTTTCTAGAATTCATTCAAGACCTCAGCGACCACGTTCACCATGTCGAACTCCGCGCCTTCGGTCGCACCCATCTGCAGACCGTCTCCCTCTTCGGCCCGGAGCTTCACCTCAAACCCCACCTGAAGATGGAGCCCGCCATCTTCCGCCACCCCGCCCTCGACTTCGCCACCATCCACATCTACGAGCACGGCACCATCGACGACCCCCGCAACACCGTAGACGCCGCTCGCGCCATGGGCCGCATCGTCCAGCAATCCATCGCCGAAATCCAAGACACGCGTCCCTTCCTCGACACCGAACACGGCCCCATCCACAGCTTCAAGGACCGCCGCGAGACCCTCCCCGAGCCCTTCGACGATGAATACTTCCGCCACATGCAGTGGGCGCACCTCGCCTCAGGCGGTGCCGGAGGAGGCATGCGCTGGCCCAACCGCCACCCCCACTCGCTCACCGCAGGCATGCGCCGCGCCCAGCAATCCATGGCCCGTTTCATGCCCTGCATCGACTGGCTCCGCTTCAACCGCACCAACATCTCCGACACACTCCGCCTCCTCAATCCCGCCGGCAGACCCATTACCCCCAACCGCATCGCCCGCTTCGCCTGCGCCACTCCAGACCAGGTTCTCCTCTTTCTCCTGCGCCGCGATACGCTCCAGGACAATGGCCGTCTCAACCCCTTGGCCGAGCCAGTCTCCCTCGCCCTCGAAGTCCCAACCCTTACACCCGGCCCTTACAAAGTCACCGCATGGAATACCGCTGAAGGCACCCCCATCAGCAACACCCTGCAGACACTGGCACCCAATCGCCCTATCCAACTTCCTCCACTCACAACAGACCTGGCCCTCGCCCTGCAAGCCGTCCATTAAGACGGCCATCTTCTGTACTCTGGTTCTGACCCTCAGCCGGAAAGGCGCTCGCTCATGTCCAACCTCACCTCGCAGGAAGTCGTCGATATCACCCGCACCACCAATTACGGTACGTGGCGCTTCCAGAAAAACTGGACCCCCATGCACATCGTCGATGCCGAAGGCTGTTACATCACGGACGGCGCCGGCAAGCAGTACCTCGACTTCTCCTCGCAGCTCATGTGCTCGAACCTCGGCCACAAAAACCAGGCCGTCATTGACTCCATCGCCGCCCAGGCCCAGCAGCTCGCCTACGCCATGCCCGGCTACGCCACCACCGCTCGCGCCGAACTCTCCAGGCTCCTCCTCGAAATCCTCCCACCCTCGCTCAACAAGTTCTTCTTCACCACCTCCGGCACAGACGCCAACGAGGCCGCCTTCAAGATCGCCCGCATGTATACCGGCAAGCATAAGATCATCGCCCGCTACCGCAGCTATCACGGCAGCACCTCGGGCTCGGTCGCCGCCACCGGTGACCCCCGCCGCTGGGCCATGGAGCCCGTCGGCGGCAAGCAGCAGGGCGTGATCTTTGCTCCCGAAACCAACTGCTATCGCTGCCCCATCAAGCACACCTACCCCGGCTGCAACATCGCCTGCGCCGACTACCTTGAGCACATGATCTTGAATGAGCACGATGTTGCTGCTGTTTTAGTCGAGCCCATCGTCGGCACCAACGGCGTCATCGTTCCGCCCGACGAATACATGCCCAAGCTCCGCCGAATCTGCGACGAAAACAACGTCCTTCTCATCGCGGACGAGGTCATGACCGGCTGGGGCCGCACCGGAAAATGGTTCGCGATGGAGCACTGGGGCGTCGTCCCCGACATCCTCACCACCGCCAAGGGCATCACCAGCGCCTACGTCCCCCTCGGCCTCTGCGCGACCAGCGGCAAAATCGCAGACTACTTCCAAGACCACTACTTCGCCCACGGCCACACCTACGAAGCCCACCCCATGACCCTCGCGCCCGCCGTTGCTACCATCGCCGAGATGCGCCGCCTCTCGCTCGTCGACCGCGCCGCCCAACTAGCCCCCTACGTCGAAGCCAAGCTCCAAGCCCTCAAGCAAAACCATCCCAGCGTCGGCGACGTCCGCGGCAAAGGCCTCTTCTGGGCCGTCGAGCTCGTCAAAAAGCGCACCACCCGCGAGCCCTTCAACAACTACTCGGACAAGGTCTCGGGCTCGCCCTTGTTAGTCGACCAGATCGCAGCCAAATGCCTTGCTGAAGGCGTCATCATCCAGGCCTGGGTTAGCCACTTCGTCATCGCCCCGCCCCTCATCGTCACCAAGGAAGAGATCGACCGCGGCATTGCCACCCTCGACAAGCACCTCGCCATCGCCGACGCTCTCGTCGACACCGAATCAGAACTCAACACCCCAGTCCTGACCACCACCAGCGCCACCAGCGACAGCTAACCGCAACGAGCTTCTCTTTTTCTTATCATCCTAAGCGAAGCGAAGGACCTGCTTCTGTTTTCCGTTTGGCCTACGTCACCCCGCCCATCCGCATCCCGGACCATATGCCCAACAAAACTATCGACGGCATCACCAGTTCCCTCATTCCCTACTACCTCAAGGACGGGCAAGCCCACGTCGTCCTCGGCCAGCGCGGCCCCAACTCCCGCGCCTTCGCCAACATCTGGTGCCTCGTCGGAGGCTTCCTTGATCCCGGCAACGAAACGCTCCAGCAAGCCGCCTCCCGCGAGCTCCACGAAGAGACCGGCCTCGAAGTCCCACCCGATCAGATGAAGCTCGTCACCATCCAGTCTGACCCCAAACGCGACCCACGCGGCCAGATCATCGACACCATCTGGTCCTGCCGCCTCGAAGCCGAAATCCCCATCAAGGCCTCCGATGACATTCAGGACGCCCGCTGGTATCCACTCACCGATGCCCTCAACATGGACCTGGCCTTCGACCACAGCGACTCCCTCCGCTACTTCGCCGCGGCCGAAGGCCTGACCTGAGGCCAGCCCAACATCCTCTTGTACCATCTCGTCACGCCGCGTACTCTCAAAGGCGAGCCACCTCGAAAGGTCACGTCCATGAATCGCAAAAAGCCACGCAACCTGATCGCCTTAGCTATCCTCGCGCTTCCCGCCACCGCCTTCGCCCAGGCCGCTCCCGCACCCGGCGCAACAGGCCCCGCCGCCGAGGTCCAAACCTCCTACAATCGTCTCAAGCCCAACGTCATCAAAGCCGCTGAAAAGATGCCCGCCGAGGACTTCGGCTACAAGCCCACTCCCGAAATCCGCTCCTACGCCCGCGTCATCAACCACATCACAGAGGCGCAGTTCCACACCTGCACCACCCTCAACGGCACCGCCTTCGATAAAGCATCGGTTCCCTCCGATACCGCCACCAAGGAAGTCATCGTAGCCGCCCTCAAAGCCTCCTTCGCTGAGTGCGACAAAGCCTACGCATCACTCACCGACACCAACATTCTTGAAGTAGGCACCATGGGTCCAATGAAGCGCACCCACATTGGCTTAGCCTGGGGCAACGTCTCCCACGACAACGAGCAGTACGCCGAGCTCTCCACCTATCTACGCCTCAAAGGCCTGGTTCCACCCACCAGCGAGAAGTAGCACAGTTACGGGCGGCAGGAGTTGGACAACGTCCGAACCGCAGCCGCCCGCAGCCCCACGGCCGGTACACCCGTCAACCAAACACCGCTGCATGCGCAGAGCGCCGTCGGGCATGACCCATCTTTGGGTTACTGCGGCGATGTTCCGGCTGCTTCAACCTTTTTGTTCGCCTTATCCTGAGCTTTGTCAGCCTTCTTCTGCTGCTTGATCCCCAAAGCCTTCCGCTCAGCCTTATCAGCCTTGGCCTGCGCCTTATTCTCCTTCTCCTGCTGCTTCAACTCTTGCTTCGTAGCGGCCGTATCCGCCACGTTCTGCGCCTGCGACGCCACACTGCTGATCGCCGCGGCCAGAGCGACGGGCGCAATCCATCGCAACATTCTCATAGGGAACATCCTCTGCCTTCTAAGACGAGTCAGCCGGCAGCAGGGTTGGTCCGGCTGCTTCAACCTAGCATGGGCATCGTTGTATCCACGCCCATCCGAATCCCCGTTGGCCAACGGCTTGTCACCGTCTTGATCCGCGTATAAAACCGAACCCCTTCCATCCCATGCACCGCATGATCGCCGAACAACGACCGCTTCCATCCGCCAAAGCTATGGAACGCCATCGGTACCGGAATCGGCACATTCACCCCCACCATCCCGCACTGCACCCGATGCGAAAACTCCCGCGCCGTATCCCCGTCTCGCGTGAAGATCGAACACCCATTACCAAACTCATGCTCATTGATCAGTCCAAGCGCCGTCTCAAAATTGTTTGCCCGCACAAGACCCAGCACCGGCCCAAAGATCTCCTCCCGGTAGATCCTCATCTCCGGTCGCACATGGTCGAATAAACAAGCTCCCAAAAAGAACCCCTCACCCGCAGGCAGCGCACCCTTCCGCCCATCAACCACCAGCTTCGCCCCTTCACTCACCCCTGTTTCAAGGTATCCCGAAACTTTCTCCAGATGCGTCTTCGTCACCAGCGGCCCAAGATCGACAGCACTCCCGGACTGGTCCTCCGCCCCATCACCAATCTTCAGCCTGCCGATCCGCTCCTCCAGCCGTCCAATCAGGCTTTCTGCGGTCTGCGCCCCCACAGCCACAGCAACCGAGATCGCCATACACCGCTCCCCCGCTGACCCATACGCCGCCCCCACCAACGCATCCGCCGCCTGGTCCAGATCCGCATCCGGCATCACGATCATATGGTTCTTAGCCCCACCCAGCGCCTGCACCCGCTTACCCGCCTTGGTCCCCTGCGTATAGACATACTCCGCAATCGGCGTCGACCCAACAAAACTTATCGCCTGCACCGTCTTATTTGCCAGCAGCGCGTCGACAGCACCCTTGTCCCCATGCACGACATTGAAAACTCCATCCGGCAGTCCAGCCTCCTTCAGCATCTCCGCCAGCAGCACGGAAACACTCGGATCCCGCTCACTCGGTTTCAGAACAAACGTATTCCCACAAGCCAGCGCCACCGGAAACATCCACATCGGAACCATCGCCGGAAAGTTGAACGGAGTAATACCCGCCACCACCCCAAGCGGCTGTCGCATACTCCAGCTATCGATCCCGGCCCCCACCTGTTCCGTATACTCACCCTTCAGAAGCTGTGGAATCCCAGTGGCAAACTCCACCACCTCCAGCCCCCGCGTACACTCTCCCCGAGCGTCAGACAGCACCTTTCCATGCTCACTCGTCAGCAGTGCCGCAATCTCGTCCATTCGCGACTCAAACAGCTCCCGAAACCGGAACAAAACCCGAGCCCGCCGCAAAGGAGGCTGCGCCGACCACCCAGGAAACGCCTTTGCCGCCGCCTGCACCGCCGCATCCATCTCAGCCTCGGTCGCCAGCGGCACCCGCGCCTGCACCCTGCCCGTAGCCGGCTGAAACACATCCCCAAACCGCCCGGACGCGCCCATCGCCCGCCGCCCATCGATCCAGTGCGTCACCTCCCGCACCGCCTCCCAATCCTCGGACCCCATTACCGAAGCTGAAACCAAAGTAGCCACAAACCCTTCCTTTCTATGCTCAGCTAATACTCCAGCTGATGAAACGCAGGCCAGGTCAATGTCCCATCCTTGCGGATGTAATACATAAACACCTTCTTATCCTTATCCTTAGCCGAGTTCACCCGCACCGCCACAATGATCCCCGTCCCAAACGTACCCGACCCATCCGTCCGCGAAATATCCACGTGATGCGACAAAATGGGTCCATCCGCCGGGCTCTCCGTCGTCCAGTCCACCGTAAACCGGTCGATTGGATACCCCTTATGCTCCGCCGCATGCTGCTGCCAGTCAGCATCGTTCGTGTAGATCCCGTAAGCCCTGTTGTAGTCCTTCGCCTCCAGAGCTTCGAAAAAAAGGTTCACCCTGTGCTCCGCCGGCAAATTGCTGAAAGCCCATCCATGCCCGAACAGGTACCCCGCCAGCGTAAACACCACCAGCACCACCACCGCCACGCCGCCCCCAATCAGCGACATCTTCTTCGTCTTCTCGGCCCGTTCGTTGTACACCGGAGCATTCAGCAGAGTCATCAGTTCAGCCCATCCTTTTCCCGTTGCGAATCCTACCTCAATCCTTTAGACACCACATCCGCAAAAGAAGAACACCCATCGCCTAAAACCTCCACTCCCGCTCCTCCTCTACCATCCCAAACGCTCCCCGCACCAGCTCACACTCCGCCCGCTCCCCCAGCAGGTAAACCGAAACCACATCAAACCGCACCTCCACCGTCCGCCGCTCCCCCCGTGGCAGCGTCCGCAGATAAGCTCGGGCCATCCTCCGCAACATCCGCCTCTTCTCCTCATCCACGGCCAGCGCCGCCGGATACAGATCCCGAGCTGTTCGCGCCTTCACCTCCACCACACAAAGCGTCTCTCCCTCCCACCCGATCAGATCCAGATCTCCCCGCAGCTCCGGACTCCGCCATCGCCGCTCGACAAATAAATAGCCAAGCCGCCGCAGGTAAAACAAAGCCTCCAGCTCCCCCCGCTCTCCCGTAACCAGGTGCCGAGCCCTCCTCGGCGCCCGCCCCACCCGAGCCTGCAGGCGCTCGAACCCCCGCAGCGCCCAGCGCAGCCAATCCACCCTCCACCCCAGCCAGCCCCCTGTAACGCCAGCCGTCGTTTCCATGCCGAAACTATACGCCCCTGAAACTCCGTTGCCTCACCCCTTACACTCTGCGATACTTAACCGTGCCCACCAAGGCCCATCCAAAATCAAATCTCAAGAGGTCGCGGACATGTCTGCAAAGTACATCTTTGTAACCGGCGGCGTCGTGTCTTCACTCGGCAAGGGCCTCGCGGCAGCCTCCATCGGCTGCCTGCTGGAGGCGCGCGGCATCAAGATCAACCTCATGAAGTTTGATCCCTACCTCAACGTCGACCCAGGCACCATGAGCCCCTTCCAGCACGGCGAGGTCTTCGTCACCGACGATGGCGCTGAAACCGACCTGGACCTCGGCCACTACGAGCGCTTCACCCACGCCAAGCTCACCCGCGACAACAATCTCACCACCGGCCGCATCTACGAGCAGATCATCACCAAGGAGCGCCGCGGAGACTACCTCGGTAAGACCGTCCAGGTCATCCCCCACGTCACCAACGAGATCAAAAACGCCATGCGCAAGGTCGCCGCGGACTGCGAAGTCGCCATCGTAGAGATCGGTGGCACCGTAGGTGACATTGAATCCCTCCCTTTCCTCGAAGCCATCCGCCAGATGCGCCAGGAGCTCGGCCGAGAAAACACCTGCTTCGCCCACATGACCCTCATCCCCTGGATCGCCGCCGCCCAGGAGCTCAAGACCAAGCCCACCCAGCACTCCGTCAAGGAGATGCTCTCCATCGGCATCCAGCCCGACATCCTCCTCTGTCGCTCCGACCGCTCCGTGCCCCGCGACATGCGTTCAAAGATCGCTGCCTTTTGCAACGTCGAAGAAAAGGCCGTCATCATCGCCCGCGACGTCCCCAGCATCTACGAGGTCCCACTCAACCTCGCCGAGCAGGGCGTCGACACCCTCGCCCTGGGCTATCTCCGTATAGACGCCAAAACGCCAGACCTCACCAAGTGGCAGGACATCGTCCAGCGCGCCTACAACCCGCAGGATGAGGTCTCCATCGCCATCGTCGGCAAGTACGTCGAGTACGAAGACAGTTATAAATCCCTCAAGGAAGCCCTCGTCCACGGAGCTTTAGCCAACCGGCTCAAGCTCAAAGTCACCTGGATCGAAGCCGAAGGCCTCGAAGCCACCGGCCCCGACGGCAACCCCACCTACCACGCCCAGCTCACCGGCTTCGACGGCATCCTCGTCCCCGGCGGCTTCGGCAAGCGCGGCATCGAGGGCATGCTCAACGCCATCCGCTACGCCCGCGAGCACAACGTCCCCTACTTCGGCATCTGCCTCGGCATGCAGACCGCCTGCATCGAGTACGCCCGCAACGTCTGTGGCCTCAAAGACGCCAACTCAGGCGAGTTCGACCCCGCCACCCCGCACCGCATCATCTACAAGCTCCGCGAGCTCACCGGTGTCGAAGAGATGGGCGGCACCATGCGTCTGGGCGCCTGGGCCTGCGTTCTCGAGCCCGACTCCCTGGCCCAGAAAGCCTACGCCACCACCGAAATCTCCGAACGCCACCGCCACCGCTACGAGTTCAACCGCGAGTATGAAGCCCTCCTCACCGGCGCCGGCCTGCGCCTCACCGGCACCACGCCAGACGCCACCTACGTCGAAATCGTAGAAATCCCCAGCCACCCCTTCTTTCTCGGCTGCCAGTTCCACCCCGAATTCAAATCGAAGCCGCTCGAGCCCCATCCCCTCTTCCGCGACTTCGTAGGAGCCGCCTACAAAAATCGCCAGTCTCACTCCCACTCCCTCATCCACGAGGCCCCAACCCCCCACCAAGCGGTCCCCGCCGCCAAAGCCTGACTGGACACTACAGCCGAAGCAGCAGAGAGCCTTTCACCCTCTTTGCAAGCGCTTTATCGAAGGTTACAAGCGTCAACCTCGCAGCCGTAACAAACGCTGCAAGGTAAGAGTCACCCCAATCCTTCGGCGAGGCGGAGTTCAGCGCCGCGAATGCTCGAAATCCATCCTCCAGATTTCGCGGCTCATCGATCAGCCGAGCATCTGCATCCCCAGTGAAGCTGTCATAAAGCTGCCACGCCTCACGTTGGGTCATCGGCGAGCCATTCATGGCAGAAGATGTCGTTGCAAGTCTCAGTAAACCCAGTTGTGTCAGTCGACAGAAGACCAGTTCGTCTCTCTCGCTAAGGGAGTCCAGCCAAGTCTCCGCTCGTTCATGATGCATGTGAGCATCGTTCGCCAACGCAAACCAAAGGTTGATATCGGGAAGCAGTCTATGGGAAACCGATGAGGTCATAGACCATCTCGCTATCCATCTTCAAGGATCCGGGATTGCCGGACTTGATCAGCGGCAACTTGATTCTGCGTTTGCGTGGAGCAGGCTCTTCGGAAAGAACGACCTCAACCCCACGCAGCACGAGTTCCTTGACGCTCGTCCCCTGCGTAGCCGCCCGGCTCTTCAATTCTCGATACTGAGCATCCGGAATATCCACGGTTGTTCGCATTACATTCACCCTCTACTAAGCTACCATATTTATGGCTTACCTCCAGCACGACACGGGAAGCCGTTACTACCTTTGACAACCGGAGTTGTCATGGGTGATGAGGCGTCCTCCCTTAGCTGTTCTAACCCCTATCAGGCTGGATTAAAAGCCTTTGATTGGGAGCTACGACTAGCACTGCAAGCAGCAGAGCTGCGGGACAGAAATAGTATGGCGAGAGCCCGTCGAATGGGTTGAGAGACTTGGTCGGACCTCCGAGAAACGCCTGCACCGCCCACAAACTACAGGTCAGCAAGACAAGCAGCAGGGCTGACCACTTCTGATTTCAGGGTCACCAGGAACAGAGGAAAAGGTAGCAGCATGCAGATTCCAAGTGACAGGTCAGGAAGCTGACGATAGTCAAACATCATGCAGGCAAGAAGGCCATAAAGCGATAAGCAGAGAGACAAAGCGCCTGCTACCCAAAGCAATGTTCGTGCGAGCCAATGACCGGAAGCAGATGTCGCCATACAGAAATACTCTCATCGGCACAGATCTTGTACTCTCTGAAACGACCGTTTCACCTAGCTTCAGCTTGAGAGTTGCATCCAGCTAATAGCGCACTCAGGGTTCAATAGGCGTTTTACAGTTTGATCGGCGATGTCTTGCGCCTTTTCGACGGATGGCCATATGCCTGCACCAGTCTCCTGCGTGCTGCCATGACCTGAGCGCCGCATCATCAAGCCGATGCCCCCCGCCCACTCTCCTATTTTGAAATCGAACCTCTCGCCTTGCCATTCAGCGTGGCCCGTCAACATCACGGTCGTCATGCCGATCATCTTCTCATGGGATCTGTCAGGCTTATTAGGTTCGTTTCGTCGGTGAATGTGATCTTGTTACTCCTGAAACGGACATTACACTCGGTAACGTTGCCGGTCTCACCGCGGCAAGTGCTCAGCCGCCGGAAAGCCGCGCACCCGATCGCATCCCAGTCCGCGGCCCTCGGAACACCGCCCCCGTACCACCTCGCCACCGCAAAATTGGCCCCTCCAACCACCGCCAGCTCACCGCCGCATACCCCACCGACACCGCACCCGCCACCACTGCCCCCAGCCACCCCCCAATCCAATCCCCCACCACCATCAGCGCCAGCGTATGCACCAGGTAAATCGAGTAGCTGATCCGCCCCACATACCGCACCGGCCTCCACGCCAGCACTCCCACACCCCGCCCGCTCAGCGCCCACGTCACGATCCCCACCGCCCCCACCAGGCACAGCTCATATACCCAGACATTCGCCTCCCGCGTATTCCCATATGTTGAAAACTCCGGCCGCCGTCCCAACCCCACCAGCGCCGCCCCGGCCCCGGCAGCCGCCGCCAACCCCCACCCCCCATACCCCTCAATCCACCCTCGCCGCCTCCGCCACACCACCGCCAGCAAAGCCCCCGCCGCCAGCAGATCCATCCGGAACGGCATCAGCGTATACACTGCCCAGTGGTTCCGAAACCACGGCGTACAAACCCACCTCAGCACCGGCGCAAGCAGCAAAAGTCCACTCGCAACCCACGCTATCCCACCCTCATCCAGCCAGAAGATGACTAACGGCCACAAAAGGTAGAACTGCTCCTCCACCGCCAGGGACCAAAGCACCTCAAACGGAGGTGGATGCACCTTCTGCAGAGCCACAATGAAGTTCATCAGAAACACGTACCAATACCACTGCCGCAGCCATCCCACACCAAACAACAGGCTCGTCAGCCCCAACATCACCGCATACGGGGGCAGAATCCGCCGCGCCCGCCGCCCATAGAAATGCCGAAAATACCCCCGAAACCCAAGCTCCTTCGCCTCAATCAAGATCCCCGTAATCAGGAACCCGCTCAGCACAAAGAATAGATCCACCCCCGCCCAAAGCAGCCTCGCATGGAACGCATGGTGCAGAAACACCGCCCCAATCGCCAGCGCCCGCACCCCATCCAGCTGCTCGATCCGCTTCCCCGCCATCCGCCCATCATGCCAGCCCAGAGCACCCTCGCGACCCCTTCACTGCTATCCTTTTCTCCTATGGCCGCCCCAAGCCGCTCCCCGTTCCTCGCTCTCATCCTCTCCCTGACCGTTCTCCTTGCGCTCGCAACCCGCGCAAACGCCATAGAAGTAAGGGTTTCCCCCCAGGCGCTCGAGCGAACCCTCAATCATCAGCTCTTCAAAACCCCCGGCCCCCCAGGCCTCCCAAATCGGTACTACCTCCGCGGAAAACCCACCGGAGGCTGCGCCGTCTTCGCCGACAACCCCGAAGTCTCCTTCATCGACGACCCTGCAGGCCCTTCGCGCATCGTCGTCAAGGTCCACACCCACGCCAACTTCGGCGCATCCATCCACGGCAAATGCATCGGCATCTGGCTCAACATCGAGTCCCAGGTCTCCTTCGTCCCCTACGCCGAAGGCGAATCCATCGGCTTCCGCGACGCCCACATCGATAAGCTCACCGACTCGAAAGAACTCGACGCCCTTCTAGCCCCGTTCCTAGCCAAAAAAATGCCGCAAGAGATGAAGGTCAACGCCGCCGACCTTATGCGCACCCTCCTCGTCCGCTCGCCAGATTCCACCGGCTACGTCCTGACCCTCGACGAGCTCCAACTCCACTCCATGCAGATCGTAGGCCAGCAGCTCGTCGTCGACCTCGACGCCAAAATGCGCGTCGACTAGTCCATCAGCCTTCCCTAGTCGCAAGAGAGATGTCATCCTGAGCGAAGCTCGTCGGTCTCATCGGCGAGCGCAGTCGAAGGACCCCGAAGCGCATTGGACACGCTCGATCCCTATCCAGTTCGCGCGAGAACATCGCACTCGCCGTCCTTTCATAGGACAATCAATCCCATGACCACCCAGTACGACTCCGGCCGCAGCTCCTCCGGCTCTTTCCGCATCTTCCTCCTCGCCCTCCTGCTCGGAGCCGCCGGGGTCATCTTCTTCCTGCATCACCCCTGGACCGGCCTCCCGGCGCGTCTCGCCACCCTCATCGCCGGACGCTCCACGGACTTCAACACCTCCGTCCCAGCAGTCATAGAAAAGATCCAGCGCCTCAACCGCCTGGAAACTGTCGTCTATGCCCTGGACTCCGTCGTCGAAGGCGGCAAGACCAGCCCCGTCTTCCCCGACGTCCTCGCCGGCGACAAGCTTCTCCTCGTCGTCCACGGACAATCCATCGCCGGAATCGACCTCTCGAAGCTCAAGCCCGAAGACGTCCACATCGAAGGCGACGACCACCGCTCCATCCACGTCAGCCTCCCGCCGTCCGAACTCTTCGTCACCATGGTCGACAACGAGCACTCCCACGTCTACTCTCGCACCACCGGCCTCCTCGTCCCCGTTGACCAGAACCTCGAGTCCGAAACCCGCATCAAGGCCCAACAGCAGCTCCAGGCCGCCGCCCTGTCCGACGGCATCCTCGACGCTGCTCGCAAAAACGCCCGCGCCACCGTCACCACCCTCCTCTACGGCCTCGGCTTCCAGCAAGTCGACGTCAAATAAAGACAGATGTCCTGCCGGATGGGCCGACTGCGTCGCGCGGTCACTTCGTTACTTGTATACCGGTCGAGTCATTCCATGCGGCATCGGTTCGAGCGTTGCTCGGCACATCCTCCAGCTTGCGACCAACGGGAGCACCACGCGAAGCTTAAGACAGCACGAAGTGACCGCCCCGCGCGCAGCGGGCCCGTCCTGCAGGACATGCGTCATTTCAGGAATATTCACACCTGTCCCCCAAAAGCGACATTGTTCAACCTCACTTCCCCTGCGTTATCATCCACTCATCATGTTGTCGTTCCTTCCAACCCGCCTTTTCGGTCACAAAATCGAGGACATCCCCGCCGCCCTCGCAGAATCTGCCTCGGAAGCCCTCTCAGACAATGAGGGAGAAGAATCCACCTTCCTCCAGACCATAGGCTGGATCTCCGCCGGCCTCGGAGCCGTAGCCCTCGGCCTCTTCGTCGGTGCCGAGCTCCGCCAGCGCTACAAGTTCAACCGACGCACCCCCTACGACTTCTACGCTCATTCCGGAGACGAGCTCCAGGACGTAGAGTTTGGCGTTGGAATCTAGCCGAGTATCCGGGTAACTTCCGGGCAGTTACAAACGTTGATACAAGCCTAACTCACCTGTCTTGAATATTTTGCGCAACAAACCCAGGGTGGGGGTGTTCGCGCCAACGCCGAATCCGATACCATCGGATTCGATGACGACTGAAACGACCAGCGTAAAACCAGCCTTTCTCTTTCCCGGCCAAGGCTCCCAGACTGTCGGAATGGGCCGCGAACTCTACGACCGCTTCCCCATCGCCAAAGCCACCTTCGACGAAGCCGACGAAGCCCTCGGTTTCCCGCTCTCAAAAATCATCTTCGAAGGCCCCGCCGAAACCCTCCAGCTCACCGAGCACACCCAGCCTGCAATCCTCACCGTCTCCATCGCCGCCTTCCGCGTCCTGCAGGAGTCCTTACCAGACCTCAAACCCGCCTTCGCTGCCGGTCATTCCCTCGGCGAGTACAGCGCCAACGTAGCCGCCGGCACCTTCTCCTTCGCCGACGCCGTCCGCACCGTCCGCCTCCGCGGCCAGTACATGCAGCAAGCCGTCCCGGAAGGCCAGGGAGCCATGGCCGCCATCCTCGGCCTCTCCGCCGAGCAGGTCAACGACCTCTGCGCCCAGGCAGCCGATGAGCTATCCCGCCCCGCCCCCATTGACACCACCCCCTCTGAATCCGAAGCGCCCCGCATCGACGCCGCCAAGGCCATCGTCTCTCCCGCCAACCTCAACTCCCCCGAGCAGATCGTCATCTCCGGAGCCACCGCCGCGGTCGAAAGAGCAGCAGCCCTCTGCAAGGAAGCCGGAGCCAAGAAGACCGTCATGCTCAAGGTCTCCGCCCCGTTTCACTGCGCCCTCATGCAGCCAGCACAAGACCAGCTCGCCACTGCGCTCGAGTCCATCGCCTTCGTCGACCCGACGTTCCCCATCGCCGCCAACGTAGACGCCCGCCTCATCACCCGCGCCCCGGACATCCGCGACTGCCTCATCCGCCAGGTTACCGGCCCCGTCCGCTGGGTCGAATGCCTCCAACTCTTAATCCAGCAGGGAACCACCCACCTCATCGAGCTAGGCCCCGGCAAAGTCCTCACCGGCCTCACCCGCCAGATTTTAGGCAAGGGCATCGAATCCCCCGTTAGCCTCAACATAGAAGACCTAGCCAGCCTGGAAAAAACCCTCGCTGCCCTCCAGAACAAGCCTTAGCGGGGATAAAGGGAGAAGGACAGGATCAGAACAGAGACAGCAATTACAGTCACCTTGTTCCGTTCCAGTTCGGCCATCTAACCTTCAGTTGTCCTAATTTCAAGCCATTCAAGAAGTTTGTATATCTAACGTTTTGTCTTCATCCCGTTACGCCGTAGTTCTTGTTCTCCAGGAGACCCACGAATGCCCACCCCCACCACCCCCGGCGACATCATAGAAAACTTCACCGCACAGGATCAGGACGGCCACACCGTGGCCCTCTCCGACTTCGCCGCCCAGAACGTCGTCCTCTTCTTCTACCCTCGCGCCGACACCCCCGGCTGCACCACCGAAGCCTGCTCCTTCCGCGACGCCATCACCGAGATCAAAGACACCGGAGCCGCCGTCCTCGGCATCTCCCGCGATACCGTCAAGGCCCAGAAGAAGTTCGCTGAAAAGTTCAACCTCAAGTACCCGCTGCTCGCCGACCCCGACGAGACCATCTGCAACTACTTCGACGTCATCAAGCCCAAAAACATGTACGGCAAGCTCGTCAAAGGCGTCCAGCGCAACACCTACCTCATCGCTCCAGCAGATGCTGCGGGAAAGCAGCGCCTGCGTCACGTCTGGACCAAGGTCACCCCGGAAGGCCACGCCGAAGAGGTCTTAGCCGTCCTTAAACAGAAGTAATCAGTGCGGCGGCGTCGTCCCGTGGATCGCAGTCGTCGGCGTACTCCCCACCGCCGGCCGCGCAAAGCTGTTCGGAGCCCCGACGGTGGCCTGCCCAGGTGAGACGGAAGCGCCGCCTGCCCCCATGCCCGACGCGCCCGCACTCTTAACCCTACCTCCGGATCCCGTCACATCTCCGGATCCCATCACGAAGAACTGCAACGAAGCCCCAGTCGGCACCGTCGCCTCCGTGCCTTTCTCAGGATTTGCGTCGGCCACCTCACGCCGCCCTTCCTGCCCGTCAAACTCAAGCACATTGCTCACCACAGGCACCGAACCGACCTCCAGCACCTCAAGCGAGAGTTCTCCTGCGCTTGACACCTGCCCCGCCTTTGCCGCCGTCAAGATGGTCACCTTCACCGGCGTCCCTTGAGGCAGTACCTTACCGCTTGAAGCCGTAACCGCCTCCATAAGAACACCCGCTACCGTATCCTCATTCCGCTGGACCCCGGAGCTTAAAGATGCACTTAGCCTCACCTTGAGCGGCGTCTCCGCCTTGATGTGCACTCCGGACCGCGCCAAACCGAGAGGGCTCTCCTCCACGCTGACATCCTTCGGATCGGGAACACCCGCCGTGTTCAAAGGCGTCTCTCCAGCCATCCCCTGATCTCCGTCCGCATGAACCGTCGCAGCCGGAACGCTCCCCTTCGAATCCCTCGCCCTAGCAACCTGCGCCTGGCTTACCGGCCGAATCCCAATCGCGGCGCAGACCAACAAAGAACCGATAGTCTTCCTCGTCATAGCGTCACCTCGACCAACTTCTATCCCGGTTGGATGCTTTCATAACAATCCAACCAGCGAAAAGGCCTAAACTAGCCCCAATGTACTGGCTCGAAGCCTCTTGCGCCACTCTCAGCACCATTGCGTTAGGCACAGGCGCCGCCGCTTACGCCGCCCTCTACCCCACCTCTCAGCTCTACGGTCCCGTCCTCGTAGCCCCTCGCCGCCCGGATGAACTCGCCCTCACCTTCGATGACGGCCCCAACCCTCTCGCCACACCACCCCTCCTCGATCTGCTGGCCCATCACGATGTCCGCGCCACCTTCTTCCTCATCGGTGAAAATGTCCGCCGCGAGCCCAACCTCACCCGAGCCATTGCCGCCGCCGGACACCGCATCGGCAATCACACTATGACTCACCCCTGGCTGCATCTCCAACCGGAAAAACGTATCCGCGCCGAGCTTACCGACTGCAACCATGCCCTGGAAGATGCACTCGGTGCACCCGTCACTCTCTTCCGCCCCCCACACGGAGCTCGCCGCCCTGCCGTCCTTCGCATCGCAAGCGAGCTCTCCCTCACCACCGTCAACTGGAACATCATCGTCAACGACTGGGAGCCCGTCCCCGCTGAAATCATCCTCAGCCGCATCGCCCGGACCCTCACAGCTAACCGCTCCCGCGGCCAAGCCTCCAACCTCGTCCTCCACGATGGAGGCCACAACCAACCCCGCCTCCCCACGGTCGCAGCCGTAGCCGGCCTCCTCGCCAACCTGCGAAATACAACCTACGTCACCCTGGACGACTGGCTCGTATAGGTTGGCCGTTCTCAATTCTGAATCAAAGCACCGTTTCCAATGGAGAACTGACAACGGAGAACTGATACCTGGACCGCCACGTCAGGTACCATAGCCACACACCATGAGCACAGCCCCCACCACCCTCGGCGCACCCGAGCCCCTTTCTATGGCAGAAGTCCTGCGCATCCCCATCATGCGCCGGCTCTGGATTGCCCAGCTCATCAGCACCTTCGGCGACTTCCTCGCCCTCTTCGCCGTCATCAGCTTCCTCACCTTCCGCCTCCACGCCAACCCCGCCCAGGTCACCAACCTCCAGATCGCCTATCTCCTTCCGATTGCAGTCCTCGGCATCCTCGCCGGGGTCTTTGTAGACCGCTGGCCGCTCAAGACCACTATGGTCTCCTCCGACGCCATCCGCGCCGCCCTGTGTCTCCTACTGCTCATCGCCCAGAACCTCTGGCAGTTCTACCTCATCATGGCCGCAATCTCCGTGCTCAGCAGCTTCTTCAATCCCGCCCAGGGAGTCGCCATCCGCTCCGCCGTCCCGCTGCACGGCCTGCGCTCGGCCCAAACCCTGATGCAGCAGGTCCTCTTCGGCATGCGCATCCTCGGTCCTCCACTCGCGGTGCTGATCTATAAACTCGCCGGCCCGCGCCTCTGCTTCCTCGGTGACAGCCTCTCCTTCATCGCCTCCGCCTCGCTCATCGGATCCATCGCCCTCAAGCGCTCCATTGCCACACCCGTGCCAGCCGGCAACCAGACCTTGACCAGCCAGCTCGAGTCCGCCGAAACCTCTGAGCCGGCGGCGACACCATCGTCGCGCCCATCCCTCGCCACCATCTGGCCCGACATGCGCCAGGGCCTCGCTTTCATCGGCGGACATGCCGGCGTCCTCTTCGTCACCGTCGCCCTCTCCGCCGGCATGTTCATCCTCGGCTGCTTCGGCCCGCTCATCGCCGTCTACGTCCGCGATAATCTGCGCGAAGGCTCCGGCACCTACTCCGCCGTCTCTCTCACCATCGGCCTCGGCATGTTTCTAGGCGTCAACGCCCTCAACACCTTCGGCAAGCGCCTCTCGAACACGTTGCTTGTCTACTCCGGCCTCGGCGGCATCGCCCTGGGCCTTGTTCTGCTCGCCGGAATCCCAGCCCTCTGGGCCGCAATCCTGGCCGATCTCATCATCGGCATAGCCGTCTCAGGCATCGTCGTCCCCGCCAACGTCCTCATCCAGCAGGAGACCCCACCCGCCCTCATGGGCCGCGTTGGTTCCACTTCCATGAGCCTCATCTTCGGCGCCCAGATCGGCGGTCTCATCCTCTCCGGCTTGCTCGCGGAACGCATCGGCGTTCGCAATGTCTTCTCCCTCTGCGCCGTCATGCTGGTGCTCCTGATCGTTGGCGGCAAGCTATTCATGGAACCGAAGCAACCGACTCCACAACCTGCATAAACGCTACATTCGTGCCGAGCAACGCTCAGACCCGTCTGCTCGAATCTCCTCGACCAGATGAACCGGTACGAAGTACCCGCTCGCTCGTAGCGGAGCCGCCCGGCAGGACAAAGCCCCAATCCCAAAACGGAACCCTCACCCCTCGCAAAACCAGCCGAACGGCGCTTCATTGGCGCATTTCGCGACACTCCAGTGAGATATTTAAGGCATTATTCCAGCCCTCGAGATCCAACCCGCGTCCACCCAAGCACCGCCAGCCGAGGCCCAAATCTCTCCGTGCGCCTATCTTCTCCCCATCCTCCTGTTTCCTCTCGCGATGATCGTCGTTGCCTTCTTCCTCGTGCCTTCCAACTGGTTCCAGATGCGTGCCGGAAACCTGTACCTCGCCAATCTGGGCTACGCCACCAAGCTCCACGACCGCAACTGCCAGGTGCTCATTTACGGCGATTCCGGTGCCATGGTCGGCCTCGATCCCGCCATCCTCCTCCAGCGCACCGGCTTTTCAGCCTGTAATATCGCCGAGTTCGAAGGCATGACCCTGGTCAATCAAACATTGCCGCTCGATATCTTCCTCGCCCACAATCCAGCACCGCGCTATCTCATCTTCCTCTACGCTCCATCCAACCTCACGATCTCCAGATCCTGGAGCAATATCGGCACCTTTGAGGCTATCTCCTTCCGCCTCCAACAGAGGCCCGACCTCTCCACCGCATGGCTGCTCGTCACCCACCCCAGCGACACCATGAAATGGGTCGAGGGCGGCCTGCGCCTGGCCCTCACCCGCACCAAGGCGAAGCCTTTCCCCTCGTCAGCCGCTCATCTGCGCGAGCGTGATGACGGCCAACTGAAAGTCCCCACCGCCCACACGCTCACCGCTTGCGATCCACGCGTCTTCACCAACCTCCCGGATCGAGCCTGGCTCAACCGCCTGCGCAGCCAGTACACCACCCCCACCACCACCGTCCTCATAGACGCGATCCCCACTGCCACCTGCAACCCCAACAACGCCTGGAACGAGCAGCATCTCCAGGGCATCGTCGACGACGCCCCGCTTCCCCATTACCCCTTCAACGCCTACACCGAAGAAGGTGTCGAGCATACCAACGCCTACGGCTCGCAACTGATCTCAAACTTCATCGCCGACCAACTTCAGACGCGCATCATCGCCAATCGCTAACTTGGCCATCGGGCCGGCCAGTTATCCTCAAAGCATGTCCGAACCCCGCCAACACGCTTACACCGGCCCCGCCCTCCCGCAACTTCCGGAACCCTCGCATGCCGAGCGCGTCCGTACCCTCTTCTCGCTTGCCTCCACCGCCACCCTCTCCACCGTCTCGCGCAAGCACGCCGGCTTTCCTTTTGGCTCCCTCATGCCCTATGCGCTCGATGATCAGGGCCGCCCCATCTTCCTCATCAGCAACATGGCCATCCACACCCAGAATCTCAAGGCCGACCCTCGCGCCAGCCTCTTTCTCGGCCCCTCCAACCCCGGAGACGATCCCTTAGGCGCAGCCCGCGCTACCCTCCTCGGCACAGCGGAACCCGTCCCGCTGTCAAACCTGCCTGAAGCGCGTGAATCGTACCTTGCCCGCCACGAGCAAAGCCGCTACTGGGTCGACTTCGCGGACTTCAGCTTCTTCCGCTTACAGCCCCTCGACCTCTACTACGTCGGCGGCTTCGGCACCATGGGCTGGGTGGAAGCCGCAGCTTACGCCCACGCCGCCCCAGACCCGCTCGCCCTGGCCGCACCCGCCATCCTCACCCACATGAACCAGGATCACACCGACGCGATGATCCTGCTGGCCCGCACCCACTCTGCGCTGGAAGCCTCTGAGGCCAGCATGAGCTCCGTCGATCGCCTCGGCTTCACGCTTCGCCTCACAACCGCGGAAGGGATGAAGGGCACCCGCATCAACTTCCCTCACGAAGTCTCGAACCCAATGGAGACCCGCCAGGCCCTCGTCCAAATGGTCCAGCAGGCTCGCAGCCAATCTTAGAGCCGCGTCAATGCTGCACGAGCCGCCTCAATCACAGCCGAAAGCTCAGCATCGCCATGTGCCGTGCCGACGAAGGCTGCCTCATATTGGCTGGGTGGCAGCCACACGCCGGCCTCCATCATCGCGTGGTGAAATGAGGCAAATTTCGTGGTGTCGCTCGTGGCTGCCGTAGTGAAATCCACCACATTTTGGTTCGTAAAGAACCACGTAAACATGGATCCGACACGGTTCGTAACCACGTTTTGTCCACATGCGGCAGCAAGCGCTGCGACGCCTTCGGCCATCGCCTTCGTGACCCGTTCGAGCTTGCTGTAAACCTCCGCCTCGTGCTCGATCAGGTAGCCGACCGTCGCTATCCCCGCCGCCATGGCCAGCGGGTTTCCGCTGAGAGTGCCGGCCTGGTAGACCGGTCCGAGCGGCGCGAGCAGATCCATAACCTCCGCGCGACCGCCGAAGGCTCCGCATGGCAGTCCGCCGCCGATGATCTTGCCCAACGTCGTCAGGTCCGGCTGGATGCCGTAGAGCTGCTGCGCTCCGCCGAGTGACAGCCGGAAGCCGGTCATCACCTCATCGAGTATCAGCAGCGCGCCATGCTCCTGCGTAATACGCCGAAGTCCTTGCAGATAGCCGGCATCGGGTGCGATCGTGCCCGCGTTTCCAACGACCGGCTCGACGATGACGCAGGCGATCTGGCTGCCCTCTGAGTTCCGGTGCAACGCAAACGCCTGCTCGACCGCTGCGAGATCGTTGTAGGGCAGCGCCAGCGTGTGCATGGCCGTCTCCGCTGGAACACCCGCGGAACCCGGAATCCCGAGCGTCGCGATGCCCGAGCCGGCTTTGACCAGCAGCGCGTCGGCGTGGCCGTGGTAGCAGCCCTCGAACTTGATGACGAAGTTTCGTCCGGTAAACCCACGCGCCAGCCGAATCGCGGACATGCAGGCCTCCGTTCCCGAGCTCACAAACCGAAGCCGTTCCACACTGGGAAAGCAGCGCTGAACGAGCTCGGCAAGATCGCCCTCGCCGGCATGACTCGCTCCAAAGCTGGCCGAGCGCCCGGCCGCCTCGCGCACCGCCTCGACTGCGGGCGAAAAGGCATGTCCCAGGATCATAGGCCCCCAGGAGCCGAATAGGTCCAAATAGCGGTTGCCGTCCACGTCCCATAGGTATGCGCCTTCTGCGCGGGCGATAAAAGGCGCATCCCCACCGACCGCCCGGAATGCGCGCACCGGAGAGTCCACTCCCCCGGGCAGCAGGCCCGCCGCACGCACCTGCAACTGCCTGGACCGGGCCATTTTGCGTTCTGTAACCCCTGTTTCCGCTGGTTCCCTCATCGATCCAGTGTAAAGCGGGAAGATAATCCGGATTTCTTCAGAAATACTTTCCCCGGCGCAGTCACTCCTCAGCAGAACGCCGGAGCTGCAGCTCCGGCGCCTTGAAAATTTGCTTTATTTTCAAACATCCACCTCGTGCCCATCTCACGTAGAAGACCCAGAAGGCCTATGATGACGCCGCAATCCAACACCGCCCGTTTACTGTTAGTGGAAAAGCTGCCTGCTAGACTAAAGTTCCCTTCAGCGTTGAACCACAGGAGCTTTTCTTTGCCGGACGAGAACGACCTAACTCAGAAGCCTGTCTCCTACGCTGACGCCGGAGTCGATATCTCGGCCGGCGACCGGGCCAAGCAACGCATCAAGATGCTCGCCCGCAAGACCTTCAACAAGCATGTTCTGTCCGAGATCGGCGGTTTCGGCGGCCTGTTCGCGCTGGACCTGACAAAGTTCCCCGATCCCGTCCTGGTCTCCTCGGCTGACGGCGTGGGCACCAAGCTGAAGGTTGCCTTTGAGCTCGGCATCCACCACACCGTAGGCGCGGACCTGGTAAATCACTGCGTTAACGACATCGCCGTTCAAGGCGCCACCCCACTGTTCTTCCTGGACTACCTGGCAACGGGGCGGCTGGAGAATGACGTGGTCGAAACCGTGGTTCGCGGCCTCTCCGAGGCTTGCCGGGCTAATGGCTGCGCTCTCATAGGCGGGGAAACCGCACAGATGCCCGGCTTCTACGGCGACGGCGATTACGACCTTGCCGGCACCATCATCGGCGCGGTCAACCGCCCGGACATCATTACCGGCGCCGGCATCGAGGCCGGCGATGTGCTGCTTGGCATTCCATCAAACGGCCTGCACACCAACGGCTACTCGCTGGCCCGCAAGCTTCTCTTTGAGGTCGCCAGGTATGGCCCGGAGCAGTACGTCAATGAACTTAAAGACAAGACCGGCGCGGCACTCATGCGAACCCATCGCAGCTACCTTTCCGTCATCAAGAAGCTGACCGGCAGCGGCAACGGAGTGACCGCCGGAGCAGACGGAACCGCGCATCTTCCGCTCGTGCGCGGATTCGCCCACATCACCGGCGGCGGCGTTACGGAAAATCTGCCCCGTATTCTTCCCAAGGGCCTTGACGCGCACATCGATCTTGCCAGCTGGGAGCCTCCGCCGCTGTTTACGCATCTTCAACAGCTCGGCAACGTGGACCGCGACGAGATGTTCCGCACCTTCAACATGGGCATCGGGCTGATCGCCGTCATTCCCGCCGAGCAGGTCAAGAAGGTTAAAGCCATCCTGAACCGAGCCAACGAGCGCCACTGTATCATCGGTCGCATCGTCACCCGCGGCACACGGAAGGTCTGCTACAACTAAGCGTCCTGCTGGACGGGCCCACTGCGCGTGGTGCGGTCACTTCGTGACATGTCTACCCGGCGGCTATGCGCCTGAGATGAGAGACTGTGCCTAGCCTGCCTCTCTTCTTTGCGTTGATACTTCTTACGAATGGATCGTCCATGTTGCATTCTCAGCTGATGAAACATCTTGAGACGGCCGACTTTCCCGCACCTGAGAGTGTCGTACATCTCTTTGTCGGCGGCTCTGAGTTGCACGGTGCCAAGGTAAACCAGACGGATGACCTAGACGTGTACGGAGTGTTCATCGAGCGGCCCGAGGAGGCGCTTGGGCTCATATCTCGCCCTCACTTTGTTTGGTCGACTGCCGACGATGAAAGACGCAATGGGCCGGACGATGTGGATCTGACCCTATATTCCTTGCGCCGTTGGGCGCAACTCGCCGCCAAGGGAAACGCTACAGCTCTCCACTTCCTCTTTGCGAGAGCCACAGCGGTCTCTACACCGTTGTGGATGGGTATTGAGCGGTCTGCCTCAATCTTTCTCGCCAAGCATTCAGCGCAGCAATTCATCGGCTTTGCGGAAAACCAGCGCAAGCGAATCACCGGAGAGTTGGGTCAGGGCAAGAAGGGCTTCAGACCGGAGTATGAGTGCATTCACGGCTATGACACCAAGGCGGCAATGCACACGCTTCGCCTCTACTTCGAATGCAAGGACCTCTTGGAAAACACCTGCATCACACTTCCGCGCCCTGAACGCGATCTCCTTATCCGTGTCCGTCAAGGCGAGTTCACATTGCAGCAGTTCCAGACCTTAGCAAGCGATTTGGAGAGTGAGGCTGTCCAGGCGGCTGTACTTTCAGCTTTACCAGACCAGGTCGATGCGACTGCCATCTCCAAATTAATTGCTCGGGTCCATCGCGAATTTTGGCAAACATCTGCTTTGGCGCAAACATGCCCTCACGCGGGCGACGCACTGGAGTTCACTTCTCGATGAACCGCCTCGGCGTCCTCCTCTCCGGCCGAGGCTCCAACTTCCTCGCCCTCCATCGCGCGATCGGGGACGGCCGCATTCCCACAACCGAGATCGCCCTCGTCCTCTCCAATAAGTCTGACGCTCCCGGCCTTCAGGCTGCCCGCGATCTCGGCCTCGAGGCGCACCACATCCCGGTCGCCGGACGAAGCCCAGCCGAACGCGACCAGGAGTTCATCGAACGCCTCCGTGCCGCCAAGGTGGATCTCGTCTGCCTGGCCGGCTACATGCGCATCATCACCCCGGCCTTCGTGCAGGCCTTTCCGGATCGCATCCTGAACATTCACCCCGGCCTGCTGCCGAGCTTTCCGGGGCTCGACGCCCAGGCGCAGGCACTGGAGTTCGGCGCGAAAATCGCCGGCTGCACTGTCCACTTTGTCGATGAGGCGGTCGATCACGGCGTCATCATCCTGCAGAGGGCCGTTGAGGTGTTAGACGACGACACCGCCGAGACGCTAAGCGCGCGCATCCTCGCCGAGGAGCACAAGGCCTACCCCGAAGCGATCGCGCGAGTACTGAGCGGGGAGTACGAGATACGCGGACGGCGCTACGTACACTTCGCAAAAGGCTAAAGCAAATTAGCTGTGGGTGTAGAGGGAGGCGTTGCTATCAACGTCATTTTTTCTCAAGGAAAATGACACTGCACTATGCTTCCACTCCACAGCAACAGCTAATTTGCTCTAGTAGCGCGCGCTCGTGTCCGGGAAGACGTAAATCACTACACCAAGCGCAAACAGCAGCAGAATATAACGTACGAGCGTCCGCGTGCTGGGACGCTCCGGCACGTCTGCCTGCCAGATGCGCCAGCCCATGCCCAGCGCGAGCAGCACCAGAATGCCCTCGTGTGACACCGCGAAGAAGAGCGCAGCAGTGATGAGGACCAGCCAGCGCTGCGTGCGATCAAGCGCGTAGGTCGCTTGCGCCCCGTCCAGCCCCAGCACCGGGATCAGGTTCAGCAGGTTTAGCCACGCGGTGACGTGGGCGAGCGCGCTAAAGAGTTCTGAAGTGTTGCCATGCGTGAAGCGCGCTGTAGCCCCGCAGCCAACGGCCACCAGCAGTCCGAAGAAGGGTCCGGCCAGCGCGATGCCCGAGAGATCTTCGAGGTTGACACCCTGCGAGAACCAGCGCACGTACGCGCCCATGCCGGGGATGAAAACGGGCAAATCAACCTTGAGGCCGCGGCTTCGCGCAGCGACATAATGCCCCATCTCATGGATCAGGATGCCGAGCGTAAAACCAAGGCCGAAACGCCAGCCGAAGATCGCCCAGTAGATGAGGAAGAAGCCAACAAAGCTGAGCAGGAACTTCGCCTTGAACAGCAGGAAGAGCAGCGTCTTGATCTTTGAAAGAAAGAAGAGCACCGGCGCAAACGGCCCGAGACGCCGGGACCACTTGGCTTTGTTCTCTTCCTTCCCGCGCAGGCGCGAGTCGATGAGCGCAATGCGTTGCTGCACACCCTCCGCCTGCTTACTGCCGGGCGGCAGCCATTGCAGCCCCTGCTGCCAGCACTCGCGCGCCTCCGGCCAACGGCTCGCGTTTTCCTCCGCCAGCGCCGCCGTGGCGATGCGCTTCATGTGGCCCGAGTAGACGATCGCCTCGCAGTCCGGGCAGCCGAGCGTTCCGGGCGGCAGCCAGCGGCTGCACTGCGGGCAGTTGTAGATGGTCTCCGGAGCCTCCAGGTGAGGCGTCTCGACGGCTGTTTCCATGCTCAAGCCGCCCGCCCCGGCAGAGAGACGGTATCCTTCGCGTCGCCCAGCACTACCTTGATCTCCAGCCGGCGCTGTCCACGGTAAATCGTCAGCATGACCGTGTCGCCGGCTTTGTGACGGTTGAGCGCGGCGCTCAGATCCTGCGCATTTTCAAGCTCCTGCCCGTCGATGCCGACAATAAAGTCTCCGCCCAGCACCACCGGCGTGTTGCCCATGTACATCCTCTGCGTACCGCCGCGGAGGCCAGCCTTTTCACCCGCACCTCCAGGGAAGACGCGCTGCAGCAGCAGGCCGTAGTCTGAGGGTAAACCGATCTCGGCCGCAATATCCGGTCCGATAGGCAGCGTCTCGATATCAAGCGTAGGACGGCGCACCCGGCCGAAGCGGGCAAAGTCATCGAGAACCGCCTTGGCGGTGTTGATCGGAATGGCGAAACCAATGCCGGCCGATTGGTCGGCCCCAGCGCTGGCGATCAGCGTAGTGATGCCGATCACTTCGCCGCGCGAGTTCAGCAGCGGCCCGCCCGAGTTGCCGGGATTGACCGCAGCGTCGGTCTGGATGGCGTCCTCAATGGCGCTGCCGCCGTTTTCCACGCCGATCGAGCGGATCGCGGAAATGATGCCCCGGGTCATTGTGCCGCTGAGCCCAAACGGGTTCCCGATGGCATACACCCGCTGGCCGACCATGAGGCCGTTGCTCTCGGAAAGAGTCGCCGGCACCAGGTTGGGCGCGTTGATCGAGAGCAGCGCGAGATCGTGCTGCTTATCGATGCCAACCACGTTGGCCTTGTACTTGTGCTTGTCGCTGAGCGTGACCTCAACCCGCTGCGCGTTGTCGATCACGTGGTTGTTGGTCAGGATATGGCCTTGCTTATCCAGGACGAACCCGGAGCCTTGGCCCTGCTGCGGCAGCGGCCGATTGAAGAAGTCGTAGCTGACAGCGGTCGAGGTGATGTTCACCACGGAAGGCAGAGCCTTGCGGTAGACGGCAATGTTCTGCTGCTCTTCCGCGTCGAACGCCGGCGCAGCCGCTGCGGACTCGGTAAGTTCGAAGCGATTCACTGGGCCGGCCATGGAGACCAGTTTCTCCTGCACGCCGGGCAAAGGGCGCAGCCAACCCAGCGACTGCGAAGGCGCGCCGTGGGTCGTCACGTAATAAAAGGCCGCGAGCAGCATCAGAACCAGCAGAACAGGGCGAAACTTCATTGCGCAACACCTTCGACCAACATCATCTTCGAAACTGAAGACCGCTTCCTCTGATTGTAGACACTTCTTGCGCCCCGGGGTTTCGGCGCTTGATGCCACTAAAGCTCCAGATTGCGGGCTCCGCGCTCCAAAATCGCCCGCACAGTCCGGATCTCCGCCAGAGAAATGCCCGCCCACATCTCCGCCTCAATCTCCCGGGCTACGCCCTCCGCATATTGCAGCAGCTTTTGGCCCTTAGGGGTCAACCGCACAGTCACCAGGCGTTCATTCTCCGCGTCCTTGCCGCGAACGATCCAGCCATGCTCGACCGCGCGAACCAGCATCGCCTGTGCACTCTGCGGCGTCACCAGGCAGGCACGCGCCATCTGCGCTCCGCTGCCACCCGGCCGCTCGCGAACCTCAAACAGCAGGCGAAGCTGCGCACTGCTCACGTGATGGTCTTTCAGTTCTTCATCCAGCCGCGCGCGGAAGCCCATCATCAGCTTGCGCATCAGCTTCCCCGTGCTGCGCGCCTCACCCAATCTTCCTTTGTTCTTTTCTGCATCCATATCAGCTTCCTGATATCCTATCAATAAACTGACAAATGCCTGAAGCCGAACATCCCGAAGCAGAGTGGAAGCCGAAGCACAATCCCTGGGCCATCGCCCTGACGGTCACGCTGGCAACCTTCATGGAGGTGCTTGACACCTCCATTGCTAACGTGGCGCTGCCCCACATCGCGGGCTCGCTCGGAGCAAGCCAGGAAGAGGCAACCTGGGTTCTGACCAGCTACCTGGTCAGCTCCGCCGTAGTCCTGCCGATCTCCGGCTGGCTTTCCAATCGCTTCGGCCGCAAACGCTTTTATATGACCTGCGTCGCCATCTTTACGGTCTGCTCACTGCTCTGCGGGTTTGCCCCCTCGCTGCCCATCCTGATCTTCGCTCGCATTCTGCAGGGTGCCGGCGGAGGCGGCCTCGCGCCCTCTGAGCAGGCCATTCTGGCCGACACCTTCTCCGTAGAAAAGCGCGGCCAGGCCTTTGCACTCTATGGTACCGCCGTCGTCATCGCCCCGGCCATCGGCCCAACGCTGGGCGGCTGGATCACGGATAACTTCAACTGGCATTGGATCTTCTTCATCAACCTGCCTATCGGCCTGCTCTCGCTCTGGCTTTCGAACCGCATGGTCGAAGACCCACCAAAGATGAAGGCCCTGACGCACGTCAAGGCGCCGGTAGACTTTACCGGTCTCGCCCTCGTCGCCAGCGGTGTGGGCTGCCTGGAGTTCTTCCTCGACAAAGGTCAGGAAAAGGACTGGTTCAGCGACCCGATGATCCGCACCGTCGCCATCCTCGCCGCCGTCCTGCTGCTCACCTTCGTCATCTGGGAGTGGCGACACCCAGACCCCATCGTAGACATCAAGTTGCTCAAGAACCGAAACTTCGGCACCGCTGTCTTCCTCCAGCTGATCCTCGGCATGGTGCTCTTCGGCTCAACCGTGCTCATTCCGCAGTACCTCCAGACCCTGCTCGGATATACTGCGGAGCGAGCCGGCATGGTCCTGTCCCCCGCCGGCTTCGTCATGATGTTCGGCATGGCGCTGGCCGGCCGCTCCCTGGGCTGGAAGATCGACCCACGCCTCACCGTCTGTCTCGGCTATATAGCCGTAGCGCTCGGCATCTATAATCTGACGCGCCTCTCACTGGATACAAGCTTTGCCACAGTCACCATCTGGCGCATGCTCCAGGTCATCGGGCTGCCGTTCATCTTCATCCCCATCTCCACGCTGAACTACGTGGGTGTGCCTCGCTCGAAGTCCAACCAGATCTCCTCGCTCTCGAACTTCGCCCGCAATCTGGGCGGCTCCGCGGGCACCGCGCTGCTCACCACCTTCCTTGCGCGCACGGCCCAGACCCACCAGATGACCCTCGCCTCGAACACCGGCGCAGGCAGCTTGGGCTACACCAGCTACATCAGCTCAGTCACGGCGATGATGGAACAACAGGGTCTGAGCGCAGCCTCTGCGGCCCAGTCGGCGGTTGGCTTCGCCTACCAGCAACTGCTCCGCCAGGCCTCCATGCTTAGCTACCAGAACGCATTCTTCGTTCTGGCCGTCACCATCATGTGCCTTTCTCCATTGCCATTCCTGATGCGCCTGCCCGACGATGCGGAGAAGCCGCTTCCCGAAGATGCGGTCGCTCATTAGCCTTTAGCGCCTCCGCGCCAACGCCACGCGAGGAATCTGCTGCAGGTCCGGCAGAAACTCTACGTCATCCCAGAAGGTCAGCAACTCAGCGATCCGCTTGCGCTGGCCATCCCCAATCTCCAACGCAAGCAGGCCGTCCGGAACCAGCAGGGAGGCAGACTGCGGAATGAGCCGATCATAGATCGCAAAGCCGGAAGCTCCGGCGAAAAGCGCCTGCGCGGGCTCATAGTCGCGCACCTGCGGATGCAAACTCGCAGCCTCGGACTCCGGGATGTAGGGCGGGTTGGAAAGGATAGCCGCAAACGAAGGCCCATTGCGCACGGCTTGAAACAGATCGGACTCCAAGAACTCAATCCGCCCCGCGAGCCCATTGGCGGCAGCGTTCTCGCGAGCGACTGCCAGGGCCTCGGCAGAAAGATCAACGGCGGTTACAGATGCCAGCGGCAGCAGGGAAGCCAGCGCAAGGGCGATAGCTCCCGAGCCGGTCCCGACGTCCAGAATGCGGATCGCTTTCTGCCTAGGCAGACGTGCCGCAACGGCTTCGACCAGCAGCTCCGTCTCTGGGCGCGGGATCAGCACGGCAGGGGTCACCCGCAACGACAGCCCATAGAACTCCTGCGTGCCCAAAATGTATTGAATCGGCTCAAAATGCAGCCGGCGTTCGAGCAAAGTCTGATATGCCGCCTGCTGCCCGCGGTCCAGCGTCCACTCCGGATGCGCACGCAGGGCCGTACGGTCGACGCTCAGCAGATGCGCCAGGAGCACGGCAGCGTCGGCCAGCGCTGTCGGCCGCAGCTCCGGATGCGCTGAAAGCTGATCGGCGGCGCGGGTCAGGGCTTCGCGAAGCGTGAGCATGGCCGCCCTTATACAGCCACAGGCTCACCCTTCATCTTCTCCGCGATATCATGCGCAATCAGCGCATCGATCGTCGGCTGAAGCTGGCCTTCCATCACCATGTTCAGGTTATGGTTGGTCAGCCCAATGCGATGGTCGGTAAGCCGATTCTGCGGGAAGTTATAGGTGCGAATCTTCTCCGAACGATCTCCCGAACCAACCTGATCCTTGCGAATCTTCGCTTCGGCCTGGTGGCGCGTCTCCTCAGCAACCTCATAAAGCCGCGACCGCAGCACGCGCATCGCCTTCTCGCGGTTCTTGATCTGCGACTTCTCATCCTGGCAGCTGACGACAGTATTGGTCGGCAAGTGCGTGATCCGGATGGCCGAATACGTCGTATTCACCGACTGCCCCCCAGGCCCGGACGAGCAGAAGGTGTCGACACGCAGATCCTTCGCCTCAATCTTGATATCGACCTCCTCCGCCTCCGGCAGCACCGCAACCGTGATCGCGGAGGTATGCACCCGTCCCTGCGTCTCCGTCGCCGGCACACGCTGCACACGATGCACCCCGGACTCATACTTCATCAGCGAGTAAACCTTATCGCCTTCGAAGATCGCGGTCACATCGCGCAGTCCATTGCCAATGCCGGTCTCCGTCTCCGACAGCACCTGCACCTTCCATTTATGCTGCTCGGCAAACCGCAGATACAGCCGGAACATCTCCGCGACGAATAACGCAGCCTCATCGCCGCCCGTCCCCGCGCGAAGTTCGATGACGATATTCTTGTCGTCGTTCGGGTCCTTGGGCAGGAGCATCACCTTCAGCGCCTCCGCGATGGGCTCGAGCTGCGGCTCAAGCGAGTCAAGCTCCTCCTGCGCGATCTCCTTCAGGTCAGGGTCGGAGAGCATGGCCTTCGCCTCCGCGATCCCGTCCGCAACCTTGCGGTACTGGCGATACTTCTCGACGACCGGCTCCATGTCCCGGTGTTCCTTGGCGATGGCCTGAAACTTCTTCTGGTCGCGCACGAGCTCCGGGTCGGACATGTCGCGGGAGAGCGAATCGTAGCGGGCTTCCATTTGGGCGAGACGATCAAACATATAAATCCTTTAAACAAAGGTTTTGCACTTGTTTTTGTGTTTTGGAGCGGCAATCTCTTCCAAAGCGCAGCTAAGCAAAGTCGTGACGGGAGGGGGTCACGCGGGGAGAGTTCACCGGATTTACTTTGGCAGTCATACGTATTCATTCGATGTTACTCCTGCCGCGCAGGGTGCGAAAGGCATCTTTGGGGGTAGAGGGTTTGGCATGGTGTTGTTTCGGGACGTAGCGTTACTGGCGGAGGAGTTGGCGGCAACCGGCAGCCGCCTGCAGAAGCGCGCGGCCATCGCAGCCGCCATCTCTACGGTCCACGAGCAGTCAGGCGAGGACGTCGGCCTCTTCTGCCTGTATCTGGCAGGCCTTCCCTTCGCCGAAGCCGATCCGCGCAAACTGAACGCGGGCGGCGCGCTGCTTAGCAAGGCGCTCCTGACGGTCAGCGAAGCCAGCGGCGCAGCCCTGACCGTAGGCTTCCGTAAATATGGCGATATGGGCTCGGCGGCGTACGACCTCCTCGACGGGAAAGCGCTGGAACAAGGAACGCTGACGCTCAGCGAGGTCGCCGAGGCCTTCGCCGGCATGGCCACGGCGAAAACGACGGCCATTCGCGCTGCGCTGGTCGAAGGCCTGCTGCGCCGCGCCACCGCGCTCGAAGCCAAGTACCTGCTGAAGCTCATGCTGGGCGACATGCGGATCGGCGTGAAGCAAAGCCTGGTCGAAGAAGCCATCGGCGTTGCTGCCGGAGCGGACGTCGCCGCGGTGCGCCACGCGGTCATGCTGGAGGCGGACCTCGGCGGCGCGGCCCAGCATGCCTTCGCCGGAACTCTGGCCGAGGCGCGCATGCGGCTCTTCCACCCGCTCGGCTTCATGCTTGCCAGTCCCGTCGAAACACCGGAGGACGCAATCGCCCGCTTCACGGCGAAGCCGGTAAAGCCAAAGCCTGGAAAGCGGGCAAAAAAGAAGAAAGACCAGCCCCAACAAGAAGAACCGGAAGAGTCCGGCGAGCTGCTCGCGGAAGCCGCAGAGCTCTCGGCCGAGGCTGGCGCACAGGATTCCGGCGTTCAGGCGTTCCTGGAAGATAAGTACGACGGAATGCGCGCCCAGCTCCATTTTGGTGATCCCACCCAGCCCGGACGCGTCGTCCTTTACTCCCGCAATCGCGAAGACATCACCGGCAGCTTTCCTGAACTCTGCGAGGCCTTCGCCCAAGCCGGCGACGCCGACGGCGCGCTCATCCTTGACGGCGAGATCCTCGGCTGGGACTACGACGCCGGCGTCGCGCTCCCGTTCGCCCTGCTCGGCCAGCGCATTGGCCGCAAGAAGGTCGACAACGCCATTCGCCGGTCCATCCCGGTCCTCTTCATGGCCTTCGATGTCATCTTCGCCGACTCAGCCCTGACCCTCGCATCGCCCCTGCGCGAACGCCGCAACCGCCTGGAGTCAGCCGTCGAACGCCTCTGGCAGATAACTCAGTCCCCCCTTGCGCTCAGCGAAGACGCCGCCGGCAAAGCCAAATCCCAGACCACGCTCTTCGCCTCGGAAGAACCCGCCGAACCCAGCGTCCCGCGCCTCATGATCTCCCCCGCCAAGCTGGTCGAGACCGCCGACGAGATCGACCGCGCCTACGCCGATGCCCGCGCCCGTGCCAACGAAGGCGTCATGCTGAAGGCCGCCGGCAGTGCGTACCTCCCCGGCCGCCGCGGACTCGCCTGGGTCAAGCTGAAACGCGAGCTCGCCACGCTCGACGTTGTCGTCACCGGGGCCGAGTACGGCCAGGGCCGCAAAGCCGGCACCCTCAGCGACTACACCTTCGCCGTCCAGACCGCCGCCGGAGAGCTCCTGAACGTCGGCAAAGCCTACTCCGGCGTCACTGATGCCGAGATCGCAGAACTCACCGAATACTTCAAGGCCCACACCCTTGAAGATCACGGCCACTTCCGCACCGTCGAACCCCTGGTCATCTTTGAAGTCGCCTTCAACAACGTCATGCGCAGCGACCGCCATGCCAGCGGCTTTGCCCTCCGTTTTCCCCGCATCCTGCGCGTTCGCACCGACAAGCCGCTCAGTGAAATCGACACCGTAGCAAGAGTGGAAGAGATCTATCAATCGCAGGTCGACAAACCTAAAGACAGCGAAGCCTCATGAAGGCCGGTTGCAGCCGCTCCACGCCGCATGTACAGTAAAGCTAAGAGATGAAGACCTACTTCAGCCCGATGTTTACCCTCCGCTCTTGGCGCTTTACGGGCCTCATGGCGGCTTCGGCGGAGTAGAGTCCTCAAACAGTTCTGCAGCACGTTTCGAGAGATTCACCAGACCAGATAAGCCGCTACCCTGCAATGGGTTAGCGGCTTTCGTATTTTCAAAGGAGAATCATGGCAACGGCAACGTTAGTCAATCCGGCAGTCGAAACAGCAGGGCGCTTCGGCGCATACGGCGGACGCTACGTGCCGGAAACCCTCATGGCCGCGCTGCTCGAGCTCGAACAGGCTTACGCCGAAGCGCAAGCTGACCCCGCCTTCGCCGCCGAGCTCGACGGCCTGCTCCACCACTACTGCGGCCGCCCCACGCCCTTGTACTTCGCCAAGCGCCTCACCGGGCAGTGCGGCGGCGCAAAGATCTACCTCAAGCGCGAGGATCTACTCCACACCGGCGCCCACAAGATCAACAACGCCCTCGGCCAGGGCATGTTGGCCCGCCGCATGGGCAAGCAGCGCATCATCGCCGAAACCGGCGCCGGCCAGCACGGCGTCGCCACCGCCACCGTCTGCGCGCTCTTCGGGTTGGAGTGCGTCATCTACATGGGCGAGGAAGACATGCGCCGCCAGGAGCTCAACGTCTACCGCATGCGCCTGCTCGGCGCGGAAGTCCGCGGCGTAGCCTCCGGCTCGGCCACCCTCAAGGACGCCATCAACGAGGCCATGCGCGACTGGGTCACCAACGTCCGCACCACCTACTACATCCTCGGCAGCGCACTCGGCGCACACCCGTACCCCACCATGGTCCGCAACTTCCACCGCGTCATCTCCATGGAGGCCCGCCGCCAGTTCCTCGAAGAAACCGGAGCCCTCCCCGACGTCGTTGTCGCCTGCGTCGGCGGCGGCTCCAACGCCATCGGAGCCTTCTACGAGTTCCTGAATGACAAAGAGGTCCAGCTCATCGGCGTAGAAGCGGGAGGCCGCGGGTCCGCGCTCGGCGAGCACGCAGCCCGCTTCCAGAAAGTAGGCGGCGGCTCGCCCGGCGTCCTGCAAGGCACCTACAGCTACGTCCTCCAGGACGACCACGGCCAGGTCTCGCTCACCCACTCCGTCTCCGCCGGCCTCGACTACGCCAGCGTCGGCCCCGAGCACGCCAACCTGCACGACACCGGCCGCGCCTCGTACGTCTCCTGCTCGGACGACGAAGCCCTCAAAGCCACCGTAGCCCTCAGCCGCACCGAAGGCATCGTGCCCGCGCTTGAAAGCGCCCACGCCGTCGCGGAAGCCATGCGTCTGGCCGCCACCATGCCCAAAGAGTCCGTCATCATGATCAATCTCTCCGGCCGCGGCGACAAAGACATGGGCATCCTCGCCCGCGAGCTCGACCTCAAGGGCGCGGTAGCGGTCATGCCCAAGGGAAGCCTCTAGTGCCCATCGCCTTCCTCACCAGACCCGGCATCGTCGCCTACCTCACCGCAGGCGACCCCGACCTCGCCACCACCCGCGACATCGCTCTCGCCGCCATCGACAACGGAGCCGACGTCATCGAGCTCGGCGTCCCCTTCAGCGACCCCCTCGCCGACGGTCCCGTCATTCAGCGCGCCAGCGAGCGTGCCGTTGCCCGCGGCACCCGCCTGTCTGACGTTTTGTCTTTAGCGAAAGATCTCCGTAAAGCCCGCCCAGCCTGCGGACTCGTCCTCTTCAGCTACCTGAATCCCGTCGTCAAGATGGGCATGGAAGCCTTCTGCGCCGCAGCCAAGGACTCCGGAGCCGACGGCGTCCTCCTCACCGACATGATCGTCGAGGAAGCCGACGGCTACCTCACCGCGATGCAGCAAAATGATCTAGCCCCCATCTTCCTCGCCGCTCCCACCAGCCCCGACGCCCGCCTCAAAGCCATCGCGGAAGCCAGCCAAGGCTTCGTCTACGCCATCTCCCGCGTCGGCATTACCGGCACCCAGGACACCATCGCGTCCGACGCCTCGCAGCTCGTGGCTCGCCTCCGCCAATTCACCCAGCTCCCCATCGCCGTGGGCTTCGGCATCTCGAACGCCGCCCACGTCCGGGCCGTCGGCCAGTTCGCCGACGCAGCCGTTATCGGCAGCGCCCTCGTCGCCCTCATTGAAAAGACAGGGCCGGCAGATGCAGCCAAGGCGGTAGGAGAATTCATCCGCGGGCTTCACGAAACTGCAAGTCAGCCCAGCGCGTTATGATGACGTTGCAATCAAACCCAGCAACAACCGGCGGAGCGTATGCGATGGAGATGATGGACTGGCGAAAGACAATCGACGAACTCGACGAACAGATCGTCGCCCTGCTCAGCAAGCGTGCCGAGGCTGCCAAGGCCATCGGCGCCATCAAGCGGCAGACCGCCGCCCCCATCTATGAGCCGCGTCGCGAGCAGGACGTCTTCGACAACGTCCGTAAAGCCAACCAGGGCCCGCTCAGTGACGCCGAGCTCCTCCACGTCTATGAGCGCATCATGGACGTCATGCGCGCCCTCCAGCGCGGGACAGCAGGCTCACCCGCAACAGGCAGCACCAGCCAAAGTACAGGAACGCAAAGATAGGCGAGAGACAACAATGATCGTAGCAATGCAGGACGAGGCAACCGAACACCACATCCAGAATGTCATCGAGCGCATGGTCGAGCTCGGCTTCAACGTCCACCGCACCACCGGCGAGCGCCAGACCATCCTAGCCGCCGTCGGCAGCCCGGATCACTTTGACGTAGCCGAGTTTCAGGTCATGGCCGGCGTCCTCGAAGCCTACCGCATCTCCTCCCAGTACAAGCTCGCCGGCAAAAGCTTCCGCCCCGAAGGAACGAAAATCAAGTTCGCCAACGGAGTCGTCGTCGGCGGCAACCAGGTCACCATGATGGCTGGCCCCTGCTCCATCGAAAGCCGCGCCCAGATCCTGCTCAGCGCCCAGCAGGTCGCCGCCGCCGGCTGCCAGTTCCTGCGCGGCGGAGCCTTCAAGCCCCGCAGCTCACCGTACAGCTTTCAGGGCATGGGCATTGACGGCCTCAAGATGATGCGCGACGTCGCCGACGAAACCGGCCTCCTCGTCATCACCGAGGTCATGGAGATCTCCCAGATCGAACCCATGCTGCCCTATGTCGACTGCTTCCAGGTCGGCGCGCGCAACATGCAGAACTTCAACCTCCTCCGCGAGCTCGGCCACATCCGCAAGCCCGTCTTGATGAAGCGCGGCATCGCCGCCACTATCGAAGAGGTCCTCCTCTCCGCCGAGTACATCCTCTCCGGCGGCAACTACGACCTCATGCTCTGCGAGCGCGGCATCCGCACCTTCGAAACCTACACCCGCAACACCATGGACGTCTCCGCCGTACCGGTCCTCAAAAAGCTCTCCCACCTCCCCGTCTTCGCCGACCCCTCGCACGGTGTAGGCAAGCGCGAGTTCGTCCCCGCCTTAGCCTTGGCCAGCGTAGCCGCCGGAGCCGACGGCCTGTTGATGGAGATGCACCCCAACCCCGACAAAGCCATGAGCGACGGAGCCCAAAGCCTCTTCCCCGAAGCCCTGGAAAAGTTAGTTGCCCAACTCCGCCAACTTGCCCCCATCGTAGGCCGCACCGTAGCGTAACCGTCAGCTTTGCTGTTGCTTTTGACTTGTCCCGACCCTGAGCGCAGCGAACGGGGAAGGACCTGCTTCTGTCTTTGCCGTTGCGGTTGATTCTGCCTTTGCCTCTCATTCTGAGCCCAGTGAAGTGCTCGCCACTGATAAAATATCGGTAAGGGAGACCAATCGTGGCAGCCATTACAGAAGAAGAAAAGCTCCGCCGCCAGCGCGTCAACGCAAGCGTCTTCGGCACCAACGCTATGGAAGGTTTAACCCTCGATGCTGAGACCCTTGGCCTGATGCGCCGCTTTGAAACCGGCGAACTGACTCGCGAACAGCTCTCCGCCGCAATCGACGAGCACGTAAACGCAATGCTCTCTGCACGAAACATCCACCGCGAGCGTCCGGCGGCAGCAGACGCGGCATAAAAGCCGTGAGCTCCGGATTCACCAACGATCCGCACTCCGAACAAGACTTCGCCTGCCCACGGAATCGATTCGGAATTACAGATTACGTTGACTTGCAGCGATACGAAGCTCCGTTAGTCGTCAAGCGAGGCGGAGAACTCGAAGATCGCGGCGTCTCCGGCAAGTTCGACGTAGCCCATCTCCAGTCAATCCACCGCTATCTCTTCCAGGATGTCTTCCCGTGGGCGGGCGAGTTTCGCGTCGTCAACCTCATGAAGGGCAACAGTCCGTTCGGCCCCGCCATGCACCTGCATGGCGCACTTGAAGAAACCCTTGCCAAGCTAAAGCAGGAACACCTTCTGAACGACCTTGCGCCGCACTCGTTTGCAGGCCGCGCCGCCTTCTACCTCGGCGAGATCAACGCCATCCATCCATTCCGCGAAGGCAACGGACGAACCCAGCGCGAGTTCATCCGCCAGCTCGCCCTGCAAGCCGGTCACCCGCTCTCCTGGGCCGGCTTCACGCAAAAGGAGATGGTAGAGGCCTCTATCTTGAGCCACCTCCAAGGCGACAACAGCGGCCTCTGTGCCATCATCCAAAGTGCGCTCCATTCCTCTCGCAAGGATCTTGCAGGCCAATGATCGAACGCATCACCATCCTCGGAACCGGCCTCATCGGCGCCTCCGTCGGCCTGGCTCTGCGCCAGACAGGTTTTCCCGGCGAGATCATAGGCTGGGATAAACAACAAACCGAGGCCCAAATCGCCCTCGACCGCGGCGCACTCACCGCAATCACAACAAACCCTGACCAAGCCGCCCGGACCAGCGACCTCATCCTCGTAGCAACGCCCGTCCTCGCCATCCTCGACTGGATGGAGCGCCTCGCGTCACACCTCACCCCAAACCAGCTCCTCACCGACGTAGGCAGCACCAAGCGCGAGATCGCCGAAGCCGCCCAGCGACTCTTCCCGCAAGGAAACATGCTCCCCGGCCATCCCATGGCCGGCAAGGAATCCGGCGGAGCCGCCTTGGCCGACCCATCCCTCTTCCACGAAGCAATGTGGCTCTTCACCCCTATCTCCGCCCCCACCCCAAACGAACAGGAATGGCGAACCTGGCTCACCCGTTTCGGCTGCCGCACCATGGACCTGGACCCCGCCCGCCACGACCAGATCGTCGCCTGGGTCAGCCATCTCCCCCAGATGGTCTCTACCGCCCTGTCCGCCATGTTCGCGGAAGAATTTGAGCACGTCCCCGAACTCGCCCAGGAGTTCCAGGCCATCGGCGGCCGCGCCCTCCGCGAGATGACGCGTCTCGGCTCCAGCCCCTACAGCATGTGGCGCGACGTAGCCCTCACCAACACCGAACCCCTCGCCGCCACCCTCTTCACTCTCGAGCAGCGCCTAGCCCACCTCCGCGAAAACCTCCGCACCCCCGAACTCCGCGAAGAGTTCACCAAAGCCAACGCCTTCCGCAGCGGCTCATCTTAAGCTTTTGTGCTCGTGTAAGTGAAATGGCCCACTCAAGGGAAGAGGGATCAGGAAATGGGGATCAGCAAGCGCTTTTCTCCTCCCTATCCCTGATCCCCGTTCCCTTGAGCCGCCCCAAAAGCTAGTTCCGCCCGCGCCATCCTCTGCTACCCTCACCAATATGCGCACCCACCTCCTGGCCGCCACCCTCCTCTTCACCACCGCCGCCCTGCGATCCCAATCCACCCCCGTCCCCGCCCGCATCGCCCAGCAAAACGCCCTCTTCGCCGAGTCCTGGCAGACCAACCTCAAGCTCTCCCCAACCCTCGCAACCGGCGTCGGCGACTACCGCTACAACGACCAGCTCGGCGACTACTCCCTCGCCGCTGCCGCCAAACGCCATGACGTCAACCTCGCCTTCCTCACCCGCATCAAGGCTATCGACCCCACAGGCTTCCCCGAGCAGGACCGCATCTCCCACGACCTCTTTGAACGCAACCTCCAGGAAGCAGCCGACACCTACGACCTCAAGGACTACGAGATGCCCCTCGGCGGCGGAGGCGTCCACACCGGCGTCGCCGACCTCCCGCTCGCCATGCCCTTCGACTCCGTCAAGCACTACGAGGACTACATCGCCCGCCTCCACCAGATTCCCAAGGCCTTCCTGCAAACCGAAGACGTCCTCCGCCAGGGCGTGAAGGACAAGCTCGTCCCCGTCCGCTTCATCGCGGAGAAAATTCCGGGCCAGTGCGACGGCGTCGTCTCCGCCAACCCCTTCCTGATCCCCACCCGCAAGTTCCCCGCGTCCTTCACCGACGCGGACAAAAAGCGCCTCACCGACGAGATCACCACCGCCCTCACCACAGAAGTCTTCCCCGCCTACAAGCAGTTTTCGGACTTCATCCAGAAGGAGTACATCCCCTACACCCGCACCACGCTCTCCATTGAAAGCCTCCCCGGCGGCAAGCGCCGCTACCAGGCCTCCCTCTACCGCTTCACCACCACCAATCTCACCCCAACAGAGATTCACACCATCGGCCTCAAGGAGGTCGACCGCATCGAGGCTGAGATGACCGCGCTCGCCAAGGCCAACGGCTATAAAGACCTCGCCAGCTTCCGCGACCACGTCGAATCCGACCCCAAGTACATCCCCAGTTCCGCCCAGGCCATCGTGGATGACTTCGCCAAATACATCGCTGCCATGCAGCCCCGACTGCCGGAGCTCTTCGGCATCCTGCCGAAATCGCCGGTAACGGTTGAGCCCATCCCCGCCTTCCAGGCCGCCTCCTCCACCCACTATCAAGGCGGAACACCCGACGGAAAACGTCCCGGCCGCGTCTCCGTCGCCGTTTCCGACTACGCGAAGCGCTCCTTCATCAACGATGAAGCCGTCGCCTACCACGAAGGCGTCCCCGGCCATCACCTGCAAATCTCCATCGCCAGCCAGCTCACCGGGTTGCCCGAGTTCCGCAAGCACGGCGGCAACTCCGCTTACACCGAAGGCTGGGGCCTCTACGCCGAGCAGCTCGGCAAAGAGATCGGCTTCTACCAGGACCCTGGCAGCGACTACGGCCGCCTCCGCAGCGAACTCTTCCGCGCCGTTCGCCTCGTGGTCGACACCGGCATCCATGACCAGGGTTGGACCCGCGACCAGGTCGTCGACTACATACGCAAGTCGCACTCCATCGACGAGCCCACCATTCAGTCTGAAACCGACCGTTACATCGCTGGACCCGGCCAGGCCTGTAGCTACAAACTCGGCCAGCTCAAGATCCGCGAACTCCGCGAGCGCGCCAAAGACCAGCTAGGCCCCCACTTCGACATCAAAACCTTCCACGACGAGATCCTCAACGGAGGCTCGCTCCCGCTCGACGTCCTCGACGCCCGCGTCAACCGCTGGATCGCCTCCCAGCTCCCCGCCAACGCCAAGAACGGAGGCACACTCCAGTAGTATTAGCTCGTGGACGTGTCTTTGATCAGCAATTCCGAGGGCAAGGCTACAGCACTGATTGCAGCAGGCGGCGCGAGCTTAGCCGCGTGCATTGCGGGGACATGTTCGTTGCTAGCGCTGCTTTCTTCCAAAGAGTTGGAAACTTCCAAGTTTCGTCAGGTCTGGATTGACGAGTTGAGAAAAGACATCGCGGAACTAATCGCAAGAGCAAATCACATTCAGGCCTACCACTTCGAGCCGGGAACACTTGATTACACAAAGTTCTGGAAAGAAACCCGCGAAGATTACCTGGAGTTGAATAAGGCGTCGACAAGAATTAAGCTCCGACTGAATCAGAGTGAGTGCCCCTGTCGCCTCATTTTGCAGTCAATGTCCGAGATGGAACTGTTGTTCAAATTTACTGAAATCGATGTCTCTAGTAGGACAGAAAAGCTTCAGGCGATCGTTCGTACCTTAGAACAAAATGCGCCTCCGCTATTGAAGGAAGAGTGGAAACGAGTGAAAGCCGGCGAACTCCCATATCGCATCGCTAAATGGATCACAGGCATTGCGGGATTGGCTGCTGCCCTTCTAGCTTTTGCCCTCTTCCGCCAGTTCTTCTAATCATGCTTCGACGCTTAGCCCGCTCCCTCGCCAAATCCCCCTGCGTCCTCGCCGCCACCGAGCGCCTCGAAGCCGCATTCCCGCCCCTCCGCATCTGGCATCGCGCCCAGTATCACCGCCACTTCCAGAAGTTCTACCCCTGGGAACGCCTCTTCGCCGGCGTCTACCCCACCTTCGCCGAAGCCCTCGCCCACATCCCCAAAGACCGTCCCGTCGGCTACGACAATCCCGAGACCGCCACCTTCCTCGGCACCTCAAGCCCCATGCTCCCCAGCGAATACCCCGTCCTCTTCTGGCTTACCCGCCTGCTCTCAGAGGAGACAAACACCGTCTTCGACTTCGGCGGCTATCTCGCCCTCGGCTACAACTGGTATCGCCCGTTCAACATCCTGCCCCCCAACATCCGCTGGACCATCTACGACGTCCCCGCCGTCGTGGCTGAAGGGAAGCGTATCCTCGCCCAAACCCCAGACCCCGCCCTCACCTTTACCACCGATCTCTTGGCAGCCTCGCACTCAGATATCTTCTTCGCCGCCGGCTCCCTCCACTTTGAAGAGCGCTCCCTCGCCACCATGCTCGCGAGCCTCCCCACCCTGCCCCGGCACCTGCTCCTCAACAAGCTCCCCCTCACCCACCTTCCCACCTTCTACACCCTCCACAACATGGGCCCCGCCATCGCTCCCTACCGCATCGCCAATCGGGAAGAGTTCCTCGCCTCGCTTACCGCGTTAGGCTACGAACTTAAAGACGCCTGGTCGAATCCCGAGCTCACCGCACACATCCCCTTCCACCCGGATGAATCCGTTCAAGCCTTCGCAGGACTTTACCTCCACCGCCCGTCCTAAAGCCCCGCATACCAGTCATACCCCAGCTTCGTCCAGTAATCATCCGGCTTCTCATCCGTGTACGCGATCAAAGAGATCCGTTTGATCTGCTTATACCCGTATTTGGTCGGCATATGCAGCCGCACCGGGGCCCCATGCGCCAGGCTCAACGGCTGCCCGTGCATCTCCGTCGCCAGCAGCGTCTGAGGGTGCTCGCACACTGTTCGGTCGAACCCACAGTAATAGTTCCCATCCGGAGTCTCCATGTACACATACTTCGGAAGCTCACCTTTCGCATTCTTCGCAGGCGGATACGCCGCCATAAAGTCCGCCAACCCGAACCCCGCCCACTGCACAATCTGACTCCATCCCTCAATACACTTGAACTGCGTTACCAGCTGCCGCCGGGGCAGCTTGTGCAAGTCGTCCAGCGTCAGCAGCAAGCCCGGAGTGCCCGAGTCGAGTGTCGAATCGCTCAGCCCCGCCTCATCCTGCCCGCGCGTCATATTCGTGCCCTGCGCCGCCGCCGCCTCGGCAAACGCCTTCGCAAACGCCGGGTCGATCTTCGGACTCGCCTCCTCCGCCTGCTTGGGCGCGTCGGTGTACTTGTACTCCCACGTCGTCACATCCGGCGCATACTGCCTAAAGCTCTTCGCCTGCTCCACCCCCACCACCTGCAGCCGCCAACTGTCCAGCACCAGGTCCTTTTCAAGCCCATAGTTGCCGTTTACCTTCAGCTCCGTCGCCTTCGCGACCGCATACTCGGGAGCCAGCGCACGCTCGTCGAAGACCTTCCGCGATACATCCGCATTCCACTGCAGGCTCTTGCGGAACGGCTTGCCCAGCAGCTCCTCCATCTTGGCGCCGTTCAGGGAATGATAGAGACCATACCCGGCCGCCGCCGCCGCGCCCGCAACCAGAAAGCTCCGCCGCGTCCGCTTCGCAGACTCTTTTTTGACCGTAAGATTCGGATCGATCATCGTGCTCAAAAAGTCCTCCGTTCCGCCTCGATCGAAGGCAGCGCGGCATCGCGCAACTCATACCCGCTCACCATCGAGCGGAAGTTATTCCACCCCGCTAGGATCACCTGCCCCACATGCACCAGGAAGAACGCGCAGAACCCTATCGTCAGCCAGAAATGCTCCCACCGCGCCAGCTCATAGCCACCCAGTAGCGTCGTCACCCAATGCACCTGCGTCGGCTTATAAATGGCGAGCCCGGTCAGCAGCATCCCAAATCCCATCAGCACGGTCAGCGTGTACGCAATCCTCTGCGCCCCGTTGTACTTGGTCTGCGTTGGTAGACCTCTGCGAAGGTGCAGGTCGACAAGCATCACCTGAACCGCCTCTTGGATCGATTCCTTTTGCGGCACCATGAACTTCCACTCCTTGGACCAGAGCAGATACACCGCGTACAGAATCCCATTGACCGCAAAGATCCACATGAACAGGAAGTGCCATCCAAGCCCCTGGGTCACGTGGAAACGCACATCCCAGAGACGGTTGGTATAAAACCAGGCCGGAAAGAACCGGAACAGCGTCCAGTTTCCCACGCCTACCCGGTACACCTCGTGCGCGTGGTTCCCCGGCGGAATCGAGTCGTTCCAATAGATCAGGATCCCGCTCCAGATCATCGTAAAAAGCACCGGAAAGTTCACCCAGTGCATCCACCGGATCGCCAGCGGATGCTTTCGCTCGAGCATCAATCGTTCGCCCTTATCGTCCGCTGACGTCGTCCCATTTTGTTTGTCATTCCGCAGCGTAGCGGAGGAATCTGCGGTTGTCTCGGTAACCTCCGGCACCTCCACCAGCGGCAAAGCATCACCCACCGCATGACGGACCGCCGCATCCGCCTCCTGCTCCGCCTCGAGCTCGTCTTCCGTCAGCGGTTCCTTGCCTTCCTCGTTCATCGCACGCACCCCGCCTCACCATCACTGGCCAACCATCAATGCCTAGACGAGCAGAATCTTACCCCGAGCCAATCCCCACATCCACTAAAATCCCCACACACCTATCGAAGCACCACCTGCACCAGCGCTCCATCCTCATCCACAAACTCCACCCGCCGGTCCGTCATTGTCACCCCCACAAACGGCTCGCGCCTCCCCCGGCTCCCCGCAGCCACCGACGCTCCCGTCGCACGATCCGAATCCGTCAAGCAGACCATCTGCCCCAGGCACCGCAACACCGCCGGAGTGATCACCGCCTCGCTCCAATGCTGCACCAGGTACACCCGCAGTCGCCCACCCGCCCTATCCTCCAGCAGCACATCATTTGTGAAGTTGATCAGCGCCTTCGCATCCCCATCTATACCCCCATCCCGAGTTACCCTTGCCAGCGGATCCCGCAAAAACAGCCGCTGCCGCTCGATGACAAGAAACGCCACCACCGCGAAAGTCAGCAACACCAGCATTCGCTTCATCACTGCCTCACACTGCCTTACACCGCGTCAGACTGCCTCTTACTGCCTCTCACTGCCTTTCACTTCTTCTCCTCGTGATACTCCTGCTCCGTATTGATCCCCCAAAGCGAAGCCTTATCCACCCGTCCCGCCACCAGCCCATCCACCACCGTCATCGCCGTCAGCATCGAGTGGTCCTGGTTGTTGTACTTATGCATCCCGTTCCGGCCCACCAGAAACAGGTTCTCAAACCCGTCCGTCCAATCCCGCAGCTCGTCGAACCGCTCATACGTCCCAAAGTAAGCCGGATACGTCTTCGGCACCCGCACCACGTGCCCATCGCTCACCGCATCGGCCTCAAGAATCCCGATCTTCGCCACCTCGGCGATCGCGAATCGCTTCAAAGCCTCATCTTCCATCTTCCAAAGCTCATCCGTGTCATAGCAGAAGTACTCCAGCCCAATCCAAACCTTTCCCGGCTCACTCACCAGGTACGGACTCCAGTTATTGAAGATCTGCAGCCGACCTAGCAGCACATCCGGCTCCTGCACATAGATCCACGTGTCCTTCAGCAGCCCACCATCCTTCTCCTTCACCTTCAACCGGTCGCAAAGCAGCCCCACCGTAATAAAGTCCCGATACTGCAACCCGTCGCTCACCTCACGCACATTCGCCGGAACCGCACAGTCCATAGCCTGCACCAGCTCCCGCATCGGCATCGTCGAGAAAAAGTAATCTCCCTCAAAGGCTCGCGTCTCGCCACCCGGTCCGACCGCCTCGACCCCCGTCACCCTATTGCCCTCAATCAAAATCCGTGAAACCTTCCACTCCATGCAGATCTCCCCACCCATCTGCACAATCCTGTCCGCAACGTTCTCCCAGAGCTGTCCCGGCCCGAACTTCGGATACATAAAACGCTCAATCAGGCTCGTATCCGTGCCCTTCTGTGCAACATCACCCGAATCCTTCGCCTTCCCCTTGAAAACCGTCTTCACAAAGTGCTTTACCGCCGTCGTCAGGCTCAGCCCCTTGATCCGCTGCGCTCCCCATTCCGCCGATATCTGGTCGCACGGCGTCCCCCAAACCTTCTCCGTATAGCTCTTGAAGAAGGTCAGATATAGCTCCCGCCCAAAACGGTTGATCAAAAAGTCCTCAAGCGACCTTTCCGGCGCAATCTGCTTCACCCGCGAAGCGAAGTAGCTCACCCCGACCTTCACCGTCCGCACCGCCCCTAGATTGCTCAGCGTCGTCCCCGTAAGCTTGATCGGATAATCAAAGAACTTCCGCAGATAGTAGATCCGGCTCTTGCGCGGCCGAATCAGCATCACCAGGTCCGGATCGGCCGCCGCATCCGCTACCGCGACCACCGTCTCCGTATGCCCATGCTCCCCCGGATGCACTCTTCCACCGGCATCCGTCTCGTCTGTCTCCGTATCGATCTCCACCAGCCTCGGTCCCGTCCCACGAAGCACCGGCTCCTCGCTCACCCGTGAAACGGCCCGTGTCTTGCCCTGGTAAGCAATCTCCGTCCCCTCGCCGTCCACTTCCGGCGGCATCAGGTCCATCCACCATCGCATCACCCGGTCCGACTTCGAAAAGAACCGGTGCCCGCCGATATCCATCCGGTTGCCCTTATACCGGATCGTGCGCGAGATCCCCCCAATCTCGGCGCTCGCCTCCAGAATTACCGGCTTGATCCCGGTCCTCCGCAATAACTCCAGCCCTGCCGTAAGCCCGGCAGGCCCGGCTCCAATGATGATTGCCCGTTTTACCATTCAGCGTTCAAGTATACGGAACCAACGCCAAACGCGAATCGCAGGCGGCTACACAGCACGTTCCGCAACGGCGAAGGACAACCCCTCCTTCGCCGCATCAACAATCACCCGATCCCCATGCAGCACACTGCCATCCAGAATCTTTACGGCTAGCTTGTCCTGCACCATCCGCTGAATCGCCCGCTTCAAGGGCCGAGCCCCATACGCCCGGTCGTACCCCGCCTTGAAGATCGCTTTACGCGCCTCTTCGGTCAGTTCAAGCGTGATCTTCCGGTCCGCCAGCAGCTTTGTCAGATCCGCCAGCCGCAGATCGATGATGTGCGTTAGCTGCGATTCGCCAAGGGGGTGGAACACCACGATGTCGTCCACACGGTTCAGGAACTCCGGCCGGAACTGCTGCTTCAGCGAGTCCATCACCCGCACCTTCGCCTCCTCAAACCCATCCGGACCCTCCGCCCATGCCGTAGCCAGCGCACTCGCCCCAACATTCGACGTCATGATCAGCACCGTGTTCTTGAAGTCCACCGTACGTCCCTTCGAGTCCGTCAACCGCCCATCATCCAGCACCTGTAGCAGCACGTTGAACACATCCGGATGCGCCTTCTCGATCTCATCGAACAGCACCACCGCATAAGGCCGCCTTCTGACCGCCTCCGTCAGTTGTCCCCCTTCGTCATACCCCACATACCCCGGAGGCGCCCCAATCAACCGAGCCACAGCATGCTTCTCCATATACTCGCTCATGTCGATCCGCACCATCGCACTCTCGTCATCGAACAAGAACTCCGCCAGAGCCCGAGCCGTCTCCGTCTTCCCCACACCGGTCGGCCCCAGGAAGATAAAGCTTCCAATCGGCCGCTTCGGATCGGAAAGCCCAGCCCGAGACCGCCGAATCGCATTCGCCACAGCCGACAAAGCCTCATCCTGCCCGACCACGCGCTCCCGCAGACGATCCTCCATCTGCACCAGCTTCTGCACCTCGCCCTCGAGCATCTTCGACACAGGAATCCCCGTCCACCGAGAAACGATCTTCGCAATATCCTCCTCATCCACCTCTTCCTTCAACATCCGCGCGTGGTGAACGGGTAAAACCTTTTTGTTGTCATTCCGCAGCGCAGCGGGGGAATCGGCGGCTGTACTTGCACTCGCCAGCCCATCCTGCGCATCCGTAAGCGTCTTCAACTCCCGCTCCAGCCGCGGAATCTCCCCATACTGCAGCTCCGCCGCCCGCTGGAGATTGCCCTTCCGCGTCTCCTCGCCCATCTCAAATCGCAGCCGCTCGAGCGTCGCCTTCAACTCCGCAACCTTGCCGATCGCTCCCTTCTCCGTCTGCCACCGAGCCCGCAGCCCGCTCGCCGTCTCCTGCACCTCGGCAAGCTCCCGCTCGACAGCCTCCAGCCGCTCCCGGCTCGTAACATCCGTCTCCCGCTTCAAGGCCGCCCGCTCAATCTCAAGCGAAGTGGCCCGCCGCTCCAGATCATCGATCTCCACTGGCACTGACCCAATCTGGATCGCCAGCGCAGCCGCCGCCTCATCCACCAGGTCGATCGCCTTATCCGGCAAAAACCGGTCCGAAATATATCGATGCGACAAGGTCGCCGCCGCCACAATCGCCGAATCCTTGATCCGGATCTTATGGTGCGACTCATAGCGCTCCTTCAGCCCGCGCAGGATCGCAACCGTATCCTCCACATTCGGCTCGCCCACATACACAATCTGGAATCTCCGCTCCAGCGCTGCATCCTTCTCGATGTACTTCCGATACTCATTCAGCGTCGTCGCGCCAATCGCCCTCAAGCCCCCGCGCGCCAGCGCGGGCTTCAGCATGTTGGAAGCATCCATCGCTCCCTCGCTCGCGCCCGCCCCCACCAGCGTATGCAGCTCGTCGATAAAGAGAATGATCTCCCCATCCGACTCCTCAATCTCCTTCAAGACCGCCTTCAGCCGCTCCTCAAACTCCCCGCGAAACTTCGCCCCGGCAATCATGCTCGCCAGATCGAGCGCCACCACCCGCTTATCCTTCAAACTCTCCGGCACATCGCCCGAAATCACCCGCCGGGCAAGCCCTTCCACAATCGCAGTCTTTCCAACCCCCGGCTCGCCGATCAGCACCGGATTGTTTTTCGTCCGGCGGCTCAGCACCTGCACCACTCGCCGAATCTCCTCATCCCGCCCGATCACCGGGTCAAGCTTTCCCCGCCGCGCCAACTCCGTCAGGTCCTTGGCATACTTTTCAAGCGCCTGGAACTTACCCTCCGGCGTCTGATCCGTCACCCGGCTCGCCCCCGCGCACACTGCTCAAAGCCTTCAGAATCGCCTCATGCGTCGCCCCAAACGCCGCCAGCGAAGCCCGCACCGTTCCGTTCTTCTCTTCGGCCAAAGCCAATAGCAGATGCTCCGTCGAACAGTACTCATCCTTGAAGTTCGCCGCCTCATGGAACGCCTGCTCCAGCACCTTGTTCAGCGCCTGGCTCATTCCCGGCTGCCCGCCGCCCTGCACCTTTGGCAGCTTGCCGATAGCAGTATTCACCCCATTCAACATCTCCTGCACCGGGACGCCCACCTTTTCGAGCACCGGGATCACCACGCCCTCGCGATCCTCCAGCAGCGCTGCCATCAGGTGCAGCGGCAGCACCTCCGGATTGCCATTCGCCCCGGCATCACCCGCCGCGGCCTGTACCGCCTCTTGCGACCTCACCGTAAACCGATCCCACTTGATAGCCATGAATCTCTACTCTCCCGAAAAACACCGCGAAGCGGTCCAGAACCGCGCGAAGCGCCGCCTGACCGGCGTTAGGGCGCACTTGCATTGGCACCTAAATAAACAGCGGAGGGTCACGATGCGTGACCCTCCGCAAACAGAATCACTCTACTCGTTTCTTAATTGGCAGAAGCCTCCACCTGCTTCGGAGCCTCAGCCTGCCCGGCGCCCACCTCGATCTTCACTTGCTGCGGCTTCGCCGCCTCCTTCTTCGCAAGCTGAATCGCCAGCACGCCATTCTCATACTTTGCCGTGACCGAACCCGCATCCATCGTCGTCGGCAGCGTAAAGCTCCGCACAAAGCTGCCGAACCGCCGCTCAATCCGATGGAAGTTCTCTTCCTTCTCCCCGGCCTCGAACTTCCTCTGCCCCTTCACGGTCAACGTCTGGTTCTCCACCTGAATGTCCAGATCCTCCTGCTTCACGCCCGGAACCTCCAGCTTCAGCACCAACTTGTGCTCGTCCTCATACACATCCACCGCGGGAATGAAGTTTCCCGCCATCAACGACTCCTGCCCTCCCTCGGGTCGCGCAAAGTCCTGAAAGATCGAGTTCAAGCGGTTCTGCAACACAGCGACATCGCTCATTGCCGAACGGAAAGGAACAAATCGTGTCATCGTCGTCATCGCATTTCTCCTCATCACTGCTCAAAGTTGGTAGGCTCGGCGGTTTATCACGCTGCCTACATCTCATAAGACGCAGACTAGAAGAAAAGGTTGCAGATTATATGATATGAACTCACTCATATTTTCAGCGTGTCACTCCGCGCATCCTACTCTCCATGAAGATCATTCAGCTCACCTCCTTCGCCGCTCTCGCACTCTCCGCCGTAGCCCTACTCGCCGCCCCACCTGCCTCAGACAACGACAAAACCTTCGAGTCCAAAGCCTCGCAAGGGGGTATGTACGAGGTTGAAGCTGGCAGACTCGCCGAGACCCGCGCCCACGCCCAGAACGTCAAGAACTTGGCCATCATGGAGGTCCACGACCACACCCTCGCACGAAGCGCCGAAGTGACCGGCCAACGCGCAGCGAACCCATCCGGCAGGACGGCATGCAACTTTCATGCAATTCCCGCCCCACGTCGACAGGAAGAAGATCACTCCAAGGCATCTGCCAGTCGCCTCTATTAAGAAGGCCCCGGAGCACTTCATGAACCTCTTGCAGCTCTTCTCCCGCCGCCGCGAACAACCCGCCGCCATCGAGATCGACAACCGCGGCATGAGCCCGTACAGCACAGAGATTATCCAGCTCCTGGAAACCCGCTTCGCTATCCAGCCCGGCGTCCTCGGCGGCCCCATCGGCCACGTCGGCGCGGAGATCGGCGCCGGCAAAGGCCGCCTCGCCGAGCTCTTCCTTAAGCACGGCTACACCCTCTTCGCCACCGAGGAAGACTCCACCAACCGCGAAGTCTGCGAGCGCCTCAAGTTCCGCTTCCCCAAGCTCCGCGTCATTTCCGGCTCGCCCGAAGCCACCCATCTCCCAGACCAGTCGGTCGATTTTATCCTCTCCGAGCGCGCCCTCTTCTGGCCCGACCAGGCAGCCGTCAGGCGCGAGTTTACCCGCATCCTCCGTCCCGGCGGACCCGTCCTCATCATCACCGACAACCGCGTCTACGGCGGAGGCAAGCAGTCCGAAGAGTACAACGACCTGCTCCGCACCCATTGCAAGGCCTACAAAGAAAAGCTAGCCCCCTGTGACATCGCTGCCGCCGTCCAAAGCTTCTTCTCCGGAAGCGAAATCTACGAAGACGCCTTCGTCGGCGCCCACGCCCTCAGCTTGGAATTCCTCCTCGCCCAGACCCGTGCGCTCGACATCTATCCCCCCGCGGGCGACCCCGCCCGCCGCAAGCTCGATGCCGCCCTTGCCAAGTTCTTCACCCGCTGGTCCATCGACGGCCGCCTGCTCGAGCCAGTCGTCTGCCGCGTCGCCTGCGGACGTTTCGGAAAGGCTCAGCATCAGGTGGAAGACCTGACGACCGTCGCCACCTACCCTAGCTTCCACGAAGCTACCCACCAGGAACCCGCGTACGCTACCCACTAAACGTCCCGATCTGCGTCCCCGTCCATAGCACCGCGTACCGCCCCATCCCCTCCCCTGAAGCTGGATTGGACGTCGTTTTGCTCAGCATCGCCTTCGTCACCGGCAGCTGGAACGAGATCCTTCCCCACGCTAGAGCTGAGGGGGCGGAGTGCTCGTAGTCGTCGTCGCCGGAACCCCCGAGCCGACCTTCTCCGCGGCATCCGTCGCCTTATCCTGATGCTTTAAGGCGTTCGCCGAGTCCTTCTGCGACTTTGCCTGCTCCTTCGCAGCCTTCTCCTGCGCCTTCTGCGACTTCTTCTGCGCCTTCTGCTCGCTCTTAGTCATCGCTGGCGCGGTCGTCGTCATGGTGGTCGTCTGTCCTCCATAAGGCGCCGCCGCCGGCACAGTCGTCGTCGTCTGGGAGAACGCTGCGCCCGTGAGCAGCACCGCCGAGCTAATTATCACCAACTGTTTGATTGTCATAGACATTCCTTTCAGCCGGATCGCCGGCTCTAGATATCGGATGCGTTCGCATCCTCTCAGGCTGCATAACCGCGCACTCCGATAAACTAGCCTTCTATGTCCATCCTCAAAGCCGTACGCGGCACCCGGGATCTCCTTCCCCCTGAAACCGCCCTGTGGAACCATGTCGAATCCACCGCCCGCGCCGTCTTCAACCGGTATGGCTTCGGCGAGGTCCGCACCCCCATCTTTGAGCCCACCGAACTCTTCGTCCGCGGAGTCGGCGAAGAAACTGACGTCGTCTTGAAAGAGATGTACACCTGGGAGGACCGCGCAAAAGCCGCAAGCGCCGGCGGCCCGCCAAACAGTGACAAGCCACAGTCCCTCACCCTCCGCCCCGAAAACACGGCGGGCGTCGTTCGCGCCTACATCGAGCACAAGATGGAGTCCACCGGCACCCTCCGCAAGCTCTTTTACATCGGTCCCCAGTTCCGCCGCGAGCGCCCCCAGCGCGGCCGCTACCGCCAGTTCTGGCAGATCGGCGCAGAGGTCCTCGGCCCTGTCACCAGCGGCTCGGAAAGCCCCATCCGCGACGCAGAAGTCCTCGAAATGCTCGCCAGCCTGCTCGACGAACTCGGCATCCGAGGCTGGAAGCTCGAGCTCAACTCCGTAGGCTCCGCCACCGACCGCCCTCGCTACGTCGCCGCCCTCCGCGAGGCCCTCGCGCCCATTAAGGACACGCTCTGCGAGGACAACCGCCGCCGTGCCTCTACGAACCCTCTTCGAGTCTTAGACTCGAAGGAGCCTTCAGACCAGGACGCGATCAACGCCCTGCCTAAGATCGCCGACTACCTCGACGCCGAATCCAAAGACCACTTCGCCCAGGTCTTAGCTGCATTAGACGCTTGCGGCGTTCCCTACACCATCAATCCCCGCCTCGTACGCGGCCTCGACTACTACACCCGCACCACCTTCGAGTTCACCGTCCCCGTTTCTGATTCAGCCGGCATTGGCCTGGGCACCCAGAACGCTCTGTTAGGCGGCGGCCGCTACGACGGCCTTTCTGAAATGCTAGGCGGCCCCAAGGCCCCCGGCATCGGCTTCGCCATAGGCGAAGACCGCCTGATCCTTACCCTCCAAGCCCAGCAACAAGGGGGTGCCCCACATCTCGATCCTCAGATGTGGGATCCCAAGCTAGACGCTTACATAGCCCCTTTAGGCGCAGCCCAAAACCCCGCCGCATTAGCACTAGCGAGAGATCTTCGCCGCGCCGGTCTCAAAGTCGAAGTAGGCGACGGCACCTTCCGCTTAAAAAAATCCTTTGATGCCGCCGATAAATCAGCCCGTCACATCATCCTTCTGGGCGAAGACGAAGTCGCCACAAACACCTACACCATCAAGCGTTTCGCAGACGCTCACCAATGGAAGGCAACCTCTGAACAGCTGAAGTCGGCCCTAAGGACCTAAAGGTAAGCTTTACGCCTCCATCGGCTCTGGCCCCCGCGTAGGCCCACTCGGCAGCGTCATCTTCACACTCTTCCCCGTTCGCGCCGACTCATAAATCGCATCCGTAATCCGCTGATCCTGCAGTCCCTCTTCCCCCGGCGTGTGCGGCTTCAGATTCCTCTGCACACAAAGCGCCATGTGATCCATCTCCGCGGCAAACTGATCCTTCTCCTCGATCTGAGGCTGTATCAGCAACTCCTGCCCATCCTCCAGCTTCGAGTACTTCAGCTTGATCCCGTGATATGCAAATGCCGGGTTCAACTCCGCATAAGCCTCGCTCCCTTCAATCCGCAAGAACTGCGATTTATGCGCGTCATACCCGGAATTGAACGCCGCCGTAAACCCCGAAGGAAACTTCGCAATCACCTGGCAGCTAGCCTCCACCTCCACAAAGCGGGGATCATTCTTCGGCTGCCGAATCGTCGCAAAGATCTCTTCCGGCTCCTCGCTAGACAGAAATCGGGCCGCATTCAGGCAGTACACCCCAACATCCGGCATGCACCCACCCCCTGCAAGCGCTCGCTTCAGCCGCCATTGCGTCGGATCTCCCTGATTCTGTGAGTTTGTAGCCACGTACTGCCGCAGTTTGCCCAGCTTCCCGGCCTTGATCATCTTCACCAGAGCCATATCGTTTGGCTCATACTGGCTCCGATACGCGATCATCAGCTTCACATTCGCCTTATGGCACGCGTCGATCATTTGCTCGCAATCCTTTGCGGTCGTCGCCATCGGCTTCTCGCAAAGGATATGCTTGCCCGCCTTTGCGCCGCGAATCGTATACTCCGCGTGCATGCTGTTGGGCAGCACAATGTAAATCACCTGCACGTCCGGGTTCTGCGCAATCTGGTCATAGGTCGTGTAGTCATAGATCGATGACTCCTTGATCCCGTACTGCGCCGCAATCTTCATCGCCTTGCCGCGATCGCCGCTCACCAGCGCAACCGGCTTGCAGTAATTGCTCTTTCCCATTGCCGGCAAAATCTCACCCAGCGCCAGCCGTCCCAGACCCACTACCGCAAACCCGGTACGTTGGTCTCCGGCCTCCAACGGCCCAGGAATCTTCTCCGCCTGCTCCGTCTCCGCATGAATCTGCGAAAGCTGCACGTCGTCCTGCGCGTTCGGCTTACCGGCCGCGGACTGCGCCTGCCCCGCACCACTCAAACCCGCCGCTGCGGCCACCGCCGAGACCCCACGAAGAAAGCTACGCCGATTCAGAGAACCATCACTGCCGAAACCAGGGGTATCCATCATGCCCGCTCGGATGCACCCCACCCAAGCCCAGATGCCCCCACCTGTCGTCCGTAACTTAGTCGATCTTCAAATTGATCGTGAACTCATTCTTGCTGTCAAACGAGCTGATCGACCGCGTCTTGCTCGTCTTGTCTCCCAGCTTCGCGTAAACCTCATAGTCCGTACTCGGCGAAAGCTGCACAAAACGATAGTTCCCGCTCTCCTCGCAAATCGCGGTCCGAACGGTCGACGTGTGCGTGTCCTTCAGATACACCACCGCACCCTTGATCCCCGCGCCTCCCTTATCCTGCACCGTCCCGGTCAGCGTCCGCAACACCACCCCGCGTGCCTGTGCCAGTAATTCGGCTCCAGACACTGCAGACATCGTCATCCCCGCAGCTAAAGCCGCAGCCATCACCAGGTACCCAGAACTCTTTCGGATCAGCATCATAGTCTCAGTATAGCCACTCACAGTAGTTCAACCCGGGGTCCGGCCGCTTGACGCGCGACCATCGCCGAACCAACCCTATTCCTCGTCCTCTTCCTCCTCCCGGCCCAGGTCTTCATCGTCATACCCTTCCGTATCGACCGGCGCAACCTCCAACGGATCGAGCGAGACAATCTCCGCGTCCGCCCCACACTCGGCGCACGTCACCACTTCTCCTTCGTCCGCCACATCCACATCGATATCCAACGGGTTTTCGCATTCAGGGCAAAGCACAGCCATTTGACTTGACCTCCTAGGTCGTTTCCTTCTTCGTTCCCACTACCTTTTCAATCCCACTCGCTTGGCTTCGGGCTCTTGGATGATAAAACCGTTTGAGACGTTCGCCAAACCGTTCACCGCATCAACAGTGGAAATCCTTTTACAACTTACGACGCAGACGTCAGTCCATCGCAGATCGTTTACACCATGCATCCGTACGTCTGCTGATCCAACCGTCTGCCTTCCAGAAGACGAGGAGAAATCACCCATGTCCCTCCTACGCTCCACCTTCTCTCCCATTTCGGTTCGATCCGCACGCCTCGCCCTGCTTGCCGCCGCCCTGACCTCGCCCATGACAGCCTCCGCCCAGACTCCCGCCGCACCCCTGCCCACCGCCCCCACAGACCCGGCGATCGCAGCCGCCCTCACCCGCATCTCGCCGGATGATATCCGCGCCGACATCCTCAAGCTCGTCTCCTTCGGCACCCGCGCAACCCTCTCCAGCATGGACAAGACCCTCCCGCCCGGCCAGGGCATCACCCCCGCCGCAGACTGGATCTTTGAAGAATTCACCCGCATCTCTGCCGCCTGCGGCAACTGCCTGGAGGTTCACCGCGACGACTTCATCGAACCCGGCTCCTCCGCACCCAACTCCCGCATCAAGCAGGACACCCGCCTCCAGAACATCTACGCCGTCCTCCCCGGTACCGATCCCGCCCAGAAAGCCCGCCGCGTCCTCGTCACCGGGCACTATGACTCCCGCGTCAGCGACGTCATGGACACCCACTCTCCCGCCCCCGGCGCCAACGACGACGCCTCCGGCACCGCCGTCTCCCTCGAATCCGCCCGTGCCCTCGCAAAGCTAAAATGCCCCGCCACCATCGTCTTCGTTGCCGTAGCCGGAGAAGAGCAAGGCCTCAACGGAAGCCGCCATCTCGCCAAACTCGCTAAATCAGAAGGCTGGGACCTCGAAGCCGTCCTCAACAACGACATCGTAGGCGGCGACCTGAGCCCCAGTCAGGACAAAAACACGGTCCGCGTCTTCTCAGAAGGCGTTCCCGCCCCAACCACCCTCGAACAACTCCACGCCCTCCAATCCCTCGGCGCAGAAAACGATTCCCCATCCCGAGAGCTGGCCCGCGCCATCGCCGACGTCTCCGCCTCCTACTTCAAACCCCACGCCGCCCCCGCACCCAGCACTCCCGGCCAGCCCCACCCCAACTACGTCCGCTTCGTGCCACCCTTTCACCCCACCCTCATCTTTCGCCGCGACCGCTTCCTCCGCGGTGGAGACCACACAAGCTTCAATCAGGAGGGCTTCGCCGCCGTCCGCTTCACCGAGTGGCAGGAGAACTTCAACCACCAGCACCAGACCCCCCGAACTGAAAATGGCATCCTCTACGAAGACAACATCAAGTTCGTTGACATGGACTACGTCACCAACGTAGCCCGCCTCAACGCCGCAGCCCTCGCCACCTTCGCGTCTGCCCCCGGCGAGCCGCAAAACGTCCAAATCCTCACCCGAGCCCTCGACAACAACACCGAGCTCACCTGGACAGCCCCCACCGGAGCTCCCGCCGGCACCACCTACGAGGTCCTCTGGCGCCCCACCGAAGCCCCCACCTGGACGAACTCACAGTCCGCCGGCCCATCCCTGACCGCAAAGCTACCCATCTCAAAAGACAACGTAGTCTTCGCCGTCCGCTCCTCAGACCCCGCTGGCCACAAAAGCCCCGCCGTCCTCCCCAAACCCGCCGGCCGATAAAACTCCGTGCCGTCGCGGGCTTCGCGTTGCCCTCCCGTTGGTCGGCACTCAATCCCGCGCCGGACATCGTCCGGACCACGCAAAGCCGAGAACAGCACGAAGTGCCGAAGTGACCGCCCCGCGCGTAGCGGGCCCGTCCGGCAGGACAAAGCCTATGATGGTAGAGGCATGCCGAGCAACAATCCCATCTCGCTCTCTCTCCCGCCCTTCTCCGGAGCCACTCGCCGCCTCGTCCTCTGGAACCTCGCCGCCTTCTTCACCATCGCGGTCCTGTCCCTCGTCTCCGCCGACGGCACCAGACTCCTGCTCAGCCATCTCGCCCTCACTCCGAACGACGTAGCCCATGGCCAGATCTGGCAGCTCGTCACCTACTCCTTCCTCAACCTCGGCATCCTCAACACCGCCTTCGCCCTCCTGACCCTCTGGTTCGTAGCCTCCATGCTGGAACAGGCCCGCGGCTCCCGCTGGCTGCTCGAGCTCTACTTCACCTCCACCATCGGCGCGGCCCTCTTCGCCTCCGCCCTTAGCTTCACCCGCCTCATTCACCTCACCCCGACCGCCACCTCCATCGGTCTCTACCCTGGCGTCTTCGGCCTTCTCATCGCCATCGCCGTCTTATTCGGAGACCAGGAGTTCGTTCTCTTCTTCCTCCTCCGCCTCAAAGCCAAGTACATGGTCGCGATTTACATCCTCATCGACTTGGCCATCCTCCTCAAATCCGCCGACAACTTCCAGGCCCTGCTCCACCTCACCGGAGCCCTCGCCGGCTATCTCTTCCTCCGCCTCATGCCCCGCCGCGGCCTCTCGCAAGGCGTCACCGAGCAGTACTTCGCCCTCCGCAACAGCCTCTACCGCGCCAAGCGCCGTCGCGCCGCCCGCAAGTTTGAGGTTTACATGGGCAAACAGGGCCGCCAAGTCAACTTCGATAAAGACGGCCGCTACATCGACCCGGACGCGAAACGCGATCCCACCGACAAGCGCTGGATGAACTAAAACTCTTTTCAGCAAAGGCAAATGCTCTTTCGTTGCTGTTGCTGTTGACTTTCTTGTTTGTCATTTCCGAAGGGGATCTGCGGTTGCACTTGCCGTCGCCGGTTACTTGTCACTCTTGAAGGGAATCTGGGGTTGCACTTGCTGTTGCCGTTCGCCACCCGAGCCACCGCGCCACCCCATACCCCGCCGGCCCAACCATAGCCAGAATCCCCGCAAACCCCAAAGCCGGCAACCCCGCCACCCGCTCCCCCCGAGCCGCCCAAAGCGCAAACCCGATCAACCCTGCCGGAAAAACCCCAACGGCCACAGCACCCCACAAACCACCAGGTACCCGAAACGGGCGACATAACCCCGGCTCCCTCATCCGAAGCACCACCAGAGCCACAAACTCCAACATCAAAGCCGCCCCATACAGCACCAGATCGATCGAAATCAGCCGCTCAAAACTCAACCGCAGCGCCAAACCCCAGGCCACCCCGCACAGAACCACCGAAACCCACGGCACTCCCGCCGCATTCCTCGTTGCAAGCAGCCTAGGCATCAGCCCTTCCCGAGCCATCGCATACGGCAGCCGCGTATAGCTCATCATCAGCGCATTGAACATCCCTACCCCGCTGATCGTTCCCCCGCACACCACCAGCACCGCCAGCCAGGGCCCTCCCAACCGCCCCGCCGCATCCGCCCACGCCCCAGTAGAAAACTGAGCCGCCGGAATGCCCGCCAGAGCCACCGCCAGCAGCGGCAGGATATACGTAAACGCCACCAATGCCGCCGCCAGCAACATCGCCCGCGGATACGTCCGCTGCGGATCTTCCACCTCCTGCGCCACCGTCGAAGCGTTATCCCACCCCATGTAATTCCACAAACAAACCGAGACCGCCCCCGCCATGTCCAACCCTTCCGCCGGCTTGCCCATCCCGGCCCATCCGCCGGCACCCGCATGCAAACCCTTCCAAACCCCCAGCCCGATCAACACCACAAACGGACTCAGCAGCGCCACAAACAGCAGCAAAGATCCATTCCCCACCGCCTTCGCCCCCCGCAGGTTCCAGGCACAACACCCAATCACCACGGCCAAAGCCCAGACCGTCCCGCGCCCACCAGAGGTCCAAGCCGGAGCGATCCGCCCCAAATACAGCACGAACGTCACCGGATAAATCGCCATATCGAACACACTCGCCGTCAGCGAAAGCCAGGCCTCCTGAAATCCCCAGAACGGCCCCAGCGCCCGCCGAACCCACACGTAGTACCCACCCTCCTCCGGAATCGCACTCGCCAGCTCCCCCACCATCAGGCTCGTCGGCAAAGACCAGATCACCGGCACAATCAGGAGCAGCAAAAGCGCCCGCCCATACCCGGCCTTCCCAAGAATGTCTTCGAGCCCATACGGCCCGCCTGCCACCATGAAGTACGTCGCCCCGATCAGCGGCAGCAGCCGCATCTTCTTCCCCAAATCCCCACCCCCCGGCTGCACCAAGAACCCAATTCCAGCATCAGTGTAGGGGTAAACTCCCGCACCGCACATTTATGCTTGAAGCTGCACGAGGAGACCGCATGCCAGACGCCCCGTTACCCATCGCCATCTACTACGAGCAGCCCAACTGGTTCAAGCCCCTCTTCGCCGAGCTCGACCGCCGCGATACCTCCTACGTTAAGCTGGACGCCGTCACCCACTCCTACTCCCCCGCCGACCACCCCGAGCAGAAGTACTCCCTCGTCTTCAACCGCATGAGCCCGTCGGCCTGGAACCGCGGCCACGGCGACCAGATCTTCTACACCACCGGCTTCCTTGAGCACCTGGAAACCCGCGGCGTCAAAGTCCTCAACGGCCTGGCCGCCTTCCGCTCTGAACTCTCAAAGGCCGGCCAGCTCTCCCTCATGGAAGACCTCGGCATCCCCTACCCCAAAGCCACCATCATCCATAGGCCCGAGCAAGCCCCCGCGGCGACAGCAGGGCTACGCTTCCCCATCGTCGTCAAGCCCAACATCGGCGGCAGCGGAGCCGGCGTCAAGCGCTTCGATCACATCTCCCAGCTCACAGCCGCCGCCAATCTCCCGCCCGAAGACCCCGACGCCCTCACCTTCGGCCTCGACTCTACCGCCCTCGTCCAAGAGTTCATTCCCGCCCGTGACGCTCACATCGTCCGCGTCGAAGTCCTCAACGGAAAGTTCCTCTACGCCATCAAGGTCCACATCACCGGCGAGACCTTCGACCTCTGCCCCGCCGACATCTGCCGGACGACAACCGGTGTGGATCTCGATCGTGCAGCGTGCGCCATCGACGCCCCCAAGTCCGGCATCACCGTCGAAGCCTACACGCCCCCCGCAGAGGTCATCGCCGACGTCGAAGCCATCATGAAGGCCTCCCACATCGACATCGGAGGCGTCGAGTACCTCACCGACGACCGCGACGGCCAGCGCTACTACTACGACACCAATGCCCTCTCCAACTTCGTCGCCGACGGCAAAAACGTCATCGGCTTCGACCCCTTCGCCAAGCTGGTCGACTGGCTCGAAGCCGAGCAACAAGCCGCCTCCGGCCTCCGGACCGAAGTCGCAGCAGGAGTCGGATACTAGCCATGCGTTACGGCTTCTGGCTCCCCGTCTTCGGCGGTTGGCTGCGCAATCTGGATAACGAACAGATGGAAACCTCCTGGCAGTACGCCAGCCGCCTGGCGCAGCGCGCCGAGCAGATCGGCTTCGATCTCACCCTTATCGCCGAGCTCAACCTCAACGACATCAAGGGCGTCGAAGCCCCATCCCTCGATGCCTGGTCCACCGCAGCCGCGCTCGCAGCAGTCACCCAGAAGCTCGAGTTGATGGTCGCCGTCCGCCCCACCTTCCACAGCCCCGCACTCCTCGCCAAGCAGGCCGCCAACATCGACCACATCTCGAACGGCCGCCTCTCCCTCAACGTCGTCTCCAGCTGGTGGCGCGACGAATCCACCAAGTACGGCATCCCGTTTGACGAGCACGACCAGCGCTACGCCCGCACCTCCGAATGGATCGACGTCGTCGACGGCTGCTGGCAGCAGCAGGGCTTCACTCACAAAGGCCCGCTCTACGACATCCAGAACAACATCCTCGCACCTAAGCCCCTGCCGGCCCGCAACTTCACCGGCGCCCCCACCGCCCCGCCCACCAGGAACGGTCGCCCCACCCTCTACGCCGGAGGCGAATCCGGCACCGCCAAGAACCTCATCGCCGCCAAGTGCGACGCCTACCTCATGCATGGCGACCCACCCGAAGTCGTCGGCAAAAAGATCGCCGACATGCGCGAGCGCCGCGACCGCCTCGGCCTCCCGCCCATGACCTTCGGCGTAGCCGGCTACGCCATCGTCCGCGACTCCGACCGCGAAGCCTCCGCCGAAGTAGCCCGCATCACCGACGTTAAATCCTCCGCCCGCGGCTACGCCAACTACCAACAATGGATCACCGGCTCCAAGCTAGAGCAGAAGATCTCTCTCGAGGACTACAGCGTCTCCAACCGTGGCCTCAAAGCCGGCTTCGTAGGCACCCCAGAAACCATCCGCCAACGCCTCGCTGACTTCGCCGAGGTCGGCGTAGACCTGGTCCTCCTCCAATCCAGCCCCCAGCAAGAAGAGATGGAACGCTTCGCCGCTCAGGTCATCCGCCTTTAACTGCCTCGTCACTGCACCATCACGTCCTCACCACTGCCCCATCACTGTCTTTCTCAGCCATCTCCACCAGCCTTCCCACCGTCCGCCAGTTTCTCGCCGTACTCACCGTTCCCAGATTCGAATCAAAGTAAGCATTCGTAAGCTTCGTCCGAGCCATCCCATCCGGCAAGAACAAATAAACATCCTTCCCTCTCACCACAAACTCATCCGGCGCACTCCGCGCCGGATCAAGCGCCTTCACCGCCGAAGCCAAAGGCTGATCCGCTAGAAAGTAAACATGCAGCGCGTCCTCGGAAACTCCGGCCCGAGCAAAAGGATTCCGCTCATAGCAAGCCTCCATCTCCGCGCTTGACCGCCACACAATCCGTCCTGGATACCCATAAACCCGGGCAATCTCTGCCGTCACCCCCGCCACACAACCGGCCACGGACTCACTCTCAAAGACCACATTCCCACTCTGAATGTAAGTCGCAATCGACGTAGCCCCGCACCCCGCAAAGATGGCGCTCAGCTCCTTCATCGGCAGCTTCGCCTTCCCACCCACATTGATCCCGCGCAGCAAAGCCACGTACCGCATAACGCCTCCAGACCCAGACCAGACTTTTCGTGCCGCCCAACGGAAGGCCCGCGCGAAGCGGTCACACCCCACGAAGTGGGCGCGCAGTGGGCCCGTCCGGCAGGACAGTGCCTCTAAAAAAGCCGTTCCGCCCGCCGCAAATTCCCCGCCGCCCCAATATTCGCCAGCGTGAAGTTGAACCGGTAAACCCCTTCATTCCGCACCGCGCCCAGCTCATACTTCCGATACTCCATCGCCAGCCCGCAGCAGTTCCAGTTATAGCTCGCCTGCAGCGTCGCATACTGCAGCAGCGCGCAGCTCGCGGTCGGCGTAGCCGTGGTCCCGGAGTTCGTCGCCGTCGCCGCAGGCCGCACCGGACATAAATCCAGCCCGACATTGCCCGCCACGGAAAGCCCCGGCTTTGTCGGCTGCCCATACCCAACCAGCAATCTTAGCTGGTCAAAGCTGCTCACTGTCGAGCTCACCCCCGAAGTAAAAAATCGCCCTGGCGCATCCAGCAGCGCATAGCTCAGCGCCCCAAACGTCGCTCCCCGATGTACATCCAGAAGAACATTGCTGGAGGTCAGCTTGTTCGCCCCGGTATCGTAGTCGAAATCCCACTCCACATCCGTATTCCCGCTCGTCCGCACCCGCAGCCGTGAGATCAGCGGCGAAATCTCCCGTCTCTCCGTCAAAAACGCCACACCGGAGAGGTCAAGCGTGGTCTCAAAGATATCCCGCCGCCCATTGATAATCGCGCCCCCAAATCCCGGGTCGAAGAAGTACTTCTGCGTTAGCCGCCAGCTGATCAGCTCCTCGTTCCCGCAGCCCTTACTCGGCGTATTCTCATCGAGCGCCTCGTCCACCGCATCGCTCGCCGCCTCAGGCTCCAGCCCTGGCCCATTCGGCAGCTCCTCTTGCTTGCAAGGCTTCGGCGTACCATCCTTGTGAAACAAACTTGCCCGCCGAAACAGCCGCTGCGTCACCCCATACTCCAGCTCATTCGTATCAGAAGCCACATCTGTCTCATCGAACCGCAGGATGCTCGCAAAGTTCGAAATCCCTCCCACATACCGGTACGTCACCTCCGGCTCCACGGTATGCCGAACCTCATCCCCCAAAACCCGTGCCCAACCCTTCGTCTCGAACGTACGCTCGATCACCGGCGGCCGCACCTCAAACGACCCCTCGAAATCCGACCGCGAAAGCCCCGCCCGCTCCTCGATCGGAGGCGATCCTGGAGGATAGGGCGTCCGCCGCGACCGCGTATACAGCGTCTCCCGCGCCCCAATCGAGGGTCGAAATCTCCACTCATGAATCGAAAACGGATAAGCGATCTGCGGCCGAAAATCCAGCCGCTCCACAATCCCGCCCGTAGAAAAATTCGGCTGCGACCGCTGCAAGCCCGCAAACGTCCCCTCCAGCGTGTACTCCAGCCCGCTCGACCCCAATCGATGATCCGTGCTCGCAAAGCTCAGCTCCGGCGCATGGAAGAGATGCACCTCCTGCTGCGGCGTCGTCACCCCTCGCGCATTGGTCGAGGCGATCACCTTGATCCCCTGGTACCGCTCCGCCAGACCCGCCCACTCATAGCCCGCGGCCTCATGCGCCACAAACCCCGTAGAAACCACATCCGAGGTCACCGCTAGATTGAAGTTATCCGTAAACGCCTCGCGATAAATGTAGCTCGACAGATACTCCACATTCGCCGCCGCCCGCGTCGTCGCGGTAAAGTCCCGCCGCCCCGCAAACACCACATCCTCGCCGCCCTGGTTCGTATACACCCCGCCCGCCGGCGTATACCCCCGGTCCAGCAGCCCGGAGTAGTGCATATTCACAAAATCCAGCCCCTGCCCCCGGTACCGGAACGTAGCCGCCTGCGCAAACCCCCGCGAGCTGTAGTAATCCGCCCCCACCGTCAGATCCGCCGACCGCCCCAGCGTCATATAGATCTGCTCGCCCACAATAAAGCCCTTCGTACTCGACTCCCCCACATCCGGAATCAAGAACCCCGACTGCCGCGCCTCGCTATCCGTCGGGTGCGTCACATAGGGCAGAAAAAATACGGGATACCCCAGCAGATGAAACGTAGAGTCCGTAGCCCTCGCCATCTCCCCATCCATCGCAAAATGAGCTCCCGACAACAACCAGTCCGGCTTAGGCAGCTGGCAGCTCGTCACTGATCCGTCATACACGTCATAGCTCCGCTCCCCCGTCTTCACCACAATCCGTCCCTGAAAAAGAAACGGATTGCCATTGCTGTACACATCCCGCCCCGCATTCGCATACGTCGGATCCGCCGGAATCACTGCCGGCGCATGCGACACCCGCGGCTTCATCGCCACCGATCCCTGCACCTCATAAAACCGACCCGTAGCCGTCCGCAGATTGTAAGTCCCATGCGTCGCCACAATGCGCTCCTGATTTGTCCCCCCGGTCAGCACCAGGTGTCCCGTAGCCACCACATCCCCGCTCTTCGAGTCGTACATCACGTGGTCGGCCCTCAGCACCCGATCCTCATACGTGATCACCACCGCCCCATCCAGGTCGTACACCCCGTCGTGGTAGCTCTGCGTCGCGGACTCGATCGTGACCGGCACCGCGCCATCCGGCGGCGGCACCACGACCGCCGTCGGATACCGCGCCTCCTGATCCTGCAGGGGAGCATCCGGAAGCACATTCGAAGAACTCGCCCCGGGGAGTGCCTGACTCGTCATCTGCTGACCCGGCACAGGCTCATCCATCCACAGCCCCAGCATGATAGTTATGAAGAGGTAACGCCGGCAGGACAGCCATTCAAAACGCATCTTCGGGGTTGGACGGCGCACCGGACGAACGGTCTGAACGCCCTCACACACAGCCCCGGGATGATCGACGAACGCCACCGTCCCTAGGCTAATTGATTTCCAGGCAGAACGATCTCTGCAAGGCAGGCTTCGCTTTGAACACCATGGGCTCCGCACAACTCGATCTCCCGCCAACCGGGGCCATCCTCCTCGGAACCCCTGCGGACGACGCCGCCCCCACACCCCTGCGCCAGCAGATGGCCGAGCGTCTCGCCGCCCATCGCGCCCGCCGCCAGCGCCAAACCAGCATCCAGACCGGCGCCCAAGCCCTCCTCGACATCAACCGCACCCCGAAACTCCCTCAAGGCAAACAAAAGATAGCCGCCACAGTAGCCGAGCGTTACGCCCAATCCCCCAGCTACCGCGCCTTCCTCGCCGAAGAAGCCCAACGCGCCATTCGCCAGGCCGAAGCCGCCGCCGAGGTCGCCGCTCGCACCGCCGAAGCCGTCGCCACCGCCCAGCAGCAGCTCCTGGCCGAGCTCGAACTCTGGACAGCCCCCCAACTCTTCTCCGCCGAAACTGCCCAACTCCAGTCCGCGCAAAATCCGTCGCTTCCCCATTCATCGCAGCCTCATCGCGATGAGTGGGAGCCTGAAATGTCATCCCCGCTCGCGAAGCAAAACCCAGAGCCCCCCGCAGGCCTGGTCATCCGCCTCTACGAAGACCCCGTCGAGTCTCCATCGCGCACCCTGCCCGAGATGCACCGCAACGAACCCCTTCCCATCACGGACCCCGAAGAAGCCGAAGCCCTCGACGAAGAGATCGCCTTCCGCCGGACCCCCGTCTTCGACGACTTCCGCGACTTCGGAGGCAAAGTAGAACCCCTCCCTGCCAATCTTGTCGAATTCCCCCGTCAGCTCATAGCCACCCGCAAAGCCCGACCCCGCCTCGCCGAAGGCCCCCTGCGCGACGAGTCCCCGCTCACCCCCCAGCTCCGCATCTTCGAAGTCGAACCCGAGATGCCGTCCCCGTTCCCTGAAGCCCTAACCAATGCACCCGAGTGGAGCACCATCCGCCTCACTGCCCAAACCAACGCCGCCCCTGCCCCGTACGTCCCCGGCGACGCCATCGCGTCCATCCCGCTCCCGCCTCAAACCGCCCCCATGGAGCGCCGCATCCTGGCCGTTCTCACCGACCTCACCCTGATCCTGCTAGCCTTTACAGCCTTCACCGCCCTGGCCGTCTTCATCTCCGGAACAGTCCCCAGCGGCTTGGAAGCCGCGAAAATCGCCGCCGGAGCCGTCGCCGCCCTCTACCTCCTCTACCAGGCTCTCTTCTTCACCCTCTCCGACCAGACCCCCGGCATGCGGTTCGCCCGCATCGGCTTCTGCACCCTCTCGGACGAAAACCCCACCCGCCAGGCCATGCGCCGCCGCATCCTTGCCCTCCTCGTAGCCCTGACCCCGTTAGGAATAGGCGTCCTCTGGGCGTTCCTGGACGACGACCGCCTAGGCTGGCACGACCGCATCTCCCGCATGTACCAGCGGGCCTACTAAGTGCAGTATGAGGCAGTAAGAAGCAGTGTATTGGCAGTGTGAAGCAGCAATGCAAGAGGGGTCCGGGCAGCAAAGCCCGGACCCCTTTGTCTTTACTGCCTCACACTGCCTCACACTGCACCATACTGCCGTTCACTGCCTCTACGCTTCCTTGACTCCATCCACAAACGCCTTCAGCTTGCGGCTCCGGCTCGGGTGCCGCAGCTTCCGCAGTGCCTTCGCCTCGATCTGCCGAATGCGCTCGCGCGTCACCTGGAAGCTCTGCCCAACCTCTTCCAGCGTATGTTCAGACCCATCCTCCAGCCCAAACCGCATCTTGATCACCCGCTCCTCCCTTGGAGTCAGCGTGCGCAGCACCTGCGACGTGTACTCCTTCAGGTTGACCGAGATCACCGCATCCGCCGGACTCACAGCCATCCGGTCCTCGATGAAGTCCCCAAGATGCGAGTCTTCCTCTTCTCCAATCGGCGTCTCCAGCGAAATCGGCTCCTGCGCGATCTTCAACACCTTGCGCACCTTCGCCACCGGAATATCCATCCGCTTGGCGATCTCCTCAGATGAAGCCTCACGCCCCAGTTCCTGGACGAGTTGCCGTGAAGTCCGGATCAGCTTGTTGATCGTCTCGATCATGTGCACCGGAATCCGAATCGTGCGAGCCTGGTCCGCAATCGCTCGCGTAATCGCCTGCCGAATCCACCACGTAGCATACGTCGAAAACTTATACCCACGCCGGTACTCAAACTTGTCCACCGCCTTCATCAGGCCGATATTGCCCTCCTGAATCAGGTCGAGAAACTGCAGTCCGCGGTTCGTATACTTCTTCGCAATTGACACCACCAGACGCAGATTGGCCTCAATCAGCTCTCGCTTGGCTTTCTCCGCGTCCATATCGCCCTGGATCATCTCCCGCTGCGTTCGCTTCAGGTCCGGGATGGAGATCCCCGCATCCTGCTCCAGCCGCTCCAGATCCAGCTTGCAGTTCTTCTGCTGCCGCTTGTACTCCTTCTTCAGCTCCTCCGACCGTGACGCCTCAAACTTCGCATCCAGCGACTTGATCTGCCGCTCCAGCGTCCGCATCGCATCGACCGTCTTATTGACCTTATCCAGCAGCCGCTTCTTCTCAGCATTCGTGTACTTGAACTCGCGAATGACGCGGTTGATATACACATGCTCCCGCCCCAGCAGCCAGCGAATCTTCCGCTGCTCCTTCGGCTTCGTCTTGCCCTCGGCAACCTGCTCGTACTTCTCATCGAGCCCGGTCACCTTCTTCTGGTGCTTGATGATCACATCGATCCGGCCCACCGTCTGCCGCACGCGAGCTTGCAGAATCTCTTCCGTCAGCTCTTCCTCGTCGAACGTGACCACTTCCTTGATGTTCCGCACACCGCGCCGCAGGTCCTCGCCCAGCGCCACAATCTCGCGGATCACAATCGGCGACCGGCTGATCGCCTTCATCACCCGAATCTGCCCCCGCTCAATCCGCTTGGCGATCTCCACCTCGCCCTCGCGCGTCAGCAGCGGAACCGTCCCCATCTCGCGCAGATACATGCGCACCGGGTCATTGGTCTTCTCGAGCGTTCCCGGCGAGAGATCGAGCTCAACATCCTCGCCCTCTTCCCCAGCCTCCGGCTCATACTTGTCCCGGCTGCCGCGCTCTTCGCCGCCCAGTTCGATCCCTTGCGTATTAATCGTCGTCAGCAGGTCGTCCAGGTCGTCGGGCGAAACAATGCCCTCCGGCAGCAGGTCATTGACCTCGCCGAACGTCATGTAGCCCTTTTCCTTGCCGACTTCAACGATATCGTCTTCGTACTTATCCAGTTCTTCAGCCACTTGAATGCGCGCTCCTGCGGGAGTTAGATGGTAGGTGGGTGACGCGTAGGCGCCGCCAGAGGCTCGTCTCTTCCAAATGAGGCTCTCCCCTTGTTTGTTTCATAAGTCGCAGGGAGCAGATGCGGTAAAGACCGCGGTGGCAAGCCCTTATGACCTTTGGCCCTCAGGCAGGTCGGGCATTCGAAGGCGCACGTCCCCAGCGAAACACAGAGTACCATAATCTTAGACGCCAGCACACCCCAAAAAGATTCGAGAAGGCACGTGTCCTGCCGGACGGGCGCCCTGCGCGGACAGCGGTCACTTCGTGACAGGAATACTCAGACGTTGCAGGATCCAATTCAGAGGTCCGAGCGATGCCCGGCACGTGCCGGACAACGTCCGAACCCTATCTGATCGGATCACCCCGGCCAGATCACACGTCACGAAGTGACCGCCCCACGCGCAGTGGGCCCGTCCGGCAGGACACAGGCCGTAAGCTTTTAACATGCAGGAAACAGACGTTCTGATCTTGGGAGCCGGAGCCGCCGGCCTCATGGCCGCCATAGAAGCCGGCCGCCGGGGCCGCCGTGTCCTCGTCCTCGACCACGCCGAAAAACCCGGAAAAAAGATCCTCATCTCCGGCGGCGGCCGCTGCAACTTCACCAACCTCAACACAACCCCGGAAAACTTCCTCTCCGAAAACCCTCACTTCGCCAAGAGCGCCCTCGCCGCCTACACCCCCCAGGACTTCCTCGCACTGGTAGAAAAACACCACATCCGCTACCACGAAAAGACCCTCGGCCAGCTCTTCTGCGACACCAGCGCCCGAGAAATCGTCGCCCTCCTCGAAGCCGAGTGCGCCGAAGCCAAAGTCCGAATCCTCCTCGAAACCAAAATCCAATCTCTCCGCCAAGGCCGCCCTAAGGACCCCAACGGCTTCACTCTCGAAACCAGCGCCGGCCAGTTCACCGCTAAATCCGTCCTCATCGCCACCGGAGGCCTCTCCATCCCCAAAATGGGAGCCACCGGCTTGGGCTACGATATAGCTCGACAGTTCGACATCACCATAATCCCCCCAAAACCAGCTTTAGTCCCCTTCACCCTCCGCCCAGAAGACCGCGACGCCTGGTGCGACCTCTCCGGGATCTCCACCGAGATCACCGCCCGTCTTTCGAAGCCGCGCCGCTCCAACCCTCCCGTCCCAACCTTCCGCGAAAAACTCCTCCTCACCCACAAAGGACTAAGCGGCCCATCCATCCTCCAGATCTCTTCCTACTGGCACGAAAACACTCCCATCGAAATTGACCTTGCCCCCAACCACCAGGTCTTCGCCCTCCTGCTTAACCCGGAAAGCCGGCGCGACCCCTCCGCCGCCCTGGCCTCCCTGAAAACCATCCTCCCCACCCGCTGGGCCGAACGCTGGCTCCGGCAACACCTCCCGCCCGAAGCCCCCCGCCAGCTAGGCAATGCCCTCATCCACCAGTTGGAAAAGCAACTCCACTCCTGGACCCTGACCCCCGCCGGAACCGAAGGCTTCGAAAAAGCCGAGGTCACCGCAGGCGGCGTCTCCACCGCCGAACTCGACGCCCGCACCCTCGAAGCCAAAAAGGTCCCCGGTCTTCATTTCATCGGAGAGGTCGTCGACGTCACCGGCTGGCTGGGAGGCTATAACTTCCAATGGGCTTGGGCCTCCGGAGCCGCCGCCGGCTGCCACGCATAAGCAAACCCGGCGGTGACCCATGATGCGAATAAGCCTTCTCAACTGAATACTTTGCAGCACAAGTCAAGACTTTAGCAGGACTTTTCACCTCAAGTCCGAGCCTAAAGTCTGTCTTTTGAAGACTTTAGGCAAAACAAGTACCCCCCACCCACTGCCCCCTCACAGCATCTTCACGGCCTCATCCCTGCCTCTCCACTGTCTTTCTCACTGTACCGTCAGGCTCAACCCCAGCGTCCGCGTCAACCCCGCGCTCGTCCCCGTCACCGTAAGAGCATACCTTCCGCCCGGAGTCGGCGCCGTCGACCCCGAACCTCCACCACCCGCAGTCAGCGGAATCTCCCGCGCCGCCCCACAGCTACTCAACCCCACCAGACAAATCCCCAGCAGAACCCCACAGAGAATCCCACGAAGCCGCCGCCGCGAACCTACCCCAACCAACCCCAGCAGCCCAACCCAAAGCACCCCAAACCCATCCGGCTGCTTCACCGCCGAGACAGCGGTCCCCGTCACCACCGTGACCGTCAGCACGGTATTCCCACCCAGCGCCACGCTCCCCGGATTCACCGTACACCGCGTATTCGCCGGAGCCCCCGAGCAGCCCAGCGTAGCCGTCCCCGGAACTCCCGCAACCGACCCCAGCGTCACCAGGTAGTTCGCCGTCCCCCCACTCGTCACCATCTCTGACAGCGGCCCAGCCCCCACCAGCGTAAAGTCCACCCCCGCTCCCGTAAGCCCCAGCGTCTGCGGAGATCCCATCGCACTAGAAGCCACGCTCACCATCCCAGTTCTCGTCCCACCCCCCGTCGGGCTAAACACCACCCCCACACTACAACTCGCCCCCACAGCCACCATCCCCCCACATCCATTCGTAGCCACCCCAAACTCCCCCATCACCGTCACCCCGCTCAAGCTAAGCGCCACCCCCCCATTATTGGTCAGGGTCACCGCCTGGCTGGCAGAGGTAGACCCCACCGCCGTAGCCCCAAAGCTAACCCCACCCACCGGTGTCAGCGAGACCCCCGCCGGGGCCACCCCCGTCCCATTCAACATCACCACCTGCGTCTGAAATTCATCTGAAATCTGCAAAACCCCCGTCTGCGCCCCAAGCTTCTTCGGCACAAACGCCACGGAAAACGCACAACTCGCCGGCCCGGTCAAAGAGTTCCCGCACCCATTTACCACCGTAAAATCCCCGCTCACAATCTGTGCCGAAATCAACGACAGAACGACGCCCCCGCTATTGGTCATCGTCACCTGCTGCGCCGCACTCGCCGTATTCAACACCTGCGCCGCGAAGCTCAGCGAAGTCGGAGAAATTGTGTCCGTCGCTGGCGACACACCCGTCCCCCCCAAAGTCGCCGTCTGCGTTCCTGCACTATCCACCACCGTCAAAGCACCCGTACCAGCCCCCTTCACGGTCGGCCCGAAGACGATCGAGATCGTGCATCCAGTCTTCGCCGCCAGACTGCTCCCACAGGTGTTCTGCGTGATCGCGAAGTCCCCGCTCACTCCCTCGCTCGTCAAACTCGCCGTACCCGTGCCGGCATTGGAGACAGTAACGTTCTGCACTGCGCTCTTCAACCCAACGGCGGTTGTCGGAAACGTGAGCGCCGTCGGCGTCAGCACCACCGCCGCAGCAGCCGTCCCCGTCCCGATCAGCGAAACGATAGCCTGTCCGCCCGGCGCATTGCCATACACCGTCAGCACCCCCGTCCGGCTCCCCGTCGCCGAAGGCAGGAAGCTCACCATCACCGTGCAGGTCGCGCCGGGAGCAATCGCCGCCATCGTACATCCGTTAGTCTGCGTGAAGTCACCCGTAGCCGTCACGCTGGAGACCGTCAACGCAGCATTGCCGCTGTTCGTCACGGTGACACCCATCGCCGCACTCAACGTTCCCACCGCCTCGCTTGGAAAGCTCAGCATGGTTGGATTCACCGTCAGTCCCGGAGCCAGTGGATTTACCGCCGTCAGCAGAGGGATCTCCCAAATCCCCCGCCCAAACGTCGCCGCTCGTAACTCCCCCGTCCGCCCATCGCCAGCAGCCATTCCCGCCGCCGCCGAAAGCTGGATCACGGGAGCATTCGGCAGTCCCGCCCCATACACATTCCAACAGTTTGCCATCGGACAGGTCGTAATCGCGCTCGTCACATAAACGCCCGTATCGAGCGCCACGTACACCGTGTTCGCGTCATTCGGATCCACCACTACACTGTTAGCCGGCGCATTTGGCAGGTTGGAGGAAAAGTTCGTCCAGTGCGCCCCCCCATCGCTCGAATGAAGCAGGTGCTCCGCGTCATAGCCATTCCCCGCAAAACCCATCACCGTGACGTAGACCGTATTTCCCGTCCCATCGTGCGGATCGGCCACGACCGAAGACACATCGAAACCAGAAGCATTGAAGACCCCATTGCTCGCAAAGTCATTTGACACCGGACTCAACGCTATATCTGTCCAGGCAGTCGTCGCGCTTGCAGTATTCGCCGTCGCAGTCCGGAACACATGCCCGCCAAACTCCTCCCCGCCACCATCCAGCACACCTGCCAGCCCCGCATACAGCACCTCCGACCCCTGGTTCGGCACAGCACCCGTCGCACTCACCGCCCCACCCGCCCCTACCGACCTCACCACCGGAAACGTATCGCTGCACCCCGTTGCCTTCGGCGCACCGAACGGCGCACTCAACTCATTCACCCCCGGCCACGCCGCACCACCGGTCGCAAGCCCGCGCCACATCCTGCAAGTCCCAACCATCATGTTGGAAGCCTGTGCCGGGTCAAGCATCCAGGGCGCATCGACCAGCGCACCATCGTTCGCCACCTGCGCCGCCCCAATCGCAGTCGTGCCCGCAAAGTCCGCAGCTGTACAAGCTGCCCCCTTGCCGCACCGCCCAATACTCACCCCAGACCCGGTCGACACATACCAGTTCAGCGGATTCGCCGGATCGATCGCCACCCTCCCACCCTCGCCGGCGGCCAACTGCAGCCAAGCCCCCGGGCTTCCCGCAATCACCGTCCCAGATCCCGCCGTCCCAAGCGCCCCCATCCCCGCCAGCACCGTCGCCGGATCGGTCGGATGCTGCGCAAAGCTCACCACCTCGCTCAATGACCCAATCGCCGGATTCAAATTCTGAAAGTGCCCAGCGTCGCTCGCCGAGCAAACCGCTCCCGTCTCATCAACCCCATCCGTCGACCGATAAAGCCCGCCATCATTGCCCAAAAACACCAGCGGCCCACCCGCAGTCGCCAGCGTCGCAATGGCATGCTGCGCTCCGGCCACACCAGCCGGATGCGTACACCCGTTCTCCGCGTTTGTCGTGTTGCGCAGCACACATCCCGCCGCGAGGCTGCACCGAAACAGGTCGACCGTCCCCGCGTACACCACCGTATCCGCTCCCGAAGCGCTCGCGGCCAGTGTCAGATCGTAGTCCCCCTGGGCAATGATGGTGCTGCCATTCCCCACCTCCAACGGCGAAGCCCCCACAAGCCCAAGCTCGCTCCCAAACAGCACCGTCGAGCTCGCGCATCCACTCCCCACCAGCCCACACACATCCCGCCAAAGTCCCTGATCCCGATTGGAAGCATCTACAGTCAACGCAAACAGATCCCCACTCACCGGCTGCACCGCCAGCGCCCCGCGAAAGATCGGGCAGTTCACATTGCCCACGCTGCTCGGGTCGGTCGGACAAGCCGCAGTCGTCAACCCGGCACCCGGCTGATGCGCCAGCCGCGTCCACGTCTGCCCATCAAGCGACTCGTAGTACCCATGAAACTGCACCGCCGCATAGAACCGTTGCCGCACCGGATTCCAGACCACAGCCGTCGCCGCGTTCCCATTCCCGCTGCCGCCGATCTCCGGCACCTGCACCGCGTGGCTCCCGTCATAGATCGACCCCTCATGCCAGCTCACCCCCGCATCGGTCGAGTAGTAAAGCCCCTGCACGCTGTAATTCAGGTCCGGCGCATTCACCAGTGTCCCCTCCGCCGCCTGGCTCACCGCAGCCACCACGAGCGATGGATTCGCCGTCGAGAAAGCAATCCCCGCAAAGCTCAACCCATAGAACCGATGAAAACCCGTCGTCCCATCATTCGCTCCATCGATCAGCGTCCAGGTCACACCACCATCCGCAGACCGAAGCAGCCCCGAGCCATAGTACGAATCCGTAGCATCGTTCGGATCGCCCGTTCCCGCCAATAGCACCCCATTCGCCGCCGCCAGCGCGCCAATGCTCAACGAGGCCGTCGAGCTCGAACCCGCGTTCGCGCTGAACACCGGCAACGTATCGGTCAACGGCACAAAGCTCGCAGCAGCGATCGGCCCAGCAGCATTCGTGGACTTCCAAACGCCACCCCCAGTCGTCCCCACATACAACGTATTGCCTGTCGTATCCGCCAAGTCCAACGCCAGCGCGGTCACTCGCCCCGTGACCGGCCCAAAAGACGCAGTCGTCACCTGGCCCGGGCCCAGCGCGTTCCAGGGCGCACTCAACGAAGGCACCCGCGGCTGCGCCATCATCTGCGCATGAGTCGCCCGCGCCCGCGCCAGAAGCTCCGCCGCGGTGACCTCACCCAGTCCTTGCCGTCCGCGCAAAAATCGTTGCGTCCGCATCCTATGCGACGCCTCTGATTTCACATCTACAGTTCGCGGCCGCTCCGCCAAATCCTGTGCCTGGACTGCTCTTACGAAAGCTCCGCCAGTCAGCATAACCAGCAACAGCAATCCACAGCCCATGCGCCAGCATCCCGCACGGCCCGCATCGATCCATCGCTGAAGAGGCACTCTGTTTGTCCTGTAGATCATGACCCCATTCCGGCGCACTTCAGCCAAGGCCCCGCAGGCTCATACCTGTGGCCTTTCCCGTTCATCGGCCCAGCAACATTACCCGTGAGAGAAGGTGTCTTTCAGGCCCATCCGCGGCGCCTCTTGGAGAGCGCTCGCAGCTTCAGCAACGCACCAGTTTGCCCGATCGCTGAAGCTCCGAAACCAGCTCCGCATCCAGCACCCGCGTGGCGTTTCTCGAATCTACCACCAGCCTCGCCTCGTTCACGATCCGCGCATAGTCATATGCCGAATGATCCGTCGCAATCAACACGCAGTCGAACCGCTCAAGCCGCGAAACCTCAGTAGATTCCATACGAAGGTCGTACTTCCGCCCACTTCCCACTCTGGGAAAGTAGGGATCGTTATATGCAATCTCTGCCCCCGCCTCGCGCAGCAAACGGATCATCTCAAGCGCCGGAGACTCCCGTAGATCATCCACATCGCGCTTGTAGGCAATCCCCAGCACCAGCACCTTCGCCCCCCCCAACTTTCCGCCCAGCCGCTCAAGCGCCCGCGCCGTCGCCCCCACCACGTACCCCGGCATTGACTCATTCACCTCGCCCGCCAGCTCAATAAACCGCGTCCGAAACCCGTGCTGCTTCGCCTTCCACGTCAGGTAAAACGGATCCACCGGAATGCAGTGCCCACCCACTCCAGGCCCAGGCTGAAACGCCTGAAACCCAAAAGGCTTGGTTGAAGCCGCCGCAATGACCTCCCACACATCGATCCCCATCGCCAGACAAAGCTGCTTCATCTCGTTTACCAGCGCGATATTTACCGAGCGATAGATGTTCTCGAGCAGCTTCGTCATCTCCGCAGCCGCCGGGGTCGACATCGCCACCGTACGGTCGAAGATTGCCCCATAAAGCGCACAAGCCGCCGCACTCGCCCGCCCATCCACCCCGCCCACCACCTTCGGAGTCTTTCGCCGAGGCGTCGTCATATTGCCCGGGTCCTCCCGCTCCGGAGAAAACGCCACCATAGTGCCGTTCAGCAAAAAGCCTTCGTTGTTGTCTTCCCCTCGCAAGACTCGCCCGCCAGCTCGCTCAATCGTCTCCACCACAATCTCTTCCGTAGTCCCGGGATACGTCGTACTCTCGAGCACCACCAACTGCCCCGCCCGCACATGCGGAGCCAGCGCCTCCATCGTCTGCACCACCGCCCGCATATCCGGCGTATGGTCCTGGTAGAGCGGCGTAGGCACACAGATCAGCACCGCATCCAGCCCCTTGGCCTTCGCAAAATCGCTCGTCGCCCGAAAGCCTATCGCCTGCGCCGCCCGTATCTCCTCCGGCTGAATTCGGTGGATATAGCTCCCCCCGCCATTCAGCGTCCGAACCTTCTCCTCATCGATATCAAACCCAGTCACCGCAAATCCCGCCTCACTCAACAGCAGCGTCAACGGCAATCCCACATACCCCAGCCCCACCACGCCCACCCGGCAAGTCTTGCCCTCAACCCGCCCCAGCCACTCCGCCAGACTCGCCGCGCCCGTCAAACCCGTCCATCCTCAAACTCCTGCCGATACCAGGCCACCGTCCGCGCCAGCCCTTCCTCGAACCCCACCAGCGGCACATACCCAAACGCCTCCCGCGCGGCGCTGATATCCGCCAAAGAATCCCGAATATCCCCAGCTCGCGCCGGCCCAAACTCCGGCTTACCCCCAAACTCCAGCAGCCGAGCCAACACCCCATACGTCTTGATCAAGCTATGCTTCTCCCCGCAAGCCACATTGAACACAAGTCCCGCCACCTTCCCCGCATCAGCCTCTGCAGCCAGCAGATTCGCACTCACCGCATTCTCGATATAAGTAAAATCCCGTCCCTGCTCCCCATCCCCGTTGATCAGCGGAGTCTCCCCCTTCAGCATCTGCAAAATAAACTTGGCCATCACTCCGGAATAAGGCGAATCCGGCGTCTGCCGCGGCCCAAAAATATTGAAGTACCGCAAACACACCGTCTCCAGCCCATACACCCGCCAGTAGCTCTGCATGTAAAGTTCGCCCGTCAACTTCTGTACTGGATACGGCGCAATCGGCTGCGGCACCATCGTCTCCCGGCGAGGAAACCCTGGCTGACTTCCATAAGCAGAAGACGAAGCCGCGTACACCACCCGCTTTACTCCAGCGCTCCGCGCCCCCTCCAGCACATTGAACGTCCCGTCGATATTGCTCTCATGGCTCGTCCGCGGGTCCTTCACCGACCGAGGCACACTCGGCAGCGCCCCTTGATGCAGAACGAAATCCATACCATCACAGGCCGCGCACACCGCCGTAGCATCTCTCAGGTCGATCTCGTGCAGGTCCAGCTTCCCCTGTAGCCCATCCAGATTCTCGATCCGCCCAGTCGAGAAATTATCCAGCCCACGCACCGTCTCGCCCCGCGCCACCAGCGCGTGCGCCAGATGCGACCCTATGAAACCTGCCACGCCCGTAATCAGATAGTTCGCCAAGTCGTAAACCCGCTCTCAAGCTTACCCCAGCAGCCTCGCAGCCTGGATAACCGGCAGCCCCGCGGAACGCCGCCGAGCCTCAACCCAGCAAGCCAAGCACGCGCCCGTGACGTCTTCGTCTACTTTGACAACGACATCAAAGTCCGAGCCCCATTCGATGCTCAGGCTCTGCACAAGATGGTCGATCAAAAGCTCGCCCTGATCTCTTAGACCTATACCTTGGTCTCAGTGCCCACCCAGCGCCATCCGCTACAAGGCTCCTCCTCGGAGCTGATGCTCGCTGGCACATCCGCCAAATCGCTGACCTGCAGCGGTATGGACTTCTCCCACATGCGCTGAAAGCCAGGCCGCCGTTCGAACTCATGCCGGAACTCATGGTGAAGGTACAGCAGGTCCAACTCCCCCGGGCGCTCGCGAAAGCGCTCCGCAAGCTGATCCAGAAGCCGCCCCAGCACCTTACCCGCGAACGGATTGAAGAGGTATACCAGGCACGGCGTCTCCGGCGGCATGAACTCGGTGGCATCTCCGCGCACCGCGGAGACCGGACTCAACGCACGCCCTATCGTGCGCCATCGCGCAAGATTATCCATCGCCACCGCATGGAGCTCTGGGCTCAGCTCTACTCCAATACACTCCCGGAACGGATGCTCGGAAGCCAGCATCACCACCCGGCCCTTCCCAGACCCGAAGTCGATAAAGCTATAGTCCTCCAGCGTTCGACGCCCTGGTGTCCCAAGCCACTGCTCTAAGACACCCGCGAATAAAGCCGGCTCAGACCCGTAGTACGCCACACTGTACAAATCATTCGGATGCCCACTCCGAAGCGCACTTCCATGCACCACCCCGGCAGTATCCAGCCCCGTCTCGCGATCAAACGCATGACTCCCCGTCGTACTATCCGGCCGCGCAATTGCCGACGCAAGCTCACCGTGCAATACACGCCGCAACGCAGTGGTCACGGCGACACGCACACCTCGTTGCGCAATCGAGCGCCGAAGCCGCTGCCAGGCCTGCCAAACCCCTGAGCTCATGCTTGCACTTCCTCCGCCCGCGGCCGGCTACGTGCTAACCCGCACGTTACTGGATCTGCACCAGCTCCGGCCCGCCATGATCCCGCCCCGGAGGCGTCACCTGCGCCGTCTGCGGCGCCCTCCAGTGATCGATATAGCTCACCTGGTGTACGCAGCTGATCGTGCAATTGGGCGCACAGCTCTTCTCCGTCAAAAACTCCCGCTTCACATCGGCAGTCTTGTACTCCGCCAACGGAACCCCCGGATACCCCCGCTGCTGCGAGCAATAATGCACCAGCCCAAACTCGCAAATGTACAGATAGCGGCCACCTGCCCGGCATCGCCAGTCATTCGGCTTGCCGTTCGCAATCGCCTCCTGAAAGTGATTGAACCGCGAGTAGCTCCGCCGCGTCAGCTTCCGCACCTTATCCCAAACCCCGCGCTCCACCTCGCCCAGCGGCTTCAGCTGCCCCGAGCCATCATGAATAATCCCGATCGTCGAGCTAAATCCCAGCGCCAGCGCCCGCTCGCTCACGGTCAGTGCATCGTTCGGATTTGTCACACCGCCGCCCACCACCGAGTTGATATTCACATGAAAATCCGCATGCTCGGCCAGCATCTTCAGCTTCGCATCCAGCACCTTCAGCGACTTCTTGGAAACTGTGTCCGGCATCACGTTATCGATCGAGATCTGCATATGATCGAGCCCCGCTTCATTCAGCCGCGCAATTCGCTCCGGCATCAGCAGGTACCCATTCGTGATCATCCCCGCAATCGCACCCGTCTTGCGAATCCGCACAATCACCCGGTCTAAATCAGGGTGCAAAAGCGGTTCTCCGCCCGAAATCGTAATCACGGACGTCCCCAGCCGCCCAAGCTCATCGATCCGCCGTTCCATCTCCTCAATCGCCACCGGATCGGAGGTCTGGTCGAACTCATTGCAATACGTACACGCCAGGTTGCACCGCCGCATCGGCACAATATGCGCCATATACGGATGTCCCGTCGAGGCCACCGCCGAAGCGATCGACCCGATCTCCCGCATCTTCCGCGCAGCCGCTATCAGCCGCCGTCGCGCCGTCCCCATTTTTACAAACCGCCGCGCATCTGGCGCCTTCAAAACCATCTCAGCCATTGCTTCAGTATAAATCCCGCCGCTCCCAAAGCTCTTCAAGGCGTGCCCATCGCCTCACCCGTGACATACATCGCCGCATCTAACACACCCAGCTTTCATCGCACATTCACAACTCTGTCAAGCAAGCCATTACGCGCGGATCAGCCCCTGCATCCAGACCCGCCCGCCGCTTAACATCCGGAGTAATCGTCAGCGTCTTCTCCGCCTTCTCCCGCATCACCACCACCGTGATCGGGCGCCCCTTCGCGTCCTTCACCTGCTTCACCCACTGGCTCACGCTCTCGACTCCACGCGCATTCGCCCGTACCACCACATCTCCGGCCCGCATCCCCGCCAGCGCCGCCGGGCTATTGCTCTCCACGCTCTGCACCAACAACCCAGCGCCGCCTTGCACCCCAAAAAACCCAGCCAGCTGCGGCTTCATCTTCTCCAGCACAGCTCCCGTGTAGGTCGGGCTCATCATCAACGAGCCCAGGAAACTACGCCCATACCGGCCGCCTGACACCGGCCCGCCAGCCGCAGCAGGAGCATCTCCGCTTGCATCCTGTCCCGTGGGAAATCCAATCGCTGGCGCCTGCGGTCCGCCCAGATGATCAAGCCAGGCCTGTCGCTCCACCTCTTCGCGCACCGCCATCTGCGTGGATAACGTCATCGCCTGTCCATCCCGGCTCACCACAAGCGTCACCGAACGCCCCGGACCCATCTCATGCAGCAGCCGCCGCATCTGCTCCTCGCCGTCGATCGCGGTCCCGTTCATCTGCAGCACCACATCATGCTCCCGCAATCCCATCTTGCCTGCGGGTCCATCATGGTCCACCCTCACAACCACGGCGCCTCTAGCATCTTTCAGGCGCAACCCCGTCACCTGCTCCTGATCGACATCCCGTACGTCGATCCCCAAATATCCTTGAGACCCATGGTTCGGCTGCAGGCTGCTCGCCGCCGAAAGCGGCACCGCCACACCAGTCCGCGCCAGCCCTGCACCCGCAAATACCCAAAGCAGGACCCACACTAAGCCCGTGATCCGAAGTGCTCTATGCCCCGCGCCGAACATCTCCCGCGCCCTGCCCTTCCTTGGCAACTCCCATGCCTCTCTCACTGAATCGAACTGCTTCCCTCGAGCGCCTGCGTACTCACCGTCCGCAGATACGGGTTCGCATCGTAGGTCGAAACCGTCCGCAACGCCTGCCGCACACTCGAGTCGCTCTGCACCGGAAGCAGCGTACCGATCGCCTTGGTCCGGACCGCAGAACTCGCATCCGTCAGCAGTGCCTGCGACACCGCATCCCGCACCTTCTGATCCTGCCCCACATACGGCTGCAGTCCATCGAGTGCCGCCATCCGCACCCCGGGATCCTTGTCCGTTCGCAGGCTAAGCAGCAGCGTCCTGCGCACGTCGCCGTCATCCTCGCTCCGGCACGCATGGCCGATCTTGCACTCGTTCGCCAACCGCAGCACAGACTCCATCCGCACTACGTTCGTCGTCGCCGCAGTCGTCCCCACCATCAAAAGCGCGCGAATCTGCGGCGCATCCAGCGGACCCTCGGCCATCTCCGGAACCACCCGGTTATAACTCACCTGCACAATCTCTCCCGGCAGCTCCCTTATCCCGGAGATCGCCGAGATGCCCCCGCCTGTCTGGTTCGTCAGCGTCACCACTCCGAGCTTCGGCGCATGGTTCACCTGGTAACGATGCGTAAAGTTTCCCCCAAGAAAGCCAACCCCAACCAACAATGTCGCCAGTGCCGGCGCACTCTGCAGATGGCCCACCCACGCAGCCGCATTGACTCGCAGCCGCGTCAGAAACCCATGCTGCGGAATCGCATCAAGCGCTTCATCCAACCGCATCCGGCTCTGCGCCACAAAATTGGGGTGCAGCTGTGCTACCGGATGCAGAGCCATCAGCTCAGCCATCCCGCGCACCTCATCCAGCTCCCTCATACACGCCGTACACCCCGTCAGGTGCAGCTCCAGCGCGATCGCATCTTCATCCGGAAGTTCACCGTACGCCGCCAGGAGAATACTGTCCCGTGCCCCGTCGCAGTTCATGATTTGCCTCGTCCAGCCTCTTGAATTTTCCTGCAGCCCCCAGGTCTAAACGCCCGGTAAGCCCAACAGAACACAACGCCCGCCGCTTACACCCTCTTTAAAGCCCCTTCATCTCCGCAAGATTCAACCGCAGCTTGCGCGTAGCCCGGAACAACGTATTCTTCGCCGTCTCCTCAGTCGTGCTCAACATTTCGCCGATCGTTCTCAGCTTTAGACCCTCATAGTGCTTCAACTCGAACACAGTTCGCTCCCGCGGAGTCAGCTTGTCCAAAGCCTGCGAGATCCGCTCGCCCATTACCTTCCGTTCCAACTCCCGCCCCGGATTTGCCATCGCCCGGTCGTCGGTCACGTTCGCCATCAGGTCCATCTCATCGCCGCCTGCATCCAGCACCGTCGACGGATCTTCCCGCCGCGACTTCCGCCGCCGCAGCTGATCCAGGCAGAGATTCGTCACAATCCGGTACAGCCACGTGTAAAAGCTGCACTCAAAGCGAAAATTCCCCAGGTGTCGGTAGGCCTTGATGAAGGCTTCCTGGTGCACATCCTGCGCGTCCTGCTCGTTGCCCAGCATGTGCAGCGCCAGCCGAAGTACGCTCTGGTCATACCGGCGAATCAGTGCATCGAACGCCGCGCGTTCACCCCGCTGCGCCTCACGGATCAGCTCATCGTCCTCGACCCGCTGCTGTGCGCGCGCCTCGATCTGAGCCGGCGTCAACCTCCCGCCGCCGCGCACTCCGGTCTGTGCCGCCGCCTTTGCCATCCCAGCTGATTCTACCGCCCCGAGCCCTAAACTGGCAGCAAACGAGGACAAAATAGGACGGCGAAGCGCCGCCAGCACCGGAGACAACTCTCCTTCAACACTCAGCCCTAACGCCTCAGAACCCATGCCCAATCGACTCCGGAGTCGAAATCAAATTACCAACACTCCATAGACCTGCACCAACGGAAAAGGTTATCAACTCCGCGGGTTCTCCTGCTCCCTAATCCCTGAACGCCGCCGCCCGCCCGCCCGCGCGCCCCTATAAACTCGAATCATGTCCCTGTTCCCCCAAGAGAAACCCTACTCGTCAGACTGGATCCATGCCCACTGCGACGGAGGCTCCCGCGGAAACCCCGGCCCCTCCGGCTTCGGAGCCCTCATCACCGGCGCCAACGGCCAACCCCTCGCCGAACTCTCCGAGTTCCTCGGCATCCGCACCAACAACTTCGCCGAGTACTCCGGCCTTCTCGCCGTCCTCGCCTACGCGCTCGAAAACAAACACCCCCGCCTCAAAGTCGTCTCTGACTCCGAGCTCATGGTCAAGCAGATCCAGGGCAAGTACAAGGTCAACTCCCCCGACCTCAAACCCCTCTGGCAAGAGGCCCGCAACCGCATCGCTCAGCTCCAGGCCTTCGAGATCTCCCACGCCCTCCGCCACAAGAACAAAGAAGCAGACGCCCTCGCCAACCAGGCCATGGATCTAGGAACAGCACGAGGAATGAAGCGCCCCGGTGCCTCCGGCATGAGCACCCACGTCCCGTCTCTGCCCCTGCGTCCCATCCAGTCCGCCGCACCCCGGGCAGCCTCTGCTTCCCCCTTGTTGTCATCCCCCAGCGAAGCGGAGGGATCTGCGATTGCTTCTAAACCACAGGCAGCCATACCCTACCCCACCAAATCCAATACCCCACCTGACCCCTACGCCCTCAACCGAATCCCGGCCTCATCACCAGAAAAGCTCTCCGGCACCATGCACCGAGGCTTCACCAAAGATGGTGTCATCCACCTGCTAGGCGGAGCCACCCTCCCCAACGGAGTCTTCGTCAAAATCATCCGCGAGTAGCGCAGGAGTCCAAGGAATCATCCACCTGTGCCGCAACATAGCTATTTTCAGGCTCATGAGGTTCAATTTGGATCGAACTCGATGCATGCAAAAAGTTCAGTCCCGCCCTAAGCTCCAGCCTCAAACAACTTCACGGTGTTCCCCCGCAGCAAATATAGAAACACGCCCGCATCCAATGCCAGCAAGACATAAAAGTTCGTCAGATTCGGTGCAGCCGACGACGCAGCCGCCGGATCCGGCCACCAGGTCGTCTTCGCCCAAAGCGCCAACGTCATGCCGCAGGTCAAAATCAACGTCCGCCGTGCCCAACCCTGCAGCAGCAACACGCCCCCGCCAATCGCCTCAAGGTAAAGACCCAGAAACACCAGCAGTCCGGGCAGCACATTACCGCCCTGCAACGCCCCGCTCATTGCATCGTACTTGCCTCGTGTCGCCAGGTAGAGCAGTGGATAGAGCAGGCTGTCCGGCCCGGCCACCAACTCCGGCTTCAACCGCAGCAGTGTTCCCGTCAGGACAAGCACCGCTCCTTTCAGGAACTGCAACCCGGCGATCGCCGTTATCCCGCCCGGCATGTTCAGCTTCTCTGGCCGTGCAGCCCGCCGTTGCTGCTCCATCAAACGACTGATGCGGTCGATCTCACTCCGTTCCATCGCTGCCCACCTTCAGCAGCAGCAAAACACACTCCGGCAGCAGGACCTATCCCACAAAAGCACAATCTCTCCTACTACCCATTCCCACCCTTCCCCAGCTCCGCCTTCAAAATCCCATTCACCGCCGCCCCATCCGCCCGAATCCCACTCGCCAGCAGCCGCTGCTTGATCACCCGCATCGCCGGGCCCATATCCTTCGGCCCCGGACGAACCCCATTCGCATCCGCTGCCAGATGGTTCAACGCTCCCAGAATCACCGTCCGAATCTCCTCCTCACCCGCCGCCTGCGGAAGATACGTCTCGATCATCCCGATCTCAACCCCTTCCTTCTCCGCCAGCTCCGGCCGCCCACCCTTCGTAAACGACTCCACAGACTCCTTCCGTTGCTTGATCAGCGTCGTCAAAATCTGCTGCTCCTCCGCCTCACTAAGCGGCTGTCGCTTATCAATCTCCTTGTTCTTCAGCGCCGACTTCACCATCCGCAGCGTCGTCAGCCTATGCTCGTCCTTGGCCTTCATCGCCGTAATGATGTCCTTGCCAATCCGCTCCGAGATCCCCGCCCGCATCGACGTATCCGCCGCCGGCTCCTTCACCTCGCCCAACTCCACCTGTTCGCTCATCGCCGTCACCTCTACCCTCCATCTTAGAACCTTGGCTCACGCGAAAACATTCATATGTCGACCAACGGGAGAACCACGCGAAGACGAGAACGGCACGAAGTGCCCGCTACAATGTCCACATGATCCGCAAAACCCGCCTCTTCACCCCCGGTCCAACCCCCCTCCTGCCCGCAGCCCAGTTCGCCATGGCCGCCGCAGACATCCACCACCGCACCGCCGAGTTCCGCGCCCTCTACACCCGCGTCCTCGCCCAACTCAAGCAGTTCGTCGGTACGGAAACCGGCGACATCATCGTCCTCTCCAGCTCCGGCACCGGAGCCATGGAAGCCGCCGTCAGCAATCTCACCAGCCCCGGAGACCGCGTCCTCGTCCTCACCGCCGGCAAGTTCGGCGAGCGCTGGACCGCCCTCGCCAAGGCCTTCGGCTGCGAGGTCGACGTCGTTAGCGCCCCCTACGGCCAGACCTTTTCGCTCGATCAGGTCAAAGCCGCCCTCAAGCTGGAAACCCGCGCCGTCTTCATGCAGGCCACCGAAACCAGCACCGGCGTCCGCCACTGCACCCCCGGCGTAGCCCAACTCCTCAAGGACACCGGCTCAGAAGCCCTGCTTGTAGTCGACGCCATCACAGGCCTGGGCACCACCCACCTCGAAATGGACGCTTGGGGCATCGACGTCCTCATCGGAGGCTCCCAAAAAGCCGTCATGATCCCTCCCGGCCTCAGCTATCTCGCCATAGGCCCCAAAGCTTGGGACCGCATGGAGGCCACCTATAACCCCCGCTACTACTTCGACCTCCGCAAAGAGCGCAAAAACGCCCGCGCCGGAGAATCCGCCTACACTCCAGCAGTCGCCCTCATCGCAGCGCTGGGCGCAGCCCTCGACTGGATCGCAGCCCAGGCAGCCACGCCGGAAAACCCCGCCGGAGACATAGCCGCTGGCCGCCGCAAGCTGGTTGACAACGCTGAAACCATCGCCGCCATGACCCGAGCCGCCATGCTGGCTCTCGGCATGACCCTCTTCGCCCCCGAAGCCCCATCCGCCGCAGCCACAGCCATACTCCCCCCCGCCGGCGTAGACTCCGGCCTCTTCGTCAAAGAACTCAAATCCCGCTTCGGTGCCATCATCACCAACGGCCAGGGCGAGATGAAGGGCCAGATCTTCCGCATCGCCCACCTCGGCTTCTTTGATTACATGGACACCATCGCCCTCATCGGAGCCCTCGAGCAGGTCATCATCAAATCCGTCCCCCAAGCTCTGGTCGATGGAAAGCCTGCTCAGTTCGGCGCCGGCCTCATAGCCGCGCAGAAGCTCTACGTTGAAGCTACTCACCCGGGCGCGGACGAGCGCAAGTGCCTCTGTGGCCGCACCGGCCGAAGCTGCTCCCTGCAACACCCCGAAGTCAAAGCCTGATCCATCTTTCTCGCTCAACGAAATGCCGCCCCTGAGTCCAGGGCGGCTTTTTCTGCATTAATCCCGAAATAATCCAAGACAATCCCGAAAATCGTGATTTAATCCTCCACATCCCAGAAAGTCACGTTCCGGAGGCTCCACCCCGATGTTCCTCTTGCCCCCGTTCCTCTCGCGCCGCCTCGCCGCCGCTCTCCTGCTCGTTCTCTCCGCCGCATTCGCCCACGCTCAGGCCTACACCTCCATCGTCGTCATCGGCGACTCCCTTTCAGACACAGGTAACGACACCAACCTCTCCACAGCCAAGTACACCGCCGCCGCAGCCGTCCCGGCACCCGCCACCGGCTACACCCAAGGCAGCTTCACAGACGGCACAGACACCTTCCCCGCCGCCCGCCTTTACAACGGCGTCTGGATCAAGCAGCTCGCCGCCCTGCTTCCCGCCAAGCCCGCCATCGTCGACTCGCTCGATGGAGGCACCAACTACGCCTACGGCTTCGCCTTCACCGGCTCCGGCACCACCCCCTTCAGCTACGGCCCCGCCAACGCCTTCTCTTTCCCAGTCAACAACATGGGCCTGCAGCTCACCACCTATCTCGCCACCAATCCCAAGATCACCTCCAAAACCCTCTTCGTCGTCTGGGGCGGCGCCAACGACCTGCTCAACGCCACCTCCGCCGCCGCCGTCCAAACCGCCGCCACCAACGAGCTCGGCATCATCCAGACGCTCATCACCGCCGGTGCCACGGACTTCCTCATCGTCGATCTGCCACCCCTCGGCTTCATCCCACGCCTTCAGGGAACCGGCTCGAACATCACCGCACTGAACCAGGCCGCGGCAGGTTTCAACCAGGCCCTGCAGGCCGGCGTAGCCGCGTTTCCCGCCGCAAACTCTGGCAAAACACTTCACCTTTACTCCGTGGACGTCTTTACCCTCTTCAGCGCAATCATCGCTGCGCCCTCCACCTACGGCTTCACCGACGTTGCAGACAGCTCCCAACTCCTCTCCGTCAACCCGGACACCTATCTCTTCTGGGACGGCCTCCACCCGACCACTGCCGGCCATCACCTCATCGCAATGGCAGCCCTCGCAGCCATATCCCCCACGACCACAACTACCACCGTCACCTCCTCCGCCCTCGCAGCCAATCTAGGCGCGCCAGTTACCTTCACGGCTACTGTCACGGGTGCCAGCGGCATCCCAACCGGCGTCGTCACCTTCTACGACGGAACAACTGCCATTGGCACCGGCCAGCTCTCAGGATCTTCGCCGGACACCGCCACCTTCTCCACCTCCAGCCTCACCGCTGGCACCCACTCCATCACTGCCGCCTACATCGCATCCCAATACTTCAACACCTCCACCTCCACCGCCATCTCGGAAATCGTCACCGCTCCAGCCGTCTCCGCCTCCGCCAGCCCAACCTCGCTCTCCATCAAGTCCGGCCAAACCGGGAACTCTACCCTCTCCATCGCCACGGTCGGAGGCTACTCCGGCTCGGTCAGCCTGGCTTGCGGAACCTTGCCAGCGCACATCTCCTGCGCCTTCTCGTCTACCAGCCTCGCCTTCACCGGCGCAAACAACACCCTCACCAGCACTCTCACCATCAGCACAAACGCCAACGCCGCGCTCACCACCCCCAGCCGCCCCGGCTCCCGCCTCATTCCCCTCCAGGCCATAGCCGCTTGCATGCTGCTTCCCCTGTTCGGACTACTAGCCATTCGCCGCGGATCTGTCTTCCGAGCCGTCCTCCTGACCCTGCTCCTGCTCCTCACCTCCGGAGCCGTCCTTGGCCTCAGCGGATGCTCCGGCAGCAACAACAACGCCACAGCCGGAATCTACTCCGTCCCAGTCAACATCACCGCTGGCAGCGCAACCTCATCCGTCACCCTCTCAGTCACGATTACGCCGTGAACCATGTAGCCGTCAGTGCGCAGCCCCCTGCTGGTTCAGATCCAGATTCAACTCCAGCACATTCACGCGAGGCTCACCCAGCAACCCGAACTGCCTCCCAACCGTGTGCCGCGCCACAATCTCGCTGACCGCGCCCTCGCTCAGATGACGCTCCCGCGCCACTCGCCCCACCTGGAACGCCGCAGCGGCCGGTGAGATGTCCGGATCAAGCCCCGACCCTGAAGCCGTCACCAGATCCACCGGCGCCCCACTGCCCTCACTCGCCACGCTAGCCTTCATCCGCTCCATCAGAGCCTTCGACGAAGGTCCCAGGTTCGACCCCGAAGAAGACCCCGCATCATATCCCGTCCCCGCCATGGAAGGCCGGCTGTGAAAGTATTCCGCTCCGGTGAACGCCTGCCCAATCAGCCTCGAACCCATCACCGTTCCATCCTTCACAATCAAGCTACCCGCCGCCTGCCTAGGAAACACAACCTTCGCCACACCCGTAATCACCAGCGGATAAACCAAACCCAGCAGCACCGCCGTAATCGCCGTATACAAAATCGAAGTCACCAGATACTTCTTCATCGTTCCTCCTAAGCCAGCCCAACAGCCGTAATCAACATATCGATTGCCTTGATCCCAAAGAACGGCGCCACCAGCCCGCCCAACCCATACACCAGCAGGTTCCGCTGCAACATCGCCGCCGCAGACATCGGCCGATACGTCACCCCGCGCAACGCCAGCGGAATCAACCCGATGATAATCAGCGCATTGAAGATAATCGCCGAAAGCACCGCACTCTCCGAGTTATGCAGATGCATGATGTTCAGCGCATTCAGCACCGGAAACACCCCCGCAAACATAGCCGGAATGATCGCAAAATACTTCGCCACATCGTTCGCAATGCTGAACGTCGTCAGCGCCCCGCGCGTCATCAGCAACTGCTTGCCAATCGCGACAATCTCAATCAGCTTCGTCGGGTTGCTGTCCAGGTCGACCATATTACCCGCCTCCTTCGCCGCCTGCGTCCCGCTGTTCATCGCCACCCCTACATCCGCCTGCGCGAGCGCCGGAGCGTCATTCGTTCCATCCCCCGTCATCGCCACCAGCTTGCCCTCGGCCTGCTCCCGCTTGATCAGGTCCATCTTGTCCTTCGGCTTGGCCTCCGCGAGAAAGTCGTCCACCCCCGCTTCCCGCGCGATCGCCGCCGCCGTCAGCGGATTATCCCCGGTAATCATCACCGTCCGAATCCCCATCGCCCGCAGCTGCTCAAACCGCTCCTTCATCCCGCCCTTCACCACATCCTTCAGATGGATCACCCCCAGCGCCCGCCCATTCTCCGCCACCACCAGCGGCGTCCCTCCACTCCGCGCAATCGTCTCGACCGCTTTGCGCACCTCATCCGGCAGCCCGCCGCCATGCTCCTTCAAGTAGCCTGCAATCGCGTCCACCGCGCCCTTGCGAATGCTCCGCCCATCCACCTCAATCCCGCTCATCCGCGTCGTCGCGGAAAACGGAACAAACTCCGCATTCAAAGACGCCAGCTCCCGTCCGCGCAACCCATACTTCTCCTTCGCCAGCACCACAATCGACCGACCCTCCGGCGTCTCATCCGGAAGCGAGCTCAGCTGCGCCGCATCCGCCAGCTGATCGCTGCTCACCCCCGGAGCCGCCACGAACTCACTTGCCTGCCGGTTCCCCATCGTAATGGTCCCCGTTTTATCCAGAAGCAGCGTATTCACATCGCCCGCCGCCTCTACAGCACGCCCACTCGTGGCCAGCACATTATGCTGCACCAGCCGGTCCATTCCCGCAATCCCTATCGCAGACAGCAGCCCGCCAATCGTCGTTGGGATCAGGCAAACAAGCAACGAGATGAGCACAAATACCGTCTGCGGCGCACCCGAGTACATCGCGAACGGCTGCAGCGTCACCACCGCCAGCAGAAAGATAATCGTAAGCCCGGCCAGCAGTATGTTCAGCGCAATCTCATTCGGCGTCTTCTGCCGTTCCGCCCCTTCCACCAGCGCAATCATCCGGTCCAAAAACGTCTCGCCCGGATTCGAAGTGATCCGGACCACAATCACATCGCTCAGCACCCGAGTCCCCCCAGTCACCGCGCTTCGGTCGCCCCCGCACTCCCGGATCACCGGTGCCGACTCCCCCGTAATCGCCGACTCATCCACCGACGCCACCCCTTCAATCACCTCGCCATCGCCCGGAATCATCTGCCCCGCCGTCACCCGCACCACATCCTCCGCCCGCAACTGCGAGCTCGGAATCTCCTCCACCCCACCCTTATCAACTCCACCCTTATCGACCCCACCCTTCGTCACCCGGTACGCCGTCGTCTCCGACTTCGCCAGCCGCAGAGCGTCCGCCTGCGCCTTCCCACGCCCCTCGGCCATCGCCTCCGCAAAGTTCGCAAACAGCACCGTAAACCAAAGCCACAGCGTAATCTGCAGGTCGAAGCTGAAGTGCCCCCGGTGCGTCAGACGATCAGTCAGCAGCAGCACAGAAGTCAGAACACTCCCAACCTCCACCACAAACATCACCGGATTCTTCATCATCATCCGCGGGTTCAGCTTCACCAGCGCATCGACGCTCGCGCGCCGGACAATCCCTCGATCAAACAAAGAACGCTTCTTATTCTGTGCTGCGGCCATACGATTTCCCTCACTGCTTCTTCACTGCTCCGTCACTGCCTCACAGCCGAGTCTTCACTGTCCCTAAAACGTCTGACCCGCTCGCAGCACAAGGTGCTCCAGGATCGGCCCCAGGCTCAGGGCAGGGAAGAACGTCAAAGCTCCCACAATGACGATCACTCCCGTCAGCAGCACCGTAAACAACGGCGTCGTCACCGGAAAAGTTCCCGCCGTCGCAGGCACAGTCTTCTTGCCAGCCAGGCTCCCCGCAATCGCCAGCATCGGCACAATCATCAGGAACCGCCCGGCAAACATCGCCACGCCCAGCGAGTAGTTGTACCAATGCGTATTCGCATTCAACCCCGCAAACGCGCTCCCGTTGTTGCCCGTAGCCGAGCTGAATGCATACAGAATCTCGCTCAACCCATGCGGCCCATGATTCGCCAACGAGCTCAAACCGACATTCGGCATCAACACCGAAACCGCCGCAAACCCCAATATGATCAGCGGAAAGATCAGCAGGTACAGCATCGCCATCTGCACGTCATACGCCTCAATCTTCTTGCCGAGATACTCCGGCGTCCGTCCCACCATCAGCCCGGCAATGAACACCGCAACCACAACAAACACCAGCATCCCGTAAAGCCCAGCACCCACCCCGCCGAACACCACCTCACCCAGCAGAATGTTCACCATCGGCACCATCCCACCCAGCGGCGTAAACGAGTCATGCATCGCATTCACCGCGCCGCAGCTCGCATCCGTCGTCACCGTTGCAAACAGCGCCGAGTTCGCAATCCCGAACCGAACCTCCTTGCCTTCCATGTTCCCGCCCGGCTGTGTCAGGGAAACCTTCTGATCCACCCCGTGCATCAGCGCATTCGGCTGCGCCTCCGCCCAATAGCACGTCAGCACCCCCGCAAACCAAAGCACCGTCATCGCCCCCAGCACCGCCCAGCCATGCTTCGGCGACCCCACCATCTGCCCCAGAGTTACCGTCAGCCCCGCCGGAATTAAGAAGATAGAAAGCAGTTGCAAATAGTTCGACAGCGGAGTCGGATTCTCAAACGGATGCGAGCTGTTCGCATTGAAGAACCCGCCCCCATTCGTCCCCAGCATCTTGATCGCCTCCTGCGAGGCCACCGGCCCTTGCGCAATCGTCTGCGTCGAAACCTCCGTCGTGCTCGTCTTCCCATCTGTGCCCGTAGTCGTTACATGTTGCGTCTCCACCACCTTCGCCGTGTCATATGCCTTGAAGTTCTGCACCACACCCTGTGATACCAGAGCCAGCGCAAACACCACAGAGATCGGCAGCAGCACCCAGAGCACACCGCGCGTCATATCCACCCAGAAGTTGCCCAGCGTCTTCATCTCCCGCCGCGCAATCCCCCGGATAAACGCAACCGCCAGCGCCAGCCCAATCGCCGCCGACCAGAAATTGTGCGTAGCCAGCCCGAGCATCTGCGTCAGGTAGCTCATAGTCGTCTCCGGCACATACGCCTGCCAGTTCGTATTCGTCGTAAACGAGATCGCCGTATTCAGAGCCAGATCCGGAGCCACGCCCGCCAGGTGCTGCGGATTCAGCGGCAGCCAATGCTGCATCCGCTCCACCCCATACGTCAGCACCAGCGTCGACGCGCTGAACGTCAGCATCGCCGCCGCATACTCCGTCCACCGCATCTCCTCATCCGGTCTGACCCCCGTCGCCCGATACAGCAACCTCTCGCACGGCCCGAGCACCCCATCCAGCAACGTCCGCCGGCGCTCGAACACCGCCGTCATATAAGACCCCATCGGCTTCGCCAGCACCAGCACCGAGGCCATGAAGAAAGCAATCTGCAACCATCCATTCAGCGACATCTAAAACCTCTCCGGCCTCAACAACGCATACACCAGGTAAACCAGCAATAAGCCCGCAACCGACAGCAGCAAGATGTCTTCCATCACGGCCGCACCCCCTTCAATCCATCGCATCCCGAAACATACGCCAGGCTCACTCCAAAAAGAACAGCCGTCATAATCACCGCAATGAGATCGAGCATTCAACCTCCCGGCCGCCGCTCGCCCCGCGCTTCAAGCCCAAGCCGGTCGGCAACCCATCCTCCATCACACGCCTCGCAGCGGTAGGAAGTCCATAGAGAAGTTGTTAAAAATCCATAAGTCCGCGCCCTGCCGGCTCAACCCTCCGGATGAAACCGATACCCCACCCAGGGCTCGCTCTGGATGTACTTCGAAACATCAGGCACCTCTATCTTCTTCCTCAACTGCGCAATCAGCACCCGCAGATACTCCGGCTGATCTTCCCCCGCAGGCCCCCAGATGCTCTTCAGCATTACCTTGTGCGTCAGCACTCGCCCCGCATTCTGCGCCAGCAGCAGCAGCAGATCGAACTCCTTCGGCGTTAGATGAACCTCCGCCCCGCGCACCTCCACCTTATGCGCCACCGGATCGATGAAGAAGTCCCCAGCCCGCACCTCTGCCGGCTCGTCAACGTCCTGCTTCACCTTCCGCAGTTGCGCCCGCACCCTCGCCAGCAGCTCCGGCATACTGAACGGCTTGGTCACATAGTCGTCCGCACCCGCATCGAGCGCCGCCACCTTCATCGCCTCCTGCCCCCTCACAGACAACACAATGATCGGCGTCGCAGCCACCCGCCGCACCGCCCGCGTCAACTCCAGCCCATCCATCTCCGGCATGGCAAGATCCGTAACGATCAAGTCCGGATTTGCAGCAGTAAACCTATCGAATGCCTCCAACCCGTTCTGCGCGACCAGGACCTCATACCCGCTGCTCTGCAAAGAAGTCCTGAGCACCCGCGTAATCTGCCGCTCATCGTCCACGATCAGTACCCGCATCAATGCGTCTCCTGCGTCACAATATGCAGGTCAACATGCGGAGCCAAACTCATAAACCGCTGGATCGCCAGGTAGTACATCCACTTCTTCATCCCCACCAGCGCTGTCCTTCCAAAGATCGCCTGCGTGATCCGGTTTTCACTCACAAATCCGGCCGTCGTTGAAGGAATATTCTTGCCCTTCAGCTCCACAATCTGCGCCCCAAGATTCCGCGCAAACTGCAGATGCCCATCCAGCAGCCTGCGCCGTTCCGCATCGGCATCCTTCGCGCTCCAGACGTGCACCACGTACAGCTCTCCGCTCAGCCCTTCAGCCAGACGAGCTCCACGCGCAATCAAATCCCGAGCCTGCGCACTCGCGCTGATACAAACCGCAATCTTCTCCGCCACACTCCAGTGCGCGCCCAGGTGCTTCCGCTTCACATATGCATCCAGCGTCCGGTCGACGGCCCGCGTCACCCGTTGCAGCGCCATCTCCCGCAGCGCGATCAAGTTCCCTCGCCGAAAAAAGTTCTCTAGCGCCCGCTCCGCCCGTTCGACCGGATACACATCCCCACGCCGCATCCGCGTAGCCAGCGCCTCCGGCGTCAGATCGCTGATCACAATCTCATCCGCAAGATCCAGAACCCAATCCGGCACCACCTCGCGCACCGTGATCCCCGTCAAGCTCTGAACCCGTGGCGTCAGGCTCTCCACATGCTGAATGTTGATCGTCGTCAGCACATCGATCCCGTTCTCCAGCAGCAGCAGCACATCCTCATACCGCTTCTGAAACCGGCTCCCCTCAATATTGGTATGCGCCAGCTCATCCACCAGCGCCACCGCCGGAGCCCGCGCCAGCACCGCATCTACGTCCATCTCCTCAAACACCGTACCCTTATAGTCGATCCGCCGCCGCGCTACCGGCTCCAGCTTGCCCGCCAGATCCGCCGTCTCCTTGCGCCCGTGCGTCTCGACGATCCCGATCACAACATCCTCGCCCCGCTGCCGCCGCCGAATCCCCTCACTCAGCATCGTGAACGTCTTCCCCACCCCAGGCGCATACCCCAACAGCACCTTAAAACGTCCGCGCCGTTTTTCTTCAGTGCGCGCAAAACCAAGCGCAGCTTCATGAGCCTGGTTCTGCGCCGTCTCCGCAGCCACCAGCCAGTCCTCCGGGCTTTTCCTCGTCGTCGCCGCTCCCGTCGTCATCCGCTTAACCTCGTACAATCCCTTCTGTGAACGCCAAGCATTATTTCGAACCCGTCCGCTGGATCTCCGCCACGCTCGCCCTCGCCGCGATTGTAGTCGTCTACCATCGCTGGTTCCACGTCAACACCACCACCGTCGCCCTGACGATGCTTCTTCTTATCCTCTCACTCGCCGCTCGCTGGGGCCTCCGCTACGCCGTAGCCATCTCCCTCGCAGCCACCGTCTTCTACAACTTCTACTTCCTCCCACCCGTCGGCACCCTCACCATCAACGATCCCCAGAACTGGCTTGCCCTCTTCGCCTTCCTCGCCACTGCCGTCATCGGCAGCCGCCTCGCGGAGCGCGCCCGCGAAGAAGCCGCCGAAGCCCGAACCCGACAGCGCGAGCTCGAAGTCCTCTACCGCCTCAGCCGAGCCCTCCTGCAAACCGAAAACGTCGCTGCCCTCCTAAACACACTCACCCCCGCAATCCTTCAGGCCACCTCAGCCGAGTTCACCTCCGTCTATCTCCTGGACCGAGACGCCCTCTACCAGGCCGGACAAATCCTCGGCCCCGCAGCCGAATACCAGCTCGACCCGGTCTCTCTCCGCCAACTCGCCCTCACCCTCACCTCCATCGACCTCACCCCGCCCGCCTCAGCCCGCATCCCCCTCCGCACCGGCGTCAAACCCCGCGGCCTGCTCACCCTCCGCGGAGCCCATCTCTCGCCTGCCACCCTTGAGGCCATTGCAGGACTCGTCTCCGTCTCTATCGACCGCGCCCAGGCCCTCGAAGACGTCACCCGCGGCGAAGCCGCCAAGGAATCAGAGCGCCTCCGCACCCTCATGATTGACTCCATCACCCATGAGCTCCGCACCCCCCTCACCGCCATCAAAGCCAGCGCCACCACCCTCCTGTCATCCCCAACGCTCACCGCCCCGGACAAACATGACCTCCTCACCGTCATCGACGAAGAAAGCGACCGCCTCGACCGCCTCGTCTCGCAGGCCGTAGAGATGACCCAGCTCGACGCCCAGGAGGTCCACATGACCTTCACCCCCATCGCCGTAGAAGAAGTCATCCAGGCCGCCCTCGCCACCTGCGCCTCCGCCCTGGAACTCCACTCCATCGAGCTCCGTCTCCCCGCCCAGCTCCCCCAGGTCCGCGCCGACCGCGACTACCTCCAGAAAGTCCTCTGCAACCTCCTCGAGAACGCCGCCAAGTACAGCGCCCCCAACACCCCCATCATCGTCTCCGCCGAGCCTCAACCCGGCCGCCTGGCCCTTCACATCGCGGACCGCGGCATCGGCATCGACGCCTCCGAGCAATCCCTCATCTTTGATCGCTTCTACCGCGCCCGCTCCCCCCGCATCCAGACCTCCGGCACCGGCATGGGCCTCGCCATCAGCCGAGCCATCATGGACGCCCACAACGGCACCCTCTCCGTCACCAGCCAGCCCGGCCAGGGCACCGTCTTCACCCTCACCCTCCCCGCACTCTGAAGCCCTGACCTTACTTTAGTCATCCACGCACCCCACTTTGAACCAAAGTGGCATTCTCCCCATCGTCCCATCTGCCTACCCTCAAGTACAGGCAGCCAGGTACGGGCGCGCCGTCGGAGAATCATTGAGTTCGAAAGACCAATCCCGCCGATCCAACGCTTCAGAAACAAAGGACGAGCAGACCTCCGCGAAGATCCACCCAGAGATTGAGATCGACCTTACCTTCCTCATCTTCCGCCGCCTCATCGTCACCGTAGTCCTCGGCGGCTTCGGCCTGGTCGGCAGCGCTCTCCTCCTCGCCAGACACTACAACGACCCCTGGCTCTGGCGCATCGCCGGCATCACCGCCATCATCTGTACCGCTCGCATCGCCGTCGTCCTCGCCTTCACCCTGCGCCGCGGCACGGCGCTCACGTCCACAGCCGCCCGCCGCTGGCGCATCGCTTACGCCTCCTCCACCTTCCTCTATTGCTGCTCGCTTGCCGGCTCAACCCTCTACACCTTCGCCTACCATGACGCGCACGCCCAGTTCCTCTGCACCATCGGCATCTTCTCCTTCTGCGCTGCCCTCGGCGCCCGCATCGGACTCCGCCCCTGGATCATCCAGCTCGGCGGATTCATCATGCTCGGCGCCCTCGCCGTCGCGGTCCTTCGCCTTGGAGACCTCCTCGCCCACACCGCCTTCGTCCTCATCTGCTTCTTCGCCTACATCCACTGGGAAGGCGTCCAGAACAAGTTCGACATTGTTCTCGAGCAGCTCCACTCCCGTCGCCGTCTCCGCGATCTCGCCCTCCACGACGCCCTCACCGGCCTCGCCAATCGCCGCCACTTTGAGGATCGCCTGGCCCTCCTCTGCTCCGGCTCAACCTCCTTCGGCGTCCTCTACATGGATCTCGACCGCTTCAAGCAGATCAACGACACCTTCGGCCACGCCACCGGAGACCTCCTCCTGCAGTGCGTCGCGGACCGGCTCCGCAGCGTCATCCACTCCGACCAGGACCTCCTCGCCCGCCTCGGCGGAGACGAGTTCGCCATCCTCCAGACCTCCGTCACGGAAGAAAACGCCCCACAAGCCCTGGCCGCCCGCATCCACCACGCACTTCGCGAGCCGCTCCTCATCGAAGGCCTCCAACTCGGCATCACCGCCAGCATCGGAGCTCGCGTAGCCACCGGAAGCTACAACAATCCGCGCATCCTCCTCGGCCGAGCAGATGCCGCCCTCTACCGCGTCAAACAGGCCGGAGGAGCCGCCTTCGCCCTCGCAGAAGACTAAACCCGCGCCTCGCAAAGGTCCTTCCCTTCACATCAGAACCACGTTGTCATCCTGAGCGAAGTCTGGCGGGTACTTTGCGCCGGACGGAGCCGAAGGACCCCGAAGGAGCTTGGGCAGTCCGGCCATGTCCAGTTTCGCGCAAGAATGCCGCGCCCGTCCGAAGTAGTACGTCGACGCGCCCCAGCTCGCCTCATCACAACAGCTCGCCCCTCACCCCGGTATAAAATGGCGCATGGGCGCCCTTAACCCGGCGCACTCCCACCCGAAGATTCCCGGAGAAACCCTCCAAGTGAGCCAGCAGTCAGCAAGCAAGCCCCGCCGTCAATCCGCCGTCATCCTGGGAGCCCAATGGGGCGATGAAGGCAAAGGCAAGATCGTAGACGTCCTCTCAGAGAAGTTCTCCGTCGTCGCCCGTTACGCCGGCGGCCACAACGCCGGCCACACCGTCATCATCCACGGCAAGAAGTTCGTCCTCCAGCTCATCCCCTGCGGCGTCCTCCGCCCGGACTGCAAAGGCGTCATCGGCAACGGCGTCGTCCTCGACCCCGCAGCCTTCCTGGCCGAGGTCAAAAAGCTCAAAGACGCCGGCCTCCCCATCGACTCCCAGCTATTCGTCTCCAACCGCGCCCAGGTCATCCTGCCCTACCACCGCATGATCGAGCTCGCCGCTGAAACCGCCCCCGGGCGCACCCCCATCGGCACCACCCGCCGCGGCATCGGCCCCGCCTACGAAGACAAGATCCACCGCAACGGCCTACGCGTCGCCGACCTTCTCAACCCGCCCCTCCTACGCACCCACATCAACAACGCCTGCCACGAAAAAAACACCATCGCCCACGCCCTCTTCGGCACCGACCCCCTGGACCCCCGCGCCATGTACGACGAATACGCCCGCCTCGCCGACCAGCTGGCCCCCTACGTCACCGACACCGCCGTCCTCCTCAACCAGGCCATCGACAAAGGCGAAAAGGTCATGTTCGAAGGCGCCCAGGGCGCGCTCCTCGACATCGACCACGGCACCTACCCCTTCGTCACCAGCAGCAGCGCCACCGCCGGAGGAGCCGTCACCGGAACCGGCGTAGGCCCCACCAAAATCGGCACCGTCATCGGCGTCACCAAGGCCTACGTCACCCGCGTCGGCGAAGGCCCCTTCCCCACGGAAATCAATGGCCACTCCGCAGACCTCCTCCGCGCCCGCGGCCAGGAGTACGGCGCCGTCACCGGCCGCCCTCGCCGCTGCGGCTGGCTTGACCTCCCACTCCTCCGCTACAGCAACATGATCAACGGCACGGAATGGCTCGTCGTCACCAAGATGGACGTCATGGACCAGTGCGCCGAAATCCCCGTCTGCACCGCCTACGAGATCGACGGCAAGCTCACCGGCCTCATCCCCGCCGATATCCGCGGCTTCAAATCCATCAAGCCCATCTACACGACCCTTAAAGGCTGGAACTGCTCCACCGAAGGCATCACCGAGTACGACAAGCTCCCGCAACTCGCCCAGGACTACCTCGCCTTCATCGAAAAAGAATCAGGAGCCAAAATCGGCATGGTCTCCACCGGTCCAGACCGCGCTCAGACCATCACAATCCCTGCCTTCGAGCAAGCCCTCGAAGCCTAAGAACAGTGGCAAGGGATCAGTGATGAGTCATAAGCGTCCTTACTGACCACTCATCACTTACCACTGATCACTGCCCACTAACCACTGACCACTCATCAATGCCCACTCATCAATGCTCACTAAAGGAACCCATGCTCTCCTTCACCGTCCGCATGCGCTTTGAAGAGCCCGACCACGAAGCCATCCAGTCCGCCCTCATCGCCCTCACCCAGGGCTCCCGCCAGGAGCCCGGCTGCGTCTCCTACGTCTGCCACTTCCTCGCAGACGACCCCACCACCGTGCTCATCTACGAGCAGTACAAAGACGAAGCCTCCCTCGAAGCCCATCGCAACACCCCCCACTTCAAAGACCACGCCATCGGCGTCCTTTACCAGCGCATGAAGGAGCGCGCCGTCGAACACCTGACCGCCGTAGCCTGAAAGTTCACCAGAAATATTTGCGTCATCCTGAGCGAAGTCTGGCGCGTTCTTTGCGGCAGACGCAGTCGAAGGACCCCGAAGAAGTTCCTTGCGCCTCAAGTACGTCCAGTTTCCGCGCAAGAATGCAAAAAGACGGCCTCTTCGTTCGAAAACTGAACGGCCATCGTTAAATCGCATCGCCTCTGGAACAATCTCCCCATACCTCCCGTCCAGCATCTAGAATTCCCTTGTACCCCAAATCCAAATAGCCCCCAAAACGGAGCCATCCGATGCTGTCGGCCAACCTCGCCCCAAAACGCCTCGCCCGCACCCTCCTCCTCCTCTGCCTCGCATCGATTCCCCCCTGCGCATTCGCCCAGGAAGCTCCAGCCACCGCTCGCGGCGCAGCAACCGCCGCCCCCGCCCCGCCCCCCGCCCCGATCAACGGCCTCGACACCCTCGCTAAAGAGATCGACGATCTCATGTGGTACCAGAAGCTAGGCGACATCGCCGAGATCGACAAATCCGAATACGGCGGCCTCCCGCCCGACCGCGTCAAAAAACCCAAAGAACCCGGCGCCACCAACCCCGTCATCGTCCACGTCTACACCCTCATCCCCAAAAACCTCGACCGCACCCGTAAGCAGCCTCTCATCGTCTACGTTCACCAGGGCATCCACGGCTCCTTTGAGACCAGCATCGACGCCCACATGGTCCGCGAGCTCATCCTCCAGGGCTACACCATCGTCGCCACCGACTACCGCGGCAGCTCCGGCTACGGACGCGGCTACTATGAAAAGATCGACTACGGCGGACGCGAAACCGACGACGTCTACATGGGCATGCAATGGATGCTCCAGCGCTACAGCTTCCTCGACCCCAAACGCGTCGGCATCATCGGCTGGAGCCACGGCGGCATGATCACGTTGATGAACATCTTCGCCCACCCCCACGACTTCGCCGTAGCCTACGCCGGCGTCCCCGTCTCCGACCTCATCGCCCGCATGGGCTATGAAACCGACGGCTACCGCACCCTCTACTCCGCCCCCTACTCCCTCGGCGAAACTGCCCACGACGACATCGCCGAGTACCGCAAGCGCTCCCCCGTCAACCACGCCAAAGAGCTCGACACCCCACTCCTCATCCACACCAACACCAACGACGAAGACGTCAACTACCTGGAAGTCGAGCACCTCATCCAGGCCCTCAAAGCCGAAGGCAAAAAGTTCGACTACAAGGTCTACGAAAACGCCCCCGGAGGCCACTACTTCAACCGCATCGACTCCCCGTTAGCCCTCGAATCCCGCCACGAAGTCTACCTCTTCCTCGCCAAATACCTCCACCCAGACACCCCACCCAAATAGCCCCTCTGTTGTCATTCCCGAAGCGAATCTGCGGTTGCTCTTGCCTCTGCTTCGGCCGGGTGGGATTGTCGAGCAAAGCTCGACCGCGCCCTTTCGAGCCACCACAGAACCCGTCATCCTGAGCGGCGTCTGGCGCGTCCTGTGCGCCTCCTGTGCGCCAGACGCAGTCGAAGGATCCCGAAGAAGCTGATCCAGGCGCTCCGGTCACCTTCAGATTCGCGCGAGAACTTCGCTTCCTTACCAGGAGTCCTTACCAGGAATCCTTACCAGGAGCAGCTACATCTGCGACCCATCCTGATCCGCCGCCCCAGCTTTAGGCGTAGCATCCGTCCGAACCGTCGGATACTTGATCCCCAGCTGATCCAGATAAGTCGGATACTTCGCAGCGTCATAGTAGTACTTCTTCATCTCCGGCCGATACTTCGCCATGATGTCCTTATTCAAAAACAAGGAAGGCTTATCCCCCGGTCGAAGAAACGGAATGTACTTCTGATCCTTCGTCTGCACGTCGTTGAAGTAGCTCTTCGCATCCGCCAGCAGCTTCGGCTCCGTCATCAGGTCGAACAGTGTCAGCGCCTGCACCTTCGCTCCCGCCAGCGAGCCCTTATGCGCAATCGGCGTAGCCATCGCAATCCCATTCGCCCAGTTATGCCCCGGAAGATTTGGAATATTCGCCGGATACCGCAGCACAATCGTCGGCGTCACCCAGGAAATATCCCCAATATCATCCGACCCGCCGCCATAATACTGCTCCGGCTCCTTCGGCGTCTTCAGCTCATCCAGCTTCATCGCCAGCCCCTTCTCCGGAACCTTCAACTCCTTCTGTAGAGCCTTCGCCAGCGTCTGGTCCGCATCGGACCACGTAGGCAGCCCCACCAGCTTCGCATTCGCCGTAGCCTCCTCCGCCATGGGCTTATTGAAGTAGCCCGGCCAGGCCGCGCCAAGCACACTTGAATCCCACGTCGTCGAGGTCATCAGCGTAGCCCCCTGCGCCATCTTGTCCCCGGTCTCCCACAAGCCCTTGATGTGCTCGTAGTCCGCCTCCCGGAAGTAGTACCAGACCGAAGCATTCTGCGGCACCACATTCGGCTGGTCCCCGCCATTTGAGATCACATAATGCGACCGCTGCTGCAGCCGCAGATGCTCCCGCTTGAAGTTCCACCCCACGTCCATCAGCTCCACCGCATCCAGCGCACTCTTCCCGCGCCACGGAGCCGCCGCCGCATGCGCACTCTCCCCATGGAAGTTGTACTGCACACTCACCAGCCCGTTGGTCGAGTTTCCCCCATAACTCGCCCCCAGGTTATCCCCCACATGCGAAAACAGCACCGCATCGATCCCCTTGAAATACCCATCCCGCACGTAGTAAGCCTTGCTCCCAAGCTCCTCCTCGGCCACCCCCGGCCAGATCTTGATCGTCCCGGTCAGGTGGTTCTTCTGCATCGCATGCATCACCGCCAGCGCCGCAACAATGTTCACTGCATTTCCTGAGTTATGCCCCTCCCCATGCCCCGGAGCCCCCGGAATAATCGGATCGTGATACGCGACCCCAGGCTTCTGCGAGGCCTGAGGAATACAGTCCAGATCGGACCCCAGCGCAATCACCGGCTCCCCACTCCCCCAGGTAGCCATGTAGGCCGTAGGAATCCCCGCAATCCCCTGCTCCACCTTGAACCCGTTCTTCTCCAGTATCCCGGTAAGGTACTTACTGGTCTCGAACTCCTGAAACCCAAGCTCCCCAAAGCTGTACAAGGTATCGACCATCACCTGCACCAGCTTCGCATTCCCATCCACCTCCTTCAGAATCTCCTGCTTGATCGCCGCAGCCTTCTCCGGCGTCATCGTAGACGGAGCCTGTGCCACAGCATTCGCAGCCAGTAAAGCCGCACCAAACAATCCAACGGAAAGCGAGCGAACAATCATGATCTATCTCCCATTCGTATCCAACGTTGTTGCTTGCGGCGGGACCTCGGTCCCGCCATCAGACGTCCGCCCGGAACCCGGCTTGAGCCGCCGAGGGAAGGATTACTGCAGAACCATCAGCAAAATCAGCAAAGCATTCTGCGGCCCCTTATAAGCATCCGTAACATCATCCGTCTCGTTCAAAGAGTGCGCCCCCATATCCTTCCCACCCCCGCCAATCGTGATCGCCGGAATCCCAAGATGCATCGGCACATTCGAATCCGTAGAAGAAGCGCCAAACGAAGCCTCGCCAAACCCCAGCGCCTTCACGCTCGCCGCAGCAGCCTTCACAATCGCCGCATTCGCGTCCGTCTGCCCAGCCGGTCGAATCCCAATCTCCTTCACCGCAACGCTCAGCTTGCCCTTATCGCCCCAACGAGCATTCTCCTCATCCAACCCCTGCTGCACCGCCGCCTTGAACTTCGCATCCAGAGCATCCAAAGATCTCGTATCCGGAGACCGCTCATCGAACTCAAACCACGCCTCAAACGGAATCGAGTTCACTGAAGTCCCACCCCCAACCAACCCAACATTGAACGTGGTCTTCGGCTCCGTAGGCACCTGCAGCTCGCCAATATGCGCGACCACCCGCCCCAGCGCTCCAATCGGATTCGCTAGCCCAAACGCCCCATAGCTATGTCCGCCCGGCCCGGTAAACGTCACCCGGTACCGGTAGCTTCCAACCCCGCCATTGGTCACCCGCTGCGGCTCACCCGGCTCGATAGAAATAAAGTCGTCAATCTGCCCCTTCAAAGTCGTCCCAAACAGCTCCCGAGTCCCCCGCAGATCCCCCGGACCTTCTTCCCCCGTATCCGCCACAAACGTAACTGAGCCCTTCGTCTTCACATGCGCCTCATTCATCGCATGAACCACCTGCAGCACCGCCGCCAGCCCGCGGCAATCATCCCCGATCCCCGGCCCCTTCAGCACAGTGCTGGTCCGCGTCACATGCACGTCGGTCCCCTCAGGAAACACCGTATCCAAATGCGCCGCCATCACCAGGTGCGGATGCGCCGCAGCCCCCGGCCGATCCCCCAGCACATTGCCCGCCTTATCGATCCGCACGTTTCCGAGCCCTGCCGCCTTGAACAGCTTCGCCATCTCCGCAGCCCGCTTATCCTCGTGAAACGGAGGCGAAGCGATCTCGCAAAGCCTCACCTGCTCGTCCACAAAGTGCCCATCACTCGCCTGTATCGCGGCCATGGCCGCCTTCACATCGCTACGAGCCAGTATCTGCTCAGCCGGACTCTGCCCCCACGCACCGCTTCCCGGGCAAATCATCGCGCCAACTAACGCACTCGTCCACAGCGCTTGCTTCATCAAGAAACGGTCCTCTCCCTCACATCGCTGGCGATGCAAATAGAAAGCGTGCTCCACGAAGGCGTAATGCCCGCGGAAGCGTCGCAACAAATTCTCAGCTATGGCTCTGTTCTATGGACTTCTTCCCCACAAGTCAAGACAATCAGCGCGTCCACCCCACGCGCCACGATGCTCCCACATTCGCCCGGTTCGCTAAAGTCCGGGTACCAGCGAGATCACCTTGTTGATCGCCGCAAGGATCTGCCCAGCCAGCGCAATATGTGAAGCCACCAGGGCGATCTTCTTCTTTAGATCGTCCAACCCGTCGTTGGTCGACTGAATCTGCGTCTGCAACACTCCAAACAAGGTCGTATCACGGTTCAACGCGTACAGATTGTCCTTGGTCAGAATGTCGTCAAGATTACTCTGCGCATCGTTCAAAAGCAGCAGCGTGGCCGCATCGCTCGTAGCCTGAATCGCACTCTCATACAGGTCGTACAGATCCCGATACGCCGCTCGCAAATCAGCCGGGAGCGGCAGCGCAATCTGAGCCGCATTCGTCAGCCCAGGATGAAGCGGAAGAGACGACTTCGGCTTAGCGGGAGCAGCAGGCGGTGGCACAACCGCATCCTCCACAGGCGGAAAGTGTTTCGGTGGAATCGCCATGCATCACCTCCAGAAAACAAACACTAAGTCGTCGGCAAAGACGAGTAAAACCTGCCCAGTGCACTCCCAGCAGCCTCAAGCTCCGCCAGCTTCTCCTTTAAAGAAGCAGGACTGTTCCCCTGTAGTTCCGCCGCCAGCGCATGATGCGTAATCGATAGCTTCACAATCGCCGCCTTCAACTGCCGCAGCTCCGCATCTGTAGACCTCCACTGCCGAACCACTCCCGGAAGCTTCATAATCTGCTCCCGCCGGTCCAGCGACCCCAAAGCATCCGTCTGGTTCGGCGTGTGCAGCCGCAAAAACAGCGTCTGCTGGTCGATGATGAAGTTATAGTCCAGCGTCTCCTGGTTCGTCAGAATATCCAAATCTTTCTCCAGCAGTTGGCACAACGATTCCACCGTCCCATCCATCTTCCCCACAATCTCCGGCAGATCGCGATTAATCTGCTTCCGCTCGAGATAAAGCCCCAACGCCTCCAACGCCGTACTGACCCCATTTCGCGCCGCCGGACTGATCGGCGTCGTGTCGATCGCGGTCCCTGTCGAGGTTTCCGAAGCAAACGCCGACCCCGCCGCCGGCGCAAGCCCAAGCGCACTCGCAAACACTGGTCCCACCGTATTCCCCAAAGTCGTCAACCCCGTCCCCACGGATGTAGAAGCCGCATCCAGCGCCGTAGTATCCGTCCCACCCGCCAGCGCCGCCAGCGACTTCACATACAACTGAAACCCCGTCAGCACCGCCAGCCGCACATCGATGTCCCTGGTTGAAAGCAGCGGCTTGATCGTCCGCGGATTGTACACCGGCTCCGCCTTATCAAACTGCGCCGCCGCATCGAAATCCACCCGCACATCATGCAGCTCCACCGCCGCCCGGTACGCCGCCTCCGCCTGATCGACTACCGGAGCCGTCGCCGCCTGCAGCGCCACCGCGTGCGTCGCCGCCGGCCCCTTACATCCCGCCGCCCCGACGGCAAACAACAACGCCCTAGCCGCCCGACGGCACCGGCTCACCTCCCAGACTCTCCTCGCCGTTCGCATGCAGGAATGGGAATACCTGCACCCGCCACCTGTCAAGAAGATTCAACCCGCGCCCCCGTACCTGGAGTCGTACAGAAAAGGTCGTGGCAACAAACCCGGGTGCCCCACATCTCGCTTCCGAGATGTGCGAGTAAACCACACCTCATCTAAAAAGCAAACGGCGTCCCCAACCCAGGGAACGCCGCATCTCACTCCAGCAAGAACCAACTCTTACTGAGCCCGCCCCTTACGGAACAGCTCATTCACCGTCTTTACAAAATGTGCTGCCGGAGCCGGAGTCGGCACCGAGCCGCTCAGAATCGCCTTATACGGAAGATCCTTGCCGTAGAACGCCGTCGTGTCCTTGCTGTTCTGGTGAACCTCGTCGCCGTTCAAATCCACGCCCGCAAACAAGCCCTTGCTGCGTGAATAGGTCAGAAACTCAGCATTCGCCAGCTCCGTCGTAGCCGCCTGCGAATCACGCCCCACAGGCCCGGCCGAGACTGCGATATCCCCGCCCAACTTGACCTTATCCTTCAGCAGATCGTCCAGACTCCGGCGGTTTACCCCAATGAGCACCAGATCGGTCGACTGCCCGCCCGCCTGAAAGCCAAAGCTCGCGCCCGTCAACTGAATAAACACCGGCGCACTCCAGCCGTTACCGGTCCGGCACGTGGCCACGCCCTGCCCATACTCCGCGCCCACCAGGAAAGCGCCCTTCTTGAAGCCTGGAACCACCGCCACGCACTGCGCTTTGGCCGCGATATCAAAGGGAATCCCCTTATCCGGCGTCCCCATCAGCTCATGCAGAACCTGATGGGCGGACTCAATCCGATCCGCCAGCTTCGCATCCGGCCCTTGAGCCCCGGCCATTGCCGATCCCACGCCCATTACACTCAATGCCACCACAGCCGCAGCCACAAACCGTTTCATATCAATCTCCTGAAACCTACGATGCGCCCCCGCACAAAGGGTATGTTCGCCAAACACAAATATCCACAAATCCAACAAAAAGGGCGAAGCCGCCCGAACTCCCGGACAGCCCCGCCCTACCCTGATCCCTCTCCCTGATCCCCTCGCCTACCCTACAGGAACAGGCTTCATCTCCGGATTCTTCTGGTGCTCAATCCACCGAGCCTGCGCCTCGGTCACCTTATTCCGTGCAAACGCCGCATCCCGCCAACCCTTCACCTCAACCCGCTTCCCTTCAAGATCCTTATAGATCGCAAAAAAGTGCGTGATCTCCCGCAGCATATGCGGATAAATCTCGGAGTAGTTCCAAACATCCTTGTAACGGGGATTCCCCATCCCCACGCAAAGCACCTTCTCATCCCCAAGCCCCTGGTCCAGCATCTCCAGCAGCCCAATCGGACGAACCTCCATCACGCACCCTACAAAGCTCGGTGAATCCACCAGCACCAGCACATCCAGCGGGTCGCCGTCATCGCCCAGCGTGCTCGGAATAAACCCGTAATCCCCCGGATAATGCACCGGCGAATAGAGATTCCGGTCCAGCCGGAACACATGCAGCTCCTTGTCGTACTCGTACTTGTTCACACCCTCCTGCGGGATCTCCACCACAACATTGATCACCTCAGGCGACTTCGGTCCGACCGGCAACTCCATGTAATTTGGCATAAACGTAGCTGTCTCTTCTCGTAGTTTGAAATTTGTCGTACATCTCGCGCCGCCCACTGTCACGCCCGGGACACCCGTGCGGTCCAACGAACAGAAAAACCTCGGCGCTGCACGCACAAGTCTATAACTACAAGCCCCCGCCCGGTCTATAGGCCAATCCTCCTCATCCCTCTCTCTCATCCCTTCTATAATCGAACCTCATGAAAGCCCACGTCTTCGTCACCCTCAAACGCACCGTCCTCGACGCCCAGGGCCAGACCGTCGCCGACGCGCTCCGCCGCATGAACTATCAAGGGGTTCAGGACGTCCGCCAGGGCAAATACTTCCTCCTCACCCTCGCCGAAGCCCCAGAATCCCAGGCATCCGCGGAGGTAGACCGCATCGCCCGAGAAGTCCTCGTCAACCCGGTCATCGAGGAATACACCTTCCGCCTAGAGCCGTAAGCCAGAGATTTCCCACTACTTCTTCAATGCCTATTGAAAAATGGAGTATCGAGGTTTCTGAAACCGATCGTCCAGAGGATCGCGATCCCATCGAGCGGGCTCTCCTCGACCACAACGCCAGGCATGCTCCGCCATCGCGCTACAGCCCGCTACGGTTGCTTCTGAGGGATGCCCAGCAAGTCATAGTCGGAGGGCTCATCGGCCACAGCTCCTATGATTGGCTCTTCATCTCCGTATTGATCGTGCCGGAGGAACTGCGCGGCAACGGCTTGGGCCGAACTCTAATGTTGCAGGCGGAAGCCATCGCTCGCTCGCGCAGGCTCACCGGTGTCTGGCTCGATACCTTCAGCTTCCAGGCCCGACCCTTCTACGAGAAGTTGGGCTACACAATCTTTGGCGAACTGAAAGATCATCCACTCGGTATCTCGCAGTACTGGCTCATGAAGCGTTTCGATGAGGCACTTGGAGGTGACTACCGCACCTCCAGTGCTACCCTAGCCCAGTGATTCCGTCTACCTCCCGCTTCGTCCGCGCCTGCCTCCGCCTCCCCGTTGACCGAACTCCCATCTGGTTCCTCCGCCAGGCCGGTCGTTACATGCCCGAGTACATGGCCGTCCGCAAGCACCACTCGCTCCTTGAAATCTGCCGCACCCCAGACATCGCCGCCGAAGTCACCATCACCGCAGCCGAGCGTCTTGGCGTAGACGCCGCCATCATCTTCGCCGACCTCCTGCTCCCCCTCACCCCCATGGGCCTCGACTTCGAGTTCATCGCCAACGAAGGCCCCCACGTCCACACACCCATCCGCACCTTCGAGCAGGTCCAGGCCCTCCGCACAGACCGCACCGACGACCTCCAATACGTAGCAAAAGCCATAGAAAAGGTAGTCAGGCACTTCACCCCGCCCCGCCCGCCGGAAGCCGGGCAGACAGTCGGAGATCAGCTCGGCATCATCGGCTTCTGCGGAGCTCCCTTCACCCTGGCCAGCTACATGATCGAAGGCGGCGGCTCCCGCAACTACATCGAAGCCAAAAAGCTCATGTACGCCTCAGGCACCGGCCAGAGCACCGGCCAGAGCACCGGCCAGAGCATCGGTCATCCTGAGCGCAGCGCGCAACGCGAAGCCGAAGCAGCCCGAAGGCCATCCCTCCGCCCGAACTCCCCAGACCTCTCAGCCCAGGAGCCTTTCTCTACCCTCCACCCTCCACCCTCCACCCTGGCCTCTGCCTGGCCCCTCCTCATGGAAAAGCTCGTCGCCGTCCTCACCGCCTTCGCCGCCCAGCAAGTCGCCGCCGGGGCCGACGTCATCCAGGTCTTCGACTCCTGGGCCGGAGCCCTCTCGATCGAAGACTACCGCCAGTTCTGCCTCACCCCCACCACCCAGCTCATCACCAACATCCGCCAGATGGGCGTCCCCGTCATCTACTTCGGCGTAGACACCGCCTCGCTCCTCCCCGCCATGCGCGAAACCGGAGCCGACGTCCTCGGCCTCGACTGGCGCACCCCCATCGACGAAGGTTGGTCCTCCATCGGCCACGGAACCGCGATCCAGGGAAATTTAGACCCCATCGCCCTCTTCGCACCCGACCAGGTCCTCGAGTCCCGCGTCAAAACCATCCTCACCCAGGCCGCAAACCGCCCCGGCCACATCTTCAACCTCGGCCACGGCATCGTCCCCGGCACCCCGGTAGAAAACGTCCTCAAAGTCGTCCAATGGGTCAAACAATACGGCAAGCACTAGCCCCGAATCGCTCAAGCGAGCCAAAGTCGACGCCCATGACGACCTTCCCTCTCAAACCCGCTCACACTCCCATCAAGGCCTACTACGCCGCCCTCCAAAGATTCCAAGCTCACGGCCACACCACGGAAGGCAACACCCGCTCCGCCTTCGCCGACCTCCTCAAGCGCTGCGCCTCCCCCTACGGCTGGCACCTGGTCGAGGAGTACCAGTTCAAAGGAACAGCCAAGCAATCCCTCCGCGCCGACGGAGCCCTCGTAGACGACCTCACCCTGGTCCACGGACTCTGGGAGGCCAAAGACTCCGCAGACGACCTCCACAAAGAGATCAAGCGCAAGTTCGCCGCAGGCTATCCCCTCACCAACATCCTCTTCCAGTCCCCTACCCACGCCGTCCTCTACCAGGGCAGCCGCAAGCCCTTCGACGGCCCCATCAGCACCCCCGAAGCCCTCATTGAAGTCCTCACCCTCTTCTTCGAGCACCGTCAAGACCACGAAGTCGACTGGGAATCCGCCGTTACCAGGTTCGCCGACGAGATCCCCAAATTAGCCACCGGCGTAACCGGCATCCTTGAAGCCGAATACAAGAAGAACCCAGCCTTCCGCGAGAACTTCCAGTCCTTCGCTGAACTCTGCCGCCAGTCCATCAACCCCGACCTCACCGACGACGCCATCCGCAAGATGCTCGTCCAGCACCTCCTCACCGAACGCATCTTCCGCAAGGTCTTCAACAACCAGGAGTTCCTCTCCCGCAACGTCATCGCCGCCGAAATCGAAAAGGTCATCCGCTCCATCACCGCCCGCCATTTTTCCCGCGATGAGTTCCTCAGACCGTTAGACCGCTTCTACACCGCCATCGAAAAAGCCGCCGAGTCCCAGCAGGGCTACACCGAAATGCAGCACTTCCTCAACGCAGTCGATCCGCACCACGTTTTGCTGCGCCCAACCTGTGATTTCACCCGCGACACCTGTGTCTTCCCTTTGCGAAAATCTGAGCAGAGCACGCTGCGCCTGAGCGAACAGGTCGTCCCAAATTCTAGGAGCCCCGCGAAGTACACTCTCAAAGAACATGGACACTCAAGGCGACATCACGCTGGGCCTAGGCTATTCAAACCCCACCCAGCAAGTCCGCAAAATTAGCGAGGCTTGGATCGCCAGAAACGGCTATTGCCTACGCTGCGATTCCGACGATTTGATTCAGACTCCCGCGAACACAAGATCGCGAGACTTCGTCTGCGAAAGCTGCAGCCATAGCTACGAGCTTAAGAGCAAATGTGGTGCTTTTTCCTCCCGGGTGCTAAACGGCGCGTATTCGGCGATGGTTAAAACCATACGAGACGGCAATACGCCGACCTTTTTACTTCTGGAATATTCAAAGAGTTGGTCGATAAGCGGGCTTCGGGCGATCCATCACTCGCTCATCACGGAGACATCTGTTGAAGCCCGGAAGCCCCTAGCGGAATCGGCAAAAAGAGCCGGCTGGATAGGCTGCAACATCGTGTTGCCTTCGATCGCCACCGAGGGCCAAATTACCATAATTCAAAGAGGCATATTTCAACCAAAGACTGCAGCACGAAGGGCGTTTGCGCGATTAGAAAGTCTCTCCGCACTCCCATCAAGGGAAAGAAGTTGGGCCGCAACAATGCTCAAACTCTTAGAGCGATTGCCGAATCAGAGCTTCATGATTGAGGATATCTATAGATTCGAATCTGAATGCAAAGAATCTATCCCAATAACAAACACATTAAGCCTAAGATTCGGCAGCAACTACAACTTCTCAGAGACGCGGGAATTATCAAATTCCAAGGGAAGGGCATATATGAACGAACAGGTCAACGAAGCTAGCGAAGACGAAGTCCTCGCGCAGTGGTTTGAGAATTCTTATGAATGCTCCGAGTGCGGGGCAGATTGGACCGACGAATGGTCCTGTACGTGTGACGACAGGTGCCCCGAATGCAACGTGGAGACGGAGCCAACATCTCCATCGACCTCAGCCGGCCATTGACTGCAAGGGACTACCTCGGGGCTGCCCGCCTAATTTCCCGTGGCACGCACGGAACGCCAGTCATAGCCATGGACGAAGATGCAAAGGCCTACGCCGAGGCCATTTTGGAAGGCGGCGAATCCCGCTTTAGCCCTCCCAGATGGGAACGATCATCTGTATAGAGGTAGCAGCGGCGTCTTCAACTCACGATCAGCATGCAGAAAGGACCGAGCTCGCGGTGTGGTAAATCGCACTCCAGGTCCGAGCTTCACACCTCTTCCCAAACCAGACCTCCACGCCTTAGCAGCCGCCGGCAAGCGCCTCATGGAACTCCACATCGACTACGAAAAACAGCCCGAATACCTCCTCGAACAACTCGAAAACCCAAAGCCGAGGTCACCTTCCGCGTCGAACGCATGAAGCTGTCGAAAGACAAATCCACCCTCCGCTACAACGACTTCCACCCTCCGCTACATCCCGCCCGCCACCTTCGACTACCGCCTCGACAACCGCTCCGCCCTCGAATAAGTCTCACTCACATCCGGACCAACACCGCGTCTCCCCAAACCTAGCCCCAAACCCAACCCAGATCCGCGCTCCGGAATCGTCAACGACCCCAACCGCGCTGACGACGACCACTACATCCTCCGCCTCATCGCCCAGGTCATTACCGTCTCGCTCGAAACCCAGCAGATCATCGCCGGCCTCCCCACCCTGAACCTCCCCGCATGACTCCCACCGGCAGACCAATCAACTCCCCAAAACACCCACACGATCAAACCTCCTGCCAAACCAGCGCCACACCCCCACATTTTCCGCGTACCCTTAACGTAACCATGTTCCAACCCGACCATCTCGCCCCGCAAGCCATCCTCCTCCTCGCCCACGGCACCCCGGACATCCTCTCCGAGATGGCCCCTTACCTCGCCAAGGTCACCGGCGGCCGTCCCATGCCCCAGCACGTCGTTGAAGAACTCCAGCACCGCTACGCTGAAATCGGCCTCCAGGAAACCCCACTCCCCGAAGGCCCTCCCCTCACCCGCTGGACCCTCCACCAAGCCCGCCTCCTGCAAGAAGCCCTCCAGGCGGGCGGCCAGCAAACCCCCGTCTACGTCGGTATGCGCAACTGGCACCCCTACATCGCCGACGTCCTGGCCCAGATGCACGCCAACGGCATCAAGAGCTTCAAAGCCATCTGCCTCGCCCCGCAAAACTCCCGCACCTCCGTCGGCCTCTACCGCCGGGCAGCGCACGAAGCCGCCGAAGCCCTCGGCATGGAGATGCAGTTCATCGCCGGCTGGGCCGACCATCCCCTCCTCGCCCAGGCCTTCGCCCTCGAGCTCTGGCCCGCATGGGCCGAAGCCTGCGTCCTGTCCAACACCCGAGTCCCCATCCTCTTCAGCGCCCACGCCGTCCCCTGCCGCACCATCATGAGCGGCCAGAACCAATCCCGCGCCAGCACCCCCGAAAGCCCCAGCGCCCGCCCCGGAGCCCCCGTCCCCGCCGAAGGCATCCAGCATTACGGCACCCGTCAGACCCCAGACCCCTACCCCGTCGAGTGCAAGCGCACCGCCGCTCATGTGGCTCGGTATCTTCAGGCCGTTGGTCTAAGAGAACAAGACTGGTTCTTCGCCTTCCAGAGCCAAGGCGTAGCCGGCGCCCCCTGGATCGGCCCCACCGTCGAAGAAACCCTCAAAGCCCTCGCCCAAATGGGCCACAAAGCCGTCGTCATGCAGCCCATCGGCTTCCTATGCGACCACGTCGAAATCCTCTACGACATCGACATCGCCTTCAAGCAAACCGCCGCAGACCTCGGCCTCCAACTCACCCGAGCCCCATCCCTCAACGCCTCCCCCACCCTCATCCAGGCCCTCAAAACCATCGCCGAAGGCGACTACACCGCCGACGTAGACGAACTCCCAGCCCCAGAACCCGCCCTGACAGCCTCTACTTCGTAACCACCCAAAAAACCGTCATCCTGAGCGAAGTGACGCGCAGCCTCATCGCGCGTCACGCAGTCGAAGGACCCCGAGTCACTCAACTCACCCCCCCCCAAACCACTCAACCCAGGAAGCCCAGCCACTACAACAAGCATGTCCCACACCATCATCCTCGGAGGAGGCATCGCCGGCCTCACCGCCGCCTGGCAGCTCCACCAGCTAGGCCGCTCCTTCACCCTCTACGAAGCCTCCGACCGCCTCGGCGGAACCGTCCGCACCGTCCACCGCGAAGGCTTCACCATAGAACTAGGCCCCGACGGCTGGGTCACGGAAAAGCCCTGGGCCGCAGAACTTGCCCGCGACCTAGGCCTCGCCGACCAGCTCACCCCATCCCTCGACGAAGGCCGCGTCACCTGGATCTTGCGCAACGGCAAGCTCCTCCCCATCCCCGACGGCATGCGCATGATGGTCCCCACAAACCTCGCCGCCCTCGAAAACTCCCCGCTCCTCTCCCCCGAAGCCGTCGCCGCCTACCACGCCGAACCCCACCGCGCCGCCGAACTCCGTGAACAAGCCCTCAAAGCCGGAGCCCACCATAACCATCATGCCTCTGGAAATCCAGACGAATCCGTAGCCGCCTTCGTCCTCCGCCACTTCGGCAATGAGGTCCTACAAACCCTCGCCGCACCCTTGCTCTCCGGCGTCTTCGGAGGCGACGTCCAAACCCTCTCCGTCCGCGCCGTCATGCCCGCCTTCGTCCAGATGGAGCGCGAACACGGCTCTCTCATCCTCGCCCTCCAGGCCAAAAACCGCCCAGAACGCGCCGCCCAGCACAGCATCTTCACCACCCTGCGCACCGGCACCCAAACCCTCATCGACCGCATGGCCGCCACCCTACCCATAAAGTCCGTCCGCCTCAACTCTCCCATCCAGGATCTTGCCGGCTTCCCCCCCCACGACCACCTCATCCTGGCCACTCCCGCCCCGGCCACCCGCCGAATCCTCACCCGCTCCCACCCGGAACTCGCCGCCTTTCTCAACCTCGAATCCACCTCCGCCGTCCTCGTAGCACTCGCCTTCGATCAAACCTTTGACCTCCCCAAAGGCTTCGGCTTCCTCATCCCTCAAGGCGAAGACTCCCACCTCCTCGCAGCCACCTTTGTCGACCAGAAGTTCCCCCACCGCGTCCCATCCGGCCAGCGTCTCCTCCGAGCCTTCTTCGGGGGCCCAAAGGCCCCGCAAATCTCCACCCTCTCCGACAACGAGATCGCCACCTTGGCCCTGACCGAACTCCGGAAGATCCTCGGCCCCATCCCCACGCCCATCTTCTCCATCGTCCAACGCTGGCCCCAAAGCCTCCCTCAATACGCCGTAGGCCACCAGGACCGTATCGCCCACCTCACCACCTTGCTCCCCCCGAACCTCCATCTCCTCGGCAACCCCTACAAAGGCGTAGGCCTCCCCGACCTCATCCGCGAAGCCCGCCACACCGCCCGCCACATCCCATAAGCGTCCACCTTTTCGTTCTTATCCTGAGCCTTTGTTGTCATCTTGAGTGCAGCGAAGGATCTGCGGTTGCTCTTGCCGTTGCCCGTTCACCGTCATTCTGGCGAAGCCAGAACCTCAGTATTCGCACCAGCACCAACTCTTGCCCACAAAATCCAAGCCGTTGTCTGTTCTTGTCCCGCCTTTCTCCGTCCGATCCCCGTTAAAGCCGTTGCCCTTGCTTGTGCCTTTACTCCCCCACAACCACTCACCGAAACAAAAATCCCTCCGCCCGTTCCCAGGGCCCACCCAGATATCGCCAAAGCTGCAACCCCTCCGCCCGCACCGAAAACGGCCTGAACTCCATTGCGATCCGCGCCAGCAGCTCCTTAGCCTCTACCCCCGAGACCTTGTTCTGCACCACCACATGCGGCCGAAACCCCTGGCCGTCCTGCGCCGTCACCACCGCCCCAAACTCCCGCACCAGCTCCGCATGCACCGCCCGCAACTCAGGAGACTCCATCCGGTACGCCACCCCACGCCCCAGCGACATCACCCCCGTCACCCGCACATCGAACCCACCCCGCCCACAAGCCCGCGCCACCGCCGCCCGAACCCACGCCTCCTGCGGCAGCTTGTGAAACAGCGTCACATGCGCCGCAATCCGGTTCAAAGCCGCCGGATAATGCGCCTCCCGCAGCCGGTCAAACCGCGCCTGCGACCCCGCATCCATCCGCAAAGTCAGGATGTAAGGCTCGTTAGCAGCAGCCCCTACTTCCGCTTCCAACGAACCCCGTCCTTCGTATCCTCGATCACAATCCCCATCCCCTCCAGCTCCTTCCGCACCGCATCCGCCCGCGCAAAGTTCCGCCTCTTCTTGGCCTCGCTCCGCTCCGTCACCAGCGCCTCGATCGCCGCATCCGTCACCCCCAGGCTGGCGACCAACTCGGCCGTTGCCTCCCCCATCCGCCCTTCCCGCTCCGCCCAATCGAGCGCCGCCCGCGTCATCTCCGCATCCCGATCCTCGAGCACCGCAAACACCCCATCGAACCGCTCCAGCACCCCCAAAATCTCCGCCGCATTGCCAGCCCGCATCGTTCCCGCATCCGCAGCCGAGTTCCCCGCCCGCACCAGCTCAAACACCGCCGCCCGAGCCTCCGCCGTATTCAAATCGTTCGCCAGCGCCGCATCATAGGCCACAAGCGCCTTCGCCGTAGCGGCGCTCAGCTCCGCCTCCAACCCCTCAGCCCAGCCACCCTTCCGCATCCGCCCCAAAAACGTCCGCAGCCGGTCTACCGCATTGGTCGACTCCGTCAGCCCATCAAACGTAAAGTTCAACTGGTGCCGATACGGCACACTCAAAAGCAAAAACCGGATCGCAGAAGCCCGATAGCCCTTCAGCAGAAGATCCCGCAAGGTATAAAAATTCCCCTCGCTCTTGGACATCTTCCTGCCCTCCACCAGCAGGAACCGCACATGCATCCAGTGCCGCGCAAACGTCTTCCCACTGGCCGATTCGCTCTGCGCAATCTCATTCTCATGATGCGGAAACATCAGGTCTTCCCCGCCCGCATGCAGATCGAACTCATCTCCCAGATACTTCGTCGCCATCGCCGAGCACTCGATATGCCACCCCGGCCGCCCGCGCCCAATCCGGGTCTCCCAAGCATGTTCGCCGGGTTTCTCCGCCTTCCAAAGCGCAAAGTCCCGCGCCGAGTCCTTCTCATACTCGTCCACATCCACCCGCGCCCCGTCCTCCATCCCCTCGAAGTCCCGTTGCGAAAGCTTCCCATACTCTGCAAAGCGCGCAATCCGGAAGTACCAGCTCCCATCCTCGATCTGGTACGCAATATCCTTCGCCGCCAGCTCCTCAATCAGCGCCACCATCTCCTCGATATTCTCGGTCGCCCGTGGCAGAATCTCCGGCCGCTCCACCCCGAGCGCCGCCATATCTTCAAAAAACGCATCCTCAAACTTCTTCACATACTCGCCGATCGGCTTGCCAGCCAGCGCCGCATTGCGAATGATCTTGTCGTCCACATCCGTCACGTTCATCGCATGCTTCACCACGACGCCGTTCTGCTTCAGCACTCGCCGCAGCACATCCACATGCAGAAACGTCCGGAAGTTCCCGATATGCCCGTAGTCGTACACCGTCGGCCCACACGCGTACATCCGCAGCGTCGCACCATCCGCAGGCGTCAGCGCCTCAACCTGCCCACCAAGAGTATTGAAAAGTTGCAAAACACCGTTCGCCAAAACCAGTCCGCCAAGCCAGTCCGCAGCGCCCTGAAGCAAAGCAGCTACAGTCATTCCCAAAGATTTTCGTCAGACCTGATTCTATCCCGACGCCCACGCAACCCTGCGCAAGAACCGCGTCCCCATCCACCCTCAAAAACACCTCCAATGCAAAGGAGGATGTTTGCGGAATGGATAAAAGATGAGGATCGGTCGTTTGATCCTCATCCCTCCGTTCCGCGAATATCCTCCGCCGACCAACCAGAAACGCTCGAACGCACCGCAGAGATCGATTCCGCCAAGCCCGTTCATCAGGAGAAGTGCATGGAGCGCGAGCAAGAATCCACATTCCCAGAAATCTTCATCAGACATGGTTCCATCCCGACACCCACTCAACTCACCGCAACAACCGCGTCCCCCCACCCTCAACGAAGACTCCCAACGCAAAGGAGGATGTTTGCGGAATGGATAAGAGAGGAGGATCGGCTTTTTGATCCTCGTCTCTTATCCATTCTGCAAATATCCTTCGCCGCCCAACCAAAAACGCTCGAACGCACCGCAGCGATCGATTCCGCCAACGGCGTTTCTCGGGACTAATGTTTCATCGTCAGCTCAATTGCGTTCGGTGAATGCATCGGCCTGATATCGCCGTTCATTTTGTCGTAGGTGAAAATCCCTCATTTCATCCACAGGCGCAGTAACGCGTAACGACGTCGGACCGAAGTCCTTCCACCGATCGACGCCCGAAGACACCGCCATGGCTGGAAAAATCTGTGCAACTAATCATTCTTCGGGCGAACGCGAGGCTCAACCTAAGTCCATCCAATAAGCCTGAGGTATATTGCCGACTGTGATCAAGCAATAATCGATCTGATCCCAAAGGCTGTAATCAAATGGTTGGGTCCAGGTCAACAAAACATTCCACGGTCGACAATCGATGGTCCCAAGCAAATTCTTCAACACTATGGGATATCCGCTCTTGCCCATAACTGTTAGGTACACTGCTGGCTTGGTTGGGTCACTGGTCTGCCAGAAATGCTTCCCAGTAGGATCGGAAGCCGTAGTCATGATGCATGAGAACACCACTTGTGACGGGTTGAAGTTTGGATACGTCGGGTCGCATCTGAAGATGACTTCGGGTGTATGGAAAGTCATCATAACGCCTGACCCAAAGTTATAAGGCCAGTCTCCTTCCAGCGCGTACGTCTTCCACTGAAAGGTGGGTGGTGTAGGGCCAGGCGTACTGACTGGAGGAGCGGGACTGGGGTCGAGTAGGACCAAGGGCTGGCTATCCAAAAATCCAGCCCAGGTGAGTGACTGGGAAGAGTCCTTGATGAGGGTAGGTTGTTTCGCTTGCTCTATGGTTAGGCTCACTTACGGTCTCCTGTTCGATGGCTGAGTAGGACCCATCTGTCGGACAACACAGAGCAATACTGATCAACGCAAGAGCGTGAACATAACTGACTCCCTGTTGCCGTCGGGCCGGGTGAAGTTAACCACGCTTCCTGTGAGGGCGCAAGTAAATATATCGCCAATGCACTCATTGACCGGGGATTAGTACCGATATGTCGCACAGGCGGAAGTTGACAACCTAAGACTCCGTTCTGAGCTGGCCCGGCCCGGTGACTGGTGTGAGCTGCGTTTATGGGGAGTTATCATTGCCGGGTGGGATGTACTCGTTCATAGTGTCTGAGCGTTCATCGCACCATGAAAACGAGAGGAGAGTCTGTTGAGATCTTCAAATTCAATCGACAGCCGGAAGGGTGCCACCGAAAAAAGCAGTTGGGCTGGCAGGCAATGGTATTACCAATACCTTGAAATTCCGACGATCATAGAAGAGAAGGACGCAGAGAAACGAATCCAAAAGGTGCTTCAAAACTATGCTGCGAAAACGCGCGCTTGGGATAATGAGCAAAATTCCGACTGGGTCTGTCGTATCTATTTCGCAACGAAGTTGCTCATGATGGCTACCCTTCAGGTGAACTCACTAGCCTACTCCGAAGAACATAACGTCCGCGTTATCCAGCCACACCTGCGATACTACTCACTTTTTTCTCTATGTAAGGCAATCTGCTTTACCCTGCCAGAACTTGAGTGGGCCAACGGCAATCTTCTCACTATGACCCACGAACGGGTGATCCGTCATGCAGTTGCTTACATCCGCACCTTTAGCAAGAAAGCAGCGGACTCTATTGAAGCATCATGCCGGCTTGCTAAGGCACAACGAGAGTTGATTGACTACAACGCCCCATCTGGTGGCGATGTGCAACTCACTGAACTGAAACGATTCCGTGGAACCTGTCGTTTGTTAGCTGAATTTGCTCAACTGAACAGCGAGCTGCTTGAGATATCGTTCGAGAAACATACGAATGACACTGAATTTGAATTGGTTGAAGCACGCCTTTGGGCTGTTTTTCAAGTGGAGATCGAAGGGCACGTCTTCCTCGATGAGGAAGACGTTAGAAGGATCGGGTACCTCGCACGAAAGCATCCGAGACCGACGAGCATTCGGATGATGTTGACAGACGGACACGTTGAGGACTTCTTCGGCGCGTGGGGTGAAGAGGAGTCGGATTCGCAGAACTTTGATCCTGATGGTCACTGGGACGCGATTTTCGAGATTTCATGATTGCGAATCGCAATGGATGGTTAAGGTGTGGCATCAGTCCTCACAAGTCGCATTATCGGCACCGACCCGGCAACATGCAGGCCTCGGCAATCCACCAGAACTGGCCAACGCCGACCCCAACCCCCACAAACCCCTACCTTGCCAGCCGTCTCTCCGTCGAGTCCCACCGCCCTCACCCCAGCCGCAACTGCGGCTCCGCCACAACACCATCCCCCGCAAACTCCCCCGCCAGAAACTTAGGCCACGCCGCCGCCGCAATCATCGCAGCATTATCCGTAGACATCCCCACCGAAGGAAAAGCCACCGCCAGCCCCCTCGCCGCACCCTCCGCCAAAAACCGTCGCCGCAACTCCCCATTCGCCGCCACCCCACCCGAAACCAGCACTCCCTTCGCCCCAAACGCCTCCACCGCCCGAAACGTCTGCCGCATCAACACCCCAACCACCGCCCCCTGAAACGATGCGATCAGATCCAAAGTCCGCGAATCGCACAACTCCCTCACTCCCGCCAGGTCCGTCGCCCCCACCGCCCGCCGCGCCGCAATCGACTCCCTCATTCCATGCGTCTCCACATACCGCAGCACCGCCGTCTTGATCCCGCTGAAGGAAAAATCGAATCGCACCCCTGCCTCCTTCGTCTTGATCGGTCCAAAGTTAAACCTCACCGCCGAAGCATCCCCAAACGCCGCCAGCTGATCCATCCACGGCCCACCCGGATACGCCAGCCCTAGCAGCTTCGCCACCTTGTCGTAAGCCTCCCCCGCCGCATCATCCACCGTCCGCCCCACATTCCGGTACCTCCAACTCCCCGCTCGCTCCTCCGCCAGATAAAGATGAGTATGCCCGCCTGAAACCACCAGCGCCATCAGGGGAAACTCCCCAAACCCCTCACCTCGCCCCCGAGCCTCCATCAGCACCGCATGGATATGCCCCTCCAGATGATTCACCGCGATCAACGGCTTCCCCAACCCGAAAGCCAGCCCCTTCGCATACATGATCCCCACCAGCAAAGCCCCCGCAAGCCCCGGCCCCACCGTAACCGCCACCGCTTCCAGATCCTGAAACGTAACTCCCGCCTCCGCCATGGCCGCCCGTACTACCGGCACGATATTCCGCAGATGCTCCCGCGAAGCAAGCTCCGGCACAACCCCTCCATACTTCGCGTGCAGCGCGATCTGGCTCGCCACCACATTCGACAGCGCCCAAGCACCCTCCCGCACCACCGCCGCCGCCGTCTCATCGCAGCTGCTCTCAATGCCCAGAATGAGACCTCGTGTCATTCTTATGATCTTTTCACCTTTGACCCCTCTGTGTTATTCCGGGACACTCGCCCTCACGCTAGACTAGGGACGTTCCCATGGCGACCTCTCATCTCCAACTCGTGCACAGCAACCCCGCCGCGAAACAGTCCAGGCCTTACCGGCAGCACAGGGTCACCGCCGCCATGCGTCACCACGTCCCGACCGCGGCCGCCGTCAAAGGTCAGACCACCCAAACCCGCAGCTCCCTCCTTGCTATGGCGGCCTTGGCCGCCCTCGCTCCCGCCGTCTGGATTCTTCACGCGCTCTTCGCAACCAGCAAATAACCACGCGCAAGCAGCAAATCGTGGTGAAAACGTGGGGAGCTAAGTACCGCTTTCTGGCGGAAACCTCGATCTCACCAGCTCCAGCGCCTCGTTTTTCGAGGAAAGGAGGCCATCCAGCTGCGCATCCTCCGCCGCCTCCAGCATCGCCTTGAACCCCGGCCCCGGCCGATATCCCGCCTCGATCAAGTCCCTCCCATTCAGGTGCAGGACCGGCCTAAGCTGTTCAGAATGAACGCTTTCATACTGTGCCTTCGCAAAAGAATAGAGCCCAAGCTTCCCATGACTGCTCAAACAGTCGGCCTTATGCAGCGCCAGATGCTCCTCGAACCGGGGCAGCCGCAAAAACCGCTTCAAAGTACTCTGCTTCATCTGCAGCACATCCCCAAACCGCATGTGGTTTTGAATCAATAAGATCACCTGCGCCGCATCCTCGTTCGAAAACCTGAGCCGCCCCAGAATCACCTCAGCAATCCGAACTCCCACCTCCACATGCCCACTGAACCGTATCCGATCTCCCGCCCTCTTCGGGTCCGGAGCCGTGTAAGTGGCTGGTTTTCCAACATCATGCAGCAGCATCCCCCACGCCAGGGTAGCCGAACACCCAGCCTCCAGATGCTCCAAAAGCATCAGCGTATGCACCCAGACATCACCCTCCGGATGGTACTCAGGCGGCTGCTCCACCCCCTGCATCCGCTCCACCTCCGGCAGCACCTGTGCCAGTAACCCGCTTGTTTGCAACAGTTCGAACGCCCGCCGCGCATGTCCTTCGGTCAACATGCGAGTCAACTCATCCCGCACCCGCTCATTCGAAACGGCCCCAATCTCCCCTGCATGAGCCTGCATCGCACCCAACGTCCCGGCCTCGATTTCAAATCCCAGCCGAGCCGCAAACCGGACCCCGCGCAGCATCCGTAGCTTATCTTCCTCAAACCGCCGTTCCGGCTCCCCGATCGTCCGCACCAGCCTCGCCGCAAGATCCTCTCGTCCCCCAACAAAATCAAGCACTTGGCCGCTCAAAGGCTCCTGCAGCATCCCATTGATCGTGAAATCTCGCCGCAAAACGTCCTCTCGCGGGTCCGTTGAAAACCGCACCGCATCGGGCCGTCTCCCATCCAGGTACACCCCATCGTGCCGAAATGTCGCGACCTCAACCGTCTGCTCGTCCACCATCACCAGGATCACCCCGAAGTGCGCTCCCACCTGCAGCGTCCGCGGAAACAGCCGGACGATCTCATCCGGAGTGGCGCTCGTAGCTACGTCGAAGTCCTTTGCAATCAATCCAAGCAGCAGATCCCGCACACAGCCGCCCGCAAAATACGCCTGATGCCCCGCCTCACGAAGCGCCTCCGCGATCCCCACTGCGGCCTGTCGCGCAACACTCTCCATACCTCAGCCTACTGGACTCGCGCACCAGCGCTCGTCCGCGCCGATCGACAGGGTCGGCGCATCAGGCTGCAAATGCCCCTTCAATGCGCCATCCACCCAACCTGCGTGACCAGAATCACCCTTCCGGAAACTCAGGGTTGTGCGTAATACCCCTGCAACGTGTGCAGCGTCAAACCGGGCTGATCCACCTGCAACTCCAGCCGATGGTACTCGTTCGGATGTTCAGCCGGCAGCGGGCTAAAGGTCAGCTCATAAAAGCTGCTCAGATCAGTGAAGGCCGTCTTGAGCATGTCGCCTACATCGTTCGAGGAGGCAAGCGCGCGGCCTCCAGACTGGACTGAAAGCACCTGCAGCGCCAGATCGCCCAGGTCCGCTTGCCCTGGCTTGGTCGGCGACTTCAGATACTCCTCATAATAAAATATCCGGCCAACCCCCTCACCCGCGCCCAACGGGTCGACCGAGTACAACGTGATCCGCGCCTGACGCAGCAGCGCCGAAAGATCCACCACCTGACCGAAGACCGCCTCTTGCTGTCGTCCGTCGAGCTGAATACGCGGTCCCGAAAGCAAGGGCCAGCCAGGCGAGACCCAAAGTATGATCTTGCGCCCCGGCCGCTTCAAGTCGTACTCCGCCAGGTTCCGCAGATTGCTCAGCGAGATTTGGACCCGGTCATCCGCTCCATAGATGCCCTCAGACCGGCGGATCGTGCGCAGCCCGATATCCGCCTTGGCAAGGTTGGCCGCCAGCACATTGCCGTCGGTACTCGGGGTTGGCTGAATCTGCAGCCCGGAGTCGGTCAGGATAGCCATCGAAGTGGGGTAAGCCAGACGCCCGTCGTTCGCCTTCAGGAAATGTTCAATCTGGTCGCGCGCTGAGGCCACCACGGAGAAGTTCGCGTTCACCGCATCCACCACGATCATCACGGAAGGCGCCGCTTCACCCGCCGGCGCACCGGTGACCGCCTTGAATGAGCTCACGGGCATTGGCTTCTTATTATCAAGAAGCGTGAAATCCTTCTGCGTCAGTCCAGACAGAGGCGGACCGGAGCGCGGGGACGCGACCACCTCCAACGTGATCGACTTTACGGGCGCCTCGGCCACAGAAGATGTCTGCTGAGCGGGAACCGCCGCAGGAAGTAAAAGAAGAGCGAGGAGAGCCGGCTGCCAGGGGACACGCATGACGATTGGATGCCGGCAACTCCCACCGCATCGAAAGAGCATGCGGAACGAGCCGGGATCGCACGAAACAGATTGGGATGTAATCGTGCTGGGCGCAGGGATGTCCGGCCTGGCCGCCGGCAGAGCGCTCGCTGAGGCCGGCCTGCGCGTCCTGCTGCTTGAGGCAAAAGACCGCGTCGGCGGTCGTATCCATACCGTGCGATCCGGCGCAGGGATCATTGAGCTGGGCGCCGAGTTCGTCCACGGTCGCCCGCCGGAGCTTCTGAAACTCATGGAAGAGGCTGGCCTGGAGCTCTATGAACGCACCGGAGACTTCCTCCAGGCAGGCGAAGACGGGCCCGGAACAGAGGCTGACAGCAGAGACGACATCCTCGAAGGCCTGCGAGGCTACCAAGGACCGGACAAATCCTTTCTGGCCTACGCAGACCAGCTAGATCTCCAGGCAGCCGGGCGCGCCGACATCATCGGCTACGTCGAAGGCTTCAACGCAGCCGATGCCCGCCAAGCCTCGATCATCGCACTCGGCCGCCAGCAGATCGCCGAGGATGCCATTGAAGGCGACCGCGTCTGGCGTCTCCGCGACGGCTACGACCTCCTCCCACAGTTTCTGGCCGAGCGCTTCCAGGCCGCCGGTGGAACGCTCCTGCTCGAAACTCGGGCAGACCACGTCACCTGGGAGCCCGGCTCGGTTCGTATTGAAGCCGCCAACCACGAGTTCCACGGCCGCCGAGCCATCATCACGCTTCCTTTGGGAGTTCTGCAGGCAGGATTGCTGCGCTTCACCCCGGATCCCGGCCCTATCCTCAACATCATCAACAACCTCCGCATGGGCCCGGTCTGCCGCTTCACCCTGACCTTCTCCCGCAGAGTCTGGCCGGAAACCATGAGCTTCCTCATCGGCCGGCAAGCCCTACCGAACGTCTGGTGGACCGCCCACCCCGCCAAAAGCCTTACCGTCACCGGCTGGGTAGGAGGCCCACGCTCGGCCGAGCTACTCGGCAAAACCCCGGACGAACTTCAACAACTAGGCTGCACCGCACTCGCAGAATCACTCAACCTGGACATCGCTGAAATCCTCAACGCCTGCACCGGCATCTTCACCCACAACTGGCAAGCCGATCCGGACACCCTCGGAGCCTATAGCTGGATCGCCGCCGGAGCGGCCGACGAACCCGCAAAGATGACCGAGCCGGTAGCCCAAACCCTCTTCTTCGCCGGCGAACACACCGATACGACCGGCCACTGGGGCACCGTCCACGCCGCCCTTGGCACAGGTTTGCGCGCCGCACGTCAGGTGCTTGAAAACGGCTTAGGACCAGACCTCTAGCGAATCGCTGTCGCAACAACAATCCTGAAGTCCCGTTTCTCGCCGGGAGCATCCAACGAGGTCATATGCCGGTCACCAAAGCCCTGTTGAACACGCCCCTTGATATCACCCCCACTACCTCTATCCTGGTCAACGGTGAAACCGTGCCCGCGCATGCTGGCGAATACCTCATTGAAGCCATCAATCGATACTGCGACTCCCGCCCCACCAAGCGAGTCCCCCAGGTCTGCTACCTCCCGCAGATGGGCCCCATCCAGTCCTGCGACACCTGCATGGTCAAGGTAGATGGAACTCTGGTCCGCGCCTGCGCCACCCCCGTCACTGCCGCCATGAAAGTAGAAACGGAAGGTTTGGAAGTCGACGTAGCCCAGCGCGAGGCCTTCGACCGCATCCTCGGCAATCACCTGCTCTACTGCACCGTCTGCGACAACAACAATCAGAACTGCACCGTCCACAACGCGACCGCCGATCTGGACGTCAAGCATCAGGTCCGCCCCTTCGTCGAAAAACCCTACGAGAAGGACATGTCGAACCCCTTCTATCGCTACGACCCCGACCAGTGCATCCTCTGCGGCCGCTGCGTCGAGTCCTGCCAGAACGTCCAGGTCAACGAAACCCTGTCGATCGACTGGACCAGCAAAAACCCCCGCGTCCTCTGGGACGGAGGGACGGAAATCGCTGGCTCTTCCTGCGTCAGTTGCGGCCACTGCGTCACCGTCTGCCCCTGCAACGCGCTCATGGAGAAGTCCATGCTCGGCCACGCCGGCTATCTCACCAACCTCCCAGCCAAAGTCCTCGACGACATGATCGAGATCGTCAAAGGCGTTGAGCCCAACACCGGCTACGGCCCCATTCTCGCCCTGTCCGAGATGGAAGCCGAGATGCGTCACGAGCGCGTCAAGCGCACCAAAACCGTCTGCACCTACTGCGGCGTAGGCTGCAGCTTCGACGTCTGGACGCGCGACCGCCACATTCTCAAAATCGAGCCCATGCACGGCCCCGCCAACGGCATCTCGACCTGCGTCAAGGGCAAATTCGCCTGGGACTTCATCAACTCCCCCGACCGCCTCACCCAGCCGCTCCTGCGCCAGGGCGACACCTTCGTCGAGGTCACCTGGGAGAAGGCGCTCGACGTCATCCATGAAAAGTGGACCCAGATCCGCAACGACCACGGCCCCGACGCCCTCGCCTTCATCGCCTCTTCGAAATGCACCAACGAGGAGAGCTACCTGATGCAGAAGCTCGCCCGTCAGATCGTCGGCACCAACAACGTCGACAACTGCAGCCGCTACTGCCAGACGCCAGCCTCCATGGGCCTCCAACGCACCGTCGGCTACGGCGCGGACTCTGGCTCCATCGCCGACATCGAAGCCGCCGCTCTCGTCGTCATCGTCGGTTCCAACACCGCCGAGTCCCACCCCGTCCTCGCCACCCGCGTCAAGCGCTCCCACAAGCATCGCGGTCAGCGCCTCATTGTCGCCGACATCCGCCGCCACGAGATGGCAGAGCGCGCCGACCTCTTCCTCCAGCCCAACCCCTCCACCGACGAAGTCTGGCTCTCCGGCGTAGCCAAGTACATCCTCGACCACAACCTCGCCAGGCTCGACTTCGTCCACAGATGGGTCAACAAGTTCGACGAGTACGCCAAATCCCTCGAGCCCTTCACCCTCGAGTACGTCGAGCAGGTCACCGGCATCCCCCAGGCCACCATCGTGACCGTCGCCAACGAGATCGCCGCCGCCGACGGCGTCTGCATCCTCTGGGCCATGGGCGTCACCCAGCACTGCGGCGGATCGGACACAAGCACCTGCATTGCCAACCTCCTGCTCCTCACCGGCAACTTCATGCGCCCCGGCGCCGGAGCCTTCCCCCTGCGCGGCCACAACAACGTCCAGGGCGCCAGCGACTTCGGCTCCATGCCCAACATCTTCTCCGGCTACCAGAAGGTCGACGACGCCGAGATCCGCGGCAAGTTTGAAGCCGACTGGGGCTGCACCCTCCCCATCACCAAGGGCCTCGATAACCGCGAGATGATCGAGGCCATCCACGCCGGCTCGCTCAAGGCCATGTACATCAAGGGCGAGGACACCATCACCTCGGACTCCAACGCCAATGACGTCGGCGAAGCCCTCCGCAAACTCGACTTCCTCATCGTCCAGGACATCAACTTCTCCGTCACCTGCGAGTACGCCGACCTCATCCTGCCCGCCTCGCCCTCGCTTGAAAAAGATGGCACCTTCGTCAACACCGAGCGCCGCATCCAGCGCCTCTACAAGGCTCTCGACCCCCTCGGCAACTCCAAGCCCGACTGGGAGATCATCCAGCTCATCGCCAACCGCATGGGCGGAAAATGGGACTACAAGCACCCATCCGACGTCATGGTAGAAGTCGCCCGCCTCACCCCATCGTTTGCCGGCGTCACCTACGAGCGCCTTGAAGGCTACAAGTCGCTCCAGTGGCCGGTCGCCCAAGACGGCACCGACACTCCACTCTGCTACACCGAGAAGTTCCCCTTCCCCGACGGCAAAGCTCAGTTCCACCCGCTCGAATACGTCGGCCCCTCCGAAGAGCAGAACGAAACCTACGACCTCCACCTCAACAACGGCCGCCTGCTCGAACACTTTGAGCAGGGCTCGATGACCTATCGATCCCCCGGCATCAAGTCCATCACGCCCGAAACCTTCCTCGAAGTCTCCCCCGAACTAGCCGCCGAGCGCGGCCTCACCAGCGGACGTTATGTCCAGATCACCAGCCCCTACGGCCGTGTGAAGGTTCAGGTCCTCGTCTCCGATCGCGTCAAGGGCAAGCAGCTCTACATGCCCTTGAACTCAGTGGAAGAGCCCGTCAACAAGCTCACCAGCTCGCACCTGGATCGCGCCACCCACACCCCGGCCTTCAAAGAAACCAGCGTCCACATGACCATCCTTCCCGAGCAGGGCGATAACCCGCTTCCGCGCCGCAACTTCCGCTGGGGCACCCGCACCCCTCTGCCTGGAGTCGAGATCGAGCAGAAATGGGAGCGCGCCGACTACCATCTCCCCGGCACCAGGGAAAGCGACAAGCTCGTCCAGATCAAGTCCCTCACCGTTTAGCAACCAAAAGGACGCTCTTTCATGGCAAATCCGCTTCACTTCAAAGTAGTCATAGACCCCAGGCATGAACTTCAGCACCGCCTCGACGACGCGCCGCTCGAACACGCCGAAGCCCTCCTCGTCGGCTACGACATCCTCCAAACCGCCCACGAGAACGGCCTCCTTGACCTCGTCAACGGCCTGGTGGGCGGCCGGGACATCATCGCCGCCAAGCTTGCCGAGTACGGCAAGCTCCCCGGCGGCATCGCGGCCATCCGCAACCTCCTCGCAGCCGGCAAAATCCTCATGGCGCTCGATCCCGATACCCTGGACAATCTCTCAAAAGCCATCGTCACCGCCACCAGTGAGCATAAAGCAGAGACCAAACCCCCTTCGCTCTGGCAGCTCGCCAAACGAGCCACCAGCGAAGACAGCCGCCGCGGTCTCTCCTTCATGACCCTCCTGCTCGGCGCAGTGGGCAAAAGCCTCAACGCCCCAGCCGGCCATTCCTAGCATCGGCCAGCTGGTTTCTTCACCAAAGAACAAACTGGTCATCCTGAGCGGAGCTTGGCGCGTACTTTGCGCCAAACGCAGTCGAACGGCCCCGATGATGTCGGTTGCGCTTTAACCTTGTCAAGCTTCGCCCAAGAATGCAGCAACGCCACTCTCGTCTAAGGAAACTGTAAAGATAGCCTGACGCGAAGACACCCCACATCGAGACTGTGGAAGCTTCTCGCGATATCCTGCATCCAACCGCATAGGCATGGGACGCGACGACCCTCTCGCTCCGCTGCGTCTGCTGGCGCTCTCCCGGAAAAACTGCCTCCGGAGAGGATGATCTTATAGCCTGAACGAAGATCTTGATGGAATGGAGCAGTTCGCCGATGGAATTTCACATCTCCCGCGCAATCCGGGAAAAGCTCAACCTGGACGACCTTTTCTTCAGCTACACCGGCAATGTCGTCTTTGCCAACGTCGCCGCCAGCCGCAAGCTCGCCCAGGGGCTCACTGAACTGCGCACAGCCGCCTCGTCAGACCCCGCAAAGCCCGTGGAACCAGTCAATGCAGGCGCTCTGTTTGCCATGGGACTCATTGACGAGTTGAGCCACGCCCTTGTAGCCCGTTACCGCAAAGAGGTGGACCCCGCCGTCCTCTCCGACGCAATTGGCTGGTTCGAATCCCAGGTAGAACCCCGCCCCGAAGCCAAACAACGCTTCGCGCAACTCCTCCTCACCTTCGCCGAGCAGTTCCCCAACACTCCCACCTTCCGCGGTCAGCTCACCGCTCAACAGTGGCTCGCCCAGACCAACGAAGACCTGCCCAACCGCGAAGCCGCTCTGGAAGAGCTCCTCCTGCTCTGGCTCTCGAAAAAGAACACCGCCTTCGCCCCATTTCAAGAGCTCTTCACCGACGAAATCCTGGAAAAGCAAACCGTCTACAGGGGCGTGACCCAAAAATTCCCGGACTACTTCACCACCCGCCCGCCCGTCTCGCCCGAGTTCAACAATCTCCTCGAAGCCCTCGAAGCCCCCATGCTCGCCTCCCCCGGCTCCCTCGCCGGCCAGCTTGAATATATCCGCGAGCACTGGATCCCCTACCTCGGAGCCGAAATCGCCGAAGAGCTCAAACGCCTCTTCAAACAGCTCTCCTTGGCCGGCGACCTCATGCGTGAAGAAGACATCGCCATCTGGATGCGCTTCCACCCGCCTACGCCCGACCGCTTCGGCCACAATGAGCCTGGCCGCCACTCCCACGGCTTTGAAGGCGATGAATACGTCGGCTTCGACCACGACTTCACCCTCGGCCCGGACGGCATCCGACGCCCGCGCTACGCCGGCGACTACCAGGCTCCGCTCAACGAGTACGAAGCCTTCAGCCAGGATCAGGCCTGGATGCCAAACGTAGTCCTCATGGCCAAGAGCACCTACGTCTGGCTCGAGCAGCTCAGCAAAAAATATCAGCGCCACATCCATCGCCTCGATCACATCCCCGACGAAGAACTCAAGCTGCTCGCCGACCGCGGTATGACCGGCCTCTGGCTCATCGGCCTCTGGGAACGCTCGACCGCCTCCAAAACCATCAAGAACCTCCGCGGCCACTCCGATGCCGTAGCCTCCGCCTACTCCCTCAAGGAGTACCGCATCGCCGAAGACCTGGGCGGCAACTACGCCTACGAGAAGCTCCGCGACCGCGCCGCCCACTACGGCCTCCGCCTCGCCTCCGACATGGTGCCCAATCACATGGGCATTGACAGTACCTGGGTCATCGAGCACCCCGACTGGTTCATCTCCCGGCCCGAAAGCCCATTCCCCTCTTACAGCTTCAACGGTCCCGACCTCTCCACCGACAGCCGTGTAGAGATCAAGATTGAGGACCACTACTTCGACCAGACCGATGCCGCTGTCGTCTTCCGCCTCCATCACTACGCGGATAACAGCACTCGCTTCGTCTACCACGGTAACGACGGCACCACCTTCGCCTGGAACGACACCGCGCAGCTCGACTACAGCAAAGCCTTCGTCCGCGAGCAGGTCATCCAGACCATCCTTGAGGTCGCCCGCCTCTTCCCCATCATTCGTTTCGACGCCGCCATGACCTTGGCCAAGCGCCACGTCCAGCGCCTCTGGTTCCCCCTCCCCGGCGTAGGCGGCTCCATTCCATCCCGTGCGGAAAACGCCATGTCGAACGAAGACTTCGACGCTCTCATGCCCCACGAGTTCTGGCGCGAGGTTGTCGACCGCGTCGCCGTCGAAGTCCCCGGCACCCTCCTCCTCGCGGAAGCCTTCTGGCTCCTCGAAGGCTACTTCGTCCGCACCCTCGGCATGCACCGCGTCTACAACTCCGCCTTCATGAACATGCTGCGCGACGAAGAGAACGCCAAATACCGCAGCTACCTCAAGAAGACCATCGAGTTCGACCCCGACATCATGAAGCGCTACGTCAACTTCATGTCCAACCCGGACGAGCGCACCGCCATCGACCAGTTCGGCGACGGCGACAAGTTCTTCGGCACCTGCACCCTGCTCGCCACCCTCCCCGGCCTGCCCATGTTCTCCCACGGCCAGATCGAAGGCTTCACCGAGCGGTATGGCATGGAGTTCAAGCAGGCCAAGATGGACGAGAGCCCCAACGGCTACCTCGTTCAGCGCCACCAGCGCGAGATCGCCCCGCTCCTCAAGCGCCGCTGGCTCTTTGCGGAAAGCACCCACTTCGTCCTCTTCGACTTCTGGCACGAGCACGGGACGGTCGATGAGAATGTCTTCGCCTACTCCAACCGCTCCGGTGGCGAACGCGCCATCGTCCTCTACAACAACGCCTACCAGAGCACACGCGGCACCATCCACGTCTCCGCCGCCTCCATGGACAAGGGCTCCGGCACCCTACGCCAGCGCACCCTCACCGAGGGCCTGGCTCTCCCCACCGATCCCAACGTCATCCTCGCCTTCCGCGACCCCATCCGCGAGCTTGAGTTTCTCCGCCGAGCCTCCGACTTCAACCACCACGGTCTCACTCTCGACCTCCGCGGCTACGGCTACGTCGTTCTGCAAAACTGGCGCGAGCTCCGCTCCACCGCCGAGCAGCCCTGGGACCAGCTCTGCGACGCCCTCAACGGAGCCGGCGTCCACAACCTCGACGAAGCCGTCTCCCGCCTGCGCCTCCGCCCGCTCCACGAGGCTCTCCGCCACGCCCTCTCCTCGGAAAACATCCACGCCTTCGCCCACATCGCAGCCGAGCTCGCAAAGAGCCTCGCTCCAGATCCATCTCCCGCAGCCCTTAAGATCGCAGCAGAATCGAAATCTGTCCTGCGCACCGCCCTGGGCGACGCTCAAGCCGGGTACGCTCAAGCCGAAACCTCGAAGCTCAACCCGCCACCAGCCCCAACCGAGGCCAGCCCCCTGGGCGCAACCTCGCAAGGCGAAGAGCTTGACCCACGCCTCCGATCCTTCTTCGAGCGCCGCGCCTTCTTCTTCGAGCGCACCTCCGAGATGGCCGGCCAGGACGTGCCCGCCGGCCTCACGCAGCCCTTCGCCGACGCTCTCCGCCTGCCGTCCCTGGGCCTAGCCGCATCCTGGCCCAAACCCGCCAGCGACCTCCTCCCGCTCACCCCCCACGCCCACTCCCTACAAACTTGGGCCCCGGTCCTCGCCTACCTCCTCGTTAGCCAGCTTTCTGCAGGCGCAACAGACGACAAGCAACAACTCTTCGACAGCCTGCTCCTCCGCGCCGCCCTGGCCGAAAGCTTCTCCTCCCTCGGCATGGAGGGCGACCAGCCCTGGCGCTCCGCCGCCCGCGTCCGCCTCCTCCTCGGCGGGTCCACCAACATAGAAGACCAAACCCTCTGGCACGAGCCCGATGTCCGTTGGCTCACCGGCGTCAACGAGTCCGCCGGAGTCACCTATCTCAACAAGGAGCAGTTCGAGGAGCTTCTAAGCTGGCTCCAGCTTCCCGCCTTGCTTTCTCTCAGCTCAAACCGCTCTTCTACCCTCAATGCGATCCACGAAACCCTGGGCAAATCCCTTAAGTCCATCCACCACGCCGGATACCGCCTGGACGTCTTTCTTGCGTCTGCCGCAGAGCGTTCCGCACCGAAGGTGATCGGAGTCACATCCCAAAATACGAAGGCGTCCCCAGCTCGAAAGCAAACTCAAGACCCCATCGACCAGATGCTCTCGGAAGTAGAAGTCGAAAGCCCCGCAGTCACCAAAGCCTAAGACCTCCATAGCTGCCGGACCACAATGCCCTTGCCCGGCAGCCGAGGCAGCTATGGTCAAATAACCTATGTGACCACACCCGCAAATCCCTTCCACCTCGGACCCATTGAAATCGGCCAAGGCCGTCTCTTCCTCATCGCCGGCCCCTGCGTCCTCGAATCCGAATCCCACGCCCGCACCCTCGCCTCCGCCATCCAGCGCATCGCCTCCGATCTCAAAGTCCCCCTCATCTTCAAAGCCAGCTACGACAAAGCCAACCGCACCAGCATCCGGAGCTACCGGGGCCCCGGCCTCATCGAAGGCGGCCGCATCCTCCGCGCCATAGCCCGCGAAACCGGCCTTCCCGTCCTCACCGACGTCCACACCCCCGAAGACTGCCCCCGCCTCTCAGACGCCCTCGGCGACGTAGACCTCATGCTCCAGATCCCTGCCTTTCTCTGCCGCCAGACCGACCTCCTCATCGCCGCTGCCCAGACCGGTCGCCCCATCAACATCAAGAAAGGTCAGTTCGTCGCTCCCGCCGACATGAAACACGCCGTCCAGAAGGTCCGCGACTCCGGCAACCAGCAGGTCAGTCTCTGTGAGCGCGGAGCCAGTTTCGGCTACAACAACCTCGTCGTGGACATGCGCGCCCTTCCCATCATGCGCCACGTTGCCCCCGTCATCTTCGACGGCACTCACTCCGTCCAAACCCCATCCGCAGCGAGTGCCGGTGGCAGTGAAGGACAAGCGGTCTCCGGCGGCCAGCCCGAGTTCATCCCCGTCCTCGCCCGCGCAGCCGTAGCCGCCGGGATCGACGGCATCTTCCTCGAAGTCCACGACAACCCGGCAGAAGCCAAATCCGATGGAGCCAACGCCCTGCACTTGGACAAACTGGCAGGAGTATTGCAACAGCTACTCGCCATTCATACCGTTGTAACGGTATAACGGATCCAGTAAAAAAAGGGCCCCTCGGGCGAGGGGCCAATCTGCCTTGGTTCTCTCTGGTTAGGAGAGCTTGTTGTGGATGCGCTCGTGACTGGGCTGCACCGCACGATCCTTGAAAAACTTGGCTACCGCGAGGCGTGGAGAACAAACCTTCTCCACGCCCCTTTCCACTTACTGCTCAGAAGAAGGCGTTGTGCTCTTGGCGGCAGGCGCAGTCTGTGCGCCGGAACCCATCGTTGCCAGACTATTGTGGAGTATGGTCACCCGCACACCGTTGGTCAGCGGCTTCTCGTCAGCGCTCGCTGTCTCGGCAGGCGTTGCCTTCCCAAGTCCAGTCCTGTAGATCCGATATACAGGGACCTGATGTGCCGTCACAAGATAACGAACAACGGAATCAGCCAAAGCCTGCGATTGCGGTACGCCAGCCCTGCTGTAACCCTGGACCTCAACGATGTATCCCTTCTCAGAGGCAAGCTGCGTCGCCAGCTCGTCCAGGTCGGACTTCGCTTTCGTTCCGAGCGCCGTATGCCCGGGAGTAAAGCGTACCGAGGTCGCCGAGACCGTCTGATACTGGTCCAGATTCGATACCGTGCCGTTCAGAGAGGTCACATGCCCATTCGCAGAGATCGCCACGGAGTTCGCCTGATCCGCCCGTCCGCTTGCATCAGCGGCATGCGAATCGGCAGCATTGGCAGCAGCCATCGCACGGTTGACACCCGCGGTCGAACGAGCATCCACATCCCGAATATCGTTGGCATTCTTCGCCTGTAGCTCATCCAGTTCATTCACCCGATCCTTCAACGGATCAGTCTGCCTGCGTACCCATTTCTTCCGGGCCATGGGATTCATATGACCCCAGAATCCTTCTTTGGAGTCAGGCTGAAGCGGCTTGCCCGTGGCATACGTGCCGTCCGTGCTGGGTGCAGCATTCTGCGTGGTCGTGGCAGGTGGAATCGACTGCGAAGGCGTCGCTTGCGCGCCGGCTAAACCAACAGCGCTTGCTGCAAACAGGGCAGCGGTTCCGAAGATCGAATAAGTTTTAGCCATATAGCTGTTCTCCTTAGCCATCTCTATGCAACGGCTTCTTGCAAACAGTGCTTCGTTCCGTATTTGGGTAGAGCAAATGCAGTGCCAAATCGCAATGACGCGTAAGTACGCCAAATACACCCCTCGTATCCATCAAAGCGCCTGGAAAGAAACTCCGGCCCGGGAAGGAACTTCCCATCGCTTCCCGTAGTTACCGCACCCGGATCACCCGGATTTCGGGTATCTGCTGGTTCCAATTCGAGACTATATTCTCGAAAATCAGTCGGAACTCCCGCTGCTGCCCTGGCTGCAACGGATCGGCGCTCACCGGCTCCGTATCCACATACGGCTCGTGCGTTCGGATCAGGGTCAACGGCAGCGTCTCAATCTGTGGCGGAAGCTGCTCATCATTGCCGAACAGCACCTGCACAGTCGCCCCGCGAACCGTCTGCATGCCGCTGTTCCGGATCATCCCATCGATATAAGTCACCTTTACCGCTGACAAACTGGACGACTCGCTCATGACAACCCCTGAGATCGCCAGACTTCCCGCATACACGTCGAGCTCCTGTGGGCCATTCGGCAGAGCCTTGTGCCCACTGCGGCCCATCAGCAGCACAACGCCCAGGACCGCCAGCAGCACCACCGCAGCCACCGTCCCCACCGCCAGCATCGACCGTCCGCCGCCCGTCTCCTGCTCACGGGACGCAAACAGCGTCGCCTCCGGCTTCAAGGACTCTGTAGAAGGAGAAGAAGATCGCAAATCAGGGCCGTTCTCGCCGGGATGCAGGTCACTCATACGCAGAATCTTATACGCCTATAGCAAATTAGCTGTGCGTGTGACACTGCACCATGCTTCCACTCCACAGCAACAGCTAATTGGCTCTAGCCCATTGCCCACAGCTCTACCCGAAGCGAGCCAGATTCACCGTCTGTCGGAAGTCCACCCCATGCATCTCGACGACCACGCACATCTCCTGTAACCGGCTCCGCATGCGCTCCCCGATTCGATCTCCCAGCGTCTCTTCCCGCACCGCATTCCGAGCCGCCGCAAACGCCGAAGACTGCAGATCCCCAGTCCCCAACGGTCCCGCATTCGCATAATTCGTCGTTATGATCGTCGTGCGCCGGTCGTTGTAACGAGTATTCAGAATGTGCGCCACCGTATCCCAAACCCAGTCGGTCGGCTTTGAAGCCCCCAGCTCATCCAGCACCAGCACCTCGGCCTCGAACACCGGCTGCAGAATCTCCAGCTCTGTCGCCTGCACCTTCTGGTTGTAGCTGTTCTGCACCTGCTTCAGCAGCTCCCGATAGTCGTAAAACAGACCCGTAGCCCCCCGCTCCGCCACCAGCGCCTGCAAGATCCCCACCGCCAGGTGCGTCTTTCCCACTCCGATCGACCCCGTCAGCAGCAGTCCGGTCCCGCCCGTATCCAGGGGATAGCTCTCCACAAACTTCCGCGCACTCCGGTGCGCCGCCTTCAAAGACCCCGTAGCGCCGGAAAAACCCGTCTCAAACGAATCCAGCGAGCAATGCTCATACCGCCGTGGAATCTTCGCCCGACCGATCATCCGCTGCGCCCGCCGCTCCACCCGGCACACGCACTCCCGCACAAACCGCTCCCCGTCCGGCCGCTCGACCGTCCGCATCCCCGCACCCTCGCAAATCGGGCAAACCTCGTCCATCCCCCCAGTATCGCAGCCCCGGAGCCCCCCGGGAGCACTTAGACAGCCCTGAATCCAATCCCTGCCAAACCGAATCCAATAGCAACGTTGTGGCAAACCGGGTTACACTGAGGAAAGCGCGTCAGACCGCCCCAGGCGACTCACAACGTGCTCAGCAGCAAAGCTCGAGCCGGTAGCGCGACAGGCCCTTCGATGTGTACGTGAGCTCCCCGTTCGCAAGCGAACCGCAAGCCGGCCAGCCAAAAAGGAACCGAGAATCATGCCGAAGCCAGGAATTCACCCGTCCTACAACGCCACTCAGGTCAAATGCGCCTGCGGCAACAACTACGAGACCAAATCCACCCACAAGGGTGACATCGTTCTCGAAATCTGCGCCGCCTGCCACCCCTTCTTTACCGGCAAGCAAAAGCTCATTGACACCGCCGGTCGCGTAGACCGCTTCCGCCGCAAGTTCGCCCAGTCGGACGCCTCGAAAGCAGCCGCCACCAAGAACTAACCCCCAAAACGGCAAGCCAAAAGGCCTCCGCTTCGGCGGAGGCCATTTGTTTGGCGCCTGTGGAACAATGAAGGTATGCAGACAGAACGAGTCCGGCATTACGTGGAGCGGGCGACAGACTTTCTGGAGGGAATGAAGCTAACTCGAACGGACATTCATTACAGAAACTCCTCCGCCCTGCTGGCCGTTCATTCAGCTGTTTCTTATAGCGACGCGCTTCGCGTAGGTCTCGGAGGCAAGGATCTCTCTTCATCCAGCCACGAACGAGCTGTCGACATGCTCCGAAGGCTGCTGCCTCCGAATGTCGACGCGAATGACAAGGGTTTGACGCATTTTCGTTTCCTGCTATCCAAAAAGAACCTGGTCAGCTACGGTCATCAAAGGTTGGAACAGACTGACTACGAGGCACTCTTTACAAGGGCCGAACGGTTCGCAATATGGGCGGATAAACTAGGAACTCAACTCAGAATCAACGGGTGGCCAGATGTTGAATGAAGAGAAGAAAAGACTAGGACGAGCCAAGAACGCAGTTCTTGGATTCTTAGAGCAACGCCTGTCGATTCCAAAGATTTACATTGATGCCGAATGGGGTGGAACCGCTGTTGATGTATTGGCCATTAACCGCGACGGTGTCGGCGACGTTCATGCCGTTCTCCTCTTCCCAAATGATTGCTCAAGTGCTCAGACCGCAGATAGCATGGCTGCAGCGATCGAGAGTGTCATTGACCGGTTCGACCAGATTCCTGCGCAGTTTAAGTACATCGGATCAGTGGATGTCTCACCCAGTGGTGGAGCGCTGGTCCCCGGAACTCAGCATCCCGTTCTCGAGCGAATGCTTTCGCCGGATGGCATCGGAAGGATCGGTCTACTTACTATCGACTTTCCTTCCGGCGAGCCGCCTCGCGTATTTCCTCAACTAAATCCGGAACGCTTCCGTGCCAAGATTGCCAAGCTTGCAACAGAATATGTGCAAGAACATGAGCCTGACTGGGAGATCCGCGCCTAGCCACACCATGCAAAAGCACTGGGACAACCCGCTCATCCACGCCATGCCCGAGCAAACCCGCGTCCCCGCAACCCTCACCATCGGCAACGTCCTCATCGCTCCCGCCACCGTCCTCGCCCCCATGGCCGGCGTTACCGACACCGTCTTCCGCCGCTTCATCAAAAACGCCAGCAAATTCACCCCGGAAGCCTCCATTCAACACGGCGAACCGGACGTAGAAGCCGAAACCTCCAACGCCCAATCCGGCTGCGGCCTCATCATGACCGAGTTCACCTCCGCCGACGGCCTCTCCCGTATGCGCGAGTCCAAACGCAAGCGCTACCTCACCTACTACGACGACGAGCACCCCATCTCCGCCCAGCTCTTCGGCTCCAACCCCCAAACCCTCGCCGAATCCGCCCAAATCTGCGCCGACGCCGGCTTCGACCTCGTCGACCTCAACCTCGGCTGCCCCGCCAAGCGAGTCGTCGCCTGCAACGGAGGCTCCGGCCTCCTGCGCGATCTCCCCCGCATCGAGCAGATCTTCAAGGCCGTCCGAGCCGCCATCCAGATCCCCTTCACCGTCAAGTTCCGCCTCGGCTGGAACGACAAAAACATCGTCTGCGTCGAACTCGCACGCCTCGCTGAAGACTGCGGCCTCAACGCCGTAGCCCTCCACGCCCGCACTCGCGAAGACGGCTACTCCGGCCAGGCACGCTGGGAGTACATCGCCGCCGTCAAAACTTCAGTCAAAATCCCCGTCATCGGCAACGGCGACATCCTCACCCCGGAAGACGCCGTAGCCATGGACCCACGCTACCGGTTGCGACGCCGTAATGATCGGCCGCGCCGCCCCCGCCAATCCCTGGATCTTCCGCCAGATCGCCCAGTACACCGCCACCGGAGCCTACGACAAGCCCACCGACGAAGACCGCTACCGCATGATCCGCGCCTACTTCAACATGCTCCTCCACGAGCTCGAAGAGCACCCCCCCATCATCGGCATTCCCAACCCAGATGGACGAGTCGAACTGACCGACGAGCAAATCCGCGCCCGCCGCACCCGCGAGTCCGCCCTCCGCGAAACCATCGGCAAGATGAAGCAGTTCGCCAGCTGGTTCACCCACGGCATCCCCGGAGGAGCCACCCTCCGCAAGCAGATCTTCGAGTCCAAAAACGGCGACACCGTCCTCACCGCCGTCGAGCACTTCTTCGCTACCCGCCGCACCCAGCCAACACCCGAACCTGAACCCGAACTCGCAGCCTCCAGCTATCCCTTCCGGGCATAAAGCGCTCTAGCCTTACAATCGCACCATGCAAGACGAGCAAAAACCCTCCCCAACCCAAGCACAACCCCTCGACGCCGAAGACCTCGGCCAGACCGGCCGCGGCTCAACCCGAACCCTCGACCAGAAAACCGTCTTCTTCCTCGGCCTTCTGCTCGCCGCCAGCGGCCTCATCACCCCGCCCGTGGCCCTCCTCGGCGGCGTCGCCTTCGGCTTCCTCGCCGAACACCCTTACCGCCGCGAGTCCAGCTCCCTCGCCAAGCTTCTCCTCCAGGTCTCCGTCGTCATGCTCGGCTTCGGCATGAACCTCACCCAGGTCATCCACGCCGGCCGCTCCGGCTTCCTCTACACCGCCATCAGCATCGTCCTCGCCGTCACCCTCGGCCTGCTCCTCGGCCGCGTCCTCAAAATCGGCGGCAAATCCTCCTACCTCATCACCCTCGGCACCGCCATCTGCGGAGGCTCCGCCATCGCCGCCGTCGCGCCCATCCTCGAAGCCAACGAGGAAGAGATCTCCGTCTCCATGGGCACCGTCTTCCTGCTCAACTCCATCGCCCTCATCCTATTCCCTCTCATCGGCCTCTCGCTCCACCTCAGCCAAAACCAGTTCGGCCTCTGGGCCGCCCTCGCCATCCATGACACCAGCTCCGTCGTCGGAGCTACCGCCCGTTACGGCGCCCAGGCCCTCTCCATCGGTACCACCGTAAAGCTCGCCCGCGCCCTCTGGATCGTTCCCGTCTCGCTCCTCACCGCATTCTGGATGGGCCGCATCGCCCGCGCCCAGGGCCACACCGGCAAGGCCGCCAAGGTCAAGATCCCCTGGTTCATCTTCATGTTCCTCGGCGCCTCCATCCTCAGCACCTACCTTCCCCGCTACGCAGCCAACTACGCCGACATGAACAAGCTCGGCCGCTCCGGTCTCACCGCCACCCTCTTCCTCATCGGCACCAGCCTCTCCAAACAAACTCTCCAGCAGGTTGGCCTCAAGCCCTTCCTGCAAGGCATCCTCCTCTGGATCATCGTAGGCTCAGCCTCACTGGCCGCCATCTACACCGGCCTCATCGCGATATAGCCTGCGTCGAGCAACGCTCGAAGCACTTCGTGCCGTTCTCGGCTTCGCGCAGCCCTCCCGTTGGTCGGCACAGTTTTCGATCCCGCCCAACGGGAGGACAAAGCGAAACCCAATCCAAGTCACGAAGTGACCGCCGCCCGCGCAGGGCGCCCGTCCGGCAGGACCCTCAAGCCTTTAATTGATCCGAAATCGTTCCCGCATCAGCCGCTGAAACCGCGGCTTCCAGATAATTTCATACGCCAGTTCCTTATCGGGAAACATCGCCAGCGCCGCCTTCTTCGAGTCCGCAATCATCTGCGACGCCTCCTCCACCGTCAGCGAACCATCCTGCGCAATCACCTGCATCACCATATTCATCATCATCTGCATGCGCCGGATCAGCTTATTCTCTTCCCCCGCATCATGCTGTGGTTCACCCGCTCCCGGAACAATCTCCATCCAATCGCCTCCCATCGACATTGGACGCTGCACCCGCGTCCCGGTCGCAACCAGCGCACAACCCTCAATTTACCCCAGCCCAATCCCCAAACACTGCTAGCCTAACCCCACAATGCCCCCCACCCGACCCCCAGAGTTCCTTGGTCGAAAAGAGCCTCCCGGTCGAGCGCACCGTCCGCGCCCCTCCAGCGGCCTCCGCGGCATCGCCAAGAACCTTCTCGCCGGCACCTCCTCGCACCTCGTCAACGTCCTCCAGCAGGTCGCTCTTACCCCGCTCTTCCTGCACACCTGGGGCCTCGCCGGCTTCGGCCAATGGCTCACCCTCTCCGCCTCCGTCTCCTATCTCGGAACCCTCGACTTCGGCATCCAGACCTTCGTCAACCAGGACCTCACCCTCCGTTACCACCGCGGCGACCTCCAAAACTTCCACCTCCACCAATCCACCGCCCTCCGCCTGCTCCTGGGAGTCGTCACCGCCGCCGCCGCCCTAGCCACCCTGATCCTCACTCTCCCCGCAGAACAATGGCTCCACATGACCGCCCCGGGACGAATCATCCGCACCACCCTCCTGACCCTCGCCCTCCAGGTCCTCATCTCCATCCCCTTCGGCTTCTTCACCGGCCAATTTATGGTCATCGGCCAGGCCCACATCGGCCAATACTGGGCAAACGCCCGTTCCCTCCTGCAAATCCTCGCCACCATCCCCGTCCTGCTCCTCCACCGCAGCTTCTTAGCCGTAGCCCTGGCCCAACTCGCCGCCCTCGCCCTCTGCACCGCCGGAACCCTCCTCCACCTCCGCCTCCAAGCCCCGCAGATCTTCCCCACCCTGACTCTCTGGGACCGCACCATCGTCCCCGACATCCTCAAACCCTCCGGCGCCTTCGCCCTCATCTTCAGCTCGAACTTCCTCGTCTACCAGGCGCCCGTCCTGCTCCTGCAACGCTCCGCCGGCCCCTTAGCCGTGACCATCTTCTCCATCACCCGCACCATCTTCTCCATGACCCGCAACGTCATGAACGCCTTCACCCAGGCCATCGGCCCGGAGGTCACCACCCTCTACGCCCTCGGCGCGTGGCCCCGCCTCGCCCGCCTCTACGACTACTCCGAGCGCCTCATCTTCGCCCTTATCCCCATCGCCAACATCGCCACCCTCTTCCTCTGCCCGCTGCTCCTCACCCTCTGGCTCCGCAAGCCCCAGCTCTTCCTCCTCAACATCTACCTCCTCTCCGCCGCCATCTCCATCGTCATGTCCGCCAAGGAGCACAAGTTCCAATTCCAATTCAGCACCAACACCCACCGTGAGCTGGCCCGCTTCCTCTTCCTCACCGACCTCGCCCTCGTAGCCGCCTGGACGTTCGTCATCCCCCGCTTCGCCCTCCCAGGCCTCCTCACCGCATGGTTCTGCGCCGAGCTAGCCCAGGTCCTCTACCTCATCCGCCTCAACACCCGTTTCTTCGCCCACCATCACCGCCCAACCCCCGTTTACCTCATCCGCCTCGCCGCCTTATCCCTCCTAGCCCTCGCCGTAACCTCCCTCACGCTCCCCCGCACCGCCACCCTTCCCCTCACCGAACAAACCTCTCTAGCCCTGGCCGCAGCCCTCACCCTCTTCGCAGCAGCCATCCCCCTCTTCCACCTAACCCGCGTCTACGCCGCCCTCCGAACCGCCACTCAGCGCCGCCTCGCCAGCGTCACCTAAGCTGCAGGGAAACCATCTCTTCACCTCCACCCAACTTCGTCATCCTGAGCGAAGGCTGGTGCGCAGTTTGCCCCAGACGCTCAAGCCGACCAACGGAAGGCCCACGCGAAGCAGTTACAAGTCACGAAGTGACCGCCCCACGCGCAGTGGGCCCGTCCGGCAGGACGAGCCATCACTTGCTATCGGCCGGCTTCACCCGCAGATTATCGATCGCCAGCTCGATAAATCGCAGATCCAGCGACGGCCCCCGCCCCATGAACTTGCAGCTCGCAATCACCTGGTCCAGGATGAATCCCGGCTGATACGCCGCCAGATCCATCCCCTTTTCCCCCTGGATCTTCCGCACGATCCAGTCGAAGACCTCGTCGCCCATCGTCAGCCCATACTTTGCGCAGGTTCCGGTGAAGATCCTCTTATAAACCGCCACCGCCGGCTTCCCAATCTCGATCTTGTAAGGCAGCCGCCGCAAAAACGCCGGATCCATCAGGTCTTCCGGCTCCAGGTTGGTCGAAAACATCACCAGTACCTCAAACGGCACACTGAAGCTCTTGCCCGTGTGCATCTTCAGGTAGTCGATCTTGCTTTCGAGCGGCACAATCCACCGGTTCAGCAGCACCGTCGGGCTGATCATCTGCCGCCCAAAGTCATCGATCACAAAACATCCGCCCAGCGCCTTCATGTGCAGCGGAGCCTCGTAAAAGTTCGAGCTCGCGTCATACCGCAGGTCCAGCATCTCCAGCGTCAGCTCACCGCCCGCCACCACAAACGGCCGCCTGCACGGAACCCAGCGCTCGTCGTAACTCTCCTTCGGCCCGAACCCCGCAAACGCATCGTCTGACGCCTTCGCCGGCTGCGTCTCCACCGGCAGATGCAGGCTCGGGTCGTACACCCGGATAATCTGCCCTTCGACCGTGATCGCATGCGGCATGTAGATCATGTCGCTGAACACCTTCGCCAGCCTTAACGCAAACGTTGTCTTCCCGTTTCCCGGAGGCCCATACAGCAGCATCGCCCGCCCTGAATTCAGCGCCGGTCCGCATTGCTCAATATATCGCTCATCCATCTCGAGATGGCTCATATGCTCCTTCACCTGCGCATAGGAGATCACCTCATTCGTAATCTTCTGCACATGCACCTGATCGGTGAAATCCGCCAGACTGACCGGCGCCGGACCGGTGTATTTGGACCGCAAAAGCGCATCCGCCGCATACCGCTCGCCCGCCTCGGTAAACCCATAGTTCAGGTCCGCCGCATTCTCTCCCCGCCCCCGCGTGTACAGCAGCTTCCGTTCGATCCCCATCCGCACCAGCTCTTGCGTCAGGTGGAACGGCAGCTTGATCGCATCCGCGAACTGCCGCCCGGATTCCAGCCGCCGCGCATAGATCAACTTCATCAGCAGCCCCATCAGCTCGTTCTCATCCACCCCCGTCGCCTGCAGCGTCTCCGGCTCCGCCGGCGTCCGCCGCAGAAACTGGTCGATCGCCTTTTGCGTGATCGCCCCGCTCGCCACCAGGTGATCGCCCAGCCGCCCGCCTTCCTCGGCCTGCAGCGCCAGCGCCGCCTCCACCTGGCCGGTCGTCACCAGCTTCGCTCGCACCAGCAGGTCCCCCAACCGCATCGGAACTCGAATCGCAACCCTCCTCAGGCGCTCGCTCGCCAATCCAAATCGTCCCACGCAGACCGGCGGCATTTCATCCCCCGTGCGAGTCCCATCTCTCACACTTTCGGCCAAAACTCCGCCACCGTTACCACACGCAAGCTGCCAAAAGCCTCACGCAAACGCTTAAAACCCACCCAAAATCCACGCGCAAAGAGCCAAAACGTGGACAAATTTGCAACCACGTGGATGGCTGCAGGTAGTTCAGATCACGTATCTCCAACAAAACAATAAAGAAAAAATTGTTCCACGTGGAACAATCCCCCTCCATCCACACTCTTATGACCCACGCAAAAATCCACAAAGGATTTACCCCAAAACAGCCCCCAACGCCCCAAGGTTAGAATGACTCTCACAGCCAAACAGCATCCCAACGCCGGAACGCGAGAGACAGATTGCAACCCCCTAACCAACGACTCCACCTGCCAATCTCCGGTCACCTCACAGCACTTTTTCTGGCTGTAACCCTTCTGTGTTCCCCCGCAATGGCCCAAAAAGCCCCCCGCCCAGACGCCGAACCCGACGTCGTCCACTCCTCCGCCGGAACCGTCGAGACCGGAACCCTCGCCGGCGTGCCCTACCGCATCGATATTCCCAATAACTGGAACCACGCCCTCGTCGTCTACTACCACGGCTACTCCGAAGGCACCTTCTCCTACCGCGCCACCGCCCCCCTCAATGAGCAAACCCAGCCCATCTTCGACCGCGGCTTCGCCGTCGTCCAGTCCGCCTATTCAACCGCCGGCTGGGCCCTCGCCGAGGCCTACCCCGAGACCGAACAGCTCCGTCTCTACTTCCTCAAACACTACGGCCAACCCGCCACCGGCAAGAACGCCAAGTCTATGGAAACAATCGTCGCCGGCGGCTCCATGGGCGGAGTCCTCGTCGTCGCCACCCTCGAACTCAACCCAAAACCCTACGCCGGTGGCCTGGACCTCTGCGGCTCCGTAGGACCCACCGACCTCGCCTTCCAGCGCCGTTTCGCCTGGCGTGCCGCCTTCGATTTCTACTTCCCCAACCTCATGCCCCCGCTGAACCCCGTTCCTCCTGACTTCAGAGAGACAGTAGCCCTGCGCCAGCGAGCAGAGTTTGCGATGACCGCCAATCCCGCCTATGCCACCGCCCTGCGCAACCTCATGGGCCTCCACACAGACCGCGAGGTCGCGTCCGCCATGGTCTACTTCACCTACGTCATCGGCGATATGCAGCGCCGCGCCCACGGTAATCCCTTTGATAACCGCAACTTCCTTTACACCGGCACCAACCCCAACACCGCCGCCTTTGACAACCTCCTCAACGACGGAGTCCGCCGCTACGTCGCAGACCCCCGCGCCCGCGACTACCTCCTCCACCATTACACCCCCACTGGCCGCCTGACTCGCCCCACCCTCGCCCTCCACACCACCTACGACCCCCGGATCCCCGGAAATACACTCACCGTCTACGCCGAGCAGGTCGCCATCGCAGGATTCGCCGGCAATTTAGTCCAGCAGTACGTCCACCGCGACGGCCACTGCACCTTCACTTCCGAAGAGGTAGGCCGCACCTTCGACGAGCTACGCCAATGGATCCACACCGGCCAATCCCCGCCTGCCGGCCTGCTTCCCGGCTCAGCCCCCCAAAATCCCACCCCCAAGCCAGAGCTCAACCCCCTCCACCACGTCCCATAAAGCCTCCAGAAACTGTGTTCGCTGCGATGAGGGGCGCCACATGATGACATCAATTTGAGCGGAGCGAAGGACACTTGGATTGGCCGTTGCCTTTGCCTGTTCCCTTTGTTTGTCACTCTGAGCGGAGCGCAGGACTTGCGTCTGCTCTAGCCGCTGTCTGACAGTCCAAAGCCTGCCACCCAATATCCCGCCGAAAATACATCCCATCAAATGAAATACCCTCCAGTCTGCGGTAAGCCTTCGCTAGCGCCGCTGGCAGAGTCTTACCTTCCGCAGCCACCACGAGCACCCGCCCGCCACTCGTAACTACCTCCCCCGCCTCGGCTCGTGTCCCTGCATGAAACACCACCGCATCCCCGTTGCCTCCACCCAGCCCGGAGATAGTCTTCCCGATCGCATACGCCCCCGGGTACCCCGCGCTGGCAGCCACCACACAAGCACTCGCCCCCGGCCGCAGCCGGATCGCCAGGTCCGCAACTCGCCCGTCCACTGCGGCCATCAACACCTCCACAAAATCATTCTCCAGCCGCAGCATCAGAGCCTCGGTCTCCGGATCGCCGAACCGCGTATTGAATTCAAGCACTTTCGGGCCGGATTCCGTCATCATCAGCCCGATAAACAGCACCCCCACAAAGGGCATTCCTTCCGCCCGCATACCGTCCACCACCCGCTGCGCCACATGCTCCAGGACCCAGTCGCTTACCGCCGCCGGAAGCAGGTCGTCGGTCGAATAAGCCCCCATGCCCCCCGTATTCGGCCCCGTGTCACCCTCCCCGATGCGCTTATGATCCTGCGCCAGCCCAAGGCGAGCCGCATGAACCCCATCGCAAATTGCAAAAAACGAGATCTCCGGCCCCAAAAGCGTCTCCTCCAGCACCAGGCTTTCCGCTGCAAACCCAAGCCGTCCGGAAAACATCTCTTCCGCAGTCGAAAGCACCTCCGTCTGCGACGCGCACAGCACCACACCCTTCCCCGCTGCCAGCCCATCCGCTTTGACCACCATCTGCTCCCCAAACCCTGAAAGCGCTTCCCGAACCGCGGCGATCGATTCACAAACCGCGTACGCCGCCGTCGGAATTCCCCAGCGCCCCATAAAGTGCTTCGCGAACCCCTTGCTGGTCTCCAGACGAGCCGCCGCACGGGTAGGCCCAAAAACCTTCACACCCGCCACCCCGAGAGCATCCACAATCCCCACAGCCAAAGGCAACTCCGGCCCGACCACAACCAAACCCGGAGCCTCCTCCCGGACCAGCTCCATCATGCTCTCAACCGAATCCAGGTCCAGCGGAATGCACCGGGCAAGCGCAGCGATGCCCGCATTCCCCGGAGCGCAAACCAGCTTTCCTGCCTCCGCGCTCCGGGAGAGAGCCCAGACCAGCGCATGCTCCCGTCCACCCCCGCCCAACACCAGAATCTTCATATCTCCCAACCTAGCACTGTCCGAACTGGCGGCCTCTGCATGCTACCGTCAGAAAGTGGAGTCTCCTCCGTCTACCCCCGTAAATACAATGCTCTCGCCCTGGCCGCGAGTTCGCCGTGCCCGGGAGATCTTCGGCTTCTTCGGCCCTGCCTTCGTCGCCTCTGTCGCCTACATCGATCCAGGAAATTTCGCGACCAACATCCTCGCCGGTACCCAGTTCGGCTACCGCCTCCTCTGGGTCCTGCTCTGGTCCAACGTGATGGCAATTCTCATCCAGTACTTGTCCGCCAAACTGGGCATCGTCAGCGGCCTCAGCCTCCCCCAGAACTGCCGCCGTCACTTCACTCGCACCACCACAATCTCCCTCTGGCTCGCAGCCGAGGTCGCCGCCATCGCCACCGACCTCGCCGAGTTCCTGGGCGCGGCCATCGGCCTCGACCTGCTGTTCGGCCCCCTGCTCTACCGCCATGGCCTCAGCCATCAGCAAACCTTGCTTACAGCCGCCCTCATCTCCACCCTCGCCGTCTTCGCCCTGCTCGCAGTTGAGCTCCGAGGCCATCTCTGGCTTGAGCGAAGCATCATAGCGCTCGTCGCCGTCATAGGCCTTTGCTACGGCTTTGAAGTCCTGCTCGTCCACCCGGACTGGCATCAAGCGTTCTTTGCCACCATTCTCCCCACGCTCGACCGTTCCTCCCCGCAAAGTCTTCAAGCAAGCATCTATGCCGCGGTCGGCATGCTGGGCGCAACCGTGATGCCCCACGTGATCTACCTGCACTCCGCACTGGTGCAGCCTCGCCGCACGACCCTAGTCGATGTGAAAGACACTGCCGGCGAACTTCCACCCGCAATGCTCAAGAGTTCCGTTATCCGGCGCTTCCTCAAGTATGAGCTCGTAGACGTCATCGCCGCCATGAACGGCGCCTGGCTGATCAACTCTGCCATGATCCTGATGGCCGCAGCCGCCTTCATCCACTCCAGCAATCTGCAGCCATCGATCCAGGATGCCTATCGTACTCTGGGGCCGCTCTTCGGCCGCGCAGCCGCGGTCGTGTTTGCCATAGCCCTGCTTTGTTCCGGCCTTTCCAGCTCCACTGTCGGGGTCATGGCCGGGCAGGTCATCATCGAAGGGTTCCTGGACATTCGCTTCCCCATCCTGCTGCGCAGGCTCATCACGATCGTGCCAGCCATTCTGGTCATTGCAATCGGTCTCAACCCGCTAAAGATTCTGGTCCTGTCGCAGGTTGTCCTCAGCTTTGCACTTCCATTCGCACTCATCCCGCTTCTGCTCCTGACGGGACGCGCCTCAATCATGCGCGAATTTACGAACACCCGGCACGTGTGGTTGTCCGGATGGCTGACCGTGGCGGTGATCGTAAGCCTCAACGCCATGTTGATCGTCCAGCTTTTCCTTGGCAGAGGCTAAGACTTGACTCATTAGGATATATTATCCCACAAAAGTAACCCATTGTTTACTAGAAAGGTATATCAAAGAATTGAGTGGACGTGCCCATAGTTACACCCTATGGTTACCTCATCACAGACGCAATACCACGATCGTTGCACAGGATCACACTTTAGTTGTACATGGGAGAACCGAATCTATGAAGAACCTCGTCCGCGCCTTTGCCCTTGCCCTCATTGCCACCGGAGCAGCTGCATCCAGCAACCTGCACGCCGCCCACGCAACGACCACCATCTCGCCTCGTAGCAGTGCTCTTCCAGTACCCGCGTGTCCCCCGGGTGATCCCACTGGCTGTGGCGTTTGTCACTGGAACGGTTCCTGCTAGCATTACTTAAGTTTCATATCACTGTTGCCGAGCCCTCCGGAGTGCGATACCCTTATCGCCAAAGGGGGGCTCGGACGTGCATAATTCCGCAGTACTGAACACCATCATAGTTTCGATGGAGCCTCTCTTATGCTTGTTGGCGCTTGTGGTGCTCCACTATCGGCGTCAACTCAGAAAGTTTCGGTTCCTGGCTCTTTTGCTGGCTGTACGCCTTCTTACTTTGGCGATCTGTCTGCCACTTCTTGAGTTAGCGAACAAACTAATCTCCGCTCAGACTTTTTACACCTTCTACTTCCCCGTTTACTGGACAAGCTACGCAATCGAGGCTGTACTGGGCCTCTTTGTCATCTATGAGATCTACCAACTTGCCATGGCCCCGCTAAGAGGCCTTCAAGCCCTCGGGATGCTCATGTTTCGTTGGGCCGCGGGAATTGCCATAGCGGTTGCGATCGGTATGGCGTTTGGACCGCACGTGTCCAGCCGCAGCTTTATCATCCGCGCCATCCAGCAACTTCAACAGACGCAAAGCATTCTCACGCTCTGCATGTTGCTTTTTGTCTGCTTCGCAATCCGCCCCATGGGGCTGTCTTACCGCAGCAGAATCTTTGGCGTGAGTCTTGGTCTAGGTGTGCTCGCCACCTGGGAGCTCGTCGGGTCAGCCTGGTTAGCCCACGCACCCCAAATTGCATCGACATTCAATACCCTGAACACCGTTCTATTCTGCTGCACCGTGATCACCTGGATTGTGTACTTCCTGGTGCCTGAGCCGAAACGACGCATGATTGTACTTCCGACCACATCGCCGTTCCTTCGATGGAACCAGATTTCGCTCGCGCTCGGCGATGAGCCGGGATTTGTCGCAGTTGGCGGCATCCATCCGGAGATCTTCGCTCCAGCTGAGATAGAGATCATGCGTCGTGCTTCCCTCAAGATGAATGCAGCCTCGACCTATTCCTGAGATCAGCGGACCAAGCAAGGAGGCTACCGTCTAGGTAGCCTCTTCGCTTAGATCTTGGCGATCAATCGCCCAAACCTGAAAATGACCATTGCCGTACGGGACCGACATCAACGTGAACGAACTGGGATACGGGATAGTATCCAACTCCTCCAGCGTGCAGCGATAGCGCCACATCCCTGAGGGTCTTGGTCCGCACTCCTGGGACGCGTATGTCAATCGCTTTTGCCAGCATGTGCTGGCTATGTTGTGCGACGCCGGTCATAACGGATCGCGTGCGCAGAAAGTTGTTGCTCCAAGGCGTCCGGTACCCGCAGACGATGTCGATCGTCGCGTTTGGCCGGCCAAGTTTCATCATAACCTCGTGAAGGACGTCGAACTCCTTCGGGTCATAGCTGCTCACATCGTTCGTACGATGATCCCGCAGAAAATAGTTCAGCTTCTCAATGGCTCCGGGTAGGTATGTGTCTCCAATGCGGTACACGACCTCAAGATCTTCTCCGGTATGTAGATGATGCAAATGGAGCGAATACCGCTGAACCAGTCCCGCGGAATGGAAGCCGGTTCCTGTTCCTACCTCTGGCTCTGCCTTAGCGGCAGGTACTGCGGCAAGAACGACTAACATCGCTGCGCTTGTTACGAGGCCTGCTGCTCGCTTCCAGTTTCCAGTGTGCATCCATTTCCCCGGGTTTGGTATCGACTCAGCCGTATTGAAGATGGCAATCGCTATTTCTTATCGGCATTTCGTAGGACGATTCTATCCCAAATAACATGATTTTTTTTGTAGTCTCTTCGTCACAGGCAACTCAATCCCACTTGAGTCACAATGAAGGCAATGAATCTTGATCCTGCCGCCCTGCGAGTGCTTGGCTCCCTCATGGAGAAGGAGATGACCACTCCTGAACTCTACTCGCTTTCAGTCAACAGCTTGATCGCGGCTGCGAACCAGAAGAGCAGCCGCGAACCCGTCATGGAACTCACCGAGGATCAGGTACGCGGTGCTCTCGATGTTCTAGATGCTCATGAACTTATCTCCGTATCCCGCGACTCCAGAGTTCCCAAGTATGAGCACCGGATTCGCACGACGCTTGGTCTGAGGCGGGACGAGACTGCACTGATCTGCCTGCTGCTTCTCCGCGGATCCCAGACCCCGGGCGAGTTACGTGGACGAGCTGAACGGATGTATGTTTTTGAAGACTTGAGCAGTGTGCAAGCAGCCCTGGACCGGCTTGCTCAGCGTGAAACGCCCTTGGTGCGGCCTCTGCCGAAGGCTCCCGGCTCCCGCGAGGGACGCACGATCCATCTGCTGGGTGGTCACCCTGGGATATCAACTGAGGACGACAACTCTGTGACACTCATCCCTTTACCTGACCTATCTACGCAGCTTCTTGGTCGCATTGCCGACCTGGAGCTTCGAGTCGGCCGCCTTGAGGAAAACCTGAAGGCGGGAAGAACTAGCGAACAGCAGACATGACGCGGTTGAAGGCTGGTTTCAGTCGCCGTGCCAAGTTGTAGTCGCGCACTCGCTCCCCCTGCTCCAACCGCTGCAGCAAAGGCCGTTGATCGACGGTTTCAGCCCATGGGCGTAGCGCGTTGATCACCGCGCCACGCTGCGCAGGCGGCAGGTCATTCGCGGCTGATAGGGCAATATCACGGAATCGCTTCCGGCTCGCTGCACCGATCCAAGATGGTGAGCCAAGCCCAGCCTGCAAGGTCGCACGCGGGAAAATGACTTCATAGATTCGAAAGGTCTCCTGAATCTCCGCTACCGTGCGCCGCGCTTCCGTGGTGGACTCTGACGCCCTAACCGTGTGCTCGGCGATGATCTCGCGGGAGCGCACGGTCTCTCCGAGAGAAGCTGCGAGCAGCCACATCGCCCAATCGCCAAGATGAGGTGTCTCCTCTGGAAAACGGCCTGCTTGTTCCCAAACCTCACGGCGAATTGCAGCAGCAGAAAACGATCCTTTGGGGCCAAATCGCTGCTCGTAGAGCGCATCTGCGGAACCGACAACCGAACGCACACTGTTCAGGGTAAACCGTTCGTTAAGGCGCGTATTCTCTCGAAGCTTGACCCAGCCTGCCCGCACGATCGCAGCGTTTGCAGACAAAGCAATCGTTCGCTCAATCTCTGTGGTGAAGTTTGGCCGGGCGCAGTCGCCGGAACCCAGGAAGCTGACCCAATCTCCATCCAACGCAGACGCCATTTGATTCCACTGCTGGGCAAGAGTAAGCCCCGCATCGATGCATACCGTCTCGATTCGCCCTCCGAAACGATCGGCCAGCGCCGAGGCATTCTTGTCATCGGCCACAATCACTTGATCCACGGGGCGGTCCTGCGCAAGAACGCTTTCTACGGCTCGCACCAGCCCTGTCGGGTCTTGGCAGGCTGCGATAGCGACGGAGAGGCGCATGGACGGCATAGTGGGAGAGGTCCTTATTTCTTCTTTGAAGATTCCGGAAGAAGTGAGAAGACTTCCTCCCCGGCAGGTAATCGACAGCTCCGAGTAGAAACCCGCATCCAGCGGATTACGGGTTAATGTGTGTCGAGTCAGGTAACTGTTTTATAGACGCGGTCAGGTCGTCTGAAGATGCAGCCGAGACCGTATCGGGCCGCCGTCCTCTCGCCGCTCAATCCGCAGCGCTCTCCCGCAGGCGGCGTACGATTCGTATCTTCTCCTCCTGGAGTGTTCTCAAAGTTATCTGGTCCCCTCGTCGTTCCGCTTCCGCCAGGGCAGCGACGAGCTCACGCAATCTCCGATTCAGCGCGTCGCGATTCAACCTCCGGAAGCTATCTTCCACCGCCTCCTCCGCGCTCAGCGGACTGGGGTGCTCTGCCTCGCCGGAAGGACCGGATTCGTCGCCTGAACTCAAAGCCTCTGCAAGCAACGCCCGTGTCCGGTCGTCCGGAGCAGCATCCAGCGGGTTATCCGGCGCGGGTGTGTGAGCCAACACCTCCAACACGGCGGCCGTGGCCAACCCCTGATACCATTCAGGATGTTCCAGCAAGCCGTTTGCTGCCCGCTGACGCACCAGGTTCCACTCCGGGAGCACCAGCGCCCGAAGCAGAATGCGTTCAATTTCGGTCGCTGGCTCGGTGCGATGCGAGCGGACGCTCTGGAGCTTCTGCGCAGCGGCCTGCTTCAGCTCCTGCCGGACCAGGGCAGAGTCGATGCCCAGCTTCTGCGCGGCATCCTCAGCAAACTCCGCGCGGCCGATATTTGAAGGCATTCTACGGATGTGGGGCAGCAGAAAGTTCATCGCCTTGTCCTTGGCGTCGGCACTTCGGCCGGGGAAGAGGACGCGGGCACGATCGATGAGGTACTCGGAGTGGCGCTTGGCGGTGCGCAGCGCTGCCATATACGCCTGGATCCCTTGTTCTCGGACGAAACGGTCCGGGTCCAGGCCTCCTTCAAGCGAGATGACCTTTACCTCAAAACCCTCCTCGGTCAGCAGAGAGATGCTACGCTCGGCTGCGGCGGCTCCGGCCTGGTCGGGGTCAAAGTTCACTACTACGCGCTTGGTGAAGCGGCTCAGCAGGCGGACCTGCGGCTCGGTGAAAGCTGTTCCAGAGGTGGCGATAACGTTTTTAATGCCAGCCATGTAGACCGAGATGCAATCCATTTGCCCCTCGACCAAGAGGGCGAAGTCATGGGCTCGCATGTCCGTCTTTGCCTTGTCCAGGTTGAAGAGGATGTTTCCCTTGGTGTACAGCAAGGTCTCGGGCGAGTTCATGTACTTGGCCAGGGCACGGCCTTTGTCATCGACATCCGTTAAGGCGCGTGCTGTGAAGGCGATGACTTTTCCCTGCTCATTTGCAATGGGAAAGGCGATGCGTTTGCGGAAGCGGGCGTAGAGGGGGCCTACCGGGGCGCCTTCGTCGGTCTTCTCGGTGGAGGTGAAGAGGCCGCTGGCGCGCAAGACCTCCTCCGGGAAGTGGGGCTTGAGGCGGTCCCGCATGTCGTTGTAATCGTCCGGGGCGAAGCCAATGCGGAAGGTCTGGAGGGTGGCGGGGGTGACGCCGCGAGAGGTCAGGTACTCGCGGGCTCCGGCCGCGGCCGGAGCCTTGAGAGCGGCCTCGAAGTACTGGGTTGCGGCCTCATGGAGGTCCATCAGTTGGCGACGGATTCCGGCTTCAGCTGCTTCCTGCGGGCTGTACTCGCGTTTGGGGAGCGGGATTCCGGCCTTCTGCGCGACGGCGCGGACGGCCTCCGGGAAGGAGATGGAGTCCATCTTCATGACGAAGGTGAAGACGTCGCCTTTCTCATGGCAGCCGAAGCAGTAGAAGTAGCGGTTGACGGCGTTGACCGAGAAGGAGCCGGTCTTCTCTTTGTGGAACGGACACAAGCCTGAGTAGTTCTGGGCTCCCGTTTTGCGCAGCTTCACATAGTCGCCGATGATCTTGACGATGTCCGCTTGATCCTTTACGAGTTGGGAGAAGTTGTCGGCCACGGCGCTTTTCCAGTTTAGAGGATGCATGCGGGGTGCCCCCACTCCCCGCCAAAACTATGCAAAGTCTTCAAACCATTGCACTTAGCCTCGGACTTCGTGAGCAAAGTCTCTATTTTCAATACCCACCACCGCCAAAGTCTTCATTCCATTGCACTTATTCTCACCATGAGATGCCGGCGCATTCGGTGATATTCTTCGCGGATGAACCGACTCCTGGCACTCCCCCTCCTGCTGCTCGCCGGCGTATCCGCGTTTGCTCAAACCGCTTCGGACCGGACGCAGACGCTTTTGCAGCGCCTTGCGGATGCGCCGGGTCCCCCGGGAGCCGAGGAGCCGGTGCGGGCGATCATGGTTCCGGAGATGAAGCCGTACTCGAGCGAGGCGCTCCGCTACGACGGGATCGGGTCTGTCATTGCCCAGCAGGGTCCCGGTTCAGGAAAAGGGCCCGGGCCACGCATCATGATCGACGCCCATATGGATGAGCTTGGCGGGATGGTGCGGCGGGTGACGCCGAATGGATTTCTGACCATGCAGATGCTGGGCGGCTGGCTTGACCAGGCGCTGGTCGATCAGCGGTGGATCATCATTGGGAGCAAGGGGCCGGTGCATGCCGTCACCGGGATCCGCGACATCCATATTGTCAGCCCGGAGGAGCGGACCAAAGTCTTCTCGCGGGATTCGCTCTATCTCGATATCGGAGCGAAGAATGCCGCGGAGGCGGCGGCGATGGGGGTCTCGCCGGGCGATCCGGTGGTTCCGGACTCGCCGTTTACCGTCATGAACGGAAGCCAGAATTACCTGGGCAAGGGCTGGGACGACCGGATCGGCTGTGCGGTGCTGATCGAAGCGATGCGGCGGACGATGGCGATGCCGCACCCGAATACGCTGCTCTACGTCGCGACCGTGCAGGAGGAGGTGGGTCTGCGCGGGGGGCGGACAGCCTCGCAGACGGTCAAACCGGATATCGGGATTGCCATTGAGGGCGGGATTACGGGCGATACGGCAGGAGCGCGGCCGGAGGAGTCGCAGGTGAAGCTTGGCGCGGGACCGGGGATGTTCCTCTATGACTCGAGCACGATTCCGAGCCGGAAGATGGTGGCGTTTACCCGCGCGACGGCTGCGGCGGCAGGACTTCCGCTGCAGGCGGATCTGGTGCAGGGGTACGGAGACGATTCCGCCGAGATGCAGATGAACAACGGCGGAACACCGACGATCAACCTGGTGGTTCCGGTGCGGTATACGCATTCCCATAATGGGATTGTGAACCGTGGGGACTTCGATAAGACGGTCGACCTTGTTGTCGCCATGCTGATGAAGCTGGATGCGAAGACGGTTGAGGAGTTGAGGGACTTCACCCCGAAACCATAAAGATATGTTCTCCCGGACGGGGCCTTACGCGGGGAGCGGTCACTTCGGCACTTCGTGCTGTTCTCGGCTTCACGCAGTCCTCCCGTTGGCCGGAATCAGAATTCCGTGCCGACTACCGGGAGGACCAAGCGAAGCAGTTACGCGTCACGAAGTGACCGTCCCGCGCGCAGCGGGCCCGTCCGGCGGGACTCATCTTTAACCTTTTTTCGAAGGAACTTCCTTTTCGCCCTCGGGTCTATCAAGGGGCAGGCGCGTTTGGTAAAGTGCCGTGAAAGGGTTTCCTTATGATTACATTGGGTCTGGTTCGTAGATTCGTCGTAGCTGCCGCGTTGATCGCGGCTCCCGCAGCTTCCTTTGCCGGAGTGTTCATCTCGGTCGGCATCGCGCCGCCGGCTCTGCCGGTGTATGCGCAGCCGGTTTGCCCCGGAGATGGGTATCTCTGGAATCCGGGCTACTGGGCGTATGGGCCGGGGGGCTATTACTGGGTTCCGGGTGTGTGGGTGCAGCCGCCGAGTGTGGGTGTGCTTTGGACGCCGCCGTATTGGGGATTTGCGGGCGGGGTTTATGGCTTCCATGAAGGGTACTGGGGACCGCACGTCGGTTTCTATGGCGGCGTGAACTATGGGTTTGGTTATGGCGGAATCGGGTTCGCCGGCGGACGCTGGGATGGTGGGCACTTCGCGTATAACACCGCTGTCTTCAACGTTGGAGGCGGCATCCACAACACCTATGTGGACCGGACGGTCGTAGTGAATAACACGATCGTGAACAACAACCACGTGAGCTTCAACGGCGGTCCGGGCGGCATCGGCGTCCATCCTTCCGCGCAGGAACAGGCCTTCTCGCATGAGAATCACATCGCTCCGACGGCCTTGCAGCAGAGCCACTTCCAGGCGGCGGCGCAGAACCGGGCGAACTTTGCTTCGGCCAACGGCGGACATCCGGCGATGGCGGCTTTGCAGCGGCCAGGTTCGACGGCTGGGGCGGTTCCGGCGAGGGGTGCAGCCGGTGCGCCGGGGGGCGGAGCGAGGGACGGCTTCGGTCACGCCAACGAGGTGAATGCGCGGCAGGGCAACCAGCAACAGCGCATCAACCAGGGCGTGAACTCCGGGCAGATGACGCCGGGTGAGACGCGCAACGTCGAAAACCGCGACTCCAGTATCAATCGGCAGGCACAGGCGGATCGCGCGGCTAACGGCGGACGGCTTACTGGGCAGGAGCGTCAGCAGATCAACCAGCGGCAGAACAATGTCAGCCAGTCGATCAATGCGGACAAGCATAACGCGAACAATGATGCGGCGGCTGCGGCTCGGCAGGGACGTAACCCGGGCGGGGAGCAGCGGCAGGCGGAGCGTACGGAGAATCGGGATAAGCCGAGGAAGTAAAGCCAATGCGCAGACGCCTGTCCTGCCGGACGGGCGTCCTGCGCGGGCAGCGGTCACTTCCTGACATGTATTGGGCTTTGCGTGGTCCGAGCGTTGCTCGGCACAAACTTCTTCTCCGACCAACGGGAAGACCACGCGAAGCAGTTGCACGTCACGAAGTGACCGCCCCGCGCGTAGCGGGCCCGTCCGGCAGGACATCGTCTTTCGTAGTATTGAGGCATGGATCGGGATCGTTTGGTGGTGGTGCTGGTGCGGGCGCGGAATCCGCAGAACATCGGCGCGGTGGCGCGGGCGATGCATGATTTTGGGTATAACCGGCTGCGTGTGGTGAATGAGTTTCCGGTGCCGTTTCAGGCGGCGAAGTCCGCGGTGGATGCTTCAAGCGTTTTAGCTTCGGCAGAAGAGTTTCTGACGGTTGCAGAGGCGGTGGGGGACTGCACGCTTGTAATTGGGACGACGGCGGTGGGGGAGCGCGTGCTCGAACATCCGCTGTTTGCGCTGGAGGAGACGGCTGGGCGGGTAGCTGAGCACTTGGGCGCGAACCAGCGGACGCGGGTGGCGCTGCTGTTCGGGTCTGAGAAGACGGGGCTGAGCAATGAGGAGCTGAGCTTCTGCCAGGAGCTGATGACGATTCCGATGCATGTTCCGGAAGGCAAGCATCTGTCGATGAACCTGGGGCAGGCGGTGGCGGTGTGTTTGTATCGGCTGGGGCAAGAGGGTGCGGCCGCTTCGACTATAGCGAAGGAGATCAGTGCGACGGCGGGAGATCTGGATCGGTTGACCGGTTTGTTGCAGGAGGTGCTGGAGGATTCCGGCTACGCACGGCGGCATCCGGCGAACGTGCGGCCGGAGGTGGTGCGTCGGCTGGTGCGAAGGATGGGGCTCGGCGCGGACGATACGGCGGTGTGGACGGGGATGCTCCGGCAGGTGCTGTATGGACTTCGCAGGGATGATGGGAATGTACACTAGCGGCAATCGACTGGAGATTCACGGAATGTTTGCTTGGAAGACGGGTGCGGTTGTGGCGCTGATGGGATCGTTGGCTGGCGTGGGTTTTGCGCAGCGGGTGTATACCGACAAGGACTACGCGCAGGCTGAGAAGTTTATGCCGTACAACGTCAATCAGCTGGTGCTGCATGCGGTCGAGAACCCGGTGTGGCTGGCCGATGGGCGCGTTTGGTACCGGGACAATGGCGCGAACGGGGTAACGTTCGTGCTGGTCGATCCGGCGAAAGGAACAAAGGGTCCGGCCTTCGATCAAGCGAAGCTGGCGGCGGGACTTACGGCCCTGAACCCGAGCGGCAAGCCGGTCGATGCGGCGCATTTGCCGGTGACCGGGTTTGAGCTGAAGGATGGGGACAAGACAGTCGTTGCTACGGTTGCGGGGCGAAGCGTGAGCTGCGACCTTTCCGCCGCGGGCATTTGTACAGCGATGCCGGGTGCTTCGCCGGCGGCGCGTGGACGCCGTGCTGCGGGGATAGATGTTTCGCCGGATGGCAAGAAGGCTGTCTTTATCCGGGATTGGAACCTTTGGGTACGCGACCTGGCGACCAACAAGGAGACGCCGCTGACCAGAGACGGTGTGCCGAACTTTGGCTATGCCACCGATAACGCCGGCTGGACGCACTCGGATAATCCGGTGGTGGTCTGGTCGCCGGACTCTAAGCGCGTGGCGACGTTTCAGCAGGATCAGCGCAAGACCGGCGAGCTCTACCTGACCAACGTGACCCATGGGCATCCGACGCTGACCACGCTGAAATATCCGCTGGTGGGCGACAAGGATGTGACGATGATCGAGCGGGTGGTGGTGGAGATCGACCGGCCTAAGGTGGTGCGGCTGAAGATGCCGCCGGACCAGCATCGGTCGACCTTGTGCGATGACGTGAAGTGCGGGCAGGGCGGCGGCTGGGACGATGTGCAGTGGTCGGCAGACGGGAAGACGCTGGCGTTTGTGTCCACCTCACGCGACCACAAGCAGGAGTGGATGCGGCTGGCAGATCCGGAGAACGGGAACGTGAAGGAGGTTATGGGGGAGACCGTCGCAAAGTTCTTCGAGAGCGGCAACGGCAAGGTGAACTGGCACTATCTTTCCGCGACCCATGAGCTGATCTGGTTTTCCGAGAAGGATGGCTGGGGACATCTTTATCTCTACGACACCACGACCGGCAAGCTGAAGAACCAGATCACGCATGGCGCTTGGAACGTGACGCAGGTGCTGGTGGTCGATGAGAAGGCGCGGGTGATCTACTTTCGGGCGGTGGGCGAAGAGCTGGGCGAGGATCCGTACTACCAGATGTACTACCGGGTGAACTTCGATGGGTCGGGCTTGGCGCTGCTGACGCCGGAACGAGCGGATCACACGATCACCCCTTCTCCGGATAACCGGTACTTTGTGGACGCGTTTTCCACGCCGATCGAGCCGCAGCAGACGGTGGTGCGGGATCAGACGGGCAAGGTGGTGATGGCGGTTGCGCATGAGGATATTGCGAAGCTGAAGGCTATGGGCTGGATTCCGCCGGTGCAGCTTGAGGTGAAGGCGCGCGACGGGCAGACGGATCTGTACGGGTTCCTGTTCCGGCCGACGAACTTCACCACAGACGGGCATTATCCGATCATCAACCACGTCTATCCGGGTCCGCAGACAGGATCTTGCGGGTCGCGCGGGTTTGCGGCGGCGCATGGCGATCTGCAGTCACTGGCGGAGCTTGGGTTTATCGTCGTTTGCATCGACGGGATGGGCACGCCGTGGCGATCAAAGGCCTTTCATGAGGCTTACTACGGGAATATGGGGGATAACACGATTCCCGACCAGGTGACCGGCATGAAGCAGTTGGCGGAACGATATCCATGGATTGAACTGGAGAAGGCAGGGATCTATGGGCACTCGGGCGGCGGCAATGCGACGGCTGCGGCGATGTTCCATGAGCCGGAGTTCTTCAAGGTGGGCATTGCCGAGAGCGGAAACCATGACAACCGGATCTATGAGGATGACTGGGGCGAGAAGTGGGCGGGGCTAGAGGTCATGAATCCGGACGGGACGAGCAACTACGACTCTCAGGCGAATGAGAACTTTGCCCAGAACCTTAAGGGCCATCTGCTGCTGGCGCACGGGACGTTCGACGACAATGTGCCACCGGCGCAGACGCTGCTGGTAGTGGATGCGCTGATCAAGGCAAACAAGGACTTCGACCTGCTGCTGATTCCGAATGCGCGGCATGGGTATGGCGAGGCGGCGCAGTACATGACGCGGCGCCGGTGGGATTACTTCGTGCGCTATCTTGCGGGCGGGACGCCTCCGCATGAGTATCGGATGAAGCCGCAGGGCGATCCGGCGCGGGCCGCGGGCGGGCCTGGCGATCAGGCTGGAGAAGCGGAGTGGGATTTGAACTTTGGGGTTGCGGGACCGAAGTAGAAAGCGACGCTTAGGCTTCGGGCGGGAGATCGTCGAAGAGAGAGTCGTAGAGGATGGGTTTCTGCGGTTTGGGGAAGGGTGTAGGCGGCGTCAGCGGTTTGGGCGCGGGAGCGGGGCGCTGTGGGCGGATGGACTGGACGGCGGGACGGCTGGAGGCGGGACGGGAGAGCTGGGCGAGGAGCTCACGGAGTTCCTTCTGGATGGCTTGCAGGTGGCTCGCGTCAACCGTTTGGGCGATGCCGTCGATGCCGAGTTGGGGGTCGCGTGTGGCGGCGCGGAGCTCGGATTTAAAGGCCTGGCGGGCGCCGGCGATGGTGTAACCCTCGTCGTAAAGCAGGGTTTTGATGCGCAGGGCCATTTCAACGTCGCGGCGGCGGTAAAGGCGCTGGCCGGTGCCGCCCTTGTTCGGCTTCAGCTGGGGAAACTCGCTCTCCCAGAAGCGCAGAACGTAGGCCGGGACCTCGCACAGCTTGGCCACTTCGCCGATGCGGAAGTAGAGCTTGTCGGGGATCTCGCGGCCTCGGCCGGCGGGCGGACGCTTGCGAATTGGCTCCTGGTGGGCCATGGATTGCACTCAGTATAGGGGAGCGCGGGGATAGCCTAACAGCGGAATCTTGGAAGAATCGTGCGGGAATCAAAGGGGTTCACCAACGGCAGACGGGGTATTTTCTCGAATAACTGGAACGAATACGGCTTGGCTCGCGTATGTTGGGGTGGATTGCTGTTAGCAGGAGGGGATTGCAATGACGATACGAGGTGCTGTGATGGCGGGGCTTGGCTTCGCCGCGGTGAGCGGTCTCCTGACGGGCTGCCGGGTGGTGGAGCACAAGGATGGAGACAACAAAGATGTGCGAATCGCGACGCCGTTTGGCGGGATGAGCGTGAAGACGGATGAGGCCGGGGTGCAGAACGGGATCGGCCTGGACATCTATCCTGGCGCCGTGCCAGAGAAGAAGAATAAGGATGACGGGGGTTCAGCGGACGTGAATCTAAGCTTTGGTGGCTTTCACCTTGGCGTGAAAGCAGTGAGCTACACGACTCCGGATGCTCCGGATAAGGTGCTGGCGTTTTACAGAACCAAGATGGCCAAGTTCGGAACAGTGATTTTGTGCTCCCAGGACAGGCCGGTAGGAAGCCCTACCCGGACGCAGGATGGGCTCACCTGCGACAAGGATCGCGAACGGACGGTCCATGTGGACGATCTGCACATCGACCGGGATAAGCAGGAGCTGAAGGCGGGTTCCAAGCAGCATCAGCACATCGTTGAGGTGGAGGTGCGCCCGACCGGAACCAAGATCGGTCTGGTCATGCTGGATCTACCCGGAAAGATGAGCGACGACGATGGGGATGATAAGCAGTAGAGCGCGCACATCAGGGAAGGCTCGCGCCGCGTAGATACAATGGTGGAATGAACGTTATGACGAAGGCCCAGCGGTGAGTGGAAGCGGCGAATCCTGCCATCGCTGCGGGGGCGATCTGCCGGACCGCGAATGGGCCGGCGACGGCGGATTCTTCTGCCCGCACTGCGGCGCGCCGCAGATCCTGCTCCCGGAATCGATGCGGCCGGAAACGGCAGGAACCGGTTCAGAACCGCAGCCGAACGTGGTAGCGAGTGCTGGAACGACCGACTCGCAGCCTCGAGAGGTTCACTGGCGCACTGCGATCCGGTATAGCGCGCTGGTCGCCCTCATCGGCGCTGCCTTGACGGGACTGGGCACCATTCTGGGTTTCGCCTCCTTCCTGAGTTTTCTGTGGGTGGTGAGCGGAGGGGTGCTCACGCTAAGTTTCTACCAGAAACAAAAGCCGGCGGCACGGATGAATGCGCGGGTGGGCTTCCGCATTGGCGTGATCACGGGTGTGCTGATGACCGCTTGCCTGGCCGTGGCGCTTGCTGCCGCAGGAGCTATCGCGCGTTTCGGCGTACACCGCATGGCGGAGTTTGACACGCAGGTGCAGGCATTGGAGCAGCAGGTATCGGACCGCATGCGCGAACAGCAGCAGAGCCCAGAGATAACGGACGAGGCGACCCGCATGATGCGTTCGGCTGAGGTGAAGGGCGGCGTCGCGGTGGTCTATCTGGGAATCCTGGGCGGAGTTCTTCTGCTGCTTTCAGCAGGCGGAGGTGCGTTTGCAGGCATACTGGGCGCACGCCGCAAAAGCATCAAGGGAACCCCTTAGCGCCGTGGGGGAATGCCCTGCGGGGCGTTTAGAATGGGACCGGAAGGCGTGACGATATGGCTGAGACAACGTTGAAGGATGCTGCGAAGTTGCGGGTCAAAGGGCGGCTGATGTCTGCCTCGGAGATTGAACGGACCCTGGTCCGGCTGGCGCATGAGATTGTGGAAAAGCATGATGGCGCGGGCAACCTGGGCCTGGTGGGGATCAAGCGGCGCGGCGTGCCGCTGGCGAGGCGGATTGGTGCGCTGATTGAGAAGATCGAGAAGAAGCCGGTGGACACGGGTGTGCTGGACATCAGCTTTTACCGGGATGACCTGACGACCGCCGGGCCGCGTCCCGTCGTCAACAAGGCCGACATCGGCTTTGACGTGAACGGTCGCGATATCGTGCTGATGGACGATGTGCTCTACACCGGGCGCACGATTCGCGCCGCGCTGGACGCTCTATTCGACCACGGCCGCCCCAGGAGCGTGCAGCTTCTGGTGCTGATCGACCGTGGCCACCGCGAGCTTCCGATTCAGTCCACCTTTACGGGCCGCAATATTCCGACCAGCTCGCGCGAGATTATCGAGGTGAAGCTGAAGGAGATCGACGAAGACGAACAGGTGCTGCTGGTGGAGCTGGCGGAGTAGCGGTGGCCGCCACAGGGAGGATCGTCGCGGCGGGTTCTCTGATCACGGTGGAGGGGCTGCCGGTTCTACAGGTAGGGCGGATTCTCCGGCTGACGGACCGTTTGGAGGCGATGCGGCCCGAAGACAAGGCGGAGGTGCTGCGCGGGCGGCGTGTGGCCCTGTTGTTCTACGAATCCAGTACGCGGACGCGGACCAGCTTTGAGCTGGCCGCCAAATCGCTCGGGGCTACCACCACGCTGGTCAGTGACAAGAGCTCCTCCATTGAAAAGGGAGAGAGCCTCAAGGATACGGGGCTGACCCTGCGGGCTTTGGGGGCGGAAGCGATCGTGCTGCGCCACCCTGCGGGCGGCTCGCCGTATGTGCTGGCGCGGACGACCGGGCTGCCCGTGCTAAATGCGGGGGACGGGATGCATCAGCATCCCAGCCAAGCGCTGTTGGACCTGCGGACGATGCTCTTCCGGCTGGGGCGCCGGGAGAAGGCAGTCGATGCGCGGCTTCTTAAGGGGGTGACGGTGACCATCTGCGGGGACATACGGCATAGCCGGGTGGCGCGTTCGAATGCCATGCTGCTGCCGCGGCTGGGGGCTCGGGTGCTGCTTTCGGGGCCGGTGGAGCTGCTGCCGGAGGAGGCGCGCTCGTTGCCCGGCGTCGAGATCGTGCGGGAGTTCGACCAGGCGCTGGCGCAAAGCCAAGTCGTGATGATGCTGCGCATCCAGCGGGAGCGGCTGGCGGGGTTGGAGATCGACCTCGGCCACTATGTGGAGGCTTATCAGCTGAATGAGGAACGGCTGCGGCGGTGCGCTCCGGAGGCCGTGGTGATGCATCCCGGGCCGATGATCCGGGGCCTCGAGATCCAGGGTGAGGTGGCGGACTCGGCGCAGTCGGCGATTGAGGAACAGGTTTCGCATGGGCTGGCGGTGCGGTCGGCGCTTCTGGTGAGGGCTTTACGACCCACCCCGGCTTAATTGCGCAAAATATTCATTCGCGACGAGTTAAGCCTGTATCAAAGATGTGAGTTGCACCGGGAAGTGTGCAGGGGAGACGGACAAGATGAGCGATCTTCTGGTGACGGGCGGGCGGGTGGTCGACCCGGCCAACAGCCTGGACGGGCTTTGGGATGTGCTGGTGCGGGATGGGCTTATCGCGGCGGTTGAGGCTCCGGGAAGCTTCACGGGCGTCGAGGATGTGAGACGGCTGGACGCGTCCGGGTGTTTGGTCGCGCCGGGGTTTGTGGACGTGCACGTTCACCTGCGGGAGCCCGGCCAGACCTACAAGGAGACGATCGCAAGCGGAACGCAGGCCGCGGCGGCGGGTGGGTTTACCTCGGTCGTGGCGATGCCCAATACGGTTCCGGTGAATGACTCGGTCGAGAGTTTGGCTTGGATGCTCGACCCCGCGCGCAGGCCGGCGGTGCGGCTGTTTGCCATGCCGGCGGTGACGGCCGGGAGCATGGGCGAGCGGCTGACTGATTTAGAGGCGCTCGCCCAGGCCGGGGCGGTGGGGTTTACGGATGACGGCAAGCCGGTCCTCGGCGAGGTTGTCATGCGCGAGGCGCTGCGGCGCGCGGGGCGGCTGGGGCTGGCGATCAGCCAGCATGCGGAGGACACGCGGATCTCGCCTTCAAGCGGCATCAACGCGGGCGTGGTGGCCTTTCGGTTGGGGCTGCGCGGGATGCCGGCGGAGGCGGAGAGCTCGATCGTCGAGCGGGATATTGCGCTGGTGCGGGAGCTTCTGCGCGTCGAAGGCGTCCGGGCAAGGCTGCATGTACAGCATGTTTCGACCGCAAGGGCTGTGGAGGCGGTGCGCCGCGCCAAAGCCGAGGGCCTGGAGGTCACGTGCGAGGCCGCGCCGCATCACTTCACGCTCACGGAAGAAGCAGTTGGGGAGTTCGACACGAGCGCCAAGATGAACCCTCCGCTCCGGGTCGAGGCAGACCGTCTGGCCGTGATTGCCGGGCTGCTGGACGGCGCGGTCGATTGCATCGCGACCGACCATGCGCCGCACGCGCGGCATGAGAAAGAGGTCGAGTTTGAGCGCGCACCGAACGGCATTACCGGGCTCGAGACGGCGTTGGGGCTGGCGGTGAAGGTGCTGCATCAGGAGCACGGCATGAAGTTTTCCCGGCTGGTCGAGGTAATGAGCGCCGCTCCGAGCCGCATCGCGGGGCTGACGCAGGCCGGCACCCTCAGAAAAGGAGCTTGGGGCGATCTGACGGTCTTCGAGCCCGCCACGGAATGGACCTATGACGCTGCGGCGACGCGGTCGAAGTCTCGCAATACGCCCTTCGACGGAGCGGCGATGGTGGGCCGGGTCCGGGCGACGGTGGTCGGCGGACGGGTCGTGTTTCAGGCCTAGCGTCCCGGCCGTGGACTATGCTGAACGGGAGGCGGACCATGCTGCTCGAACTCGGCAAGATGGTGTCGTTTGGCCTGTGCATTCTGTCGCTGTACTCGGTGCTGCTGAGCGCTTTTTTCGTGCCGAACACCTCGTGGCACGAGCGACTGATGCTTGGGCTCGTCAAGCTTGCACTCGCGGGGTGCGTCAGCCTGGGGAGCGGCCTGCTCTTCGCGTTTCCCAGCCGCACCAACCCCGACCGCGGCGTTCCGCTGTGGAAGAGCTTGCCTGTGGTGGTCTTCTTCTGGGCCGCTGTTCTGCTGTCTTTGATGTTTCTGATTGCGTGGTATCTGCGCTGCGGCAACCCGGATGTGTTTGGGTCGCGGCTGGATTGCTCCTAGCAATGTCGGCATGCTTCGACATAGGCGATCTTCCTCATGTTTCATCTCAAACCGCTTCTGGGGTACGCGCTCTGGCTGCTGGGTACGCTCTTCGTGCTGGCGCCGCAGGTACTGCACCGGACGGCGGCGGAGGCGGGAGAAGAGAGCGCTTGAATGGGCTCGAACTTCAGTCAAAATGCGATAATTGTCGTGTGACTCGCTCTGTTCTTGCCCTCGCTCTTCTCACCGCATCGCTGGGCTGCCATGCGCAGATACCTGCCGCCAAGCCCATCGGGCCGCTTTCGCCGGAGCTCTACCGGCGGGTGGAGATCATGGTGCGGCAGCGCGCCAAGGTGCCGCCTAACTACACCATCAACATCGGTCCGCGGCTGCCGTCCGAGGTGCCCGGATATGACGAGATCGATGTCACCTTTGTGGCGGACGCGGAGAAGTCCAAGCCGCTGCCGTTTCTAATCTCCACCGACGGCAAGACGCTGGCGCAGTTCAACAAGTTCAGCATCGCGCGGGATCCGAAGTCCATCCTTTCCGCGACTGGGCGCCCGGCGCGAGGCGGTGCGGCCAATGCGCCGGTGCAGATCGTCGGGTTTGACGACTTGGAGTGCCCGTACTGCGCGAAGATGCACTCGCAGCTGTTTCCGGCGCTGACCGAGCGGTACGGCGACAAGGTGCGGATCACCTATCTCGACTTCCCCATCACCCAACACCCGTGGGCGATGCGCGCGGCCGTGGACGTCAATTGCGTGGCTGACCAGGATCCCGCGGGCTACTGGAATCTGGTCGACTACATCCACGCGCATGCTTCCGAGCTGGGCGGGACCGAGCATAGTCTCGATAAGGCGAACGCGTCGCTGGACCAGTTTGCGCTCGATGAAGCCAAGAAGGACAAGCTGAAGGACGATCAGGTGAAGGCCTGCATTCAGAAGCAGGATCAGACGCGGATCAAGGCGTCGTTGAAGATGGGCGAGGACCTGGAGGTGGGATCGACGCCCGTGCTGTTCATCAACGGCGAGGAGTTCGAGGGCGCGTATCCGCTGCAGGATCTGTTCCGGTTTATCGACGCGGCGCTGGTGGCCGAGGGGCAGACGCCTCCTCCGCCGTATGTGGCCCCGGCTGCTCCTGCTCCGGTGGCTCCAACGACACCGGCTGCGGCTCCCGCCTCGCCGGTCAAACCGGGAAATTAGTTTGGGGATGGCCCAGAAGGGGAAGTCGATCCCCTATTCGTTCCAAAACGGTACATCTGATGCGTCATGTTTAAGAAGGTTCCTCCGGTCGATAGAGGCCGTGTCAGCCGATTGCCGGTTGATCGGTCTGAACGAGGGACCTTTGCCATGCATGATGCACTGATTGCCTTGACGTTTATTTCGATGGTCCTATCCCCCTGTCTCATCGCCATGAGGATCGAACTATAAAGCAGCCGCCGGCCAAGTTACCGGCCGGAATCAGACTGTCAAACGCAACAACAGCCCCAGATTCGGAGCCAGACGCCCTGTATCCGGGACGTCCGGCTCCAACTCCGGGGCGCACTTCGGCACTTCGTGCTGTGGGCGGTATCGGCGAGACATATCTCTGAGGTGCTCCCGTTGGTCGCAAGCGGGCAGAGGCACGTGCCGAACAACGCTCGGACCATGCAAAGCCCAATACATGTCACGAAGCGACCGCCCCGCGCGTAGCGGGCCTGTCTGGCAGGACAAGCAGTAAACTGGCAATATCCGCCGTGTCCGCTCCCGCCACTCCGTCAGCCCCTCTTGGCCGCCTCTCGATCGGCCGCAGCCAGTCCGTCTTTTCAGCGACCTTGCTGCTGATGGGCGCGTCCTTGCTGTCCGGCGTCCTGGGGCTCGTGCGGACGAAATACATCGCGTACGTCTTCGGCGCGGGCTCGGTGACCGACGCTTATAACGCCGCGTTCAACCTGCCGGACATGATCAGCTACTTCCTGGTGGGCGGCGTGGCCTCGATCACGCTGGTCAACATCCTCAGCCGCTACCGGGAGGCCGGCGACGATGCCGGAGCGGACCTCGCACTGTCCGCCGTACTCAATGCGATGATGCTGGTGCTGGGCGCAGGCATCCTGCTGGCGGAGATCATCGCTCCGGTCTATACGCGGCTACTCTTTCCCAGGCTCGCGCCCGAGACGGCCGCGCTCTGCACCCACCTGACGCGCCTTCTGCTGCCCGCGCAGTTCTTCTTTTTTGTTGGCGGCGTGCTGGGCTCGCGGCTGCTGGTGCGCAAGATCTTCGTCTACCAGGCGATCACGCCGCTGGTCTATAACCTCGGCATCATCCTGGGTGGGGTCCTGCTCTCGGCGCGGCTCGGGATCGATTCGCTTGCCTGGGGCGTGCTGGGCGGATCGTTCGCCGGCGCGGCCGCGCTCAACCTCTTCGGCGCGTTCCAGGGCGGCCTGCGCTACACGCCCGTCTTCAACCTGCGGCACCCGGCGTTTCAGGAGTGGCTGAAGCTCTCGCTGCCGCTGATGATCGGCGTCTCGCTGGCCATGGCGGACAAGTGGATTCTCGGCTACTTCGCCACCGCCGATCCGGGCGGCCTGACCCGCCTGCTGAACGCCAAGACGCTCTTCAACGCGCCCCTGACGATCATCGGCGCAGCGGCCGGCGCAGCCTCGCTGCCGTTTTTCTCGACACTCTTCGCGCAAGGCCGCCACTTCGACCTGAACACCGCTGTCAATCGTGCCGTCTCGCGCCTGCTGGCCGCCGGCCTTCTCTGCACCGCATGGATGTGTGCGCTTTCCGTCCCCATCCTCGACATATACCGCGGCGGTGTCTACACCCACGCCGACGCGCTCTCCACTGCGCACTACTTCGCCGTCTTCTCCGTCTCACTCGCGCTGTGGAGCGCCCAGGGCATCTACGCCCGCGCCTTCTACGCCGCGCGCAACACACTGACGCCAGCCATCTCGGGAACGGTCGTCACCTTCGTCTCGATCCCCCTCTACGGCCTGCTCTTCCACCGCGTCGGCATCGAAGGCCTGGCGATCGCGTCGGACGTCGGCATCTTGGCTCACACCGTTGCGCTCGCTGTGCTGCTGCATCGCGCGCGCATCGTCTCGCTCGCCAGCCTGGAGTACGAGGAGCTTGGCCGCGCCCTGATCGCCGCGCTGCTGGCGTACTTTCTGGTTTCGGGGGCGCTGCCCTGGATTCCCCACCCTGCCGGCCACCCAGGCGACGTGGTTGAAATCCTCTTAGCCACCGCACTCTGGGCCGGCATTTGCGTGTTCACCCTGAAGCTGGCCGGCTCCAAGCTTCCCGACCAGCTGCTGCGAAGGCGAGCCTAGAGCCCTTTCGCGTCCTCGTATTCATCGTTCCAGGCGGTTTGGATCGCCTCCAGCTGCGGCTCGGTCGACTTCAACGGATCGCCGATAAACCCCGGCAGCTCCGTCACGTACCTGTGCAGATCCGTAAAGCGCACCGAGTACGGCTCCATCCCGGGATACTTCTCCTGCAGCTGAATTCCGATCTCGGCTGCATCCTTCCATTCAATCTCACGCGCCATAAGACTCCTTTACAGAGATTAGATGCATGTCCTCCCGGACGGGGGCCCTACGCGGGCGGCGGTCACTTCGTGACGCGTATTGGGCTTCGCGTGGCCCGAGCGTTGCTCGGCACAAACGTCTGTGCCGACCAGCGGGAGGACCTCGCGAAGAAGTGACGCGTCACGAAGTGACCGGCCCGCGCGCAGCGGGCCCGTCCGGCAGGACACTCCGTCTTACCTGCACCAGAGTCGAATAAAAAGTAGCTCCCCCGCCCAGATCGCTCAACCGCTCACTCGTCAGCGCATTCACATTCGCCCCACGCCCGGACAAATCCTGCCCCATTTTCGCCCAGTCCAGCCTCGCCGCCACCACCCCCTTGCCGATCTTCCCATTCATTCCAACCTTCAACGTAATCGCACCCCGCGCATTGAAGACCTCGACGGCATCTCCAACGCGCACCCCCCGCGCCGCAGCGTCTTCTGCATGCATCTCCAGCACACCGTCTGTCTTCGACTCCATCCGCTGATGGGTCGTCTGATTCGCGAAGGTGGTGTTCATGTAGTTGTCCGCCTTACGCCCCAGAAACTCCAGCGGAAACTCGCCATCGGATCGTGCCCGCGACTCGCGCGGCGCAACATACACCGGAATCGGCGCCAGCTCGCCCTTGCCGCTAGCCGTCCTGAACCACGAAGCGTCGGAAAACGGCAGCGTCTCTCCGTCCGCATTCTTTGGGAGCTGCAAGGCCACATGCCCCTCCCGCTCCAGCCGCTCCCGCGTCAATCCCGCAAACCAGGGATCGTCCGAGTCCAGCGTCTGCTCGATCAACTCGTCTTCCCGCTCCAGAAAGCAGCTCTCCCCCGGAAACATCCGCGCCCCAAGCTCCCCAAACATCCGCACATTCGACCGCACCTCACCCAGCGGGGCAATCGCCCGCTGACTCACCTGCGCGAACAGATGCCCATAAGCCCCCTGCACGTCCTTGACCTCCAGGAACGTAGGCGCAGGCAGCAGAACGTCGGCGTAGTCCGCCGTATCGGTAAAAAACTGCTCATGGACGACTGTAAACAGATCCTCCCGCCGCAGCCCGCGCAGCACCGCATTCTGGTTCGGAGCGACCGCCGCCGCATTGCAGTTGTAGACAAACAAAGCCTTCACCGGAGGCCCATCGCCATCGCTTCCAAGCTCCGTCAAAGCATGTCCCAGCCGGCTCATATTCACGACCCGGGAAGCCCGCCCCAGCGGACTCGCCAGCATCAGGTCCGGCCGCTGCAGCGCATTGTTGTTGAAGGGAAACGAGCCGCTCGTACTCAGCAACAACCCTCCGCCGCGCTGCTTCCAGGCCCCCACCAGCAGCGGCAGCATACACACCGCACGAGCCGCCGTCCCGCCATTCTCACTCCGCTGAATCCCGTAGTTGAGCCGGATCGCCGGCGGCCGCCCCGTCCGCACCGAGCACCCCGCATACTCCCGCGCCAGCCGCACAATCGCCTCCGCCGCGATTCCAGTCGCCTCCGCCACAGGCTCCGGCGCGTGATCCGCCTTAAGCGCATGAGCCCGCAGCTCTGCACCTCCCTGCGTACACGAGTCCATGTATGCAGCATCTTCCAGCCCCTCGTGGAAGATCACATGCATCAGCCCCAGCGCCAGCAGCCCATCCGTCCCCGGCCGGATCGCCAGGTGCTCGTCCGCCAGGGCCGCCGTCCGCGTACGGTACGGGTCGATTACGACCAGCCGCGCCCCTTGCCGCCGAGCCTCCTCGATAAACGGCCACAGGTGAATATTGTTGCCATGGATATTCGCTCCCCACGCGATCACCATCCCGGCCCGCGCGAAATCCTGCGGAGCCGCTCCCAGCTTCACGCCATACACACTCAGCAAAGCTGCGCCACCAGCCGTCGCGCAGATCGTTCGCTCCAGCTGCGACGCTCCCAGCCGATGAAAGAACCTCCGGTCCATCGACCCGTAGCCCAGCTGTCCGATCGTTCCCGCATAGCTGTAAGGCAGAATGCTCTCCGGCCCAAACTCGTCTGAAATCGCCTGAAGTCTGCCCGCTACCAGGGAAAGCGCCTCATCCCACCCGAATCCGCTCGAACGCTTCCAGCTCCCGCCCGCGCACCAGCGGCCCCTTGGCCACGGCCGCCCGGCGCTTCATCGGGTACAAAAGGCGATCCGGCGCATAGACCCGGTCCAGGTACTTCGCCACCTTGCCGCACAAAAACCCGCGCGTCACCGGATGCGCGGGATCGCCCTGCACCTTGACGGCTCGTTCCGCACCATCCGCCGCCGTCTCGACCGTTACCAGCACGCCGCAGCTGTCCGGGCAGTCAAGCGAGCACACCGCATGCACCGTCCTGCCTGCCACTGCGCCAGCGCCCTGAGCTCCTGTCTCCATCTCGACATTCTAGGCCTGCCCGGAAGCTCCTGCGCTATCCTGCTCACACCAGTCTCATGCCGGAAACGTCCTCCCAACCCAGCCCAGCCCGCCTGGAAGCCTTCTCCGACGGCGTTATTGCCGTCATCATCACTATCATGGTGCTGGAGTTCCACGCCCCGCACGAGCCCGGCCCCGTGGCCTTCGCCGAGGCCATCCTCCCCACCCTCGCCGTCTACGCGCTTTCGTTCACCTTCACCGGCATCTACTGGGTCAACCACCATCACCTGGTCGACCGCCTGCACCGCATTGACATGGCCATCCTGTGGGCGAACCTCTTCTTCCTCTTCTGCCTTTCGTTGTTGCCCTTTTGCACCTCGTACACCCTCGCCCAACACTTCAGCAGCTTCTCGGTCGCGGTCTACGCCGCGTCGCTGCTGCTCAGCGGTGTCGGCTTCCTGACCTTGTCCAAGACGATCTTTATTCACCAGCGCCGCCACGGCAGCACGGGCACCGAGCTTGAAGCCGCCATCCAGCAGGCCGAATGGCGCAAGGGTCTGCTTTCGCTGGCTATGTATGTCTGCGCCATCCCGCTCGCGTACTGGCACCCGGCCGTCGCCGCCCTCGACCTCTGCTGCACAACTCTGGTCTGGATCATCCCCGGCTTCCTCATTCGAGCAGCGCATGAAAACTGTTCCACCACCGGAGCCATCTAGCGAAATTACCTGTGGGTGTGCAGGGAGCCACTTCAATCAACGTCATTTTCTCTCAAGGAAAATGATTCTGCACCCTTGTTTCCACTTCACAGCAACAGGTAATTCGCTCTAAACCCGCGAACGCAACGTCCTCCGCTGTACGATGGGTGCCATGAATCCGCGTCTCGCCCGCTGCCTCCTGCTCGCCGCCACTCTCGCACTTCCCTTCACCGCGCCCCGCCTGCGTCTCCGGCCAGGCGCAGGACAGGCCGGACCAGCTTCGCACCTTCTCGCATGACGAGCTCAACATCATCAAGGTGCTCAACGCGCAGGAGGCTGCCTGGAATCGCGGCGATCTGAACAGCTTCGCCACCGGCTACAAGAACTCGCCGGAGACGCTCTTCATCGGACGCCAGATCAGCCGCGGTTATGACCAGATGCTCGCCGACTATAAGGGCAACTACCCCAACAAGGAAGCGATGGGGACGCTTTCATTCTCCGACCTCGAGCCCCCACATGCTGGATGAACACTTCGCCGTCGTCATTGGCAAGTACCACCTGGACCGCAGCAAAAAAGCCGGCGGCCCCGCGGATGGAATCTTCTCACTGATCTTTGAGAAGACAGACAAAGGCTGGAAGATCGTCGTCGACCACACGACGTAGCACTTCGTGCCGTTCTCGGCTTCGCGCGGTCCTCCCGTTGGTCGGGGGGTGAAAATCACGTGCCGAGCAACGCTCGGACCACGCAAAGCCCAATACATGTCACGAAGTGACCGCCGCCCGCGTAGGGCGCCCGTCCGGCAGGACATAAGTCTTTACACTCTCTTCATGCCTTCTCGAGCATTGCTTTGTTTCCTCTTGACAGCAACAGCCTCCGCCCAGGCACCCTTTTGCGCCCAGATCAAAGCCCTCACCCAGGATCCCTCGGTCGCGCAAGCCCACTGGGGCATCTCCGTCACGACGCTCGACGGCACCCCGCTCTGCGGCATCAATGACGGCCAACTCTTTCGCCCAGCCTCAAACGCCAAGCTCTTTACGGCAACCGCCGCCCTCGCCCTGCTCGGCCCTGCCAAAACCTTCACCACCACACTCGTCTCGGAGCCTCTGCCAGAAGCCACTCCCTCACCCGAACACATCAACCTCCGCCTCATCGGTGACGGGGACGCCTTCCTTTCGACGCGCCCGGTCCCCTACGTCAAAGACGCATCCTCGGTCCCCGTTCCAGCCGACCCGCTGGCGTTGATGGCCGACGCGGTCGCCGCAACCGGCGTCCACCATATCACCGGAACCCTCTCGGCAGAAGACAACGCCTGGCCCGCCGAGCCCTTTGGCCCGGACTGGTCGATCGACGACGCCGTCTGGGGCTACGGCGCACCCGTCTCCGCCCTCACCGTCTATGACAACAAGCTAGCCCTCACCGTCCATCCCGGCCCAACCATCGGCAGCCCCGCCACCGTCACCTTCTCGCCAGACATCCTCTTTGCTGGGCAGGAGATCTTTCAGTTGGATGTCAAGGTCACTACTGTTGCCGCCAAAGCTCCCGCCGCTCTCAATGTAGAGCGCACACCCGGTTCAACCTTTCTTCACGTCTATGGAACGATCGGCCAAGGCCACCCCTACTCAGACGACGTCGCCATTCCCGATCCGCCCACGTATGCAGGTCTCACGCTGAAGTCAATGCTTGCATCGCGCGGCATCGGGATTGACGGTGGCGTCATCGCCCTGACGAAAGCCCCCTCCGATGCGTCCGGATTCCAGGCAACCGCCCGCAAGCCGATCCCGGAGCTCGCAAGCCTGAAACCCCGCCCACCTGCATCACCCTGCACCACCTGCGTCGTCCTCTTCACCCACACCTCGCCCCAGCTGCTGGACGATGTGACCATTACCCTCAAGGTCAGCCAGAATCTCCACGCCGAGCTCCTCTTCCACCATCTCGGCGAGGCCTTCGCCGACGACGGATCGTCAGCTCAGAGTGCCAGGGTCGTCCGCCAGTTCGCCGTCAACGCCGGCCTCAAACCCACGGACTTCCTGCTCTACGACGGCTCCGGCCTCAGCGGTCATGACCTCGTCGCCCCCCGCGCCTTCACCCAGCTGCTCGCTCATGCCGCCCGCCAGCCATGGTTCCCGGGCTTTAAAGCCGCGTTACCCTTAGGCGGCGTCGACGGCTCCCTCGCTTCAAGGTTCACCGGCCCACTCAAGGGCAAGGTCCACGCCAAAACCGGCACCTTGGGCCAGTCCCGAGCCCTCTCCGGCTACCTGACTGCCAACTCCGGCCAGACCCTCATCTTTTCGGTATTGGTCGACAACCACCCCACCCAAGCCGACCGCCCCATCATGGACCAGATCGTATCCGTCATCGCCACCCAGAACTAACCCCATTACCTCCCTTTGCTTGTTATCCTGAGCGAAGCGAAGGACCTGCAGTTGCAAGTTGCTACGCCACTGACCACTCTTCACTGCCTTTCACTGCCTTTCACTGTTTTTGTGTCAAGCCCCCCAACACCCCCGAAAATGCAAAATCGCCAGTAAAGACGCGGGTAAAATAGCAAAAAATAGTTGGCATAATCACCCCCGGCGATTTCGTATAATGGTTGTAGGGGCAAACTCAGGGCGCATCCCGGGTGGGGACGCTAACCCTCTTGGAATGAAGATTTTACCTATAAGTCCAATCGTTTGACGATTTTAGCCGAGGGGGTACCTTGCAACCTGCAGCATCGAAAGCACTTAGCAGAAAACATAAGGGGGGGTACCCCCTGCTCGCGTCGCTTGTGCTTCCAGTCGTGCTCGCCGGCTGCCATTCCACGCCGCCGCCAATACCTCTGGCGCAGCTGAACCCCCAGCAGGCACGCGGCCACCAGGCCTTCCAGGCGCGCTGCGCCATCTGCCACTACGACCGGCAGGAGGGTGCGCTGCACGGCCCGTCGCTGCTCGGCGTCTTCAAAAAGCCCGCCCTGCCCAGCGGAGCCGCGGCCACCGACGAGCGCGTCACCGCGACCGTCCTGCACGGCCGCAACAACATGCCCGCGCTCGGCGACCAACTGGACCCAGGCGAGCTCGACGACATCCTGGCCTACCTCCACACCTTATGAGCGAAACGAGCGAAGCCATTCAAACCCGCGCCGTAGAGCCTCGCATGAAGGGCAAGCTCCTGCCCGGCATCGCCGGCATTGCCATCTTCCTGCTGGTCCTGACGCTGCTCAACGTCTTCGGCGCCATGTCCGGAGCCTTCGGTGCTGGCCGCGGCAAGTACGGTGTGCTCGGCGTCTGCACCCTGTTGGTCGTCGGCATCTTCGGCCTGCTGCGGATGAAGCGGTGGGGGTGGGCGCTGGTGCTCGCCGGCTGCATTATGCTCAGCTTTGGTGATTTCTACTTCTACCGCCTCGCTCACAGCCTCTTCTTCCTGATCCGCGGCTTCTTTATGCTCAGCTTCTTCCTCTACCTGGTTCGCCAGGAGGTACGGGATCGCCTGATATAGCCCGCCTCGTATAATAGTCGTCGATGGCCACCGCAGCCGGAGTCTCCGATCTCGTTCAAATCAATCTCGCCCCCAAGGTTCCCGTCCGCAAGCCCGAGTGGCTGAAAGCCAGGGCCCCTGGCGGTGAGACCTTCCACTCGCTCAAAAAACTTGCCCGCGAGCTGAAGCTTCATACCGTCTGCGAGAGCGCGCAATGCCCCAACATCGGCGAGTGTTGGAACCAGAAAGCCGCGACCTTCATGATGCTCGGCAATCTCTGCACGCGACGTTGCGGCTTCTGCGCCGTTCCCAAAGGCAAACCGGAACCGATCGACCGCGATGAACCGCGCAGAGTCGCGTACGCCGTCGCGCAGCTCGGGCTTGCGCACGCGGTGATCACCAGCGTCAACCGTGACGATGACAATCTCGGCGCCGCGCACGCCTTCGTCGAGGTCATCCGCGAGATTCGCCTGCAATCGGCCGGAACGCGCATCGAGGTCCTGACGCCGGACTTCCAGGGCAATGAAGCCGCATTGCGTCTCGTCGTCGCGGCTCAACCCGAGATCCTGAACCACAACATCGAGACCGTTCCGCGGCTCTATCGCATTGCCAAGTCCGGCGGAAGATATCCACGCTCGCTCCGCTTCCTCAAGCAGACCAAAGAGATCGCGGCCGAATCCGGCTTCACGCAGGTGACCAAGACCGGCATCATCGTCGGTCTCGGCGAGGAGATGCATGAGCTGCTCGCCGTCTTCCGCGACCTCGCAGACCGCAAGGTCGATATCCTCACGATCGGCCAGTATCTCCGGCCGTCGAAGGACCATCTCGTCATGAGCCGCTTCTACACGCCGGACGAGTTCGCCTTCCTCAAGCACGAGGCGCTCGCGATGGGCTTCAAGCACGTCGAGTCTGGACCGCTCGTGCGATCGAGCTATCACGCGCAGGAGCAGGCCGAGTCCACAGGACTTGCCTGATGGCGGTTCCGAGCGAGGTTCGGCGCGTCCAAGCAGCGATCGACAACCATAACCAGAAGGAGCTGGAGTGGAGTCTCTGGTACGCGCGCATGCGCCAATCGGTCGCCTCCGCGCGTCCCGCGGATGTGAAGTATTGGAGCGCGGTGGAGCAGCAGCTGGAGGAGATCCTCTCGCCTCCGCCGCCGGCGAGGGCGTTCCCGACGCGGCGGAAGAAGGCCTCCAACCGCGGGCTTGGGATGAGTCCGTTGCCGGGCGAGGCGCTGGTGGAGGAGTAATTCCGGTAGAATCTGCTCTGGCGCATCCGCGCTTTGAGGTACGGAACTATGGCATCGGCGATGGCGAGCATTGTGGCTCTGAAGGATGTACATCAGCAGTTGAAGACGCGCATGGAGAAGACGGTGGACGACTTCCGTGCGAACCTGCTGTCGACGCGGACGGGACGTGCGAATCCGCACATGCTGGACCAGGTGAAGGTGGACTACTACGGGAGCGACGTTCCGGTCTCGCAGGTAGCGACGATTACGACTCCCGAGGCGCAGCTGATCCTGGTGACGCCGTACGAGATCTCGCTGGTAACGGCGATCGAAAAGGCGATCCGGCTTTGCGGCCAGGGATTCAACCCCATGCACGATGGGCGCATCATTCGCGTGCCGATTCCGCCGATGAACGAGGAGCGGCGCAAGGAGGCGGTGAAGAATCTTGCGGGCGTGCTCGAAGGGCACAAGACGAGCATGCGGAATATCCGCCGGGACGGCAATGAGGCGATCAAGAAGGCGGCCAAGGACAAGCTGATCTCTGCGGACGACGAGAAGCGTGCGAACGATGAGGTGCAGCAGCTGCTCGACGCGGAGATCAAGCGGCTGGAGGAGCTGTTCAAGGCCAAGGAGAAGGAATTGATGACGGTTTGAGAAGAACAGTGGTGAGGCAGTGATGGTGCAGTAATGACGCAGTGGTGGCAGTTTGCCCACCACTGCTGTTTAGGGGATGGGGGCTCCGGTGGGGGTGGCGTACTGGATGGGACCGAGGTTGGTTTCTTTCAGGCCGGGTTCGATTTTGGCTTTGTCGCCTACGGCTACGATGATGAGGTTTTCGGGGTGGACGTCCTGTTTGGCTACGCGAGCTACCTGTTCGGCGGTGACGGAGCGGTACTTGTCGGGCAGGGTGGCGTAGTAGTCGAGTGGGCGGTTGTAGAGGAAGATGTTGGAGATGGCGGCGGCGGTAGCGGAGGTGGTTTCAAAGAGGCCGGGGACGGACAGGGTGTTGGCGTCCTTGGCCTCCTTGAGCTCGGCTGGTGTGGGTGGAGTGGCGGGAAAACGGGTGATCTCGGACAGGAGTTCCCTGGCGGCGGGGCCGGTGATGTCTGTGCGGACGAGGCCTCCGGCGAGAAAGCTGCCGCCTTCCCGGAACATGCTGTACTGAGAGAATGCGCCGTAGGTGTAGCCGTGCTCTTCCCGGAGATTCATGTTGATGCGGCTAGCGAAGGCTCCGCCGAGGGTATAGTTCATGACTTCGATGGTTTCGCGGTCCGGCGTAGTCATGGGCAGGCCGAGACCGAAGGCGAAGAGGGCGGTCTGGGGGGCGCCGGGTTTGTCTACGATCACGATCCTTCGGCTCGGAGCTGTGGGAGGCGGCGGGAGGGTCGGGTTGGCGACGGCAGAGCTGGACCAAGCGCCGAAGTACTTTTCCGCGAGCCGGTGGGCTTCGGGCTCGGTGACATCGCCGGCTAGGAGGAGGGCGGAGTCGGATGGGCCGAAGTGGGCGGCGTAGAAGGCGGTCATAGAGTCCCGGGTGATGGCCTGGACGCTTTCCGCGGTGCCGTTGGCGGAGTTGCCGTAGGGGGCGTTGGCGAAGAGGAGCTTGCGGCCGACACGGAGGGCGGTGGCCTGGGCGGAGTCTGCCTCCTGGGCGATGGCGACGAGGCGCTGCTTGCGGAGACGCTCGAGGTCCTCTGGCTTGAAGGCGGGGTGCTGGACGATGTCGGAGAGGAAATCGAATCCGGCGTCCGCGTTGTTGGTAGTGACGGTGAGGGTGGCGAGGCTGGAGTCCATGGCGGCGGAGACGCTGATGTGGGCTCCGATGCTCTCCTGGGCTTTGGCGAGCGCAGTATGGTCGCGGGTGGTGGAGGCCTCCGCCATGGTGGCTGCGGTGAGCGAGGCGAGGCCGGCGTTGGCGACTGAAGTGTTCTCCGCGCCGGCGCGGATGGTGAGCTGCGCGGAGAGGATGGGTAGGTTATGGTCGGGGACGAGGTAGACCTTGAGGCCGTTGGCCAGGGTGAAGGTCTGGGACGAGGGAAGGTGGAAGGCGAGCTCGGGGCCGGGTGGGGGCGGGGTCTTGCGCCAGGACTGGGCGGTTTCGAAGGACTCGGGGTAGGGATTGGTGATCTTGACGTCAGCGTCCGTGTCGGCGGGGCTGCGGGGGACGTCGTCGGTGACCTTTTTGCCGGGGATACAGTAGACGACGACGGCGGAGTCTTTGGTGTAATACTTTGCGGCCGCGGCTTTGGCGGAGGCGACGGTGACGGCCTGCTTGGAGGCGATGTCCTTGGCGAGGAAGCCGGGATCTCCGGTGTACTGGTTGTATTCGTCAAGGGTGTCGGCGACGCCGCCGAAGCCGCCGAGGCGCTGGAGACCGGCGATCTTCTTGGTGAGGTCGTCTGCCTTGGCGGCGTCGACCTCTGCCTGAGTTGGGCCTTCGGCCTGGAGTTTGCCGAGCTCCGACCAGACGGAGGCCTCCAGATCCTCCAGCTTGACGCCGGGTTTGGCGGTGATGGCGCAGCGGGCGATGGTGGCGAGCTTGTTGCCGCGGTTGTAGCACTGGACGGACTGGGCGACCTGCTGCTTGTAGACGAGGACCTCGTCCAGGCGGCTGGCTTCTGACGCGCCCAGGGCGTACATGAGGACGTCGGCGGCATAGGAGGCTGGAGTATAGATGGGCGGGGTGAGCCAGGCGATGGTGAGCTGCGGGAGCTTCACGTCGTCGGTGACGGTGGCGCGGCGCTGGGCGGTGATGGGCGGCGTGGGGGTGGTGGCGGGGGTGACTGGGGGGACGTCCGGACCCTTGGGGATAGGAGCGAAGTACTTGGTCAGCAGGGCCTTGAGCTGGGCGGGGTTGAAGTCGCCGGCAATGGCGATACTGGCGTTGTTGGGGGTGTAAAACTGCTGGTGAAAGTCGCGGATGTCGGCGATGCGAGCAGCTTCAATGTCGGCGTGGGAGCCGATGACGTTGCCGTAGTAGGGATGGGATTTGGGGAAGAGAAGCTGATAGACCTTCTCGCTGGCCATGTTGTAGGGGCGGCCTTCCCCCTGGCGGCGCTCGTTGCGGACGACGTCCCGCTGGTTGGCGAGCTTGGTGCGATCGAGGCCTTCCATGAGGAAGCCCATGCGGTCCGACTCGAGCCAGAGGCCGAGCTCCAGCTGGTTGGCGGGCAGGGTTTCAAAGTAGTTGGTGCGGTCGAAGTTTGTGGTGCCGTTGACATCCGTGGCTCCGGCACCTTCTACGTATTTAATATGGGCTTTTTCGCCGACGTGCTCTGAGCCTTCAAACATCATGTGCTCGAAGAGGTGGGCGAAGCCGGTGCGGCCGGCGCGCTCATTGAGCGGGCCGACGTGGTACCAGAGGTCGACGGCGACGAGTGGGAGGCGATGATCTTCATGGGTGATGACCTTGAGGCCGTTAGGGAGGGTGTAGGTCTCGTATTTGAGCTCGGGGAGCTTGAGGGGCTTTGTGGGTGGAGCGGCGACGGCGAGGACGGAGGAAAAGGCCAGGGCAGCTGCGGCGAGGGTGCGGATGGGCATGCGGGCAAGTCCTTGAGGTGCGTCTGTTTTCTCGAGTAGGTGACAGGATACGCTTTGGACGGGGGGGTGTGGTGCGGGTTAGGTGGGGATTAGAAGGCCGCGGTCGTTCCGCAGTGAAAGGCTATTCAGAATTAGCCGGCTGAAGACCCATGGAGGGTAGCCGCGGCGGTTCAAAGTCAAAGTCGCCTCCGGGCAACGAGTCCATCACATCCAGCAGGCTTCTGGGCTTATCTCCGGCGAGTTTGTCATACTCTTCGATCTTCAGGAGAGCAAGGGTGGGCTTGCCGCGGTCGGTGACGAAGACCGGGCCTTGAGCGGTGGCGCGGTTTGCTTTTGCGAGATTACGGGAAAACTCTCGAGATGAGATGGTCGTTGCGGGCATGAGCGGCCTCCCCTTTTTCCGGAATGTAGTTATGGTATGACAACCTCTTCCAGCAATAGGTGCGAAGCGCGCGCGGATGGGAGTTGGCTCGGCTGAGACAACAGAACAGGCAACCGCGGATTCACTTCGGGAGTGACAGCAAGGAATGACAAAAGGGAATGACAACAAGAGAACGGAGCGGAGCGGGTATGCTGGGGGGACCGGAAGACAATTTGGTTGGGTGCGGAGGCTCTGTTGCGTCGACGGCTGGAACGGTACTTTCAGTTTGCGGAGCATGGGACGGGGTGGCGGACGGAGTTGGTGGCGGGGCTGACGACGTTTGTGACGATGGCGTACATCATCTTTGTGAATCCGGCGATTCTGTCCGAGACAGGCATGCCGCTGGCGGCAGTGACCACGGCGACGTGTTTGTGCGCGGGGTTCGGAAGCATTTTGATGGGAGCGCTGGCGAACTATCCGCTGGCGCTGGCGCCGGGGATGGGGTTGAACGCTTACTTCACGTATACGGTCGTCAAGGGGATGGGGGTGCCCTGGCAGACGGCGCTGGGGGCGGTGTTTCTGTCGGGTATGGCGTTTTTGCTGCTGACCTTTACGGGGATTCGGCAGCGGCTGGTGGGGGCGATCCCGCATGAGCTGCATGCGGCGGTAGCGGGAGGGATTGGGCTGTTTCTGGCGCTCATCGGGCTGAAGGATGCGGGGATTATTGTGGCGAGTCCGGCGACGATGGTCGGGCTGGGGAATCTGCATACGCCGGCGGCGGGGCTGGCGGTGTTTGGAGTGATAGTGATTGCGGTGCTGCAGGCTTACCGGGTAAAGGCGGCGATGCTGATCGGAGTGCTGGGGACGATGGCGCTGGGCGTGGCGCTGGGGCAGGTGCATTGGATACCGGGGCACTTTGAACTGGGGGCGATCCGGGCTACGGCGGGGCAGCTGGATGTTCGGGGGGCGCTGAAGCGGGGCGGGTTCGAGATTATCTTTGTGTTTCTGTTTGTGGACCTGTTCGACAATATCGGGACGCTGGTGGCGGTGACGGAACGGGCGGGATTGATCGGGGCGGATCACCGGATTCCCAGGCTGGAACGGATTTTTTTTGCGGATGCGGTCAGTACGGTGGCGGGATCGCTGGCCGGGACGAGCACGGTAACGAGCTATATAGAGAGTGCGTCCGGCGTGGCGGCGGGCGGGCGGACCGGGGTGACGGCGATTACGACGGGAGTGCTGTTTCTGGTGGCGTTGTTCGTGGCTCCGTTGGTGGGGGCGATTCCGGCGTTTGCTACAGCGCCGGCGCTGATTTTGGTGGGCGGGCTGATGCTGGCGGGGATCGGCGGGGTGGAGTGGGGGAACCCGGTAATTGCGGTGCCGGCATTTTTGACGCTGGTGACAATTCCGCTGACGTACTCGATTGCGACCGGTTTGAGCTTTGGGCTGATCACCTTTGCGGCGCTGGAGCTGGCGACTGGGCGAGGGCGGCGGGAGAACTGGATGCTGTACGGGCTGGCGGTGGTTTTTGTGGTGCGGCTGGTTTTTTTGAAGGGGTGAACAGGGCCGTGATGAGGCAGTGTTTAACACCCTGGGTTTGAGGGTTGGAGTATGGTGATCGCACGCGCACGTAACCTGAGTCTGTCCCCCGAACGTCCTTAGGGATACACGTTTGCTGCTATTTCTTTTTTCCTGGGCGGGATTGATGCGCTTTTTTCTTGCTTTGATGATGGTTGCGCTGGGAGTCAGCCCGGCGATGCGGGGCCAGACGTGTACCGGGCTGTGCCTGCAGCAGGTGAGCTGTCCGGCCGGGCAGAGTACGACGATCACCGGGACGGTGTATACGCCGAATGGGGTCGATCCGCTGCCGAATGTGCTGGTCTATATCCCGAACGCGCCGGTGGACGCGTTTACGCCGGGCGTGAGCTGCCCGGTGGTGGGGCAGCCGCCTTCGGGATCGCCGCTGGTGGGGACGATGACGGCGGTGGATGGGACGTTTACGCTGGCGAATGTGCCGGTGGGGAACAATATCCCAATCGTGATCCAGAGCGGGCGCTGGCGGCGGCAGGTGACGGTGAACGTGACGGCGGCGTGCGGCAACACGGCGACGACGATTTCCATGCCGAAGAACCAGAGCGAAGGCGATATTCCGAAGTTTGCGATTGCGACGGGGTCGCAGGACAACGTGGAGTGCGTGCTGCGGAAGATCGGGCTGGATGACGCGGAGTTTACAAATCCGGCCGGGACGGGACGAATCAATCTTTTCAGCGGGAGCGGAAGCGCGGGAGCGCTGATCGACACGACGACACCGAGCCAGACGCTGCTGATGGAGAACGCGTCCACGCTGAACAACTATGACGTGCTGATGCTGCCTTGCCAGGGCAAGGCATTTATGCAGAATGCGACCTCCCTGGCCAACTTTGAGGCGTTCGCGAATGCGGGTGGGCGGGTTTATTCGAGCCACTTCAGCTATGTTTGGCTGGATGACAATCCTCCATTCAACACAGTGGCGAACTGGACGAATACGAACGGGGCGTCGAACACGCTGCCGGATGGGCTGGCGACCGTCGATCAGAGCTTCGCTGAAGGACAGACGCTGGCGCAGTGGCTGCAGCTGACGGGCGCTTCGACGACGCTGGGGCAGATTGAGATTTCGACGCTCAAGCATGACTTCAACGGGGTGAATGCGCCCAACCAGAGCTGGCTGACGTTGAACTATCCGGCGCTGAGCAATCCGGTGATGCAGTTTGTGTTCAATACTCCGCTGACGACAGGCGCGAACCAGTGCGGGCGGGTGCTGTTCAACGAGTATCACGTGGAGACGCGGACGACGAACACGACGGGCGTGGCGTTTCCGGCCGAGTGCAACGGCGGGGCGATGACGCCGCAGGAGAAGCTGCTGGAGTTCAGCCTGTTTGAGCTGACCAATGATGGCGGGGCGGCGACGCTGACGCCAGCCTCAAAGGACTTTGGCTCAGAGGCGGTGGGCTTCACGACGGCTCCGCAGAGCTTTACCTGGACCAACAACTCGACGTTTCCCACATCGGTGACCGGCGTCACCGTGAAGGGAGACTTCCAGGTCTCTGGGACGAACGGCTGCACGCTGGTGGCGGCGGGCGGAAGCTGTCAGATCAGCCTGACATTTACGCCGACGGTGCTGGGGGCGCGGACGGGAACGCTTTCGGTGAGCTCGGGCAGCGGCACGGCGACGGCGGCGCTGACGGGAACAGGGATCACGGATCTGACGTTTTCGACCGTGTCGTTGAACTTTGGCAGCCTGGACGTGGGGACCTCGGCGACGCAAATTGTGACGGTGACGAACAATGCGAGCGGCGGGGTGGCCCTACCGCTCGCGCTGACGACGGGGGCGTTCGTGGAGAAGAGCAGCTGCCCGGCGACGCTGAGCGGGAACGCTTCGTGCACGATCGCGGTGACGTTTACGGCGACGACGACCGGTCCGCAGAGCGCGAGCCTGACCGCGAACACGGGCACGGCGGCGATTCTAGGGCTGCCGGTGATGATGGTTGGGAATGGAGTGGATTTTACGATTGTGCCTGCGCCCGCGACGGGGTCTGTCATCGCCGGGATTCCGACGACGATGGATACGATAACGACGCCGATTGCAGGCTTTGCGGCGAACGTGCGGCTGAGCTGCACGACGACGGCTCCGGCCTCGACGTGCGTGCCCTCTGCTGCGAGCTTCGTTCCGGCGAGCGCAGTGTCGACGCCGGTGACGATTACGACGACGTCGAAGTATACGGTGGTTGGGTATGGCGGGCTGGGCGGACCGGCTGGCGGCAGTCTGGGCTGGCTGTGGCTGGTGGGCGTGGCGAGCGGGCTGCTGTTGTGGTTTGGGCGGCGCAGCACGGCAAGGCTGGCGCGGGTGTGCCTGCTGCTGGTGTTGCTGGGGGCGGGCGCAGCTTCGCTGAGCGGTTGCTCCGGGATGCTGCCCGCGATGAACGCCCAGTACACGGCTCCGGGCAGCTACACGTATACGCTGACCGCAACGGATGGCATTCTGGTTCACTCGGCTACGTATACGTTGCAGGTGACGGCGAAGTAGAGCGTGCGAAAGTGTCCGGCGCCGCTTAGTGCCCGAAGGCGTCCGATCTCGGGTTGCTCATTATCGGAGGCGCTTGCACCAAGAGGTTGATTCGGGGGCGAGGGTTGATCGCATGCCCGAGGGGCCGGCTTGTGTGGCATGGTGCATGTATGGCCCGCTGCTTAAGACGGCTTACTTGGTTGGAATGACGTCGAAGGCGAAGGCGATGGTGGTCATGATCGTTGCTGCGATGAGGATGCTGGGTACGAGATCCATGGTTAGCTCCTTAGGTGGAGGTTTGTGGCTTCGCACCCTGCCAGGGCACCTGTTAACCAAGAGCAGAGGCGTGAAGACGGAGGAAGCGTTGAGCGAAGAAGGGGCGTCTGGGCCGGTCTGGGCCGGATAACGCCGCCCCCTCCGTGTGAAGACGCCGGCTGAAGGTGCCGGTTGAAGCCATCGGCCGGGCCCCGTGACCGGGGCCTCGACTAGACGGAGCTGGTGAGCGAGTTGCCAACCGCGTTGAAGGCGGTGCTGATCTTGGTGGAGAGGCCGGACATGGCGCCCACAGCGGCGAGACCGACGAGACCGGCGACGAGCGCGTACTCAATAAGATCCTGGCCAGATTCATCCTGCAGCAGGTTGAGAAAGAGCTTTTTGGAGACGTTCATGGTTTTGGTGTCCTTTAGGGGTGGGGTAGGGGTTTGTCGTGCGTGAAGGTTTGGGCATCGCTGCCGGATACGGATGCGGTCTGGAACGTTCCACTGAAGCTTTGGGCTTGAACCTTTGGGCTTGGAGGCTCCGGGTTAGGAGGCTCTTCGCTCTTGCTACAGTTATCGGCCTTGCAGCGGGGGTTCGAAATCACGCAAACGGGGTAGAACGATACAACTCCGAAGTGGAACTGCTCCCTCTTTGGTTCCGAACGCGGTTACCTTCGAGCCGGTCATCCCCTGCTACTCTGTTATCGGCGGCGCGGGCCGCGACTTTAAGCGTGTTGCAGGCTGGATCTTCTCTATGAGTTTTAAGGTCGTCATCGCCGATAACCAGGCCATCTTTCGCACCGGCGCGGCAAGGCTGCTGGCGGTCGAAGAGGACTTCCGCATTGTGGGCCAGTGCGATGACCTGACGCGACTGAATCAGGCGGCTGAGAAGAGTCTGGGCACGCTGATCCTCATGGCGGGCTCGCTCCAGGCGGATCTTCCGGCTCTGCTGGAGAAGGCCAAAGCAGGTAAGAACCAGGTCGTGGCGGTGCTTGAAAATAGCGAGTCCAGCGAGCCGGCGGCGAAGGCAGGCATCCGTGGCATCGTGTTTCGCGACGTCGCTTCTGCGGAGCTGGTGAAGTGCCTGCGCGTGGTGGGGCGTGGCGGGAGTTACGCGCAGCAGCGCGCCAAGCAGAGTTCGGTTGAGTTTGAAAGTGATATGGTCGGCGAGCGAGCGCGCGACCGGCTGACGCCGAAGGAGCTTCGCATCGTCAGTCTGATCGTCCAGGGATATAAGAACAAGGACATTGCGCAGGAGCTGAACAACACGGAGCAGGTGATCAAGAATTACCTGCGGTCGATCTTCGATAAGACCGGCGTCTCCGACCGGCTGGAGCTGGCGCTGTTTACCATCCATCATCGCGTGCTTGCCCATGGAGTGCAGCAGGCGCATCGCAATGCATCGAAGACGGGCGCGCCTCCTCCTTCGGCAAGCAACTAACAAGGATGTCGTGCGGGACGGGCCCCACTGCGCGTGGGGCGGCCACTTCGTGACTTGAATTGGGGGCGGTAGGAATGGTCCGGCGGGCAAGGGTCCGGACGTTGTCCGGCTTGCATGTTGGATCGATACTTCTTTCTACGGAGCACTTCGATGAGCTGAACGGCGCGTAGCCACAATTAACCGGCAAAAGACCAACAGCTCGGCTTGACCTTGAGTTGCGGTGAGTGGCCTCTGCCACTCACCGCCCCAGGAGAAGCCTACGAAGGCTAAGCGAAGCAATCAGACATGACTAGACCGAGCTGGTCAGGCTATTGCCAACGTTGTTGAAGGCGGTGCTGATCTTGGTGGACAGGCCGGACATGGCGCCGACAGCGGCGAGACCGACGAGGCCGGCGACGAGAGCATACTCGATGAGATCCTGGCCGGACTCATCCGTGAGGAGCGACTGGAGCAACAGGGCTGACTTCTTCATTGTGACTTCTCCAAGAGGAACGAATTCGCGTGAGTCCTGCGAGGAGTGCATCGCTACCGCCCCCTCCGCAAGCTGCTTGCGTGACCCCAGAGTATGCGAAGGGCGCGAGGTGCGGAAGAGGCCGAAGACAAAATGGGAATCGATCGTAATAGTGCGGGCGGCGGATGCTGTCCCCGAAAAGGGGGAGTGCAGTTTGCCTCGATCGCGGCTATTGTGCTCTCGCTCCCGAAGAGCTGCGAAAGAGCTACGAGGGAAATGCCTGGAGTTCCGTATGCGGCTCTCCTGCAACTTTCAGGCTAAGTGCAGACCTTTGAAATTGCTATGCTGGGGTCAGCATTCTCGATCCATTCTCCCTTACGAAAGTCATGCAGCCCGAGGCCGCCGTGTCGCTTCCCTCCCCCCAACCCGCAAGCTGGACAAAGCGCCTGCTTGGCTTTCCGACGCTGCTGGTGGCAGGGCTCGCCACGCTGGTGCTGTTCTGTGTGCCCAACACGATGGCGGATCCGGACATCTGGTGGCACCTGCGCGATGTGCAGCTGCAACTGGAGCAGCATGGCTTTCTTACGCATGACAGCTTCTCGTATACCGCGGCCGGCGCGCCCTGGATGAACCATGAGTGGATTGCCGAGCTGCCGTTTTATCTGGGCTGGCATGTGGCCGGGGCTACGGGCGTGTACGTTGTGACGCTGCTGGCGATCGAGGCGATCGTGCTGGGAGTTTGTCTGCTGGCGTATCGGCGGTCGCGCAATCTTGTGGGCGCGGTGGCTGTGTCCATCCTGGCGACGGTCTTTGCCACCGTCTCCTTTGGGCCGCGAACGTTGTTGTTTGGCTGGCTTTGCCTGGTTGCGGAGCTGCTGATCCTCGACCTCTCCGAGACGCGGCCAAAGGCTGTCTGGTCGCTCCCCGCGCTCTTTCTGCTCTGGGTCAATACGCACGGCTCATGGATGATCGGGCTGGTGGTGCTTGCGATCTACGTTGGGGTGGGAGCCATTCCGGTGCACATGGGCGAGCTGGTCTGTGAAGGCTTTCCTGCTCCGCGGCGGCGGGCGCTTGTGGGATCTGCGGCGCTGAGCGTGGCTGTGCTGCTGGTCAACCCTTATGGATGGCGGCTGGTAGCGTATCCCTTCAACCTGGCGTTTCATCAGAAGCTGAACATCGCGAATGTGGAGGAATGGCACAGCCTGGACTTCCACTCGCCGCGCGGGCTGACAACGCTGGCCTGCCTGGCGCTGCTGGCTGTGTGGCAGCTCTATCGCAGGCGCGTCTGGCAGACGTATGAGCTGGCGTGGCTGTTGCTTGGGATTTATTCCGGGTTCAACTATTCGCGCTTTCTTTTCCTGTTTGCGATTCTGGCCGCGCCGATCGCGGCGCGTTCGTTTCCGCCGCGAGAGCTGGATACCGAGCCGCCGACGCGAGCCCTGGTGAACGCGGCGATCCTTCTTCTGCTGCTGGGCTTTATCGTTGGCCGGATGCGCCATCCGGACCCCAAGGCTCAGGAGGCGATGCGGAAGTATCCCGTGCAGGCGCTGCCCTTTCTGCGTGCGTTTCCCTTCCAAGGAAACGTATTCAACGAGTATCTATGGGGCGGCTATATGGAGTGGAACCTGCGGAAGGCACCGGTCTTTGTCGACTCGCGAGTGGATATCTTTGAGTACAACGGGACGTTTAAGGACTATCTCGGCATCATCCATGTGGAGGATACGCTGGCGCTGCTGGATAAGTACAAAATTCGTTACGTATTGTTTGAAAAGGGTACGCCGCTGGTCTATCTGTTGACTCATAGCGGGGGCTGGAAGGTTGACTACGACAAGGACGAAGTCATTCTGCTCGAGCGGAGCGCAAGCTAGCTAACGCCCTTCGGCCTCGATGACTGAAGCGCATTCGTGCGCCATCTGCAGACCTTCTTCGACGCGCATCGCCCAGGCGTGCAAACGGGAACCTTCACGGCTGATGCGCTGCTGCCCGGAGGTTGAGCGCTCATTGACTTCAACATCCAGCTCCAGTCCCCATCCGCCCAGCCCTTGGCAGACTGCGGTGCGGAGCCAAGGCGAGTCCTCACCAATGCCGCCGCCGAAGAGGACAGCCTCTGCGTCGCCGAGCGCGGCGAGGTAGGCGCCAACTGCAAGTTTAACGCGATAGGAAAACATGGCAAGGGCAAGCTTCGCTGCGTCATCGTCGCACTTTTCAAGGACGCGCGTGTCGAGCGAGCCACCTGCGATGCCGAGCATGCCGGAGCGTTTGTTGAGCAGGGTGAGAATCTCCTCTGCGCTCTGGCGCTCATGGAGCATGAGGTAGGGAAGGATCGCGGGGTCGATGCTGCCGGAGCGCGAGCCCATCATCAGGCCTTCGAGCGGAGTCAGGCCCATCGTCGTATCAACCGAGATACCGTTGCGGATGGCCGCGGCCGAGCATCCGCTTTCGAGATGCAGCGTGACCAGAGTGCAGTCCTCGGGGCGCTTGGAAACGGTCGCTGCGTACTGCTCCAGCATGTAGCGATGCGAGAGGCCGTGGAAGCCGAACTTACGGATGCCGTGCCGGTCCGCGGTTTCGCGCTCGATGGGGTAGCGCCAGGCGATCTCCGGCAGGGTGCGATGAAAAGACGTGTCGAAGGTGACCATGCGGGCGGTGTCCGGCAGGTCCTGCTCCAGCACGCTCAGGATCTCAAGCGAGCTCTTGTTGTGCAGGGGGGCGAGTTCTTCGAGCCGCTCGATGGCCTGTTTCACCTCATCGGTGACGCGCGTTGCACCGGCATACTGTGTCCCGCCATGCACAACGCGCACGGCGGCAAGGTCGAGCCCGTCCTCTCCATGGTGCTGCCGCTTCAACCAGTCCAATGCGAGCTTCACCGCCGCCTTCATATCCGCCGCGTTGCAGTCTTCGGTATGGCTTGTCTGGCGACCATCAAAGACGCTCAGCTTGGACTGCTTGCCGATGTCGTCGATGGATGCGCTGAGCAGCTTTTTGGCCTCGGAGGCGACGCGCTGGCCTTTCTTCAACTCCGCTACCTCAAACTTCAGGGAGTTGCTGCCGGGGTTGAAGACGATGGCTCTCATGCTTTGTCTTGGATGCGTGATCGGGATGCTCCCGCCGCATGCCGGATGCCGCGAGAGCGCACTGTTTCTCGAGCGTTTATCCTTGAAGCAGATCATGTCATCTGTCACCATCCCCGCACTGAACAAGCGAAAGCTCATCCTGCACGACGGCCTCGCCTTTCTGACGCTGACGGCAACCTCAATCGTCCTGTTCGTGCTCACCCTGCTGCTGTTCCGCTCCTTTGAAGATCACCGGGCGGACCTGGCCGTGCGCTGGGCGGAACGGGGCAGGACGGCGCTGGCCGGACATCGGCCGGAGCAGGCGGTTGCCGCACTGCGCACGGCGCTCAGCTACGCTCCGGATGAGCGGGCGGACCAGCTTCTACTGGCACAGGCGCTCGCCGGCGCGGGACATACGGAAGAGGCGACCAACTACTTTCTGAACCTGTGGGAGGCGCAGCCGGGCGATGGCTTCATCAACCTGCAACTGGCGCGCCTCGCTCGCGGGAAGGGCCAGAACAAGGACGCCGAGGACTACTACCGCGCCTCAATCTTCGGCGCGTGGGACGGGGATGCCGTGCTGCGACGGCGCCAGGTGCGGCTGGAGCTGGTCGACTTTCTAATGGAACGGCATCAGCTCTCGCAGGCGCGCAATGAGTTGTTCGTCATCGCGGGGAACGCGCCGGAAGATGCTGCGTTGAACCTGTTGCTCGCGGAAAAGTTCCAGGCCGCGCAAGATTTGGCGGATGCGCTTAGCTTCGACGAGAAGACGTTAGCGGACGAGCCGCATAATGAGCAGGCGCTCGCCCAGGGCGGCCGTCTGGCGTACCAGCTCGGCGACTACGCGAAGGCGCAACGGTTGCTGCATCGCGCACTGGAAGAGAAGCCTGCAGCGGAGGCCGCACAGTCGCTGACCGCGCTGCTGAACGACGCCGACGGCATGCAGGAGCTGACGCTGACTCGCGACCAGCCGGCGAAGGAACGCGCCGACCACATTCTGCAGGCGTCCAGGCTGGCGCAGGCGCGGTTGAAGGCCTGCACGGCGGCCCAGCCGGCTGGCGCGCTGCCAGCTGTACTGGCTGACTTGAACGCTCGCTGGACCGCCGCCATCGCTGGCGCACGCGGCCGGAGAAACACCCTGCTCGCAAGCGCCGCCGCGCAGGATAGCTGGACACAGCTCATCTTTGAGACGGAACAAACGACGGAACGCCTGTGCGGGCGCCCCACCGGGCAGGATGCGCTGCTGTTGAAGATGGCTGAGGCCGGAAAAGGACAGACCAATGGCCGCTGATTCCGTCGCCGCAACCGCCGCTACCATCGCCGGCGCGGCTCCGCGTCCCGATTCGGAGATCACCGCGCCGGCGCGCGAAGAGCGGCTTTTTCTGCTGCTGTCGATCTTCATCGGCATTATCTCCGGGCTTCTGGTGGTCAGCTTCCGCATGGCGATCGAATGGCTGACGGTGCTGCTGCAAGGCTCCGCGCCCGCGCCGCACCAGGTGCGCTTGATCGTGGCGCCCACGCTGGCGGGCATTGCCATCGCGTTGCTGACGCGGTATGTCTTCCCGCAAGTGCGTGGCTCCGGCGTGAACCAGACGAAAGCCGCGCTTTACATCCACAACGGCTACATCTCCACGCGGACGATGATCGGCAAGTTCCTGCTTTCGGCGCTGGCGATCGGCAGCGGGTTTTCGCTGGGGCCGGAGGATCCTTCGTTGCAGATCGGCGCAGGAGTCGCCTCGCTGATCAGCCGCCGGGTGGGGCTTTCGCGCGAGCTCCTGCGCATCTTTGCGCCGGTGGGCGCGGCCGCCGGCCTCGCCGCGGCCTTCAACGCACCCATCTCCGCGATTCTTTTTGTGATCGAGGAGGTCATCGGCCAGTGGACGGCCGGGGTGCTCGGCTCGGTCGTGCTCTCTGCGGTCTCGAGCGTGGTCGTCGCACGCTGGTTCTGGGGGGCCGAGCCGATGTTTCGCATCCCCACGGTCACGCTGCGCGATCCGCGGGAGTTGATGGCCTACGCAGTGCTCGGCCTGGTGGGCGGCGCAGCCTCGCTGATCTTTGCCAAGGCGCTGGGCTGGCTGCGACCCGCGCTGCGCCGACAGCCGCAATGGTTTCTGATGATGCAGCCCGCGCTGGCTGGTCTGCTCGTCGGCGGGATCGGTTTCTTTGGCCTGCCAGAGGTCATGGGCGCGGGCTACGGCTCGATCGACGCGGCCATGCACGCGCAGTTCGCCTTCAAGATGCTGCTGGCGCTGGCCGCGTTCAAGATTCTTGCCACCACGCTCTCGTTTTCAAGCGGCACTCCCGGCGGCATGTTCGCGCCGACCCTCTTCACGGGCGCGATGCTGGGAGCGGCGGTCGGTGCGTTTGAAAAGCACTTCTTCCCCGCGCTCGCGACTGGCTCCATCGGCTCCTATGCGCTGGTGGGTATGGGCGTTCTCTTCGCCGCCTTTCTGCGCGCGCCGCTGACCAGCGTCTTCATGATCCTCGAGGTCTCGGGCAACTACTCGATCATTCTGCCGGTCATTCTGGCCAATACCATCGCCTACCTGATGGCCCGCGCCCTGCAACCCGTGCCCATCTTCGAGCTATTCACACACCAGGACGGCCTCTACCTTCCCTCCATGGAAGAGCAGCGCGAAGAGAGCGAACTCCACTTCGAAGATGCCCTGCTGCCCGTCACGCTGCCGATCCTGCAGGGGGCGCAGAGCCTGTGGAGCGCCAAGGAGGCGCTCGAGCAGAACGAGGGCTTCGCCACGTCTGCCGCCGTCCTCATCCAGTGCCGCGACGGCGGCTGGTACGCCGCCCGCCCCTCCGAGCTCACCGGCCTCTTCGCCTCACTCGATGCCCGCGACACTCCCGGCGCAGACGAACCACTCGAAGCGAAGCTTCCCACCGAGCGCACCCCGCTCATCTTTCCCGACCAGCCGCTCTCAACCGCTCTGCCCTACTTCCGCCGCTGGCCGGTCGTTCCCATCTCCAACCGCGCCACCCGCGGCGCGCTTGAAGGTGTGCTCTCTCTGGACGACGTCCTGAAGCGTTATCAGCAACAATAATTTCCACAGCTATCCATACCTTGCATTCCCAAGCTGCTAACTAGTTCATTAGTTGCTTCGTCTACCAGATGTATGCCGCCGCGCCGCTCCATCACGCTCACCGAAGCCGAACTCAGGCTGATGCGCATTCTCTGGCAGCGGGGCGAGTCCGCCGTGGCCGAGGTCGTTGCGGCGGTGTCCGGCGAGCCGCTTGCCTATACTTCCGTCCTGACCACCATCCGTGTGCTCGAGACCAAGGGCTACGTCACGCACCGCCAGGAAGGCCGCGCCTTCTTGTACTCCGCGGCGGTGGCCGAGCAGGAGGCCAGCCGATCCGAGATCCGCCACGTCCTCAGCCGGTTCTTTGGCAACTCGCATGAGCGCCTGCTGCTCTCCGTGCTCGGCGACGGCGAGATCAATCCTGAAGAACTGCGCCGGTTGAAAGAAGCCATCGCCGCCGCGCCGCCGGACGAACTCCCAGATGCAGAGGAGTCCCCGCAATGAACTCCGTCTTGACCCATCTTTCCATGACTGCTGCCAACGCGCTCACAGCGTCCATCTGGCAGGGTGTGCTGATTGCCCTCGCCGTAGCGCTCGCTTTGCGGCTGCTTCCGGGCATCTCCGCTGCGGCACGCTCTCTTCTCTGGAGCGCGGTCTTCGCCGTCATCCTGCTTCTTCACCTCACGCCCTTCACCCACGCCTTTGCGCCCGGCGGTTCGGCCTCTCCGGAAAGTTCTGCCACGCTGTATTCTGCCACTCTGTATATAGACCCGCGTTGGAGCCTTGCCCTCGCCGCCCTCTGGCTTACCCTGTCACTGTTCCGCGCCGCACAGCTGCTGATCAGCGCTCTTCGCCTCCGGCAGATCGCCCGCCGTGCGACGCCCGTTGGTTCCGCCACGCAGCAGATCGGCCATCGCAGCTTCACCCTCTGTACCTCGCCAGATGTCGACCGCCCCAGTGTTGCCGGCTTTTTCACCCCGCGCATCCTGCTCCCGCCCGCACTCTACGCCGCGCTCAGCCCGGCCGAGCTCCATCATGTCATGCTCCATGAGACCGCGCACCTCCGCCGCGCCGATGACTGGACCAACCTGCTCCAGAAGGCTGCGCTCGTCGTTTTCCCCTTGAACCCGGTGCTGCTTTGGGTGGAGCGGCGCCTGTGCCTGGAGCGCGAGCTCGCCTGCGACGACCGCGTTCTGGCTGAAACCGGAGCTCCCAAGGCCTACGCCACCTGCCTCACCGCGCTTGCCGAGCACAGTCTCTTGCGGCGTGGCATCTCTCTCGCCTTGGGCGCTTTTGGACGCCAATCCGAGCTCTCCCGTCGTATAAACCGCATCCTCCGCGCCCCGGATCGCGCGCTCGAAGCCCGCACGGCGGCGGCGATCACCGGCGTCCTTCTTCTCGGGCTCGCGGGCGGCGGTTACAGGCTCGCCCACGCCCCGCAGCTGCTCTCCTTCAGCCCCGTAGCCCCGTTCGCCGAAGCGCGGACCACGCCTTCCGTTTCCTCCGCGCGTCTGCCACAAGCCAGCTTTCAGAATGCCACCTTCCACGTTCCGGAGACTCAAGCTGCGGCTCGGCTGAATCTGCGTATGAATCTGCGTACGGTCGCGAAAGCAACTCCGAGGGCGCGAAAGATCGCTCATTCCATGCGCCCGGTAAACCGGAACTTCGCAACGTCGGACGTGATGCAGGCTCAGTGGCACACCATCACCTACTCCACCCCAACCCGTATGGTGCTGACCTCCAGCGAGGTCTCTCAAGTTCACTCAACCGTCGTTCCCGCCGTCCTGCACGTGCCTGCGTACGCCGCAGTCGCGACGCCCAACGGCTGGCTGATCATCCAACTCTAACCACTTCAACCAAGCCCCAGGAGGGTCTGTCATGCCTGCAACAACTAATAATCTAGTTACAAATGCTACCCGCCGCTTCGCCACTCCTGCCGCCGCCCTCGCCGGCTCGTTCGTACTTGGCGCAGCGCTCTTCATGGGACACGTAGACGGCCACAGCGCCTTCGCCGCGATCTCGCCGCTGGACGATAACAGCGTCTCCGCCCTCACCGCACTCGACCGCGCCATGGAGAACGTGACCTCCCGCGTCACGCCGTCGATCGTCAACGTGGAGGTGACCAGCACCGGCAATCCGGACGAGCAGACGGCGCAGAACCAGCAGCTTCCGCAAGGCCTGCCCCCGGGATTTGAGCAGTTCTTCGGCGGCGGCAACGGCCGTACGCAACGCCAGCAGCCGCAGTTGGAGCATGGCATCGGCTCCGGCGTCATCCTTTCGCCGGATGGTTACATTGTTACCAACAACCATGTCGTGGCCGGCGCGACCAAGATCCGCGTGACCTTGAACGATCGCCGCATCTTTACCGGTAAGGTGATCGGCACGGATAAGATGACCGATCTTGCCGTCATCAAGATCGAGGCAAGCGGACTCCAGCCCATCGCCTGGGGCGACTCCACCAAGCTCATCCCGGGCCAGACCGTGCTCGCCTTCGGCAGCCCGTTCGGCTCGCTGCGCTTCTCGGTCACGCGCGGCATCGTCAGCGCGCTCAATCGCGCCAACCAGTTTGAGAACGATCCGCGCAAGCCTGGCGACCTGATTCAGACCGACGCGGCCATCAACCCGGGCAACTCCGGCGGTGCGCTGGTGGATTCGCGTGGTGAGCTCATCGGCATCAACGTCGGCATCATGACGAGCAGCGGCTCCTTCGCCGGCGCGGGCTTCGCCATTCCGTCGCAGACCGTCCAGGCGACGACCCGGCAGCTCATCGCACATGGCAAGGTCGAACACGGCTATCTCGGCATCAGCATGAACGACGTGACGCCGGAGAACGCGCACTTCTTCAACCTGCAGAAGGCAGAGGGAGCCATTGTCGCGCAGGTGACGCCTGACTCGCCGGCGGCTCGTGGCGGAGTGAAGGCAGGCGACGTGATTGAGAAGGTCGATGGCAAGGAGGTCGTCAACAGCACCTCGCTGCAGGTGGTCATTAGTCAGCGGCAGCCCGGCGATAAGGTCTCGCTTGGCGTCATGCGCGATGGCAGCCTGCAGACGCTGAACCTGACGGTCGGCAGCTTCAAGGCCAGCACGCAGGTAGCCTCGAACGACTCGGACGACCAGCAGGATGGGCAGAAAGCGACCTCCGGCAAGCTTGGACTGGCTCTCTCCGACCTGAACGCGGACGTTCGTCAGCAGATCAACGCTCCGAGCGAGCTTCATGGTGCGGTCGTTGAGAACGTCCGCCCGGACAGCCCCGCGGACGACGCCGGAATCCAGCCCGGCGACGTCATCCTGGAGGTAAACCGCAAGCCCGTGCAGACTGCCAGCCAGTTCCTCGGCCAGGCGCATCAGAGCCCGGCCGGGAAGGAGCTGCTGCTGCTGGTCTGGTCCAAGGGCAACGCCAGCTACCGGACGGTGCGCCCGGACGGCCAGAACGGCTGACCCTTAGCGCAAATACACGCCGAACAACGTTTGGCCCCCTGCGACCCGAAAGCGACACGACCGGGCGTAGGGGGCCGTGTCCGGCAGGAATAGAGTTTTTATCGTTGCCCGATCGCCCGCATCAGGGCCTCAGGATGATTCGTCACCAGCACCTCCACAGGATGCGTCGCCAGAAACGTGCGGTACGCGGAGCCACCCTGCCGCTCAGCGACGTCATCCACTCCCCCCATGGCGTCCGTGATGGTCAACAGGCCGGTTTTTTGTGCCGCACGGAAGATCGCGGGTTCCGCCGTCTGCGGCACGTAAAGCGCCAGCGGATGACCCTGCGCCTCGGCCATCGCCGCAGCGATCTCCTGCTCATTCTTCACCAGCACCGAGACGATCATGTGCGGGTCCGCGTCGAGCGCCGCGCGGGTGGTCTTCGCGTCGAAGGTCAGCAGCAGGATGCGGGCCGGCGCGATTCCATGGCTGCGGATGGCGTCAGCGGCAAGCGCAGGCAGCGCATCCTTCAGGTCCACCATGAGCAGCACATCATTGCCCTTCGCCCAGTCGAGGAGCGCGTCGAAGCGGTTCAGCGGTTCTGCCGTGCCTTTGGCCGAGCCGTCGCGCAGCAATACCTGACTCAGATCGGCCGCGGTCTTCACGGCGAGCGGACCAGACCCGTTCGTCGCCCGGTCCAGCGTCTCGTCGTGCAGCAGGAAGACGACCCCGTCCCGGCTTCGGCGGAGGTCGAACTCCACCATCGGAATTCCCGCCGCCCAGGTCCTCTGCATGACGAGGACGCTGTTTTCCGCCTGGCGCTCGTCAAGCCGGCCCCGGTGTGCGCACACCAGAGGTAACGGCGGAAAGCGCACCGGAACCGCGAGACCTGATCCTGCGGTTTGCGGTGGAGAACTCCAACCGGCGAGCAGCGGAACAAAGGCAAACGGGATCAGCAGAATGCGGAGATATTTGGCAAAACCGTTTCGACCACGTCCCATGATGAGTTCAGGCCCTTTCTAGCGCTTTGCAGGAGAATAGCGCAAAACAGGGACCCCCAAAGCCGGAGTCGAGGATGGATCTGTAGAAATGAGACTGGTAGCAACTGCAAAGAAGGAGAACGGATGGGGCTGCGATAGAGGCTGCGATTTAGGATAGTGGCGTGAAGCTGCCCCTGATCCCGCCCATTCCGCCGATGCTGGCGAAGCGCGTCGCGGAGGTGCCCGCGGTGCCAGGGTGGATCTTTGAACCGAAATGGGACGGCTTTCGGGTGCTGGTCTTCCGCGACGGCAGCGAGATCGAGTTGCAGAGCCGGGACGGCAAGAGCCTCAACCGGTACTTTCCCGAAGTCGTAACCGTGTTGCTAGCCCAGCTTCCCCAACGCTGCGTCCTCGATGGGGAGATTGTGATTGCGGCGCGGGGGCGGTTGGACTTCGATGCTCTGCAGCTTCGGGTGCATCCGGCAGCAAGCCGTGTGAAGCTGCTGGCCGAACAGACGCCGGCTTCGGTCGTATTCTTCGACCTGCTCGCGCTGGGCGATGAGGATCTGACGCAGATGGGCTTTGGGGCGCGGCAGGCGCGACTTACGGAGGTGTTGCGCGGCGCGTCGGCGCCAGTCCACCAGACGCCGGCGACGCGGGAGCAGGCGGTCGCTGAGGATTGGTTCAAGCGCTTTGAAGGCGCAGGGCTGGACGGAGTCATGGCAAAGCTCGAAGACGGCGCCTACGCACCGGACAAGCGGGCCATGCTGAAGATCAAGCATGAGCGAGACTGCGACTGCGTGGTCGCGGGTTTTCGCTGGCACAAGGATGGGCAGGGCACGGCGGTGGGATCGCTGTTGCTGGGCCTCTATGACGCAAGCGGCGGACTGCAGCACGTGGGCGTCTGTGCAAGCTTTACGATGGCCAAGCGGCGGGAGCTGGTGGAGTTTCTGGCTCCATATCGCGAGGGTGCACTCGCAGGGCATCCCTGGGCGGGATGGGCCGAGGCTTCCGCGGAAGGCCGGATGCCGGGCGCGGCGAGCCGATGGAACAGCGGCAAGGATCTATCATGGGAGCCGCTGCGGCCGGAGCTGGTCGTTCAGGTGGCGTACGAGCATATGCAGGGAGACCGTTTCCGGCATATGGCGCAGTTCCGGCGGTGGCGGCAGGATCGCGACCCGGCCGGCTGCACGTTTGCGCAGCTGGAGATCGTCGCCCCGGAAGAGCTGGCGACGATCTTCAAAGCGGGCTAAAAGCTTATCCTGCCCGACGTGCCCACTGCGCCTACATCAAAAGACCGGGACGGTCACTTCGTGACATGGATTGGGGCGGTAGGGGTGACGTGGGCGGCCTGGGTCCGAGCGTTGCTCGGCACGGACTGTGCCAGCTTCACCGGGTAGGGTCTTCGTCCGGATCCGGTGTTTGTTGGGTCGGGCGTTCGGATTCGGGGACGTTTCTGAGGTTTACGCGGATGCGGTACCAGATGTAGGCGCTGCCACGCATGCGATCGGTCAGGATGTCGTCTGGCGCAAGGCGAGCGGCGGCTTGCGGATGGGCCTGTTTCCAACGTTCCAACCCGGCGAGGGCGGCGGCTTTGTCCGGGGATTGGGCGAGGATGAGGAGTGGATGTACGGGGGTTCGGGCGGCTCGCTTCTTCGGAACGGGGGCCGGTGCTCCGTTTGCGGGCTCAGCAAGACCTTCTGACGCTTTGGCGCTTTTGCGGAAGCGCTTGGACCCAAAACCTTCCTGGATCTGGTCGGAGAAGGGTTTGGCTTTCGACGGAGCGACACGCTTGCCTTCGCCTTCCTGCTTGGCGAAGTGTGGAGGCCAGGGTGCGTCGCCCTGGCCTTCGGATTCGTCGCGGGCGGCGAGGTCGAGCAGGGCTTCGAGCGAGCCGGGGTTTGCGGCGGAGTCCTGGTGCGGGTCTCCGAGCGATGCGAAGCGCTGGGGCATGGTGAGGACGGTGAAATCAGCGGGATTGCAGTTGGGGAGCTCATGCCACCAGAGCGGGGCGGAGACGCGCGCGTCGGGTAGCGGGCGGACGGAGTAAGCGCTGGCAGTGGTGCGGTCTTTCGCGTTCTGGTTGTAGTCCAGGAAGACGCCGTGGCGCTCCTCCTTCCACCATTTGGAGGTGGCGAGCGTGGGGATGCGGCGCTCAATCGCACGGGCAAGAGCGAGCGCGGCGCGGCGAACCTCTGTAAAGCTCCAGCGCGGGTGAATGGGAACATTGATGTGGATGCCGCGGGAGCCGCTCGTCTTGACGAAGGCGGGCAGGGCCAGCTCATCTAAAAGAGCCTTGGTCTCCAAGGCGACCAACCGGACCTGGGCGAAGTCGATGCCGGGGTTGGGGTCGAGGTCGACGCGAAGCTGGTCCGGGTGATCGAGGTCGGCGCTGCGGACAGGGTGGGGGTGGAGCTCGATGCAGCCGAGGTTCACGATGAAGGCGAGACCTGCCGGGGTATCGACGACGACCTCCTCCGCAGTCCGGCCGGAGGGAAAGGTCAGGGTAACGGTTCGCAGGAAGGGCGGAAGGTTGGAAGGGGCGCGCTTCTGGTAAAAGGGCTCGGGCTGGGTGGTCTCTAGACAGGCGCCGTCAACAAAACGCTTCAGAACGATAGGACGATCTTCGATGCCGGTCAGTGCCCCAGGAGCTACGGAGAGAAAGTAATGGACGATATCGAGCTTCGTGAGGGTCGTTTCCCCGGCGAAGTATGGCTTCGACGGCGACGAGACGCGAACCGGATGGCCGTCGATGGAGAGGAGCTCGGCATCGTCTGGTTTGGCTGGGGCTTTGGGCACGGAGACAGGGTACACCGCGAGTGCATTCGTGGGAACGGTTCCGCAATGGAACGTGACGGCATGAACACGGTTGCATGGACGTGGTGAAAGGTACAGTCCCGGGAAGCTACGCCGATCAGCACAGGACGGCGAGCCCGTCCGGAGGCCCGTCCGGCTGGGGTCTGGTTTGGGAATGCGACATTGCGCTACCCCAAGGTGACATTACCCGCGTGTGAGCTGAAGCAGGCATCGTTCATGTTTGTGAGGTGCGGGTCCGATAAGCGCGGTGGAGGATTTTCTCTTTATGAACCGCACGCTTCGCGCCATGCTCTCGTTCGTCCTGATTTGTGTAGGTTTTGGGTTGGTTGGGTGCGGAGCGCATGCGCCTGCGGGATCGATCCAGATCACGGCTGCGAACTCGGCCCTCACGGCCGGGCAGACGATGCAGCTGACGGCGGTGGATACGGCCTCAGGCGGCGCAGCGACGACGGTGACGAGCTCTGTCACGTGGACTTCGAGCAATGTGGCGGTGGCAACGGTGAGCAGCTCCGGTTTGCTGACGGGCGTGAGCTATGGGGTGGTGACGATCTCGGCGCGGTCGGGAAATGGAGACGTAGGGTCGCTTTCGGTGACGATCGGGATGCCGGTGGCGACGGGGCTGACGCTGTCCCCGGTAGGGATGAACCTTGCGGTGGGCGCGACCCAGCAATACAGCGCGTTTGCGACGTATGCGAACAACACGACGACCAATGTGACCAGCACGACGACGTGGAGCGTGGCGCCGGCGTCTGTGGCGAAGATCAGTACGGGCGGGCTGGTGACGGCGCTCGCGGTGGGCAGCTACACGGTAACCGCGGTGAACGGCGGCCAGATCGCGACGGTGCTGGGCTCGGTGGGCGGCGCGGCGCTGACCTCGATTGCGATTACCCCGGCGAATGCCACCCTGGCGGGCGGAGCGACGCAGCAGTTTACGGCGACGGGCACCTACAGCGACAAGAGCACGGCGAACCTTACAAGCGCAGTCACCTGGACCTCCAGCAATACGAGCCTGCTGACGATCACGAGCGCGGGACTGGCGACTTCGAACGGCGGAGCGTCGGTGGACGGTGCAGGTGACCGCGACCCAGGGAGCGGTGACTGCGTCGGTGCCGGTTCTGATTACGCCGAGCGCGACGGTGATGAGCCTGGTGATCGAGCCGACCAGCAGCAGCATTGCCACGGGCTCTGCCGAGCAGCATACGGCGACGGCATTTTACACGGACGGCACGCAGAAGAATGTGACCAAGCTGGTCACGTGGTCGAGCACGGACCTGTCCCCGGTCTTCAATGCGAAGCCGGGCGAGGGGCGCTCGGCCGCGGCGCAGCAGAACTCGACGGCGCAGCAGAACTCGACGACACAGAGCGCCACGCCGAAGGCTTCTTCAACGCTCAGCGTGGCCCAGACCGGGGTGGATACGGCAGGAACGCCGGGAACGGCGATGATCACGGCCAGCATGAACGGAATGAGCCAGACGAGCACGGTGATCGTCACGCCCGCCACCGTGGTCTCGCTCAGCATTACGGCAGACAAGACGCTCTTTCCGGTGGGCGCGACGCAGCAGATTCAACTGACCGGCACGTTCAGCGACGGGAGCAACCAGGACCTGAGCCTGACGGCGAATTGGTCGAGCTCGAATCCAGCGGTGGCGACGATCAACTCGACAGGCCTGGCGACGGGCGTGGCCGCGGGCAACGTGGTGTTCTTCGCCAACTTCGGAGGGTTGAGCGCGTCGACGACGGGATACCAGGTACTGCCGACGGCGCTGATCTCGACGACCTTGTCCGCGCTGCATCCGGCGGACCTGACGGGGCTTTCGCAGCCGCTGCAAGTGATCGGGACGTATGCGGACGGAAGCACCCACGACCTCACCTCGCTTGCTACGTTCGCGAGTTCCGATCCGGCGGTCTTCGCGGTGGGTTCGAACGGAGTGGCGTATGGGGTGTCGCAGGGCAGCGCGCAGATCTCGGCGACGGTGGGCGGGCTGACGGCGATCGATGACTTTGCGTCCTTTACTGATCCTCTGCTCAACGTGCAGATTCTGCCGGCGGCGACAAAGATCGCCCTGGGCACGACCTATGCGTTTACCGCGCAGGCCCAGTCCAAAGACGGTTTCTCGCTCGACGTGAGCGATCCGAGCGTATGGACAACAGACGACCCGACGGTTCTGACGATCGACGGCACTGGGTTGGCCAAGAGCGGACGGGTGGGCACGACGACCCGTCAGCGCGACCGTTCTGGGCGTGACGGGAACGAGCCAGACGATCGAGGTTACCAGCGCGAAGGTCACGAAGCTGATGATTGCACTGGGCACAACGCTGCCGAGTTCCACGACGATCGCGCAGGGTACGGCCGCGCACTATCGCGCCGGCGCATATTTTGATGACGGCACGATCCAGAACGTGACCCACGATGTGACGTGGGATACCGCGGATCACAGCGTTGCCTCTGTGGACCTCGATGGGACGGTGCGCGGCGTGGCGCCTGGTCAGACGCAGGGTAACGGCAAGCCTGATGGGACAGAGCGCTTCGACGACCGTGGTGGTAACGAACGCTACGCTGCTGTCTACCTCCATCTCGCCCGGCCTCGGCGAACTCCCGATTGGGATGTACAAGCAATATTCGCTGATCGGCACGTTTTCCGATGGGACGACGCAAGATCTGACGAGCGATGCGATCTTCCAGGCGCCGGCTCCGACAATCGCGTCGCTGGTGCCGCAGGGACTGGTGCTGGGCGTGGGCGCGGGTTTGGGCCAGATCACGGCACAGCTTGGCTACTTCAGCGCGTCGACTCCGGTAGAGGTGACGAACGCGTCGTTGACCGGGTTTACGTTCACCCCAGCGACGAGTACGCTCCGCGTAGGACTTGGAGAGTTGCTGACGGCGGTGGGGACGTTCAGTGATGGATACACCCAGAATCTTGTGAACAACGCCATCTTCAGCTCGTCCGACTTGAATACAGCGCGGGTGATTGCAACGGGAGCCACGGGCGGCGACGTCCTCGGCAACCATGTTGGAACGGCGACGATCACCGCCGCGTTCCGGGGCCAGACCCAGACAGCGACGGTGCAGGTTCTTTCGAGCACCATCACCTCGATTGCGCTGACGCCGGCGAACCCCACGCTAAACGCAGGCACGACGCTGCAACTGACCGCGACAGCGACCTACGACGACGGGACGACAGGGGATGTGACAAGCTCGGTGATCTGGAGCAGCTCCGCGACCAACCTGCTGAGCGTAAGCTCCAGCGGTTTGCTGACGGCGTATGCGACCACGCAGGCAGTCAATGTGACAGTGACCGCGCAGAGCGGGAATGCCAAGCAGAGCTTTACTGTCTCGGTGCAGCCGGCCGGGACGAAGACGCCGGTGAATCCCACGGGAACGCTTCAGAGCATTGCCGTAGGCCCCTCCGGGACGCATCTTCCGGCGGGCGCGGCCGCGCAGCTGACCGCGACTGGGACGTACTCGGATGGAACGGCGCAAGACCTGACAAACTCCGCGGTATGGACGAGCGGCACGCCGGCAAATGCGATTGTAAGCAATGTGGGGCTGGTCACCGGGCGCATGCCGGGGCAGGCGAGCATCAAGGCGGCCATGGGCGGGGTGAGCGGAAGCACGCTGGTGGTGGTGAGCGCGGCTGCCGTGAAGGCGTTGGCGGTGTCGCCGACGCAGACAAGCTTTGCCGTGGGTGCGACCCAGCAGTATACGGTAACCGCGACGTTTACCGACGGCACGACCCAGGATGCGACGGCGGCGGCGGCCTGGAGCAGCTCGAATCCGGCAGTGGCAACGATCGGCGCGGCCAGCGGGCGGGCGACGGGCGTGACCGCCGGGAGCGTGCAGTTCACGGCAAGCTATGGCGGGCAGACGGCGACGGTCTCTGCGACGGTAACGCCACCGGCGGTGACGCTCACCAGCCTGGTCGTCCAGCCGACCAGCAGCAGCATTGCGACGGGCTCCGCCGAGCAGCATACAGTGACGGCATTCTACTCTGATGGCTCGCAGCAGGATGTGACCGGGCAGGTGACGTGGACGAGCTCTACGAGCTCGGCTGTCTCCAACGCAAAAGGTTCCACCAGGGCGATGGCTCATCCGCAGGCGGACGCTTCCACGGTGAGCGTGAGCGCGGCTGGCGTGGACACGGCGATCAACCCAGGAACGGCTGCGGTTTCCGCCAGCCTGGGCTCCATGATGTCTTCGAGTGTAGTAATTGTGACTGCTGCTACGGTCACCTCGCTTGACATCAGCGCGACCGATCAGATTATTCCCGTGGCTGCGAAACAAAGGCTCCTGCTGACGGGGACCTTCTCCGACCATAGCAGCCAGGACCTTACGCTTACCGCGGGATGGCAGAGCTCGAACCCGGCGGTGGCTACCATCGATAGCCAAGGATGGGTGACCGGAGTATCGGCCGGCCCGGTGGTCTTCACGGCCAGCTTCGGCGGATTCACCGCCTCGACCGTCGGCTTTCAGGTTACCTCTTCAAGCCTGGTCGGGGTCTCGCTCTCAGCGCCCTTTCCCTCCTACGAAGTTGGCCTGGCCCAGCAGCTCTCGGTTCTCGGTACCTACGCCGACGGGTCAATCCACGATCTGACGACTCTGGCCTCCTACAAGAGCTCAGACTCCACCATCCTCGCGGTCGACCGGACCGGGCTTGAGTATGGCGTCATCCAGGGCACCGCGCAGATCACGGCGACGGTCAACGGTCTGAGCTCGGTGCTGACGCTGGCTTCTGTGAACGATCCCATCAGCAGCATTCAGATTGAGCCCAACACCATCAAGATCGTGCTCGGCACTCATTATCCCTTCAACGCCCAGGCCACTTCGGTCAGGGGATTTAACGTCGACATCACCGCGCCCAGCGTATGGTCCGTGGCCGATCCGAGCGTTCTCACCATCGCCCAGGGCGGGCTCGCCAAGAGCGGCAGGGTCGGAACCACCACCGTCAGCAGCTCAGAGCTCGGCGTCACGGGAACCACCCAGACGGTCACGGTCACCAACGCATCGCTCGTCGGGCTTGTCTTGGATGAGAACGGCAATCCCGCCACCCCGTCGACTATCGCTGCGGGCACTGCGCAGAAGTATACGGCGATCGGCTACTTTGATGATGGGTCCGCGCAGGGTCTTACTTCAGACGTGGTGTTCGACACGACCGACAACAGCATCGCTTCGGTCGATCCGACCGGCCTGGTGCAGGGTCTCAGGCCCGGCAAGGTACAGGTCACCATCAGCTTTATGGGCAAGACCGCCTCGGCCGCACTTACGGTGACCAGCGCCACGCTCAGCTCCGTCTCCCTGCTTCCCGGCGACGCGGAGCTGCCTGCGGGCTTCAACCGCCAGTATGCGCTTATCGGCACCTTCTCAGACGGCAGCACCCAGGACCTCAGCTACAACGCGATCTTTGGCACCTCCACGCCCAGCATCATCGGACTCAACCAGCAGGGAGTGATCCTCGGGATCGCTCCGGGCGTGGGACAACTTACCGCGCAACGCGGCTACTTTAGCGCCTCTACGCCAGTCAACGTGACCAATGCCACGCTTACCAGATCCACCCTGTCCCCGGCGTCGGCCACGGTGCGGTCTGGACATCAGCAGCACTTTGTCGCTACCGGCACCTTTTCCGACGGCTATGCGCAGGACATTGGGCTTAACACGACCTTCACCTCCAGCGCACCCGACGTTGGGCTCATCGTGCCCATTCGCTCGCTCAACGGCTTTGTCGCCGGCCTCAACCCGGGTACAGCCCAGATCACCGCTACGACGCAAGACTTTTCGGCGAGCAGCACGCTGACCGTACTCTCCAGCGTGGTGAGCTCGATTGCGCTGACGCCCGCAAACCCAAGCCTGAGTGCGGGCAGCACCCAGCAGATTACGGCAACGGCCACGTACGCGGATGGAAGCACAGCGGACGTGACCAGCCAGGTAACCTTCACCAGCAGCCAGCCCGCGGTCGCGATGGTCTCGAGCTCCGGTCTGCTGACCGGCGTGAGCTCCGGCGCAACCACCATTACGGCGACGCTTGGCACGACAACGGCGACGAGTCAGGTGACCGTGAACCCGATGGTTGCAACCCTGATTTCGATCAGCGTGATGCCGAGCACGGGTAGCCTGGTCAAGGGCGGGACGCAGCAATTCACCGTGACCGGCACCTACTCCGACGGCTCGACACGTGACCTGACGAGCACGGCAAGCTATGCCAGCTCCAATCCTTCAGTGCTCAGCATCGATGGCATGGGCCTGGCGACTGCCACGGGCGTAGGGACCGCGCAGATCACGGTCTTCGACAACGGGCAGACGTTTACCACGCAGCCGGTCACGGTGGCGCCCGCGACCCTTTCGAGCGTGGTCGTGACGCCGACCAGCACACGGCTGGCGGCGGGCACGAGCAAGCAGCTGACAGCCACGGCAACGTATTCGGATGGCAGCACGCAAAATGTGACCGGGTCTGTGACGTGGTCGAGCGCGGCGCAGCAAACAGCGACGGTGAGCTCGTCCGGCGTGGTAACCGGGTTGGTCCCGGGCCAGGTAAGCATCTCGGCGACGCTGCCGAACGGGACCAGCAGCGTGACGAGCAGCTCGACGGTGATCGTCAGCGCGGCCGTGCTGCAGTCGCTGGCGATCAGCCCGAGCGGCGCCAGCTTTGCCGCGGGCACCAACGAGCAGTACACGCTGACCGGCACGTATTCCGATGGGTCGACACAGGATCTGACGATGGCGGCTACATGGACCAGCGCGACGCCGGCAGTGGCGACGATCGGCAGCTCTACCGGGCTGGCAACGGGCGTTGCACCGGGATCGGTGCAGTTCTCCGCAAGTTATAACGGGCAGACGGCGACCTCGGCCACCTCCACGGTAACCCCTGCGGTCATCGTCAGCCTTTCGGTGACGCCGACCGGCGCGAGCTTCGCCAAGGGCACCACGCAGCAGTTCACCGTGATCGCGACGTACTCCGATGGAAGCACGCATGATGTCACCAATCAGGCAAGCTTTACCAGCTCCGACCCGTCGGTGGTCAGCGTGGCGCAGGGAGGTCTCGCGACCGGCAATGGCGCGGGCACGGCGCAGCTGACGGTAACAGTGGGCTCGACTTCTGTGACGACGCCGGCGGTGACAGTGACCCCGGCGACCTTGGTCTCAATCGCCGTCACGCCGATGAGCCCCACACTGGCGGCGGGCACGACGCAGCAGTTTACAGCGACCGGCACTTTCTCCGACGGCACGACGCAGAACCTGTCGAACCAGGTGGTCTGGACGAGTGCGAATCCGCAGGTGATGACGATCGACCAGACGGGCAAGGGCTCGACCAGCCAGACCGGCAGCACGCAGGTGACGGCGGCGCTGAATGGCGTCAGCGGAAGCACGGGCCTAATCCAGGTCACGCCGTCCACGCTGGCCGGGCTGACGATTGCGCCAACGGCCGCGCAGATTGCCAAGGGCACGACGCAGCAGTTTACCGCGACGGGAAGTTATACAAATGGCACGATGCAGGATGTGACCTCGCAGGTGACGTGGACGAGCTCAAACGGAGCGGTTGCGGGCATCAACGCGAGCGGCCTGGCGACGGGCAACGGCGTCGGCAGCGCACAGATTACGGCGACGCTGGGAGCACAGAGCGCGTCCACCACAAGCTTCAGCGTGACACCGGCGACGCTGGTCTCGATCTCGTTTGCTCCGCAGAGTCCGACCGTGGCTGCGGGAACGCAGACGCAGATCACGGTCACCGGGCTCTACTCGGACGGGACGACACAGAACCTGACGGGAAGCTCAAGCTTCAGCTCCAGCAACAACGCAGTGGCGACCGTGAGCACGGCAGGCGTTATTACGGGTGTGCTGCCGGGAACGGCGGTCATCACTGTCACGACGGGCGGCGCCACCAGTACGCTGAACGTGACGACCTCCGTGGCGACGCTGAGCTCCCTGGCGATCACGCCGAATCCTCCGGCGAACTTCGCCAAGGGCACGACGCAGCAGTTTACCGCGACGGGCACGTTCTCCGACGGCACGACGCAGGACCTGACCGCCTCGGTGTCCTGGCTGACATCCAGCTCCTCAATCTTTACGATCAGCAACGGAGGGCTCGCGACCGCAGTGGGCGTTGGCTCCGGGCAGGTGACTGCAACTTACAGCGGCACCACGGCGCAAACCGCAACCTTCCAGGTGACGCCCGCGACGGTGGCGAGCATCGCCGTAACGCCGGCGGCGAGCCTGATTGCGGCAGGGTCGACGCAGCAGTTCAGCGCGACCGCGACCTACTCCGACTCGACGACGGCGGATGTGACGGGCAGCGTTGCGTGGTCCAGCTCCAGCACGGCCACCGCGACGATCAGCAGCAGCGGACTGGCGTATGGACGGTCCTCCGGTGCGACGACGATTGCCGCAGCGTTGGACACGGTCTCCGGCTCAACGACGCTGACGGTGACCGGCAGTGCGCCGCTGGTTTCGATCGCGGTGAGCCCGACGAGCAGCCGGCTTGCGGCGGGCACAACGCAGCAACTGACGGTGACGGGCACGTACTCGGATGGGTCGACCAGTAACCTGACGGGCAGCGCGACCTTCACCAGCGCGGCTCCGGGCACGGCGACCGTGAGCGGCGCAGGCCTGGTGACGGCCGTAACGCCCGGTCAGGCGAGCGTGCAGGCCACGGCTGGCGGCTTCAACGCGAACGCGACGGTGGTGGTGACGGCGGCTACGCTGCAATCGTTGGCGATCAGCCCGAGCGGTGCGAGCTTTGCGGCAGGGGTGAACCAGCAGTTCACGCTGACCGGCACCTTCTCAGACGGCACGACGCAGAACCTTACAAGCGCGGCGACGTGGGCGAGCTCGCAGCCTTCGGTGGCTACGATCAATCCGGATACCGGGCTGGCCACCGGAGTGATGGCGGGTTCGGTACAGTTTGCCGCAACGTACGGAAATCAGACAGTGCTTTCGAGCGTGAACACCGTCTCGCCGGCGACGCTGGTCTCGATCGCGGTCACGCCTTCGAATGGAAGCTTCGCCAAGGGTACGAGCGAGCAGTTTACGGTGACCGGAACGTACTCGGATGGAAGCACACGGGATCTGACAGGCTCGTCCACGTATACGAGTTCGAACCCGTCGGTGATCAGCGTTGCAAGCAGCGGCCTGGCGGAAGGCGCCGGGACAGGCACGGCCAGCGTGACGGTTTCAACCGGTGGACAGACGTTTACCACCTCGCCCATCACGGTAACGCCGGCGACGCTCACCTCGATTGCAATTACGCCGAACAGCCCGTCGCTTGCGGCGGGGACCAGCCAGCAGTTCACCGCGACCGGAACGTTCTCGGACGGCAGTACGCAGGATCTTTCGAGCCAGGTCGTCTGGGCGTCAAGCAGTCCTATGGTGCTGACCATTGACGGTAACGGGGATGCGACCAGCAGTATGACGGGCACGGCGCAGGTGAGCGCGACGCTGCACGGTGTAAGCGCAACAAGCGGCACGGTGACGGTCACGCCCGCAACCCTCACCAGCCTCACGCTGAGCCCGAGCTCCGCGCAGATTGCCAAGGGCACGACGCAGCAGTTCACGGCGACGGCGGTCTTCACCGACGGCAGCACGCAGAATGTCTCCGGCCAGACCATGTGGAGCACGTCGAATGGAGCGGTTGCGGGCATCGACGCGAACGGTCTGGCAACGGGCAACGCGGTGGGCAGCGCGACCATCACCGCGACGTACCAGAGCCTCACGGCCTCCACGACAAGCTTCACGGTGACGCCGGCGACGCTGGTCTCGCTCTCCTTCAACCCTGCGCACCCGACGGTAGCGGCGGGCACAACCACACAGGAAACCGTCACGGGCACCTATTCGGACGGCACCACTCAGGATCTGACCGGCTCCGCCACGTACACCTCGGCGACGCCCTCGGTTGCAACGGTAAGCCAGAGCGGGCTGATCACGGGCGTGGCTCCGGGGCCAGATACGATCACGGTATCGGTCAACGGGCAGACAAGCTCGCTGCCTGTCACGGTGTCCAACGCGATCCTGACCGGGCTGGTGATCACCCCGAACCCGCCGGCGAATATGCCGAAGGGCACGACGCAGCAGTTCACCGCGACCGGCACGTACTCGGACGGCACGACGCAGAACCTGACCAGCGTGGTGGCGTGGACGACCTCCGCAAGCGCGACGGCGACGATCAACCAGAACGGTCTCGCAACGGCGATCGGGCTGGGAACGGCGACGGTCAGCGCGAGCTACCAGGGGCAGAACGCAACGACCTCCGCATTGACGGTGGTTCCGGCGGTGCTGCAGACGATTACCGTTACGCCGGCGAACGGCACCGTGAACACGCTGGGGACACTGCAGTTCACCGCTACCGGCACCTACACGGACGCGACGACCTCGAACCTGACGACGCAGGTAACGTGGAGCTCCAGCAACAACCTGGGCGCGACGATCAACTCTTCCGGCGTGGTCACAGGCATTGTTCCGGGCACCGAGGTGATTACTGCGGCACTGAATGGTTTGACGGGGACGGCGAATCTGCTGGTCTCGCTGACCCAGCAAACGCCGACACTGCAGTCGATTGCAGTTACGCCGGCTTCGGCGAGTGTGATCCCGGGCGGGACGCAGCAATACACGGCTACGGGCAGCTACTCGGATGCTTCGACGCAGAACATCACCTCGAGCGTGACGTGGGCCAGCAACAATGGCTCCGCGACAATCAATGCTTCGGGTCTGGCGACCGGGATTTCGGTCGGGAGCGCGACGATTACGGCGGGTTCCGGCGGTGTCACCTCCAACAATGCGACGCTCACCGTCAATCCGGCGCCTGTGGTGCTCACTTCACTCGCGATCACGCCTTCTCCGGCGATGGTCGGCAAGGGCTCGACCGTGCAGTTCACGGCTATGGGCAGCTACTCGGACGGGCATACCCAAAACCTGAGCACAGAGGTGACGTGGAGTTCCTCCGTGGCAGGCACGGCGACGATCAACGCGAACGGGCTGGCGAACGGCGTGGCGGCGGGCAACACGCAGATCACCGCGGCGCTCTCCGGCCAGAGCGCGATGGCGACCCTGACCGTCAATCCGGCGACGCTCGTTTCTCTTGCAATCACTCCGCAGACAGCGAGCATCGCGAATGGGACCAAGCAGCAGTACGACGCTATAGGCACGTTCTCGGATGGAAGTACGCAGGACCTGAGCACGTCGGTGACGTGGGCCTCCTCAAACACCGCGCTCGTAACGGTGAACGCGGCCGGCCTGGCTTCGACGATGGGAACCGGATCGGTATCCATCACGGCAGCCTCCGGTGCGATCTCCTCCAACAGCGCTGCGCTCACCGTCACGGCGGCCACCGTCACCAGTATCCAGCTGACACCTTCACCGGTGTCCCTGGCGGCGGGCAACATGCAGCAACTGTTGGCGACGGCTACGTTCACAGACGGAACTTCGCAGAATGTGACCAGCAGCGTTACCTATAGCTCCTCGGCTGCAGGGGTGACGACGGTCAACGCGAGCGGATTGTTGAAGGGCGTCGGCCCGGGCACGGCAACCGTGACGGCGAGTCTAGAGGGCCTGTCCACAAACTTGCCCGTGACCGTGACCAACGCGGTGCTCGCCTCCATCGCCGTGACGCCGGCCAACCCGAGCATGCCGGCCGGTCTGAGCCAGCAGCTTACGGCGACAGGCACTTACACGGACGGCAGCACGCGGGACCTGACGAGTGTCGCCACCTGGACGAGCTCCGACTCGACCACCGTCTCAGTGACCTCAGCCGGCAATGCTACGGCGGTCAAGCAGGGCGCAGCGACGATCACCGCGACGTACTCCAGTATCTCCGGAGCAACGACGGTGACGGGCACGGCGGCAGTAGCAACCGCAATCTCCGTAAGCCCAACACCGGTGACGCTTGCGACCGGGAACTCGCAGCAGTTCGCTGCGACCGCCACACTCACCGATGGAACACAGCAGGATGTCACGGCGAGCGCTCACTGGAGCGTCTCCGATCCAACGAAGGCGAGCATTTCGAACACGACCGGCAGCGCAGGTCTGCTGACCGCGACAGCCGCCGGGAACACAAATGCGCTGGCAACAGTCGGCACTGTAAGCGGCTCGGCCATGGTCACGGTCACCGCGGCAACGCTGACCGGGCTGACCATCAACCCGGCAGCCCTGACCTCCATCCCGGCAGGCACCACCAAGCAGCTGAGTGTGATCGGGATGTACTCGGACAGCTCGAACGCCGATGTGACCCATCTGGTGACGTGGACGACGGGCTCGGCTTCAACCGCTTATGTTGATTCGAGCGCGCTGCTGCACGCAGTGGGCTCGGGTCTTACGACCATCGACGCGCACCTTCAAGGCGTAGACGGAACCGCGATCGTATCGGTGTCGAATGCAACCCTGAGCTCCATCGCGATCACGCCTGCGTCTCCGGTACTTGCGCTTGGCCAGACAACGCAGTTGACCGCGACGGGTACATACTCGGATGGATCATCGGAAAACATCACGAGCCAGGTGCAGTGGAGTTCCTCGTCGAGCAACGTGGCCACCGTCAGCAGCACAGGCCTGGTAACACCGACCGCGACCGGCACGTCCACCTTGAGCGCGACGCTGTCCGGAGTGACCGGAACAACACCGCTCACCGTGACGGCGGCGAGGCTGCAATCGATCACCGTAACCTCTGCGCAAAGCAGCTTCGCGCTAGGCCAAAGCTTGCCCCTCAAAGCGACCGGCACCTACTCGGATGGCACAACCCAGGACCTGACCACACAGGTCAACTGGTCCTCGCAGACGCCAAGCGTGGGTGTCGTTAGCTCAACCGGCATCGCAACTGGAGTCCACGCGGGAGCCTTCTACGCTCGCGCGAGCCTCAGCGGGGTGACCGGATCGGAGGAGGTAACGGTGACCAACGCGACCCTGGTCTCGATCGCCGTGACGCCGAACGGGCAGGTCGTCGTCGATGTCACAGGCAACACCGTCCAGTTCACCGCAACCGGAACCTTCAGTGACGGGACGACACAGAACCTGGGAACCCCCGTCCACTGGACAACCACGGGCATCGTTGTCGGAACGATCTCCTCCACCGGCGTCTTCACCCCCACAGCGGCGGGCCTGGGGACGGTCGTGGCAACCTCCGGAAGTACCTCGGGCTCAGCCAGCTTGACGGTCGTCTCGGCGCCAATCCTCTAACCCTGCTGCACACGACAAACAGGACTCGGTCGCCCATGAAAAGCGGCCGGCCTGTTTGTCGGTTGCGTCTACTTCTGAGCGTCGACGCGTATGGACTTCCCGTTGACAAAGGTCACATTTACGGACCTTCCGTCGTTGTAGAAGTCAACGGAACGGTCTCCGGGGGTGTCACCGTGCGGGGTGGAGACTTGGCCCAAGGCCATCTGGGTCTCGCGCTCTGTCATCCCTGGAATCGCTTTGTGAGCGTCGATCGCGGCCCACACCTGCGGTCCCCAATAGCGGTAGAGCTGGTGAGGGTCATCGTAGAAGAAGATGTCGTCGGTGAGAAGCTTATAGGTCCCGGCCTCGACGTAGCCAACGGGCACGGCGTACTCTTTCGGATCCGCGTCGTGGGTGAAGATAAGGAAAACCTGTCGATCGCCCGTGGGAATGCGTACGGCGGTTTTCTTCGGTGCGACCTGCTCGACCGCGTCCTTGATCTCGAGTTTGTCCGCGCCGGGGAGCACCCCTTCGCTCCTGGTGAAATCCACTTTATGGCCAACAAAAGGGTAGAAGTCCATCTGCCCGCCCGCGCTGACCCAAAGGGGCTTCCCTCTCAAGTCCTTTTCATCGGCCAGCGAATTGGCATGGCTGCGCTTGAGGAAGACGAGATCGTCGGGATCCGACTTGTACTCGGCCTTCTTCGGCGTAGTGTCTTCGTTGCGTTCATGGTGCAGCCACGCAAACTCGCCGCCGCCCGCCAGCAGCACCAGCAGGGTTGCGCCGGCTGCAGCCTTTGCTCCGTTGTTCATGGGCCCGTCTCCTGCGGAGATTCTAAAGCAGGCCGTCTCAGTCCCGGGGCTCTTCTTCGCTCAGGTGAACCTCTGCGGCTCGCAAAGATTCCGCTGTGAGCTGGTCAGCGCCGCGCAGCGCAGGAAAGAGCACCGCCGCCGCGCCCGTGACGGCAAGTGAGCCAACCCCTCCAATCACCACCGCGCGGACAGCCCCCCACCAATGTGCGGTGAGACCGCTTTCAAACTCGCCAAACTCATTGGACGCCCCAATGAACAGCCAATTGACCGCGCTGACACGGCCGCGCATCTCAGGCGGCGTCGCAAGCTGGAGAATGCTGGAGCGAATGACGACACTCACCATGTCGCTCGCTCCCACCACCACCAGGGCCACCATACTCACCCACATGGTATGGCTCAGGCCGAAGAGCACGGTGGCCGCGCCGAAGATCGCCACGCACACCAGCATGGTCTTGCCAGCACGCCGCCTGAGAGGCCGGAAGACAAGTGTGAGACTCACCGCGAGCGCGCCAAGGCTGGGCATCGCACGCAGCAGACCTAACCCCTTAGGCCCCGCGTGCAGAACGTCATGAGCGAAGATGGGCATCAGCGCGACCGCGCCGCCCAGCAGGACGGCAAACAAATCTAGCGAAATGGAACCAAGCAGAAGCCGAGTCTCGAGAACGTAGCGCAGGCCGGCCAGTACGGTCGTTGCATTGAAGGCTTTGCTGGGGCCACCCACAAGAGTTCGCACCCGGATCGCTCCAATCAGCCCAAGGAAGGCTAGCATCATGGTCAGGGTGAAGACGTAGGCGATGGGTGCGCCCCGCCAGCGGCCAAGCGTTTCGAAGGTAAGGGTAAAAAGAAGGCCGCCGACCATCGGGCCCGTCGCATTCGCAACCTGAAACACAGTCGCGCCCCATGTCACCGCGTTGACGAAATCGCCTTCAGGCACCAGCATCGGAACCATGGCGCTTGCGGCAGGACCGGAAAAACAACGCCCTACGCCGATCAAAAACAGAACACCGTAGATGGGCAGGATCGAGACCACGCCTCGAAGCGAAAGCCAGAGCAGGACCGCTGTGCAGAGCGCCTGGACCGCGTAGCAGGCAAGGATGACAGATCGCTTATCGTAACGGTCCGCAACATGCCCGGCCGGCAGTACGAACAGGAGACCGGGAAGGAATAACGCGAGGCCGGTGTACCCCAGGCTCAGGGCCGAATGCGTAATCTGGTAGACCTGCCAGGCAACGGCAACCGACTGGGCCTCTGCCCCGAGAATCACCAGCAGACGCGCCGACTGGTACAGCCGGAAGTCCCGTGAGCGGAAGGCTGCGCCCTTCGCACCAACGACCTTTTCGTTCTTCGCGACTGCGTTCGCACTCCCCATCCATCCTTATGGTTGCACACTTCGGCTGTCCCTGACCTTCCGTCCGCGTAGGAAGCTTAGGCAAGTGCCCTTAGTATGGAAGGAGATCGGATCACCCCGGAGAACGAACCATGCGTCAACCCCACACCCTGCTCCTGCTGGCTGTCCTGTCCTCCCTCGCACCGTCCCTCGCACACGCCCAGATGGTCCAGGGCAAGGACGCCATCACCCTGCCGCCTCCGCCGGTGACAGCCAAGTTTCCTGTGACCGATACCTACCAGGTCGCCGGTGCACCCGATGCGAAGATAACGGACAACTATCGTTGGCTGGAAGACGCAAAGTCGCCGGAGACGCGGGCTTTCATCACCGCCCAGAACGCCTACACCCAGAAGTACCTGGACCAGGTGCGGACCTTGCCGGAGACGCGCACCCAGATGGCGGCGCTCCTGCGCACCGATCAGATCTCCACGCCCACCAGACGCGGAGAAAACTTCTTCTTCTCCCGCCGGCTCGCCACGGAAAATCAGGGGTCCATCTACATGCGCCGCGGGCTGCACGGCGAGGACGTAAAACTGATCGATGGGCCAGGCCGCTCGTCCGACGGCAACACCAGCGTCAATCTCCAGGGACTGACACAGGATGGATCCATCCTGCTCTACGGCGTCCGGGTAGGCGGCGCGGATGAAGCTGAGGTGCACTTCTTCGACGTCGCCGCCCGCAAGGACGTATTCGACGTGCTGCCCAGCGCACGCTATGCCGGCGTGCAGGTTGCGCCGGACAAGAAGGGCATCTACTACTCGCGCTTCTTTCCCCATGAGGGCACTCGCGTCTACTACCACGCCATCGGCTCGCCCGTGGGTCCAGACAGCGACACGCTGATCCTGGGACGCAGCTACCGGAATGAGCCCCTCGGTGAGATCGACGGAATCGGCTGCCGCATCACGGCCAACGGGCACTTCCTGGTCTTCAGCATCAACCGCGGCGTTCCCGCCAAGCGCGAGGACGTGCTGCTGAAGGACCTGCGGGTGAAGGACGCGCCGATCGTACCACTCGTCTACGGCATCGAGGCACGCTTCAACGAGCTCAACGTGGGCGACCAGTTCTACATCGACACGGACTGGAACGCGCCCAACCACCGCATCTTGAAGGCGGAGATGGGAACCAACCCGGACACGTGGAAGACCGTACTTCCAGAGTCGAAGGACGTCATCGACGGTGTGTCGCTGGTAAACGGAAAGATGTTTGTGCTGCGCCTGCATGACGTCAACTCCGTGCTTTCGATCTACACCCTCGACGGCACGCCCGCCGGTCATATCGACTACCCGGGGCTCGGTGCAGGCTCCGGCCTTTCAGGCCGCGCAGAGGACCAGGACGGCTTCTACACCTTTCAATCGATCATCACCCCGCCCACCATCTTTCATTACGACGTAGCCAGCGGGAAGAGCGAGATCTTCAACGTCGATAAAGTACCCTTCCGCTCCGCAGACTACGAGCTGAAGGAGGTCTTTTATACCTCAAAAGACGGGACCAGGGTGCCGATGTTTATCGCAGGCAAGAAGGGACTGAAGCGCGATGGTACAGAACGCCTCCTGATGACCGGCTATGGGGGCTTCGCGCTCGCCGAAACCCCTGTGTGGAACCCTGAATACGCCTGGTGGATGCAGCAGGGCGGCTTCTTCGCGCTGCCCGACCTGCGCGGCGGCAATGAGTATGGCGAAGCCTGGCATAAGGCAGCGATGTTCGAGAACAAACAGAACGTCTTCGATGACTGGTTCGCCGCGGCCGAGTATCTCATCGCCAACAAGTACACCAGCCCGGAACACCTCGCCATCCGCGGACGATCGAACGGCGGTCTGCTCATGGGTGCATCCATGACGCAGCGCCCGGACCTCTTCGGCGCCATCTGGTGCGGGTACCCGCTGCTGGACATGCTTCGTTATCAGCGCTTTCTGATGGGCCGCACATGGACCACGGAGTATGGGTCGGCGGAAAATCCGCGGGACTTCGCGTACATCGCCAAATACAGCCCGTATCAGAACGTGCACCCGGACACAAAGTACCCGGCCATCCTCTTCTTCACCGGCGACGGCGATACCCGCGTAGACCCGATGAACGCCCGGAAAATGACGCCCCTCATGCAGGAGTCCACCGGCAGCGGACGGCCAGTCCTGCTTCATTACAGCCTCAAAGGCGGTCACAGCGCGGGCGTCAGCCAGACCCAGCTCACGGAAGACTACGCGGATGAGATGAGCTTTCTGTGGACGGAGACGAAGTAAAGCATCTCTTCCATGTTCGCGCCCTCACCACACACAGACGCCGTTACTCCGTCAAAACCGCCTTGCTCAAATTGCGCGGATGGTCCACATCGATGCCGTTATTAACCGCCATAAAATAAGCCAGCATCTGCAGCGGTACAATCTCGCATATCGTCAGCAGCTCGTCCTGCGTCTCCTTCACCCAGATCACCTCAGTCGCCAGCGCCTCGACCTCCGCATCGCCCGCGTTGGCGACCGCTACAATCCTTGCTCCCTGCTGCCGCATATCCGCCATCAGCTGCAGCACCTTGCCATACCGCTCCACCGACCCCTCGTTCGCCGTATCTCGCGTCGCCAGCATCACCAGAGGCGTCCGGTCGCTCACCAGCGCATTCGGGCCGTGTTTCAGCTCGCCACTGGGATATCCCTCTGCGTGCAGGTAGCTGGATTCCTTCAGCTTCAGCGCCGCCTCCCGCGCAATCGGATAGTGCAGCCCCCGCCCCACGAACAGAAAGCTTTGTACCGCTCCCAAACTCTTCGCGAGCCTTTGCACACTCTCATCCCAGCCCGCAAGCTGCTCGTCCACCAGCTCCGGCAGACCCCGCAGCCGCTTCAGCATCTCCTGCATCGGCTCGGCGCCAATCGTGCCCCGCACCTCAGCCGCAACCAGAGACACCAGGTAAAGGTTCAGAAGCTGCGCCGTAAAGCTCTTCGTCGCTGGAATCGCCCGCTCCCGTCCTGCCTTGGTCGGAAAAGAAACATCCGCCTCCCGCGCCATGCTGGAGCCCGCAACATTGGTGATCGCCATCGTCGCCTGGCCGGCCTGCCTCGCCTGCCGCAACGCCGCCAGCGTATCCACCGTCTCTCCGGACTGCGAAACCGCCAGCACAGCCTCCTTTTTCGCCGCATGCCTTGCCCGGTAGCTGTACTCGCTCGCATACTCCACATCCACGTCGATCCCGCTCAGATCCTCCAGAAACAGCTCCGCCACCTGCCCCGCATGACGGCTCGATCCGCTCGCCACAATTACGACACCCGCACCTGCGCCGCGAACCCACGCCCGCACTCCATCGCAGCTCGGCAGCAGCCCCGCTGGGCCAACGTACGCCTCCAGCGTTGCTGCCAGCGTCGCCGGCTGCTCATGGATCTCGCGCATCATCCAGTGCGCAAACGGCGACGGTGTCTCTTGGTCGAACATGACAAAACTCTCCTTGCACTCTCAAAGACGGTCGGCATCGCTCAAAGCAGGACCGCGGGCTCCAGCAAGCCTCCTCGCTCAACGCCGCCGCGATGCCCATTCAGCGCAAAGAACAGAATGTACGCGTAGCAGGCAAGAATCACGAGGAAGCTCAGCTGATATCCATAATGATCCGCCAGAAGCCCCTGAAGCTCCGGAACGACAGCCCCGCCAACCACCATCGAAACCAGAATCCCAGAACCCTGGCTTGTCACCGCCCCCAACCCCTCAAGCGACATAGGAAAAATGCACGGCCACATAACCGAGTTGAACAGACCGCAGGAGACCAGCGCCCAAAGCGCCAACGGTCCATGCCCAAACGTAGCCGCCGCGATGAAGACCACGGCACATCCTGCAACCGTCGCAAGCGCCGCCGCCTGGCGCACATGCCGGAGCACCACAAAGCCGGCAAAGCGCGCGATCATCGCGCCCCCCCAGTAGTACGAAACATACACAGACGCAGACGCATGGCTCATCCCGCCCATCGAAGGCAAGCCCAGATAGTTGATCAGCAGGCTGCCGATTGCGACCTCCGCCCCCACGTAGGCAAAGATGCCCAACGCTCCAAAGCGGAGGTTCCGGTGGCTCCACGCACTCTCTGTCCTGAGCTCGCCTGCGGCGGTCTCCGCCAGCACCTTCGGCAGCGGCACAAACCCCGTCAGCAGCGCCAGCAACAGCGCCAGCACAGCCAGAACCAGGTAGGGCATGCGCACAGACCGCGCCAGCTCCGCTGAGCTTGCACCCGCGGCAACAAAGATAAACGCGGATCCCACCCTGGGCGCAATCGTACCCGCCACAGAGTTAAAACCTCCAGCAAGGTTCAGCCGCGAGGCAGCTTTGTCCGGACTCCCAAGCGCCCCCAGGTACGGGTTGATCGCAACCTGCAACAGCGCCAATCCGCACCCCACAACGAAAAGAGCCGTCAGGAACAGCCAGTACCGGATGATCAACGAGGCCGGCAGAAACAAAAATAAACCAAGGCTCATCGTGGCTAACGCGGTCACAATGCCCGCCTTGTATCCGATCCTTCCCACAATCCTGCCGGAAGGAACGGCCAGCAAAAAATACGCCCCAAAAAACGCGAACTGCACCAGCAGCGCGCGAAAGCTTGAAAGGTGGAACAGGTCCTTGAAGTGCGGAACCAGAACGTCGTTCATCGCAGTAATGAAGCCAATGCCGAAGTACAGCACAAGCATCAGCGTGAGCGGCAGCAGGTAGTTGCCCTCATGGCCACCGGCCTTCGACGTCTCTCCTCTCAAGCTCGCGATCGCCATCCAGCCTCCACACTCTCCACACAGCCCTGGGCCGTACGTGAAGCTTATCCTAATGCCATCTGCACCCGGCCCATCCCACATCCGGTCAGGATTCAGCTACGCCACTCATGCAGTCTTGGCTGCCCTCGCATGGTTCTCCAGCAGCCGATCCCGCACATACACAATATGCTCGCGCATCGCCGTCTGCGCCGCCTGCCGCTCGCCCGCCTTCAGCGCTTGATAGATCCGCTTATGCGCCAACGGCGAAACCGTCCCGGAGAGCTCATAAGACTCATACCGGCATAGCAGCGACTTCTGTTGCACATTCTCGAACATCTGGCAGAACTCGCGATTGCCGGTCGCCTCCGCGATCATCCGGTGAAAGCGCAGGTCCTCTTCAACATGACGAATACGATCCTTCTCGGCAAGAATTCCTTTGGTCCTCACAATGCTCGCTGCAAGCTCCGTCAGAAATTCGGAAGTGATCGTGGCCGCCTCAATGGAGTGCAGCTCCAGCACCACCCTAACATCGTATAAGTCGGCAATCTCCCTCGCGGAAAACTTCCGCACAAACGCGCCCCGCCGTGCTTCGATGCGGATCAAACCCTCCGCCTCCAGCCTATTCAGAGCCTCGCGCACAGGGCTCTTGCTGATGCCAAGCTCATTGGCAAGAAACTCTTCCGTCAGTCGCGACGATCCATGGATCAATCCAGCCAGCAGACTCCGCTTGATGCTCCGATAAGCAAGCTCCGTGAGGTTTGGACTCTGCGTTATTTTTTTCATGGCGTCCGATTCTAGCCGATCAAACCGCTCTGCTGGGAAGTGCCGGCCCTTTGCATTTTCAAACTCAACCCTTCTAGCCTTGAAACGAAACCTGTCCAAACGCAAACGTCACCGGCGTGATCCGCCACAGTTGTGCCCCTTGAGTCTTTGCAGTATCCTCACGCCATGGCGTCTTGCTCCCGGTTGCTCCACCGTTGTTGTTGCTGCTGCCGTTGCTGTTGTTGCGCTCGTTGAGCCGACGCCCCCACCTGCCATCTCAATCTCCTCTTGCCTCTGCATCCCCCCACGGATAAGCCCGTGGAGCTGCGTGGAAGCTGCGCCGGCGCTTCAACACTTTGCCAATCTCGTGTGAATTTTTGGCCCTGATTGGCCCTGAATCTCTTCTGGTATGTGATATGTTAGCCGGAACTCGCATCCCAAAAAGCTTTTCAGCAATCGACTCGCATCGCGCTCGCAACCTCACGTTGCTCGATTCCATGTGAGGCCCTTCTGTCCCCTTTTACCAAGAAAGGTTGGATGCTCCGTGAAAAGCCTTCTCCTCGTCCGGGTGCAACTCGCGCTACTGACAGTCCTCGCGCTCCATGTCGCCTCCGCACAGGTCACCACCCCCGAACAGGCCTTCGGCTTCAAGCCCGGAACCGATCGCAAGCTTGCCGACTGGAAGGACCTCACCGCCTACTACCAGAAGGTCGCCCACGAGTCCCCCCGCGTCCACTATGAAGAGCTCGGCAAGACCATGGAAGGCCGCCCCTTCGTCATGCTCACCGTCTCCGCGCCGGAAAACATGGCGCATCTCGCCGAGTACAAAGACATCGCCACCAAACTCTCAGACCCCCGCACCACCTCGCCCGACCAGGCCAAGGCCCTCATCGCCAAAGGCAAAACGGTGATGATCATCACCTTCAACATCCATTCCACGGAAATCGCCAGCGCCCAGACCGCCCCGCTGTTCCTCTACAAGCTCGCCACCTCCAACGACCCTGACGTCCAGGCCGTCCTCAAAAACGTCATCCTCCTTCTTATTCCCTCGCAAAACCCTGACGGAGAGCAGCTCGTCGTCGACTGGTACAAGAAGACCCTCAACACTCCCTCCGAAGGCTCCAACCCACCCGTCCTGTATGCAAAATACGTAGGCCACGACGACAACCGCGACTGGGTCGGCCTCACCCAGCTTGAAACCCAGCACACCGCCAAGGTCATCAACGAGTGGCACCCCCAGATCCTCTACGACCTCCACCAGCAGGGTGCCGACGCCCCGCGTCTCTTCCTTCCGCCCTGGGTCGACCCCATCGACCCCAACGTCGATCCCCTCCTCGTCTACTCCATGAACGCCCTCGGCATGCGCACCGCGCATGACGTCGCCGCCACCGGCAAAACCGGCATCCTCACCCACGGCGTATACGACTTCTGGTCCCCCCTGCGCGACTACATCTCCCTCCACAACGGCCTGCGCATCCTTACCGAATCCGCCAGCGCCAATCTCGCCACACCCATCGAAGTCCCCTTCGACAAACTCGGCACCGGCATCGGCTACGACGCCAAGGTCGCCGCCTGGAACTACCCTGATCCCTGGATGGGCGGCACCTGGCATCTCGGCGACATCGTCGCCTACCAGCTCGACGCCCTCGCCTCGCTCACCAAATCCGCAGCCATCGATCGCGTCTCCTTCCTCACCGACTTCTACACCATCAGCGATCACGCCGTGCACCCCAAAGCCGGCCCCTACGCCTACGTCGTCTCGCCCGAGCAGGTCGACCCGGCAATGGCGGTCAAGCTCGTCAAAACCCTGCATGACGCCGGCGTTGAAGTCCAGCAAGCCACCGCCTCCTTCACCGCCGGAGGCAAAACCTACCCCGCCGGCAGCTACGTCGTCCCGCTTAACCAGCCCTACCGCAACTTCGCCAAGACCGTCCTCGAGCGCCAGAAGTACCCCGACATCCGCGAGTATCCTGGCGGCCCACCGCAGCGCCCCTATGACGTCACCGGCACCACCCTCCCGCTCTTCTACGGAGTCGACGCCGTAGCCGTTGAAGACAGCTTCACCGCCCAGCTCAAGCCCGTCACCACCGTCACTCCGCTCACAGGCTCCTTCACGGACGGCTCAAAGTCCGGCTACCTCCTGGACGACACCAGCAACAGCAGCCTCTACGCCCTCTTCTCCCTCCTTGACCAAGGCGTCAAGGCCTATCGCCTCACCGGCCCAGGCCACGCGCCCGGCACCATCTACATCCCCACGCAGCCCGGCGCGTCCGCCAAGCTCGCGGCCACTGCCAGGAAGTTCGCCGTCACCTTCAAACCCGCACCCGGGGCCATTACCGGCACCGCACTCGCCGTCAAGACACCGCGTGTCGGCCTCTACAAAAGCTGGGCCGCTGCCCTCGATGAAGGCTGGACCCGCTTCGTCCTTGACACCAACGGCGTCCCTTACAAGACCATCGTCAACGCGGACATCAAAAAGGGTCATCTCATCGACCAGTTCGACGCCATCGTCCTCCCAGACAATCCCCCGCAGGCCATCCTCTCCGGCGGCTTCGGCGGAGGCCGCGGAGGCCCCGCTCGCCTGACCTACCCGCCGCTCCCACCGGAGTACCAGGGCGGCCTCGGCCCCGAAGGCGCCGCAGCCCTTAAGGAGTTCGTCGAAGCCGGTGGAACCATCATCGCCAACAACAAGGCAGCCGGTGTCTACGCCCGCAAGGACAACCCAACCTTCTTGAACGCCCTCGACGGCGTCCCCTCCAAGGAGTTCTACTGCCCCGGCTCCATCCTCCAGATCACCGTCGATCCCACCAACCCCATCGCCTTCGGCTCAACCCCCACCGTGCCCATCTTCTTTGAGACCGGACCCTCCTTCAAGCTCTCCGGCGACGCCAAGTCCGTCGGCCGCTACGTCGATGACAAGCCGCTGCTCAGCGGCTGGATCCTAGGTGGCAAGTACCTGGACGGAACCTCCGCCATCGCGGACGTCCCCACCGGCAAAGGACGCATCATCGCCTTCGGCTTCGTCCCCATGTACCGCGGCCTCAGCGAGGTCACCTACAAGTTCTTCCTCAACGCCTTCCTCTACTCCAGCTCCCAGCCCACCACGCTCTCACCCTCCACGGCCGCACTGCCAAATACCTCCGTTCCCGCTGGGAGTGAACAATGAGCCTATTGACCTCGACAACCCTCCGCAGAACCTGTCGACCTTAATTCGGCCTCATAAAACGTCACCACGCTCCCTCTGACGGGGCGCCTTCGTTCTCGATCTCATCCGAGACCAGGCCCCAGCTGCATCCGGCCATCCCCGGGCTTCCGGCCCGCAACTCGCCCATGACGCGAGTTCCACCACGCGTATCTCCCAACGCACTTTGGAGGTCCACCTTGAAGCGCTCGTCCAGACTCCTCGCCGCCCTCGCATCCACCGTCCTCATCTCCGCCCCGTCTCCATTCGCCCCGTCCGCCCTCGCCCAGGGCGTCCTCGCGGAAATCCACGGCATCGTCATAGACAGCACCGGCTCCGCCATCCCCAACGCCAACATCGTCCTCACCGACGACACCAAGGGCTGGAAGCGAACCATCAAAAGCAACGCGCAAGGTGAATACAACCTCCCCGAGCTCGAAACCGATCTCTTCTCCATCTCCGTCGAAGCCCCGGGCTTTCGCCAGAGCATCCGCAACGGCATCCGCCTCCAGACCGGCGAACAGGCCCGCGTCGACTTCAGCCTCCTCACCGGAGAGGCCTCGGACACCGTCACCGTCACCGCCGACGCCTCGCTCGTCCAATCCTCCGACGCCACCCTCGGCGACGTCGTAGACCAGCGCAAGATCGTCGAGCTCCCCCTCAACGGCCGTCAGTTCTTTCAGCTCGCCCAGCTCGTCCCCAACGTGCTCCCGCCCATCCCCGGCTCCTCGCTCGCCTTCCGCGGAGGCTTCAACGTCTCCGGCCAGCCGGAGGTCAATAACAACTACCTTCTCGACGGCATCGACAACGCCGACGAAGCCACCATGCAGCCCACCGTCTCCCCGTCCGTCGAAGACATCCAGGAGTTCAAGCTTCTCACCGGCGTCTACACCGCCGAATACGGTCGCTTCTCCGGCGGTCAGATCCTCATTACCACCCGCTCCGGAGCCAACGCCATCCACGGCTCCGCGTACGAGTTCTATCGCAACAGTGTCTTCGACGCCAAAAACTACTTCAGCCCCGGAGCCGTCCCCTCCTTCACCCGCAACCAGTACGGCATGGCCATCGGCGGCCCCATCGTCAAGGACCACACCTTCTACTTCGGCACCTACGAAGGCCTCCGCCTTAGCCAGCCCATCAGCGCGGCCGCCACCGTGCCGTCCCTCCTGGAGCGTCAAGGGAACTTCACCGAGCTCCTGCCCAAAACCATCATCAACCCCAACACCGGCGTCGCCTACCCCAACAACACCCTCCCCGCCATCAACGCCACCTCGCTCGCGCTCCTCCAGTACTTCCCCTTGCCCACCAGCCCCGGACTCTCCAACAACTATCTCTTCAGCGAGATCCGCACCCAGCGCCAGGACCAGTTCTCCACGCGCATTGACCAGACCCTCTTCGGCAAGAACACCATCTTCGCCACGTACCAATACCAGAACCTCAACGCCTTTGAGCCCTCGAACTCCCTCTGCGGCTCCTCCGTGCTTCCCGGCTTCGGCTGCACCACGCCGGAGCTCGATCAGGCCATCTCCATCCACGACACCCAGATCATCGGCTCCGGCATGGTCAATGAGCTCCGCGTCGGCTACAACCGCATCCGCACCAACCGCACCCTCCAGGATGCATCGCTCTACGGCGATGTCCTCGACGCCCTCGGCATCCCCACCGCCGGCGCCAACGGCATTGGCGCCCAGGCCGGCCTCAATGAAGGCGTTCCGCGCCTCACCATCTCCGGCTACTCTACGGTCGGCGGAGCCACCAACCTCCCTCAGGGCCGGCGCGACAACACCTACAACATCATCGACAGCTTCTCCTGGGTCAAGGGCAAGCACACCCTCAAGTTCGGAGCCGACGCCAAGCACTTCATCTACAACCTGCAGTACTACCAGGACGGCCGCGGCATCTTCAACTTCAACGGCCAGTTCACCTCCAACGCCCTTGCGGACTTCCTCCTCGGAGACCTGCTGAGCACCACCCGCGACCCCGGCGATCCCGCCGTCCACAGCTTCACCACCTCATCGGACTTCTTCGCCCAGGACCAGTTCCAGATCAGCCCCAAGGTCACCCTCACCTACGGCCTCCGTTACGAGCTCGACTTCCCGGAAGGTGAAAACAACAACCGCATCGCCAGCTACGACCCCACCACCGGAAACATTCCCGTCGCCGACGGCCGCCTCCTCAATCTCAGCCCCACCACCAACCAGCTCGTCCAGGTCGGCACCAACAACATGATCGGCCGCGTCTGGAACACTCGCAAAACCAACTTCGCCCCGCGCGTCAGCATCGCCGTTCAGCCCTTCGGCACTAAAACTACCCTCCGCGCTGGCTACGGCATCTTTTACAACGAGGTCACCGCCGGAAACGGCATCTCCCAGCTCTGGCGTGGCCTTCCCTTCCGCACCCTGCAAACCTTCACCAACCCCAAAGGTACGGCGATTCCAGTGATCACGTACCAGAACCCGTTTCCCTCGAACATCACCAACGCCGGCGGCTTCACCCCTGCGGGAATCAACCCAAACTACGAAACCGCCAACGTCCAGCAGTGGAGCCTCGCCTTCGACCGCGAGCTCTCCAAAGACCTCGCCCTCGAAGTCAGCTATCTCGGCTCCCACGGCACCCACCTCCAGGAAAGCTACAACGTCAACCAGCCCACTCCCGGTGCCGGCACCGTCCAGACCCGCCGCCCCTTCAACCAGTGGGGTGCCATCACCTACGTCAACTCCAACGGAAGCTCCAGCTACAACAGCATCTCCGCCCAGCTCACCCGCCGCTACTCCGGTGGCCTGACCCTCCTCGCCGCCTACACCTACGCCCACTCCCTCGATAACGCCCCCTACAGCGGCTTCATCCAGGACTTCCGCAATCTCGGCTCGCAATGGGCCTCGTCGGACTTCGACATCCGCAACCGCTCCGTCACCAGCTTCACCTACGAGCTTCCCTTCGGCACGAAGCGGCGCTTCGGCTCGACTCTCAAAGCCATCCCCCGCCAGGCCATCTCCGGCTGGCAGATCAATGGCATCCTCCAGTTCAACTCCGGCCTGCCCTTCACCGTCACCACCACCAAGGATCCCGGCAACGTAGGCCTCACCACTGGCTACGCCAACCTCGTCCCCGGCCAGAACCCCTTCGCCGGAGTCCAGACTCCGCTCCACTGGTTCAACACCGCAGCCTTCCAGGGAACTCCACTCGTCGCCGGAACCTACGCCCTTGGCAACTCCAGCCGCAACATGCTCACCGGCGGCGGCTACCAGGACCTCGACTTCGGCGTCTACCGCAACGTCCCCATCCACGACCTCATGCACCTCGAGCTCCGCGCCGAAGTCTTCAACACCCTCAATCACCCCTCCTTCGGCATCCCCACCAACTCGGTAGACTCCAGCAGCTTCGGAGCCCAGTCCACTACCTCCTCCACCTCCCGCCAGACCCAGTTCGCCGCCAAATTCCTCTTCTAGCCCCCGCCCAGATCGGGAACGGCTCACCTCCACCCTGAGGTGAGCCGCAAGCAGCATCTTGTGGACAAAAACGTGGTCGCAAACCACCCAGATGTGGCTCGCAAACACCCCATTTGTGGGCAGAATCGCAAAACTCTCCACCCATCTCTGGTCCTCCCACCACGCACACCAGGTCCAGCTCTTTGGCCAAATTTAACCCGTCGTCAACACGGTTCAGGATAGAATCACTTATCCAAAGGTTTCATTTTCAAAAGGTTGCAGCGACCACAGCAGCGCCACGCCCAGGGTCTGTCCTGCGCGGGCCCATGCAAGCAAAGGACCCATTCATGCCCTCTCTCCGCCCCCTGACGAACCTCACCCTGGCCCTCGCCTGCTGCTCCACCGCACCCATGCTCCACGCGCAAACTGCTGTAGATGGGGCAGTTGCGGGCACCGTCGTTGATAGCACCGGAGCCAGCCTCCCCAGCGCACGCATCGTCGTCCACAGCACCGCCACCAACGCAGACCAGACCGTCGTCACAGACAGCAGCGGCTACTTCCGCGTCTCCCGCCTCACCCCCGGCGACTACACCGTCAGCGTCCAGGCCCCCGGATTCGCCAACTACACCGCCCAGCACGTTATCGTGGAGGTCGGCAAGCTCACCGAAGTCACCCCCAAGCTCGGTCTAAGTGGTGATGTAGCCGTAGTTGACGTCTCCTCCGACGTTCCCGTCATCAACACCGAAAGCTCTGATTTCACCAGTGAATTCAACCCTGCGGCCCTCGCGACCCTGCCCATCAACGGCCGCCACTGGACCAGCTTCGCGCTCCTCTCGCCCGGCGTCACCGTCGGCAACAGCGCCTTTGGTCTCGTCAGCTTCCGCGGAGCCACCAACCTGCAAAACAACTTCCTCGTAGACGGCTCAGACGATAACCAGTCCTTCCAGTCCGTCGAGCGCGGCTACACCCGCGTCGGCTACTCCACCGCGGAAGACGCCATCATGGAGTTCCAGGTCCTTACCTCGAACGTGCCCGCCCAGTACGGCCGCGCCGTCGGCGGAGGAGTCAACGCCGTCACCCGCTCCGGCTCCAACACCTTTCACGGCGACGCCTTCGAGTACTACCGCGACAACGACTTCGGCGCCACCAACCCCTTCAACATCCTCCAAACCATCCCCACCACCGTCCTCGTCAAGCCCAAGGACAAGCGCCACCAGTACGGCGGCAGCTTCAACGGACCCATCATCCACGACAAGCTCTTCTTCCTCTACGCCTTTGACCAGCAGAAGCGCAACTTCCCCATCGTCGCCGTCCCCACGCCGCAGTTCCTCGCCGCCGGCAACGCCGCGTACAACAACTGCAAGTCCTCGGTAGCTGGAGCAGCCGCGGTCGACGCGGTAACCTGCGCTCTCAACCGCGGCGTCACCCAGGCCCAAATCAACGCGGCCCAGGCCTATATCACCGGCCAAAGCGGCATCGCCCCGCGCTTTGGCGATCAAATCCTCAACTTCGCCAAGCTCGACTACAAGCTCAACGACCGCAACAACATATCCGGCATCTACAACCGAATGCGTTGGGATTCGCCCAACGGCATCCAGACCAACCCCGTGATCCGCCGCGGCCTCACCTCCATCGGCAATGATTTCGTCAAGGTTGACTCCGGCATCGGCAAGCTCGACACCCTCATCAGCCCCCGCATCTCCAACGAAATTCGCGTTGAATACGCCCGCGACTTCGAGACCGAGAATGGCAACACGCCGCAACCTAATGAGCCAACCACCACCTCCGGCGGCCTGCCCCCTGGTCTGATTATCAGCACCAACTCCGGCTTCTCCATGGGCACCCCGTACTACGTGCCCCGCGCCAGCTACCCGAACGAGTCCGAGTCGGACCTCGTCGACAACGTCACCATGACTCTCGGCAATCAGACCTTCAACATCGGAGGCGAGTACCGCTGGACCCAGGACAACATCATAGACGTCGATTACCTGCACGGCCTCTTCACCTACTCCCAACTCGCCGACTTCTTTACTGACTTCGCGCACACCGTCGGCGGCTCTCCCAGCGTGGGCTGCGACGCCGCTCGCGACTCAGGCACGGGCGCCCTTCCCTGCTACAGCAACCTCCAGCAAGCCTTCGGTCACCCACAGTTCGTCTACCACACCAACGAGTACGCCGGCTACATCCAGGATGACTGGAAGATCACCCATCGCCTCACCCTCAACCTCGGCCTCCGCTACGATTACGAGCAGCTACCGTCCGCGAAAATCCCCAATGCAGCCGTCCCCCAAACCGCGCAGATGCCCAGCGACAAGAACAACATCGCCCCGCGCTTCGGATTCGCCTGGGACGCCTTCGGCACAGGCAAAACTCTCGTCCATGGCGGCTTTGGTCTCTACTACGGTCGCATCCAGAACGGCACCATCTATAAAGCGCTCTCTGCCACCGGCTCGCCACTCGCCCAGTTCCAGCTGAACTCCTCCTCCGCCAGCGGCATCATCTACCCCAACATTGTCTCCGCCGCCACCCCGCCCGCCGTCTCCAACATCACCGCCTTCGCACACGGCTTCCAGAACCCCGTCTCCGACCAGGTCGACCTCAGCGTCCAGCAGGACCTCGGCTTCAAGACGGTTCTTGGCATCGCCTACCTCGGATCCTTCGGCAAACAGCTTCCCAACTTCATCGATGCCAACGTCGCCCCCGCCACCACGACCAAAACCTACGCCTTCACCGGCGGCCCGCTCGCCGGCGATCGCTGGACCGTTCCCGTCTACAACGCCCGTCTCAATCCCGCATACAACGCCCTCTCGCTTATCAGCAGCAACGTCACCAGCGCCTACAACGCCCTTTCGGTAACGCTCGACCACCGCCTCAGCCGCGGCGTTCAAGCCTCCGTCAGCTACACCTGGTCGAAAGCTCTCGACTACGGCATGAACCAGTCCGCGCTCTCTGACACCAACGACTCCACCGACCCCTTCACCGTCAGGCCCGACTATGGCCTGTCCGCCAATGACATTCCTCAGCGCTTTGTCGGCAGCATCACCATCATGCCCCACGCCAGCATCGCCAACCGTTACCTCTCGCAGCTCGCCAACGGCTGGACCCTCGCGCCGGTCTTCACCGTGCAATCCGGCATCCCGTACAGCTATGGGCTCACCAGCGGCACCGCTATCCCCGGCGGAGCCACCACCTACAACGGCTCAGGCGGTGTTGGCGCCGGTGTCGCTGAGTACGTCAACTTTGGCGCCTATCCGCAGTACGCCGCAAGCGACGTCTTCAACGGAGCCGGCCCTCGCCGGAATACCGCCCGTCAGACGAACATCGATGACGTAGACGCCCGTCTTTCCCGCGCCTTCAGCTTCCATGAAAATACAGGCTCATGATCGCCGGTGAAACCTTCAACGCTCTCAATCGCCAGAACTTCACCGCCTTCAACACCACCGCCTACACCTTGAGCGGAACCACAGCCACCTACCAGTCCAGCTTCGGAACCCCTAGCGCCGCCGGCAACACCATCTACCGCGAACGCCAGATCCAGTTCGTCGGCCGCTTCGAGTTCTAACCCATAAGCAGTGACCAGGAACCGGAGCCGCTTCCCACACAGGGAAGCGGCTCTCGTACTTTGGCCCTCCGCCTCAGCGTCCAGCCAAAGGCACAAGCGCCATCGCATCCGCCTTCTGCCGGTCGCAACGGCTTCCACGGCGACACCTTCACATTTGTCCACAACTACATATTCAACGCCCGCAACTTCTTCGCTTCCAGCCGCGACTCGCTCAAGCGCCACCAGTCGGCGGCGTCTTCGGCGGCGTCATCAAGCGCGACATGAATTTGCGCTTCTGGAGCTGTCCCCAGTTTAGCCAACCTCCTAAAACCACTTTACTCCGTTCGAGGCAGTGAGCTCCCACCTTTAGCTCGTCCACCTGCTACGTCGGTTGCAATCTATGTGGGTAAAAATCACCCATACTTAGAGCAGCAGAGCAGCAGAGGCAAAATGGATCCGAGAACAGCACCTTTGCAGTCACAGTTTAATGATTCAGTTGATACAGCCCCGGGACTCCGCTCTCACGAGATGGCTCGTCGCTGCGTCCTTGTGGGAGTAATCTTTGCTCTGCTGGGAGCTGTAGGGGGCTGTGTTGAGATACACGCCGGTCGCGTCAGTGGTCCCGAAGCATGGCTGATTCTAGCCAGTGTTCCAATGGAACTGGGTCTCTTCTCCTTCGCTTTTCTCGCCCGTTCACGAACGGTTGTCGCAGCCAGCATCACAATCGTGTACTACACCGTACACCTGTCCGCGGAGATCGTTGTCACCGTTTTGAGTGGGGTCCACCAGCTCGACATACTCACCTTCCTCGTCTGGTTCTTCCCCCTACTCATCCTGAATCGGCTAATCAACGGCGGCCGTGCCGCCCGCGTTCTAGGCATTATTGTCACTCCCGCACCGTTCGTCATCCTCCTCTGCCTGCTTCCAAGATTGTGGCGCACCTACTCAAAGGATCAGCTCAAAGTTATAGTTGGCTTGGAGCTCAGTTACCTGCTTTACTCCATCATTCTGAACATGGTGACGCGATACCGTGAGGCATACATCATTGAGCGTGAGCGCAGCGAAGCCATTCATACGCAGGCCCTTGCGACCGAACACCTGGCTTTCTACGACCAACTCACCGGGCTCCCGAACAGATTCCTCATCCGCCGCCGCATCAATGAAGCGATGGTGAACTCCGTGAACAAGGGCACCTTCGGGGCGCTTCTGTATCTCGATCTTGATCATTTTAAGACCCTCAACGACACGCGAGGGCACCAGGTGGGTGACAGCCTGCTTCAGGCCGTTGCAGAACGTTTGCTCAAGCACACGCCACGCGGGGCGACAGTGGCGAGATTGGGCGGAGATGAGTTCGTCGTGCTTCTTGAGGACCTCGGAAAGACCTCGGACGCCGCGACAGCTTCTGCACTCATCGCTACTGGCAATTTGCTCCGGGGCCTCCAGCCTCGCTACTATTTCAGCGGTTATGAATGGACCAATTCGCCCAGCATCGGCGTCGCCATGTACCCCGAGGAAGCCGCCTCTGTCGATGACTTGCTAAAGCGCGCAGACATCGCCATGTACCGAGCAAAGGCGCTCGGGCGCAACAGATGGTGCCTTTTCGATCCACAACTTCAGACCCTTGTCACTGAGCGCGCCACTCTCGAAACAGACCTCCGCAACGCTCTCCGAGACAAACAGCTCAGCCTCGTGTACCAACCCCAAGTAGACTCCTCATTTCAGGTCACGGGTGCAGAGGCATTGCTACGCTGGAAGCACCCGGTCCGCGGCCACGTCTCTCCCGCAGAATTTATACCTATTGCTGAAGAGACGGGTTTGATTCTGGAGATTGGTCATTGGGTTCTGTGTACCGCTTGCGAGCAGCTTGCGCGTTGGGCCTCGCACCCAGCCACTCGCCACCTCTGCGTTTCCGTCAACATCAGCATGTGTCAGTTGCTAGAGAGCACCTTTGTTGATTCGATCGCAAAGGTTCTCAGCTCGACCGGGGCGGATCCCCATTCGTTGACGCTCGAACTGACCGAAAGCGCCGTTATGGAAATGGTCGAAGAGAGCATCAGCAAGATGCAAGAGGTACGGGCGCTCGGAGTACGTTTTTCGCTGGATGATTTTGGAACTGGCTATTCTTCGCTTTCGCGTCTGGCCCGGCTTCCACTCTATGAACTCAAGGTGGACAAGAGTTTCGTGGACGACCTTGTAGAAGACGCGAAGAAAACCGCTATAGCAAAAGCTGTCATCACACTCGCCTGCGAATTGGGCCTCAATGTGATCGCAGAAGGCGTCGAGACTAAGTCAGCCCTGGACCTCTTGCTTCAGCAGGGATGCAGTAATTTCCAGGGCTACTATTTCAGTCGCCCCCTTGCGGTGGCGCAGTTTGAAGCATTTCTGCTTGGCGAAAACCAAGCAGCGACAATTCTTGAAGAAAAACCTGAGTGGCAGCCGGCTATCCCGGACCGCGTGCTCGACTTCGAACCAGCCCTGTCATTCAGCTCGGTTGGGTAGCGCCGAGCTTCCCGCCTCTTTTGTAACTATCCTGCTGACAGTTTTTGTCGACGGCCAGTCGGCCGAGGATCACTGCTGGCAACGGGTTTGGCAAGCCGCCTAAAACGCAATCCGGTCCTTCACCGCGTCGATCCTTGCCGCATCCGCACCCGGAACCTGCTTCAGCCCCGCAACATCCTTGAACTTCCCGTTCTTACTCCGATACTCCACGATCGCATCCGCATTCGCCTGTGAAAGCGAAAGCCCCGCCACAAGGTCAGCCGCCGCAGCCGAGTTCACATTCACCATCGCGCTCGCACCGGCCGCCATCGGAGCCGAGCTCACCGGCCCAAAGTTTGTCGTCAGGTAATGAACGATCTGGTCCATATCCGCATCGCTGCCGTTCGCCCCCCGGCTGCGCATCTGCTCAACCAGATCCGCCCATTTCGCCTCATCATGACGCTGGCTTGTCACCACGGAAAGCTGGTGGCACTCCTGGCAGTCCTTCACCAGCAGATCTTTTCCATCACCTGGAGGAAGGTCATGCCCTGCCGCTGCCGCCGGTTTCGCGTCCTGTCCCGCACGCGCAAACGCTGGAATCAATGGCGCAAACAGCGTCACCCCCAATAATGAAAATGCAAGAAAATTCTTCGCCTTCATCCCTTCCTCCACGTCCGCGCCTGCAGAATACACCTCTCCCGCAGACCCTCCGATGCAATGTCATACAGGACAACACGCAAATGCCACCTGAGTTTCGTATCACCCAAACAATCCATCGCGCAGAGGATCCATCCGGCAGCGCCGGCTTTCGGCTGCGGTATCAAACCTCCTGTCACTTCTGAAGTGTTTTCCTCGGTGCTACAATTATCCCGCTCGAGCACCGTCCTACATCACCCTTCCACAAAGGCACGCATGCTTCTTCAGGCTAAACAGAAACTCCCCCAAATCCTCCTCGCCGCAGCCGCCTGCCTCGCTCTCGCCGGCTGCGGCCCAGACATGCAGGACCAGCTCAATCCCCGGCTTGCCATCATGCCGGCGCACCTGCGTCAGATGGAAGCCGGCCCGCTCACATCCAGCACCTCGCTCGTCACTCAAGAAGCCAAGGACGCGCCCACCGGCGACCCCGCAGCCGGTAAGACCGTCTACACCGCGAGCTGCCTGATGTGCCACCAGGCGGCCCGTCAAGGCATGCCCCCCATGGTCCCGTCACTCGTCGGCGTAACCACCCGCATGAGCAATGACGCCATTCGCCAAATTATACTCAAAGGCAAATCCGGAGGCCAGATGGCCATGCCAGCCTTCGCGGATAAGCTTTCCAAGCCAGATATCGACAACCTCATCGCCTATCTCGCCACAAACCCATAAACGAATCTCCTGAAATCGTTCAGGAACGACAATCCGGACCGGCCATCGCCGTCGCCCCACAATCATCCGGTCCAAAAGGTAAGCATGCCCCTTCTGGTCTTTGCATCTCGTCTTACCATTGCCGCCACAGCCGTCCTCACCCTCGCCGGCTGCCGTCAGGACATGCACAACCAGCCCAAGTTCTACCCCCAGCGCGGCACCTCCTTCTTCGCCGATGGCCGCTCCGTCCGCCCCCAGGTCCTCCACACCGTGGCCCGGTCCCAGGGCGAGCGCGACTCCTACTTCCTCAACGGCCTCCTCAACGGCGCTGAAGCCGACGGTATGCCCATCCCCGTCACCCTCGATCTCCTCGCCCGCGGCCAGGAGCGTTACAACGTGTATTGCTCTCCCTGCCACTCCCGCGTCGGCAACGGCGAAGGCATGATCGTCCAGCGCGGCTACTACCAGGCCGCAAACTTCCACTCCGAGCGTCTCCGCCAGGCTCCCCTAGGCCACTTCGTCAACGTCATCCGCAACGGCTACGGAGCCATGCCCGAGTACTCCGCCCAGGTGGGCCCAACTGACCGCTGGGCCATCGCCGCCTACATCCGCGCCCTCCAGCTCAGCCAAAAGGCAGATCGCGCACAGGTCGCCGTCGGTTTCAGCGTGGCCCCGCTCAAAGACATCGCCGCTCAGGAAGGCTTGCCCGACTTCCTGGCTGTCTCCAAGTGGGGCCTCCAGCCCGCTAAGCAAGTCCCCATCCTGCTCCCGCCCGTCGCCAAAATTGAATCCACTCCGCCCGTACCCGTCGCCGACGCCAAACTCACCCCGCTCCCCACCCCCGCGACCCCCAGCACCGCTCTCCAGCCCGGAGCCCTCCCAAAAACCGGTCCCATGGCTAAATCCACAAACCTAGCCGAAGCCAAGAACCCACCGATCGGCTCTCCGGCCGGTGCCCCGGCCGCCGGAGCACAAGCCGCACCAACCGCCGCCAAAGCCAAGGCCGCCATGGCAGGTGGAGACGGCGCCGCCGGAGCCGCCATCTACACCGCAAACTGCCAGATGTGCCATCAGGCCACTCGCCAGGGAATGCCCCCCATGATCCCCTCGCTCGTCGGAATCGTCGACCGCGTCGGCAAGGAGCATATCCGGGAGGTCGTCACCAATGGTATCCAGGGCAGCCACATGGCCATGCCCGCCTTCGGCGAACGCCTCTCCAAAGCTGACATCGAAAACCTCATTGCCCACCTCGCGACCGCCCCCAAGTAGCTCACTTCGGAACTTCGCCTGACCTGCTCACCTCAGCGGACGAAACACTTCGGATTGACGGCGAGACAACTCTCGGGCGCAACCGGCTTCGCAAAGAGAACGGTCTAATCGCATCCTCTGGACAGTATCCGCGAATGGCTATCTTCCAGAAGCCGCCGAAGCTCCATACTCCTTCCGCCGAGTCGCAGATCCAAAGACTCCGGCCCGCCGGTCATCATCGAACTGCATCGAGGCGGACGGAGCTTTGAGGAATGTCTGCGGCGCACATCTGCATAAAAGCTGTTTCGCTGGCCATCGCTGATCTCGCCAAAGCGGCTCTGTGCGGAATGAGAGTTCCGGAGGCTTTCCGGCCTCGCTGCTCAAGGACCCCAGGTGGCAGCAGCGCTCCGCGCTGGTGACCCGCTTTTTTGTACCCTGTCGCGCGTTGGATGAAGCGGTTGAATCAGGAGGAAGGACGATTCAAATTGAGAAGGGCAGTAGTCAGATCAGTACCATCGCCTATCGCGACATCGTTCACCAGCAGCCCTGTCGAAGACGTAAAGCGCCCGGTCCAAACGTCATAAAGTGCATCAGCTTGTCGAAGTGCGGCGCGGGCTGGCAATCTCGTTCTGCCAATGTTCGCCCTCCGCGTGCATGACGGAGGCAGCACCCGATACCGCCGATCCTGCAATCAACTTTCGTCGTGAAACAACCGTCATTCTGTTCCTCTTGAACTCGCTCTGCATCTTCACCGCACCAGCGCATTTATACTCTTACCAGAGGATTCATCCTTCCTACCCGGCATCTTCATTGCCACAAGGATGAGTGTGCAGCACTTCAACGGATGAGACTCTCATTCTAAAGTCCTATGAACTCCGACCTGCCAATCATGCATCGGAAGCGATCCACTTCAACGCGCATCGACCGCAAACTTTGTCGATTGATTCTCGCCAATCTACTGTGCTTCAAGTGCATCGCACAGTTCGCATCGTTTGGGGTGCCCGCAAATCCTATCCTCGCGGGAGCGGATCCATTCATTACCCTACATCCTTTCGATGGCCGATATTTTTTGCTCGCCACGACAGGCCATAACATCACAATCTGGAGTGGCGCAACCATCCCAACCTCATCCAGGCAGGCGGTGACTGTTTATCGTTCTCCCGAAGGCATGGAGCAGATATGGTCTCCTACGATCTGGCAGGAGGATGGCCATTGGTGGATCTACTTCACCGCTCGCCAGGCCGGCGATGACCACGCCATCTATGTCTTGGAATCCAACAGCGACGATCCTCTCGGCAGCTATGAGCTTCGTGGCTCTCTCAAGCTCGGACATCCTGCTATCGATCCTTCCCTACTTACCGTCAACGGCATTCAGTACCTGTTGTACGTCAGCCTTGATCGAGGAGAAAACGCCATCCAGATCGTGCGCCTTCTCTCTCCAATGGAAGTAGCAGCTCAGTCGTCGCTCATCTCCGAACCTGATCACGCCTGGGAAAAAGGTGCAGGCAGCACACGCACCTATCCGATCGATGAAGGACCTACAGCCCTCTATCATGGCGGCAGTACCTTCATCGTATTTTCCGGGTCCGACGCTGCTTCGCCTTTCTACTGTCTTGGCCTCCTGACCTTTCAGGGAGGGAATCCCCTGGACCGCAAGAGCTGGAAAAAGTCTGCGGAACCCGTCTTTTCCGCTTCACCTGCCAACGGCATCTTCGGTCCGGGCCGCGGAACCTTCGCCATCGCCGCAGATGGGTCAGATTGGCTCGTCTACGCCGCCAAGTCAATAGCAGACCCAACAACCGCGGACCGCAAAATCCGCGTGCAGCGCTTCACCTGGAATCCTGATGGATCGCCTTATTTTGGAATCCCCGTCAAAGACGGACCAATCGTTGAGGTCGATGAACCCTCTCTTCGTCCGGATAACTTCAGCCACGGATCTGCGGCATAGTACGAAGAGCTGTAACCCTCGACCCCCTCATGAATCCGGCAAAAGTCAGGCAACGTTCTGCTGCCATCTGCTCTCACAGGTGCAAGCGGGCCCAGAACGCGACGAAGTTTCATGCATTTCTGAACTTGGTTAGATGGCTGTCATGTACCATGTGCGAGATGCCACGATCTGACGGACTCTAAGGCATCCTTTCGCATAGGTCTTTTAATGGCTGTTGACAGCGTCATTGCTCCACAAACAAAGCGCAAGTCTGGAGGAGTGAGATATGACTGGATGGCCTCACTTTCGCGAGGTATCCTCCATGGAAATGTGTCTCTCCAGGTTCTTGTCTTCCTGTTTATGCTTCTTTACTACGGCTTTCTGCTCAGCCGAGACCCTTACCAGCCTGCTGGCTTAAACCTGACCTTCAACAGCATGCTGGACCATATGGTTCATGGCAGGTTCGATGTTGACCCGCGGACCGTGGGGAATGAAGGCTTCCTCCGCAATGGCAACGTCTATGCGTACTGGGGCATCTTCTGTGCTCTCCTGCGAACGCCTCTGCTGCTCGGGCACTTGATCAACGTGGATATTACCGTCTGGTCGTGCACGGTCGCGGTCTGTCTTGCCGGTATGGCGAAGCTGAAAACACTTCTCCTTGTGCGAGACTGTAGCATCCACGGTCCGCAAGCACATAAAGCGATCTGGTTGACACTTCTCTATATCTGTCTGGGAGGGAGCGAGGTAGCCTACCTCAGATCCTCGCTCTTTCAAGAAACGGTCTTCTGGGGAGCCGCACTCTCAGCTATCTTTATTTACTTCGCCATCAAAGGATTGATCGCGGGGGACTTCACCGGAAAGACGCTCGCCTGGATGGCAACACTGGCCGGCTTGACGGCGATGACCCGCATCTCTACCGGCGTCGGATTGTGTGTAGCCCTTACGTTCCTGATGCTTCACCTCGTATTGTCGGATAGCCGCCGCGTGGGCTTTCTGGCGGCTCTTTCTCAACGCAGAATCTTAGTTGCACTGGGTTTACTCTCACTCTTGCTGCTCATCACAGCTGGAGTCAACTATGAGCGCTGGGGACATCCGCTCACCTTCGCAGATTTCAGATTCTATTTGATGAATCAGCGGTACCCTGACCGGCTACCCCGTTTAGAGAAATTCTCGTACTTCGATCTCAGAAGGCTGCCCTTTGGGTTGATTTATTACTTCGCGCCCATCTGGGTATTTCACGGTCATAGCGGCTCTCTTTTATTCGATTCAACCAGAGCTCGGCTGCTTGACGTGGCCGAACTACCCCCAGGCAGCTTTCTCCTGACGGATCTCTTCCCCTTGGTGCTCATCGCGCTGCTGGTTCTGGCTATCCGCAAAAAAAGCATGGATACGAGGCTGCTTTCCGCGGGATCCCTGCGCGCCTTGGCGTTGGGATTGTCTGTCCCGTGCGGGTTGATGATGACGGCAATCAGCATGAACTATCGGTATCGCATGGACTTTTACCCTCTCATCGATCTCCTCGCCTTTTCAGGATTGTATTTTTCTTTGAACGATGGCATCGCCTTCAGGCGGCTTGAGCGCTGGCGAGGAGTCTTGGCAGGCGCCGCTGCTATCAGCGTGGTTTCGGCATTCGGCGCGATGATCCTCTACAAGCTTTCATACTGGGGGCCGGGAGAGGTTTGGCTTCAACAAGGTCTCATTCACTTTTATGTGAAGTCAGCGCTGCCGTGACTTTCAGATAGAACCTACGCACAGAATCCTCGCGCTTTCCCGATGGCAGCGCGAGTGTGGAGTCAGCCTTGCTCGATCTCTTATTGTGGCAGTTCTTCTTAATCGAGTGTGGAATGCTCCTGACAGCTTGGTTCGTGAGTCGCTTCCGTTCGCTGGAGCACGCGATCGGCATCCTGGAAGCGCCCTTCCGTGCCTTAGCCAACCGGCCTGTTCTCTGCATAGCCTTGATCGTGGTCTTTACAACTGTGCTGCGCCTCGCGTTAATTCCGATTCAGCCTATTCCCCACCCCCTGTTCCATGATGAGTTCAGCTACCTGTTGGGTGCCGATACGTTTGCCCATGGACGACTTACAAATCCCACTCCTCCGGTTCCAATCGCATTTGAGACCATTCACACAAACATGTGGCCTTCCTATTCGTCCATGTATATGCCGGGAACCGCGTTACTTCTCTCCATGGGCATGTTGGCCGGCTCTCCTTGGATCGCAGTTCTCCTTGTCAAGGTGCTCCTTTGTGCCGCGGTTTACTGGATGGTCTCAGGATGGCTGCCTCGGGGCTATGCACTCGCTTCGAGTCTCGTTGCCATCGGAATCACCTGTTCCATGAACTGGTGGTGGGATAATTACTTCTGCATTGCACTCAGCGCGCTGGGGGCCGCCCTTGTCTTCGGAAGCCTCCCCAGAATTGAACAAAGAAAGAATTGGTACTTCGCCGCGGTTCTTGGCGTAGGGCTGGCTATCCTCATCCTGACACGACCATATGAAGGGTTTTGTGTCGCATTTCCCGCGGTGCTGCTCCTGCTAGTCCAACTCCGGTCCGGTGGTTTCAGGCTCATTTCAAAACTTGCGGTTGCACCTCTCCTGATCCTCGCGGCACTGGCACTGTGGTTTCTCTACGACAATCACCGGGTAACAGGACAGATGCTCGCGTTCCCTTACACCATGAATTTCAAGCAGTACCATATCACCGGACCATTTATCTTCTCCGCCAGACACCCGCTCCCCGCATATCACCTTGATATCCTGCGACGCTTTTACATCTTCGCCGAAGTCCCGCAATACATCTTCCTGCACGAGCACCCTTGGCTTGCCTTGGTAAAAAAGATCAACGTCTACTACTCCACAATTGCACTTGGCTTCGCGGCCCCTGTGCTCATGGGATGCGGATACCTTCTCTTCAGCCGCCGCTCTCGTCTATGGCTTGTCCCATTAGCTTCCTTGCTCGGGTTTTGCATCAATGTTCTGCTGATGGGGTGGAGTCCATTTCCTCAATACGCAGCGCCGGCCTTTCCCTTGATGATCCTGCTCATCGCCTTCGGACTGTATGGACTCCGTTCCGTGAAGCTTCCATGGGTTAGCGGAGTTCGGCTTGTTCGTGGCCTTGTCTTCACGGAGTTGCTGTTTACCCTGAGTGTCTTCGGCTTTAATGCTGTCGATAATAGAAACATTCCGGAGCCTCACTACGTCTCCATAGACAGGCAGGCGGTTGAAAAGCAAGTGCTCAGCCATCCCGGCAAGCAGCTGTGTTTGGTGCGCTACACACCCTTTCATGAAAGCTGGCAGGAGTGGGTATTCAATGGAGCGGACCTGACATCAGAGAAGCTGATCTGGGCCAGGAGTCTGGATGCACAGACTGATCGCGCACTCCTGAAGGCATTCCCTGACCGTACCGTATGGCTGGTAGAACCCGACTTTGCAGGTCGACTCCTTCAACCCTATACAGAGCAGGCGCCTTATTTCGGCGGGTGGTAAGTATGGGCATCATCCGTTCCGTTCTTCAACTCTCTCCAGCCGTACGGTTCCGCTGGAAATGCCTCCTGTGGATTGCCTTTATGGGTGCTGCAACACGTCTCCACGCCCAGCTTCCAGACCTGTCGACGACGTTCGGAACTGCTCCCCGGTCGGGTTTAGGATCTCGAAACCTGGCTACAGAATTCAGCCTGCCGCCCTTTCAGAATCAACTCCAGGATGATGTCTGGAAAAAGGCTCAAGAACTCTCGGTCTTCCGCCGTGCCAGCGCAATGAAGCTGGATGAACGATCCGCAACCGAGGCATGGGCCGACGCGGACTCTCTCTGTGACAGCGCGGTCTCCACCCCTGCCTTCGATGCAGCCTCTTCTCCGCCCAATGTATTCCTGGGGTCACTCGCCTCACAGCTGAACATCTTGCTGGCACAAAGCGGTGTCAGCAACGTTCGCGTCGAATCACCGAAACTAACGCTCGACCAGCCTATTCGCTTCAATCGTAGTGGCGTACGATTGGATCTCGGACGGGCAGAACTGATCCAGACATCGGCAGAGCCTTACATGGTAAGGGTCGAGGGCGTCCGAGGTGTTGCGATCGATGGAGGCAGGCTAACAGAAGGCTCGTGGGCTGTGCTGATCGCGAACAGCACGAACGTGTCGCTTACGGGCATGACTGTCAAGGGACTAAAGGGTGGTGGCATCCTTGTGACAGGCTCTCAGGACGTAACGATTGGCCACAACATGTTTCTCGAACTCAATCGTGCGTCGATCGTATTGCATGGAGCCACGACTCGTGCTGCCCTCATCGAAAATCAGATCATCGGCGATCATGGCAGTTCAAATTGGAGTGCTGGCGTTCTCCTCACAGACAGGAATGCAGATGTCTCTGTGAACCCGGAGAGTCTCTTTGCAGAAAATGGATATTGGGTGCCGGAGCAAGCCATGGCACTCAGAACACACATCCCTCACGACAACCTCATCGCGGACAACACGATTGCAGACAATGCAAGCTCAGGGATCTATTCAGACGGAAGTTATAAAAATGTTTTTATAGGTAATCGGGTGGAGGGCAACTCGAAAGAGGGTATTTGCCTCGACAACGGCTCCATTGCGAACGTGGTTGCGTTCAATCTGTTTCGGGCAAATGGCGATCGCTGGGGCAAGACGGACGCAGACCTAAAACTAGACTTCGTGCAACAGTTTGGTCGTCTTCCAGACGGAACCGCCTCCGCGAAAGTGCCGGCTATCTCACTCGATAATGCGGCCTACAACGAGGTGGCCTTCAATGGAGTTGACCAGAACTTCGGGGGCGGCATCAAGTTAGTGAGAACGGCCTACTTCAATCGGATCGGACTCAACACGCTTACCAGCAACAACAGGGGTGGGAGCAATCGTTTCCATTATTTTGGAATTGAACTCGGGGCGGCGCCAAGCGATATCGCCTCCAAGGAGCTGGACTTCACACCGAGCCGCGGGAACCAGATCTTTGGAAACAACGTACGCGGCCCGCACTACGCCGGTATCTTTTTTGCCGAAGGTTCAGACCACAACGACGTGTTCGACAATGCCATCTTCGGCGCAACCAACTGGGCGATTGAGTCGGTCGAGGTTGAGCCGAACTCGATTCTTAATAACCTGACAAATCTCAGGAGCCGGAACGCGAGCTCCGGACTTAGCCCGGAGCTTCTGGATCTAGGACACGGAGTCTTCGACTCTCCTCCACATCCCTGAGGCAAAATAACCCCTAATAGTTGACGAAATGCATCTGTTCGCTTGCCAACAGAGAGTGCTATCTTCCGGCAACTCCCTAAACTCCTCCGTCCACCACCGCAACAACTGGCAAAGCCACACCAGTATGGAGCGTGTATCACATGCTCATCATGCGGCTGGGGTGAAGCACCTCTTTCTTATCGGATGCAATGGAATGCATAAGTACAACAACCAGGACCACAACATGCTTACAACCATGACGGTCGTGGATGGAATGGTAGCTGCACATGTCGATAAAGCCGCACTGTGGAGTATGAACACAGAACAGGATTATCATGAGAAGAAGAAGAGATCGATACTCAAAATACTTCTTAGAAGATAGGAGATACGAGTACGTCATACCGCGGATCCAGGGTGAGTGAGGCGAGCAAACGCTTGTGGAGATTCGTTTCCGTGTGGTGTCTCGTCTCAGGTAGCAGCGTAGCGTCGGCCCAGCTTTCCTTTCAGTCCACACTGAGCCTTGCGATGAGGGAAAGCGTTCGTGCCAAGATGGCGCAGGATGACGTTGCCCGTGTAACAGCGGTTCTCGCGGAAAACCGCGATTACTACATTCCGAGCTTTGGTGTTGGCGGCGGCCTTGGTCGGTCGTATGGCATCTCTCTCATCGTCCCGACTATTTTTACGATCAACACACAATCGCTTCTCTACAGCGCTTCACAAAAGAACTACATTCGTGGCGCAAGAGAGAGTCTAGCCTCCGCACGGTACGCTCTTGAAGATGTCCGGCAGCAGGTTGAAGAAGATGCTGCTCTGACATATATCTCGCTGGATGAAGCTTTATCACGAAAGAAGTTCCTGACAGAGGAGCGTGTTCTGGCAAGCCGCTTGGTAAACATCACAGAGCAGCGTGCCTCGGCCGGTGTAGATAGTCCGCTGGAACTGAAGAAGGTGCGGCGAACTCTCATTCAAATTCGACTGCAGGAGCCGCAGGTTGACAACGATATCGCGGTCTTGCAGGAACATCTAAGTCAGCTGACGGGCCTCGGTAAAGAAGCCCTGCTTCCAATCTCCAGCAGCATTCCAGAAGGCAGTTCCATCCCTAAGTTAGCTGTGACGGGTGCTGGACTTCCAGATACTCCGGGCATCTTGGCCTCTGAGGCAAATGCCCGCGCGAAGGCGCAGCAGGCGCTCGGCGATAGGCGTTATACCTTTCGGCCGCAGGTCTCCATGCAATCTCAGTATGGCCGAATCAGTCCAATCAACAACGTTTCCGAGTACTACAACCTGAACGGTCACTACAACACCATGTTCTTCGGTGTTGCCATTCAACTCCCGCTGCTTGACAAGGTTCATTCCGCAAAAGCCAGGGAAACAGCGGCTGAAGCGCTTCATGCGCAGCACGAAGCCGAATTGCTGCGCAATCAGCAGAACGAGACTCAACTGCGGCTCAGTAACTCCCTCTCCGAGCTCGAAGCCAGAGTAGAGCTTGCGGAGCTCGACCGCGACATCTCAGAAGAAGAGCTGCAGGCCACGCTCAAGGAAGTAAAAAGTCAGAGCGGCTCTATCACGGGAGGACGGCAGCTCAACCCCAAAGATGAGATCTACGCACAGCTCGCAGAGCGGCAACACCAGATTGACTGGCTGGAAGCGACGCTGCAACTTCGCCGTGCTCAGATATCGTGGATGCGCCAGAATGGACAGCTTGACGGATGGGTGCGGAACAGTTCCTACAAGAATGCTTTGCCGGCACTGCCCGAAGGAACTCCGGCGAGCGGTCCGCCTACGGGACTGCCTTGACCCTCAGCCCGTCATGCAGTTCGTGGGGCTGAATGGAGTGCAGTGCCACCACGTCATGTTCTGATAGGCCGCTTACGATCTGAGCCTCGTTCAGGTTGAAGATGCCTGTACGAACGTCTGTGGTAACTAGCTTGCCGTCGATCACCCGGTAGACAAAGCTACGCGGCCCATCCATCTGCAGGGCTTCTCTTGGGATGACCTCCGCGTGTGCGCGGTGGTCGGTCGTGATTTTCACAGTGACATTCGTGTTCGGCAGAAGCGTCCCGTTAGCATCGTCAACGCTGATGACGCATTCTCCAACATTGCGAGTGCCCATGCTCGTAACACTCAAGGGGATCTGCATGACATGTCCATGCCAGACCCTGTTCGGTTTGGCCTCCCAGGTCACGCTTACAGGCTGATCGAGTGCCAGCTGCCCAATTTCAGGCTCATCCACAAAGGCACGCACCTGCAGTTTATTCAGGTCGGCCACGCGAACCAGATCAGCGCCCATGGCGACGAAGTCGAAGCGCGAGACCGGAAGTGCGTATACTGTTCCAGCAATCGCAGACGTCATGTTTGCATTCGCCAACACTGCTTTCGCAGTTTGCAAGGATGCCTTCGCATCGGCAAGTCGACCTTCGGAACTCGTCAATTCCGTCTTGCTATAGCGCTGACTCATCCTTCTGCGTTGCACCTCCAAAGAGGTAAGCGCCATCTCCAGGCGATGACTTGCACTTGAGACCTCGCCCTCAGAAGCAGCCCCCGTGTTGGCCAATTCTCTAAGCACCGAGACCTGCTTCTGAGCATCGCCAACCTCCATCTCTGCTCGCTTCAGATCCGCATCCATATTAATCCTGTCCTCTTGCGATCCTCCCTGTCGAAGATTGGCATCGCTTACCTCCGCGCCCTGTAGCGCGGATCGCGCAGAGGCGTAGCGAGAGGGAGCATATGGATCGTACATCTGGATCAGTAGTTGTCCAGGGCTGACTTTATCCCCAACCTTCACAAGGATCTCCTGAACCGTTCCAGAAAACGCGGCTCGAACAGGATAGTCTTTGATCGGTGTGACCTTGCCGTTGGACGTCACTACTATATTCAGATCGCGATAGAGTGGCGAGGCCACCTGCACTTCAACCGTCTGGTCTGCGCGAACACTCCTCACAGAGTAGGCGACCACACCCGCGGTGACGGAGAGCGCCAATAATGTCCAGCCTGCCTTCTGTTTCACAGGGATGCCCCTCATACCTGCAGAATGAGATGCGGATCAACAGCACGTGAGCTCTACGGGTGTGGGCTGTCGAAACGGCCGGAGCTCAATCCGCCAAGCGCAGGATCTAAGTGAGGATCAATATTCCGCGAAGGAAGATTGGACAAGTTGTTCAACGTCTCGTTTGCCTGCCGTTGCGCGGATTCAAGTGCCCAGTTCGTTGCGCCGAAGATAGAATTATCGAAAAGTTTGTTGCCATCTGAGCCTGCCGCTAAGAAAATTCCAGCATAGTGATCTCCACGAATCAGATTTCCGAAGATGATATTGCCCTGACTTGGAAAAAAATTCAAATCTCTTACCAACGTGTCGGCTTTCGCGGATCCCAACTCGATACCGAAGAAGTGGAAGTTTTTGCTCTGTCCCTCATTGTTATCGATGACTGTGTTCAGTCCAACCACATTGTAGAAGGCGGTTCGGACAAACTTTATGCCGCCCCCGTAGTTGCTCTGAATGTCATTGAACATTACCTCGTTGTAAGCGCCGTTATCGATAGAGACAGCAGGCACCTTTGCCATTGAGGAGCCATCCGGCGAACGTCCAAAGTCGAAGACGAACTCCCGGCGAAGGTCGGAGTCGCTCTTGCCCCAACGTTTCCCATTGGCCCGGAACAGGTTATCGACGACCACATCTGCCAGGGACCCGTTGTCCAAACAGATGCCCTCCTTGGAGTTACCCTCAATCCGGTTTCCGGTAATCACGGTCCGCGCCGCGCCATCAGAGTAGATCGCAGAGGACTGGTTGTCGCGAATCTCGTTCAAAGCAATCAAATTGTCATGAGGAATGTGTACTCGGTTCTGCATGAGATCTTCGCGCACCCCGAACAGGTCTGGGTTCAACAACGAGTCAGGATCCACAGCCAGATCGGCGTTTCGATCTGTCAAAACAATTCCAGCTCGCCAGTTGGAAGGATTGACATTTTGAGTGATGGAATTGTGAGCGATGACGGTATCCGTGACGGAACCTTGGAGCATGATAGGTGCGCCTCCAAGCCTGCTCAACGTATTGCCCCAGATCACGCAGTCCCTGGAGTTACTCAGCAGAATCCCCCCGCCTGACAAACCAACCATCGTCATTCCTTGAAGGATGACGGAACGGCTTTGCAGCACAAGGATCGCCCACGGTCCGCGGGAGAAGCTTCCGCCACGAATCCGTACGTCCTCGGCATGTTCAACCCGAACCACATACGGACTCTTGAGCGTCATCGCATTAAGCCGTGTATCCCCAAGATCAAGTTCAATGTGATCGCGGCGGATCTCCACTGGAACATCCACCCGGAGCGAAGAGCTCAAAACCACAATATGGCGCGCGGAACTCTTAGCAATAAACAGGTTCAGCCCAGACGCCGTGGACCCACGGAACGGCAAGGACGCCCGCGGCTGAGGGTCATTGGCTAATCCCTCCGCCCGCACTAGTGTTTCTTCAGATTCCTTCCAGGCCTCGGTAGCAGATTGCTTTGTAATGCCGAGACGCTTCGCTCGCGAGAGGACCTGTGTCGCAGAGACCGCTCGCCACAAAGCGTCAGCGGGCCGATCCATAAGCGCAGGCAGCCGAAACTTCGCATAAACGTCGATAGCGCCCAAGCTCAGGCGCGGAGCATCCCCAAATTGCGCAAAGAGGCTCGCCGAGAGAGGCATCAGAAGAACGAAGAGAAGGAGGATTCGGTAACGGCACGCGCAATGCGAGATACCCAACCAACTTCCGGAGTTCACCGGCCAACCTCGGCATTTGTGGTTCATTTTAGCCATTCTACGGCTTTCAACGGTTATGTCCGGTTTTGATCCCGGCCGGAATCACGGTTCGCACACGCAAGCGCCCAAACGTGGACAAAACCTGGACGCAAACCAGCGGAACCTGGACATGAAGACCACAGTTCGTGCACAAATCCCGGAGAAAGCTGTGTCGCACGTTGATGTGTGCGAACATCGCTAGCTTCGTCCAGCTTCCGTCTACGGCACGACACATTCTCTTGTCAATAGACAGCAAGAGGCAAGTAGCCCGATACTCGGCCCCCCGGGAAGGGAGTTATAGTGCTCTTACGGGTGAGGATCGGTTATACCCTGTAATGGAGCGTCCAGATGCCACAACAATTGGTCTATGCGCAGTTTGGATGTGGCCACACGGCTCCCGTGGAATGGGAGAACTTCGATTCATCTCATACGCTTCGCTGGGAACGCGCGCCGCTGGTTGGACGCCTCTGGACTAAAAATGCGCAACGCTTCCCTCCCCACGTCAAGGAAGGCGACATCGTCAAAGGCCTGCCGCTGCCTGACGCTTCTTGTAAAGGTGTCTATGCCAGCCACGTTCTAGAACATCTTCCACGCGACGATTTTTACAAGGCTTTAGAAAATACGAGAAAGATCTTGGTTCCTGGAGGTATCTTTCGGCTACTCATGCCTGACCTCGCCTGGATAGCCCGCGAGTACCGCAGAAGGCTGGAACTCGGCGACCCGGATGCGAGTCACTACTTGATGGAAGCCACTGATCTGGGTGAGAAAACACGTCCCACAGGTATTCTGGCGATTGCCTACCGTGCTCTAAACACCTCAAGGCACCTTTGGTTGTGGGACGAAGGGTCAGTTCAAAAGGCTCTGACGCAGGCGGGCTTCGATAGCATCCGCCCGTGCGTTTATAACGACTGTGAAGATCCCATGTTTCGACTGGTCGAAAACCCCGACCGCTTTGAGCGCGCAGTCGCCATGCAGGCGCGTCGCTTGTGATGGAACGCTCTCAATCGCTCGGATCTTCCGCGACTCGGCCAGGGCCACTGTGCTGTACCCTCCCAAGAAGAGTGTAAAGGTGATCGCTCCATTCCTGAATGATCTTCTCCTTCGCAAAGAACTGTTGGTACACCCTATGGCAGTGTGCCCTCAATGCGAACATCTCGGTCGTATTTCCCATGATTGAGATCATATGCGCAGCAGTCTCGATGGCGTGGCCCGGCTCCAGCACCCAACCGACCTTATACTCCTCGATCCAGTGAGCGATTGCAGATTGTCGGCTGCCACAGAACAAGACCGGCCTGCCCACAGCAAGTGCTCCAAAGAACTTGGACGGAACTACAGTTCCAGTCCAATCTGGGCGCAAACTGACTACGTGGATATCCGTCGCGGCAAGCCGTTCCTCCAAGCCGACCGCCGCAGCGAATGGAATGATGCTGATGTTCGCGTCTTCCTCGACGAGCGCAGCGCGAAGGAGATCTTCGCGGTTGCCTTGAACACTGAAAGCAAGATGAACGGGAACTGCTCGCAATACCCGAAGTAACTCCAAGAGATCTTCATAGCTATGCGCCCGGCCCAATGTGCCCGAATACAACAATGCCAGTTTCGCCTCTTTGAAGATCCCAGCGCGAGCCTCCTGCGGAACTGCTAACGCTGCACCCGGCTCGGATAGAGCCCAAGGCACCAGCGTATGCATTGCACATCCGGGCTTATAGCGTTCGAGCAGAGCCCGCATGCACAAACCAATATCTACGATCAGATCACACGAAGCGTAGCTTCGCTTTATTAACCACTCCAGCACGCTGCCACCAAATCCGTGACGCGCCAGGATACCGTCTGCGTAGGCAGCCTCAGGATAGAGGTCAAAGCACCAGTGAGCGATTTTTGTTTTAGGCTGCAACAGCCTCCACACCGGAGCGATCAGGACGCTGAGCACGGGGTCCGTTCCCATCAGAATGACATCCGGTGCGTCTCGCCTGCGCAGAGCGAATGAAGACCAGCATGTAATCATCCAAATAGCGTTGAGGATGCGGCCCACTGAAGAGCCTTGCCGCCAGTCTGGACGCCAGAGCCGGTGAAGCTTGACTCCGCGCCAATTCGACTCTCGTGGGTATTTGTTCCCTTGGCTGCCACTTGCGCGATTACAACCATAACCATGTACCTCCCAGCCACGCTCCTCCAATCCTGCGCAAAGCTCGCTGAAAAGCACCGAGCTTACCACGGTGTCCGGGTGCAGGAAATGGTAGAAGACAGCGATGCGCGGCATCAGTTCATCTGCTCGGAAACCTGATGTTGACGCGGCCGATCATGGAGGTAACCTCGCACTGCATCAGCGGCTTTGCTGCGGAAACGCTCCCAGGTGAACAGCTCCGCCCGTGCGCGTGCTCGTCGTCTCATGGCGTCTAACTCAATGCGATGATTTACGGCCCAAGCAATACGATCGACCAAGAGGTCAGTACGGCGCGGCTCTACAATGAAACCCTGCTCGCCATCTACGATTAGGTCGGGAGCGGCGGTGTGCGTCGTCGATAGAATAGGGAGGCCGCAGGCCAGAGCTTCCAGCAGAACCTGTCCGAAACCTTCGGCGACCGAAGGAAAAACAAACAGATCTGCGTCCTGATAGGCACTTACTAGTTCCGCTGCGCTCACCGAGGGTCGAATATCGACCCGGTCTTGGAAGGGCCGGAAGAGGCTTAGATCATCTACAACACGGCCGCATACCGTTAGATGAACATCTTGTGCACTCATAAGCTGCAGAGCTTCGAGTAGGTACTTAATTCCTTTGCGCTGGTTGATCCTGCCCACGAACAGCAGCCGCAATGGTTGTGTTGTACTCCGTTCGACGGGGTTCGTGGACGGATGAAAATGTTCAAGATCCACGCCATACGGAATCACGGTAATTTCTTCGGCTGGCGTGCCATGCTCCACGAGACTGGCTCGTGTAAAGCTGGAGGCGACTAGGTAATGAACAGCCATTCGTGTTTCTCTGACCAGATGCTCATAATCTTGCTCCGGCAGAGCGAGCTCCCACTCCTGATTGAGTGATTCAGCGCAGTCCGGATGCGCAACCAGCTCCTCCCGCAGAATACGTCGCATGGTAGCGGGATGCGGATGGGCTTGAAACAAAACGGCCGGTTCTGCATATGCCTTGAGAGCGTCGTAGCCGCAATAGCTATAGCTCACCAGTCCCGCACCTACACTCTGAGCGCGCCTCGCAGCAGTGAGTCCGAGCGCGGTATCCATTGCACGGATGCTCTTCCGCCTTATCGCGAACGGAATCCATGGCAGCTTATCCAACAGAAGGCAACGAAACCCGCTCAGAAAGCAGAGTCGAACCATCTGAGAAGGCAGTCCAGCCACGCTGCGACGCAGCGTCAACTCTCTCATGCCAGCTGGAAGCAATGCCTGCACTCGACGTGCCCACCCCCGATCCTTCGGCCAGAAAAGGTCCGTCACTAAGACGTCTAGCATGCCACCCTCTTCCAGGGCCAACGCCAGCTGGTAGGAGTCCCGCGCACCAGCATGCACAACCACTGCTTTGTTCAGGGACTTGGAGGCAAAAGCCCCAGGCTTCCCAGACTCAGCATGCATCGTCGTTTCTTCTCCCATCATGTGAGCATATCGAAGTGCTGTTTGAGCTTGTCCGCGCAGGCGCTCCAGGTAAACTGGCGCGCACGAACTCGGCCTGATTCCGAATACTTCCGGCCTAGCGACTCATCACTGAGTAAAGCGCGAATGCCCTCCACGTGAGCGTAAGGGTCACTTGGATCAACCAGCAAAGCAGCATCCCCGGCAATCTCTGGGATAGAAGAACTTTGGCTAGCGACAACCGCTGCTCCACAAGCCATAGCCTCAACTACTGGTAGGCCGAACCCTTCATAGCGGGACGGATACCAGACTACCGCAGCCGCGGTGTATAGGGCGTGCAACGCGTCATCCGACACGAAACCGAGCGTAAGCAGGCGTGATCCCACAGAAGCGGCAGCTTGAGCATACATTGGATGACTATGATTCACTATGGCGATGATCAGGTCTGGAAACTCATCAAGCAGCAAGGGGGCGGCTTGGAGAATGAGTTCGGCGTTTTTCCTATACTGTAGGCCACCTGGAACTAACACAAATTGCCGCTTATCGAGTTGAACGGCTTCCAGGTATTGCCATCCCGCCGCATTGACTGGTCCAAATAGATAGGGAGTGACTCCATTATGAACCCATTGAATCCTCGACCGGATCTTCGGAAAGAAATGGGCCAGTCGTTCCGCGGAAAATTGGGACACAGTGTGAAACATGTCAACCTTGCGCTCCAGCTTCTTATAGAGAAGCTCCCACTTCAGACGAGTCTTCCAGAAGCTCGCGTCCCGCTGATGAGCTCCTCCCTCGAAGTACCCGGCATCATGAGCAGTCACAACCAAAGCAGCTTCCTGTACCGGAACATAAGATTCGCCCGTGCAGAAGACTACCTGCGCTTTGGGCCAGAAACTCTCCGCTTTCGGGTGGTCCAGCAAAAACCATCGCGCTTGCTGTCGGCTTGTATCGGCTTCAAAAGGATGGTAGCTGAACCCCGTCCATGGGTGCTGAACCAAAGGTAAGATTCGCTTCATATCACCGGAATCGGCAAGCACCTGAAGATCGACATCGCTGCGCATTGCCAAGTGCTCGGTGATCTGACGGGCAGTCCGCCCGGCGCCAGTGGATCCGTGAATGTTCCTCAAATGCACATACGCAAGAATTTTTAGCGACTTCTCATTTGTTTCCGAGCGGGGTATGTTAGGACCGCTGAACTGTTCTGTTACATCACCCACTCGGCGACCTCCTCACACGACAACAGCGCACCGGCGACCATACAGCGATAAGACACCCAAGCTTCCATGTAGGTCAGATACCTGGATATACGTGCGCTCTAGCTCGCCCGACGGAGGTTGGCCGAACCTAGGAAAGGATACAACACTTCAGAAGATGCAACCGCCCACTGTAGTGATATTGAGGAGCGCTGTCCTGCGTAAGACTCATCCATGTGGCCAGAGCTTGTGTTCCTGCAGGCTGACCTGCGTGTCTACCCGCTCTGTTTGCTAAAAGACATAGTGAACACACATTGAATAACGGAAGGTATGTTACGAATGTCGGCAGTAGCCGACGCGGGGAATCCACTCTCTTGGAACACTCGTTCAAGGTATATAAATGATTCCTTTGTCTCACTGGCGGACTCTTGTGCTTCTTTTCTCTTTGGTCTCTCCCTGCATTGCAGCTCAAACGGAGTTGCAGCGTCGCCAAGCACCGACCGAGTACGTGCTCGGGCCAGGGGATCAGGTTTCACTTCATGTCGCTGATCTCGAGGACCTTCCGGATAAACCCATCACCGTCGATCCATCAGGCATAATTGACGTTCCGCTCGCCGGTCGCATTCAGGCTGCTGGACTTAGCATCGCGCAACTCAAAGCGGAACTCAGCGTGAGGCTGAGCCGTTACATAACTAAACCTGAGATCGCTGTTAACCTCGTTGCAAGTGGAAGCCAGCCTGTATCGGTGATAGGTCAGGTCAACAATCCTGGCGTTCGTCAATTGGACGGCACTAAGCGACTGCTCGAGGTACTTTCTTTGTCTGGCGGCACTAAGCAGGATGCGGGGCCGACCGTTCTCGTCACACGGCAGAAGAAATGGGGCAGCATTAAAGCTGCGCATACTGTCGTGGATCCCGCCACCGGGGACACGACAGCCAGCTTTTCGCTCGATGCACTAATGGCGTCCAAATCACCGGAAGATAACATCATCATTTTGCCCGACGACGTAATCTCTATTCCAAGAGCTGATCTGGTCTATGTCGCTGGGGACGTCAAGAAGGCCGGCGGCTTCCAGCTTTCCACCCACGAGTCCGTGTCGCTGACGCAGGCGATTGCACTCGCAGAGGGCTTAGGACCGGACAACTCTGCTCGCAATGCTCGCATTCTCCGTCCTGTTCCAGGAGGGGACGGTACACCGCGGCAGATTCCGGTGGATGTGGATAGGATCTTCGCGGGCAAATCCCCGGATGTGCAACTGTTCGCTAATGACGTGCTCTTCATCCCGCACAGTGGGGTCAAAGTCACCGCTCGTCGCGCTATGGAAGCTGCTATAGGAATTACTTCCGGCATCCTCATCTATCGCTAACTTGCGGAACCGACATGCAGGCCCAAGAATTCTGGAAGGATGGAATGGATCATCAACTCTCAACCCCTGATTCGCTGAGGCAGTACTTGCCGTCGTCTGTGCAGTTTGCCCCCACGTCGCCCCATTCTCGCTTCCCGCGTCTCGAAGAACCAAGCCGGGGCATGCTTGCTGAGTATTTTCATATCCTTAAACGGTATCGCCGTCTTATATTTGTGTGCGCCTGCATTGGTGTTCTCGTTGGTTTGATGCTTGGGTTGAACTCCATTCCGATCTATACAACCCGAACCTCTCTCGATATACGCAGTGTCAACCATGACTTTATGGACATGCGATCCGTGGCACCCACGGGTAGCGACACCTCGAATGACAATGATATGAATTTGCAAACGCAGATAAAGTTACTGCAAAGCGACACGCTGATCGAACAAGTCGCTTCAAAGCTTCTAAACGAGCCCCACCCCGCTTCCATCCCACGTCAGGACATCCTCTCGAACTTAGCGCGTTCGCTGCATCTAGGCGGTCACAAGACGATCTCCTACCCGGCTCTCGTGGAAGACGCCTCGAAGCGAGTCAAGGTAAAGCCCATCGGTCTGACCCGCCTTGTCGAGATTACATGTGAGTCGTATGACGCGGCGTTTTCGTCAATCTTCTGCAACACGCTTACGAGCACCTTCGAAGAGCAGGATTTAGAAACACGCTCTCTCGAGGCACAGAAGACCAGTGAGTGGCTCACTCATCAGGTTGCTGACATCCGGCTTCGTGCAGAAGAATCGCAGAGGAAGCTGGAGCAAGCGGTAGGGGGGAATGGTCTGATCCTTTCCCAAACCACCACCAGCAGTGGCGAGGAACGTCTGCGGTCCCTTCAAGGTGAGTTGACTAGGGCTGAGGCAGACCGCATGCAGCAGGAAGCCAAGTCAGGAGTTGCTCATAGTGTCGACGCCGACACCGTTCCCAGCGTTCAGGACGATCCGGAGCACAGAGCTTACCAACTCAAGCTTGCCGAACTTCGCAACCAACTCGCGCAATCCCTCCCCGCGCTGACGGAGGAGAACCCCAAAGTCATCCGGCTCCGTGCGCAGATCGCCGACGCTGAAGGTGGCCTAAAGCTCACTGAACGGTCCAATGCAAGCCGTCAGGATAACGAGTACACCGCGGCTCTGCATCGGGAAGCGCTGCTTCAGGCCGCCTATAATGCGCAACAGGCAGCCGTTTCTTCTGATCTACAGAAGGCCGCCCAGGTGAGCCTCCTTCGCAAAGAGTTGGAGTCGGAGCAGCAACTCTACCAGACCTTACTACAGCGCGCCAAGGAGGCAGGCTTCGCGTCTGCCCTCCAAGCTACCACCATTCGCGTCGTTGACGCTGCAAAAGTTCCCGTTCTGCCCTCCTCTCCAAGGCGCAAATTTGCCGGCGGGGCCGGTCTTGCACTCGGATCCCTAGTCGGCATAGGCCTTGCGTTTTATCGGGAGAGAAACGATAAGGTCTTCCGTGGTCCTGGCGATGTTCCACGGTTCCTCAACGTCAAGGAGCTTGGTGTCGTTCCAAGAGCCCAGAGGCTCCAGACCAACACTACCGGTTATGCACTTACAAGTACGCAAGCGGGTCAAAGCGATGCTATCGCCTTGACGCGCTGGGGCGACAGCTTCTCTCTGGCCGCCGAGGCTTATCGCAACATAACGTTCTCGATCTTGCTCGCAGACACTAGCAAACGCTCTCGCAGTTATGTGATTACCAGCCCGAGTGCGGGAGAGGGGAAAACGACGGTTGTCTCAAACATGGGAGTCGCCCTGAGCAAATCTCGTCTCCGCGTTGTGCTGGTTGACGGCGACCTTCGCCGACCCAACTTACATCGGGCTTTCGGTGTAGACAATGATTTTGGCTTGCGGAATATTCTTCGCGGTGAAATCGATCTGGAAAACGTCGCCCCTGAAGTGCTTGCCCCTCCCACTCACGTTCCCAACGTCTCTCTTATCGTTGCCGGCGATGGAGAAGAAGACATCGTCGAACTCCTTCATTCATCCTACTTTGGTGCATTGCTTGCGCGCCTCACCCGAGACTTCGATGTAGTGCTCATCGATACGCCCCCCATCCTCCATATGGCGGACGCTCGTGTACTGGCCGGTCAGAGCGACGGAGCAATTCTAGTATTTCGCGCAGGCGTTACCTCCCAGGACCAAGCCGCCGATGCGCGTGACCTCTTCGATCATGACGGCGTCCGTCTCGTCGGCACGATCCTCAACGATTACGACCAGTCGAGTGACGGAGCTGGTGCGTACTACGCCTCCTACTACCGGTATCAAACTTCTGCTGGAGCCGCGAAGGAAGGCCGACCGGCGCGATGATCTCAGGCCTCTCTCAAGCTGCAGTTGATGAGCAAGAAACCTTCCCGGAGCACCCGCCTCTCAGCGTCCCTCCAGTTGCAGTCGAAGAGACGCTGGTTAGTACCGTCTCGATATCCGGGCAAGCAGCGCCAATTTCGAGCAATGTCGCTCGCCGAGTCATTCACGGCACTTCGACTCTCGGGCTCGGCATCTTTATAGAACGCGGAAGTGGGTTCCTAGCGAACCTCCTCGCAGCTCGATTTGCTGGGGCGTCGACCTTTGGCGCTTATTCGCTCGCCATCTCTACCGCGAACAACATCTCTACCTATGCTGCGGGCGGCATAGGTGCGACAGCCACTCGATTTGCTGGAAAATATCCTTACGAAAGCTCGGGTTACTCAACCCTCGCTCGTGTTCTCACCATTGTCTCCTTGACCTCCGCGATAGTGGCGGCCGGTGTTCTATGGCTTGGAGCTTCACCTCTCTCCATGCTGCTGGGCAAGCCGGCTCTTACTCATCTGCTTCGCTGGGCAGCGATCTCTGCCGCTGGCATTATCCTTCTGGAGTGCGCCCGCGGATTTTTCGTCGGTACACGACGCTTCTCTGCCCTGGTGGTCCTCTCCATCCTGGTCGGCGCCGGGATGCTTATCCTTCTTCCCATGGCAGCCCGCATGCATAATCCCGTCGCCATGATTACGCTGCAGGGCGCCGTTACCTTATCCGCGGTCGCGCTCTGCGTTCTGCTCGCCCGCCCGCTCAATTTGAACGCATCGCAAAGCCGCGATCGTCCGCAAGCTCTTCCTTTGTTGCCTATGCTGCGCGAGGTTTGGTCTTTTGGTTTTGTTCAATTGGCTGGTCTCGTTGGAGCTAATCTGGCTGGCCTCTGGCTGACAACTCTCGTGGCTCGCAATGACCATACCCTTGTCCAGATCGGCTTTTTCACCATCGCCAGTCAACTTCGAAACCTGGTCGGCATCGCCCCCAGTCTCTTGACGGAAGGCTCCTATGCTGTGATGGCGGACCCTGAGGGCGAAGTCTCGCGCACACCCCATCGGGTTATGGCTCTTTGCACGTTTGCCTCCGTCTCTGTGGCACTGCTTCTCGCAACGGCCGGAATCATCGTGGCTCCCTGGGCAATCGCCTCCTTATATGGCAACACCTACGCTGCGGCCGGAACGACCGTGGCCATCGCCTTATTAATCGCGGTCGTTCACATGGGGAATGCCCCGGCAGCTGCTCGTCTCACAATCGTTTCCATCCGCGCGACTGGAGTAATCAATACCCTTTGGGCTGCATTTGTCGCGCTCGCCGCGTGCCTCTTCCTTGTCTTCGGCGGCGGTGCATGGCAAGCCATGGCCATCTACTTCCTTGCTCACGTTTTCTCTTCGGCATTGGTCCTTATTACCCTGCGGCGGCGTGATCACATTCCTGCAGGAGTGGCTAAGCTTTCTCTCTTCTCTACCGCTGTCGCGCTGTGTTTCGCGGCTTTGGCTGTCAGCCGCGCTCTTTATCCGGCTTTTGCCCTTCCGTTTACTGGCATAATGCTGCTGCTGTTCGTCGTCACTTGCCTCATGCTTTACTCCTTCGGGCGCAAGTATCATTGGCTCCCTTCAGCAGAGGCGCTCCAGATTCTGTCCGGCAGCGTTCGTGACCGTTTAAAATGGAGCGGCAGAGATGTTTGAGTTCATGCTCCTCGCCGCGGCGGCAATCGGGATTGCTGGCCTCATCATCGCCTATGACGGCAGTCGCGACGTCTTCCATCCACTCATATTTATCGGGCCTATGCTGGCTTTCCTGTATGGCTGGATGCCATGGAGACTTCTTCAGCATGACGCACTAAGCCGTTTCTTCGATGGCAGCCAGCTACGCTACGTCCAAACCCTCAACGTCTTTGGTGTCTTCGCATTTGTTGCCGCCTGCCTTAGTGTAGGTCTTCGTTTTAAAAGGCCCACCGCACCCATCCGGCCTCTGTCACCCCTTGTACTTGAGCGGCTCCTCATCGGAGCCACCCTGCTCGGGATCGTCGGCCTCATCTGCTGGATCGTAACAATCGTCAATGTGGGTGGGTTTGTAGCCGCCTTCAGCACATCCTATTCGGGCGGGTTTGACGATAGTGGTTACGTTCGCGATGGATGTCTTCTTCTCCTCGTGGCCCTGCTCTTGATCATGACCTCGCTCTCCGCTGGCGGTCCTCGCCTGCCGGGAATTTTGCTCGCTCTCCTCTTTGGAGTTCCGTGGCTTACCAGTGCTCTGCTCATGGGACGTCGAGGGCCCACGTTCAATCTCGCTGTCGTCGTTCTCATGGGATGGTATTTCAATCGCCCGAAGCGTCCCCCTCTTCTACTCATCACAGTCGGGGGACTTTGCCTCGGTTGGTTTGTGCTCTTTCTTGTTACGAATCGCTCCGAGCTTTACCTCGGCTCAAACTTTGACGTGAAAACAGATGTTGCGACCTCGGTAGAAAAGCCGGATACCGGCAACGAATATATCTACGGCTCTGGCACGGTCATCGCCGCTGACCGACGCAACCATTACTTCTGGATGCGCCGCTATCTCGCCCAGATCCTTATTCGCCCAATCCCCAGAACCATCTGGCCCACCAAGTATGAAGATTTTGGTGTCCCGGAGCTACTCTATAACGCTGGAACCGGTGAGGGCTTTGGTGACGCTCTAGGGTGGGTGGGCGCGGTTGGGTCAGCGCCAGGTATCATCTCTGACTTCTTTGTAGAAGTCTGGTGGCTGGCTATCCTCCTCATGGCGTTCGTCGGCTGGGGTTATGGCTATGTCTGGCGGAGAGCCGTCATGGAGGGCGGCCCTTGGACCACACAGTATGTCATCTTCTCCGCACTTTCTATCTACCTCGTCATGCAGACGGGAGAAGCTGTCATCTATCGGTCCCTCGAACTCTCCATCCCATGCTGGCTCGTGTGGCGATGGGCTCAGACGCTGCCAGCGACACCTCATGTGCCTGCTCGATTCTTCGCTCCAAGCTATCTGCGCCAGATGCGCGTTGCGGCTATCACCAGCAATACCGCTCTCGAGTCTGGGAGCGGTAAACGGGGGCTTACCTCGTGAGCATAGGCAGCCGCAATCCTTCGTATTGCCGCGTGGCGGTCATCTGGATCGATTGGTATCCCTATCATGTAGCACGCTTCCGCGGCCTCCTCGCCGCGCTCCCCAACGAGGTAGTCGGTATCGAGCTCATTGGCGGCATTGGCGTTCATGCGGGCTTAAAGTTCCGTGAATCGCTTCCGGATGATCTCCCGATTCAAACCCTCATGCCCGGCAAGAGTTGGCAAGAAGCCGGTTCATTCGTACTCGCCCGTACCCTCTGGAAGAAACTCTCCGCAATTAGGCCAGAGGTTGTACTCGTTCCCGGATATTACACTCTGCCTGGCATTGCGGCCGCCTTATGGGCGCGCACTCACGGAGCGCAAAGCGTCCTGATGAGTGAAAGTACACAAGGTGACCATCAACGAATCGGCTTGAAGGAGCGGCTCAAATCTCTGGGCATCCGAACGTTGTTCAGTTGGGCCGTCATCGGTGGAACCGCACACGCTGAATACCTCAGACAACTTAATTTCCCAACAGAACGCATCACCCGTTTCTACGACGTCGTAGACAACGCCTTCTTTGAAGAAGGAGCATCAGCCTTCCGCGCACAGGCGTCTCGATCTGAAGCTCCATCCTTCCTCTACGTCGGCCGCCTCGCGAAAGAAAAGAACGTCGGGACGCTGATCACCAGTTGGATCAGCTACCGTGAAGCCGGCGGAACCTGGCCCCTCGTCCTGGTAGGCGACGGTCCGGAGGCAGCCGTCCTGCGATCTCAGGCCGAAGCCTGTCCCTATGCAGGTAGCGTCTACTTTCCCGGTCTCAAGTCTTCGCATGACCTGCTCCCCTTCTACGCCGCCGCTGGATGTTTTGTGCTGCCCAGCACGCGCGAACCCTGGGGACTCGTTGTTAATGAAGCCATGGCTTCATCCCTCCCTGTCCTGGTTTCATCCCGGTGCGGCTGCGCTCAAGACCTGGTTACACCCTCGCGCAACGGCTTCCTTTTTGATCCAGACGACTCGGTCGCACTCGCCAATCGGCTTACCCACATGGCGTCCTTACCTATCGAAGAGCGGCTTGAGATGGGCAGAGCCTCCGCCGCGATCCTTCGGCCTTACTCGCCGGGAAACTTTGGGGCATCCATCCGCTCGATTGCGCTCGCCAAGGGACCCAAGTCGATGACTGCTTTGGCGGGAGGCCCTCAGTGAGCCTGACCTTTGCATCGCAGACCACGCCACTCTCGCGCGTTGCAGTGAAGCGCTGGCTTCAAGTCGTCTCCCACACGGATTCCAAGTATGGCGGCCTGAGCTCCGCCGTGCCCGCTCTTGGCCGCCACCTAGCGGAAAAATCGACTTTGGACATCACCCTCCACGCCTTCTGTGCGCCTGGCGAAGCAACAACCCCTTCAGGCTTTTCTCAGAACAATCTCACTTTCTGGCCTACCTCACGCATCGAGTGGCTTTCCAGGCATTTGCGTAGCCGCTTCACAACAGGGGTTCGTCAGGCCGATGGCGTCCACATTCACGGGCTATGGGAGAGCAGCACGGCCGTTGCCGCTCACACCTGCAGACATCTTGGCAAACCGTATATTCTCTCGGCTCACGGCATGTTGGAACCCTGGGCCTTAGCGTCAAGTCGCGCCAAAAAGCTCCTCTATGGCGCCTTTCTGGAAAAAGCTAACCTACAAGGCGCAGCCTGCTTACACGCTCTCACACACATGGAGGCACGCCAATACATCCGCTACGGCGCACGATCTCCCATCGCCGTTATCCCCAACGGCGTAGACCTCTTACCGGCTGGTGAAGCCAGCGTCTTCTTCAATCATCATCCCCATCTGCTCAGCAAGCGCATCATTCTGTTCCTCGCACGTCTTCATCCTAAGAAGGGTTTGGATCTCCTGGTTGAATCGTGGCGAGACGTAGCATCGTCCTGGCCAGAAGCGCATCTCGTTCTCGCCGGCCCGGACTCACTGGGAACACAGGCGGACCTCGAGAAATTCATAGCGAAACACCATCTACAAAAATCAATCACGTTTACCGGAATGCTGGGCGAACAAGGCAAACAAAGTGCCTTTGCCGCGGCCGAGTGCTTCATACTCCCTTCCCATTCGGAGGGCCTAAGCGTTTCTGTCCTGGAAGCGATGGGAGCTGGTCTTCCCGTCATCTTAACTGAAGGCTGCAATATGCCGGAAGCTGCCGAATTTAATGCTGGCTGGCAGATCAAAGCTAACGCAAACGCCATCACAGCCGCACTGAACCAAGTTCTCCAAAACCCTCGGGAATACAACCAGGCAATGGGTCTTCGAGGCGCTCATCTGATTCGCGAGCGTTACTCCTGGCCCAAAGTCGCCTCCCAGATGGGGGAGGTCTATTCCTGGGTCAACGGTGGTCCCACTCCTTCAACAACGACTCTCATCCATCCGTGACGCCTAATGAAAACGCCCATTCAACTCGCGCGCTTTGACAACTCCTGGTTCAACCCAGGCGCGGGCACGCTTAAACGAGCCGCCTGGTTCTTCCTCGGTCAGCCCATTCTCCGCGCTGCCTGGATCCCGTCCTCCGCTTTGCGGGTCTCACTCCTTCGCTGGTTCGGCGCCACCATCGGCACAGGTGTCGTCATTAAGCCCGCAGTGGACGTCAAGTACCCTTGGCACCTTATCATCGGCGATCACTGCTGGATCGGCGAACGTGTCTGGATCGACAACCTTACAACCGTGCGCCTCGCCTCGAACGTCTGTGTCTCCCAAGGTGTTTATTTCTGCACCGGAAACCACGACTGGAGCGATCCTCACTTCGGTCTGCGTGTTTCGCCCATCACACTCGGCGAAGCGTCATGGGTTGGCGCGAGATCCATCCTCACCCCCGGTGTCCAGCTTGGTACCGCATCGATCGCAACGGCTGGTTCCGTTGTTAGTGGCACTGTCCCGGATTTTGCCATTTACTCAGGAAACCCAGCACGCTTCCTGAAAATGAGAAATCTAAAAGCCGGCTCCGTAGAGTCTGTGGCCATCTCGAACGGCACAGAACTGACACCGGAGAATTTCTTACAACGAAGTGTCCGCTGACTAGCGTTCACGAGGATCAAACCATGTCCGCCTTCTTCATTCTCGGTATCTCCGCTTTCCTATTCTGCCTGTTGCTCACACCACTCTGCCGCGATCTATTCCTCAGCCGTGGTTGGGTCGACCACCCAGACGGTGGACGAAAGTCCCATAAAACGCCAGTCCCCCGTAATGGAGGCCTGCCGATCGCGCTCTCCTACGGCGGGGCACTCCTTGTCGTTCTTTTCCTGAACCCATTGAAGGCTACGCTCTATATTCAGCACGAGCATGTCTTCCTCGGCCTGGTTCCCGCCACCATCCTCATCTTCGCGACAGGCCTGGTCGACGATCTCAAGGGCCTCAAGCCATCCCAGAAGCTCATCGGCCAGCTCGCCGCATCCGTCTTTGCTGTCTGGTTCGGAGCCCGGCTAGCGTTCTTACCTACTCACCCGTCCGTGTCGTTCCTGCTCAGCGTCGTCTGGCTTCTCGGCTGTACCAATGCCGTCAATCTCATCGACGGGATGGATGGCCTCGCGACCGGTGTCGGTCTCCTCGCCACGCTCACCACACTTCTCGTCGCTCTCCTGGGCGGCAATATGGGCTTAGCTTTAGCAACCATTCCCCTCGTCGGCTGCCTGATCGCCTTCCTGAGCTACAACTTCGCTCCTGCTTCCATCTTCCTTGGCGACTGCGGGTCGCTCACCATAGGCTTCGTCCTCGGCTGCTTTGGACTCATCTGGAGCCAGCGAGCCGGTACCCTGCTCGGCATGCTGGCTCCTCTGATGGCCCTTGCCCTCCCTCTGCTGGACGTCTGCCTTGCAATTTGCCGGCGCTTTCTCCGCCAAGTTCCCATCTTTGAAGCCGACCGTGGACACATCCACCATATGGTTCTCGGGTTGGGCTTTTCTACCCGGCGTGCCGCCCTGCTGCTCTACGCCTTCTGCGGGCTCAGTGCCTCGTTTGCCATTATCGCCAGCGTTTCGCCCGGCGGTCTCCACTGGGCCATCCTGCTCGTCTTCTGCGCCATGGTGCTTTTTGCCATCAACCGCCTTGGCTATGTCGAGTTCAGTGCTGCGCGCAAGATGCTCTCCGGCTCCTCTATGCTCCGCGCCATACAGGATGAGATCTACCTCCAAGAATTGGAAGTAGAGCTGGCTCAAGCCGAGTCACTCGAAGTCTGGTGGTCCGTCGCCTGCGAATGCTGCCGCGAGTTAGACTTCATCTCAGCCAGGCTCAACATAGACGGCCAAACCTTCTACCAGGAGTTTGGCGGTTCCATCAAAGGACCCTTATGCAACATTCATCTGGATCTTGGAGACCAAACCCACTTCTCTCTACGCCGCTCTTGTGAGGTGAGCACCCCGCGCATCGTCATGAATGTCGTTCAAAAGCTGCAGACATCGCTCGAACGAAAACCCGCGCTTCAACAGACCTCTCAATTTCTACCCTCAAAGATAAAGGCTTCGAAAATCCCTTCGACAGCCGCCTGACTGCAACCTAGTGTCCTCGCTTCGCCTGCTGGTAAATCTCAGCCACAGTGAAATCATTGGCCTGCCAGTAATCCGCGTGAATCATTAAGATGTCTCCTCTGCGCACCGAATCCGCAAGCTCCTTTGCATGCGCCCCTAGCTTCAACGGATCGACATCGTTCACTAGATTGACAGAAAACGCCCGAGGATAGATCTCCCGAACCTCTGCGCTCGTTCCCAAATCGCCATGGAATAGAAACGTCTGGAACGGAGCCATCGCCCGATACTCGCGCACCGTTGACTCCTCCGGAATCAACAGCGAATCCGGAAGCGCAGCCGCGACCGCCTCCAGCACCTCCGCACCCAGAGCAGATCCATCCGCCCGCACCGTTGAATCCGCATAGAACAACGTCGCACCCCACCTATCATGCGCATACTTCATCTTGCGGATCAACTCCGTGGCAGCCTCTGCATCGGATAACGTCGTTTGGCTCGCACTCCCATCCTCCCTGATCGCAAACCGCTGCGGCCTTACACAAACACCCACCCGAAAACCCGCATCTCGAATCGTCTTGAAGTACGCGTCATCCAGCTTCATACCCAAGTACTTTGAGCCCTGAATCCGCACCGCGCTCTCCATCTCCGGGGCCGCCTTTCCGATCGCATCCGGCGCGCAAACATAGCTCGTATCCGGCGGATACTCCTGCCCTTCGATATCCCACGTAATCGCCCCTTGTCCGTTCATACGCCGCAGGTTGGTTACCACTGTATCCGCCTGCCCAAGCACCCCGGCCTGAAACCGCTCCAACCCCGTAGCGTTACGTATATCCACATCTGCCCCTGCAAGGTATCGCCGTGGATCGCTCGACGTGCCAGAACGATGCGCTTTATCGCCTTGCCCGGCGCTCGCCAAGTAAACCGTCCCGATCAGTCGCCGGTCATTCCATTTCAGCCGCTCCGGCCATCGCGTCCGAAACCCCACAGCCGCATCGCTGGTAAGTCGTGAAGAGCTTGCTCTGGAAGCAGCAGCAAACCGTAGAGAAATCTTCAGCGAACCCGTCTCTCCTGGATTGACTAGCCTTGAGGCGTCACCTTCCGCCTTCAGCCCATCCGGAACTGTTCCACTGACAACCGCGGCAACCTCACCATCTCTGCCCGCCTGCAGCCCGATCCACAGAGGCTTATTCGCCGCCGGCGCTACCATCACCACCTGGCCCGTCCCCAGATCTGCGCTCAGGATCCCCGGTTCCTGGACACCATCACTCCACCTCGATCTTCCGGGCGGCAGTCCCGTCTTCGATCCGTGCAGCGTCAATGGGTACACCGTGGCCCCGTCAAAGCTCACCCCGGAACCCGCCCGATTCTTTGTGGTCACCATCACGTCCAAGGAGTCCCCATGCTGCACATAGGTGGTCTTGATCTCGCCCCAGCCAAAGCTATAAGTCCAGCTCTTCGTTGCTGGATCCCAGACTCGTCCCAGATTGTTCTCACCCCAGACGTAATCTTTACCCTTGAGCTCCCGTCCAGCCTGATCAAGCAGCCTCATGTGCCAGATGTGAAACTGATCCTTCGGCCAGCGACCTGCATCCGCTAGCGTCTGTCCGTTGAAAGTCACCCGCTCCACTCCCTGCGCCCCGTAAACAATCTGCAGCCCGGAAGCCGTGTTTGAGGGTCTTACCCAAGCGCTAGCTACTTGGAGGAAGAGCAAAGCGGTAATGAGACAAAGCGAAAGTCTGCGCAAGATACCTGACCCCCAGGGCATGCGGCAGGCCTAGCTCCAAACACCAAGTCGCTCAGACATCCCGCAGAAGCTCGGACAGGGTCATCTTAAATCCAAGAGCGATGATTTCAAGCATTGGTAATGAAATTGATTTGCGCCCGCGCTCTACATCGGAGATGAATGTCCGATCAATGCCGAAGTTCACCGCCATCTGCAACTGAGTGAGATGCCGTTCTCTTCGCAGTTGCTTCAGCCGAACTCCAAAACGACTGCTCACGTCACGTGGCAGGTAGTAGTTCTCGGGATTCCGCACTGCGGCGCAGCTCGCGGACCGCTCCGGCACGAAATTAGTTCGATCATAAACAAAAGTCTCGCTCGCCATGAACGCTCCTGCGGACCAACGAACGCCCGATCTTGGTCATCTTCTATGACCGCGTAAACTGATGGTACCCCGCGACGGTGAGCTTTTCTCGTGTCGCTGTGTATTTGCCAACAAACTATGCGTCCAGCGCGTGTACAAAGTATCAAGCGCCATAAGCTAATCGGTTCCTTTGAATCTCAGGTAGCCAACCGCCGTTAGACTCAAATGTGACCCTGTAACAACGGGTTTGATGTCTTGAACAAGCTTCCCTTCGCGCATCTCAGCTTTTTCCTCAAATGAACATCCAAATAGAAGTTCGGTGACTCTTATTTCAAGATAGATGCCTCTGGGGGTAAAATGACGCGATTCCGATTAGCTTGCCTCAGCTTAATTCTAGCTATGGCTCCTTGTGCTGAAGTTTGGGCTTCAGCACCCGCGCCAAAGATCGCTAGGGATTCGACCAGCGTAACCATCGACAAGCGCACACAGATCCCGAGCCAAACGCTTAAGCCCGGAAAGTATTCCATCCAGATCCTTGATCGCCTTAATGATCGAATGATTATCCGTGTCGAAGACGCTTCAGGCAAGACTCACACCGTCTTCCTCGCCGTCCCGGGCGCCGGAACCGCTACTTCGGGAACCTCTGGACCAATCGTGTGGAAGTCCGATCTCAACGGTGCGCCTGCCATGAGGGGATTTAGGTTCCCCTCCGGCTATACAGTAGAATTTGTCTACCCCAAAGCTGAAGCAGCGGCTCTCGCGAAAGCAAATGACGATAAGGTAATCGCCGTCGACCCGGACTCTGAAGGTCGACCGAGCCTTCAGAGTATGTCGACGGAAGATCTGCAAATGATCCATCTCTGGATGCTTTCGCTCACCACTGCATCACCGAACGATAAAACACCCGCTATCCTTGCACAGGCCTACCAGGCGCCTACCCGCACAGATCGCTCACCGGCAAGTAGCTCTCTGGTCGCCTCCATTGCACCCGCCTCTTCGTCATCGACACTGGCAAAAGCAGACCTACCTTCCCAACCGGAAAGTCATGTCGCCTCCAGAAAACATCCAGCTATAGCAGCATTACCCCATACTGCGAGCAGCCTTCCACTGGTAAAACTCGTCGGCATTCTCACTCTTGGTCTTGCAATCTTTCTACAGATTGGGTTCTTGACTTATCGGCTCATGCAACCGCGGCCATGAAAAGTGCCATGATACCGTGGCTGCGGCTCACGCAGTGCGCATTCTTACTGGCCTCCATGGCATGCGGAGCCTATTGGACATCCATCTCAGTACACGCAAAGTCGTTACAGAATGCGGCGACGAGCGCGTCCGGATCCTCGTCGTTTGCAGATCCCCCGCCGGCTGGAAGAACCCATGTCATGGGACGTCTGATGATCCCCGCCCTCAAACTTGCCGTCCCGATCCTCTCGAACTATGAAACAGAAAGTCTGCACAGCGGCATCGGTCATATCCCGGGAACCGCAATGCCGGGGGGGCTCGGAACAATGGGTCTTGCCGGGCACCGTGATACTTACTTCCGGCCCCTAAAGGGCATCAAGCCGCAAATGGATATCGAGGTCGCCGACAAGTCCGGCACCTATCACTATTCAGTGGACTCAACTGAGATCGTGCAGCCCGAAGACGTCCAAGTCCTTGACATACAATCCCGCCCAGAACTGACCCTAATCACCTGCTACCCCTTCAATTACATCGGTGCCGCGCCCAAACGGTTCATTGTCCACGCCCATCTGCTCTCGGCGCTCCCTGATCCCATATAAGGTCGCCATTCCCGAATCTGTGCAAGCACACGCTTTTTTCTGCCTGTTTACAACAAAAGAGGTATCATTCCAACGTAAAAGCGGCATACTGGCCGGAGGAATACGCTGAAACACTGATGGCATAAGACTTCCACGAACAGCACGTTCGTTCTGATTGGCAGACTATGCTCTATTTCGCAATGCGATCCCTTCGTAGGCACGCCGTCTGTAGCATCCTCACAGCACTCCCATGTTTTGTCATCACTCTCCCTGCAGATGCGCAATCCCTGCAAATTACCTACGGCTCCAAGGGAGTCCAGACCCTTGCTTACCGGGGAGTCATGTTGGAAGACATAGCCGCACATTCCGCAGATAGCTTCCACATCTGGCACCTCAAGGCTACCGATCTCAAGGGAGCCCTCTCCACCGGCCCACAGGTTGGTTGGGGAGAAGACAACAGTGGCGAGTCCTGGAACCCGACTTCCAACACCGAAACCTACACCTTCACCTGGGGCTCCATCGCAGTCCGATTTGCCCAACAGGGCGACACCTTAGACATGGTCGTCACGGAAGCCAATAACGCCCAGTCCGGCATTATCTTGGACGGAGCCGAAATCTATCCTTTCGCTCTCCACTTCCCCGCCGATCCCCTCAACTTCAACGGGTACAGTCAATACACCATTACCACGACTGGCCCCGGGGTCAGCGTCGCGGACTTCGGCACAGGGGTCGCCACCAGCGTCATCCCGGATGAGTCTCAACCCCTCTACGGAGGCTGGCTGTCCGCAGGTCCAGGCGTCTATACCCCCATCATGACATCCACCTCGCCGGACAGCCTGGCGACCTTCCTGCCCCACCACGACCGCCCCGTCTTGCCGGGAACCACATTCACGTACACCGTTTCACTGCGTTTCACCCCCGAAGGCAAACCCGTCCAAGCAGCCGACGCCTACGCCAGCTTTGCCCACACTTACCCCAGCCAGATGACCTGGACCGACAAGCGCATCATCGGTACCGCTTATCTCGCCAGCTCCCCCGTAGGCTCGTCCGATATCACGCAGCCCGGAGGCTTTCCAACCAACCCCCGCCGATACTTCAACGATCCCAACGTGGACGTCACCACCTCCGCGGGCCTCAGCGCCTTCCAGGCTCGTATGCTCGCTCAGGCCGCTTCTACCGTCGCGAATGCCCGGGCCCTCAGCAGCCAGGGCGTGATCACATGGGACATCGAAGGCGAACAGTTCCCCCAAGATACAAGCTACGTCTGCTCCCCGGACCAGATCGCCACTGTCGCTCCGGAGATGGAGACCCTCATTACGGATCCTGCTTCGCCCTTTCACGGTCAAAAGCTGGATGACGCCTACTTCAAGATCATCTCTGCCGCCGGCTTGAGAACCGGTGTCTGCCTCCGGCCGCAGAGCTTCACTCTTGCCGGAAACGGAACGGCCAGCCAACTCTTCCTGCCCACAAATGCAGCCATTATTGCAAATCTCGAAGAGAAAGCCCGATTTGCCAATAATCGCTGGGGCACAACCCTCTTCTATGTCGACTCCACCGTCGACGTAAATGGCGGCACCTTGGATCCTGCGATCTTCCAGCAGCTCATCACGGACCTCCCGGTCTTCCTCTTCATACCGGAAGAGAGCACACCCCGCTACTACGCCTACACCGCACCCTTCTACTCCTTCATCTTCCATACGGACCTGGGAACTCCCGCAACCACCTACAATTTTTACCCTAAAGCCTTCGGCGCAAATCTCGTCAACGACGTCTCCGCGGCCACGCTAGCCACCTACCAGCCCCAGCTCGCCCAGTCCGTCATCAACGGCGACATCCTTATGGGGCATGCAGACTTTTGGCAGTCGAATGACCCCACCCTCGTCTCCATCTACAAAGCCGCGAACCTTCCTACCGCGCCGACGCAGGTAACTCCCGTCGTTACTTGGCCAACCCCCTCAAACATCACCTTCGGCGCCCCGCTTTCCGCTACACAGCTCAACGCCTCCGCCAGTGCCCTGGGCACGTTTACCTACGCTCCTCCAGCCGGAAGCATCCTCCCCGCCGGAACTAACAGCTTGCTCGCGAGCTTCACTCCAACCGACACCCACGACTACACTCCAGCGACTGCTTCCGTTTCTATCACCGTTCTGCCCGCCACGCCTACCATCACATGGCCCACACCCGCCCCCCTGGTAACCCCGGAAAGGCTCTCCGGCCTTCAGCTGAATGCCTCCGCCAGCGTCCCCGGCAGGTTTATCTATCACCCTTCGCTCGGCACCGTTCTCACTGTCGGACAGCACACCATCTCTGCCGTCTTCTGCCCAACGGACAGTGCGAACTACCTTCAAGCCAACACACAGATCACCCTGACCGTGAATCCCTCACAACAGTCCGACCGCTAGGCCATGCGTCGGTTAGACTAAATCCGTAGCGACTCCCAACGCATGCCGCCGCGAAGGTTGACTCCCTTCCCAATCATCGTTGAGATCCAGTCCGACGATAGAATGTCCGCCTCGCCTTGCACTCAGGCGCAGCCAGGGCACCTGGGATAGGAAAGGTGCATGGGCCACTCCGCTCTACAAGCGAATTTGGACGCGCAAACCGTCCGTCTTGACCACTTCATCTTGCTCCTGCAAGGCATCTCGGAACGTACCGCGGTCCCGCGCGAAGCCTCGCTGAATCGAACTCTCCTCGACGCCTCTCTTATCAAAATCATTAACTCTGCCATGGCCGCCAGACTCCTCGTGGACGCTCACTGCGTGGAGGAAATCCTCTCCATCGGAAGAACCATGGTGGAGGTGACTGTCAACTTAGCGTATTTGCAGCACGCATCGGACAAAGAAATGGAGCGCTTCCTGCGCTTTCATCCGGAGACCGCCTTCAAGCACACCACGATGCTCTCCGCGCCCGTCGACGCACCATCTCAGGACAGTCTCTTCTCTCGTTTCAGCAAGAAGGTCACCCGCGGCATCCTTACTCCGCAGTCTGCTCGCCTAGACCCCACTTGGAGCAAGTATTCCCTCCTTGATCGAGCCCAAATTGCCGACGAGAAAGGGCAAATTCCGGTCATGAACCTTCTCGTTCGCCGCTGCGCGCCTCGCGGTCAAGCCGCCGTTCAGGGAGCCGTAGACTCGCTGGACTATTACATCTCCGCCCTCGAAGGGAGTGAAGGCGCCCGGCCCGAAAATCGCATGGTTGCCCTGACCGAGGCAATCTTCGGCATTAATCTCTGCCTCTTCACTCTCGCCTTCTATCTCAGCGCCTTCTTCAACCTCAACATGGATCGCGCGCTCGAGCAGGCAGCCAATGCCCAACCTCTCGGTCTCGGAACAAGCAATCAAACCCGCCGCTAAACTGCCGTACACTGTCTCAAACCGCGGAAAATCTCTATACGCCTCCTAAAGCCCTTGCAGACCACCTCTCAACCGCACCCAGCCCTGACGACGCCCCAGACGGACTCCAACCCCGTATGGCAGATCTTGGACATCGGCAGCATCTGGATGCGCGAGTTCACCTCCGCCCTCAGCCGCATTGAGCCCATTGTCGCTTGGCAGCCCGTAATGCTCGCCACAGGAGCTTTTCAATCATGGGAGCGCACGCAACATCAATCCAGCCCGCCTCTCAACTTCATCGAATTTCCCCTCCAGCGGGGCTATGCCCGAGGACCGATCCGTTCGCTCCTGCCGTATCAGAACAAGCTCCTCGTCCGTCTGCTCGCGCACACTCCAGACCCAGAAAATTCGCCGCTCCTCTGCTCAACGCCCTACTACGCCCCCCTGGCCGAGGGTTGGCCCGGCCCCGTCATCTACTACTCTACCGACCTCACGTCCGCCTACCCGGGCCTCGACGCGAACCAGATCAACGACCTCGAAAAGCGTCTCTGCCGTGTAGCTCGCCTCGTCTGTCCTAACTCTCGCCGAATCGCAAACCATTTTGAGGCCGTCTCAGGCTGCAATCCCAAAAAAATCCTCGTGGTCCCCAACGCTACTCGCAGCAGTAACATCGCCGCCGCTCCCGCCTTCGAACCCGGCCCGTTGCCGCCTGAAGTCTCGCACCTTGCCCGCCCAGTAGTCGGCGTGCTTGGCGACCTGTCCGCAAACATGGACTGGCCTCTCCTGAAGGCGGCCATCCAACTTACCCCCGCATTCACCTGGCTCTTCGTAGGCCCTACGAAGCGCTCCATCCCCGATCCCGCCCAATCCGAAGCCCGGGAATGGGTCAAGCAGCACGCCACCTTCGTCGGCTTAAAGCCATACGGCGAACTCCAGGCCTACGCTCGCTCCCTTGACGTCGCCGTACTGCCTTATCACAAGCATGAGCCCACCTACTCCGGCAGCTCCACCCGTTTCTACGAGCACCTGGCCGCCCTTCGCCCCATGATCGCCACCCGCGGTTTCGCCGAGCTCCTCGAAAAAGAACCCCTACTCAAGCTCATCGACACTCCGCAGGAATTAGCGGAAGCCCTCGGCCATCTGAAAGACCTCAACTTTCATGACTCCCATGAGCATCTCCGCTGGGAGGCAAGCCAGACCGGCACTTGGGAATATCGTGCCGCCACTATGGCGGACGCACTCCGCACCCATTCCCTAATCGCGCCCGCTTGAGAGAGTCCATGCAAGCCTACAACAAACCGCACCGCCGCAGCTACTACCCTGAACTCGATGGCGTTCGCGCCTTGGCCGCTATCATGGTCATTCTCTTTCACCTTGCGCAAATGGGCATTCCTTTGCGCGGTCCCTCCGCCTTTGGGGAAACCGGTGTCGATCTCTTCTTCGTCCTCTCCGGCTTCCTCATTACCGGAATCCTCCTCAATGCTCGCCAGAACGACTGGTCAGAAGTACGCGCCTTCTATATTCGCCGCACTCTCCGCATCTTCCCCCTTTACTACACCTATCTCCTCGTTGCGGCGCTTCTCGGCACCGTCATCTCCGCCTGGTACTGGGTCTACCTTCAGAACGTCGTTATAGCGCTTGGCTCACCCATGGGCGGCATTGGCCACTTCTGGTCACTGGCCGTAGAGGAGCAGTTCTACCTCTTCTGGCCCTTCGTCGTCCTCTTCCTTCCCCGCAAACTCTTAGAGCCCACCCTGTGGTTCATGCTCGTTTTTACCGTCCTTGCCCGTCTCGCACTGGTAGAAACCACCCATATCCAGGTCTACTATCTCACGGTTACCCGTCTCGACGGCCTTGCCGCCGGGGGTCTCCTGGCCGTTTACAAGACGCGAGACCAACTGCTTAGGAAACGTCGCTCCCTATGGATTCTTGCAGGCCTTTCATTCCTTCTTATCGCTTGGCAAGGAATCAAGTACCACGGCGCAGCACGCCCCCTAGTGCAGGTCACCAAATTCTCCCTCATCGCCTGCTTCTACGCCTCGCTCGTAGGTCTTTTGCTCACTCAGCAGAAGCCGAACATGATTAGCCGGTTTCTCGCCTCTCGTCCTATGCGATTCATTGGAGGCATCAGCTATGGCCTCTATGTCTTCCACCCGCAGATCCTGCGTATCACCTTCGCTCGCCTCCAGGGCCGTTCCCATCTGATCCAAGCCGTTGCCGGTCTTGTTGCCACCCTGACAATCACCCTGCTTAGCTGGTACCTCTTGGAAAGACCCTTTCTTCGCCTGAAGGACCGCTTTACCCCGGACCCCGCTCTCCGTTCCCCAACTCAAACAGCATCACTCAGCAGCACACCGTAGAATTTATTTTGGTGTTAGCGTTTGATGGAGCGCATCGGTTGTCGCTAGTGCAAGCCTGGATTACTCTCAAGCCTGTGACCGATGATCTTCCGCTGTTTCAGTCTTTTTTCATGGGCGGCTTCGAATGCGCAACCCATCGCCGCCTCGATCGCACCCGCATCGATGTTATCGCGCGCACTCAGCATGATCGCTTCTGCAAAGAAGATTATCGACTGCTCCGCCAAGCAGACATCCGGACCGTACGCGACGGATTGAGATGGCACCTCATCGAAAAGCGTCCCGGCCATTACGATTGGTCAAGCTTTCTTCCCATGCTTCATGCAGCCTTGGAGACGGGAACGCAAGTGCTTTGGGACCTCTGCCACTGGGGTGTGCCTGAAGATATCGATCCTTTTGCGCCAGACTTTCCCGGCCGCTTCGCAGACTTTGCGGCCGCTGCAGCCCATCTCATTCAGAAAGAGAATTCTGCTAAAGGTATAAATTCGACGCAGATTTACTGCCCCATCAACGAGATCTCCTTCTGGTCTTGGGTAGGCGGTGACGAAGAACACTTTCACCCTTTCGGACGAGGATCCGGGCCGAAACTGAAGCGGCAACTTGTGCTCGCTTCCCGTATGGCCATTCAGGCCATTCGCTCTGTCGACGCGACCGCACGTTTCCTTCAGGCGGAACCCATGATCCATATTTCAGCGGCTGATGAGAGGCCAGAAGATAAAGCAATAGCACTGCGTCACAACGCCTCTCAGTTCGAGACATGGGACATGCTCGGGGGAGTGAAAGATCCAGAGCTCGGTGGATCGAGCGACTCGCTTGATCTGATCGGAGTCAACTACTACTGGAACAATCAGTGGGTCCACGAAGGAGAGAGGACACCTTTAGGCCACCATCTGCATTGCCCCTTACATGAACAGTTGATCAGCCTCTGGAAGCGGTATGGGCGTCCGATCCTTATCTCAGAAACCGGTGCAGAAAGCTCTGCGGCAGCAGGATGGCTCGGTTTGATCGCCGCTGAGGTCAGACAAGCCCGCCGCCTCGGAGTTCCCGTGCTGGGGGTATGTGTTTACCCAGCCATGGACTATCCAGGCTGGGAGGACGACAGACACTGTTCCGTCGGCCTGATTGAATCTGCTTCGGATTGGAAGACCCGCCGCCTACGCGAAGACTTCGCCGCCGAGCTTCGAGTGCAAGCTGGGCTGTTCACCGATCGATTGGATCTCTAGTGCAGCCGCCTCACCACCCCGCAGTCTCAACCCGCATCGTACGTGAAACATAGAAGGAGTTCCCCTACATGTCCGAGCACCTCGTTGAAGGGGCTGATGAAACTATTTCCCCGCAGGCACCGGACACGCCGAACACCGGCAGATTAGAGCCGGCCTTTGTTATCTCTGCCACAGAAACGTCAATGCCTACTCTGGAGATGATGCTCGCTAGCGCGACCAGTCTCGCAGACGAGATCGCTGCTCGTCCCAACCGGGGTGACACGTCATTACCACGAGAAGATCTCAGCAGACTTGAAGCTCTTGGTCTGCTACGGGCTCCGCTGCCAGTAGCCGAGGGCGGCTTTGGTCTCGGCACTTCTCCTGCAGAACACCTCCACCTTCTTCGGTTGCTTGCAATACTTGGCGGCGCAGACCTTGTACTCGGCCGCTTGTACGAGGGTCATGTAAACGCAATCATCTTGATCACAACTTTTGGAACGGTCGCACAATTAGCCCGCGCTGCGCAGGATTGTAAGGCAGGTCGCTGGTTTGGAGTTTGGAATACAGGACGGACAGATCCCCTGCGAATAGAGCCCGGTCCATCCAATGGACGGCGAACCTTTGTGTTGAAGGGATCTAAAACCTTTGCTTCCGGGGCAAGCTTTGTGCAAAGGCCGATTGTTACGGCGGAGATCGAGGGAGGCAACTGGCAAATGACGCTCCCTCGTATGGAGGCCAACGAGGTAGCATCTGCCGTATCGTTCGATCGCAGCTTCTGGAAGCCACTCGGCATGGCTGCATCGGAGTCGTATAGTGTAGACCTGACAGGTGCTGTCCTCCATCAAGATGATCTGATAGGTTCACCCGGAGACTTCTACCGTGACCCGCTTTTCTACGGCGGCGCGATCCGCTTTGCGGCCGTTCAAGCGGGAGCTCTTCTTCGTCTCCACAAGCTCTTTACAGGATGGCTGGAAAGATCATTAGATGGAGTTGATCCAAAAAGCAAAGACCCTTACCAGGTAGCGCGCCTCGGCGAGATCGCAATTGGAGCTCAGGAGGCTGTTCTTTGGGTTGAACACTCGGCCGCAGTCGCCGCTGAGTGTCTCAAACTCCCATCTTCAAAGCTACAAACCGAAAGGATGCACGAAACGGCGGATATGACTCGCCTCGCAATGGAGCGAATCGCAAATGCAATGCTTCCGAGGGTTATTTCAGGCGTGAGCGCTCATGGCCTCCTTCAACCGAGCCCGTTCGAGCGGATCATACGGAACCTTACCATGTACCTGCGGCAGCCCGCACCCGACCACACGCTCGCGGCAGTTGGACGAGCTTCGCTGGACAAATTCAGATTGCGCGCATCAGGCCCTGGTGACGGGTTCTGGCGGGAGTCTAAGCCGCAGGGATCTTTACCCCCGTCCTACTTTGAGCGCATCTACCAGCGAAGTCTCGATCCATGGGACTTCCAGACAAGCGCCTACGAGGACGGCAAATATAATCAAACACTGGCGTCTTTGCCTAACCCCCGGTACCGGAACGCTCTTGAAGTGGGCTGCTCCATCGGTGTGCTGACGAGCCGGCTAGCAGCGCGTGCAGATTCGTTATTATCCGTAGACGTGTCAGATGTGGCCCTCGACGCCGCGCGCAAGCGATGCGCCACGTTTCCCTGGGTTCGCTTCGCCCGCATGCAAATCCCCAGCGACCAACCAACTGGTATGTTCGATCTGATTCTCGTCTCCGAAGTCGCTTACTACTGGCAGCGGGAAGACCTCGACCGTGCGATCGAGATGCTTGCAGCTCATCAAGCGGTAGCCTCGCACCTATTACTCGTCCACTACACAAAGCCTGTCCCCGACTACCCCCTCACGGGAGATGAGGTCCATGAGACTTGGCTGGAAAGGCCTGAGTGGCGTCACATCAAGCATCTGCGGGAGGATGATTACCGCCTGGATCTCCTGGAGAGAACTGCGGAAACGCGGTAGGGGAATTGGCAAGCATCTCCGAAAGCGTGCGTGTAACGCACGTGATCTCACCTTCCCGCTCCCCGCAGAAGCTCTCCTCGATTCGACGATCGCAATCTACTTGGGCAAGGTAGTCTGCCGCGGCGACCCCGCTCGCAGCCGCTTCTCTGCGCAGTCGACCCAGTGCCCTGAAGCGGTGAGACAGCCATGCCGCAGACTCCACGCGATGCTCTTCGTGACGTTCAGTCATCCCCTGCCAAAGGCGAAGTTGTCCGGATAACCCCACCTTAACTCGCCCCGACATGCGTGCCGACGTAACAACCCTTACCAATCGCTGATGGCGCAGCCTGGCTCCTACACGCCGGAGCCGTCCGACAAAGGCCACATCCTCCAAAGGCGTCACCGCCGGCATACCGCCTGCCCGTGCATAGATCTCCGGAGTGCATGCCAGAGAAGCGCCAAAGTGTTCTAGATGACGAGGCCACGGATCGCCTTCCTGTGGATCAAGCCGGTCCTCCAACTCGGCCACAAGTCGTTGATATTTCCGGTCCCACAAGTAGGCTTCACGCACTCCAGGCGTAAGCAGCTTCCAGTCTTCTTCTCGGATTTCAATGACACCACCCACCGCATCCGCGCCCGATTGCAGAGCGGCAAGATTCTGTACCACCCAGTCTTGCGCAACCAGCGTGTCCGCATCGGTCGACAAAATACCACAGATCGTCGATCGCCTTTGTAAACGTCTCCACGCCGTGTCCATCAACAAACGCCGAGCAGTTCCTACAAACGCTTGGCTACTGGGAAAGCTCCGGTCGATGATGTGCAGTTGAAAAGCGTCATGCTGACGCTTCCAGCCTGTCGCGACGTGTGTAGATCGGTCCGTGCAGTTGTTGAAAAGTAAAAGAATCTCAAAACTGTCTCTGGCGAGCGGAACTCCATCAAGATCGACTTGGGAAGCTAATGCGTCGAGAGTATCGCAAATCGACTCCTCCTCGTTCCGTGCCGGAATAATGACAACCGCACGACAGGAGGCACACGCAAAGCCTTCGATCAGCGGATCCCAAGGCGCAAAATCTTCTAAGCACGTTTCCATTCACCGACCCCATGCTCACCTTGAGCACAATATGACTTTTCACACCCAACTGGAAGCACAGGTAATACCACCAGTCCCATCTTTCGGCTCGGACCCCCGAGGCACCCAACCTCTTGCTTACAGTGAGACGGTGATAGGATGCAGTCTCAATGACAAAGTCACTACAAAACCAATTGCAATTCTCAAGCCGACACATACTTGGAGGTGCACAAGACATTCCCAAGGCAAGAACCAACTCTACTCGTTCTTACCTCGTCAGATGTGCAGATGCATAAGTCTCAGAGTACCGGAGACGCGCACTGAACGTAACCAGCAGGACAGAGGTCCACTTTGCAGATGCCGACGGATGGACCGGCTGACGAAGGATCGTCGGCCGCTACCGCCAATCCACACCAAGCAGACCTGATCTGCTTCAGTCACTTGCGCTGGCACTTCGTGACGCAGAGACCACAACACGTTCTTTCGCTAGCCTCTCGCGATCGACGCGTCTTCTACTGGGAGGAGCCCATTTGGCATCAACCAGGCGAGTTGGCATTGACCAACGATCACCAGCTTGGCAAGAAACTAGAGATCATCCGGGAACTTCCCACACTGTGGGTGCTCCGGCCTCACCTTACATGGGGTACCGATTTCGAACAGGGCCAAAGAGATCTTCTAGCCGGCTTCTTAGAAGAATTTGCAGTCCTCCGGTACTCCAATTGGTACTACACTCCCATGGCTTTCGGGTTTTCTGCTCATCTTGAACCAGACATTGTTGTCTACGACTGTATGGACGAGTTGAAGAACTTCCTGAATCCTCCTCCGCAGCTTGCAAACTTGGAACTAAGGCTCCTCGCACGCGCAGACGTCGTATTCACAGGAGGAGTTAGTCTTTATGAAGCCAAGCGTACTCAACATGCAAACGTCCACGCCTTTCCAAGTTCCATTGACGTTGGTCACTTCGCACAAGCGAAGCTCGACACCCTATCTCCGCCTCTCGACCAGGCCACGCTCTCGCATCCCCGGATAGGCTTTTATGGCGTCGTGGATGAACGTTTTGACGTCAAGCTGCTTGAAGCAATCGCTGCGCTGCGCCCTGCCATGCAGTTTGTCATCCTTGGGCCAGTATTGAAAATTGACCCAGCAGATCTTCCCAAGGCCGCAAACATCCACTACCTGGGCAGTAAGTCCTATGCAGAACTTCCAGCATACTTGGCCGGTTGGGATGTCGCGGTGCTGCCATTCGCACTGAACGACGCCACGCGGTATATCTCTCCCACGAAAACCCCTGAATACCTCGCGGCGGGAAAACGAGTCGTCTCTACCAGCATCCGCGACGTCGTCCGGGAGTACGGAGAAGCGGGACTCGTGGAAATAGCAGACTCACCCTCGAGGTTTGTCGATGCGCTGGATCGCGCTCTTCTGCCGCCGGAAAAAGACTGGCAGGAAGCTGTTGCCGCCCGTCTGGCCCAATCCTCTTGGGTGTCGACGTGGAACTCAATGGAGTCCAAGATGACGCGGGCCGCTAAGAATAGAAGTACATCACGAGGCGTCCCCTTGGCATCCCCGCCTGTCATCTCCGACAGTGCCTCAGGGCGTATCGATCCCTCTGCTAAGGCAAGCTCGACGATGCGCCGACTTCATCACCGGGAAACCTACGATTACCTCATCGTTGGTGCGGGTTTTGCTGGAAGCGTCTTGGCGGAGCGCCTCGCAAGCCAGCTTCACAAGCGCGTTTTGCTGATTGATCGACGTGACCACATCGCCGGCAATGCATTCGACTTCTACAACGCCGAAGGCTTGCTGATTCACAAATATGGACCGCACATCTTCCACACAAATTCAACAGATGTAGCAGCGTACCTCTCACAATTCACGAAGTGGCGCCCTTACGAGCATCGCGTTCTCGCAGCGGTCGATTCCAAACTGCTTCCTGTGCCCATCAACCTCGACACGATCAACCGCCTCTACTCCCTCTCACTCGATTCCGACGGCATGCGGAAATATCTCTCCAAACGAATAGTGCTGCGTGAGACTATCCGCAGTTCGGAAGACATCGTCTTGAGCCGCGTCGGGCAAGATCTCTACGAGAAGTTTTTTCGTAACTACACCCGAAAACAGTGGGGCTTCGATCCATCGCAGTTGGACGCTTCGGTCGCTGGCCGAATCCCCGTGCGCTTCGACCATGATGACCGGTACTTTAGTGACAGCTTTCAATCCATGCCGTTGCACGGCTATACTCAGATGTTTCATCGCATGCTGGATCATTCAAAAATAACTGTACAAACCGGAGTGGACTTCAATGACATCCAACGCACCTATCCGGATGCTGAGGTGATTTATACGGGGGCGATCGACGAATACTTCCGCTTTCGATTCGGCGTGCTTCCCTATCGTTCGCTGGCCTTTCGGCACGAGACTCATCCAGTTGAGGTCTTCCAATCTGCCCCAGTCGTTAACTATCCCAACGAGCACGAATACACCCGGGTCACGGAGTTTAAATACCTCACGGGGCAAAAGCACCCATCGACAAGCATCGTCTATGAATATCCACGTGCGGATGGAGACCCTTATTACCCCATACCACGTGCTGAGAACGCAGCACTCTATGAGAAGTACCGCAGACAGGCCGAGTCGGTCGATCATCTCCATTTCTGTGGACGCCTAGGAACCTATCGATACCTCAATATGGACCAAGTGGTTGCGCAGGCGCTCAGCTTGTTCCGCCGAATCGCGGCCCAGCATTCTGGCACCTCCTCAACTTGCCTGTCCCAGGTAATCTCCACTGCGCAAATCCCGGTTGCCGGCGACTAAGCTTGCGCAAACATGAGGAGCTTCAGCCAAAAGGCCAAAGCTCCTCAAGATTCCGCAGCGTGGTGGAAAGCGCCTAGAGGCTGTTATGAAGTTTGAACCGAGCTAGGTTCTTTGCAGGGCGTTTGTCTTTGCTGAGCATGGAGGGATGTGGAAGGGTTTGCGTCGGGGGTATCCGAGCGATGTGACGGATGAGGAGTGGGCGTTTGTGTTGCCGTATCTGCTGTTGAGCTGGGAGGACAGCCGGCATCGGAAGCATGATCTGCGCGAGGTGTTCAACGGTCTGCGTTATATCGCGAAGACGGGCTGCCAGCGGCGTTGGATGCCGGGCGATCTGCCTCCGTGGGCAGCGGTGTACCAGCAGACCCGGCGCTGAATGGCGGCGGGTTGTTTCGAGGCTCTGGTGGGCGATGTGCAGTCGATCCTACGCGAGTGGAAGGGCCGAAAAGGTCAGCCCACGGCGGTTTGTCTCGACAGCCGTACCCTCCAGTCGACCCCGGAGTCAGGCGCACGCGCCGGCTACGACGGGGCCAAGCGGCGCAAGGGCTCAAAGTTCCATATCGCGGTCGACACGCTCGGGGCACCTTCTTGCGCTGACCGTGACGGCGGCCGATGAAGGCGACCGCAGCCAGGTCGCGGCGCTGGCCGAACAGGTGCAGCAGGTGACCGGCAACACGGTCCAGCTGGCCTATGTCGACCAGGGCTACACCGGTCCGAACGTCGCCGAAGCCGCGCAGCAGCACGGCATCCAGCTTGAAATCGTCAAGCACCCATGGCAAAAGGGGCTTCGTGCTGCTGCCCAAACGCTGGGTCGTGGAACGAAGCTTCGCCTGGCCCGCACGCTTCCGACGCCTCGCCAGAAACTACGAACAGCTCGACACCACCCTCAAAGGCTTCCACTGCGTCGCCTTTGCGATCCTCATGGCAGCTCGACTCATCAAAATCGCTCTTACAACTTCATAACAGCCTCTAGCCAGACCGTGATGCACTGTCCGTGCGGAGCCGCGAAGGTCCTTGCGAAAGGGTTGTGCTCCACCTGCTACACGCTCAAGCGCCAAGATGAGGAGTATTTTGGCGGTCATCGTGAGGAGGTGCTGAAGCGGGACGACTACCGTTGTCGCGTGCCCGGATGCACGACTCTGAAGCGTGGAAAGCGATCGGTGGCGGTACATTACAGGGAGCCCGGAAATAGCGACCCAGCAAAAATGCTTACAGTCTGTCTTCCTTGTCATGCGAGGGTGAGGCGCACCTCTACGTGCAGGACGACTGGCCAGAGTTCTTGCGGGTACTGTGGAGAGAGCAACATCCTGAAGGGCATGAGCAGAGCGCCTTGGACTTCGCGACGATGGCACCCCAGGCGAAGAATGTCTTGCTCTTCAAAGAAATGGCTGAAAAACCGGCCGTGAGACGACGGCGAGGCCGTTACCTTATGTCCTTCTGTATTGACGTAATTGCAAGAAACCGCGTGGTGGTACAAAGCTAAAGCGTCGCTGGATCTGCAAAGCGGTTCTATTATCATACCTTCGTAGTCGTCGTGCGGTGCGTAATGTGGTGATCGACGTTCTCTGCCGACTCGAGCGGGGCCGCGATCGTCGGCGCACAGGTGACTGCGCAGGATATTGGCACCGGTCTGAAGTCGACGGGAATTACGACCAGCGAAGGCACCTACACTATAACAACTTTGCCCCCGGGTGCACACACGTTGACCGTGACCAAACAGGGCTTTGCGACGAGTGTAGAGACCGGACTAACGTTGACCGTGGGCCAGGCTGCGACACTAAAGGCTACCATGACGGTGGGCGCAACTAGCGAAACCGTATCCGTCAACGCGGCGGGCGAGCTAATCAATCAGAGCACTGCCGAGATCAGTTCGCTGGTCAACGAGACTTCGATCAAGCAGCTACCACTGAACGGACGCGATCCCTCCAGCCTTGTACTGCTGGCGCCCCGGCATGACGAATGTGCTGAACGCCGGCGGCTTTTTGGCAGACCGGGACCGCCTTCCCGACTGAGACGGGCGCTTCGGCTAACGGGGGTCGACAGGGAAGTACGTATTATCTTCTGGATGGCGTGCAGAATATGGATACGTTTCTGCTTTTGGACGCTCCCTTCCCGAACGCGGACGCCACGCAGGAGTTTCGCGTCATCACCAACAACTACGACGCGCGTTATGGCTTCGCGCCCGGAGCTGTCGTGACTATCCAGACCAAGTCTGGCTCCAACCACTTTCATGGCGGGGTCTTTGAATTTCTTCGCAACAGCGACTTGAACGCCGGCAACTACTTTAGTCACGCTGTCGATCCGCTCAGGCGAAACCAGTTTGGCGGTTCTATTGGTGGTCCAATTAAGAAGGACAAACTGTTCTTTTTTGCTAACTACCAGGGTACTAAGGAAAGTACATCGGCTGCCACCAATGTGACCAGCGATCCGACCGCTGCGATGCTCGCGGGTGACTTCAGCGCCGTTCCACAGACGCTTGGCGCGCCCTTTGCGACAATAAATGGAAAGCACAATCAAATAAATCCTGCATTGTTCAGCCCAGCCGCCGTAGCACTGTCTGCACTTGTGCCGCTCGGATTGGTCCCCGCTACCGGTCAGGTCACTTATCTTGGCCCTCCGCAACACACCAATTTCAACGAAGCTACTGGCCGCTTGGATAACGATATCGCAAACAACCAGCGTCTTGCCGTCCGCAGCTTCATCGATTTCGTGGATCAGCCGGAGGAGACACTCAAAGGCAATATTCTGGACAATACACTCGAAAAACGTGGTCGGCTCTACAACGAGTTGATTACGCACACTTGGACCGTCTCGCAAAGCTCCGTTAACATACTCTCTGGCGCATGGCTGGAGAACGACTTTTTCTCGGCAGCCCAAGTGACCGATAGTAGCGGACAGCCTGTCTGCCTCTCTCAGTTCATTGCCATAGCGGATCCGCCAGGAACTTGTTATCCGCAGAATGGAATACAGATCACAAATGGTTTCGGCCAGCCGGGCACTGCTCCCAGTCGTGAGAATCGCCGCACGTGGACGATCAATGACGACTTCTCGAAAGTGCTCGGACAGCACACGATTACGGTGGGCGGAAATGCGCTGCATCAATATGCAAGCGAAGTATCTGCCTATCCGCAGAATGGCCGTATAGGATTCAGTGGGCAATATACGGGCTCTGGGTTGGCTGACTTCCTGCTAGGCCGCGCGAACAGTTTTCTGCAAGGCGCCGGCGAATCGCAGAACGAGAACGGCACGGTTCTCGCTATTTATGCGCAGGATTCGTGGCGCATTCTTCCGAGCCTGACCCTGACCGCCGGCGTCCGCTGGGAGCCTAATTTACCCCCCACGGTCGAAAACGGACGCGGTGCGGCCTTCGTTCCTGGACAACAGAGCACACGTTATCCCAACGCTCCTTTAGGTCTCGTCTTTCCTGGAGATCAAGGAGTAACCTCCTCTTTATTTCAACGTGACTTTGCTCAGGTCCAGCCGCGGGTCGGGATTGCGTGGCAACCACGCTCCTTGCCGAACACCGCGATTCGTGGAGCGTTCGGCATCTTCTACACCCCGCTCGCGTACTCGGAATATAACCACACGGCCGATGTCAGCCCATTCAGTCCGACTTACAACTTCAACGGGACCGCAAGCCAGTTCATTCCGCTACAGGCGCCTTATTCGTACGCTGGCTCCGGCTCGGTAGGTGGAGTCAGTCCATTCCCGCCTTTCGCTTCGGCCGCTCAAAATCCTCCATCCACGGCGACCTTTCCACCGGGCGCGCTAAATGTCAACGCCGTCTTCTCGCGTGACTTCAAACTGGGGGCGACACAGAGCTGGAACCTTTCCGTCGAGCAGCAGTTTGGGAGCAATCTCGCTCTCCACCTTGCGTATGTCGGAAGCGAGTCCTATCACCAGGCGCTGCCCATTGATCAAAACCCCGGCATCTATAATGCCGGCAATGCAGTGCTAAGTGGCTTGCGGACCACCTACCCTGCCTTCGGGCAGATCCTACAGCTTACCAGCGCGGGCACCGCAAGCTACAACTCGCTTCAGGTGGGTATAGACAAGCGGCTCTCGCACAACTTGCAGTTCCAATCGAACTTTACCTGGAGTCGCACAGAAGATACATTTTCCGCAGCAAGTCTTTCCTTCAGTGGTGCGGTCGCCGACCCATTCGACCTTCGCTTCAACTACGGTATCTCGGACCTAAATACCCCACTCATTTCTGTTACTAACTTCGTTTACACCACGCCTGATCTGCCGGGTCATAACATCCTCCTGAGGCAGGCAGTGGGAGGATGGGAGGTGAGCGGGATCTACACCATGCAGTCGGGAACGCCGTTTGGCATTGGTGGCGGCAACGGCGATAGTAACTCAGGTTCTCAGCAGGGCGCCGACCGCGCCGACTTTGCACCCGGTTATACGCGTGCGATTGCCGCCGGGAGTCTGCGCCAGGGAGGCAGGTCGCAGCAACTAGCTAGGTACTTCAACCCTGCGGCGTTTACCACAAACGCACCTGGAACCTTCGGCAATACTCCGCGAAATCTCTTCCAGGGTCCTGGGATCAATACGGCTGACTTGGGGCTGATGAAGAACTGGACCTACCGTGAGCGCTATATTGTGCAGTTACGTTGGGAGATGTTCAATGCTTTCAATCGCCCCAACTTCGCCAACCCGAGCAATGATCCAACAAGCGGGAACTTCGGACAGATCACGACGATTGGCCCGATTCCGCCACGCGTGCAGCAGGCAGCTTTGAAGGTGACTTTTTAGCAATGCTGCGGACCCGCCATAGTCGAAGAACCATACGTCTCACATTTACGGGGGGCTCTTCTCAAACGCAGCAAATCTTTGGCTGTGTCGACCTGAAGCGATCGCCCTCGCCCATGAAGTCAGCGAAGCCTGGATCGCGTTCGCTCGGACGGGTAATCCCGATACTCCAAACCTACCGCATTGGCCCCATTTACTGGCACGGATCGCGCCATCAGGGTCACTAACAATATCTGCAAGGGCGTGGATGATCCATTTGCGAGAAAACGAATTGCCATGTTCCGCGCTCTGAATTTGACTTGGATGAAAATGCCACGGATTACTAAGAGCACTGAAGTGCTGTCCGCTTCCAATCCAGGCAAATAGATGAAAGTGCCTTTCGGAAAATACAATTAAAAGGAGATTAATGTGTCCGATTCAAGTATGAACCGCCGAGATTTTCTGTGGAGCGCTTCTGCGGTTGCAGTCTCCAACCGCGCTCTTCCAGGCTACGCTATAACCCAGGGAACGGCCACTGCAATCGCTCCTCAGACGCTATGGAATATTGCAGAAAATAACAAGGATATCTTGACCCTGACCGCCTGGTTCACAGCACAGGATGTGGACAATTTCCTGTCAAGCGCGGGCGGGTTAGAAGATGCCGTCAACTGGTGCAAAAAAAATGGAGTTACAAAAATACACCTTGAAGCGTTCGGTAGGGGGCTATATGCGAATCGCGTCTCGCTAGCAAGTGCAAAAAGCAGATTTGTGAGAGATGGTTTTGTAGTTCAGGGCGGAGTCACAACTCACAAATTTGGAAAAGAGGGCTTCGGTGACCAGCCGTTTATGAACAGTCCATGCTACACCGTCCGAGTTACACAAGACGAACTCCAGCGGATCTTCGAATATGCTGCCTCGTTGTTCGACGAAATCATCATCGACGATTTGTATTTCATAGACTGCCAGTGTGCAGAATGCATCGACGCCCGCGGTGACCAAGCATGGTCAAAATATTACTGCGACCTCATGGATAGGGTGAGCCAGGAGCGGGTCATGAAGGCGGCGCATGCGATCAACCCGAAGGTAAAGATCATCATAAAATTTCCTCAGTGGTATGACGAATACCATGAGCGTGGATACGATGTGCCGGGTGAGTCCAAAATCTTCGATGGTATCTGGGTTGGGACTGAGGCGCGCGATTTCGACTATGACAAGAGTGCCGGCTTTGAGATGGGATATAACCCCTACTTTCTAATGCGGTGGCTTGGCAGCTTCAGCAGCGTCACCGGTGGATGGTTCGATTCGGACAGAACTACAGCGAATACATTTCTAGAGCAGGCCAGGCATTCCGTGCTTGGAGGCGGGAAGGAGATGATCCTGTGGTGTTATAGCGAAATGCTTAAAGAAATAAATGGTGAGGGAGGGATAACGGGCACACCTGTCGCCAATATGGACGCATTGAGTAAAGAGCTCCCTGGATTGATCAAACTTGCGGAGATGTTACGGGATCAGCCTATAAGGGGAATCCACCTGCTGAAGCCGGGAAACAGCGATCCGTATGAAGAAAAATGGGTGTGCAGCTTTTTAGGTAGCCTTGGTCTTCCTGTTGTGCCCGCGCATAAGATAGATGAACAGGCTAAAGCCGCTGTATTCCCGGTACAGGTGCTCAAAGATCCTGGTTTTCCTGACGCACTTCAGCGCATGCTGGATAAGGGAACTCCTATTGTTATTACCGATGGCCTGGCAAAAAGGCTGACCAGCCACCCAAGGATCCTAGCAAGTAAAAATTTGACCATACTGAGAGTTGGAGGATCTCCGAAGGCGCTTTTAAAGATGACCCAGGATGAGATTAGGCCCGTCCGAGATAAATTACTCGCCCCAATGGGAGTGAAATTTGACGCACCCAGCAAGGTGGAGTTATATCTGTTCGGTGAGAATCACTTTGTTGTAGAGAATATAAATGATGAAGCGATGGATGTCACAATCGAATTATCCAAGGTTTCCTCGTTCCGAAAAGCTTTAGTGTTGCCGGAGGATGCAAAGCGTGCGGAGCTTTCACAGAACGGAAATAGTCTGAAAATAAAAATATCGCCAAGAACACTCATCGCGGTCGAATATAGCTAGTATCCTGAGTCGTCAGTTCGTTTATAAACCTGGCGACAGAATCGCGGTCGGGCAAAGAAGGTTGCGGATGAGTAAGCAAGAACTCAAGAAGTCTGTCGCCGCGATAAATTCGCCGCCGAACGATTTAACATCGTCCAGAAAGATGGCGCTTGCGTTCCTAGTGGAGTCCGGCATAGTGACGACGTCCGGGGAAGTGACCAAGCACTACAGGCAAGGTGCATATACTTTCGCCCTCTTTAAGGCTCTTGGATCCGTTATTTTGGATAGACGAGTAGTGGCAGAAAACATCCGGACCGTCGTAACACCCCAAAAAGCCAAGTCCTTTTGCGTTGTTAAACTATTTCACCACTCCACTGTACTGAGCCATCATCGTCTCCTTACCGAAGTCTTGTGGTGTCCGCGCATCATGGACCGACCCGAATAATGTTAGCCAGCCTTCCCTGAGCATGCGGACCAACATAAAAGGTATGCAAAGCTTGGAATTTCTGTCTAATGACGGACAGAGGTATGTTCGGCAAACGACTGATCCGGGTGCAGGTCGTACGCTTTCGGTCGATCTACTTCGCTGAATGGGTAGCAGGATCGGGTGTGCTCCGATTCCACACTGGGCTGACCAGCTCCGTACGGAGCACAGGGCCGCCTAGATACAAAGGACTCTCAGACCGGATGAATGCAGGTACTTCATCTCCGCTCACCCAGGCATAGCTGTCGGCGGGGGACTTGCCCAGCATCGGAGCAATCATTCCCATGATGCCGCCCAAGTCAGCATGAATCACAAAACGATGGGCATGGTTTATGCGGCCGGCGCTGTGAAAGCTCTCAGTACCATCTGACTTGAGCGACAGTTTGATCAGGCGGGGCTTTGGTGTTGCGGCAACGTAGGAGATTTTCGTCTCTTCAGCTTCGGCTGGAATGTTCTTTACTACGTCGAGGAGAATACCGTTGGAAAGGTCGTCGGGCAAGTCCATATGTGTCGTCTCGATCTTCTCTTTGCCATTCTCCTTGTAGCGTACGGTCACCTCGCCAGATTGGGCCTTGATCGTCAGCTCGGTCGGCTTCGAGAACATAGGCCCTTTCTGTATGCGGTGGTCACTGACGAGACGAAAAAAACCGTTCTGCGTGAAGACCGCTGTATCATCGTCAATCGATCCATCCTTGAAGCGATAAATAAGACGCGACGTCAATCGACCGTGCTGGACGGTTTGGGTCAAATCGCCTGCGGCCAGGAGCTTTCCGTCTAATGTGCGCAGCGCAAGGTAGCCGTGTACCGATCCTTCTGGGTAGCGAACGCGCACAGGGTCAGCCCCTGCGATAGAGGAGGGAAGAAGGGTGAAGAGGAAAGTCGAGATCAGTGCGAGACGTACAGGCATCTTAATAGGATAGGTCCTCAGGCTCTGCCGAGCACCTTCTCCTTTGTAGCTCGTTTTGGGCTCATTGAACATTTCGACTCCTGCATTTATCTCTCGTCATTCTTACATTTGAGCAGCGTCGAATAATGATACCTATGGAAAAGATGGTCAATGCACCGGTAGATCTCGGGCGGGCACTCAAAGAGATATTAAGCAATCCGCTCCGCACTCTCGTTCCTCCGTGGAGCTGGAAGGCGGCTGCATTTACCGCTGCCGTACGTGGTCTAACTTTCTTCGCGACAAATCTCCAGGCGGGGCGAGACGAAGCTGTAAAAGCGCTCGTCGTCGAAGCGCTCTTTGCCTTCGCTACTGGTGGGTTGATCGGGGCGATATCACAGCAATTGCGTCGAGCGGAGCCACTTTGGGCAACCGCTTTAGTCGTATGGGTGGGGTTGCCGAGCATGATGCTCCTAGCCCAGTCCGGAGTTCACCGGCGCGCACATACGCCTCATCTTAGTGGCGGTCTTGTTCTTTCATACTGCGTCGCCATGGTCTCCGCGGCGTTCAGTTGGTACGCCATGCGGAACGGTGCGATGCTTGGCGGTACTGACGAGACCACCGTTCTTCATGATCTGGAGGCTTTACCTAAAATCCTGCTTCGCTTCCTCCTCGTCGGACCCAACTTCGTAGTCTCACTGTTCCGGGTAGAGGGTCACGACTGATTGTTAGCGACATCCTGAACACACCCGCGCTCAAATATACAAAAGAGGGTTATCAAACGTAAGTGTCTTGTAGTCAATCGTATAACTCTTCGTTAGTTTTATCCACTCGTTTGCTCCAGCCGGCGGAACGTACCCTTTAGGTCTATATCTCTGTCACAAGCGTTCCCAGCTTCGCCTCGTCTCCGGCCTTTTCTAAAGCAAAGTACCAAAAGAAAGCCGACCCTTGGAACCGTTCGTCGAAGTCTTCGGAGCTCTTCCGCTATGACCACATCCTGGGCGCACTGGCGGGGCGACGCTATGCGAGCGCCTTTGAGCCCGGTTGTTCCATCGGCGTGCTGACAGAGCGGTTGGCCACCGTGTGTGACCATGTCCATGCTCTCGATTTTTCCGCAACCGCCGCTGCACGGGCACGGGCACGTGAACGCTGTGCTGGCCTGCCAACGTCACTGTGGAGTGCGCCTCCATCCCCGAAGTTCTGCCCAATGCGACAACCGACCTCCTGGTCCTGAGCGAGATTGGCTACTACCTTCCGCTTGCTGAATGGACGGCACTTGTAAAAGCCATGATTGAGCGGCTGCGGCCCGGGCGCGACAGTTCTCGCCCGCCCACTGGCTTGGCTACTCGGAGGACCACACGCTCTCCGGTGACGAGGTTCACTCCGCGCTGCTCGCTCTGCCTTCGCTGATGCTCGACTACTCCGATCGTCACCCCACCTTTCGCCTGGATCGCCTGGTGCGCCGATGAATCTCTTGAGCAATGACGCCTGGCACATAGCCGTGCTTATTCCCGCGCGGAACGAAGAGGTTCTGCTCGAACGCTGCCTTCGTTCCGTTCTTGCGGCGAAACGTCGTCTTCCGCCGAACGTCAGCTTCGACCTTGTTGTGGTTGCGGACAGCCCGATGGATGACACGTACCACATCGCCTCGGCGTTGATCCGGCAGGTTGGCATAGTGATCGAAACGGATGCGGCCTGCGTGGGAGCCGCGCGCGCGCTCGCTGCTGAAGCAGCCCTCAGCCGTGCCGCTGTCCCAGCAGAGCGCTGCTGGCTAGCGAACACGGACGCTGACTGCGAGGTTCCCGAAACCTGGCTCGTCGATCAACTCGCGCATGCCGTCGAGGGGTACGTTGCTGTGGCCGGCATCATCGATGTGGACTCCTTTGCCGAACACGACGCTGGAGTTCCTACCCGTTTCCGCGTGACTTACCTCCTGAATCCGGACGGCACCCACCCTCACGTTCACGGGGCTAACCTAGGCGTGCATGCAGACGCTTACCTCGCAGCGGGCGGCTGGAACCCGCCGCGCACCGCAGAAGACCACGATCTGTGGAATCGCCTGAAAGCTGGCCGGCACCGCGCGACGGCGGATACGCGGCTGATGGTGGTGACCAGCGGACGCCGTGCTGGCCGTGCGCCGAACGGCTTTGCGGACGCATTGGCCGCGCATAATGGAGGTGCCGCCTGAACGCGCTTGCCGAACGCCTGCAACACATCGTCTCCGAGACCCTGCCGCCCCCTGCTGCCGGCCAAACCGCTGCGCGACACCGACGGCTGTTTGAGGTCGCCCGAGAGGACCTGACGTTGGCCAAGCTGGCCGAGGCTCATTGGGATTCGATTTCAATCTTGGCCGAAGCCGGCCACAAATCCGTGCCGAACTCACTCTATGCTGTCTGGGCTTCCAAATACCTGGTCGCGCACTCCATCTTAGCCCTGAAGCTGACGGCTATACGATCTCCGGCCAGAAAGCGTTCTGTAGCGGCATCGGTCTTGTCGACCGGGCGCTCATGACCACGGGCGGGGCGGATCCGCTGCTGCTTGACCTTGACCTGCGAGCCAATCGCGACCGATGGAAGGCCGACCTCACCACCTGGCAGGTCGACGCCTTTCGCGACACGCAAACCGGCGGTCTGACTCTGAATGCGGCCACGCTCTCAGCCGAATCCATCATTGGTTCTGGGCCCGCGGCACCGCGGTCGTGCGCTGCTTTGCTTTGCGCTTACCATGGCACAGTCGTTCTTCTACAACTCCGTCTTTTTTTCGAGCACCCACATCCTGCTTCGTTTCTACGGCGTCTCCGCAGCCCATGCCGGCGTTCTATTCCTGCCATCGCATTCACCAACTTCGTCGGCCCTGTACTGCTCAGCCGTCTCTTTGACTCCGTCGGACGGCGCACCATGATCGCGCTCGACTTCTGCATCACAGGCGTCGTGTTCGGCACCTCCAGCCTCCTCTTCCTCCACGGCCGCCTCTCAGCTGTCTCCCAAGTGGCCTGGTGGGCGGTATCGTTCTTCTTCGCTGCCTCAGCTGCGGGCTCCGCGTACCTCACCACCAGCGAGTTGTTCCCGCAGCAGATCCGTGCCTCCGCGATTGCGATCTTCTACGCGGTCGGCACACTGCTGGGCGGCGTGCTTGGTCCGCTGATCTTCGGCTCGCTGCTCAATCGCAACGCTCGTACGCCCATCTTTTACGGCTTCATGGCGAGCGGTGTGATCATGATCCTCGCCGGCATCGCTCAAGCTATCTAGGGCGTAGCCGCAGAACGTAAGTCACTCGAGGAATCTGCTGACATGTCTGAAAGCGCCAATCAATCCGCCTCGTTTGTACGGTCGGTTCTTCGTCACACACAGGACGCGGCAGTTTCATCGGCATCGTAGACCTTAGCTTCTTGGCAGTTATTGGCATGCACGAACAGAGGCAAATCATTGGCAAAAATGGCCGATATCCCGATGCAGATCGTTCTTCGTCCCTACGCAAGTTCCATTCCGTTGGCGTCGTTTGCCTTCGGCGTGGGAAACATTCTCTACAGCGCCTTTCTGCTGCACTGGATTCCTGCTGTGAGGCGCGTGAGTTAGCGTACATGCTCCTTGCATCTGGCGGTCGGCGATCCATTGCACCAGAGTTGAAACCGAACGAGCTCCGGATGGCTTTTGCAGAACTCCTGAACTCCTGGCGCGTTATATGCGCGGTATTCGGCGGGCCAGCGTGCTGAGTCGATGAAGGAAGCATCCTGAGCAGTCAAGTAGAGCCGTAGAGCCTGAAAAATGCAGGAACGGTCCAGCAACTCAGCCCTTTCTTCGTGAAATGCTTTCAAGGCCTCCTGCTCTTCACGATTTGGGACAGCCTCAAAGGCTTGGAACAGCATCCGGAGGATCGGCAGTTCTAATGCGGCACCTTCCCATAATCGACGTAGCTGTCCTGACGCGAGGTCTTCAGTTGTTGCTGGAACTCTTCCGATGCAATCAGGGCTTTCGCTTCCGGGCAGGCCTCGAGTTCCGGCAACTCTCCTATAGCGATGTTCATTACGTTAAGAAGAAGCCGATCAGATGGAGAGTAGGGGCTAGCGTCGGCTGGCTTGTCCTGGAACATAGCGTGAAGAGGGTTCACTCCGACGATGCCTGCGCCATGTTCGCCATTCAACTCTACGAGCCTGCGGAGATCGCCGAAAATCTCCTATAACCCAGTTGCTGTGCGACTTGAGAAGATAAAGCTGAGCCGCGAGCCCCCAGAGCCGATGACCATCAACAGGGTTTGCCGGGAGCCAGCACTTGCCGGGCGTGAGAATAAGTCGGCAAGATTCTGCAGCATCGACTAATGCGAGGGTGTGATAGCCCTCGGCGTGTTGACCCGGTAGAGGCAGCACGCGACGCTCCATGCGACGCCCAGCAACTTCTCGCTCATCCAGCAAGGCAAGCTTGTCAAAATCAACGTTACCAGTTCGGGCGCTCCCGTCCTCAAGGGTGAGCACCCAATCGAACGCTGTGTTGCGAGCCGGCAGTACGGCGGCAACCCTGACCTCAGTCTCTGCCGCGGCAACGACCAGCACCGGAGGAAGAGCACGCTTCCATAGGCGTTCCTCAACAGCTAAGAGGCACGCCGCGACCTCATGATCGTCACCGACCTTCAGCCCCAAACTTCTAAGCAAGGCTCGCTTCGTTTCATCCTTGACCGGCTGCTCTCCGCCGTCGATGGTAGGAACAACTTCCTGAATACCGTCCACGCGCGCCAATTGTTCTAGTGGCAGCGATACGCCGCAATAGATCGCACTCTGCAACGGCACTTCTCGATCTCTTCGCGAGAGACACTTTTATTGCCGCGGCACTCCAGCCGTTTGTGCCGTGTCGTGAGGTAAGACTTGTAGTGCCAAGAGAAGCTGTGCTCAACTTCGGAGTCCATCCGTGGGTCTCACATCGATAATTTTTCCAACACGCAGCGAAGCTATCTTCCTAGGGCGGCGCTTGCACGCTCTGAGAGCCGCCCTGCGCTGTGGAGCAGCTGAATCAAACCCGAGCGAAGCTCCCTTTGCGGTACTTGAGCTGTGCCTGTCATCCGTGACACAACACCAGCACATGGAGTGCCCGGGTTTGTTGCAAGAAAACTCCCATCGTCAACGCTCGACGGTTTTTCCTCAGTGCTCTGCGTTAGAAGTTCAACCGGGGGAATGCTGCCACCTCGTACATGGACCGGAAGCACCTCGAGGCTGGGTTTCACCAGCACCGGTTTGTTCACGTTCAGCTGCGAAAGAAAGAAACGAGTGAAGGATGGCGAGAACTAAGCGGCTCCTATAGGCAGTAGTAGAGTTGTTGACCTATTCAACATTCGCGCGTTGCGAGCTACGGAAAAGCCGCACCCCAAAAGGAGGTAACGAGAGTGCCGGAAGAGCTACGGGAGGCGCCGGCAGCGATGCCTCAGCAGTAGGCATACCAGCTTCACCATGATGCGGGAAGTTGTTGAGAGCGATCTCGCTCCAGGATCCCGAACCTGCTTCAATGCTGCCGACAAACGGCACATTCGAGAGATTGACCGTGACCAGTACAGTCTCTTCCGCCGAGCGACGCAGGTACGTTAGAACATGATCTTCATCGGAGTTGTGCAGCCAGACAAGTTCGCCATGCCGCAACGCAGGTGAGTTCTCCCGAAGAGGAATCATCACCTTGTAAAACGCGGGAAATGCCGGTTCTATCTGCCCGGCTTGCCAGAAGATAGGTTCCTTCTCAAAGAGTGCCGGCCCTGTTGAAGGCGTCGTGTCGGCGACTTCCATGCCGTTGTACAGCATGGGAGCGCCTGGCAGTGTGAACACCAAAGCGGAAGCTGCAAGCGCTGCCTGTGCGCCATAGCGAACGGTCGCCCGCCGGGTGTCATGATCATCGCTTATCAGCATGTGCCAGCTTCCGGCGGGGAAACGTAACTCCTGACCCTTCATCTCATCTCGGATCGATGAAGCTGGTTTCGCGTGCATGATGACCTGATTCATGGTGTCTAGCAGCGGCCACGCATAATCGATATTGAAGTCCTGCCGCAGCAACTCGGGTTGCGACGCCTCAGCGAGAAGCAATACATCCGGCCGGATGGCTCGCAAGGCGGTACTTGCCTGATCCCAGAAAATTGTAGGTACGTCGTCCGCGTCATCCATACGAAATCCATCAAGGTCGAACGTCTTCATCCAGTAAGAAAACATGTCGACCATGTACGTGCGCAACCCCGGATCGCCGTAGTTCAGGGCCGCTACGTCCGTCCAACTATGGGGATACAGAATCTTTCCGGCAGCGTCCTGCTTGTAATAGGAAGGATGCGACATCATGACGCTGTCCCAGGCTGTATGATCCGCAACTTCGTCAAGAATCACACGCATGTGCCGCTCATGCGCGGCTTGCACCAGGTGCAGCAGGTCTGCCTTTGTTCCAAGATCCGGATTCACAGCATAGTAGTCACTGACTGCGTATACACTGCCGAACGTACCCAGACGCTGCACCTTGCCGATTGGGTGAATCGGCATCAACCAGAGCACGTTGACTCCAAGCTTCTGCAACGTGTCAAGCCGAGTCGTTACGCCGTTCAGTGTTCCCGCGGGGGAAAACGCTCGCGGAAAAATCTCATAGAAGATGGCCTGGTCCATCCAGGATGGCACAGGCTGGGCATGGTCCGGCGTCTTCTGGCCGTTGTCACGGGGCCCGGCGGCGTGGGCTTGAAAGAGGAAGAGAAATAACAAAAGAATCGAAACACAAGAAACACGAAGATAATCGGCGATCGGTACGCTTCGTATCCGCCTGTCACTGGGAACAAGAACCAACGGCATAACGCTCCTACAACAGAGACACGTCTATTAGGAGAACAAGCAGGAGTGGTTGGGACCGCGCACTCAGAAGCGACGCGATCCCTTGCGGCTTAGAAGGATAACCGCGCGGCTACCTGGATTCGCCGCGCCGTGCTACGCTCGCCCGTAATGGCGCCGAAGACATTCGTACCTGTCTGAACGTTGCTCGGGTTCGCGAAGCTGGGCGTGTTCGTCACGTTGAACGCGTCGCCGTGAAGTTCCAACTGCTTGCCTTCTGAGATATGAAGGTTCTTCTGGATGCCGATATCCATGTCTCGAAAGCCCGGTCCATAGACTGCGTTGCGGCCCAGCGTCCCCAGGCGCGTGTACACCTGGGTGTTCGGCAGATCCGTCGCCACCTGCGTGGGGATGGCGGAGCTGAACGAAGAACGTGTGAACCACTGGGTCATCTTCTTCGGATACTCGATGGGAGCGATCAGGTCCGGACGGTTGGTCAAAACGGCTTGACTGCTGCCGCCCGCCTGGAGATCCACGGGCTGCCCGGTCGACAGTTGAACGATATCGTTCACCTGCCATCCCCCGATCAGCAGATCCAGCGCATGATTCACGCCCGTGCCGAATCGCTGCCCCCGCCCAAACGGCAGGCTGTAGACGAACGAGGAGCTGTAGATATGCCGCTCGTCCTGGCTGGAGTTGCCATAGTTCGCGGGCTGGTCGTACCACAACAGGACAGTTACAGGAGTTCCGCCGTACGGGCTGTCCGTATTGTCGAGCGCATGAGACCAGGCATACGAGGCCGTGGCCAGCAGGTTTTTCGCCTGATGCTCATAATGCAACTGCAGACCGTTGTAGTTGGAGCTGCCGTTGTACAGGTTGTAGGTAATTCCACCGTTCTGATTGGCAAACGGCAGCGTCGTCGCGCCAATATGGTAGTTCGTCAGGCTGTAGAAGGTGGAAAGCCGCTCCGCGTGCGTGCCGACATATGCCGCGCTGAACACATCCCTGGGCGACACTTGCTGCTGCAGCTGCACATTGTACTGCTGGATCTGGCTGTGCTTGTTGTTGACGTTGATCGCGGTGCCCGAGATGTTCGCAGGCGGATTTGTGATGTTGAAGTTGCCTCTGGAGGTGGGCAGGGGCAACGGTGAGGTTACGGCCGCCGGGCTCGTATAACCGGCGCAGGAGTCGGGAGCCTGCAGCGTCGACGTCTGACCGCTCAAGGTGATGCAGTATCCACTGGATGCAAGGAAGTAGTTGTTTCCGCTGAAGGGAACGTTCTGCCCCAGCTGGTTGTTGATGCCACCGTAATCCGGGAAGTAGAAGATCCCGTATCCGCCATGAAGAGAGGTCTTGCCGTCTCCAAACACGTCATAGGCGAAGCCGACGCGGGGCGCAAAGTTCAGATAATCCTGGTTGACGATGCTTCTGGAGACGCCGTTCACACCGGCTTCTAAAAATTGACCGTTATTCACGTTGAACGAGGCCTGCTGATTGTGCGCCTCATACGGCCAGGTAATCAGGTCGTAACGGATGCCGAGGTTCAACGTAAGCCGTTTGTTGACACGCCAGTCATCCTGGGCAAAGAGAGCATCTTCCTGGTTGATATTTGAGAAGAAGCCGGTCTGCGAGCCGATCTGGTATTGGGCGGCGCCGGCTGCCAGGTACTCGGCTTCGCTGTAGCCGGTGAAGAGTTGAGCGTTGTAGAAGAATCCGCCCTTGCCTTCGATCGGTCGGTAGTAGTTGGTCACACGCCGGATGACCGTCCCACCGACGTTGAGCTGGTGCTTGCCGCGCGTCAGGCTGAGTGTGTCCGTAACCTCATAGATGTTCTGCGGTACCTCATACGGACCGTAATCGCCCGTGTAGGTGAGAGCTCCATCGTAGGGACCGGTCAACGGTCCTCCCGTGTTTGCCGCGGCACCCAACGCTGTGTTCTGAATCCCGAGCAACGCGCCTGCAGAGACCCCAAAGTTCGGTGGAGTGTAGCCATAGTTGTCTCGGTTGTATGCGATGCGGGCCTGATTGACGGCACGGGGAGAGAAGGTATGCGTATATCCCAGGTCGTAGCCGCGGGCATGCAGGTAGTTGATCTGACCCGAAGCATTCAGGGGTGGGTACCCGGGGTTGTCGGCGAGTTGCGAGTTCTGATCCGACGTGGTGTTGTCGTAGGAGAACCGAAAGAAGAGGAGATCGCTTTTGGACGCGTTCCAGTCCATACGCGTATCGAAGGTGTTGTATTTGGCGACTTGATTCTGCTGGTAGAAGTAGTTCCCAATCAGGCGATCCGTGCGCGTGGGAAGCGGAAAGGCATTCAGGTAGTTCTGAGCGACGGTGTTGATACGATTCTGTGGAATGATGTTGCCGGGGAAGGGCGCGCAAGTCAAGGGGTCGAAGATCTGCCCCTTACTACCAGTCGCAGGAAAAGGTTTGTCCAAAACGGCGGAGTTCGGATAGCAGGCTGGGAAATACGTGGTGTAGAAGGGTGCGGCACCGTTGGTCTCACCGTTGCTCGCGAGGACCGGATTGAGAAGCTCCGTGAAGTTGCCCTGGCGCATCAGCGGCGTAGGCACGGTGTCGTAGCCGCTTCCCGACGGCTGTCTGATGCGGGTGCCTTGATAGTCGCCGAAGAGAAACAGCTTGTCCTTGATGAGCGGTAGGCCTGCTGCGCCGCCGAAGATATTCTGGTTGTACGTGGGATTTGGCCCGGCAGGCGAATCGTTGTATGGAAACTCGTAGTTAGGATTTGCGGCCCACTTGCCGCTCCGGTAGTAGTCGAAAGCGGACCCGTGAAATCCATTGGTGCCCGACTTGATGGAACTCACCACAATCGCTCCGCCGCCACGGCCGTACTGCGCGGGCGCGACGCTCGTGTCCACCTTGAACTCCTGCGTGGCAAAGACCGGCGGAAAGAAGAGGACAACGTTCATGAGGCTGTCGTTGTTGTCCACGCCGTCCAGAATGAAATTGTTGGCCTGAGGGCGCGTCGCGTTGACGGAGATGGTGCCTCCGCCGGTATCACCATGACGACCCGCCACGTCCTGATTCTGCTCACCCGTGGCGCCCTGGGTGACGCCCGGGGTCAACAGGGCGAGGTTCAGGGAGTTGAGGCCGTTCAAAGGCAGCTCCGTGATCTGCTTCTCCTCGATCGTCTCACCCAATGTAGGGTCGGTGGTATTCACCAGCAAGGCTGCATCCGTGACTTCAACAGTCGTCGTCTGCTCGCCAGGTTTAAGAGCGAAGTTGAGCGTCAGACTCGTTGTGACAACGACAGTAAGCGATTGCGTCTGGGTTTGGAAACCGGGCGCGGCCACAGTGGCGACGTAGTCACCGGGAGGAACGGCTGAGACATTCAGTTCTCCGCTCGCGTTCGAGGTGCCAACCAGCTTCCCTCCTGTCGCCCTATTCAGCAGGGTAATGCTTGCTTGTGGGATTGCGGCGCCTGTCGTATCGGTCACCGTCCCGACGATTCTTCCTGAGTCAGATTGCCCGTGTGCATTCGGAACGGCTGCTGCAGAAAGAAAAGCTAGAGCGAGAACGGCACTCGCGATTCCCTGTCTCCGCAGGATTCCAGTAAACGTGGATTGGATTGTCATTGGCTATTCTCCGAATGTTCTTTGCCGAACACCTTCTGTCTCTGACGGGCAGAACCGGTGTTGCCGGCTGATCGTCACCCTCTTCCCATTTGCAAACTTCTTGCAATGGTTGCAAGATTCTCTTTGCATTCATTTTATGATTCCCACCAGAAACCCTTAGAATGTTACACTTAGGCTCGTTGATTCATGCCGGCTGTGACGTCGTATAGCATGGGTGCGCATAAGGAGAGGCACTTGCTAACCGGGGAGAAACTAGAACGAGTGACGTTTGGCCTGTTCGAAGCAGACCTGCATTCCGGGGAACTCTGGAAGGCGGGTTACCGGATCAAGCTTCCTAGACAACCCTTCCGAGTTCTCGCTGCGCTGCTGGAGCGACCCGGTGACATTGTTACCCGGGAAGATCTTCAACGTGAGATCTGGGGAGCGAATACCAACGTCGACTTCGATCAGGCGATCGCTGCCGCTGTTAACAAAATTCGTGAGGCTCTCGGAGATTCAGCAGAAAACCCCCGCTTCATCCAAACGCTGACCAAGAGGGGATATAGATTCATCGCTCCGGTCACGACCGTACTTGCGCCTGCTGTTCACCGCCCTGCAGAGTCGACCCAGCAGGAGGTAGCGGGTCCAGCAGCCGCCCAGAAGCTGTTGGAGGACCATGTCGGCAATGATTCAAAGACGATTGAAGGCCTGCCGTCTCTAGTTTCCCCAGGCGCCAATACGAAGAGCATTCCGAACACCGGATCCCTGGAAGCAGTCGCTCCTCTCGGGCATGAACGAAAAGCGGGGGAAAACCGGCTAGCAGCCGTAAATGCACAGCCGCGCTTCGTATGGCGATTTCCAGCCAACTTGCTGCGGTTCTGTATGCTCTGCGCGGTGCTCGCTATAGGCGCACTTCTGGGAAGATTGCTCGCTCCTGCCGCGTCCAAGACGCCCCCGAGTCGAGTCGACCAGATAACCCACTACATACCAATCTCTCTTGGTCCGCCAAATCCTGAAAGTTTCCTCAACATGGCGATCGAGGGCGACCGTGTACTGACTTCCGTGATGGTAAACGGCCGTCCTCGGTTGTCTGCTATCAACGTCGACACCGGAGAGGTCCGAGGGATTGAACTACCCGAAGAGATCTCCTCAAACTCTCTAACGGACATCTCGAAAGATGGCTCCCGATTGCTGTTGCGAAGTCAGCAGTCTACTGAGTCAGAGCAACCGCTATGGGTCGTACCATCTGAGGGTGGGAGCGGACGGCGCATTCAGGGCATTCTTGCTCACGATGCAGTCTGGATGCCAGACGGCACCAGCATCCTTTACGCCACAGGGAATGATTTGGCCGAGATCGGCCCAAATGAGGATTCCTCGAAGCCATACGCCAAACTTCCTGGCCGTGCCTTCTGGTTACGCTGGTCACCCGATGGCAAATTGCTGAGATTTACCCTCTTCGATCCTGTAACCCACGCAGCTGCTCTTTGGGAGATGGCCAGCGGGAGCCATCGACCAACTCCAGTCCAGATTCCTGGTACGAAGCATTTCTCTGCCTGCTGCGGAGTGTGGCTGTCGGATGGACAGTCGTACATCTTCCAGGCTGACGACAATTTATGGGAACTGAAAGGATTTGGACGCGGCGAAACGCTACAACAACTGACAAATGGGCCTCTCCGCTCCCTTTCGCCCGTTGCGGCTCGAAACGGAACTCGTATCTTCTTCGTCGGATTAGAAGCTCCTTCTGGGTTGCAGAGGTTTGATCCTGAGCGAAAAGAGTTTCGCTCCGCACCGGCATTTCTAGCGGACGCCAACCGTATCGATTTTTCCCGAGATGGGAAGTGGGTCGCGTGGACCGACATCCACGAAAAGCTTTGGCGCGCACACATTGACGGCTCGGATAAGGTTCGGCTTACCTCGGATGCCTTGGAAGTCTTTCTTGCACACTGGTCGCCTGATGGACATCGTCTGGCTGTCATGGCGAGGAAGCCAGGCGGCGTCTGGCAGATCTACCTTGTAGACGCCAGCGGGGATAAAGCCGAAGCGTTGCTCGACCAGACCCAAAATGCAGCAGACCCGGGATGGGCTGCGGATGGTGGGAGCCTGGTATTTGGTCGTGAGCCAGATCTAATGGGTAAGGAGAGTGGCGCTCGTACCCTCAAGATCATCAATTTATCCACACGGCAGATTCAGGAGATTGGGGACTCTAAAGACCTCTTCAGTCCGCGATGGTCGCCTGACGGTCACTGGATCGTGGCCCTGACGTCAGACCAGAAGACCGTGATGCTCTATGATACGACTCGCCGCCAATGGAAGCATCTGGCGACCACAAGCGCTGCGGACCCAGTATGGAGCATCGATAGCAAAGCCATCTATATCCATGCCTTCCTTGCGGACCGTGAACCCATTTTGAGAGTGGAAGTTCCGAGCGGAATGATCCAGACGGTCGCTGACCTCGGAAATTTTCATGATGGAGAGGCTGCAAACTACTTCTTTGGAGGCGTGACGCTTCGAGGTGAGCCCTTGGTTCAGCCCAGAGTAGGAACCGGAAATCTTTACAGCCTCGACCTAAGAACTCCTTAGCGAACGTTCGAATCGCCACTCATGACAGCTGGCTTTGGCACAACGCGCAGCGCTTTACTTGACTCGAATCGGTAGCAGGACAAAGCTCCTACCTTATTGCCCGAATGATTTCGTTTGGTTCGTCAAGTGCCGTGCTCACAGATTCAGGGTAGAGGGCGACCTCGACTGATCCCCTATGCTCCCCATCGAAACGCCTCTTGACTGCCTGCCTAAGTTGTTGATTCAAGCAGCGCATCCAAGCAGCGCAATTAATCTCGAGGTAAGGAGCGTCCACCCGGTCCCGCCAGTCGAAGCCCAGCCGTTCGGGCCGATCCTAAAGCAAACATCCCCTAAGCGAGTTAGCGTAAAGAAAACTTGAAATCTCTGGCATGCGGCTAAGTTCTTTAGAATGTGGTGGCCAGAGACGGGATCGAACCGCCGACGCCGGCCTTTTCAGGGCTGCCGGACAATTCAGCTAAGTGGCCTGGAATCAGCGGATATATATGAAGGAAAAGGGCTTAGAATAAGATAGATTTAGGATTGTTGAGGGCTAAATGGGCCCATTTGGGATGCGCATTGTTCGCGTATTGTTCGCGCGCGGCGCCGGGCCTGAGCTCTTATCTCGTCCTTATCTGAAAGAACGGCATGGATTTTGGCGCTCGGAATGTTGGCTTACAGGAGACCAGCGAGCTGCTGTTCGCTCACCACCTTGACTCCGTATTGTGATTTGAGCGACGAACGATTCTTGGCGTCAAAGATTGAATCGGATTCTGCGGAGATGCCTCGATCATTTGTGCACAAGTAGTCGTTGCCAGACGCGATGTGCGCAGTAACCAAATCGCCATCGGCGGACTCTGCAAATACCTTCTCGACCGTTCGCTTGTCCTTGTTTAGTCCGGATGCGGCAGCGTACACATAGACACGATAGACGAGATCGCGGTCGGTCATCCAATCAGGACGCGGACCATCCAGACGTGCAGTGAACTCTCTTGCGAGAACTGGGAGATCTGCTTTGCCCACGCCACGATCAACGATGGCGCGAATGACTTCGCCAAATCGGTCGTTACATTCAAAAGTTGCAGTTCTTCACCTGGCGCATCTAGGGATTGAGCAAGGTCTCGTGTCGATACGAACCCCTTTTCTGCCTGCTTCTGAACTCCGCATCGGGATCAGCTCACCATATGAAGCGTGCGACCATGTGAGGTGGACCAGATTGTCCATTCACTACTTCAGTCTGGATGACGATCTGGATATTTTTATCCTCCCAATGTCTGGGAGCAGAACGCACGAACTCTGCGAAATATTGCGGATTAGTTATGAACTCGGCGGCGCCCGTCGTTGCATAAGGCCCAATGCCGGCGACAATCATCGTCGGCTGTTCAATCGAAGCATTGGAGAACCGGGTTATGATCCCGTAATCGCGAGTGGTCGAATTCAGAGGCATGTTGAAACTGAAATGCCAGGGCGAAGGGCTATGGGCTTGATCATCATTAACCTCATAGTCGTTCGTTTGAGGGTCGAGCTTCACGGTATAGCGAAGTCCCGTAATGAAGCGCTTAGTCCAGGGATTGCCCCCCAGGCCGATCAGAACCAGCGGTTGGCCACGGAGATCGGCAAAGTTGACGGAGTCAGCCATGAGGAATCGAAATGGCTTCTGGGATCGATGAAACGGCCCTGTGAGCTCGGCCAAAGCACTGGCGTCCCCAAAGGCAATATGATTTGCCTCGGAAAACCAGTTTGACAGGGTCGGGTTGCTCGAAGGGGCCGGCTCAGGACGCCCATGTACCGACAGAACATCGCCAAGACAAATGAACGGCGGAGTCGGGCTGGACAGGAATGGCTTCCAGAATGTCGCAAGTTGAGCCTCAGGCCTCAACATCAAATACCATACCCCAGCAGCCAGTACTGACAGCGCGCAAACGACAGCCAAAAGAACAGCTCTACGGTTGCGTCCAAACATTCCACTGGAGCGTCCGGAAGGAACTGCCGAGTCAATGGGCAGCGGCTGAGCAACCGGCACTGGGACCTGCGGTTTCTCGGTGTTTGGAGGCAAAGGCGGGGGTTGTGCCTCCGGCCATCGAAAAGTTGGCACATAAGACCCTGCATTAAGGTCGATCCTGAGTTCGGACTCGCGTCCTGGTCTTACATAATACTGAGCGATGCGTTTGCGGATGTCGTGTGCTGCAACTCGAACAATCGGATCCACGCTCGCGTCATAATCGGACGCACGGTCGAAGACTTCTGCCGCTATCACACGTTCCTTGACGCTCTCCGCTCGTCCACTGAGCGTCTCGCCTACCACAAAGCGAAGAAACCGCGAATGACGTTTGCTGGTCCGGAACGATGGATCTGCAAGGATGCGATCCAACTGTGCCCGAACAGCCACGGTATCGCCGACAATTTCCGTTCCTGCAAACGCGCCGGCTCGGGAAAGTTCCTTCTCCTCTTCCAAAGCGATTTTGTTGTTGTCGGACATCCTTGGATCCTGCCTGGGAGGTTCGGTTGACTAGTCAACGTTCATCCGACCGCACAACATCATATCGCAACGCTCTTCGGCGTAGCCAATTCAAGTTCCACTGCCAGGATGAAGGTTACTAACCTACAAAAGCGAATTGGTAAATCGTTGATTCTATTTTATGAAGTTTCTCCTAACCGGGCGTCTTTACCGTTCCGAGCTTCCATCTAGCGAGCTCAGCCACTAGGCTTGGGGGCGCTTGAGAGCACGCGAACAATTCGGCACGGACGAGTTCTTCGTGACGAAAATCCACTTCCACGTCGAGGTAAATCATGCTGCATTCTGCCGGACGATATTTCGATTCATTCTGGTTCAAGCTGGTAGGCGGTGTCGGGAGTGAACATGTCTTGGTAACGCTTAGTGCTGTCTTCATCAGCGTGGTCTTATGTATGGCGCCCCCTGCTTGGGGACAGGTCATCACGGGCGATCTTACCGGTCAGGTTACCGATACGACAGGCGCGGTTGTCCCCAACGCTACTGTGTTAATTCTGAACACCGGAACGGGCAGCCGTCGAACGCTCACCTCGAACGACAGTGGTGAGTTCACCGCCGCTCAACTTGAGCTGGGAACCTACAGCGTGGAGGTGAGCGCGACCGGATTTGAGAAAACGACCTTGACCAGCATCAAGGTATCGGCTGGCGACAGGCTCCGCGTCAGCCCGAAACTCAACGTCGGGTCATCGAATGAGACCGTTGAGGTAGACGCGAACACGTCGGGCACGTTGCAAACCGACAATTCGACCGTCAGCTCGACCATCGATACCAAACAGACGGAAGACATCCCCCTGAACGGACGCAACTTCGCCAACCTGGCGCAGATTCAACCAGGTACAAATCCCGGGCCTCCCACATCTTCGTCAAGCGGAAGCCGCCCCGATGATCGCAGGCAGTCTACCTCCGTCTCGGCGAACGGCCAATCGGAGACCGCAAATAATTTTACTCTCGACGGTCTGGACATGAACGATCGTTTCGAGGGTCTCGTAGCTGTCCGTCCTTCTCTCGATGCCATTCAGGAGATCACCGTCGCCACCAACCTCTACACCGCCGAGGTAGGCCGCACAGCGGGTGCCGTGATCACGCTCCTCACCAAGGCCGGAACCAACCAGTTTCACGGGTCTGCGTATGAGTTCTTCCGCAACAACATCACTGACGCCCGCAACTACTTCGCCACACCCGCGGCGGTGCCAGAGAAGCCCGAGCTCCACCAGAATCAGTTCGGCGGAAGCATCGGTGGCCCAATCATTAAGGACAGAACGTTCTTCTTCGGCGATTTCGAGGCTTTCCGTCAAATCGACGCAACTGGAACGGTATATACCGCAACCGTTCCGACCCTCTTCGAAGAGCAAAATATAGGAAACTTCTCCGACCAGGGTGGCCCCGTACTCGCATCGACGCAGCTCAACAGCACAGCGGTGAGCTACTTCAAACTCTATCCAGCACCGATCAACAGTGCCCTTTCAAACAACTTCGTCTCGGATCCTGCGCGGCGGCAGAATTCGGAGACCTTCGACGTCCGGGTGGATCATCACTTCAGCCCAACGAATCTCTTCTTTGCCCGATACTCCTTCAACGATGCAAAGACTTTTACGCCAGGACCGTTCCCTGCGGTAGGCAATGTACAGCCAAACGGAATCACAGGTGGCAATTTCCCTGGAAACTCCAAGGAACTCGCGCAAAACGCACAGCTGAACTATACGCACATCTACAATTCAGCGTTCCTGCTTGAACTGAAGGCTGGATATACGCGGTTCGGTAATCAGGCTCTTCCCCTGAACTACGGAACGAACTTTAACGAAACGGCGCCCTACTTTATTAACAACGCCAATAACGCGCCATATGCGTCGGGCCTGGCGCCCATATCCACTACCGGTTACTCACCTATTGGCGACGCCAATGCGAACCCAATCTTCGTGCAGGAGAACACGTATCAGTATGCAACCGTGCTCTCCTACACCAAAGGGAATCATACTTTGAAAGTCGGCGCCGCCTTTATACGTCGCCAGGCGTCGGACTTTATCGCGGCCTTCCCCAAGGGGTACTACATCTTCAATCAGGGAGCTTCGGCATTTCCCACTTCGACCGCCAGTGGAACGATCAAAAACCTCGCCAGTCTTTTGGAAGGTGGACCCTACATCCTGATGCGCAATCAACTGCTGATCGATCCGCAATATCGCGCCTCGGAACCGAGCTTCTTCCTGCAGGATGACTGGAGGACGACGCCCAAACTGACTCTCAATCTGGGGCTTCGCTACGATGTCTTCACGGCCGAAACGGAGAAGCACGGAAATATCTCCAATCTCAACCTCGTAACCGGAACCCTTGTACAGGGCGGACAAGCCGGAGTGCAGACACAGTACACAAACGTCGCCCCGCGCGCGGGCTTTGCGTATAACGCTTTTTCAAAAACGGTTGTCCGCGGTGGCTTCGGCCTAAGCTTTTTTCCCGCGGATCAGACGAACGCACTTATTCTGACCAATCCGCCGTATAGCTACAATTCCGGCACAATCAGAGAGACTAGCCTTGCAAACGGGGCGCCATCTCCAGTTGCGCCCTCGACTACGGCATTGAGCGGCGGCCTGTATACCAAGGCGTTCGACTTCCGCACCGGCTATATCGAACAGTTCAACCTCAATGTAGAGCAGGAGATCGGAAAGACCGTGCTCAACGTCGGCTATGTGGGTGAGCTTGGCCGCCATCTCCTACAGACAATCGGCAATCTGGATGTTCCCGCGCCTTCGCCTGTTGGCGAGGCACCCGGTACAGCTCAGGCAACCCCGCCTTATGCTGCACTCCTGCCGAATGTGAATACCATTACGGCCTATGAACCCGGGGGAGAATCCTCTTACCATGCCCTACAGACCAGTGTGCAGCGACGCTTCAGCCGCGGTTTGACGGCCAATGTGAACTATACCTATGCTCACATCCTCGACGATGCTGGAACGGATCAAGGTATCGGCAGCAATGCGGAGCAGTTTGGGTTAGCGCCCCCGCTCATCAAGACCTACGACTATGGCAACAGCGACCTTGATGTTCGTCATCGGCTGGCGGGCTCGGCGACGTACGCCTTTGCTTCGCCCAAGGACGGTAAATATAAACGACTGTTGCTGGGTGGCTGGCAGGGGAATATGTTGGGGTTCTGGCAGACTGGGCTTCCGTTTACAGTATCGAGTGCATCGGCTCAGGTGAATCTGCCGACCATCACCGCAGACCGTCCTAACGTCAACAGGAAGGCTGTGAACACGGGTGGTCCGCTATCGGAATTCTTCAACATCTCCGCCTTTACTGCCCAGCCTTACGGCACGCTCGGAAACGAAAACAGAAACGAGTTCTTCGGTCCCCGGCTGCGCAGGCTTGACCTGTCTTTATTCAAGAACTTTCCTCTTTACCGCGAAACCTCGTTGCAATTTCGTACAGAAGTATTCAACGTAACCAATACGGCGTCCTTCGCAGCTCCGAATTCATCCATCTCCAGCTATTCCGTACCTTCCTCCGCAAGCGGTGGCGCAGTTGCAACTTCTGCTGGCGGTTTTGGCAGCATCACGAGCACAGCCGTCAATTTTTCTCCAAGACAAGTGCAGTTCGCCATAAAGATACTCTTCTGACGCGGTACCAACGATCGGACGGGCCAGCAACGGCCGGTTCGCTTTCTTTTCAACTCAGCGCGCTTCTGTGGCCTTTGCCGGGGCCGATTTAGCGATACCTGTGTAACGAGCGCCGTTTCGTCGTTTCTGAGGAAGATTACCCATGCAATCCACCCTTGCTGCTTTCGTGCTCTCCATCTCATGTGTTGCTCAATCCAACGCTCCCTCTCAGCCTGCATTAAGCCGTCGTAGTGCGCCCGTGCTCACTGTGGATGGGCTCAAGTTCAAAGATCTGGATCGGAACGGCAGGCTCGATCCCTACGAGGATTGGCGCCTTCCGTCCGATGTGCGAGCCCATGATCTTGTAAGCCGGTTGTCCTTGGAGGACTTGGCTGGACTTATGGTTGAAGCGGTCTTGCCCGCCGTGGGCGATCCCAGCGGGCGAGGTAGTGAATATGACATTGATAAGTCTTCGGCCATGATCAAATCGGAGCACATCAACGCTTTTCTTACGCGATTAAACCCGTCTCCCGAGGAATTCGCTGCTGCTCACAACCATATTCAGGAAATCGCCGAGGCTTCTGACTTCGGCATCCCAGCCATCATCAGCACAGACCCGCGCAGTCATTTTCAATACACACCGGGCACAAGCGTAGCGAGCGACTCTTTTGCAAAATGGCCAGAAACGACCGGCTTAGCGGCCATCGGCGATCCAGAGTTAGTCCGCTGGTTTGCCGATAGTGTGCGCCAGGAATATATCTCTATAGGTATTCGCGAGGCGCTTTCACCGCAAGCCGATTTGGCAACAGAACCGCGTTGGGGCCGCATTGTTGGCACCTTCGGTGAAGATCCGGCCATGGCGGAGCGCATGGTGGAGGCCTATGTCAGTGGCCTACAGAACGGAGAGACTGGGCTGCACCCGCGCAGTGTCGCCGCAGTGGTCAAGCATTGGGTTGGGTACGGAGCTCAACAAAATGGTTTCGACAGTCATAACTACTATGGGCAAATCGCCGCATTTTCTGGAAACACCTTCGACCAGCATGTGCTCCCATTCATCGGCGCCTTCCATGCGAAGGTGGCCATGGTCATGCCGACCTATTCGATCCTGCGAGGCGTGACTATCGACGGCAAGCCGACCGAACCGGTCGGCGCAGCTTTCAATGCGCAGCTCTTGAACGGGTTGCTGCGCAGCAAATACGGCTTCCAAGGTGTGGTGCTAACCGATTTCGCTGTGACAAACGACTGCGATGCGATATGCCAAAATGGCTTTCCCGCAGGGCAGAAGCCAAACTTTGCTCACAATGCCATGCCTTGGGGAGTGGAGACTTTGACGAAGGAACAACGCTTCGCAAAGGCGATCAACGCCGGCGTCGATCAGATTGGCGGTACGGACGAAGCCCACTTCATCGTTGAGGCCGTTCGGGACAGACTGGTAAGCCAACATCGCGTACAGGAAGCAGCCTTCCGCATTCTGCTCCAGAAGTTCGAGCTTGGCCTCTTCGAGAACCCCTATGCTGATCCCGCTTTGGCAGCAGCGACCGTAGGAAAGCCTGAGTTCGTCCAGGCGGGCGAACAAGCTCAGAAGAAAGCCCTTGTTTTGCTCGAAAATAAGAAGAACATCCTTCCGCTGAAAGCGGACGGGCGCAAGGTGTATCTATTTGGAATTGATCCCGCCGTAGCGGCACGCTTTGGATTCACTGTCGTAGACACGCCTGAAAAGGCCGATCTTGCCATTATTCGCGCGGCTGCGCCGTTTGAAATTATCCACCCAGCATACCCGTTTGGAAATTTTCTGCACGAAGGCAGGCTCGATTTTCGCCCCGGAGATGCGGCGTATGACGCACTTGTGCGCGCTAGTGCCACCATTCCGACCATTGTCACCGTCTACTTGGACCGTCCCGCAATCCTGACCAATGTTAAGGACCGGACCTCGGCTCTGCTGGCGAATTTTGGGATAACCGATGAAGGACTCTTGGAGGTAATCACTGGGAAAGGATTTCCCGAGGGACATCTACCGTTTGAGCTTCCGTCGTCGATGCGTGCTGTGGAACAACAGAGGAGTGATCTGCCGTACGATTCCGAGCACCCGCTGTATCCCTATGGGTTTGGCTTGCGTTATATGGGTGCTGGACCAAAGGATGACCTTCAAAACGGTCGATAATACGTGTTTGTGAACGGATACTGAAGGACCTCACAATCGCGTGCAAACCCACGGCTGGGCTGCAGTCCGACATGGAGGCTTTAGCGACCTGAATAGCTCATCTTAGAGAATGATCACGGGCTGCTATCTTTTGAGGCTGCGGAGATAAACCGGCGAGCTGCAAATTCAGGAAAACCTCATACTGCCGTTGTCCACTCCGCCACTCTGGATTAGGTGAGGATCCCAACCACAGCCGCAAGGCGGCTGCGTGAACAAAGAAAATCTGGAGCGCAATGATCTCTGTCGACTCTGAAGCCTTAATCTCGCCGGTCAGCTTCGCCGCGGCTACTAGTTCTCCAATCCCTCGAAGCAAGCGGGCTCGGATCTCGAGATTTTGCCTGAGGTGAAGTCCCGGTGTCTCTACCAGGATTTCGGTCAGCAAGACACGTGAGAGAAGAGGATCGATAGCAAAATGGCGGTAAAGGTGCTCGGTGATGCTCAATATCTTTTGCGCAAATGTATGGTAGGGACGAGGTGCGGCCAAAGCCTTAGTTGTGACTTCCTCAAGATCTTCGTTGAAGATGAGATGAACGAGGTCGCGCTTGTCGGTCACATGCTTAAAGATTGCTCCGACTGTCACGTTGGCTGATGCGGCGATCTGGCGCAATGTGGCCCGGTCATATCCATGCTCCGCGAAGAAATGACGGGCCGCCGTCAAAATCCGGTCTTTTCGCTCCTGCTTACTTAGGGAGCGAGACCCGGCTTTCCTCACCGTAACGCGCGGCTCAGGTATCGAAGTCGTCACATATCCTCCAGCAACATATTCTAACTCGCACACACAGAAGGCGTTGCATGTTGCGTCGGGCACACAGATCGCTCAGCAACGGAAGTGCCTGTCTCTTACCTCAATGAGGACAAGTTCACCTAACATTGCTCCAACTTGGCTGCCCGAGCGAGCGGCAACAGTAGGAGAGGTCGGAGCATAATTGAGTCCACCTGTATCCAAGATGCGATGTGAGATCGCGTTCGGATGGATGCGGATTGGCTGATTCGATTCAACGCCGCTCCGCTAATTGCTTGTGTCGCCCTGACTATCATCAATTCTCTTATGTTGCTCCTCTAAGCACACGGAGACTTTCCTTAGACTATCCTCGCTGCGATGTTTCTTGGCGGTGTGCTGGAGAAGGTGTCGACCTCACTGCTTTTCTGGTCCGCCGCTACTTTGGAAATGCGCGTTCGGGCGTTGTACCGGGGGCTGGGTATTTAGGCAGTGGGCGTGGGTGTTGGATACTTGCTGGTCTTCTTTTTGACGGTGGGGAAACTATCATCCGACTCTTCTCCATCGCAATGGGATGCTTGCGGTAGCGAGCCTCGGTATGTCACGCTATCGCCCTATGGCTGACACGCCGGTGAGTAGTGGTGTGAGATGAGAGCGATTGCTTTCCAACTCCTGCATCGGTCGGGCGACCCAACAAGAGCGTGCTGGACACTACGTACGAAGCGCTGGCACGGTCTACGCGTGTGGATCCATCATGCACCCGATGCAGGTTTGCCAGTAGTCCCTTTGCAGCATGGGCCCCAGAAAGCACCGGAAGCGAGGCCATCGTTCTCGCCTGGCAAGCTGAAACATGTGAGCAGAAGGTCCATTCAGTGATCCATCATCATTTTAAGGCAGCGTGGGCAACACAGGAGACGAGATGTGCTAATTGAACGGATTAGTCGGAGATGCCTCTTAGCTGGAGCCTAAGGAAGCGCTCGTAATCGCGGTGGCCCTTACGCCACTGTGGCAACGGGCACGATGCTAGCCAATAGCGGAGCGACGCCGCGTGGACGAAGAAAATTTGAAGCGCGACGACCTTCGAGCTCTCAACTCTCCGGAGTTCTCCAGACCTCTGCGCTTCTCGGACAAGCTTTTCAAATCCGTCAATTAGTCTGGCGCGAATCTCGAGATTGTATGCGAGATGAAGTCCCGGCGACTCGACTAGGATTTCACTGAGCAGCACGCGCGAAAGCATCGGATCTCTTGCGAAGTGGCGGTAATGGTGCTCCGTGACGCTCATGATCTTCTCAAGGAAGCTATGTTTAAGTTGGGGAGTCGCCAGGGCTCTGGTCGTTAATGCATCGAGATCTTCATTGAACAGAAAGTGGATCAGATCGCGTTTGTCGGTGACATGCTTGAAGAGTGCGCTGACGGTTATTCCGGCCTCGGCAGCAACCTGTCTGAGCGTGGCTCGGTCGTAACCATACAGAGCGAAGTTGCGACGAGCCGCCAAGAGGATTTTCTGTTTGCGCTCCTGTTTCGCCCTTTCACGCTGCTTGATGCTTTTGATATTTGTTGATGGCAATTCTTCGAGCTTCAAGCGGCCTCTCCGAACATCAATCATAGAGCAACGCTTTGCGCATAGCACCCCGTCAGCTTTCGAGTCGCTTGCACGATTGGCCTTTCGCTTGACAAGCTCATGCTTGCTAACGCAGACTCTCAGTGAACTTGTTCTCCGAATTAGGGTGAGTTATGAAGCTTACTGGAAATACCATTCTGATCACAGGCGGCGGCTCGGGGATCGGCCGCGGGCTGGCGGAGTCGTTCCACGCTCTTGGGAACCAAGTAATCATCGCTGGCCGACGCGCAGACATGCTTCATAAGACCGCCAAAGCTCATCCAGGCATGGCTTACGTCGTTTGCGATTTGGACCAGGGAGAGGCCATTCGCGGCTTCGTTGGGAGCGTGCTCCAGGAACATCCCACCCTCAATGTTCTGATAAATAATGCGGGTATCCAACGGATGGAGGATCTGACAAAGGGTGAGTTGGCGGATGCAGAGTCTATGATCACCACGAATCTGCTGGGACCGATGCGGCTGACGGCTGCGTTGATGACTCATCTGCTGAAACAACCCGCGTCTGTTGTCGTCAATGTGACGTCAACGCTGGCATTTGTGCCACAGGCGATGACGCCGACCTATTGCGCTACGAAGGCGGCGATGCATTCATACACGCAGTCGCTTCGATTTCAGCTTCGCGACACATCAATCCGCGTGATCGAGGTAGTGCCACCGTGGGTCCAGACAGATCTTCAGGGAGTGCACGGAAGGAATCAAAAGGCGATGCCGCTGGAAGATTACATCAAGGAAACCATGAACTTGTTATCTAAGTTTCCTGAGGGCGACGAGATTGTCGTTGAGCGCGGCAGACCGATGCGCTTTGCAGAGCGCGATGGCTATGAAGAATTCTACGCGCGCTTTAACAAGGGGTTGCCGGAGCGACTGAAAGCGGCCGAGAAGAACTAGATGCAGTCGCTTGGCCAATTGCACGGAGATAAAAAGGAGATGTTCATGATGGATCTGGATCACGATGAGCTTTGCATACGGCGGTTGCTGGAAAATTGGGCTCTATGGCGCGATTCTGGAGACTGGGACCGGTTGCGCACCATTTGGCATGAAGGCGGCACCATGCAGGCGACATGGTTCTTCGGCACCGGCGACGAATTTGTAAAGGCCAGTCAGGGCGCGTGGGAACGCGGCGTCGAGGTGCTGCATACGCTGCACGGAATGTCGATTGATATTAATGGGGATCGCGCTGTCGCTCAGACGAAGATGTCCATTCATCAGCGAGCGAATGTAGATGGCGTCGTCTGCGACTGTGTCTGTACAGGTCGCTTCTACGACATGATCGAGAAGCGTGACGGCAGATGGGCCATCGTCAGGCGGCAGCCTATCTATGAGAAAGATCGTCTTGATCCCGTGAACACATCGGAGAGACTCAGCTTGGATCGAGACAAGCTGGCCGCGCTACCGGCAGGGTACAGGCATCTCGCATACCTGCAGCAGAAGATCGGATTGAATGTGAAACTGGACCTTCCGGAGACCAAAGGACCAGCCGTCCAAGCGCTTTACGCAGAGGGCAAGCAGTGGCTGGCCGGGGGCACGGCGTAGCGGCTGTTAGCGGTCGGACGGAACAGTGCCAGACCGCGAAAACGGGACGGTCAAGGGTTATGGTGTTGCAAGTGCTATGACGTTACACCGGTTTGCAACCCGTCGTGCCGAGAAAAGCAGTGAAGCAAGTGGGTACAGGAGATCAGGGCATGCCCAACAAGTTGAAGAAGATTGTCCTCGAAGAGCACTTCACAACACCTTCGATTGCACCATACGCAACCGATGTCGTGAAGATGGTTGAACCCTCATTCTCCGCGTACGTGGGTCCGCGTCTACTGGACTTTGACGAGTATCGCATCGAGGACATGGACAAGAACGGCATCGATGTGTGCGTGCTTTCGGCGAACTCGCCCGGCGTGCAGCTGGAGCAAGATGCGAACAAGGCCGTCGACATCGCCCGGGCGGCGAACAGTTTTCTCGCGATTCAGATGGATAAACACCCAACGCGCTTCGCCGGTTTCGCGCATCTCGCGCTCCAGAATCCGAAAGCCGCGGCAGCGGAACTGGCTCGCTGCGTGAACTCGTTCGGCATGAAAGGGGCGTTGATCAACGGTCACACCAACGGCGCCTATCTTGACGAGGAACAGTTCTGGCCAGTTTGGGAGAAAGCGGAGGAGCTGGACGTGCCAATCTATCTGCATCCGGCCGACCCACCTTCTGTCCCCGCTAACGTTTTGGGCTATCCGGAGATGTCCGGTCCAGGTTTTGCGTGGGGGGCCGAGACCTCCGGTCACACGCTCCGGATTATCTATGGCGGCATCTTCGATCGATTTCCGAAGGCCACGCTGATTCTCGGACACATGGGTGAGGCGCTGCCTTACTGGTTGTGGAGGCTCGACAGCAGGTATGCCATGATGCGCCATCGGCAGGAGATTAGGAAGCTGCCCTCACAGTACATCCGCGAAAACATCATGATCACGACTGCTGGCGTATTCTCCAAGGCGCCGCTGCTGTGCGCGATGGAGGCGCTCGGCAGCGACCGCATCCTCTTCTCGGTCGACTATCCCTATGAATACACCGAGCAGGCGGTAGCGTTTATCGAAAGTGCGCCAATCGACGAAGCGGATCGCGAGAAGATCTGCCATACGAACGCCGAACGGTTGCTGAAGCTTTAGCTTCTGGAAGGCTGGGTATGCCAATTCGAGAGTTAGGTAAAGTCGGAGCTATCGGAATCTCACGGGTGCTCGACAGTTACATCCTCGGCGAAACCATGCAGGCATGGTTCCCCGACTTTGATCGCGAGGCTGTCAAGGCGCACGAGCACTGGCTTTGTCCCTCGCACTACAACGCGGAGACAGGCCATTTCGCCATGCCCGTCCATAGCTGGATATTCTCGATCGGCGGTGCCAACGTGCTGATCGATACGTGCGTCGGCAACGAGAAAGAGCGGACGGGCCTATACGAGTTTCACAAGCTGCATACCAACTATCTGCATCGCTTGGCAGAGGCTGGTCTGCGCCCGGAGGATGTGGATTACGTCCTTTGCACACACCTGCATGTCGATCATGTTGGCTGGAACACGAAGCTGGAGAATGGCAGATGGCGACCCACCTTTCCGAATGCAAAATACGTGCTCTCGCGCGTTGAGTATGAGGCTACCAAGGCAGACGCGGAGAACCCAGACAAACCGCCGTTCGTGCGCAAAGTCTTCGAGGACTCGATCTATCCGATTGTCGAAGCGGGTAAGGCTGTGCTGGTCGATGGCGTTCATGAACTGCTGGATGTGCTCACGCTGCGCCCGGCGCCGGGCCACTCGGCCGGGCATATGCGGATCGAGTTGAGATCACAAGGTGAACAGGGCGTTTTCGTCGGCGACCTCGTTCACTCTCCGGTACAGATTCCGTTCTGGCAATGGAGCACCAGGGTCTGTTGGGATCCGAAGATGGCAGCCCAATCCCGTCTTGCGCTCCTCGAATACTGCGCTTCTGAAAATGTCTTGCTGTTGCCAGGCCACTTCGAAGCTCCACACGTCGGCCGCATCAGGAGAGCCGGCGAGACGTTTGCCATAGAGTTCGAGTGGTAGGGAGAAGCTGTGGATAAAGCTAGTGCTGGCAAGATTGATTTCCGTCTGGACGGCTTCCACGTGCTGGTCACAGGCGCGGGGCGCGGGTTGGGGGCCGAGATTTCCCTGGCCTTGGCAGCGTCTGGAGCGAACGTCTACGCCATGAGCCGCAACGCAGAGGATTTGCAAAAAGTCGTCGATCAGATCCGGGCAAAGGGCGGAGAGGCTTCTGCGATGGTGTGCGACGTGACCGATGCTGTAGCCTTCGATCGCGCACTTGCGACCATGGAACGGCTTGACGTACTGGTAAACAACGCGGGAACGAACTTTCCCGGGCCGTTTGTCGATGCCACGACCGAGCACCTGGATGAGATGCTGTTGCTAAACGTCCGGGCGACATTTACTGCTGCACAAAGCTGCGCGAGGAAGATGATCGCCGATAGTAGGAATAGCGGCTCCATCATCAACATGTCGTCGCAGATGGGCCACGTCGGCGCCGCGTTGCGTACGGCGTATTGCATGACCAAGCATGCCGTCGAGGGATTGACGAAGGCCATGGCCGTTGAACTTGCGCCGCACGGTATTCGCGTCAACAGCGTTGCACCAACATTCGTCGAAACGCCTTTGACGGCCAAGTTCTTTGAAGATGCAACCTTTGAAGATTGGGTCATGGCGCGTCTCCCAATGGGACGCCTTTTGCCGGCAACCGATGTCGCAGACGCGGTGTGTTATTTGGCGTCGAATGCGGCCACCATGATTACAGGAACCAGCCTTCGCCTGGATGGTGGCTGGACTGCGCAGTGACGCGTAAGCGGAAGCGGTAGAAGCTGAGTTCGTAGAACTGAGATCGAGGAGAATGCGATGGCTGAGTGGCTGAAACGAGGCGCGAGTGCGGAGTCCGTAAAGACGAACGCAAATACCGTGAGGAGTACGGTTGAAGGATTGCTGACGGACATCGAAGCACGCGGGGATGCGGCGGTTCGTGATCTTGCGATTCGCTTCGACAAGCTGGACCGCGCGGACTATCGCCTTTCGCAGAGCGAGATCGACGCGTGTTTCGCGCAGCTCGAAATGCGCGACATAGCGGATATCGAGTTTGCTCAGCGCCAAGTGGAAAACTTCGCGCGACATCAGCGGGCATCCATCCAGGATATTGAGGTCGAGACGCTTCCGGGTGTCATACTCGGGCATAAGAATATTCCTGTTGGGGCGGCGGGTTGTTACGTTCCGGGCGGCAAATATCCACTTCTGGCCTCGGCGCATATGTCTGTGATCACGGCGCGGGTGGCTGGCGTGAAACGCATCGTCACCTGTGCGCCACCTTTTCATGGCAAGCCTTCCCCGGCCGTTGTAGTAGCGCAGGCACTGGCCGGAGCGACGGAAATCTACTGCCTCGGCGGCATCCAGGCGATCGGCGCCATGGCTCTCGGCACTCAAAGCATTGCGCCCGTCGATATGCTGGTCGGACCAGGGAACGCCTTCGTCGCGGAGGCTAAACGTCAACTCTATGGACGGGTCGGAATCGATCTATTCGCCGGCCCCACGGAGACGCTGGTGATCGCGGACGACTCTGTCGATGGAGAGATCTGCGCAACCGATCTCTTGGGACAGGCGGAGCATGGTCCGGACTCACCAGCAATTCTGCTCACGAACTCAAACCAGCTGGCGCGCGACACGATGGCTGAGATCGATCGGCTGCTCAAGATTCTGCCAACGGCAGAGATTGCAGCAGTTTCCTGGGCCAAACACGGTCAGGTCATCGTTGCAGAGAGCTATGACGAGATGCTCTCTGTTGCGAATGATCTTGCATTCGAACATGTGCAGGTCATGACCAAGGATTGCGACTTCTTCCTGCATGGCATGAAGAACTTTGGCGCGCTTTTCTTAGGTCCCCGAACCAATGTGGCGTACGGAGATAAGGTTATCGGCACGAATCACACCCTGCCGACCAAGCAGGCTTGCCGTTACACAGGTGGTCTTTGGGTAGGAAAGTTTCTGAAGACCTGTACCTATCAGAGGGTACTGACTGACGAAGCGTCCGCGATGATCGGCGAATACTGTTCGAGGCTTTGCGCACTCGAAGGCTTTGTCGGTCACGGTGAGCAGGCGAACGTCCGTGTGCGCCGCTATGGGCATAAAGCTATCCCATACGGCGGCAGTGCTCTTATCTAATACAGACTATGTAAAATCGAAGCCACTTCTTGTAAAGATCCGTGGCCGCTTCAGTTCTGCTCAAGGGATGCTGCCAATAGATAATTATCCAAGAAGTTTAATCGTGCGATCTGTTCTTTGGTTGGAGAACCTGCCGTGATGGTGCCATTGCCGCCTATCTGAAGCATAACGCTTCTTGAGCCGAAAGGCGGCCAACCGGGCAAATCTGGTCCATTCGGGTCACCTTTCATTGCGAAATTCACCCAGTACGACATCATCTTGTCCGAAAGCTTTCGAACTTCTGGGCTTGCGGGAGCTGCTTTAGGTGCGAAAACTTGGAGAACCAGATTGCCAAAAACAAAAGCAACATCGGCGGTGTGAGATGCAACTGGCGAGTAGGGTGACTGATAGGCAAATCTGTACCCGTAGGCCCTTGACTTCCCGGTACGTGACTGCAATGTGAGCCAACGCCACGTTTCAGCGCCGCGCCATGTCTCCCTGCAACTCTTGGGCGGCGATAGTTGCGGCGGCATCGGTCTCAGCTGGATAGAGTGCCTGAAACGCCTGCATCCTGTCCGTGCCGAAGATTCGCTCCGCCGCCGCGTCGAATTCCGCCGCGGTTCCGTGAGGAAGCAGGTAACCGGCGAAACTAAAATCCCCTCGCGAGTTGTAGCCTGCCAAGAGAGGAACGTCGGCCTGCTTCCCCGCCCGAAAGATCTCGATGGGACTCAAAGGAAGGACATATCCGTCGACGCACGGCGCGAAGACCTCGGGAGCTCCTCCTGAAAAGTCCCATCGTGCGCGGCATTGATGCGGTCTGCAGGCATCGCTCGCAACTCTTCGATCGATTTCGCACCGACTGAACTGGTGTACGCAGCACCTCGCATCGATAGCTCAGCCACCTTCAGGAGTTCCTGCGGTGACGATCCACTCTCGCCGACGGCTCTTTGAAAAAGTCCTTTGGCGAGAGGCGAGCTCATAAGGATACTGACCGATTGCGATCCCGCAGACTCGCCGAAGATGGTGACCTTGTTAGCATCGCCTCCAAATTCGCGATGTTCTGTTTCACCCACTTCAGCGCTGCTATTTGGTCCTGGATTCCAAAGTTGCTTGACAGACGGCCGTTCACCCTGAGTTGCGGGTCAGCAAAAAATCCAAATACTCCTAGCCGATAGTTGAGACTCACAAGAATCACGCCCTTCCGGCCGAGCAGCTCACCATTCGATCTCGGATCAAGCGAGGTGCCGAACTGAAAACCGCCGCCATGAATCCAAACCATTACAGGAAGACGTTCGCTCGCGAACATGGCGGCCGACCAAACATTGAGATAAAGGCAGTCTTCGCTTTGCGGCAATCCTCCTGGCTGTACTCGAGCCAGTCTCCGGGAGATTCGATGAGCACCTATTGACGCCAGCCGTTGCTTCGCATATGCCCTGCCGGGGCTTTACAGCCTGAGGCGGGCCCCACCGCAGGTTTCCGACAGGCGCCGCGCGTATGGAATCCACTTAAACATCAGGACCCCATTTGCGTCGCGAGTAGAGCCGTCCAACGTGCCACTAGCGACTTGGATGATCTCCCTAAGACTCGGTGTCGATTGAGCTTGCGCGCCGTGGACCGAAACCATCGCTGCCACAGTTGATAAGAGAATCCGCCGCATCATTTTTCATTTAGCACTACTGAAATGGAAACTTGTTCACCAAGGTGCTCGCTCCATAAGTGCCGTGGTTGTCAAAAGTAAATCTGTCATGAATGCAGTCGACCCGAGATACAAGATTGACGGACCATAAGACGGGTGAAATACGTCTTCAAAAAACTCCAAACGTCCCACAAAAACGCGATTTTGTCCAAATGGAGATCTTTCGTCGCGTGAGCTGGTCGCTCGAAGGCCTGAGGGCGCAGTTTCTGAATCAGTTCATTTGAACATTCCTTGACAATATCAAATCGGTCGGCGCAGAATGCCCAACGATAACTTGTTCACTAATCTCACGCTTCAGAAATAACGGGCCACCATTCATACCCGACCCGTCACTAACGTTTGCGCGACGACTCACACTCCTGGAGGACTTCATGGGACTAACGATCACAAGACTCACCCACCCCTGCAACTCGTTCCATGCTGTCTTTGCTCATTCTAAGAACGTTAAGAACAGAGGTTTGCCGAGCTTTTTGCTTGGCTTCCTTCTGAACCTTTTGCTGGCTGTCGGGGCTCCCGCTGCTGCACACAGTCAAGTCGCGACGGCAGATGTGCTTGGGACGGTAACCGACTCTGGGGGCGCGACGATTCCTGGAGCGTTGGTCGTCGTTCAAAACACTGCGACGAGCGAAAAGCGCACGTTCACGACTAGCGCAGACGGAACGTACACGTTCAGCGATTTGCAAGCAGGCGCTTACACCGTCAAGGTTACGGCATCCGGATTCAAAGCTTTTGTTGCGCGCGGCATCAATCTCGCAGGCGGTGACCGCAACAGGATTGACGCGAAGATGGAGATTGGGGCCGCCACGGAGCAGGTGGAGGTGACGGCGCAGGCTTCTGCCCTTCAGACCGACAGCACGGATGTGGGTACGACGCTGACCGCGGCGTCGGTGCAGGACGTTCCGTTGAACGGACGCAACTTTGTCGCTCTGGTTGAGACTACGGTAGGTGTCAATGCGGGTTCGCCAAACTCCACCAGTAACGGCGGACACGGCGGTGATCGCCGTCTTTCTTCAGCAGTGTCCGCAAACGGACAGGGAGAAGGCGAGAACAATGAGTTGATCGACGGAATGGATAATAACTCGCGCTACGAAGGAGTGATTGAGGTCCGTCCGTCTGTCGAGGCCATCGATCAAGTCCGCACCGACATTAACCTTTACACCGCGGAAGTTGGTCGCACAGCAGGCGCGGTCGTCAATATCATCACCAAATCAGGCGGCGATAAATTTCACGGATCGTTGTTTGAATACTTTCGCAACGATATCACGGACGCGCGGAATTTCTTTGCAACCGTAAGTACGTTGAGCCATAAGCCCGAGCTGCGGCAAAACCAATACGGAGGCAGTCTCTCCGGGCCAATCCTGCGCCAGAAGCTGTACTTCTTCGCGGACTACGAAGGCTATCGCCGCGTAGATGCGACGCAATCGGTCTATACGGACACGGTCCCGAGCGCGTCCGAGCGTAACGGAAACCTCAGCGACATTGGCGGTCCAAATCTGTCAACGGGGCCGATTGATCCTACCGCGCTGGCGTATTTCAATCTTTACCCGCTTCCAAACCAGCAAGGTACTCAATCTACTTCGACACCTGGCTTGTATCTGAATAACTTCTTGTACAACCCTTCCGCGACCCAGAACGCCAGCCTTGCGGATGCGCGCCTTGACTACCATCTCGGAACGACTGATTCAATCTTCGGACGATACTCCTATAACAACACGGGCACTCTTACGCCGCCGCTCTTTCCTGAAGTCAACGGCGTCTTCAACAGTGGTCCAAATCCTCCCGCACCAGGATCTTCCTCGATTATTACGCATAACGTCGTGATCGGTTACACGCACATCTTCACGCCTAAACTCCTGATGGAATTGAAGTCCGGGTACACCTACTTCGACGATGTGGTCTTGTCTCTGAATAACGGACGCAATCTCAACGACACTGCGCCTTATCTGATCCCAGGCGCCAACAGCTGTTTTGTATGTTCAGGGCTTTCGGCAATTACAATTGTCGGCGCCTATAGTGTAATCGGCGATCCAGCCCAGCAGCCCATTACGGATCGTGAGAATAACTTTCAACTCCTCGGAAACGTCACCTATTCGGCCGGCAAGCATACGCTGAAGGCGGGAAGCAGCATCATTCGGCGCCACGTCAGCAACGTCCAGGCTGTCACACGCTCCGCACTGTCGTTCTCCGGAACGACGCCAGTTGTGGCGCTTGAGGACTTTTTCGCGGGAGACCCCTTTACCTATCAAAAGAACGTTCCCCTGGCCGGCGATCATTATCAGACCTGGGAGTCGTCCGTGTTCGCGCAGGATGACTGGTCCACTACCTCGCGGTTGCACCTTAATGTCGGAGTTCGCTACGACGTATTCACGCCTCCTTCTGAGAAGGATGGCCGCAATGCTAATTTCAATCTGCAGACCCTCAAACTTGATGTCGGATCGAACCCAGATCTTTACACCAGCTACGTCGATGTTGCACCACGCTTCGGCTTCGCCTACGAGGCCACTTCCAGCATGGTCTTACGTGGTGGTTTTGGACTTACATATTTTCAGGGCGACAACACGAACTTCTTCCAGATCGTGAATCCTCCGTTCAACTACAACAGCGGGACGGTGAAGTACAGCACGCCGCTGTCGGTGGGCGTTGCGCCCGCCGTGGCGCAGTCTACGACAAATCTTAGCGGCGCGCTGACCGCCAAGACGGCTTCCCGCCAACAATATGCGGAACAATTTAATCTGCTACTGCAAAAGGAGGCAGCGGGAAATGTATTTACAGCGGGATACGTCGGCATCCTAGGCAGGCGTCTGCTTACCGACATCCCGAATCTAAATGTGCCGGCCCCCACGGGCCCGTCGCCAGCAGGCACGCCTGCACCGGCTGCGCCATACGCGGCTGCTCTTCCGGCCGTCAACACCATCGATTACAGACCCGGCTCTGCAGAGTCTTCCTATCACTCGCTTCAAATCAGTGGGGAGCGCCGTTTCTCCAAGGGCTTTTCAGCCGACCTCAACTACACCTTCGCACATGCGCTCGACGACGCAAACAATGTCAACGATCAGGAGCTCGCCTTCGGTTTGCTTCCATCGCAATCCAAAACCTACGACTACGGCAACACATACATCGACATCAAGCACCGCGTCGCGGGTACCTTCAACTACCAGCTTCCGTTCGGCAAAGATCGATCGAAATCCATAAAACTGCTTGCCGGCGGCTGGCAGTTCAACGGCCTCGGTTTCTGGCAGAGTGGACTCCCGATCACAATATCGAGCGCCTACACCCAGGGCGCGAGTAAACTCGCTCAGATTAATCTGCCCGGAATCACTGTTGACCGGCCCAACATCTACGGGAGTGCCTATACATCAAGCAAGGGAATAGGTCAGTTCCTCAACCCTGCTTCCTTCATCAAGCAACCACTTGGCGCCGCGGGCAATGTGGGCCGTAATCAGTTTTTCGGACCACGCCTCCGGCGTGGAGATTTATCGCTATTTAAGAATGTCGATCTTACCGAAAGAGTTCGCGCTCAGTTCCGAGTGGAATGCTTCAACTTCACTAACACTCCCAACTTTGGTCAACCGAACTCACAGATTGGATCCTACAGCACAACACCGGATGGCAACGGAAACTTAGAAGCAACTACCGCTAACAGTTTCGGACAAATAACAACCACCGCAATTGGGTATTCAGGGCGGCAGTTCCAATTCGTTCTCCGGCTCACTTTCTAGACGGAGCCCCCGAATGTTCGCTCTCAACTCTTACCTTAAATACCTTTGGCGCAATCAATCTCGTGAGGAAGCCTATGACGACCCACAAAGTCCACACTAATGTATCTGCATTGACGTTCGCCATCCTGCTTGCCGTTCCGGGCGCAGCGCAAGTCTCAACCTGGAGAATTGATTCGGCTCATTCCGTAGCTGAATTTAAGGTCCGCCATTTGGGAGTGTCTAACGTTCACGGCACATTGTCGAAAATAGCGGGTACAGTCAAGCTTGACGATAAAGAGATCATCAGATCCTCTGTTGATGCCACCTTAGATTGTACGACGGTGAACACCAGCGATGCTGATCGTGATACACACTTGAAGGGACCCGACTTCTTCGATGTGGCAAAATTCCCCGTGATGACTTTCAAATCTTCCTCGATCGCACGCTCTGGCGACAAGCTGCGGCTGGTTGGTAATCTGATGATCGCCGGTGTGACCAAGCCCATTTCTCTTGAACTGGACGGGCCGGCGCCCCCGCAGACGGACAGTAAGGGAGTCACCCGAAGCGGATTCTCTGCTACGGGAACTATCCACAGAAGTGACTACAACGTCGGCTCGAAGTTTCCCAACGTCGTGATAGGTGACGAGATCATTATTACGATTGATGTGGAGATTGATAAGCAGTGATGCACTGAACGCAGTTAGACTCACATTTGCGTGGCCGATCTTGTCCAAGGAAGCGCCGGCGTTCATCTGTCTTGGCGATGTGCTTTCACTAGACGGCCATCCTAAGCCGGCACTATCCGGCCGCCTCATTCCCGAGCTGGTTTGGTTATGCCACGGCGCCTGTGGTGACTCCATCGGGCGGCCGAACTTCACGGGCCTTTTCACCGGTATGGAGATAATTACGACTCCTCATGGTTGCTTTGTTGCTTCCGTCATTTGCCGATCTCCGCAGCGATCGCTGGATCTCGGCCCCCCGAATTTGTAGCCAATCCGCAGTACCTTGCGAAGCTTGTCCATGCTGCTCCAAGATACCGGGCTGATAAGAATGTGCAGATCGTCCAGACTGAACTAGGGACGGAATCTGGTCTGTCTCACATGTTGCTACGTATAGTTATCGAGCCCAGGCATAGACTCAGTAGATAATCGGATGCGCAAAAATAGAACACCATTTCTGCGACTTAGAAGTTTGCATCTTGAGCAATCTGTCGTACCAGGCGAACGATATCAACTCAACCAAAAACACACGTATCGCTCAGGGAAGCTCTGCACAAGTTCTGCGTCGGCGGCCTGATGGATTAATCTGATGGTCAGGGGTGGATGGCGATGAAGCAGCAGATGTTTGCGTCTCAGTCGAGCCTTGAGAAGTGTGGGCGGAAGTCTCGGCGGGAGTTGTTTCTGGATGAGATGGAAGTGGTTGTTCCGTGGTCCGAGTTACAGGCTCTGGTCGAGCCACACTACTCGAAGGTCGGCAACGGTCGTCGTCCTGTCGGTCTTGCGATCATGCTGCGGACCTACTTCATGCAACAGTGGTAGAACTTGTCCGACCCCGGCGTCGAAGAGGCGTTTTACGAGTCCGCCACGCTGCGGCGGTTCGCTGGCGTCGACCTGGGCGTGGCTCCGGCGCCGGATGAAACGACCCTGCTGCGCTTCCGGCACCTGCTCGAAAAGCATGACCTCGGGGGTGCCATTCTCGACGCAGTGAACCTGCATCTGGCGGCTAAGGGCATCCGCATCGAGACCGGCACGATCGTCGATACGACCATTATTCATGTGCCTTCTTCGACCAAGAACGAGAAGAAAGAGCGCGATCCGGCGATGCGTCAGGCCCGCAAAGGAAAGCAGTGTTACTTCGGACTGAAGGCGCACATCGACGTTGATGCAAAATAAGGTCACGTGCATTCGGTGGCGACATCTGCGGCCAACGTTTCCGACGTACACATGCTGCCAGATCTGCCGCATGGCGAGGAGCGCAAGGTGTGGGGCGACGGCGGTTACCAGGGCAAGACCAAGGCCATCCGGCAGGCCGCGCCCAAAGCACAGGACATGACCTGCAAGCGAACCAGGTTCAAGAACTATGTCGATGAAGCTGCAAAGAAGAAAAATACGACGAAATCAAAGGTAGGAGCGAAAATAGAACACGTCTTCCGTATCCTGAAGCGCGTCTTCGGCTTCGACAAGGTACGCTACCGAGGCATCGCCAAGAACCATCACCGGCTATGCGCCAACTTCGCCCTCATCAACCTCCACCTGCACCGCAAACACTTGGCGGGGCTTGCCGCATAGCAGGAAAACGGGCTATGAGTCCTCAACTCAGCACAAACCCCGCCAGAACAAGCAAAGCACTGCCATCATCGCAGCAAAACCGACGGCCGACTCAAGCCACTCGCAGACATCTCCAAATCAGCAGCCTACGCAGAGGCTCCTTAGATCATTCTGGTGGAAAGTGCCGAGATTCATTTGGGACATGTGCTCTTTCGTTTCTGGTGACGTCGATACGCTGCGAGGTACCGTTCGTCTTCCGCGTAGGTGCTGGGATAAACTCGCGGCACTGGCATCACTTGCAAGTCCGCATCGACGTTCACGAAGGTAAAGACGCAGTTGTTACTGAGAGCCGTCATAAGCCTGTCGCGGCTTATCCTTGTGATGGATGTCTCGACCGTAAGCGACGTGCGGCCAGTGTAAGTGATCTGGCTGGAGAAGTGCAGCTTGTCTCCCATACGGACTGGTTGATAGAAGTCGATTCGACTCGAAGATACCAGCAGCGCACGGTGATCTGCGATCATCTCCGCGCATATGTGGGCATACATATATGCGTGATGGATCACATGGCCGCCGAAGATGGTTTGCGGTACATTCTCATATTCTGGGTATGTTCTTTCCCAGCCGCTTGTTATGAGGTTTCGTGCAAGCAGCGGGACAGGTGCAGGGGCGTCCAGGTCACGGTGGAGTTCATGCAGAAGGGCGTATTCTTCGAGCGTCGGTGGGTGAATGCTGCTGCCGAGGCGTTGCGATCTTCTCTTGGCCGCGCGCCGTGACCTTCGTTGATCCTCGTCCGTCTCATATTCTAGTGGGCGCACGAGAAGGCTTTGTCCGTCCTTGCGCGCTACCATGGTGAAATAGCAGCTCGCGATATGTCTCTTCTGCAGGCCGTCCTGTTCAATCCGAACGCCAACTTCCATAGATGTCTTACCGACATAGTTGACTCTGGCGTGGAGCAAGATGTCCTGTTCGATATCCGGCGCACTGCGGACCTCGAGATCGTCCATCGCCGCCGTTACAACGCGTGCCTCGGGTTCGAACTCGCGGACGTATCGCAAAGCGGTCTCTTCGGCAAGTTTGTCTAATACCTCAAGCATCACTCCAACGCGAAGGTTCGCCCGCACTTGTTCATCCGTCACCATGAATCTGCGACGCAGCGCGGCGTCGGAACGAAAGTCCAGCCGTTCTGTGATCGATGTTTCTGCAGGCGTCATGACAGTTCACGAAGATGAAGGTTGCGTGCGCTAGGTTGACAAGACTATTTGGGCTATAGCAGTCTTCAATGAATTATAAATGCGAACATGTTCGCTAGCTTTTCAATAGCACTGAGCATGAAGTGCATTTGACATAGTTTGCTGGTGACAAAATCGGTCAAAACGTCAAGCTGGGTCTGGCCGGTGTCAAGGGGCCGGAGGTTGAGGCGCTCTACGCACAGGGGTAGAGCTTGGCTGGCTGGGGCAGGAGAATACTAAGTGATTCAGACGTTACGAGGGGGTAGACTGCGATGAAGACGCAAGCAGCGGTTGTATCAGAGCCGGGCGGTAAATTCGTTCTGCAGGAAGTCCACCTATTAGGGCCGCAAGCGGATGAGATCATCGTTGAATTGGAAGCGACTGGGATGTGCCATGCTGACCTGGCAGCGCGAGCCGGAAAGCTACCGTTTCCGCTTCCCGCTGTGTTGGGGCATGAAGGTGTCGGCCGCGTCGTGGAAACTGGTTCCTCGGTCAGCGACGTGGTCGTCGGGGACCGCGTGGTTATCAGCTTCAGTTCGTGCGGCAGGTGCTTATCTTGCCAGAGCGCCGCCCCGGTCTATTGCCGGGACTGGCCGCAGCTGAACATGGTCGGCGGTTGTCGCCCGGATGGGTCGCCGACGCTCAGCGCTTCCGGCGGTCCGCTGCATGGTCATTTCTTTGGCCAATCGTCGTTCTCACGAGTCATCGTGACCACCGCGCGTGCCACCGTGAAAGTGCAGGAGGGTGTGCCCGCCGCCGTTCTCGCGCCGCTCGGCTGCGCTGTGCAGACAGGCGTGAGCGCAGTGACGAATGTTCTTAGGCCAGGGCCCGGATCGCGGATAGCGGTCTTCGGTGTTGGCGCTGTGGGGATGTCTGTCTTGATGGGCCTTGGCCTGACGGGCGCCGCCCAGATAATCGCCGTGGATGTGCATCCAGCGCGGCTGGCCCTCGCCCGTGAACTCGGTGCTTCCGATGTCATCGATGCGACCGCGGGGGATGTGGAGCAACAGATTGCTGAGTTTACGAATGGAGCGGGGTTGGACGGGGCCATCGAGACCAGCCAGTACCTCCTCCGTCAGGCCTTCGAAGAAGCCGTCCACACCCACACCTTCCAGTACCTTGTCGAAAGCCTAGGTCTCGACGAAGGCGAGCTCTTCAACATGTACCGAGAAGTCCCTTCCATCACCGAAAAAGCCGCCTGGGCCATCAAGTACACCCAGTCTCTCTCCGACCCCGCGTGTTGCTTTTCAAATTATGTGGCGAACTCTTGTGCTAATTAATTGGCCTACACTGGTCGGGAAGATCAGGCTTGCCCAATGACTAGATTCTCTCGAGCCGTTTCGACCACGTCCAACGACAGGGTCTCGAGGCCGTTGATTGCCCTGACCCGTTCCATCTGAGTCAGCAAGCGAACGAGCAGACGGAAGTTGCCGCGGGTGAGCCGGATGACAGCCGCGATGACCTCTGAGTCGAAGGACGACTCGGGGAGATGAAGTCCGAACGGTGCCCATCGTTGTTCCAGGAGTACCCGTACGTCAGCGTCACTCAATGGTCTGTACTCGTGCACGAAGCCGATTCGGGAGAAGAATTGCGGGTACCGTGCGACGCGCTTTTCGATACCCGGCATGCCGATGAACACCATGCCCAAGCCGCTTTGATCGAATATGGAGCGGAGCTGCTCAAGGCCATTCATCGTCAAGCGATCGGCTTCATCGACAACGATGAGGGAAGTGGGATCAGGGATCGCCTCGATCCTGGCCTCGTATTCGTGCAGAGTGTCATAGTACGTTGGCTTCAGGGGCAGAGGCTGGTTGGTCCGGTAATCCGGGTCGTCGCGATGCGCAGCACGCCAGGCTTCATCCCGGTTGCGAAGGACGTCGAGCGTTGTCCTTTGTTCGGAACGGGTTCCTCGTCTGGCTATGCCGCGAACGAGCTCGCGTGCTCGCCGAATATCGCCAGCTATTCCGGACGGTGTGTTGATGACTTCAGGTGTAAAGAGAATGGTATTGATCGGTTTGGAATCCGAAGTGTCCGCGGTCCATCGGTCAAGAGGTATGACCTTCTCGACGCGGCTGTGATGAATCGCCGAGAGCGTCTTGCCCACCCCCGGTGGTCCATAGCATAGGCCGATATAGCGATCTCGCCGGCAAGCCTCGCAGAACTCCACGAACCTTTTATACTCAACAGTCTCCACGAACACAGATGGCTCACTACTCGTTGATGTAACGTTTGAGCTTGGAGCGCTTGGGTTCCGCTGCGATGATCGTGCTTCCATGAACGTCCTCTCTTTGCAGGCCTCTCTTGAACTCAAGCAACGTGTCGACCGTCTTCAGCCGATCCTTGACGATGGTCCGCAGCTGCTCGCGCCGCCGCTTCCGAGCGTTTACGATCTCGCGAAGGGGGACTGTCTGGCCAGCGAGATCGGCAGATATGGCTCGACAGAGGAAGCGATCACGGAAGAAGACGCGGATCTCGCCCATGTCACGGGGATCGAAGCGGATCGTAACCTCTTCACCCACATACGCTGCCAGCGTGAGCGACAAGTAACGAAAGTTGTGGAAGTGAATCCCATCCGTTCGAACCTTGCGGGTTCGAACCTCGTGGATTAAGAGCAGGTCAAGCCGTTCTACGCTGTCCGGCATGCGGGGCAAGAAGCTACCCTCTTCCCATCGTTCTTTTGGGGATAGCTTTCCTTCTGAGCTTGGGCGGCGATGGTAGACCTCCAGCAGGAAGGTGTGGAACTGCTGTTCGAGCAGGTCGAGCGTAAGGGTCGGCTTACGGCCAGCTCTCGATGTGTAGCCTTCCAGGTCGCACAGGAACATGTCGTTCACCGTACGAAAGAATCGCTCGATGCGACCACGACCTTGTGGCTGGCCTGGGGCGGAGAATACGAGCCGGATCTTTAGGTCCGCCGCAACCTGCTCCAGATGCTTGGATCGGAAGTCGGTTCCGTTGTCGGTATAGAGGATGTCTGGAATGCCGCAGATCTCCCAGTGAGGATCACCCTTGCGCCAGATGGCCTGGCGCAGAGCGAGAGTCGTTCGCAGCGAAGAAGGCGGTTCGAATCCCAAGAAGTAGCCCGCCACGCTTCGGCTGTAATCGTCGATGACGATCGTCAGCCAGGGCTTCGCGACCGACCCGTCGTCACGAAGCAGCTTGATGTCGAGCTGTGCATGATCCACCTGCCATATTGAGTTCGGCCTCAAAGCCTCGCGGCGATGAACAAGATCGAATTCTTCGCTATAGGCCTTGTTGCCGCGATGAGCGAGCATGAGCAAGCCCGCTGGCAAGCTTCGAATGATCCGGCGAACCACCGCGTAGCTTGGCGTACGTTCATGAAGCGCCTCAGCAATCGCGCCGGCCTGCCGATGGATGGAACTCATCGGAAGCGGCGGCCGCTCCAGCGCAAGTCCTTCAATCGCTTCAATCAACCGTGTCGACGCGAGTCTCCTGGAGCCCTGATCAGTGCGACTCTTGCGTGCCAAAGCAGTCAGCCCGACCTTACGGTAGCTGCTAGCCCACCTCACAGCTGTGCGGTAGGGAATAGAGGCTTCGGAAGCCACCGCTCGAAGGGACCGTGTTCCTTCAAGGTGAGGCCTCAGCAGCTCAAAGCGCGCGAGGGCACTCTCGCGCAGGGCTGCAGGGATGGCGGAAAGCTCGTTCACAACTAGAAGTGTGCCATACAATTAGAACAGAAGTTAGCCACATAATGAGCAAAACGACAGGTATCGTAGGAATATTGTTGCCTAATCAAGAAGAACATGGTCCGAAGTGGATCAGCAAGTACGGGCGAGTTTATTCATGGAATCATGACCGGTTTCCTGTGTGGGTGGAGAAGGCGGCCATCGCCGCGGGTCGATAGTACCTAGGCCGTTTCGCACTTTGTGTTGGGACTCTCAGCTACTCGACGGACGTAGATAATGAAGCACGCGACCGCAAAGATGCAGCTTTGGGCAAGAACTAGGCTCAGCTAGTACGTGAATGTGCTATGGCCCACAGCAACCGGTCCGACGGCACCTTCAGACCAAATAACGTCTTCTGCCGCTTTTTGTTACGCTCGTCGGCGGATTTCTTGAGACGAAGATAGAGATCATCCTGATAGGGTACGTGCATGCTACCACTCGCAGCTTCGAAGAACGGGCGTGCGAACCGCCCATCGACAACCGCCTCAGCAAGCTTTCCGAAGCGCCAGAAATCAACGCCATTTGCTGCTGAGAGTGACGCTTTGCACCAGTGTTCCGCCCACACTGCTCGCTGTCTTTGTTTTAGAGCGAATTTAGAAACCTGACCGAGGAACCCAGTCTTACGGTCAACGGTGAAAACGTCTGCCAAGTCATCTTCCGGGAAGCAGAAGCCTGCGAGAATCATCGCGCGAGCCTGAAGAGCAGGGTGTTCCGCCGAAAGATTGCTTTGGATATATCGAGACAGCCACTGATGCGTTCCGCACACCGAGGCAGCGCGAACGTACAGTTCCAGATCAGCGTCATTCGTCGCATGTTCGACTGTTTCTCGTCGCAGCCGGGCCATCTCAAGGGAATCAGACCCTGCAAAGATTGCCTGAGTATAAATGGGAATTTGCATGTCACCCGAGCGGATGCTATTGAAGGGCTGCAGACCAGCAAGGTGCCGAAGAACTTTAGCGGACAACGCGCCATCCACTGCCGCAAATACAGCGGCGAGAGCCGTTGCCAAGTTGAATATCTGTCGGAGGCGACTTCTATCCTGTTCCGCAAGTATGGTAGACAACCATTCAGCCACTCGGCTCGGAGTGCTGGCGGTCACGCGGGTAAGGCAGCGTTGTGACGGAACTGCCTGTAACATTTCTATCCCGTGCTCTGCGAGTCTTTTCGCAATTTCTCGATGCTCGTTCCTTCGGCGTTCTTGGGATTGATTGAACTGTCTCGCGGCTGCTTCTGGGTCACCTGTGAAAACCTCTTCAAAATCCACTTGGTCACGAGTGCGTAAGTCGATACGCTGCATCAAGCCGTCGGTGGTCGCTTCCACCGCGATTGGGCATCGTAAATTCATTTCCGCTGGCACGTCCATCAGCAAGCGGTGTACTGCGGTGTCAATGTCGTCCGTCACTCGCGTGACAGCGTCCTCGCCCATAGAGGCCGCGGCCGCTTGCCTTAGAGTTGTCGGAACAAGATCCAGATTATGGGCCTGTCCAGAACGAATCACCACCTGTACAACAGCTTCGATGCGGTAGAACTCTTCCTTATCTGAAGACTCGATTGGTGACTCCCGGGTTTGCTGAAGAAGCTCATCGTCAAGCTCCTTATCGGAGTACCGCCGAATCACGTCAAAAGCAGCATTCCTCGCCGTTTGGGAACCGTCTGACATTTGCTGCCTGATCGACGTCCGTAATGAGGCATTCAGCTCGACGGCAAAAGCAGAAGCTACAAAGAGTACTCGCTCGTTTGCAGACGGATTGCTTGAATTTGCTGCGTTGACAAACGCCGCTTCCAGCTGCTTGCTGTCTGTCTGTTTGAAAGTGGGGTTGAGGTTAATGAAGATACGAACCTGCGCCGGCAACCATAGTAGGAGTTCCAGCTGTTCTTCCACCGAGATGTGAGGGAAAATAGTGCCTAGCGCTCGGTTGACTATAAGCTGGTTATCTCCAAGGGTCCAATCAACATCCTCGGAAGCGAAACGTTTCAGCGATCGCTCGACCGCTGCGACGGTGTCTGCGTCCAAGACAGGGGAGACGTCATCAAGCTCCCAAGTGAGCGCAAGAAGAGGCATCCCTTCCCGTTTCTCTATGGAAGACACAAAGTTGCGTATAGTCGCCACCAGGGCTTCTGGCGCGAAACGCGCCAGAGCAGGGGTTATCGTTGCAAAATTGTGGTCGGCTGTATTGCTAAAGCGGCCAGTGCGTAGCTTGTTCACGTTGATGTCGGCAACGGTAGTGATGGCATTGCTAAGGTTGTCACACACCGGTGCGTTAGGATCATGAGGATTTGTATTACAAAACGATTCGACGCGACGCCAAGCCGAACCCTCGCCAAGCGGCCCGCCAAGACTCTCCGCAATGGTTTCGCTCTCCAGGTCTCCCAATAGTCTAAGAGCGCGGCTCGCCGCCCGACGGTAGGGCTCTGAACTTTGGCCTGTTACCGCTAGGAGCGTTGCTCGAAGCTCGAGGGCCGTCGCTTTCCAATCCGCAATATTCAGGCGAATTGCCCACTGCATGTCTTCTTGCGGACCGCCGTAATCCGGCACTATAGTTTGCGCCAAGCACCAAGACCAAATGTTCTTTGCGTAAACAGCTTGGGGTCCTGAGAGAAACTGAAACGCCGCGAGTTCGTCCGTCCGCACCGCATTTTCATTGGGGACCTCGGTGCAGATACTCTCCACTTCTCGACGTTCCATTGGAGTGAGTAGGGCGAGAGTTTCCGCTGCCAAGTCCCGCTCCTCCTTTTTCTCCTTGACACCAGGAAATGGCGTTCTTTTTTTGCTCCAGCGACTCAGCCAACCGGGCATTCGGTCGGCCATCACTACACGTACATGAGGCTCTGCCGAGCGCGCGAAGAGGAATTTCTCCAGCTGATGTGCGTGTGGATAGTACTCGTCGGAGCCATGCAGTTCCTCTAAAACATCGCAGAAAATATCAGGCCTAATCTGCGCATGCGGTGCCATGGCTTCTAGACTTTCTTCATCGAGATTCTGCAATGTTGCCCACGCGCGCAACAGAGCTCGTTGGCCAGCGCCGGGATAGGTGTCGTCAAGACAAGATAGTCCAAACGCGGCCCCGATAATTTCTGCGGTGAGATCGAAGGCCCTAACGGGTTGAATAAGGCCATCGAGCGCTTCGTCAAATGCTGCGCTGTCGCTGGGCTGCAAATCTCGCAATCCATGGGCCACGCAAAGACCTACCGCGAAGGGAAGCCCCTCGGACCGAAATTGATAAGAGCTAGGATCACTCTCCGTTGTCCGCATGAAGAGCCCTTCCACAACGTCGGAGGTGTCCCTTTCAACGGCAGACAGACCCCGCTTTCCGAGAGGAGAGTGTTCATACCAGTCGTAGAGAGGAAATCTGTGCTTTGGATTTGATCCTAACTTCTTGGCATGCTCCTTGAGCGTTTCCAAAAACGCAACCAGATCGTGTTGTACGAGGTTCCCGCGTTCTTTCAGCCGCTGCTTCCAATATTGCGATTGCAAGCGTTCTGTCGTCAGCTCACCGGGCGTTGCGGACAGTTCTCCAAGCAGGGTCAGCGCCACATTGCAAATACGGGGGTTCTGAATGAACTTCCGTACTCGGTCCGAGAGCGTGTTCGGAGTGATTCCATTGAGCGTCACTAATTCATTTACTTCGCGCGGGCTGTACTCTTCAACTAATATCTCGGTACAGGCCACGCTTGTTTCTAAGCGTGGCACCACCTCGCGGCCCCAAAAAGCTGGGCGACTGGTGACAAGAAGCGCTCCGCCCATCTTTGCGAGTCCTTTACCAAATGTGCTGACCAAGTCGCCCCATGGACGATCAGTCCGCTCGTTCAGTCCATCGAAGCAAACCACAAGCCAAGGTTTATCGCTTTTCGCTCGTTGAGACCAGCGATTGAGTCTTCGCTCCCATCCCGCTGCATCAACTCTCACATTCTTGTAAGCTCGTTCCAACAGCTTCGCCAAGCTGCTTATCGGATCTCCAGAATCAAGAAGCTCAATGGACTTTCCTATGACGGGGAGAAACAAAGGTGGCTCTTTAGAGCTAAGCCACCAATCGGCAATGATCCAAGTCTTGCCAACGCCTTCATCGCCCAATACTGCAATGATCTCGCGCCGACTCTCGGAAAGTACAAGGGCATTTAGGTTCAATCGCGTAGCTCGTCCTGCGAGTACCTGTTTTGTCGGTGTTAGCGGAGTCACGATTTGACCGAACTCTTGACGCGAGAGAGCACTGTCTGACCAGCGATCTCTGAGCCATGTCTTATTCCGTTCTCGAAGAGTGCCGAGTCCAACTTCAGCAGAAGAGAGAGACGCAATTAGGCTCGTTTGAGCCGCCGGAAAGCTCTCGTGCTGAAGCATTTCTTCAAGGGGTTCTTGGATAGCTTTTTGCGTAAACGTCGGGTGGAATCGCGTGAACCAGTTCGTCGTCGTTTCGGGTCGCAACGCCAATAAGACAGCTAAGGGAGGAAGGGGCCGTATTGACCAATCGAGTATGAGCAGGGACATTCCATGTTCTTCAAAGAACCTGGAGAGCCTTCGGACAGTGTCATCTCCTACCTCTGTAGTTGCTCCGAGTACCCAGAGGTCAGTGTCGGGGCCGAGGGCTGAGGTTGCCAGAGAGGCCTTGCCAGCTAGATCTTCGAGCCTCAGGGAACTGTCGTACCTTTTGGCTTCCATTGAGATCGCGAAAGGGCCTGCGGGCGAGCTGGCATCCCGTCCAAACTGGGAACCAGACTTCGCGAGTCGTACTTGTAGCCCCGTGATCGAAGCAATCAGTGTGGCGACGAGCCCCTCGAAGCCGGCATTTCCAGCTGGCGGGAGATCGTGGAGGATACTTCTGAGAGTTTCCATCGAGTTGTTCTGGATGCTTAAGACCGTCACGTCTACTGTTGTACCCCATCTGCCCGGACCTACTTGTCGATCATTTCCGCTCTCAACGACGCCGCTACCTTACTCGACCTCGGTTGCAGAATGACCGAACGACCGTTTCTCATACCAGCACCAGGTCTTTTGCCACTTCGCTGGTAGCAGTAGACGAAAGTCCGGCATCTTTTGCAAAGTCTGGCCAATTGTCGAGTGCTGCTCGAACATCTGCTAGCGCGTCTGGTGCTTTGCGCACCCCGAAGCGATCAGCAACTTTTATGAGATCAGAACGTGAGATGGTTTGAAATTCTCCATTTACGCTCATGAGGTGTTGGTAAGTCCACTCGCCTTTCGGGTTGTAGGCATGCGTTACGTCGTAGGCAGGAGCTAGCTGCCATGCCGCGCCCTGTTTGAGAAGGAACGCAAAGTTCTTTGTGTGGTCATCGCAGTTGCGTGCCATTACATTGAAGGCCATACGGCGGAACGTCTGATTTTTTGCTTCATCTCCAAGACCAAGTCGGTCGATGACCATAAAGAGCTGCTCATAGGCGTGGGTGCCGCGCTGCCTAAAATCAAGATCATTCATCGCACATAACGTTTGCAGATGATGTTTGTGGTGCCTTCCGTTGCGGTCTTCCCGGTCGAATCGTTTGGTCATGAAGTGCGCTCTGCCGTTCTCCTCAAGTAGCCGGCACGGGGACATCTGAACACCGGCTTTCTTCGCCATCAAGTAGTAGGCGTACTCAATGCGTCCATAATGTTCGCCTGTGCCCAATTCTTTGTCTTTACCTACACCGTCAAATTTTAGGAGCCAGTGTTCGAATCCTGGAGCAGTTTCAAACTGCCCGCTGCGCACCTCATCTGTCTGAGGATTCCAGGCAACGACTGCCTTTGCGCGCGCGCCGCCAGCCGAAGTGCCCACCTTGATTATGTTTGCCAGTGCCGCTTTTGCTTCGTGGTCAACCGCGAAGCTGCCTTCCACGAGCCGTCGCGCTTCTTCCACTAACTGTTTCATTTCGATTGGCGCCGAACTTTCGGTGTTTGATCCACGCGCTGGGCGAAACTCCACAGCTCCCATGCCTCGTTTGCCCATATATGCGAGGCGATCGAGGACAGTGATGGCATTTTTCTCAATGCCCTTGGTAGCCATCCAAGCATCAATCAATGCATTGCCGAAGTCGTCGGGAAGCGCATCGGCCAACATCGATGGGAGACCAAAATAAGTTGTCTTGGGGAGGCTCGGAAAGGTGAAGGTCGGACGCATGTCCGACAAAGGCATCGTGAGTGGCGCGACTTCGATGTTTCCACGCTTCCAGCTCGGTTCATACTCAAAGGCGTAGCACCCTAGCGACAGGTCTGCAGTGGTGGCTCCCACTCGCTTTCCCCAAAGAAGTACTTCGATGACATCTACAGCTTTCATGCGGGCTCACTTGTTTTTGCAAAAGATCTTCTTGCCCGTTGTCTCGTTCTCGAGTTTCGAAGGAGCGCCAGAGGGCTTACCGAGGGCTTTGGAACGAGCAATTCTAGACCATTGAGGGAGTCCAAGGCCTTTAGAACTCGTAGGAAGGATTCTATTGATGACCCTCTGCCAGTTTCTAGATTTCTGAGTGCTTTCTCTGATATGCCGGCTCTCTCGGCAGTGGTAACCTGGTCGAGGTTTTTAGAGAGACGCAAGGCCTGTACCTGGTTTCCCAACTCAGTTTGCAGTTCGTCTATAGATCTAAAAGACAAAGCGCTCATAACGGCATTATATTGCCGGTTACGATTGGATTCAAGGATAAACGGCAGATTCATGCCGTTTATGTATCCTTCCATATGAGGCCGACAAACCTTTTCCAGGCTTCTCACGAGTCGCAGGCGGGTGCCTTCTGAGGCTGGCAAAGGCGGATGCACGAAGGTTGCGGTGAGGAGAGGAACGTGGCCCGGCTGGGACCGTGCCTGGACAGCGAGCACGATGCGAGTGCCTTTCTGCTACGAGTTAGCGAAGTGGCCCTGCTTGTCGAAGGCGACGGCCTTGTAGTGGAAGTTGTGGTTGCGGTAGTTCGAGAGGATCGAATCTCCGCAGGCTGTGCGCTGGCGGGAACTGCTGGCGACGCCGGACCGCTCGACAGTAAAGGGTAAGCGGGACTATGCCATTCTCGCGCTCTTGGTTGGGTGCGCCCAGCGGAGGAGGGAACTGGCATCCCTAACGGCGGAAGACATCCAGATGCGCGAGAACCGCTGGGTCATCGCTGACCTCCGTGGCAAGGGTGGCCGGGTTCGCACCGTGGCTGTTCCTACATGGGTCAAGCATGGGATTAACGCTTGGCAGGCTGCGTGCAAGATTGAGGGAGGACCGCTGCCGCGCTCCATCGCCAAAGGCGGAAAGCTCGGGGAAAGCCTGAGTGACTGGGCAATCTGGGCTGTGGCGACCGAAGCGGCGAAGGAGATTGGGATCGAGAACTTCGGCGCTCACGATCTGCGACGTACCTGCGCGAAGCTCTGCCGCAAGGCCGGTGGTGACCTGGAGCAGATCAAGTTCTTGCTGGGGCAATCGTCGATCCGAACGACGGAGCACTACTTGGGCTCAGAGCAGGACATCGCTGTCGCCGTGAACGATAGTCTTGGATTGTAGAAATGCGCATTGACATACATGCGTAAATACAGCTCACGCCGGTACGTAGTCCGTCTCAACATCCGCATCATCATCACCGGCGACCTCCTCGGCGACGTCTGAATCACCGCTTTCGTCACCATAGCCGAAATAACTTTCCGTTGCCGCAAGATTGTCGCCGTAGAATCGAACACCGTGAGTCTGGAGGATCGAGAAGAATGGGTCAGCCGCAACGTAATCACTCTTTGAGGTAGACCATCCCTGCTCATGCCCCTCATAGGCAAGCAGCCAATGCTCTTCGTACAAGTTGGCTGAGTTCATGCGACTGCGCCAAAGCGTCAGCTTCGATGTTTGCAGGAAGCCCTGCTCAATGAGATCCAGCGCGATGAGGGCAACAACGTCGTCGTCCACGGCCGCGATCTTATCCCCGACGTCCTTCGAGATCGAAACCCCCATCTTCTTTGCAAGCCATAGGGCCCAGGAGACTTCATTCCCCTGTTGAAGAGGAGCGTGGTACGAGCATATGCTTTCCAGCGTTCTCGTGAGCGCGCTCAAATCGGTATGGAAGAGAGGATAGAGCTCATAGACATCGCCCACCACGGAAAGCATCGTCGGTTCAGCGATAGCAGCTCTCAGGAGCAGCGACTCGCAAAACACCCAGTTATCAGCTGTTATTTTCGCGCTCAGTACTTGTTTTGCGGCGTACGTCAGCACGTTATCGGTGGGAAAGTTTTTCGCATGTTCGTAAGCATGATCGAACAGACTCAGCAAGTCTGTTGCCTGGGGCTTTCCGCTATCGCGTATCGTGAGGCCCCGAAGATCGCTCTTCCACGCCGGCTCAAACGTATCTGGCAACGCGATGATCTCAGTTTTTGGATCGTTGATCTCCAGCTCGAACTGCTTTGCGACTCCGTGCAGTACTGCCAGAGCATTTTCAGCCTGCGAGATCGTTTCGAGGTACAGGTAGTAGTCGTCGATCGACCGTATGCCCTTTACGTTGGGAAGTTTCTTCTGAAACTCGATATCAAGGGCGGTGCCGATGAGCTCGCCAACAACGAATGACGTGTCGGGGCCAATGGGAATGCCACCCGTCTGTCGATCCTGAGACTCCCGCATCCACAAATCAATCCGGTTGCCATACAGCACGTACTTTTTGTCGGACCGGGCTGCCACCTTGTTGTGCAATGCCCAGGGAATGCTGTGGGTATATATGGAAGGGTAGAAGCGCGCTATGTCTGTTTTGAGTAGGAAACGCGCGCCGACGGATCTCTGTGCTCTGAATAGAGGCTGGCTGCTCAGGTCATTCTGAGGGCTGACTGCCCGGTCCGTTCCCAATACCGGCACGCTGAGGGAGAAGGGAGATTGCCGGCAGAACTTGTAGATAGCTTTCCAATCATGGGCGATCTGAGTCGCGATCATGAACTGGTGAAGCGGATTTGGGATCGATAAGGATCTGCGGAGGTGTTTGCGTTTAGGTACGGAGTGAGTGACGCTTCTGCTGCGGTATTTATTAGGCTTCTTCGCGATCAAATCCGCCATGATTGGTTGAATGTGCTTCATCATGTCCGGTAGTGCAACGCCGAGCCCCAAAGCGTTCACGGGAGGTATGACGCGATCAGGGAAGTATCCCTTGGTCATCAGGTCGGTGACGGACAACTTGCCGGAAGTGGGGAGCGTGAAGGCCATGTTGTTGCGAAAGCTGAATCATACAAGATAAGTGGATTACGCATTGCCGGAATGAGAGAACATTCGAAAATGCGTAAATGCAGAAAGCAAGCAGAGCAGCAGGACTCAGCCTCTGAGATGAAGAAGCCCCGGCAGATCGTGATGCATTGCCCCTGCGGGAACGCGAAGGTTCTCGCGAAGGGTCTGTGTTCGACTTGCTACACGCTCAAGCGCCAGGATGAGGAGTATTTTCGGCGGACATCGCGAGGAAGTGCTGAAGCGGGACGACTACCGATGCCGCGTTCCTGGATGTCTGACGGTCAAGCGTGGAAAGCAGTCCGTGGCAGTACATCACCGGGAGTCGGGCAACAGCGATCCAGCGAAGATGCTTACCCTGTGCTTGGCCTGTCACGCGAAGGTTACTCGAACGTTCTACGTGCAGGACGACTGGCCAGAGTTTCTGCGAGTCCTCTGGAGAGAACAACATCCCGAAGGCCACGAGCAACGCGCCCTAAACTTCTCCGCGAAAACGCCCTCCGGCAAAGGACGTGCCGTTATTTAGTGACATTCCGGAAGCTTCACGGTGGCAGCATTCCAGAAATGCGTAAATAGAGCATTTCTGCATTGACGGATTATCCATATAAACGCGGAGTAGGTGTTGCTTTTCAAATTATGTGGCGAACTCTTGTGCTAATTAATTGGCCTACACTGGTCGGGAAGATCAGGCTTGCCCAATGACTAGATTCTCTCGAGCCGTTTCGACCACGTCCAACGACAGGGTCTCGAGGCCGTTGATTGCCCTGACCCGTTCCATCTGAGTCAGCAAGCGAACGAGCAGACGGAAGTTGCCGCGGGTGAGCCGGATGACAGCCGCGATGACCTCTGAGTCGAAGGACGACTCGGGGAGATGAAGTCCGAACGGTGCCCATCGTTGTTCCAGGAGTACCCGTACGTCAGCGTCACTCAATGGTCTGTACTCGTGCACGAAGCCGATTCGGGAGAAGAATTGCGGGTACCGTGCGACGCGCTTTTCGATACCCGGCATGCCGATGAACACCATGCCCAAGCCGCTTTGATCGAATATGGAGCGGAGCTGCTCAAGGCCATTCATCGTCAAGCGATCGGCTTCATCGACAACGATGAGGGAAGTGGGATCAGGGATCGCCTCGATCCTGGCCTCGTATTCGTGCAGAGTGTCATAGTACGTTGGCTTCAGGGGCAGAGGCTGGTTGGTCCGGTAATCCGGGTCGTCGCGATGCGCAGCACGCCAGGCTTCATCCCGGTTGCGAAGGACGTCGAGCGTTGTCCTTTGTTCGGAACGGGTTCCTCGTCTGGCTATGCCGCGAACGAGCTCGCGTGCTCGCCGAATATCGCCAGCTATTCCGGACGGTGTGTTGATGACTTCAGGTGTAAAGAGAATGGTATTGATCGGTTTGGAATCCGAAGTGTCCGCGGTCCATCGGTCAAGAGGTATGACCTTCTCGACGCGGCTGTGATGAATCGCCGAGAGCGTCTTGCCCACCCCCGGTGGTCCATAGCATAGGCCGATATAGCGATCTCGCCGGCAAGCCTCGCAGAACTCCACGAACCTTTTATACTCAACAGTCTCCACGAACACAGATGGCTCACTACTCGTTGATGTAACGTTTGAGCTTGGAGCGCTTGGGTTCCGCTGCGATGATCGTGCTTCCATGAACGTCCTCTCTTTGCAGGCCTCTCTTGAACTCAAGCAACGTGTCGACCGTCTTCAGCCGATCCTTGACGATGGTCCGCAGCTGCTCGCGCCGCCGCTTCCGAGCGTTTACGATCTCGCGAAGGGGGACTGTCTGGCCAGCGAGATCGGCAGATATGGCTCGACAGAGGAAGCGATCACGGAAGAAGACGCGGATCTCGCCCATGTCACGGGGATCGAAGCGGATCGTAACCTCTTCACCCACATACGCTGCCAGCGTGAGCGACAAGTAACGAAAGTTGTGGAAGTGAATCCCATCCGTTCGAACCTTGCGGGTTCGAACCTCGTGGATTAAGAGCAGGTCAAGCCGTTCTACGCTGTCCGGCATGCGGGGCAAGAAGCTACCCTCTTCCCATCGTTCTTTTGGGGATAGCTTTCCTTCTGAGCTTGGGCGGCGATGGTAGACCTCCAGCAGGAAGGTGTGGAACTGCTGTTCGAGCAGGTCGAGCGTAAGGGTCGGCTTACGGCCAGCTCTCGATGTGTAGCCTTCCAGGTCGCACAGGAACATGTCGTTCACCGTACGAAAGAATCGCTCGATGCGACCACGACCTTGTGGCTGGCCTGGGGCGGAGAATACGAGCCGGATCTTTAGGTCCGCCGCAACCTGCTCCAGATGCTTGGATCGGAAGTCGGTTCCGTTGTCGGTATAGAGGATGTCTGGAATGCCGCAGATCTCCCAGTGAGGATCACCCTTGCGCCAGATGGCCTGGCGCAGAGCGAGAGTCGTTCGCAGCGAAGAAGGCGGTTCGAATCCCAAGAAGTAGCCCGCCACGCTTCGGCTGTAATCGTCGATGACGATCGTCAGCCAGGGCTTCGCGACCGACCCGTCGTCACGAAGCAGCTTGATGTCGAGCTGTGCATGATCCACCTGCCATATTGAGTTCGGCCTCAAAGCCTCGCGGCGATGAACAAGATCGAATTCTTCGCTATAGGCCTTGTTGCCGCGATGAGCGAGCATGAGCAAGCCCGCTGGCAAGCTTCGAATGATCCGGCGAACCACCGCGTAGCTTGGCGTACGTTCATGAAGCGCCTCAGCAATCGCGCCGGCCTGCCGATGGATGGAACTCATCGGAAGCGGCGGCCGCTCCAGCGCAAGTCCTTCAATCGCTTCAATCAACCGTGTCGACGCGAGTCTCCTGGAGCCCTGATCAGTGCGACTCTTGCGTGCCAAAGCAGTCAGCCCGACCTTACGGTAGCTGCTAGCCCACCTCACAGCTGTGCGGTAGGGAATAGAGGCTTCGGAAGCCACCGCTCGAAGGGACCGTGTTCCTTCAAGGTGAGGCCTCAGCAGCTCAAAGCGCGCGAGGGCACTCTCGCGCAGGGCTGCAGGGATGGCGGAAAGCTCGTTCACAACTAGAAGTGTGCCATACAATTAGAACAGAAGTTAGCCACATAATGAGCAAAACGACACCCGCGTTCCACACGGGCTCGGAAGAAAACAACTGCGCCTTCCTCCGCGATCTGATCGCCTTCTATGTCGTCTTTGAAGGCATGTGGTTCTACACCGGCTTCGCGCAGATCCTGTCGCTTGGCCGCCGCAACAAGATGGTCGGGATCGCCGAGCAATACCAGTACATCCTGCGCGACGAGAGCATCCACCTCAACTTCGGCATCGACGTCATCAACCAGATCAAGGCCGAGAACCCCACGCTCTGGAGCCCAGCCTTCCAGGAGGAAGTCTCCGCGATGCTGCGCTCCGCAGCCGAGCTTGAAGCCGCCTACGGTCACGACACGATGCCCAACGGCTTCCTCGGCCTGGGCCCCGGCCTCTGCGAGCAGTACATGCACTTCATCGCCAACCGCCGCTCGGCCCAGATCGGCTTAGCCCCTGTCTTCCCCGAAACCGAGAACCCCTTCCCCTGGATGAGTGAAGCCATGGATCTAAAGAAAGAAAAGAACTTCTTCGAGACTCGCGTGATTGAGTACCAGACCGGAGGCTCGCTCGGCTGGGACTAGAGCTAACCTCCTCGTTCGCGGATTGGAGCCAAAAGGTTTTCGCAGCAGTGGTGCTAGGTTACTGCGAAATCGCCGATGCATTGGCCTTATGCTTAAGCGACTACCAGAGGGCTTCGAGCGAAGGGGCTGTCTCGTCTAGCTCGATCAAAGTGCTTCAGGGTTTTCAGCAAAGCGATGAGGACGCCTAGCAATCTGTCGGCCAAGCCGCGCAGCGCTCGTGCATGAAGGTGGCCTGCTGCCCGCAAAGCGTCGTACTGCCTTCGGCTTCTGCTGTCGCAGCAAAGACTGCTTGTCGCCCAGTAGAACACCGCGTTTCGCAAGCGCGGACTGCAAGCCTGACGCATGCCAACGGTTTTTCTCTTGCCGCTTTGCCTGGTAACCGGAGCCGTGCCGGCGTAACAGCGCAATGCCTCATAATCCCGCTCCCGGATCGGCTTGGAGGCTTCCGCCAGAAGAGCTGCAGCGACAGCAGGGCCGATGCCAGGGATGGACAGGACCAAGCTGGCATCGCACGGTGGCTGATTCGTTGCGGCGTTCGCCTCAATCATGACGGTAAAGAGGCACTTGATGCGATTGCCCACCTCCCGAAGTTGCTCCTCCAGTAGCCTCACTTGGGGAAGCAGCAGTTGAACATGCTCACAGGCTGCCTCGGCTGCGCCCGGAGCCAAGACCAGTGGCGCAGTCCTCAAAGCCGCTTGTACCTCGTCAACCGAAACCTTCCGTATCCGGTTCGCCTTGAGGATGCGCAGAATGCGAAGGGAAGTGATCTTCGCCCCTGCGGCAGGCGTAGGTGCCGCCTCTAGCAGATCCCACATGAGCCGATCATCCGCAGCCGGACTGATTGCAAGCATCTGTGGATAGTACTGGTGAAGTTGCTGCCATAAACGGTTGGTAACGCGCCTTAGTTCAACCTTCAGTTCATTCTGGAACCGGGAAAGCTCTCTGAGTCTGATCAACTCGGGCGAGTCGATCTTCACCTTCCTGTAGCTCTGCCTGTCTGTAAAGAGCGAGCTCGCAAGTACCAAGGCATCACGAGCATCGTCCTTCGCTCCGGCCACGGTAAAGCGGTCGCGAAAACGATCTACCTGTTTGGGATTGATCGAGAACACGGCAAAGCCAGCTTCGACCAGGGTTTCCACGAGGGCGCCCCAGGCGACCTCGATGCCGATAGCGACCAAAGCTGGCTCACACGCGGTTCGTTGTTTAAGTTTGTTGACCAGGGTCACGAGGCCCTCGCCGTTGTGGTCTGCGTTGTACTGCTCTACCGGTCGCCCGGTACCATCCAGCACGGCAACGCGGTGAGTCTGCGTTCCCCAGTCGATCCCGACAAAATATTCAAATGATTGCTCCACGATGCCTCCTGGTTTGCTTTGTGATGCCTTCGTCACGCCTGTACCGGCACTCACCCTTGCTGCGGTGGTGCTACTCCCCACTGGACGTTTGCATCACTGCTTAACCGTCAAGGCGCAAGTCCTCGATTGGTGATCGAGTCACTGCGTTACGGAGGCGCTCTTGACGGCCAGCTACGTGAGACTTTCCCGCTTACGGGAAGTCTTGAACAGCGTACAGGGCGTTACGGGGTGTCCCCGTAGAGAGGGTGGCGGAAGACGGGGCCAGCTCTATCGGCCCTGGCTGCAGACAGGGGGAGCCCTCCGTGCGACTTGATGCTGTTTGAATGATTGTTCAACACTGAAAGGAGTGAGCTGAACCTGCGGTTCCGTCCGCAGTAGCCTATCGACATCGGCGTGGCTGGTAACGGCTGGGTCGAACGCTGTCGAGACAACATACCTCTGTCATTCGACGAGGAGAACGCTGTGAGGCATTCTCTTCTACTGCCAGCGTCATGGCGGTTAGAGGGTCAGGCTGGGTGATATGTCCAACACATGTGAACTACCGAAGGCACCGTAACCCCCAAAGAGCCAAAGGCGCTGACAGGCTCTGGCCAAAAGGCACGCAGCCGGATGCATCACCGGAAGGTTGGTTGCACACGGACACAAAGGCTGCCGGTGTAGAGGTAGGGACTAAGTCACCCGTGTCATTCAAACGGAACAAGGTAAGCCCGTTGCTTCGCCCTTTCGGGGGCAGGCGTTGCCGCAAGGCACGTTGCCGGGGCAGCGGGTAAAGGATGCTGGAAAAAGCGAATGCCGCTCTGTAACGGAGCGGATAGGGGTTGCGACATCACCCCGCTGCGAAAGCAGGCTGACTTCCAGTTGGTCGTGGATGACGAAAGAACTTACAGAATCTTCGCGGGAGGAAATCGCAAATGAATGTGGAGCAATCCATGTGTGCCGCCTCCGGCCCGAAAGCTCAATGGGAACAGGTCAACTGGTCTCGGTGTGAGCAGAAGTCAGGAGACTGCAGGCGCGTATCGTCAAGGCAACAAAGGAAGGCCGTCACGGCAGGGTGAAAGCCCTGCAATGGCTGCTGACCCACTCGTTTCATGGCCGAGCTTTGGCCGTAAAGCGGGTGACGCACAACAAGGGCAAGAACACGCCGGGAGTGGACGGAGCAATCTGGAGCACCCCGGCGTCCAGATACGAGGCCATTGATACGTTGCGACGGCGTGGCTATCAGCCGCAACCGTTGCGGCGTGTCTTCATCCCGAAATCCAATGGTAAGCTGAGGCCGCTCGGTATCCCCACGATGAAAGACCGCGCCATGCAGGCACTTTACCTGCTGGCGTTGCTTCCCGTCGCGGAGACCACCGGCGATCTCAACTCCTATGGCTTTCGACCGGAACGCTCGACCGCCGACGCCATCGATTACTGCTTCTGTGTGCTGGGCCGTAAGGACAGCGCAACGTGGGTGCTGGAGGGCGACATCCGTGGCTGCTTCGACAACATCAGCCACACCTGGATGCTCGACCACATCCCCACGGACAAGGAAGTGCTGAAAAAGTGGCTGAAGGCGGGCTACATGGAAAATCGAACGCTGTTTCCGACGGAGGCAGGCACACCACAGGGCGGAATCATCTCGCCCACTCTGGCGAACCTGACACTGGATGGGTTGGGGCGGCTGCTCAAGGAGACCTTCCGTCCAAGGAAGATCCGTGGGAAGCTGTTCAATCCGAAGGTGAACTTCGTCCGTTATGCCGATGACTTCATCATCACCGGATGCTCGAAGGAGCTTCTGGAGAATGAGGTCAAGCCGCTGGTCGAACGCTTTATGTTCGACCGGGGCTTGCAGCTCTCACCTGAGAAGACTTGCATCACGCATAGCGAAGACGGCTTCGACTTCCTTGGGCAGAACCTGCGCAAGTATGGCGGCAAGCTCCTGATTACACCCTCCGGAAAGAACAAGCACGCTTTTCTGGAGAAGGTACGCGAGGCGATTCGTTCGAATCGAGCCGTGAAACAGGAGTACCTGATACGGCTGCTCAACCCGATCATTCGGGGCTGGGCGTACTATCACCGCCATATCGAAGCTGGCTCGGCGTTTCGGAAAGTAGGGATGGTCCTCTGGCACTCGCTCTGGCGATGGGCGAAGCGCCGCCATCCGAACAAGTCCGCTACCTGGATCGCAGATCGATACTGGCATCGGCTTGGACGGCGTAAGTGGTGCTTCGCTTTGCCGGCTGGCTCTGAACGTTCGGATGTGGTCCGGTTGGTTGACCCCACCCAGATCGCTATCCGGCGCTACGTCAAGGTGAAATCGGACGCTAACCCGTTCGACCCGCACTGGCGCAGCTACTTCGAGACTCGTAAGAAACTCAGGTAGTCAGGGCATGCTCTAGTGGTGCGCAATGTAGTCCGGCTCCGCTCATGCGGGGCTTACACGCGGCTTGAGCCGGATGATGGGAAAACATCAAGTCCGGTTCTTAGGGGAGGGAACGGCAGCAATGCCGTTCCCTTACCCGACCCCTCCTGAACTTTCCAGATGACCTTCTGCGAAAATCAAAGCTGGGAGGAGACTGATATGGAGCACCGCGAACTGCTGACACAATTCTTTCTTGAGGCCTTCCCGAATCCTGATCGGGCAGGGTGTCCGGATGACGACGCAGTGCAGGCCCTTGCACAGAGCGGGCCATCTGCAAACGATTCTGTACTCCTTCATGTGGGTTCCTGCTCGGAGTGCTATAGGGAGTACCGGCACTACTGCCAAGACGAAGCAGAACGTAAGGCTAGGCTACTCTCGACCCCTTCAAGGCCGAACTAGGAGATTTACGGTGTGTGGACGCTACGTTCGTCGGAGTGACAAACAGAAGATTGCGGAATACTTCCACGCAAACCCGCAGCCTGCAGAGTTGCCGATGCCGATTGCGGACTACAACGTCGCGCCGACGACACACCAGCCCATCATCCGACAGAGCAGGGAATCGGGCGAACGGGAGATGGTGCTTGCTCGCTGGGGCCTGGTGCCCTTCTTCACCAAAGAACTCTCCGACATCAAAGGCCTGTCCACCATCAATGCGCGGGCCGAGTCGATCACCAAGGCTCCTACCTGGCGAGAGCCGTTCAAGAAACGACGCTGCATCATCCCCGCAAACTCGTTCTACGAATGGGAAAAAGCTGGCCAGCCGCCAAAGAAGCCCTACGTCTTCGAACTCGCAAACGGAAATCCAATCGGCTTCGCGGGCCTCTGGGACGCCTGGAAAGACAAAGAAGGGCACTGGCTCCAGTCTTTCGCCATCGTGACTACAGAAGCGAACGAACTCATGACTCGGGTCCATCCGCGAATGCCTTGTATCCTCCACCCTCGCGACTACGACCGATGGCTGGACAGGGAAGAGACGGAACGCCTGCCCGTCGATCTGCTGCGACCGCTCGACTCCGACGAAATGGAGATGTTTGAAGCCAATCCCAAAGTCGGCAACGTTCGAAACAACGGGCCGGAACTCTTGCGAGTCGCCGTTGCTGCTGCTGAAGATGGTGCTCTACCGCTCTAAAATTTTACACGTTTATAATTATAAAGTGATAGGATGATATAGTTTCATGCGAATAAGTCGTTGATTGGACGAGCTGTTTTAGTATGTTTCGCTTTGCCTTCGCCTTTCCTGGTATACCTGACGTAGGAGGCCGCGATGAGCTTGCAATTGGTGGAATGGACACAAACTGGCCCCTGGTCCTGCCGTACTTCGATGGAAGCGTCCCCGCAGGCTTTCCAAGTCCCGCAGAGGACTACCTTGAAACACCGCTCGACCTCCACGACTTCCTGATCGACAACAAGGCAGCCACGTTGTGCTGGCCTGAAGGATGCCGCTTTGAAGCTCAGGACTGAGTACCGGTCGCCTCGGTGGACAACCCGGTGGGATGAGCTGCCAGTGGTGCCTGCCATATAGCTATGTGGATCAGGCACACATCTAAATGTTAAATACAAAGGTATCTTGGACGATGCGAAATACCAGCCAGTCGAGCACCCGATATCTGACAGACAAAGAGACGGAGAGGCACTTTGAGCGACAGCAAATGCTCTTCGAGTTTGCTCGGCTCTTTGAATACGACGAGGCAAATGATCGTTCCATTGCAATAGTAGGACCAGCTTTTCTCGACACGCTGCTAGCGAGATCCTGACCGAATTCATGATCGAAGATGCGCTTGAGGTAGCGAAACTGCTGAAGCCAGAACGACCACTAGGCACGTACGGAAGCCGAGTGACAATCTGTTATTGCTTAGGGATTATCGGAAAGAAAGTGACCGCAGATTTGCGACTTGCCGGGAAGATCCGTAACCAGTTTGCTCATCAGATTCTGGCTACCTTTTCAGACCCTAAGATCAGTTCGTGGTGCAAACAACTCCAATGGCATAAGGAAACTATGGGAGAACCTCCTGCAGCTGCCAGCGATCGGGACCTATTTCAAGTCGGTGTCAATCAACTGGTCACTCATCTCGCTGGAATCCGTGACGTGTCACGTCTTAGCAAACGTAAATCGGTTGAAGGCACGTAGCGAGGCTCATATTTGAAGTCAGCCGCTAATCCCCAGGGCAAGACGGAGGCGTCTCGCCTGTTGAGCGGCGATGGCTAGGGCCGCCCGTCTAAATCGATTTAGAACGGCCTACTGCTTCCCACTTGTAAACAACAGACCTGGCCTCACCAAGACGTCATATGAAAGCGAAGTGGGTTGGGTCTGAAGCGATGATGAACTACACTGACCTGACACCTTCTGACGACGCAGTCATGCGATCCCAGAGCCTGCTTATGACCACACAAGCTCTATTTTCAGCCCTAATGGACGCTCAGGGCAATGCCTCAAGTCAAGTTTTAGCTGAAGGACTCGGCTGGAGGGCATCAGACCTTAAGAGCAGGACTGTCTCTCAAGGTGGTACCCGGCTTAACATCGCCAGAGGACATATTGCGAGTCAATCGGCCGCAATATTTGCAACAGTTGATGCGCGCAATGGCTATGAGCCTTTGGAAAGTGCCGCACTGTATGGCTATCAGACAGCAACAGATTGGGGGCTGTTGTCTGAGGCCCAAGGCATCACCATTTTCAACACTCAATGGGTGTCGGGAGATCAGTGGTTTCGTTTGCCGCGAGTATCCTGGTCCGAGCTTGCCTCTCAAGAAGACCTCAGAGTTGCATTGTCACCCAGTGGCATACTCTCAGGCGCTCTCGAACGTATTGCATCAAAGCGTGTGGAACCCACTCGCTTTCTTCAGCCGGTTGACGACGAGCTAGTGTCTCGTCTTGACGCTTGGCGCGATGACGCATTGCGTTATGCAAAAGATGCGGTCGGCGTGGACCAGCGCTTGCAGACTCTGTTTGCTCAGCTCTTCGTCCTGCGCACCATTGAGGATAGAAGGCTAGAATCTCGGCTACCGCATCTTTCGTCGGCGCTGAGCCCCTCAGGCGATCTGGTCCGTTCTACCTGGCAAAAGATCATGCTTGCAGCTAGTCAGCACGTGGGCAGCGAGCTATTCGAACACGATGTTGCCGAGACTCTGCCGGATCACATCGTGTATGGAGTCGTTCATGACTTGTACTATCCCAGAGGGCTTCCCAGTTCGGCTCTGTTGCATTAAACTGGGCCGAGAGCATCGAGTAGGGGGAAGTGGGGCGGTAGGATGGGCATGTTCAAGCGCCGGCGCTTTCGCGTTGAGATCATCCTGCTTTGTGTCCGCTGGTACTGCAAGTACGGCATCAGCTACCGGGATCTGGTGGAGATGATGCAGGAGCGCGGCGTAGAAGTAGATCCGTCCACGATCATGCGCTGGGTACATCGCTATGCGCCTGAGTTGGAGAAGCGGGTGCGCTGGTATCAAGGCTACCGCGCCACTTCCTGGCGCGTGGACGAGACCTATGTGAAGGTGGGTGGCCGGTGGAAGTACTTGTTCCGGGCCGTCGACAAGCACGGCCGCTTGATCGACTTCATGTTGGCGGATCGTCGCAACACCCGCTCTGCCCATAGATTCCTGGGAAAAGCGTTGAAGATCATGCGCCACTGGCCGCCGTCCTCGATCACTACCGACCAACTCGGCTCCTACCCTCAAGCGATCTGCCGCCTGCAGCGGGAAGGCAAACTGTCTGCCGACACAAAACATCGGACCTGCAAATATCTGAACAACATCATCGAAGCCGACCATGGCGCACTCAAGCAAGTCATTCGACCGACGCGAGGCTTCCAGACCATGAAAACGGCGTCCGCGACCATCAAAGGCTTCGAAGTCATGCGGATGATCCGGCGAGGACATTGCCTCACCGGTAAGCCTCACGTCAAGGACGAGGTGCGCTTTATTAACAAGCTGTTCGACGTCTTCGCTGTCGCAGCCTGATCGAAACAGCAGCCAGCCAAACTGTCGCCACTCGAGTTAATGCAACAGAGCCCGATCCTGCGCCCCTACGTTCAGGGCGCAGCTCAGGCCAAGACGACATACCGGTATGAACTCCGAGCCGCTTCGCTCGTCTAAAAGAGGATCTTGCCGGCAAACTGAACATTGAACGGTTCACCCGGCCCAATCCCTGGGGCACTGGCGTTGTTGCGGGTGGTGGTGATGCGGCCGAAGGTAGAGGAGTTCAGCGTACCAGTCGATGGGTTTGCCAGGTTGGTGTGGTTGAAGATGTTGAACATCTCCGCGCGAAGCTGCAGGTTGATGCCCTCGCGAAGGCGCGTGTTCTTAACCAGTGAGGCATCTGTGGTGAAGAAGCCCGGGCCGCGGAAGGCGTTGCGGGCCGTGGTGCCGAAGGTGCCGGGGGCCGGCAAGACGAACGCCGCGGCAGTGGCCACAGTGGAGGCGCTCGCCGGAGTGCCGAGGCCGTTGATCCACTGCACAAACGGCGTCGCACCGGCAGTGGACGGCTGGAAAAATTGGCGGTTCAGCCCGGCCGTGGAGCTGCCGATCTGGTTGGCGCGATCCTGGAACTCACCCGTGCCGCTCTGATCCACGCTGCCCAGCTTCACTGAGAACGGCGTGCCGGTGAACGCAGTCACGAAGGCGTTGCCCTGCCAGCCGCGGGTCAGCACGGTCGCGTGATGGCCGATCTGTGGCGCCTCATACACCACGTAGCCGTTAAAGGTGTGGCGAACGTCGTAGTCTGCGCTGCCGTACTCGCCGGACAGGTTGTTGGAGTTTTGCGGAGCGAAGCCGCGTGTACCCGAAACGACGTCAAGCGCGTGGCCGTAGGTGTATGAGCCCTGCGCGGTGAGGCCGTGATAGTTGCTGGTGCGCAGCAAGGCCTGAAAGGAACTGTAGTTGGAGGTGCCTTCGCTTTCGACCTGGTTGATGGCGCCGATGACCTTGGAGTTGGTGATGGCCGCGTTGCCGTAGAACGGCCGGCGCGTCAGCTCAGCAGCGGTCGTGTTCGTTGTACCGGGTAGAGCGGAGTTGATGTCACGGAGGTCGAAGAGCCTGCGGCCTAGCGAGCCTACGTAGTCCAGCTGCAGGATCGTGTTGCGACTGACCTGGTATTGCGTGTTGAGATTGAAGTTCTGCACGTAAGCCGTGCGGAAGTTGGGGCTGATGGTCGCGAGGCCCTGCGCAGCCGGGCCAGCCGCGCCCAGGAAGGGATCGACGCCTGTGGTCCAGCGATAAAAGGTGCTGCTCACGTTGACGACAGGCGTGGGGCCCGTAGGATTGGCCTGCACACCGACAGCGCCTCCATTACCAGGGCGGTTGTCAAAGAAACCGTTGAAGTTGGGCACGTCGAAGTAAACGCCATAGGTGCCGCGGACCTCAACCTTTGGTGCGGCCTGGTAGGAAAAGCCAAAGCGCGGCGCAACATTCGTCTTGTTCTGCTGATAGATGGCAGGAAGTCCGTTGCCGCCCCCAAGCACAAGCCCAAAGGCGTCCGCGCCGGGGGTGCCGGGCCGAAAATCAGAGAGCGTGCCGGTTGAGGTGAAGGGACCGTTGTAGGTATACCGGACTCCGTAGTTCAGGACCAGTGTCGGCAGGAGCTGGAACTGATCCTGCGCGAAGACGTCAACAGCTTTCTGGTAGATGCTGCGACGAAGCACGCCTTCCGTGAAGCTGGAGGAGGCGACGAAGCCGGCGAGGTAGTCTGCCATTGCCTTGACGTCTGAGGTGGCAGGATCCTGCGCGGCGGTGGCATAGGGTGTGGCGCCCGCAGGCAGGACCGCCGTGATGGATGCGTTGCTGCTTGCGGTGCCGGTAAAGTTGAAGGTGCCGCGGGTGTTGCGCTGATACTGCAGGTCCATGTAGTTGCGGCGGAACTCGCCACCGAAGCGGAACTGATGCTTGCCAAAGATGTAGGTTGCGGTGTCGGTGAGGTGGCCGGTGTAGTCCTTGCGGCCCAGCGGCTGGGTGACGCCGATCATGTCCAGGCCGGTGATGCTGATGGAGGGAGCGCCATAAAGCGATGGGCTGGTGACACCGGTGTTCAGTCCGAGTGCGGGAATGTTCTCGCTGTGAACCTCATCGTTGAAGGTCTGGTTGAAGACACCCACGCCGGCCAGCAGCTGGTTCGAAACGTGATCGGTGATGGCCCAGTTGTGCACCGCGGTGAAGTTCTGCGTGATGTCCGGCGCCTCCTGGTAGTACTGGTGAACATTGGTGCCGGCAGCGGCAAACTGGCGGCCGGTGCCGATGAAGGCTCGGGCTGAAAGTGTCTGCCGTGGGGTCAGCGTGTAGTCGATCTTGCCGATGGAATTATAGCTGTAGCCGGTCTGTGGTGTCGGATCAAGAAAGTTGCCCGCCGTGGCCGGTCCAACGGGCTGGTTGCCCTCAGGCCAGAGTGAGAGCACGCTGAGCGAGAGCGGATTGACTGGTATGTTGTGCGCCGTGAGCAGAGCCGTGGCCGCCTGGACGTATGCCGTGGTCGGCTCGGTCGCTGTGCCGGAGTTCTGGATCAGGTATTTCTGCTCCTCATAGTTCACGAAATAAAAGAGCTTGTTTTTGACGATGGGTCCGCCGATTGAGCCGCCAAACTGCTGATTGCGCAGCTTGGGCTTGCGCTGGGTGGCGAGCAGGAACGGGCTCTTGGCCGCGAAGAACTCATTACGATTGAAGTAGTACGCGGAGCCGTGGATCTGGTTGGTGCCGCTCTTGATGGCAAGCGAGATGAGGCCGCCGCCGTTGCGGCCGATCTCCGCATTGCCCTGCGTGGCCACGCTGAACTGGTCAATGGCGTCAATCGGCAGGGTGACGCCGGCGATGCCGCCTACGCCCCCCTGATTGGACGCCGTGCTGTTCTGCCAAATGTCGTTATCGTCAGCGCCGTCAATCTGGTAATTGTTCTGGTTGGTGCGCGTGCCGTTCAGTGAGCCGGCGCCGTTGTACCCGGGCACGATCTTGATGAGCTGGGTAAAGTCGCGGCCATTAAGCGGGATGTTCTGTACTGCGCGGTCGTTGACGACGGAGTTGTTGGTTGAGGATTCCGTGTCGAGCGATACGGCCGCCGCATTGACCTCAATCTCCTCCGTGGCAGAGGCGGGACGCATCTTGACGGCAAGTGAGTAGACCTGGCCGGTGGTGACGACGATCTCCGCGATCTTTGTGGGCGCGAAGCCTGCAGCCTCAACGGTCAGCGTGTACTTGCCCAGCGGCAGGTCCTGAAAGGAGTAGTCTCCCGAGCTGGTCGACTCGGACTGCCGGGTGAAGCCGGTGTCCGTGCCGACGAGGCTCAGCTTGGCGTTTGACACAAGCGCGCCGGAGCCGTCACTGACGGAGCCGGCGATGCCGCCGCGAAAGGTCTGCGCCATCAGGCACGGAGCGGTGATGGCGAAGATGAGGGCGGGCAGGAGGCGTGAGGCGTTGAACCTGTTGTGCATGCTTCCCCTTCGGTGTTCTGCGTCGTGCTTCGCGGAGTACAGAGACACGGCCGTGATCGCTGCGAGCGAACGATCGGCGTCCATGCCGGTGCGGCCTTCTACTGCCTTGAAAGACGTATCGCCAAGTGACAGGAGGTGCAATTTAGAGTGTCCAGATCAGTATTGCTGCGCACTGAGGACGCTCAGAAGGATAAAAGCAATGGGTTTTTGCGAGTATATATCCACAAAGGATGATTGTTGCAAGTGTCTTACTGAGACTTGCTCTCGTGGCCTCTTACGCGAGAGCTGTATGCAGAGGCCCTTGCACTGCTTGACCCGAACACCGAAGGATCGCATATAGTGGTTCTTAACATCGCCTCGCAACTGCAAAGCATCATGCTGTGTCCTTCAGGAGACTCATGCGACCGCTTGTCTATGCTCTTGTCTGCTTCGCCTTCCTCGCTCCACTCCAAGCGCAGTCCGCGCCCGCTGCCACGCCGGCTCTGCTGGGATACACGCCGGCTGATGCCAGAACTGAGCTGGACTGGGAGACACGCTTTCGCGTCATTCCTGAGGCGAAGCTGGCGCATGAGAACATGCGCTTTCTGGCCGCGCATCCTCACAACGTCGGCTCTGAGGCGCAGCGAAAGAATGCGGAGTGGATGATGGCGCGCTACAAGTCTTGGGGCTGGGACGCGCACATTGAACAGTTCGACGTGCTCTATCCCACGCCGAAGACGATGCTGCTGGAGATGACGGGGCCGAAGCCCTTCAAGGCGAAGCTGGAGGAGCCGCCGCTGGCCGAAGATCCCTACACGCGTGAAAAAGGACTCCCCGGCTACAACATCTACTCCGCCGATGGCGATGTCACCGGGCCGCTGGTTTACGCAAACTACGGCATGCCGGACGACTATCTGGAGTTGGAGCGGAATGGCGTCTCGGTTAAAGGTGCGATCGTGATCACGCGCTACGGCGGCGGATGGCGCGGCCTCAAACCGAAGCTGGCGTATGAGCACGGTGCCGTCGGCTGCATCATCTACTCCGACCCGCTGGACGATGGCTACGTGCAGAACGACGTGCTGCCCAAGGGTCCCATGCGTCCGCCGGCCGGGGTGCAGCGCGGCAGTGTCGGCGATACGACGCTCTATCCGGGCGATCCGCTGACGCCCGGCGTGGGCTCCGTGCCGGGGGCCAAGCGGCTGGCCCGCGAGGATGCACAGACCATCATGAAGATACCCGTGCTACCGATCGGCTACGGGGATGCAGAGCCAATGCTGGCTGCGCTTGGCGGAGCGGTGGTGCCGACGGCGTGGCGCGGCGGCCTGCCCATGACCTATCACTTTGGCCCTGGCCCCGCGACCGTGCACCTGAAGCTGGCGTTCAACTGGGATACGAAGCCGGTGCTCGATGTCGTCGCGAAGATGGTTGGGTCTGTCGAACCGGATGTCTGGATTGTGCGCGGCAATCACTACGACGGCTGGGTCAACGGTGCGGATGATCCCATCTCCGGTCAGTCTGGCCTGCTGGAAGAGGCACGTGCGCTGGGCGAGCTGGCCAAGCAGGGTTGGCGGCCGAAGCGCACCTTGATCTATACCGCATGGGACGGCGAAGAGCCTGGCCTGCTGGGCTCAACAGAGTGGGCAGAGACGCATGCGGAAGAGCTGGACAAGCATGCGGCGCTCTACGTGAATAGCGACGAGAGCAATCGCGGCTTCTTCAATGCGGCCGGCTCGCATGTGCTGGAGCGGGTGGTGAATAACGTCGCTCATAATGTAACCGATCCGGAGACGAAGGCCAGCGTCTGGGACCGCGAGCAGGCGGCGGTGCTAAGCCGTGGCGGGGCACGGCCAGGCACGCGCCCCATGGGGCCAGATAGTGATATCCTCCCGATCGGCGCGGCCGGCAGCGGATCGGACTTCGCGACCTTTATCGATCATCTTGGCATCGCGAGCGTCAACCTCGGCTTCGGCGGTGAGGATCGCGGAGGCACCTATCACTCGGCCTATGACACGCCGTGGTTCATTGAGCACTTCGGCGATAAGCAGTCGCTCTATGGCAAGGCGCTGGCCGATACGGCGGGCACGCTGGTGATGCGGTTTGCCGATGCCGATGCCGATGTCCTGCCGTACGACTTCACCAACCTGGCTGACACACTTGCGGGCTACTCGACGGAGCTCAAGGCACTGGTCAAGCAGGCACAGCGCGAAGCGGAGACCAGGCAACGGAATCTTGCGCTCAACGTCTACAAGCTGGCTGCCGATCCTGAGCAGCCGACCGTGCTGCCGGGCGCTCTGCCAAGTGTGCCGGAGATGAACTTCGCCGCGCTGGATGCTGCCATTGCGCAGTTGAAGACCGCTGCCACCACATTCAATGCGGCGCGCAGGAGCGGGTTGAGTGACTCGCCTGCAACGCTGAAGGCGGTGAATGCGGAGCTGACCACGGCGGAGCGCAAGTTTCTTGCCGATGGCCTGCCGCGCCGGCCGTGGAATCGCAACGTGCTCTACGCGCCGGGAGCCAACACGGGCTATGGCGTAAAGACGCTGCCGGGTATTCGCGAGGCGATTGAGGGCGGCAACTACGCGGAGGCCGAGACGCAGATGCAGATTGCCGTGAAGGCAATCGCCGGCGAGGCCGCCTACGTGAACAGCATCGCGGGACAGCTCTCCCACTAAGCATAATAGGAGTCTTATGGCCCGCGTCTTTCGCTCTGTCTTATGCGCCTCACTTGCTGCGGCGGCCATGTGTGCTTCTGCGCAACAAGCTGCCTTGCAGCCGCACTCCATGTATGAGCCGCCTGCGGGAAAGATCGCGGCCTCCCTTGCGGCCAGCAGCAGCAACGTGCCTGCGGATCTGCTGACCACTGGCGAAAAGACGCAGTGGCGGCAGACGGCACGCTATGACGAGGCGATCGAGCTCGTGCGGCACATGCAGCAGTTCTCGCCTGAGGTCAGGATGGTGCCGTTCGGCACCACCGCGCAGGGCCGCACCATGTACGCGCTGATCGTCTCCTCCGACCAGGCCTTCACACCCGCGGCGGCGGCCAGGACAAACAAGGCCGTGATCCTGATTCAGAGCGGCATCCACTCGGGCGAGATCGAGGGCAAGGACGCCGCGCTCATGCTGGCACGCGATATGGTCGTCACCAAACGTCCGCACCAGGCGGCCTGGCTCAAAAGCGCCATCTTCATCATCATTCCGGTTTTCAACATCGACGGCCACGAGTCACGCAGCGCCTTTAACCGCGCCAACCAGAACGGGCCGGAGGTCACCGGCACACGGCCGGAGGCGGAGCTTATCAATCTCAACCGTGACTATGTGCGCGCGGCCACGCCGGAGATGCAGGCCTGGCTCAGGCTCTATCACAGCTGGATGCCGGACTTCATGTTCGATAACCACGTCACGGACGGCGCGGATTATCAGTATGACGTCACCTGGGACATGGCCCATCACGGCGACATGGGCGAGCCCACGCGGGGATGGGTCAACGATCGCTTTATCCCGGAGCTGAACAAGCGCATGGAGGCCGGCGGTCATTTGGTCTCTCCATATGGCGCACTGATGACGATGCCGGACGGCAGCCGCCAGTTCTTCGTGGAGGTTTTCTCGCCGCGTTACTCGCATTTGTACGCGGCTGCGCTCAACCGGCCGTGTTTGCTGGTTGAGACACATAGCCTCAAGGATCCAAAGACGCGTGCCTGGTCGAACTATGACATCATGGTGCACTCCATCGACATCGTGACCGAGGATCCGCAAAGATTGCGCGCGGCCGTGCGCGCCTCTGATGCAAAGTACGCCGCGATGGCGGGCGACCGCAGCGCGCCCCGAATTTATCTGGCCGGCAAGACAAGCGATGCCTCGCATGCGCTACTCTATCACTCGCTCAAATCAGTGCCGTTTCTCAGTGCGATCACGGGCACGATGGTCCCAAGCTATACGGCGGAAAAGGACGACTTCAACAGCGTGACACACGATGGGGTGGACACAACGGCCGAGGCGCAGGAGCCGCTTGGCTTTCTGATCCCGGTGGAGTGGAAGGAGCTTGCCGACGAACTCAGCCTGCATGGCGTGCAGATGGAACGATCTCCGAAGGCGCTCGATCAGGAGTTTGACACTTGGCGCTTCACCGATGTGAAGTACGGCCCGGCGCCGGAGGGCGGCGTGTTGACCAGCTACATGCCGCATCCGGTGCATGAACGGATCGCGGTGCCCGCCGGCGCCTACTGGGTTCCGCTGAACCAGCAGCGTGCGCGCCTGATCATGGCGCTGCTCCATCCTGCGGCGCCGGATGCACTGATCCGCTGGGGCTTTGCGGGCTCCATCTTTCAGACCATGGGACGGGTGGGCGCGCGGCCATACCTCACCGTGCCAATCGCAAACAAGGTTGCGGAAGAGCATCCGGAGCTGATGGATCAATTTCAGGCGGAACTCAAGGCGAATGCTGCCTTCGCGGCCGACCCACAGGCGCGGCTTGACTGGTGGATCACGCGTTCAAACTATCAGCCGAGTGCGGTAAACCGCTACCCTGTGATTGAGATTTGGGAGAAGCCCTGGTAAAGACCAGTGCCTGCCGGGGTTAGCCCCTGGATTTCTCCGAACCTCTCTGACTAGAGGGAAAGCTGAAGAAGAGCCCTAGACCCATTTACCTGCAGGTGTAATCATCGCTTCCAGCTTTTCGTCGTCATCCTGAGCGTAGCGAAGGACCCCCGCATTGTTCTTGTGACTACACACATCCTTACCCAAAGCCTTATCCAGAAACACCCGGTCATCCGCACAGCTTCGAGCTGGCGATTCTCGTTCTGGTCGAAGGTGCTCACCCGCACGTAGCCGACGAGCTGGCCCTTCGGAGGGTGCCGGGGCTTTGTGTTGTGTTAGGTTCTTTAGCCTTCACCATGACTTGTAGCACAATAGCTAAACAGACTCTTGTGCAACGCGATTCGGCCCTCTCGCGCTACGTGGTGTTGGGCTATACCTCAGCGCGGCACTCTCAGTGAACAGAGGTTCATCCACATGCGAAGAGACTTGGTCCAAGTACCGCGTGGATCGTTCTAGTTGGCACTTGAACTTCCCCTTGGTACGTACGCTTCGGATGAAGAGCGAATCCATGATCGCCGATCATCCTGGAGCCTAATGGATTGACGGCAGGTTTGTTGGAAGTGAGCCGTTCTCTCACTGCACAAGGTCGTCCCCTCTAAGCCGAGTCGGAAGTGCTTAGGGCCTGCAGTCTTTTACGCCCCGGTTTACACGAAGTAAGGCTTGTGCACCGGCCTGAAGCGGGATCTGGTCGCGGGGAGTGTATCCTCATGGAAATTCCTTTTATGTGGAGACGAACAAATGGATCGATCCATAGCTAACCTGTCGGCACTTTCTATTGCTTCGGTCTTGATATGCGCTTGTGTCCTTGGCCAAGCACAGGCTGCAAAGCCAAAGGGCGAAATACTCTGGGATACATATGGCGTGCCGCATATTTACGGGAAGACGGAAGCGGCTGTCTTTTATGGATTCGGTTATGCTCAGGCGCAGAGCCACGGAAATCTTCTGCTGCATTTGTACGGTGAATCACGCGGGCGCGCAGCCGAATACTGGGGCAGCACTTTCTGTCTTCCGACAAGTGGGTCGTCACCAACAGCGTCTACGAGCGCGGGGCGGAGTGGTACAAGGCGCAAACACCCGCCTTCCGCAGTGATATGGATGCGTTCGCGGCCGGCATCAACGAGTATGCGGCGAAGCATCCGGAGGCGATCGACCCGGCGGTGAAGGTCGTGCTTCCGATCACGGGCGTCGACGTGATCGCGCATGCGGAGCGGCTTACCAACTACAGCTACGTGGCCTCGCAGGCACGGGTCACGGGCGTAGGAGGCATCTCCGGTGGCTCCAATGCGTGGGCGATCGCACCGTCGAAGTCAGCGAGCGGGCACACGCTGCTGCTTGCCAACCCTCACCTTCCCTGGGCTCCCAGCTCACTCACCTACTATGAAGCACAACTGGAAGGGCCGGACATCCACATGTACGGCGCGACGCAGGTCGGTCTGCCTGTGCTCCGCTTCTGCTTCAACGACAACATCGGCTTCACCAACACGGTCAACCAGGTGATCGGCGATACGTCCTACAAGCTGACGCTGGCCGAGGGCGGCTACCTCTACGATGGCAAGGTGCTGCCGTTCAAGACGGAGCAGCGCACCGTGCACGTAAAGGACGCGCCGGACGAATCGGTCACGATCCGCACGACGATCCAAGGCCCGGTGTTCGTCAAACCCAACGGCGACACAATCGCGCTGAAGGTGGCGGGGCTCGACCGGCCGGGCATGCTGCAGGAATACTGGGACATGGGCAAGGCGCACAACTTCGCCGAGTTCCAAAGTGCGCTCAAGCGGGTTCAGGTGCCGACCTTTAACATCATTTATGGCGATCGCGCGGGGCACATTCTTTATATCTACAATGGCATGGTGCCGGAGCACGCGAGCGGCGACTTCAAGTTCTGGCGGAGCGATGTCCCGGGCGACATCTCTACGTATACCTGGTCGAAGATTCACCCCTACGAAGATCTTCCCAAGGTGATCGATCCCACGGCCGGCTTTGTGCAAAACACGAACGATCCACCCTGGATTGCGAGTGGTGCCGCGACGCTCGACCCCAAGTCATTTCCGCCCTATATGGCACCGCTTACGGGAGTCACCTTGCGCTCCGAGCAATCGGTCGACTTCCTTACCAGCAAGCCGAAGCTCGCCTATGACGACTTTGTGGCGCTGAAGTACAGCAACCACTCGCTGCTTGCCGACCGCATCCTGCCCGAGCTGCTCTCCGCCGCGGCGAGCAGCTCGGACAGCAACGTGCAGGAAGCCAGCACCGTGCTGAAGGCCTGGGACCACGTCTTCAATCCGGAGAGCAAGGGCGCGTTGTTGTTCGAGGCGTGGTGCACGAAATTCCTCGGGCCCAACTTCATGAGCGAAGCCAACTATGCCCGGCCCTTCACGCTTGCGGACCCGTTAAATACGCCCAGCGGCTTGAAGGATCCCAGCGCTGCGGTTGCCATGTTGAGCGCCGCCGCGGTCGATACGAAAAAGATGTTCGGCTCGCTGGAACGTCCGTACGGAGACGTGACGAAGTATCGCGCGGGGGACGTGAGCGTGCCGGCAGGGAGCGGCTCGGGGAGCATCGGCATCTTCCCGTCCATGGTCTTTGGCAAGTTCGGCAAGGATGGCGTGCGCGATGCCGTGAGCGGCGAGACGTGGATCTCTATAGTCGAATTCACCACCCCTCTGAAGGCCGAAGGGTTGATGGCCTATGGAAACTCCACGCAGCCGGGCACAAAGCATCGGTCCGATCAGGTAGCGTTTCTGGGGCAACGCAAGCTGCGCACCTTCTGGATGACGCGGCCGGTCATCGAGCAGCACCTGGAAGAGAAGACGACGTACTGATGCGAGCGGCGATTGCACAGCTTGGCTCCGTTCTGTTCGATACGCCGGCCACCATGCGGCGCGTCGAACAGGCTTGCCGCCAGGCACACGCAGGCGCGGCAGACCTGCTGGTGCTGCCTGAGGCTTTGATCGGCGGGTACCCTAAAGGGATGGACTTCGGTGCCGTGGTCGGCAGTCGTAGCCAGGCCGGCCGGGAGCTTTTCCTGCGCTACTTTCGTTCCGCCATCGACGTGCCTGGAGAGGAGACGGAGCAACTTTGCCAGTGGGCCACTGAGTTCAACCTGCACATCGTGGCGGGTGTGGTGGAGCGGGGCGGGGCGACGCTCTACTGTACCGCCCTGCTCGTCACGCCGGAGCAGGGCGTGGTGCTGCGTCATCGCAAGCTGGTGCCGACCGGCAGCGAACGCCTGCTGTGGGGCCAGGGTGACGGCTCTACCATGCAGGTTGCCGAGACGCGTCTTGGCCGGGTCGGAATCGCCATCTGCTGGGAAAATTACATGCCGCTTTATCGCCAGCACCTGTACGACCAGGGCGTCTAGCTATGGTGCGCACCGACGGTCGATACGCGTGAGATATGGCACAGCAGCATGCACCACATCGCTTATGAGGGCCGATGTTTTGTGCTCAGCGCCTGCCAGCACCTGGTGCTAGAAGACTGGCCTGAGGAGCTACGTGGCGCGGCCGGCATCATCCCCGGCAGCAGCCTGGTTGCCGCGCCCGATGGAGCCCTGCTCGCGGGCCCGCTGGCCGGTGAAGGGCTACTGAGTGTCGATCTCGACCTGGAAGACACCACGCGGGGCAAGTTCGACCTGGATGTGGCCGGCCATTACGCTCGGCCAGACCTGCTGCAGTTGACCTTGCGCCGGCCTTGCTAAGAGCAAGATTCTCGCGTGCAGAAAACTTTTGTGTCTATACTGTGAAAACACCAAGATTCAATTCTGCAAGTCGCGAAGGTCACTCGCTGCGGGGATCAGAGTGCTTCCTCCCAGGCTCGGTCAGACGGCATGACCTTCGACCTCAACCACGTACGCAATTGGTTCATCAGGAGAAGCCTGTGAAAGCACGATCTGCTCTCGTCATGACTTTGGCCCTTGTCGCAAGCCTGCCAGCCCTGGCCGCCTCCGATCCCCTGGATGGCAAGTGGAAGATCAACGATAGCAAATCGAGCTGGAGTGATGGCAAGTTTCCGCCGAACATGAGCCTGAGCATCGACGTCACGATCGATGGCAACGTGCTCAAGTACCACTCCCTGAACGATACGCAAAAAGACAAGCCCGGCATGGTGGCGAACTTTGAGGCGCCCATGGATGGCAAGCCGCACCCCTTCAACGAGAGCGCCCGCTTCAACCAAGTGCAGGTGCGCCGCACCGGGCCCGGCCAGCTTGAGATTCTCGAGATGAAGGATGGCGACGTCATCGTCGGTGCCTGGTGGTGGGTCTCCGCCGATGGCAAGCAGCTCATTCGGCGCGGCATCGGCAAGGACGCCGCGGGTCACTCCAAAGAGTACGAAGAGTACTTCGACAAGCAGTAGATAAATCATCAGCGGACACCACGGGTACGCTCCGCGCGCGTTGGCCTTTATGCGCCCATTTCCATAGCTCTCGCTCGCTCAGTGTACGACCGCTCCCAAGGAGATCCTGCTCATGCTTCAGCTTCGCCGTTCCCTTCCATTTCTTCCGCTCGCGCTGGCCGCCACCATGATCGCTCCTTCCGCCTACGGGCAAGGTTCGCCCGCTTCCATCTCCGGTACCGTTGCGCTGCCCACCGGCGAGGTCGTCCCGAATGCAACGATCGTCGTCACCGACGTCGACAAAGGCATCCGCTACACCGCCACCTCGAGCGCCTCCGGCACCTACTCCTTACCGATTGTGCCCGTCGGCAACTACAAGGTGCTGGTGACCTCTCCGGGCTATAAGAGCGCGCAGCGGACGGGGCTTACGCTCGTCATCGATCAGCACCTGGACCTGAATTTTGCTCTCACGGTGGGCGAAGTCACCGAGACTGTCACGGTCACCGCCGGTGCTCCGCAGCTTGACACTGAGACCCATTCGAACGGCACTGTGGTCGACAGCCAGAAGATCGAGCAACTCCCCCTGAACAGCCGCACGTTCTACTCGCTGGCGCTGCTGGTCCCCGGGGTGATGCCGCCGGCCAGCAACTCCTCGCTGGGCTATCGCGGAGGTTTCAACGTTGCGGGCGCGCCGGAAAGTGCGAACGACTTCATTCTGGACGGCTTCGATAACAACAATGAACAGGTGAACATCCCGGGCTACCGGCCTTCCGTGGACGCGATTGAAGAGTTCAAGGTGCTGACCGGGCTTTACAGCGCGGAGTACGGACGCGATGCCGGCGGGCAGGTGCTCGTGACCGGAAAATCCGGGTCCAATGCCTTCCACGGGCTGGCCTACGAGTATCTCCGCAACCAGCTCTTCGACGCCAAGAACTACACGATCCAGCCGGGCTACAAGCCTAGCTTCAAGCGCAACCAATTTGGCGGCACGTTCGGCGGTCCCATCATCCACGATCGCACCTTCTTCTTCTTTAACTACGAAGGCCTGCGCGTACACCAGCAGCTTGCCGTGCTGTCCAGCGTGCCGACCGCGGCCATGCAGTCGGGCGACTTCTCCGCTCTGCTTACCGGCGCAATCAAGGTGCAGCTCAAGAACCCGTTTACCGGTGCCGCCATCGCCAACAACCAGCTCAAAACGCTCGCACAATACACGACGCCCGCGGCCATCATCGGACAGGCGCTGGCGTCCTACTATCCGGCACCGACCAATACCAGCGTCGGCACCAACAACGCTCCTTCCAACAATTACAACTTCAACGCGCTGCGGACGGAATCTTCCAATCAATACGGCCTTCGCGTCGATCACACGCTGAGCGCCAAGGACTCGCTCTACGCCGAGTACAACTACTTCGACGACCCCAGTTTCGAGCCCTACAACTCTCTCTGCGGCCCGCGCACCATTCCCGGCTTTGGATGCTATTCAGGCGTCGGCTACCAACTCGGCGGTATCTCCGAGACCCACGTCTTTTCCCCCAACGTGGTCAACAGCCTGCGCGCCGGCTACACCCGTTATCGCCAGAATCGGCAGCAGCAGGACGCCAATATCAACTTTATCGGTCAGTACGGCATACCAAACGTCTTCCTCGGCAACACCCCGGGTAACCTCGGCCTGCCGCAGACCGCGATCAGCGGCTACGCCACGCTTGGCGGCCCAAGCAACAATCCGCAGGACTTCATCAACAACGAGTTCCAGGGCGTCGACCAACTCATCTGGACCCTTCATCATCACACGCTCAAGTTCGGTGCCGACATCCGGCGCAACCAGCAGAACGACCTTTCCGTGCTCACCGGACGCGGTGCCTTCACCTTCACCGCCAGCGCCAGCGCACCCACCACTGGCTACGCGCTCGCCGACTTGCTGCTGGGGCTGCCCACCACCAGCTCCAACAATCCCTACGCGCCCAAGATCTACGTCCGCACAACCGCCTTCGATGGCTACGTGCAGGACGACTGGAAGGCGACACCCAGCCTGACCATCAACCTGGGCCTGCGCTGGGAGCTGAACACGCCTTTCACCGCGCTCCAGGACCAGCAATCCACCTTCATCCCCAGCGGCGCCGGGTCCGTCGTGCGCGCGGGTCTCGGCGGCTTGGGAGACAACCTGATTCAGTACGACTTCACCAAGTTCCAGCCACGCGTCGGCTTCTCCTATGGCGCCGGCTCCAAGACGATCCTGCGCGGCGGTTACGGGCTCTACTCGAGCGCGCCGGCCTCCTTCAGCGGTATCGGCAACCTGTTCTACAACGCGCCCATGCGCAACCCGCAGACGTTCAACAACAGCGTCGCCAGCGGCGTCTGCACGTCCGCCACCGCACCCTGCACGGCCGCCTTCCAGCTCAACAACCCGTTCCCGACTACGCTCGCTGCGTCTAGTGCGCCCTATGGGATCGACTACCACTTCCTGAATCCCTATATCCAGCAGTTCGGCCTGGGCCTGCAGCGTCAGCTCACCCCCAACACGCTGCTCGACGTCAGCTACTTTGGGTCAAAGGGTACGCACCTTCCTAACCAGATCAACATCAACGAGGCCACGCCCAACGCAAGTACCAACACCGCGCTGGCCAATGCGCGGCGGCCGTACCCGACCTTCGGCAACATCCTCTGGTATCAGAGCGTGGGCGTTTCCAACTTCAGCTCGTTGCTCGCCAAGCTGGACAAACGTCTCTCGCATGGACTCAGCCTGCTGGTCTCCTATAGCTATTCCCACTCGCTGGACAACACCCCGGGCTTCAACGGCTCGAACGCTTCGAATGCTCAGCCGCAAAACTCCCTCGATCTTTCAAGTGAGTACGGCAGCTCCGATTTTGACATCCGCCACCGTCTCACCGTCTCAAGTGTCTACGCACTTCCCTTCGGCAAGGGGCGAGCCTATCTGGACCACGGCATCGGCGCCGCGCTTGCCGGCGGGTGGCAGCTTTCCGGCATCTACAGCCAGAACAGCGCGCGTCCCTTCACCGTGTACTTCAGTTCCAACGTGTCGAACACCCTGAACGTTCATGATCGTCCTAATGTGATCGGCGATGTCAACGCGGGTCCGCATACGGCGACAGCCTGGTTCAACGCGGCCGCCTATACCACCGCCGCACAAACAATTGGAACGTTCGGCAATGAACGCCGTAACTCCGTCAAGGGGCCGCGCAGCTTCGATCTCGACTCTACGCTCTCGCGTAACTTTACCCTGCCGGACCGCCTCAACCTACAGTTCCGAGCGGAGTTCTTCAACATCCTCAACCATCCGAACTTCGACCTTCCCAACGCGACGATTGGTGGAACAGGCTATAACACCATCACAACCGTCGCCGATCCCCGGCAGCTTCAACTTGCTCTTCGGCTTAACTTCTAGCGGCGTCCTTGGCTTACTTCACTGGTCGTGGCCAGCTCTACCTTGCAGGCCACGAACCAACTGGCTCGGCGCATGTGCGTCTTGTCAATTCTTAGGACCTCGGACTGCAAGGTCTCCCCTGCCCAACTAGCGAAGTGAAGAGGGGGTACAGCATGTGGGAGAAGCCAAAGATGAGCATTCACGGCGATCAGCGCGGCGAGGGCTTGATGCACATGTAGATCTCTTGAACCAGGCTGTTTACAACATGTTTGGTCTGATGCCTGAGGAACGAAAGCTTGTAGAGGCAGCGCAAACGGAACACAACCTGTGACTAAGCCCTTCCATAGAGGGACGCCATACCTTACGTGAGACCTCGGCGTTCGTTCGTCTGGTGCTTTCCGTTACTGCCCATCCGACACAGCTCACGAAAACGCGATCAGCTCCGGCGTTCTCATGTCATAGAGGCTATAGAGATAACCAAATGTCGCGCAGCGGTAGAAGTCCTTGGTGTCAAAAGTGAACACGGGGGCGTAGGGCCTAAGGTCATAACTACGTGTCAATCGATCAGCTACATTCATTAGCGAAGCATCAACGTAATCTACGGTATAACGTTTCATCCAATCACTATGAGATTGTGCTAGCTGCTTCAACGACTGTGGCTGATGCATCTCAGGTACTATTACAATGTCCGATCCTGGATCAAACACCCAGGCCAGCAAATCGTAAACTTCTCTCACGCTCCGTCTGCTACCAAGAAGACCACACGCCTCAACTATCACAGGCACTGTAATCAACCATTGGTAGGAGCTTTCAGACTCTATGACTAGTTGGGGTCCCGTCAGGAAACGGACGATAGAGCACGCTAAGGAAGGTTTGGGAGGTGCAGCGACCTGAATCTCCCTGCTGCAGGTTTCTTGCCGTTCCATTGGTAGTCGCCGGTGAGGTTGATGTGTTCCCATCCGAGTGGGGAGAGATACTTGAGCAGCGCGGGATCGACGGGTTTGCCTTTGAGCTCTGAGGCTCGGACTGCTCTCTCTATATAGACGGTGTTCCAGAGTGCGATTGCGGCCGTGACGAGGGTGAGGCCGCTTGCTCTGTAGCGTTGCTGCTCGAAGCTGCGGTCTCTGATCTCTCCGAGGCGGCAGAGGAAGACGGCCCTGGCGAGGGCGTTGCGAGCTTCGCCTTTGTTAAGGCCCGCGTGAACGCGTCGGCGGAGGTCGACGCTCTGCAGCCAGGAGAGGATGAACAGGGTTCGCTCGATGCGGCCCAACTCGCGGAGGGCGACCGCGAGTCCGTTCTGGCGAGGGTAGCTGCCCAGCTTGCGGAGCATGAGCGAAGCGGTCACGGTGCCCTGCTTGATGGAAGTGGCGAGACGAAGGATCTCGTTCCAGTGCATCCGAATTGCTTTGAGGTTGATGGTGCCACCGATCATGGGCGCGAGCGAACGATACTTGGTTTTGCCGTTCAGCAGATACAGCTTCGTGTCGCTCAGGTCGCGGATGCGCGGAGCGAAGCGGAAGCCGAGCAGATGCATGAGGGCGAAGACGTGGTCCGTGAAGCCGGCGGTGTCAGTGTAATGCTCCTCGATCCGCAGGTCGGACTCATGGTGAAGCAGCCCATCGAGGACGTAGGTGGAGTCGCGTACGCCGACGTTTACGACCTTGGAACTAAAAGGCGCGTACTGGTCCGAGATATGGGTGTAGAAGAGTTTGCCCGGTTCGGCGCCGTACTTGGGATTGATGTGGCCGGTGCTTTCGGCCTTGCCTCCAGCCCTGAAGCGCTGCCCATCCGAGGACGAAGTGGTTCCGTCGCCCCAGTGTTCCGCGAAGGTTTGCCCGGACTGAGCGTTTACAAGCTCGGCGAGGGCGGCAGCATAGGTCTCATCGCGGATGTGCCAGGCCTGCAGCCAGGACAGTTTGGCGTAGCTTGACCCGGGGCAGGATTCAGCCATTTTGGTGAGCCCCAGATTGATCGCATCCGCGAGGATGGTGGTCATCAGGGGAGTCCGGTCCTTCGCGGCATCGCCAGTCTTCAGGTTCGTGAAGTGCTTCGTAAAGCCGGTCCACCGGTCCACTTCGAGGAGCAGTTCGGTGATCTTGACATGCGGCAGAGAGGCCGCTATCTGATCGATCAAGCTCTGTGCCGACTGCGGTACCGAAGCATCGAGCGGCGTGATCTTCAAGCCCGAGTCGGTAAGAATCGCATCCGGCAGATCGTTAGCGGCGGCCAGTTGATCGACTATTCGGAGTTCAGCATTGAGGATGTCGACCCGTTCCTTGAGATAGCGCTCGCAGTCGGTGTCGACGGCCAGTGGGAGTTCGCCGGCTCTTCTGAGCACAGCGAACCTCTCGGAAGGCATCAGGTATTCGTTGAAGTTTTTGAACTGCCGCGAGCCCTCGACCCATATGTCTCCCGAGCGAAGCGCGTTCTTGAGCTCCGATAAGGCGCATAGCTCGTAGTAGCGGCGATCGATGCCGGCATCGGTAAAGATGAGCCTGGCCCAGCGTTCGCGGATGAAGTCGAGTGGAGCATCGTCGGGCAGCTCGCGGATGCCGCCGGCGTTCACCTCGCGCAGCAATTCGATGGCTTCGAGAACCGGTTTTGCAGCTGGAGCCGCATGCAATCCGAGTACGTCCAGAAGCTCCGGCGCGTACCGGCGCAGCGTCGCGTACCCCTCGCCGATCCGGTGCAGGAAGTCGAAGTCCTCGGGCTGCGCAAGTTTCTGCGCTTCAGTAATGCTTGCCGCGAAGTCTTCCCAAGAGACGATGGTCTCGATTGCGGCGAAGGGATCACTGCCATTCTGCCTGGCCGCCAGCAACGCTTGCCCAACTCTTCCATAAAGCCGGAGCTTCTCGTTGATCGCTTTGCCGTCTGCTTGGAACTGTTCCTGATGCTTGTGCTTGGCGGTGTTGAACAGTTTGCCGACGATCCTGTCGTGCAGGCCGATCACTTCGTCCGTGATGGTCGCCGTTCCTTCGACAGCCAGCGCGACCAGAGTCGCATAGCGCCTCTGGCGCTCGAATCGCATCAGGTCGGCCGAGGTCATCTGGCCACCTTCGCGCGCGATCTTCAGAAGCCGATTCTGATGAACTTGACGTTCTATGCCGGCAGGCAGGTCGAGAGCACGCCACGCACGGAGACGGTCGATGTGCTCCAGCATATGTTTCGAGTTTGGCTTCAAGGGTGCCTGACGAAGCCATGCAAGCTGAGTCAGACGGCACTGTTGCATTATCTCGGAACCAGGAGCTTGGGCGGCGTAGAGACGTTAGGATGGCTCATGTTCAAGCGCCGGCGTTTTCCTGTTGAGATCATCCTGGTATGTGTTCGCTGGTATTGCAAGTACGGGATCTCCTATCGCGATCTGTCGGAGATGATGCAGGAGCGCGGCGTTGAGGTAGACCCGTCCACGATCATGCGCTGGGTGCATCGGTATGCGCCTGAACTGGAGAAGCGTGTCCGCTGGTATCAGGGTTATCGTGCGGCCTCCTGGCGGGTTGATGAGACGTACGTGAAAGTCGGCGGCCAGTGGAAGTACCTGTTTCGTGCCGTTGATAAGCACGGCCGGCTGATTGACTTCATGCTGACCGATCGGCGCAACACGTGGGCGGCCCATCGGTTCCTGGGAAAAGCGTTGAAGTCCATGCGCCACTGGCCGCCATCCTCAATTACGACGGACCAGCTTGGCTCCTACCCGAAAGCGATCTGTCGCCTGCAGCGGGAAGGCAAGCTGTCTGCCGACACAAAGCATCGGACCTGCAAATACTTGAACAACATCATCGAAGCGGACCATGGCGCACTCAAGCAAGTCATTCGACCGACACGGGGCTTTCAGACCATGAAGACGGCGTCGGCAACCATTAAGGGCTTCGAAGTCATGCGGATGATCCGTCGAGGACATTGCCTCGCTGGTAAGCCGCACGTCAAGGACGAGGTGCGTTTCGTCAACAAGCTGTTCGATGTCTTCTCCGTCGCAGCTTGATGGAACAGCGACGAGATGACCTGCGATCCAACAAGTTAATGCAACAGGGCCGGGCCTCGCTGCCGGTACCGCGCGGCAGCGGCATAGGAGCCGCACAGGTCATCCCACAGCACCCCATCGCGGCATCCTTCGCCGGAGTCGCTATTGGGCTCAACGTCTTTGCACGGGCATCCTCGGTCCTACGATCGTCTCCTTCCTGAAGCGCTGGTAAAGGGTCGGAGCCGTACACGGTGCGAGCAGCGTATGCGCAGACGTTAGTTCGGCCAGCTCAGATTTCGCTATAGAGCTCGGTGGTCAGGAAGTCGCGGAACGGTCCCTGGACGAAGGTGAGCAGCAGTTCGGCGGCGCGGGAAAACTTAGTGCGCGCATAGTTCTCTTCGCCCAGTTCAGCTCGCTTGCGGCGTAGGATCTCATCCAGCACCAGGCGAATGCGAGGCATGTCGATCAGTTGTCCATCCTCGGTCTTGGAAGCATAGCGATTCCACTGCCAGAGCTGAGCGCGAGAGATCTCCGCGGTCGCGGCATCCTCCATCAGGTTGAAGATGGGTACGCAGCCGATGCCTCGCAGCCACGACTCAAGGTAGAGCAGGCTGATCTCGATGTTGCGGACCAGGCCTTCTTCCGTGATCTTGCCCTGCGGAAGCTCGAGCAGCTCTGCTGCTTTCACGGACGTGAGCAGGCTTGAGGCCTTGGCAATTTGGTTTTCCTGCGGCATCCATTCGTTGAAGACCTCCATGGCGACCGGCACCAATCCTGGATGCGCGACCCAGGTACCATCATGGCCGGCACTGGCTTCGCGAATCTTGTCTTTGCGCACGCGCTCCATCGCTGCGGCGTTGGCATCGGTATCGTTGCGGATGGGGATCTGCGCGGCCATTCCGCCCATGGCGTGCGCACCGCGGCGATGGCAAATGTCGATCAAACGCCGCACGTAGGCGGCGAGAAACGACTGCTCCATGGTAACGTCGCCGCGCTGCGGCAGAACGAACGCAGGATTATTATGGAACTTCTTGATGAAGCTGAAGATGTAATCCCAACGTCCGCAGTTCAGGCCGACGGAGTGCTCACGCAGCTCGTAGAGCATCTCCTCCATCTCGAAGGCCGCGGTGATGGTTTCAATTAGCACGGTCGCGCGGATGGTTCCGCGTGGGATTATCGCGAAGTCTTCGGCGAAGTTGAAGATCTCATTCCAAAGCCGTGCTTCGTGGTGACTCTCCAGCTTCGGCAGGTAGAAGTTGGGAGCGCTGCCGCGATCCAGCAGCACCTCAAAGTTGTTGATGAAGTAGACCCCGAAATCAAAGAACGAAGCCGAGATCGGCCCATTGGCGCCTTTCCAGTGACGTTCCACCATGTGCAGGCCACGCGGCCGAACGAAGAGGACGGCGGGATTGTCATTCAGCTGGTAGCGTTTGCCCTCGGGCGAGGTGTAGGTAATCGTGCGGCAATTTGCATCGTACAGGTTTTGCTGACCTTCAATGCAGTTGGCCCAGGTCGGGGCGGTCGAATCTTCAAAGTCGGCCATGAAGACCTTGGCGCCGGAGTTGAGCGCGTTGATCACCATCTTGCGATCTGTGGGGCCGGTGATCTCTACGCGGCGATCCTTCAACTCCTCAGGAATTGGCGCAACGCTCCAGGCCGACTGTCGAATCTCCTGTGTTTCTTCCAGGAAATCCGGAAGTATACCGCGATCGAACTCAGCCTGGCGGACCTTGCGGCGACTGAGCAGGTTCACGCGCTCGGTTTCAAATTTCCTGTCAAGCTCCTTGAGGAAGCTGATAGCGGTCGGTGACATTACTTTCTGGGCATGCAGCTCGAGGCGGGCTGCTTCGGGGCTGGGCGGCGCGATCGTGGTAGCCATGGGACATTCCTCTTTCGGGGTTAGGACTCGCGCTCGAACGATGAACGTCGGAGCGCAAGTTGGAACAGGACAAAGCATACGATTCCTGCCCCTAGTGAGCAACCGCACCTTCAGTTTCGAACTGCTCCTCTTCGGTTGAGCCGGCCATGGCGTTGGTGCTGGTCTCGCCGCCGGAAATCGTCGTCGATACGAGATCGAAGTAGCCGGTGCCGACGAAGCGCTGATGACGAACTGCGCCGTACCCCTGATCGGTAATGGCGAACTCTCTTTGCTGGAGATTCGAGTACGCATACATACCGTCGACGCTATAGGCGCGGGCAAGCTCAAACATGGAGAGATTGAGCGCGTGAAAGCCGGCCAGCGTAACGAATTGGAATTTGTATCCGATCTCGCCGAGACGGCGTTGAAACGATGCAATCTCTCCGTCGCTGAGCTTGGCTTTCCAATTGAACGATGGAGAGCAGTTGTAGGCGAGCAGCTTGCCCGGATAAGCCGCGTGGATCGCTTTGGCGAACCGCTCCGCCTCGTCGAAGTTCGGCTCCGACGTCTCGCACCAGATGAGATCACAGAAGGGTGCGTAAGCCAAGCCCCGAGCGATGGCGATGTCGATACCGCCTCGGATGCGGCAGAAACCTTCCACAGTTTTTTCGCCCGTGGTGAATGGCGCATCGGCTGGATCGCAGTCGCTGGTCAGGAGCTGCGCACCATTGGCGTCGGTGCGCGCAATGAGCAAGGTGGGAACGCCGAGCACATCCGCGGCGAGCCTGGCCGCAACAAGCTTCTGGATGGCCTCGCGCGTCGGCACCAGCACCTTGCCGCCCATATGCCCGCACTTCTTGGCGGAGGAGAGCTGGTCCTCGAAATGAACTCCCGCCGCGCCCGCCTCAATCATCGACTTCATCAGCTCGAAAGCGTTGAGCGAGCCGCCAAAGCCTGCCTCTGCATCGGCCACGATAGGCAGCATCCAGTCGATCGTCTCTGATCCTTCGCTGTGCGCGACCTGATCGGCTCTAATCAAAGCATTGTTGATGCCTTTCACAATCTGAGGCACGCTGTTGGCGGGATAGAGACTTTGATCCGGATACATCTGAGCGCTGGTGTTGGCATCCGCCGCGACCTGCCACCCGCTCAGATAGATAGCCTTCAGACCGGCTTGCGCCATCTGAACGGCCTGATTGCCGGTGAGTGCGCCGAGAGCGGCGATGTGTGTTGGTCCGTTGACAAGCTCCCACAACTTCTCGGCACCCCGCCGCGCCAAACTGTGCTCGACGCGGACTGAACCGCGGATTCTATAGACATCCTCAGCTGTGTAAGGCCTCTCAACACCACTCCACCTTGCTGATGCCCACTCCTTCTCCACCTCAGCTATCGCTTGCTGCTTGATCACCGTAACTCTCCTAAGTCATGATTGGCTTACAAGGGGAGTACAACGGAATGCGCCGCTTTAGACAAGAGACCCCGGGCCGCTTTGTACCTGGTCCGAAATGGTCTTGCTGATGGCATTGGACTGCCCGATCTTTTGTGCCATTGGATGAGTTAGTGTAACGCAGCTATTTCTGAGTTCAGGTAGCCGCCGTCGGGGGTGTGGAGAAGTGGGAAGCGCGTAGCGGTTTCCACTTCTCCATGCCCCATGTTGTTGGTCAGCCAAGCCTCTGGTGCCGGTGGCCTGTAGCCCAGCGAGGAGTGTGGTCTGACGGTGTTGTAGTGGACGCGCCAGCGTTCCGCCAGCACCCGCAGTTCTTTGATCGAGTAGAAGATCTCACCGTTGAGGAACTCATCTCTGAGCTTCGAGTTGAAGCTCTCGCAGTAGCCGTTCTCCCACGGCGAACCGGGCTCGATGTACAGCGTCTTTGCTCCTGTCTTGGCCAGCCATTTGCGTAGGTCCTTTGCCACGAACTCCGGCCCGTTGTCCGATCGAAGATGTTCCGGCACTCCCTTCATCACCATGACATCAGCCAGTGCAGAGATGACCCTGGCGGTGGACCAGCGGCGTTCTGCACGCACGAGCAGGCTCTCGCGCGTGTGCTCGTCGATCAGGTTGAGAAGCCGTACGCTGCGGCCATCATGCGTCCGAGCGCTGACGAAGTCGTAGCTCCATACATGGTTCCGCCGCTCCGGTCTTAGCCGCACGCACGATCCATCGTTGAGCCACAACCTGCCCCGTGGCTTCTGCTTCTGTGGAACCTTTAGCCCCTCGCGACGCCAGATACGCTCCACGCGATCCTTGCCTACCTCGCCAGCCGGCCCGCTTCAGCAACGCCGTGATCCGGCGATACCCATAACGGCCGTACTGGCTGGCAAGCTGAATGATCGCCTGTGTGAGTGCATCTTCGTCTTCCCGCCGGATCGCACGGTAGCGCTGCGTGCCGCGCGGCTGGTTGGCCAACCGGCACGCCCTGCGCTCCGTCATCCCATGCGTCTGCTGTGCATGAGCTGTTGCGATCCGCCGTCGCTCAGGGCTTAGAAGTTTCCCGAGGCGAAGTCCTTCAACACAAGGTTGTCCAGGCTCAGATTCGCAACCAGACGCTTCAGCTCCGAGTTCTCCTGCTCCAACTCCTTCAGCCGCTTCGCCTGGTCCACCTGCAGCCCGCCGTACTCCTTGCGCCAGCGAAAGTAGGTCTGCTCCACGATCCCGGCTTCCTTACAAGCCAGAGTCGTCGTCTTGCCGTTCGCCACGGCCACTTCGATTTGCCGCAGCAGGTTTACCACCTGCTCAGGCTGGTACTTCTTGCCTCGTCCCATATACTCTCCTTGTCCAGTGTCTCTCTTATCCACTGGCACATTTCAAGCCGGGCACTCCATCATCTTGGTGGACCGCCGCTGCGAGAGTAGATGGCCATGTGCATATCGGGTTGTTCAGCAAACTCGAACTCGCTCGATTCGGAGTTTGACAGCTCAAGTGTTCTATCGCAACTGGAGCAGTCTCTCCGCATTCCCATGTGCAATCTTTTCTTTATACTCTCGACTTACGGAAAGGTTCTCAAGAAAAGCGCGTGCCCCTCCCATAGTCAGATACGGATAATCAACCGAGTAGATGATCCGGTCAGCCCCCAGAACTTTGTGGATAAACTCAAAGTGTGGCAGATCCAGCATTCCACTTGGCGTCACATACACATGCGCCTTGTAGGTCTCACTGATCGTGCGACAAAGCCCGGAGGCCTCCTGAGGAATCGTGTCGTCCATTCGTTGCAAGTAGAACGGAACCATCTCTCCCCAGTGACCGCTGATTACCTGCAGCTTCGGAAATTTATCGAACTTGCCGGACAGCATCATGCGAATCACTTGTATCCCCGCCTCATGATGCCAGCCCCATCCAAACATCGACAACCTCGCGCTGACCTCACTGTCCAGGCCCCCATAATAAGGTTCGCGCACTTGGGGCAGAGGCAGTCCAGGATGGATATAGATCGGAACCTCAAGTTGTTCCAGCTTCGCCAACACGGGTTCGTAACGCTCATCGTCGAGAAACGTCGAACTGGGTCGTCCCACGAGGAGCGTTCCGGAGAGGCCTAGTTCTTTCACCGCGCGTTCAAGTTCCTGTGCCGCCGCCGATGGATCCTGCCAAGGCAGAGTCGCGAATCCGCCAAAACGTGTAGGGTTATCGCGTACTGCATTCGCGAGTCTGTCGTTCGCCTGGCGCGCTAAATCGACGGCCTGGGCGGCGGGAGCGAACTGCGTCGGATTGCTATACGAAAGTATCTGCATGTCGACGCCATACTCGTCCATCGCGGCGATTCGACCTGAACCCATGTCCAAGCCCGTTTGCGACCAAACTTCGCTAGATAACAATCGAGGACGCAAATCGTCCACGGGCTTGTCTTTGACGCGGCTACCCCAGTCGGAGAAATAAGCGGTCTCAGGGGAATGCACCTGCCGAATAGCTTTTGCGATTGCGGTGTCGATGCCGTGTTCTTCAATACAGATAATTTTCATTGCTTCTCTTCTATAATGAGTTGATAAATATCAACATGTTCATAAGATTATCAGCCCGAAGGTACTTGCGCCTGGATTGCGGCCACGCGAGAATGAATGGTTTTCGGGTAAATGGTGACTCAGCACACTAGATCCAGGGATCGCGCCACCAAGGCACACAATCAGGTGCAAACCCACGAATATAGATCGTCGTCTCGTGTACTGCTTTCTTAGAGCGATCATGGTCGGCTCGCAAACCGCACAGGATCATGACCGTGAGTTCCTCAAGATAAGCACGGTTTTGGTGGTTGACCTTGGTGAGAAGGCGCATCGCCTCCGATTGAGATCCGAGCAACAGACTTCTCGCTGCCTTCACCTCGGAGAAACTCACTAAGTTTGCTTTTCTAGCTTCGATGAGGTGCGTTTCGATAGCTTGGATCAGGAATGTGTCTCCGGATAGATAGTTCGTTCTTAATACGAAATTGGCCCACACGCGGTCGGCAACGCCGTGAAGCAGAAACATCTGTATTCCGATGGCGATACGCTCGAGCGGATCAGAGCGCAAGAAGAAGTGCTCTACCGACTTGATCTCATCTGCAAGATGCTGGCTGAGAGCCTTGAACGCCTCTTCCATGGAGGCAAAATGCAAATAGAACGTTGCCCTGGACACGTCGGCCTCTCGAATAACGAGATCAATACTCGGTGTCTGGTGGCCTTTCCGTTCGGCATAGCAGAGCATTACGGCTGACAAGAGGCGCTTTCGCATCCTCTCCCGCTTTTCACGAGCCACGCGAGGTCTGTGATCGCTGGAGCTGGCTACCGACATCTTCCTTGTAAGTCCCGTGTCCCCACCCGTCTGTCCTTCTCCCTTTGCTGAGTCACTTGCCATCGCTCCCGGCTAGCTGCTTTCAGAACTGCGCCGAACTCTGCCGGAACAGTCCCGGACTAGCCAGCCAGAGTCTGTGCGGCTGTCAGGGTCAAGATGGCAGAGAACCCCGAATTCCTCTTTCGCGGCCTCTCATTAGCTCCGAAAGGGCGAAATCGACCCCTGAGAAGGGCGAGCACGGCACCTTGTCAGATGCCATGCTCCATTTACCTCGCTACCATGCTGTACCGGTGACCTACACCAGGGCGGTCACGCCACCTTCGATACCGAGCAGAGCCTTCCCATAAACCTCGCTGGAGATCTCCGGTGAAACTACGGCATGACGCGAGCAGGTCTCAAGGTCACGCCACATACGCTGCAGAGGGCTAACCTCGGCGAACGACGATGCGCCATGCGCCGAGAGCAGAACATCCATCGCCTCGCGTGCGGTCGCAGCGGCGTAGCCTGTATCCATACGGACACGAGCACGCTCTGTGTAGCTGGGGGAAACGATTCGCCGAGGCCGCCGTCCAGATATCATCAGCGGCACGCAGCGCGTGCAGCCAGACGGTATCCACCAGCATGGCCGCCTTGGCGACTGAAAGCTGGAAACTCGGCGACTCCACCTGCGTCTTATAGAACGTGTAGGAGATGCTCCGCTTCGGAGCCTTCTCGATCACGAATTCCAGTGCCCGCTTGCACAGGCCCATCATTGGACCGGCAAGGATCAGCGCGGCTACCGGGATGAAGGCGCAGCGATACAGCACCTCATCCTTAAAAGGGGTGGGCGGCGTGCCTTGCATGCAGGCCGAGACCGACATGATGCGATGGTCGGGCACAAAGATATCCGTGGCCACTATCGTGTTGCTGCCCGAGCCTTTCATGCCGGCGACGTACCAGGTATCCTCAATCGTGCATTCGGACATGGGCATAAACGCCATCCCCTGATCGATCGCCTCGCCCGCCTCATTCACCACGGGGACCCCCATCATCGCCCAGTTCGAATGCAGGCAGCCACTCGACCATGGCCATTTGCCATTGACGATCAGGCCGCCATCGACTCGTTTGGTCGTAGCCAGCGGAGCGAAGACGCCCGCGATACGCGCCTCCGGATTCTCGCCCCAGATGTCGTTCTGACACTCAGCCGAGGACAAGCCCGCGAAGTAGGAGCAGACATTCATCAGGGTGGTCGCCCATGCTGTGGAACCGCAACCCCTAGCGAGAGCAGCAGAGACCTCCATCTTCGTGCGGATGTCGGTCTCCAGACCACCAAAGCGGCGCGGGACCATGATCTTGAACAAGCCTGCCTCACGAATCGCAGAGATGTTCTCTTCCACGACGCGCCGGTTCACTTCGGTCTCGGATGCATTCGCTTCAAGCAGAGGCCGGAGCGCGTTCGCGCGTTCCACCAGCGTTTCGCGAAGCTTGGTTGAGTCCAGTCCAGCGAGGTCGCTCACGTCAACAGCGCCGGTCTGAACTAGGGGCGTCAAGAGCGCAGGTCCCTTGGCGGGAGCCTGGTGGTGGGCAAGGTCACGAACAAAGGGGGCTGTTACGGTCGACATGCACTATCTCCTTTTTACGAACATGTTCATATTACCCTCGGCATGGGAGCGTTGACCATCCCATTCTCATGCCGTCAAAAATACGTGTGCTAATAATTAGCGCGGAGCGAGAACTGGAACGAGCGAGGCAAGTTCGCCTGCGTTGTCAGCACGCCGAAGGAACTGCTTGCGAGGGTAAGACCCGGGTCCCCAAACTGCACGCGGTTGAAGACATTGAACGACTCAGCCCGGAACACAAGGCTGACCCCCTCGCGTATCGGCGTGCTCTTGCCTACTGAGAAATCCCAGTTATCGGTTCCCTGCGTCCGCAGGATACCGCTGGTACGCGGCTGATTCCCTTCATAAAGCCTAGCAAAGGGCGTAGCTCCCGCGGGTGGGGGCCGGCGCGACGAAGCAGGCGGAATTGATGATCGACTTACCCTGCTGTGCCGCGGCCACGTAACTGATCGGGTTGCGTTGCTGGCAACCCGGAATTACGTTCGGGCGCGGTGTGCCGCCGCCGTAAGCAGCAGAGACCGGCGTTGGAGAAGCTTGAATCGCGAGCGGAAAGCCGCTCTGGAAGCTGTTGATCCCGGATGCGCTCCAGCCACCGACGACAGCATTGAGCGCCGGCGGGGCACTACCCAGGAAGTGCTTACCAGTGCCGAACGGCAGGTCAACAATGTAGCTGATCACCAATCGTTGCGGCACATCGAAGCTAAGATAGGACCGCTCCGCGCGCAGGTTGTTATAGTCCTGGATCACGCCTTGCAAGTGGCTCTCCACCTGCGGATTGCTCGATTCGGCATCTCCTAGGAACTTCGACCAGCTGTAATTACCTAGCAGAGTTCCACCGCTCTTGAAGCGCTTGGTCACTGTAACCTGCGCCGAGTTGTAGTTGGTGTCCCCGATGAAAGGAGCCGTGGCTACGACGTTTTGAAAGAGTGGATATGGACGCTGCGCCTGCGTCGCGGGCCCCGCGCCGACGACCGCCGGATCGGGCAGCTGATTAATGTTGAACGTCCCGGCGACCGGTAGATGAGTGCCCCGAGCGCCCAGGTAGGCAAGCTGCAGGACGGTACTCGGGCCGAAAGCCTGTTGCACATTGAAGTTCCACTGGTTCAGCGCGGGAAACTTTCCGAAAGGCTCCCTTCCCTCTATTGGCTGACCGTAGAACACGGTCGGGTTGGCCGCATAAGCTGCGCGCGTGAGCGGCTGGATGACCTTTGCCGCGGCTACCGTTCCAGGCGACGTGCAGACGTTGCCGGTCGTCGTGCTCGTGCTCGTCAAGCCGAGCGGAGCGCAGAGCAGGTAAGACGGATTGACGTAGGTCTCGGGTCCGTTCAGCGAGGAATACGCCGGCTCGGCGGGGAAGGCCGTGTCCTGCGGGAGGTACGCAAGACTATAGCCCGCGCGCACCGTCGTACCTTCATAAGGCGCATACGAGAACCCGACCCGTGGCGAAAACAGTGTGTGATGCCCCTGCAGGTCGCCGCGGCCGGAGTAGGCTGAAGAATTTACCAGCACCAGCGGGTTGGCCAGTTGGGGCAGCAACACCGCGTTGTTGTCATTCTTCACATAGAAGCTGCCCGGCAACTCGTAGCGCACACCGAGGGTCAGGGTGAACTTCGGCGAGAGCGCAAAGGAATCATTGGCAAACACACCGGCATAATGCGTCAGCACGCTGGGGGTGCCGATGGTTGTGAAACCGGTGGGCGAAGCGGCAAACTGGCCCGAAACAAAGTCTGCAACCGGCGTTGCGCCCGAAGCCGGGATAACAGGAGCCCCCGGACAGGTTTTGGCAGAGATGGGATGCGCCGCGTCGTTGAAGGTGGCGGAGCCCGAACCTCCTGGAATGCAAGCGGTCTGAGTTCCCGCAAAGACGTAACCGCCGGCGGAAAAGGGCTGGTTGTTGAAGTATTCCTCTCCCTGGCGGAACTCGCCGCCGAAGCTGAGCGAGTGCTTGCCCGCCTGCTTAGAGTAGACACCCGAAACGGTATAGAGATTCAGTGGTTGAAAGGCGGTTTGGTCCAATCCGGTGTCAGGAAATGGAGCGTTGTTGGTGATGTTGATATCGGGAAAGAACTTCGGAATTTGCGGCGCAATCTGTGCATAAAAGCCAGCCGTGTCACCATTGTCGAACGTAGCCTGATTCACGTTCATGTTCGCTGGATGCAGATAGCTAAAGTAGCGCAGGAACGAGGCTCGCACATCGAGCACCGAAGTCTGGCTCAGCGTGGTAGTGTTGCCGAGAACATACTGCGACGTCGTACCGCCGACGCCGGTATACGATTGCGGTCCGATCGGATTGTTGAAGAATTGCGTGGGCGCCTGGGTACGATCGTGGCGCGTCCACCGCGCAAACAGCTTGTTCTTCGCATTCAGAGTGTCATCGATCCGGAAGGTCTCCTGATTAGTGAACGCGTAGGCCCTTCCGTTGGCTGTGTAATTGATCGCCGGGTTCCCTGTGAACGAATTTGGAGCGGGGAAATAATGCAGCGTATTACCCAGATAGATAGCGGTGGGATCGGCCACCGCATCGCCGGCATTCACGGCCGCGCCAATGCAGAACTTGTTCAGCACGCCCCCGCACTGAACCTGCCTGTAGGCCGCGACTGGCAACCCACCCGCGACCGAGGTTAGCGTCGGGACAGGATTGACAATCTTTGGATCGGCGGTAAAGTCACCACTCAACTCAGCCGGTGTCGGCACACGGCCCGCATTGACGACACCCTGCGCCAGGCGGTAGCCCTCGTAAGCGGCAAAGAAAAAGAGCTTGTCTTTCTTGATCGCTCCGCCAACCGTCGCTCCGAACTGATTCTGGTTGAACTCTGGCCGCGGGAAGGCATTGAGATTGTTGATAAAGTTGTTGGCGTTGAAGATTGTATTGCGGAAGTACTCGTAGAACGTGCCGTGCAGCTTGTTGGTGCCGGACTTGGTGCCGAAGGAAACCACGCCTCCGCCGAAAGACCCATATTGCGGGTTCACCACGCTCGACTCCACGCGGAACTCCTGCACCGCATCTTGTGTGACGACGAAGGCGACAATGTTGCCTTCCTCGGCGTTCAGCGGAGCTCCATCGAGATAGGTACCGGACTGGGCAGCAAGTCCGCCGGCAATCGAGTAGTTGCCGTAAGCGTTCGCGTTGGTGAAACCGCCACCGGAGGTATTATTGCTGGCCGCACCCTGCGTACCGCCCTGCGCCACCACGCCCGGCGTCAATGCGATCAGGTTGAAGGTATTGCGCCCGTTGAGCGGCGTGTCCTCCACCTGCCGACCTTCAATGACCTGGCTGACGGTAGGCGAGACCGCTTCTAGAACGCTTGACTGAGACGTGACCGTCACGCTCTCGGTCGAAGCGCCAATCTCAAGCGTGTAATCGAGCGACACTTGGTCTTCCAGGTGAAGCTGGATCCCCTGTTTGATGGCGGTCTTGAACCCTTGCATGCTCACGGAGGCGTTGTACACGCCGGCCGCTAGACCGTTAATGCGATATAGCCCCTCACTGTTTGTGGTTGCCTTCGCGACCGAGCCAGTCCCTACGTCCGTGAACGTAACGATGGCCGACGGCACCTTGGCGCCGGTCGCATCGGCGACTACACCGGACACAGTCGCGGAGGTACCCTGCGACCATGCGCACAGCGGGGCACACAGCAATAACAGAAGCATCAATCCTCTGAAAAGGAGGCGGTGTGTGGAAAGGCAGACTAGATTTGACATGAACGTAAGAGATCCTCGAAGAGTACTGCTTATGGTAGTGAGACACGCCGTGAACAATCCGACCGCCCAAGTTGCCGACCGCCCAAATTGGTGAACATGTACGTGAATATTGCGACGCGGCATGAATACTGCGGGATGCGGCGGAGAGTTGTCAAGGCTTTTGAAAAAACGAGTTCTCCAGTAGGCCTTCCGCTGCTGGGACCACGTCTCGAATAGGCAAGACGGTTCCACCTGAACGATGTCTGCGCCGCAGTTGTGGCCCAATCAAATCAACTAGTTACGCTGACTGTTGCAATCAGTATTGACGAGGTCTTCAGCCATGGGTAGGAGGTTCCGGCCGAACGATCAAGATCATGAACGACAGAACTTGGCACCGAACTTAGGCGAAGCCTCTAGAAAAGCTCGGCTGCAGTTCTCGTTGCAAATATACGAACATACTCTAGACAATGCGCCTATTTTGAACCCGTAAACTCAGTCGTAAGCTCTCTTGCCGCAAGCAACAAAGCCTGAGGCACGGGCCCTGCAACGTTGGGCACAAGAAGCGACGCTTCGGCCGCGACCGACAACGCGCCAATCATACGGTCGGCTCCGTCGTAGACGGGAGCGCTGAAGGCATTCGCCACTACGCGGATCAAGTGTGATGGCTGGATATCGACCGCACACGCCAGACCCGATTCCCGGGCCGCGGCGACCGCGACATCGAATGCGCGCCGCTGCTCCACTTCGTCCTGGTCCGCAACGCGAAATAACCGCAGGTCTTCAGTTACGAATGGATCGGTAATTTCTATCGGTAAGAAGGCTGCGAAGGCAATTCCCGTTGCAGTCCGGGTAGTGCTCATCACTAGCCCCGTCCGCAGGTGCTCGTGCATCGCCCTCGGTCCCTGCTGCCAGCGAACCATCGTGGGACCATGGTTCCCCCACACGGCCAGTCCGACCGTATGGCCTCCAACTGCCTGCGAAATCGTCGGCAAAGCATCCATAGCCTTTGCCACGGCATCCCAAGCAGCCATCGGTGCGGTCGCCTCCTGGAGCGAGATCGGGCCAAGGTCATGCGCGTACGGCACCATATAGCGTCCGTGGGCATACGCGAGCGGACGGCGCCCGGAGTGCCCCACGCGCTCCACCCGACCGATGAAAATCATGTGATCCCCGGCCTCATACTGCGCCGACTTCACGCATTCAAAGTGGGCTGTGGTGCCTTGCAGCACCGGCAAGTCACCCAATCCGCGGGTGAAGTCAAGCTGAATGAACTTGTCCTCAGAAGACTTAGCAAATCGATTCGAAACCGCGATCTGATCATCGGCCAGTACATTTACTGCAAAAAGATCGCTATCGCGGAACGCCGGGAAGCTTTTCGATGTAAGCGCCTGGCTCCAAAGAACCAGCGGAGGATCAAGCGAGACCGAGCTGAATGAATTAGCCGTCACTCCGTAATCGACACCGTCGACCCCACGCGTCGTCACAATAGTGACGCCGGTCGTGAACGTGCCCAGCACGGTGCGCAATTGGCGTGAATCAAACGAAGCCAGGTAGGCCATATCGAGGGGTAATCCTTTGTTCCAAACTCTACTCTCACATTTGCCAAAGATGAACATGTTTGCGAACAGCGCTGCTGTAAGCGATCCGCTGTCAACACGTTATCCAATCTTCAAGCGTGCAGGTTTCCCGAGATGCGGCGGAGCAAACCTGAAACATCCTCGGGCAGTTCGTTCCCGCGCCAAGCCACATGCTGATCCGGCCGGATAATCGCGAGGTGAGCCATGTACCTGCGTCCTAGCCGTCCATCTCTTGGCGCGATCACTTTCAGCGGAAGACCTAACGCGTCGGCGGTACCCTGCACCCGAGCCAGATCGCCGGCCTCCCGGCCATCCGTTGCCAGCAGCGTATACCCCTGGCCAAAGTGATCGTAAAGCGAACTACCATCCTCCAGCCAAAGATGCGGAGCAACACATCCGGGGTGGGCAGACGGGCGATACACCATCCCATTCACAAGCGGTGGGTCCGTTCCGTCATCCACGATCACTGGCGAATCTTTGTACCGGTATCCCAGCACGACGCCAAGTGTTTTGAACTCCCGCAGTTTGGCAGCGAAGATCACATCGCCCGCCTCGCGCCGCGTAGCGTCGCCCATTGGCCCCGGTGTCTCCAGCCCTGGTAGCGAAAGATGATTGCCCAGCATACTGTAGTTTGCAAAGGCCTCTTCGATCACCGACTGATGCACCGGTCTACGTTCCTGCTCATAGCTGTCGAGCAGCGCCGCACCCGCCCAGCCCCGCAACACACCGGCCAGCTTCCAGCCCAGATCGACGCCATCGGCGATCCCCATATTCATCCCGAAACCGCCAAACGGAGGATGCAGGTGGCACGCATCGCCAGCCAGGAAGATTCTGCCCTTGGAATATTTATCCGCGATCAGGCTATGCGCCACCCAAGGTGACGTCCCGAGAATCTCCATCTCGAAGTCCAGGTTTGCCGCGCGCCGGATCAGCGCTTTTGGATCGATATCCTCCGCATTGCCTTCGATCCGCGTCGCGATAAAATACCAGAGGTCGAGACCCTCCATCGGCCCCATCAGGGACGGCGAATCTCCGTTGATGATCCAATACTGGATCGCGCGCCCATGCGGATGCATGTTGGCCAACCCCGGCGCGCGAAACTGAACGTTATAGTTCTGTGCCAATCCACGTTGGCCCTGCATCGTCGCCCCAATCGTCTCGCGCACGTTGCTACGTGAGCCATCCGCGCCGACCAGGTACGTGCTGCGGATATTGACTTCCTCTCCATCGGCCGCACTTCGTACGGTCGTGTGTACCTCTTGACCAATCTGCGCGGCGCGAACGTAGCTGGTTTCGAACCGGATCTCCACGCCCGGCAACGAAGCCGCATGCTGACGCAGCACCTCTTCCAGCACATATTGCGGAATCCACTGTGCAGGTTCTGAGTAAAGATCATTCTTTGCCGGATCGCAATTTAGCGCATTCTCAATCCTGGCTAGCTGCGGCCCATTCAACCGGGTGGCGAAAATAATGTCCGAGGGATAATCCGGTGGAAGCTTCGAAGCCAACCGCAAATTCTCCGCAATTCCCCACCGGCGGAGGTGCTCTCTCGTTCGTACGTTTGTCGTCTTTGCCCGCGGATTTTTGCCCACTCGCTCATTCTGCTCGATAACAATGCAGCGCACGCCGCGCTTTCCCAACTCGATGGCAAGCGACAGTCCGACTGGACCCGCGCCAATAATCAATACCTCGGTCTCTTGCGATTCAGGCATCTGGCTAATTCCTGCTGACGAGCTCTCAATAAGTCTCTATTTACAAGTTAGGCGGGTCTACAATTCCGCTACAAGGGCAACATTACCGATAAGCGTGACTGCTCTCCCACCGTCAGGTCATTGCACGGACCGGCTCAGCCGCGGACGGGCGGTTATGCCCCGTACTTCACTGCACGCGATAGGATTAACGAACATGTTCAGAACAAAGAGTGATGCAAGCGTAGTATTAATGTCAAGTTTTTCGTAAGGCGAGTGGCATCTTTCATCGTCTTGCATACCAATGGGTCGATCCCAAAGCCTACGGGACCCCTTCCTTCGCTCTACCGCTAAAGGCAGAGATGCTAACGGTTTTCGCGGACATTTGAGGACTCGGGCGCAGATGCAGACCCTCCGTCTGCATCTTCAGAACCTTGGCGAACTCGCGCATCCCGGTGCGCCACTCCGGATTATCTGACGCCGAAAGCCACCACCGCAGCGCCGCGGAGTAGGCGAAGAAGATGTGCCGGGCAATCAACTCCGAACTCTCCGTCGAGAGGATCTCACCGCTCGCCTGCGCCTGCTCCACCACCTGTTGCATCCCGCGGATGAAACGGTCGCGGATTGCGATATGCTCCACAAGGTGAAGGCCCGGCGTATGCTGCGACACCTCGCTCAGCATGATGCGCGACAGAACAGGTTCACTACCGAAAAAACGGTAGTTAGGCTCCACCATGCTCAGGATTTTCTCATTATAGCTCTGCCATGGACGCGACGCCGCAAGCGCCAAGTCACACAAGACAGTCGCCTCCCGATTGAACACCAGGTAGATCAGATCGCGCTTATCGCTGATGTAGTTGAACAGTGTGCCAAGCGCCAAACCGGACCGTTCCGCCACCTGCCGCAGGGTCGTGGCATCATACCCCAGTTCCGCGAACATGTTCCGGGCGACCATAATGATACGGTCCTGGCGCTCTCGCTTGGATCGTTCGCGCACTCCCGGTTTCTTCACTTTTACGACGGGCTCAAGAGCAATGGTGGTCAACGGGCTTTCCTCACTGCATATTCTAACTCGCGTCATGATTCCATAGAAGCAGAGGCGATGTCCCTGTCCCCGCCGATGCACAAGCTGCGACTCCACGGGTGTTCTGCTGTGAGCTCACCGCATGAACGGAGTCACCATCAAACGCGCTCCGGAAGCCGAAATCGAAATCCTGGTGCGGTAGCTTCGCCAAACAAGTTCGCATTTTCCTTGGGGATCCCCAAGTAGCGGTACACGAACAGCGACTGCGCGGCGAAGTCCTCGTTCAACTCAAGCGAATCGATCATTCATCGTCAAGCCGGCACAGTCGGGTGTCAGCCGCTGACGGCCCCGCCCAATCACAGACGGCTCCACTCACGGACAGGCATAGTTCACATACTCCGCGAGTTGGCATCAGATCATGTTCAAAAGCATCCTTGGCAATAGCCCCATGGCGACAATGCGAGGCGACGGAGTGCGCGGACTCACGCCTGGAGGCACTCGCACCGGTGAGGCCGGCGTTCAAGCCGCACGGTACGGTGACCGCAGGCAAAGCCGGTTGAAACGCTCCACCAGGCCACCTCGCCCTTGGACGAACGGTGGCACTCCTCTTTGTGAATGCGTTTGCGACGCGGGAAATCGACGAACGGAAAGCCCCGCCGTCCTTTGACACCCGCAGTGTGCCGTCGCTATAGTGAATGCGTTCTGGATTCAGCTAGTGAGGCAAGGGAATGAGCGGAAAGTCTGTTCCAGCCATTGATATCGCCGAGGAGTCCCGGCGCCGGGGCTACCTAGCCCGTCAACTGTACATCGTCTCCACACGGCCAATAAACGGCATCGGCCCCGTCATGGAAAACCTGGCTGTCCACCTCACCTTCCAGGAAGAGCTCGAACGCGACGGCATAATGTTCGCCGCCGGGCCCAACTGGACAGACGACGAACAGACCTGGGAAGGAGATGGCACAGTCGTCCTCCGCGCCCCGATCTCTCGAAGACGCGAAACAGATTGCCGCTCGCGACCCTATGCACATTAATGGAGCCAGAACCTTCACGGTGCGTCCTTGGCTGATCAATGAAGGCTCCATTACCGTGCAGCTTGGACTTGCCACTGGCCGCTTCAGTATCATTTAGACTGTTTGCGTTCATGGGCCTCATTGTTGCAGGCCGTCCCGGCACCTCGGCATTGGCCGCCATTAGTAAAAACGCAATCGCCAACGAAGACTAGAGCGATGCCTCACCCTCGAAGCCTTGCAGGACTCTACGTCTGCTCCCTAATCCTGCCACTCTGCCAATGCTAGAAGTCGAACGGAAAGCAGCCGGGACAGCTGCAAGGAACGTTGGCCTTTGGAACCAGCGCGTTTTCAACCTGCGTCTGCTGTAGTTCAAGCTCGCGTGCTCCGCTTTTCTGCTGAACGGTCTCCCGATCCTCAATCCGGTTCGTCTGCAAACGCTCCATAAAGCCTCCGTTGTTGACCTTTGCTCTTCCAGTAGATAACCGTGTCAGCTGTCGTGCAACGCCCACTCGCCCGATCCGGACCAAAGCCGACTTGTCCCCTCCTTCCCCTTGCGCAGACCCGAGTGTTACAGCATTCCCTCTGATGGCATACCATCGAACCGCGATCATGTTCGCATTTTTGATCGCCTCATCCGATCCAGGGGAACGCTTCCATGCCGACACAGCCCGAAACCCTCGTCCTCGTCAACATTACCATCGTAGACACCGAAACCGGCAAGCTCGCCCCCAACGCCACTGTCACGCTCGCCGCCGGAAAAATCATAGGCATTCAGTCCGGCGCACCGGTGCCCGCAGGTGCCAACGTCATCGACGCCCGCGGCAAGTTCCTGGTGCCCGGCTTCCTGGACATGCACGTTCACAGCATGCAGGACCCGCACCCTGCTGACTCGCTCGCCATGCTGCTCGCCCACGGCGTCACCGGCATTCGCCAGATGGCGGGTGCCCCCGAACTGCTTGAACGACGACGCCAAGGCATACTCAACTTCGGCCCCGACACTCCCGCCTGCCTTGCTATGCCCGGCAGCCTGCTCACTTTCGCCAATTGCCCGACGCCCGAAGCGGGCGTAAACGAAGTCCGACGGCAAAAGGAACTCGGTGCCGACTTCATCAAGACCATCTTCGTCTCGCCCAGGACCTTCTTCGCCACCCTCGCGGAAGCCCGCCGGCTCGACCTTCCCTACGGCGGCCACCTCTCCCCAGGCGTCGACGTGATCGCGGCCTTTAAGGCGGGCCTCACCTTCGTCGAGCACCTCGGCCCCACTGAGATTCAGCTCATCCAGTGCTCGAGCGCCGAGTTCCTCATCCGCCTTATCCTGCGCCTCAGACCGCCCACCCCACCGCCGCTCACGCCCGCAGATATCCAGGGCATGACGGGCAAGATCATGATCGCCAACCCGATCCTCTTCCGCATGAAGATGGATCCCAAAGTCGCCGATAAGACGGCCAGGCTGGTCAGTTCCTTCCAACCGGAGAAAGCCCGGAAGCTTGCCCTCACCTGCGCGCAGAATCACACGTGGCAATGTCCCACGCTTATCCGTACAGAAACCATGCAGTTCGGGGACGAGCCGCGTTATACCCAATCGCCCGACCTCCGCTACATACCCGTTGCCGTCCGTCAGCTTTGGAGCGAAGTCGCCCGCCAATATGCGGAGAAACTAACCCCCACGGCCAAAGACACCATGCTCCGGCTCAGCGATCTATCGCTCCGCCTCGTCAAAATGTTTGATGACAACGGCGTCGAGATGCTTGCCGGCTCCGACTACGGCGGAGGCTGGGTCATCCCCGGCATCTCGCTCCATCAGGAGTTCGATCTGCTCGCCGCAGCCGGCTTGAGCCCGCTTAAGGTGTTGCAGATGACCACGCTGAACGGAGCCCGCTTCCTCAAGCGCGAAGCCACCATGGGGACGGTCGCAGTCGGCAAGGAGGCCAATCTGGTCCTGCTCAAAGCCAACCCCATCGACAGCGTACAGAACCTGCACGGCATCCATGCCGTCATTCGCGATGGCCGCTACTACGACGCCGAGGCTCTCATGCAACTCAAGGAGCGCGTAGCCCAGCGAGTAGCCACCGCGTAGCTGATGCATAGGTAACTGATGCATAAGGGTGCTCCATTCGTCGCGCACCTCACGATGACGCGTTGACACCTCTAAGGAACACCGCCCTCAGCCTTCCTTAGATATTTTTCGTCTTGACAGGCGAGACTTCAGTCCCGCCATCTGAGCCACATAAGTACACATACGATCGCCTTGACAAGCGTATCGCTACTCGCTCACTCTTTTGCGAACAAGTTCATACTCCAGCAGGAGAACTTCATGCTCATCACAGAACTTCCCGCCCCCGTGTTCGATAAATCAGCGCCGGCAGATCGCGACTGGCTTACCGTCTTTGCCTGCGGCGTCTGCTACCTGCTCTCCGTCGGCACCTTGCTAGTGTACGTCTTCGGCGTCTTCGTGCGTCCGCTCGCCGAGCAGTTCCACTGGACCCGCACCCAGATCGCGACCGCACTTATCACGGGCCAGTTCGTGGTGGCGGTCAGCGGGCCGGTGTGGGGATGGCTGATTGATCGCTTCGGCCCGCGCCGCGTCATCTTGCCGTCCGTCATCGGCATGTCCTTTGCCTTCGCCGCGCTCTCGCTGCTCACCCCTCATCTCTGGCATCTGTACCTGCTGTACGCGCTTTTTACGCTGCTTGGCGGCGGTGCCTCGCCCATCGGATACGCGGCTGTGTTGGTGCGCAGCTTTGAGCGCCGGCTGGGCCTCGCGCTCGGGCTTTCGCTCATGGGCATCGGACTTGGTGCAACCCTACTCCCGTCGCTCGCGCAGTGGTTTGTTGGACACTCCGGCTGGCGCTCCGCCTATGCAGCTTTAGGCCTTATCACTCTCATTGTCACCGTGCCCGCGGCTTGGATCGCTACTCGCTACGCCCGCCTTCCGCTGCCTAACCGGCTCCGCGATCGCGTCGCTATCGCTCCGCTCCTGCTCACCCGCGCCTTTCTCGTCAGCTCGGCTTCCCTCATCTTGATCGCCATTGCCGCCGGAGGTGCCTTTGCGAGCCTTGTTCCCATGCTGGTCGATCGCGGCAACAACCCCGCGCAAGCAGCCCGCATCGCTGGCTTGGCCGGCATTGCAGTTATAGCCGGCCGCGGCGGTATCGGCTGGCTTCTCGACCGCTTCAACGCCGCGCGCCTGCTCGCCCTCGTCTGCTGCGCCGTCATTACCTCGCTGCTCCTGCTGATTTATGCCCATGGTAAAGTGCCTGACGCCTTCGCCGCGCTGTTGCTCGGTTCCGTGCTCGGCGCCGAAGTCGACTTCACTGCCTTTTTAATCCGCCGCTACTTTGGCAACGCAGCCTTCAGCCGCCTCTATGGCATCGCGTTTGGCCTGTTCGCCATGGGCATCGGCATCGGACCGTTACTGCTCGGTATGAGCTTCGACCGCATGGGCGGCTACAACCCGGGCCTGCAACTCTTCATCGTCCTCAGTCTCCTGGCCGCTCTGGCTACCTTCGCCATGCCCCCCTACAAGTCCACGCAAGCCGGCCCCGTGTAGCACGAGTGGGTGCCCGATGGTTGCCGGAGTGAGGTTTATCTCGCTATGGCGTTGCCTTTTCCGCCGGCAACGCCGCAGCCTTAGCTCCCTCTAAATCCGTTTGAACCTTTTGTTTTAAGCCGTCAAGCGCGGCCTTAGAGTAAAATTCGCCGTTGCGAACCACCGCAAAGATCCTATGCAAATTCTGGACGCTCTGTACCGGATTTGCGTCCAGCACCACCAGGTTCGCGTCCTTGCCTTCGTCCACGCTGCCTGCGCGAGCTTCGCGCCCCAGCAGCTTGGCTCCATCGAGCGTGGTCATCTGTAGCACCTGCAGCGGTGTTAAGCCCGCTTCCGCCAGCTGATCGAACTCCTGGTGAAGCGAAAAGCCGGCGACCAGCCAGATTCCGCCGAAATCCGAGCCCGCCAGCATCGGCGCACCGCTGTCGGCAAAAAGCTTGGCCGTCTTCAGCTGCAGCGCATAGAGCTGCTTCAGGGTGTTGCGTTCCGCGGGCCCCATCTTCGCCGAGAACTGTTGCGCCACGGATTCCCACAGCTGCCGCGTGGCTGGGCCGACATAGCGCAGGTTGGGACCGTTGCGGTAGACCGGATCGTCGCCGAACTCGCTGGTGCGTTCACGGATCAAGGTGGGAACCTGCCACGTATTGTGTGCCGCAAAAACCTGCGCCACCTTACGGCACTTGTCCTCGCTGTACGTGTCGATGATGTGCTGCGTACGGGCGAGCGAGGTTGGATCGCCCATCTGCCGCATGAGTACTGGATCTGAAGTAGCAGCCTTATTCAGCGACGTCGCAGCCGGGGCAGGTGGAGCATTCGCGGCACGCGCGGCCATCGCCTGGCGTATGGCGGCCTCGTCGGTCGAGCAGCCAATCAGGATCATCTCCATGGGCCCTAGGTGCTCAATCACACGCATCCCCGCCTCGGAGGCTTTGACGGCGTCGACACCAGGCGAGAGATGGCCGTCATAGAGCAGACCGTCCTTGGTCGCTTCGTCCAGAGCAGCAAAGAAGATGGGCGGAGTCACGTCGATGGTCTTGATGAAGTCGGCGCCTTCGGCCTTCTGCTTGTCGACCTCCGCTATGGCGATGGGCACCGTGGCGGCGTTGCCGCGCAGCAAAATGGAGCCGGGCATCGCGAGGAGTTCCGGGACATCGGAGGCGGGCATCAGGGTACCGTTCTTGCGGTCTGCGAGCAACGCATCGGAGCCCGACATCTGGCGCAAGCCGGTGATGCCGTTGGCCAGCATCAGCATCAAGTTGTCGGCGCGATCGGGACTATCGATCGGGTGTGCGTGCATCTCCCAGTAGCCCGGTACGAGGAATTTGCCTTTAAGATCCACGCTATGCGCGTTACCCTTGGCGGCCAGCATTGAAGCCGCGCCTATCTTCGTAATCTTGCCGCCATCGATCGCGACGCTCATGTTCGGCATCAGCTTCCCGGTTTGCGTGTCGACGATCGTCACATTGGTCAGCAACAGGCTGCTGCTCACGATCGTGCGCTGCGCAAATGCGGTCGCGGCAAGGGTAAGGCCAAGCAATGTCGCCTGAAAGCGCCTGTTCGTTCCAATCTTCTTGTCCAGCTTCATGGGAAATCTTCCTCTCGATCATTGCGTTTATGAACACGTTCGCGCGTTGTACCTTGCCGCAGTCTACGGAACTTTGTCAACTCGCACGATGCGCGGAATACCCGAGCAACTAAGTATTTCCTCTGAATTAGCGTTGAAGGGTCTCTCGATGACCTGCAGGACCGACTACTTGACAAGCGTACCCCATCTCATGGACCCTGCCTTACGCAAAACATGTTCATCTTTTCTCGTCCATGGTGTAGTGTTTGAAAGGCAGGCTCGGCAATGTTCCGTTCAAACTTTCCTCGGTTTACCGCGACGACCGCAAACCGCCGCCAGTTCCTGGCCGGTTCGGCTGCCTGCGCGGCAGTGGCGGCACTACCGCGGTTGGCCGCAGCTGCCGGCGCCGAGCGCGTGATCGACATTCATCACCATTTCGAGCCGACCGGTAAGAACAAAGACGGTGACGCCTGGACCATCCAGATGTCGCTCGACCAGCTGGACCGCAACAAGGTCGCAGCCGCGATCGCTTACGCCGGTCCGATCATGGATACGAATCCGCAGGCCGCGCGCAAGCAGGCGCGAGCGACCAACGAGTGGAGCATGAAACAGTGCCTCGATCATCCCGGCCGGTTCGGCTTGTTCGCGTCGCTTCCGATGAACGATGTGGAAGGTTCGCTGGCCGAGATTGCCTATGCCTTGGATGTTTTGAAGGCGGATGGTGTCGGCATCGCCACGGAGTACGGAACGGCCTGGCTGGGCGATCCGAAGTTTGAGCCGATCTTCCAGGAGCTGAATCGGCGGAACGCTGTCGTCTACGTGCATCCGGCAGAAGCGCCGTGCTGCACACCCGCTACCCTGACGTACGAGCAGCCGCCGCTGGCGACCGCGTGGATGGAGTTTCCAACCAATACCGCGAGGACCATTCTGAGCCTTTGGAACGCGCAGACCACGCGCAGGCTGCCCGATGTGAGTTTCATCTTCTGCCACGGCGGCGGAGTGATGCCGATGCTGCTGGGGCGCATTGCGGGCTTTGACGACTGGCGTGCGGTCGGTCCCGAAAAGCTGAAGCAGATGTTCCCTGACGGCATTTACGCCGAGTTCGCGAAGTTCTATTTTGACTGCGCACAGGCGTTCGCGCCGGAGGCGTTCGAGCTGCTGCGGAAGGTCGTTCCGTCCACGCATCTGCTCTTCGGCTCCGATTTCAGCTATTTCCCCGTGGCTCACAGCTGTCAGCTTTTCGCAAGGCTGCAGATACCCGCCGAGCTTCGCCAGCAAATTTCTTCCAGCAATGCCGGGGCACTACTTCCACGCTGGAAAGCATAACCTAGGAGACTCGAACCGTGCGCCAGTACCAGTTGATCGATGTTCATTCTCATGCCATTCTTCCGTTCGGTTCATCTGTGCCACTTGCTAAGCTGCCACCGTGGTCGGTGGAAGGCGCCCTGGCGTTGATGGATGAGAATGGCATTGCGGCTTCTGTACTCTCCATACCGCATGCCGCGCAGCATGGAGACGCGCGTGTAGCCTCAACGGTCGCGCGCAGGATCAACGAGGCAATCGCTGAGATCATCGCGAAGCATCCCACGCGTTTTGGCGGGCTGGCTACCATTCCTGGCCATCTTGCGGATGCCACACTGGTCGAGATGAAATATGCATTGGACGAATTGAAGCTGGACGGCGTTGCGACCTCGACGAGCATCAACAATGTTTATCTTGGTGAGCCGGCGTTCGATCCCTGGTTCGAGGAGTTGGACCGGCGCAGGGCGACGCTATTCATTCATCCGTGGACATTAAGCACCGCATCCGAGATGGACCTGGGACTCAACCACTCCGTCTTCGAGTTCATGTTCGACACGACGCGCATGTTGGCCAACATGGTTCTTTCCGGAGCGAAGAAGCGCTTCGCCAAGGTGAACATGATCTCCACCCATGGGGGGGGGACGATGCCGTTCCTGATCGAACGGTTCCAGCACCTGGAGGTTCACTTCGGCGCGAGCCATCGCGCTACGGTGTCAGCGGAAGAGATCCGCGAGGTGCTTGGCTCGTTCTACTACGACCTAACCGCGGCGACGACCGCGGTCCAGTTGCAAGGGATGCTGGACCTAGTGCCAACATCGCAGCTCTTGATGGGTGTCGACATACCCTTCATGCCTAAATTCACGATCGGTGCCGCGATCGACGCGGTGGAACAGTATCAAGGATTCAGCGCGGCGGACCTCGAGAAAATAGCACGCAGCAACGCTGGCCGCCTGTTCCCCAGGCTCGCCGCCCGGCTTGCTGCTCAACTTTCGGTTGCCTCCGCGAGCCATGCCGCACCCTGAGCGTAGAGCGCCTCGACAGCAGGACCCTTCGTGCCGGGTAGATCCAGCTTGACGTTCATGCCGATCTTCTGTTGCATGTAGGCGAGATGGCGATAGCCAGCCGGAAGTGCGGCCAGTTTATCGCGATCGAGCGTTAACCGTTGAGTAGTGTCGACGGGGTCAAGACGGTCTTTTTCATAGATGGGCTGGCGAAGCACCAGGCCCCATTTGCCGTGACGATTCTCAAACAAATCGTAAAATCGGCCCATGCAGACGCAATCGCACAGAACGCCTTCGACGTTCGCGCGCTGATGAATCTCCATCTTAGTCTGAGCCACGGCGCGGTTAAGGCGTAGATCGATGGAGGTTCCATTCAGTTCGTGCAAGACCTCGACGCCGCGATCCCATGCGCCGCGGCTGGCAGCAACGAACTCATCCGCTGTGCCGTAGAACCACGTCGCCTGCATTGCGCCGTCTTCGTGCCAGACCGAACGCAGCCGTGCCCAGTCTCCTGAATCCCGCCATAAGACCCAGTCTTCATTCAACCTGCGAATCTCGAATTCGTCCTGCATCGCTTGGTACATCGTGCCTACTTACAAGAGTGTTTCTCTAAGGGGGAGATGCGCGAGATACTCTTGTAAGTGTACTAGACTAAGGGCCAAGGCTTGGTGAAAACTTAGGAACTTCTAATGAAGACGGGTATGGTCCGCCGTTCGCGTATGAGCCAGTCGCGGGGGGTGCTCTGTATAAAGACTTCGTGGATGTCGGCAACGACGGAGACGAGCGGCGGCCGTGTCTCGTCATCGGAGCGGAAGACGGTCAGCAAGGAATCGAGCGTGGCTTCGGAACCGCCATCCCAATGCATGCGGAAGTTGGTGGCCTGATGACGGGTAGTCACGTGCGTTTGCGCCTGCCTTGCGATGAGGAAGCCGCGGATGGCCTCTACACCCTCAAGCGTCCCGGGCTTTGGCGAGCCCGCGGCAAAGATCAATTTGGCATCAAGAGCGAAGAGCTGCACACATTCCCCGGCGCGGCCATGATCGACGAGATAGCCGAACTCCGCGCTGATTCCGCTCAGGGTGAGTAGTTCGGCGACGAAAGCCGTTGTCATACCATCTCCAAAGCTGGTTCTACTTCTGTGACAGTCATGCGTTTGGTCTTTGCCTGGGGCAGGTCCGTGATGGTGCCTGCAAAGATCTCTGCCGCCAGCCCGAGCGTCTCAGACAGCGTGGGATGCGCATGGATAGTTAAGCTGATATCTTTCTCGTCCGCGCCCATCTCGATCGCCAGGCCAGCTTCGGCAATCAGTTCTCCCGCGCCCGGGCCTACAATGCCGGCACCCACAATCCTGCGCGTTGCGGGATCGAAGAGCAGCTTGGTAAAGCCTTCATCACGTCCCAACGCGAGCGAGCGACCGGATGCGCCCCACGGAAACACAGCTTTGTCCACAGACGTTCCCAGCCGCTTGGCCTCCATCTCTGTAAGCCCAACCCACGCTACTTCAGGGTCGGTGTACGCGACCGCCGGAATCACGCGCGCCTCCATCGCAACCTTGTGACCGCACGCCGCTTCCGCAGCGACCTTAGCTTCGTGCGTCGCTTTGTGGGCGAGCATGGGCTGACCCACTACGTCTCCGATGGCAAAGATGTGCGGAATCGAAGTGCGCATCTGCCCGTCGACCGGTATGCTGCCATCTGCCGCAAGCTCAAGGCCTGCGGCTTCAGGGTTGAGCATCCGGCCGTTTGGGCGTCGTCCCACCGCGATCAGGACGTTCTCGAACTCGTCCTCACGATTGCCTTCTGGCCCTTCAAAATGCGCAATCAGCGCGTTTTCCTGCGAGTCCAGACGGGTCAGCTTGGTTTGCAGGAGAAAGCGGATGCCTCCATTCGCCATCCTCTTCTGCAACGGCGCGACCAGGTCGCGATCCGCGCCGGGTATTATCTGGTCCAACCATTCCACGATCGTGACGCGACTTCCCAAAGCGCTATAGATGGTTGCCATCTCCAGCCCGATAACACCCCCGCCAATGATGAGCAGGCGCTCAGGAATCCTACCGAGCGCAAGCGCACCGGTAGAATCAAGCACGCGCGGGTCGTCGTGCGGTACAAAGGGAAGGCGGATAGGCTCTGACCCGGCCGCGATGATGGCCTGGTCGAACGAAATCTGCTGCTCGCCGATCACGCCTTGTACCGTAACGCTGTTCGGCCCCATAAACCGTCCGAAACCACGCACTACAGTCACCTTGCGCCTGCGGGCAAGATCCTCAAGGCCGCCGGTGAGCCGTGCCACGACGGAGTCCTTCCAGGAGCGGAGTGCCTCCAGATCGACCGTTGGCGTACCAAAGCCCAGGCCATGCGCCGCGAAGCCCGACGCATCCTCAATGACTTTGGCCGCGTGCAGCAACGCCTTCGATGGAATACAGCCGACATTCAAACAGACGCCGCCGAGACGGTCCCAGCGATCCACGAGTACGACGGAGCGGCCGAGGTCGGCGGCGCGGAAGGCGGCGGTATACCCACCCGGGCCTCCACCGATGACAAGGAGATCCGCACGAAGGTTTTCAGGTTGAGTCACAGGATCACCCGCCTGAAATCCGCCAACAGGCGCGTGAGTGAGGCCAGGAACCTGGCGGCCGCGGCTCCGTCGATGACCCGATGATCCCACGACAGGCTGAGCGGCACGATCAATCGCGGCTGAAACTGCGCACCGTCCCACAGTGGCTTCATGGCGGCACGCGCGGCGCCCAGGATAGCAACCTCAGGCGCATTGATAATGGGCGTAAAGCCCGTGCCGCCAATGCCGCCGAGCGATGAAACGGTAAAGCATGCGCCCTGCATATCGGCGGGCTTCAACTTGCCGGCTCGTGCCTGCTCGGCCAGCGCGGAGCACTCCGCGGCGATCGCGCGCAGGCCTTTCGCATCGGCGTCCCGAATGACGGGAACGACCAGTCCGTTGGGAGTATCGGCGGCAAAGCCGATGTGGAAGTAACGCTTCAGAACCAGCTGTTCTCCATCCAGTGAAGCGTTGAAGGTCGGATGTTGCCGGAGAGCGGTTACGCTCGCCCTAATGAGGAACGCAAGCATCGTCAGCTTGGCCTCCTTGCCACTGCTTTCAGTGTTGGCGGCCATCCGAAATGCTTCAAGATCGGTGACATCCGCTTCATCGAAGTTCGTGACGTGCGGTATCAGGATGGCGTTGCGCGTCAGGTTGGCACCGGACACCTTCTTGATTTTAGATAGCTCGACCCGCTCAATCGGTCCGAACTTCGCAAAATCCACTTGTGGCCAAGGCAGCAAGCTAAGTCCGGAGCCCACGTCTCCGGCAACAACGGAAGCCTCCGGGCGGACAACCGCAGCTTTGATAAAGGCCTGCAGGTCGCCATGCAGAATGCGTCCTTTCGGTCCGGAAGCGCTGATCTGGTTCAAATCCAGACCATATTCGCGAGCGAAGCGACGCACCGAAGGCGATGCGTGGGGCATGATCGCGTCCGATCTTTGTGCCGATTCGATCCGTGCCGGCTCGGTAGCAGGCGCCCCAGGTGCAGGCAACGTTGTCGGTGTTGTGACACCGGCTGGCGGCGGAACGTATGTCTCGGACGCAGTCGGCGTTGGTCCGGGAACCTCGACTTGTTCCGGCTCAAGAAGCTCAAAATCCAGCGGCTCGAGGATCACCAGTAGGCTTCCACAGCTGATCTTGTCTCCGACTTTCACCTTGATCTCGCGGACGATACCGGTAGCGGTGGCAGGCACCTCCATGGTCGCCTTTTCCGTTTCGATGACGACCAGCGTCTCATCGATCGCCACTAGTTCGCCTACCCGCGCCAGGACCTCGATGATGGGCACATCCTTGACGTCCCCCATGTCGGGGACGAACACTTCAACCAGGCTGACTGCGGCAGGTGATGGCATATGCGCCTATACTTTCCAAGGAGCCGGAGCTCCGGTTTTGACGCCAAAGCGTTCGATGGCGGTGAGTAAGGATGTGCGTTCAACCTTCTCTTCGCGGACGAGAGCCTCAAGCGCGGCCAGGACAATATGGAAGCGATCAACCTCAAAAAAGCTGCGCAGTGCCGCACGACTATCGCTGCGGCCAAAGCCATCCGTCCCCAAAGCAACAAACCTCGCGGTCACGAACGGCGCGATCAACTGCGGGTAGGCTCGAACGTAATCCGTTGCCGCGATGATGGGAGCGGTGCCCGAAAGCAATTGCTCGACATGGCTTTGCCGCTCGCCGAACTCCGCCCCGAGCCGTCGCGCACGCTCTACCCCCGCCGCGTCCTTCGCAAGTTCGCTGAAGCTGGTAGCGCTGAAGATCTCGCTGCCTATGCCGAACTCTTGCTCGAGCAGGTCAGCCGCCGCAATTACCTCGCGAAGGATAGCGCCGGAACCGATCAGACGAACGGTTCGGTCGGGGACTTTCCCATAACGCACGGCGTAACGATAAAGACCCTTCATGATGTCGGCCTCAGAACCGGCCAACAGCGAAGGCTGAGCGTAGTTTTCGTTCATCGCCGTGATGTAGTAGAACTCGTCGCATTCCTGCTCCAACATGCGGCGCGCTCCAGCGTCCATGATGATCGCCAGTTCACAGGCGAATGCGGGATCGTAGGCGCGGCAGTTGGGAACGGTGGCAGCGACGATGTGGCTTGAACCATCCTGGTGCTGCAGGCCTTCGCCTCCGAGCGTCGTCCGTCCGGCGGTGGCGCCAATGAGAAAGCCGCGCGCCCTCTGGTCCGCAGCTGCCCAAATCAGATCTCCAACCCGTTGAAATCCAAACATCGAGTAGTAGATATACAGCGGAAGCATCGGCAGGCGATGGACGCTATACGAGGTTGCAGCAGCAACCCAGGACGATATTGCCCCCGCTTCCGTAATGCCCTCTTCGAGCAACTGGCCGTTGCGCTCCTCACGGTAATAAAGCATGGAGCCTGCATCCTCCGGCTCGTACAGCTGACCGGTTGAGGAGTAGATACCGACCTGCCGAAAGAGATTTGCCATGCCGAAGGTTCTGGCCTCATCCGCGACAATGGGCACGATGCGGGGACCAAGATGCTTATCCTTGAGCAGCCCGCCCAGCATGCGGACAGCGGCCGTGGTGGTTGACATCTCTTTACCGTCCGACTCGAGCGCGAACTGCGCATAGCTCCCGATGGGCGGCACGGCAAGCGGCTCCGGCGCATTTCGTTCGCGGCGCGGCATGTATCCGCCCAGGGCCTCGCGACGAGTCCGCAGGTAGGTCATCTCGGCACTGTCTGAAGAGGGCTTGCAGAAGCTTAGCGCGGCTACTTCCTCATCGCGCAGCGGCAGCGAGAAGCGGTTTCGGTAGGCCAGCAGCGCGTCTACGTCCAGCTTCTTGGCCTGGTGCGAGGTCATGCGCGATTCCCCGGCGCTGCCCATGCCATAGCCCTTCTTGGTCTTGACCAGAAGGACTGTCGGCCGGCCTTTATGCGCTTTCGCCGCAGCAAATGCCGCATACAGCTTGCGGAAGTCATGGCCACCTCGTTTGAGCGCATGTATCTCCGCATCGGACATGGTGCTGGTCAGCTTGGCAGTCTGCAAATCACGTTCAAAAAATTTGATGCGGTTGTAGTCGCCGTCTTTCGAGCCAAGGGTCTGGTACTCCCCATCCACTGTCTCGGCGAAGCGCCGCAGCAGCACGTTGTTCTTGTCGCGCGAGAAGAGCGCGTCCCATTCCGAGCCCCAAAGCACCTTGATGACGTTCCATCCGGCACCAATGAACAGCGACTCCAACTCCTGAATGATCTGCCCGTTACCGCGCACGGGACCATCCAGACGCTGCAGGTTGCAGTTGATGATGAACGTTAGATTGTCGAGCTTCTCGCGCGTGGCCAGCGTCAAGGCGCCGATCGACTCCGGCTCGTCCATCTCGCCATCTCCGAAGACCCCCCAGACATGGCGATCGACTGCCGGTTTCAGCCCGCGATCCTGCAGGTAGCGCATGAAGCGCGCCTGGTAGATGGAGCTGATGGGGCCGATCCCCATCGATCCGGTGGGGAACTGCCAGAACTCAGGCATCAGCCATGGATGCGGATAGGAGCAGAGCCCTTTACCTCCAACCTCCTGGCGATATTTGGTGAGCTGCTCTTCACTGATGCGGCCTTCGAGAAACGCACGCGCATACACGCCGGGGGCCGAATGCGGCTGGTAGAAGACCAGATCGCCGCCGTCGTTCGGAGTCGACGCACGAAAGAAATGATTGAAGCCGACCTCAAATATCTCAGCAGCAGAGGCGTAGCTGGCGATGTGCCCGCCGAGATCGCCGTAGGCCTGGTTGGCTCGCATGACCATGACGAGCGCGTTCCAGCGCATTATGGCGGTTAACTTCTCTTCCATCGCAAGATCGCCTGGATAGGTTCCCTGCCGCTCCAGCGGGATCGTATTACCATAGGCTGAAAACGGCTGTGGCAGGCCGATGGAGCCGTGACTGCGCAACGCATCCTCCATTTGAGCGACGAGAAACTGCCCGCGTTCCGGGCCGGCCTCTCGCATCACAGTGGTCAAGGCATCTAACCATTCACGAGTCTCCGCGGGATCGTGATCGCGCGCCTGCGCGGATGCATGCTCCAGTGTCTCAATCAAAGTCTCAACCATATACCGCTCTCTCTTCTTCTCTGTTAAATCACAAACAAGTCGACGTACTCATGAACAGCCATCTCTTCTAGCACAGCTTGATTCTTCGACGATTCCAGGATGCGCGCCTGCTGTGTAGCCGGGAATTTTCGGGCGAGATTCTTTCTAAACTTCGCCTCCAGCAATGGGATGCCATCGCTACGCCTACGCCGGTGCCCGATGGGATACTCGACCGTCTCCTCCAGCAGCGAACCGTCGATCAGCCGCACCTGAACACTGTTGGCAATCGAGCGCTTCTCCGGATCATGGTAATCCTTCGTGAACTCCGCGACCTCTTCGGTCCGCATCTTAGCGCGCAGCGCGTCGATGCGGGGATCGCGCGCCACATCATCTTCGTAGTCCGCGGCCGTCAGCCTGCCGAAGAGCAACGGCACGGCGATCATGTATTGAATACAATGGTCGCGGTCCGCGGGGTTGTGGAGCGGACCTTGCTTGTCGATGATGCGCAGGCACGCCTCATGTGTGCGAATGGTGATGCTCTCAATATCCGCCTCCGACTTGCCCATGGCGAGCAGCACCGCGTGCAGCGTCATCGCTGCCTCGACCGCGGTCTGCGAGTGAAACTCGGCGGGGAAGCTGATCTTGAAGAGCACATTCTCCATGACGTAGCTGCCGTAAGGGCGTTGGAATTTAAACTCCTGCCCACGAAACAGCACATCGTAGAAGCCCCAGATCTTTGCCGTCAGCACGGAGGGATAGCCCATCTCGCCGGTTCGGGCCATCAGCGCCAGCCGCACCGCCCGGCTGGTTGCATCGCCTGCCGCCCAGCTCTTTCGCGAGCCGGTATTCGGGGCATGACGATAGGTGCGCAGACTCTGCCCATCGACCCAGGCCAGCGAGACAGCTGCAAGCATCTCTTCGCGAGAGAGACCCAACAACTCCGAAACCACGGCGGTCGAAGCGATCTTCACCAGCAGCACATGGTCAAGCCCTACCTTGTTGAACGAGTTCTCGAGCGCAAGACAGCCCTGGATCTCATGCGCCTTAATCATCGCCGTCAGCACCTGCCGCATGCGTAGCGGAGGCTTGCCCGCGGCTACAGCGACACGCGAGAGCCAGTCGGCTACGGCCAGGATGCCGCCGAGGTTATCGGACGGATGGCCCCACTCCGCGGCCAGCCAGGTATCGTTGAAGTCCAGCCAGCGGATCATCGCGCCGATGTTGAACGCAGCCTGCACCGGGTCAAGCTGGAACTGGGTGCCCGGAACCTTGGCACCGTTGGGAACGACGGTACCCTGCACGATGGGTCCTAAAAGCTTGGTGCAGGCAGGGTATTCGAGCGCCTCAAGGCCGCAGCCGAGCGTATCCATAAGGCAATGCCGCGCCGTCGTGTACGCCAATTCACTTTTTATCTCAAACGTGCGCACATAGTCGACGATGTCAACGATTACCTGGTCGTACTCCTCAATTTCCCTGCTGATCGATGCGGACACTTGGTCTCCGAGAGTTACTTACGTTCTTGCAACGGCACGAACTTCTGGTTAGCCGGGCCGGTATAGGTTGCGGCCGGCCGGATGATCTTGCCGTCGATGCGCTGCTCAATGACGTGCGCACTCCACCCGGTGGTGCGAGCCAAAACAAAGAGCGGCGTGAATATCGCGGTCGGAATGCGCATCATGCTGTAGCTGACCGCCGAGAACCAGTCCAGATTAGGAAACATTTTTTTCGTCTCCCACATCACCGACTCAATGCGCTCGGCGATCTCATACAGCTTCATGCTGCCGGCTTCTTCCGATAACTGGTGCGCAACTTCCTTGATCACTTTGTTGCGCGGATCGGAGATCGTGTACACGGGATGCCCGAAGCCGATGATGACCTCGCGCGCGGCCACCCTTTTGCGGATATCGGCTTCGGCCTCATCCGCGTTTGCATATCGCTTCATAATGTCGAGAGCGACTTCGTTTGCGCCGCCATGCTTCGGCCCGCGCAACGCGCCAATCGCGCCGGCGATGCAGGAGTAGAGATCCGAGCCGGTGCCCGCGATGACGCGGCCGGCAAAGGTCGAAGCGTTGAACTCATGCTCCGCATATAGAATCAAGCTGGTGTGCATGGCGCGCACCCATGATGCGGATGGTTGTTCTCCATGCAGCAGATGCAGAAAATGCGCGCCGATGGAGGTGTCCTCCGTCTCCACGTCGATGCGCCGCCCATGTGTCGCAAAGTGATACCAGTAGAGCAGCATGGGGCCGAGCGAGGCCAGGAGGCGATCCGCAATGTCAACCGCTCCGGCCTGGCTGTGATCCTCCTTCTCCGGCAGCACGCAACCGAGCATGGAGACGCCCGTGCGCATGACGTCCATCGGGTGCGCTGCCGCAGGCACGCACTCTAATGCGGTTTTGACGGCAGCGGGCAGACCACGAAGGGATCTCAACTTGCTCTTATACGCAACCAGTTCAGCAACGGTCGGCAAGGTTCCATGAACGAGAAGATGGGCGATCTCTTCAAACTCCGCGTCGTTCGCAAGATCGAGGATGTCGTACCCACGATAGTGCAGCTCATTGCCGTTCTGACCGACGGTACATAACGCTGTGTTGCCGGCCGATGTCCCGGAGAGAGCGACTGATTTCTTTGGCTTGAACGCTGAGACTTCCTCAACCACAACTGCACTCATAGGGCCCCCAATTGATGCGTTCAAACTGCCTCAGTCTTCGCGAACAACCGATCCAGGGTTTGTTCATAGTCGTGATAGCCGAGAAATTGATACAGGTCAGCTCTCGTCTGCATGGTGTCCAGAACGCTTTGCTGCGAACCGTCTCTGCGGATGGCTTCATACACCTTCAACGCAGCCGCGTTCATAGCGCGGTAGGCCGAGCAGCAAAACAACACGATGTCAACACCGGCCGCGCCGAGTTCATCGCACGTGTAGAGCGGCGTATGGCCGAACTCCGTGATGTTGGCGAGTATCGGAACTCCGGCTGTCTCCTTGAACTTTGGATAAAGAGCCAGGTCCGTCACGGCCTCCGGGAATAACATGTCCGCACCTGCATCAACATACGCACCGCAGCGATCAAGCGCCGCCTCCATCCCCTCGCCCGCAAGCGCGTCGGTTCGAGCCATGATGACGAAGTCGCGATCCTCGCGCGCGTCTACCGCCGCCTTGATGCGGTCTACCATCTCCGCCTTCGAGACGACCTCTTTGCCTGGACGATGACCGCAGCGCTTGGTGCCCACCTGATCTTCCATATGCACTGCCGCCACACCCGCCTGCTCCATCGACCGGATAGTGCGCGCAATGTTGAACGCTCCGCCCCAGCCGGTATCGATATCGACTAGCAGCGGGAGAGTGGTGGCGTTGACGATGCGACGGGCATCGGTCAGCACATCTTCCATCGTGCTGATGCCCAGGTCCGGCAGGCCCAGAGAATTGGCTGCGACCCCGCCGCCGGAGAGATAGAGCGCCTTAAAGCCTGCAGCCTCCGCCATCCGGGCGTTGTACGCATTAATCGCGCCGACAACCTGCAGCGGCTTCTCCTGCTCGATCGCGGAGCGAAACTTAGCTCCCGCGCTCTTCCGACGTTCTTCGTTCCCGTATGCCCCACGTGTCATGCCGATATCCTGTCGCTCTCTTCCTAAGCTAAGTAGCCATCCGCATATCAGGCCTGACTGCCGGCTCAAACTCGCCCACCTGATGCGCCCTGTGATGCAGATCTGGCAGAGGCATGCCCCTTTGGCGCGCCTCTACCATCTTCGCCGGATCGACGAAGCGTCCCACAGGGTTGGCCGCAAATACCGGAGACTCCTCCATGAAGGCGCACGAAGTTGCGCAATCATTATTCCAGTCTGCCTGCAACTCAACGCTGTTGCCGTCCGGATCGACATAGTAGAACGAGAGTGCGAAGCCATGATCGAGAGCCATGTGCGGCTCGACCCCCTCGCCCTTCAGCCGCACCCATGTCTGCAGAAGGTCGTCCACGCACGCATATTCCCAGGCGGAGTGATGCATGCCCGTATGCCGTGCCCGATCCGGATCGTCGGCGAGCTTCGGGCTCGTGAGCAGTGCGATGCGCCCGGGAACGTCGTCGTTGGTGAGAAATCCCATGACGTCGTTCTGGAATTGCTTGCGGGAGCCAATTACCTTCCCGTACCATTCGATCATCTCCGACATGCGGATCGTCTTGAGGTTGACGTGGTGGAAGAGTGGGATCTTGATCGAATCACGAGGCTGGTCGACGGTATTCATGAACACGTTCTCCTTTTGAGCGACTCCAGCATATTGGGGCATGAAGGCAATGCTTGTCAACACTATTTTTCTACTGATCTCGGTCTGTATGCTGGAGAGCAATTGCAGCATTTCAAGGAGAGCAGTGGCCACATTTCTCGCTTCCACACGCGAAATTGTTAAGACGCCTGGACTTCGTGAGCGGTCCAAGCACGAGCGCAAACAGCGCATCCTGGATGCTGCACGGGAACACTTTTCCAATCACGGCTACGATGAGGCGACGCTTCGAGGAATCGCAGACTCAGCCGGACTCGGCGTAGGTACTCTGTTCAATTACGTCAGCCACAAACGAGATCTCATCTTCCTTATCTTCAACCAGGAGATTGATGCCCTGACCGTTGCAGCGCTTGCAAAGACGCGCCCCTGGTTGAGCTTTCGCGAAAACATGCTCACGATAACGGATCCGCACTACCTTCTGTTCGCTGAAAATCCCGTGCTCTCGCGCATCCTGCTCAGCGAAACGGTTCTGGAGACTCCCGGCCGGCACCTTGACCGCTATCTACATGTGCGAGTTCGGCTGCTTGAAGGCATGGAAGCTCTCGTCACAGCGGCGCAGGACCGGGAGGAGCTGCGCGGCGGTATTCATCCCGCCACGATCGCTCGCAACACGTTCCTCTCCTTCACAGCGGCTTTGCGCTGGTGGATCACCCAACCTTGCCCCGACCCAACCCAGGGGCAGCGCGACTACGCGGAGATGCTTGAGATGCAATACGACGGCCTAAAGCAGGCCGGAACAAGATGAACATGTTCTCGCAATTCTTGATGTCTCTTAATGGCCGGGCAAGACTGCTTACAGACGCAACCCAAGACGATAGGCCTGATCTTGCTGCTGGGCCGGCGGTGCTTGCTTCTGCGATAGTTCGTTGCTAGGTGAGCTGGTCTGATTTTGAATGCTCGGACCCAGGCTATGGGATTTCCTTTGAGGTGGCACGTGGACCCAGTCCAGCTACGATACACTCAACTCCTGGTGGCAGAGATTCTCGGTGTTGTTCTCTGTCTCGGCTGTCTCGTTCTCCTCTTTCTTGGGAGTCTCGGGAAAGATCAGCCTCATCATGGAGGGCGCGGGCGTTATGGCGAAGCTGACGAACGCCTCGCCCGGGCTCGTGATCGCAGTGATCGGAGTTGTTTTGACTACATTTTCGCTGAAAGGGACGGTAAGACGACGCACGCCGACGGTCTTTCTCTTGCCGCTTTGCCTGATCACCGGAGCTGTGCTGGCATAACAGCGCAAAGCCTCGTAGTCCCGTTCCCGGATAGGCCTGAAAGCCTCCGACAGAAGTGCTGCGGCACGGCTGGACCGATACCTGAAATAGATAGGATGAGGCTGGCGTCACACGGCGGCACGTCTTTCCACATTCGCCTAGTCATGGTGAGAACTCTTAGTATCGCCGAACCTCACTACCGTCTCTTCGCTCAGGAGCCGGGTCTTTCCAGGTTTCTGCTAAGCGAGATTATGCTGCAGACGCCAGGGTTTCACCTGGCAAGGTTTCTGAGCATTCGGCAACGGCTCATTCACGCCATCAAGGGATTGCTCAACGACGCTCAGAGAAGAGGAGAGTTGCAGGCGCACGAAAGCGCGGATATGATCCCGCGTTACGAGCGTATAGTGACGATCTTCGCAGGAAGTTGTTGGAGGCCCATGCGGCTGGCAAGGGGACGCTGGCAGAGTTGGCGGAACGCTTTGGCGTGAGTCTGGCGTGGGCGTGGAAAGATCTCAAGCGCGCACAAACGGACCGGTTCGATGGAGCGGAAGCCATATCGAGCCGGGCCGAAGATACGGGTGGACCGAGAACCTATCCGCCTCTTGCTGGAGGCCAGGCCAGATTTGTATCTGTATGAGTTACAGGCCCAACTGTAGGCTTCCACGGGTCAGCGGGTGAGCAAGCCGCACCTATGAAGATTGCCGGCGAGTTGGGCTTTCGGCGCAAAAAAAGTCGCTCCACGCCACCGAACGAGACACGGACGAGAACCGGCAGCGGCGCAAACTCTTCGTAGAGCGGATGCGTACAATCGAGCCGGAACGTCTCGTTTTTCATGGACGAAAGCGGGTTCCGACCCAAATGACACGCCGCTTCGGACGCGCTCGCGGGGGCTGCCGGGTGCACGAGTCCACGCCTGAAGGCAGCTGGAAGATCCTCACCGTATTCGGCGCAATGAGCCTGGATGGGATGACCGCGACTATGACCGTCGAGGCCGCAACCGACGCCGACATCTTTCTGGCCTTTCTGGACCACTTTCTCTGCCGTGCGCTCAAACCCGGAGATGTGGTCGTGATGGACAACCTCAGTTCCCACAAGGTCGCCGGAGTGCGCGAACGGATCGAGGCCGCCGGGGCCCAGTGCCTGTACCTGCCACCCTATTACCCAGACCTCAATCCGATCGAGAAAGCCTGGAGCAAACTCAAAGAAGTCTTACGTTCCGCCAAAGCCAGAACCGTGCCCGCGCCTGAAACCGCACTCACCCAACTGCTGCCCGAGATCAAGCCCAGCGACGCGAAAGCATGGTTCAGACTGGCACTCGGGAACTCCACAACTTCAGCGAATCCGCTCTAACTTTGAGCAGTTCGATCTTAATTTTGTGATCAAGCTCTTTTGCGTTCTCAAGGAGTGCGGCTTGCTTACTTCAATCGCGTTCGAAGGAACCTCAAAGGCGTTGGAAAGTCGTCTCATCCGGCCGGTGCTGTTGCGCGTGTTATGGCGTGAACAGCACCCAGACGCTCACGAGCAAACTGCCCTCGATTTCTCCATGCTCGGTCCTCCAGCACAACAAACGAGCTTTTGGAAAGTTGAGCTCAATCATTGATGATGCGATTATCCGCATGAACGAGTGAAGTCTCTAAGCCAAGCTGTCGGCTGCAATATCGAAGGCTCGCACGGCTCTTTCCGCTGCGCTGCGAGCACTGGCTGGATTGGTGCCATTGATAATGCGGCCGGCACTTACAGAGTAGTCGTCAAAGGCAGACATGGGCGAGCTGTAATCTGCTCCGACTTTGCTGCAGCTTCGAGAACCGTCGAACACACCGTCGGATTTCAACTTGGCGAGAATGTTCAAACCATCTCCCCCCTCGGTTGTGAATCCTGTCACCGTTTTACCCGCGATGATAGACCTTCCAGTCTTGGGATCGATGATCGCCGGCAGGAGCACTGGGCCGTGGCAAACAGCAGCAAGTATGCCACCACGATCCCAGACATCTAGGGCTATGGCCTGTAGTCCTTTAGCCTGCGGATAGTCGTAAAGGGCGGCATGGCCAGCGAAGGCGAAGAATAGTCCCTCCTGTCTGCTGCTCACGTCGGAGGCCTTCATACAGTGTGACGTAAGCTTGACCATGAACGGGCTCTTAGCATTTTCGTGCACGGCTTTGTCACTTCCCGCCAAGAAGGGCGGCGTAAGAGAAAACTGATCAAAACCGAAGGAGCCGGTTTACGAGGCGAAATCCACCTCGAAACCTGCTGCAGTCAATACTTCGAACGGGTGTAGAGCTTCGGTGAAAAACACACCTGTCTCGGATCCATCGGGAAAGATGGCGCCTTGGAAGCTGCTGACAGAGATGAGCGCTTTGCGCGGGAGAGTGTTGAACATGTCCATGGTCCTTTGTCTTGCGGGTTGATATACGAATCGGACGTTGTGTTAGCAGGCGGATTCTGGGGCTGTTCGAACGACAACGGCCTGCCGCTGAGGCCGTGATGATACGGTTTTTCACGAGCTTGTTACGGCAAGCCCGGATGCACGAGAGGGACCAATAAGCCGGTGACACCGTTGGCGATCTCTTCAGCCGGGCCTCGTTCGGGCGACTCGATCCAATCCCTTGCGGCACCGTACAGACCCCAGCTCACCGTGTTTGCCAGGGTTTGCTGAGACACCTTCCAGTCTGCCGGGTACTGGTTCAGACCCTCCATCACCATGCCACGGACGATGGCGATGATCGCTAGTTCCATGTAGGGGTCCAAATGTGGACGGTGCTCCTGACCGGGAGCGAGCACGCTGAGCATGAAGTCGGTGATGCCCAGAAAGATCTTTCGCAGGGCAGAGTCACACGTGCCGTCGAAGGAGACCGCCCGCTTCTCCAGAAGATCAGCGAATCGGGCGGCCGTGGTGGATTCAAGCAGTGCATATTTATCAGGGTAATGCGCATAAAACGTGGCTCGATTGACGGTGGCCACATCGGTAACATCTCCCACCGAGATCTCCGCAAACGTCTTTTTCTTCAGGAGCTGGACGAACGCATCGTGCAAGAGCTGCCTGGTTCGGCGCACCCGAGGATCGAGGCTTTTACTGAGATCATTCACTCTGCCAGTCTACGCCTAAACAACTTTCATCGTTTAGGCAACATATGTTGCGAACCTGTGTATACTTGCAATACGAGTAGGCAACAGTTGTTGCTTTCTGCCGCATCTCGGGGCACCACTTTGGTTTCCCATGAACTCAACGCTCTTCCTCACTGGCCGGCACATTCAGAAAGGACATTGCCCATGAAACTTGCTTCCACCATCGCACGGTACCTGCTTGGACTTGTTTACCTTATTTTCGGGCTTAATGGGTTCCTGCACTTCATTCCAACTCCGCCTCCTCCAGGGCCCGGAGGCATGTTTATGGGAGGATTATTCCTGTCCCATGAGCTTCTGGTCATCATGGCGCTGCAGGCGATCGGCGGCCTCCTGCTGCTGGTGAACCGTTTCCTACCGCTCACGCTGGTTGTTCTCGGAGCCATAACCGCGAACATCGTTCTGTTCCACGCGTTCATGGCCCCGAGCGGCTTGCCTGTCGCCGTCTTTGTTTCCGTTCTGCTCGCGCTTACGTTCTGGAACGTGCGGAATGCCTTCCAGTCGATCTTCCAGGCCAGCTACCACACCGCATAACCACCTGAATGATGGAGGTATTCATGCTTGAACTGAAGTCACTCGATACAATTGCCGGCGCGGACATGGGCTGGCTCAAGGCGAAACATCATTTCGCCATGGGCCGGTTCGGCAACCCCGACCACAAGCCAGTCGGCAACCTGTATGTCCTCAATGATGATGAAGTCGCTCCCCACACCGGCTTTGGTATGCACAGCCACGCCGATGTCGAGATCGTCACCTATGTACGAGCTGGCGTTGTGTCGCACAAGGACAGTCTGGGCAACGAAGGACGTATAGAGACCGGGGATGTACAGGTCATCAGCGCCGGGACCGGTATCCAGCATGCGGAGCAGAATCCTGGCAATGTGCCCACAAAGATCTTTCAGATTTGGCTGAGACCGCGCGTGGCTGGGCATGCTCCACGTTGGGGTACGCAGTCCTTTCCAAAGGCTGACCGCGCGGGCCACTTTATCACCCTGGCAAGTGGACGGGGAACGGAAGGCAGCCTGGAGCTCCGTAGCGATGCGGAGGTACTTGGCGCGTCACTCCTCACGGGTACAGTAACCAATTACGACTTCAGGCCCGGCGACCTTGGCTACCTTGTCGTTTCTTCCGGCGCCGTGAAGGTCAATGGCCTACGCGCAACGACGGGTGAAGGCATCGTTCTGCGCGAGGAAGCGACCATCCGAGTCGAGGCGTTGGAAGATACCGAACTTGTGTTTGTCATTACGTCTCCGGAATGACAGCTCAGTTCGGCGTTGTGTGGATGACTTCAACGGTTTTATCGAAATCGCAGCGTTGCAGCCAGACTTCCATCTGACCGCTCGCTTTCGAAAGCATGCCCAGTTCCATGGGTAAGGAGATTCATGGCAGACAAGATAACCCTTATTGTGAACTTCCGAGTCGGCGAGTCGATCAGGTCGGAATTCGTCGCTTCGTTGCAGGAAGTTTTCACCCACATTGTGAAGGAGCCGACGTTTGTCGAAGCATCTCTGATCCAGGATGCGAGAGACCCGGACATCCTCGTGAACTACGAGGTTTGGAACGAGACGCCGGAGTCCTTCATGCAAAACCAGATGACCAGGGGCTATCGTGCGACGTTCGAGAAGTTGATCGTGGATCTCAAGATCGAGCGTACACCGGCCTGGTTTTCGTCGATCGCAGAGTGGAAACGGCTTCCATAGATTGGTCTTCCTGCGTTTCGCAGTCGCTCGCGGGCTTTCAGCACGCCGCCACGCCCACCTGAGGTCTCAATGAATTTCTTCACGCGCTTATTCGCCAACAAATCAACCCCGCCCGCCGAGCCGAATAGGCCAGGGATCCGGACTACCACTCCTCCAACCGAACTTACGAGGTCGCATATGCCCAGCCTGCTCGCCATCGAATCCAGCCCCCGAGGTGATTACTCCGTCTCTCGCAAACTCACACAGACGTTCATCAACGACTGGAAGAACGCGCATTCCGGTGGAACGGTCGTGGTCCGCGATCTATCGAAAACAACCCTGCCGTTTGTCGATCTGCCTTGGATTATGGGTGCGTATACCCCTGCTGAGCAGCACTCCCCTGAAATCAAGCAAGCCCTTGCAATTTCCAACGATCTTATTGCCGAGTTGATGGCCGCCGACCACATTGTGATCGGGACGTCCATGTATAACTTCTCCATCCCGGCAAACCTCAAGGCCTACATCGATCACATCGTACGGGTAGGCGTGACCTTTAGCGCAAGCTATGAAGGCCTGGTGAAAGGCAAGAAGGCTTCCATCATTCTGGCTTCCGGTGGTGTGTACACGCCTGGATCACAGAAGGAGTCGTACAACGTCGCCATCAGCTACCTCAAGCAAATTCTCGGCTTCATCGGCATTACGGAGGTGAGCGTGGTCCTTGCAGGAGGAACAGCAGCCGTCGATCTTGGCCAGACAACGATGCCGGAGTTGCTCGGGCAGTTTGAGTCGACGGTCTCGCAGGTTGCGAAGGCCTGAATGTGGGGGCCGGCGGGACAAGACGCCGGCTCACCTCATAACTAGAGTAGGACCTGTAGTATTCAGTTCTCTGGGAAAGTGAAGAGTTCGACGAGCGCTTTCACGCGCTCTTTCTGGCGGTGGCGGGGCAATCGCTTGGTTCTTGTCAGCTCCGCGATTCCATGGAGACTCGCCCAGAATAGTTCCGATAGAATCTCCGGCCTCGAACCCTGCCCCTCAAAGAGCTCCAGGAGTTGGGAAAACGCAAACCGCATCTCGGAAGGCGTAGCCGCGTCATCAAAGGGTAGGCTCAGGCCCAGCGAAAACATCACTTCATACAGCGTGGGTGAAGACGCGGCGAACTCCAGATACGCGGCCGCAACGAATTCGACTGCATTTCGATGCTTTGCCCGCTTCCGCGCCTTTTCCATTGCCAGGCCCAGCTCCTGAAATCCCTCGAGAGCAACCACGGCGAGAATCCCTTCACGGCTTCCAAAATGGGCGTATAAGACGGGTTGACTGTAGCAAATCTCATCGGCCAGCCGCCGAACGGTAACACTGGGCCAGCCTTCAAGTGCCGCAATTCGTCGCGCGGCGACGATGATCTGTGACCGGCGGGCCTGCTTGTCTCGCAGCCTCCGTTCCGCAATTCGGTTGACTACCAGATTCGTCGTCATTCTTACAGCTTAGCACCGCTAGATTTCTTTGCTGTCGAGGAATCCTTTCAAGATGTCTCGCGTCATACTAGCGTTGCTAGGTTCTCTATGGAGTGCTTACACTATGCATAACGCTATTTCGCTGTCGGTAGCCGGTCTGATCGCTGTGGCGGTCACGGTCCTCGGTTGTTCTTACCTTGTATCGCCCCAACGAGTAGTAGGGTCGTTCGGTCTCAAGCCACCTTCACCCGATGCTCACACTCGTGCTTGGCTACGTCTCAAAGGCATTCGGGACGTTGGATGTGGATTGGTGGTGCTGACGCTGATGCTGACAGCAGACAGGCGTTCGGTAGGCATAGCACTACTCGCCTTTGCTGTCATCCCTTTTGGCGATATGTCGATTGTTCTGGGGTCCGGCGGGTCGAACTCGAAAGCATTCTCGATTCATGGCCTGACCTGCGCGGTGATGCTTGTCGTCGGTCTCATGTTGATCCATGCCATGTGAGAGAAACGCCTCTGAGGGATATTTCAACCTTCAGGCTCAGATCGCGATCACCAATGCTGTAATTGTCGATTTGTTAAGCTGCTTGTCTTCGAAACCGGTATCAACATGCTCTTCGCTAAATACGTGAGCGGCAGCTATTCGCACACAGCGCATTTTCCTTAGCATGCTTTATCTCCGTTTCCTGACGGGAGCCCGCAGCATTCCGTAAGCGTTACCGGCACGAATGACAGACGAGCAGCATGTGGAGCTGCTGGCTCGGCTGCGGCAAAGCTCGTCGACGGTCATTCTGTCGGATCCACATGGCCAAGCAGTTCGCCTGGAACAGGAGAGCGGCACTATCTCATCAACAGATATCGACATAAGATAGTGCGACACCGCTTGGACTGCTTGTCTTGGTAGGTGTTGCACCTCTCGAGTTGGACCGCTCTGCTAGCCGCAAGCGGATCGTTTATTTGGTGTAAGCGACCCTTTAGGTTCCTATGGTGGAAAAACGAGTGTCGGTAACATTCCTTCTAGATCAGAAGAGCAGCTTAACGCGACCTGCAAGACCGTAGCGCCTTGCAGGCCGGAGAAGCTGCGTCAAGAGAAGCATACTCTCAGGTGTTAACAAGTTGCTTAGATCTGGAGAGAGGAAGTTGATCCGCTCTCTGCCTACTCAGCCCCTGAATGTAGCTTTGAGCTATACCGTATCGCCACGTTGCATCATTGGCTGCAGCCTAGTGGCATAGGGTTGATTTCTGGTTTATGCTACAGGCAATGCCGAAAGTAGTACAGCCTAATTGCTACACAACACCCCCCGAAAGGACAGACGGTGGGGTACGTGAGAGTGAGCAGCTTCGAACAGAATGAGAGCCGCCAGCTCGAAGGGTTGGAGCTGGACCGCGTGTTCCTGGATAAAGCCTCGGGCAAGAACATTCAGCGCCCGCAGCTCGAAGCCCTGATGAAGTTCGTCCGGGAAGGCGACACGGTTGTTTGTCACTCGATGGATCGCCTGGGTCGCAACCTGGTGGACCTCAGAAAGACGGTCGGGGAGCTGACTTCGCGCAAGATCGGCGTTCGCTTCATCAAAGAGAACCTGACTCTTACCGGCGACGACTCGCCGATGGCTACGCTGCTCCTTAATATGATGGGCTCGTTCGCAGAGTTTGAAGTTGCGTGGAGCCGGGAACGCCAGCGAGAGGGAATCGAGCTGGCGAAACGGGATGGCGTCTACAAGGGCCGTAAGCGCCTGCTGACACCGGATAGGGCGGCTGAGCTGACCCGTCGCCTGGGTTTAGGGGAAAGCAAAGCTGCGCTGGCGCGTGAGTTCAAGTTGGATCGGACGACGGTTTACCGCTACATCGGACGGGCAAAGGCGGAACCTGGAAGGGCGGGGAAGTGACACGCCTCGTTCAACGGGTGATGCACTGTCCGTGCGGGAATCACAAGGTCTTGGCCTTGGGATTGTGCGCAACCTGCTACACGCTGAAACGGCAGGATGACGAATATTTCGGCGGCTTGCGCGAAGCGGTTCTGGAGCGTGACGGCTACCGTTGCCGAGTCTGTGATGCCTCCGGTCGCGACAAACGCTCCATCATCGTTCACCACCGGGTACCCGGCAAGTCGGTCCTTCACCTGATGCTTTCACTTTGCCCTGGCTGTCATGCCAAGATTCACCGGACCAAGGCAGTGCTCTCGGCGATGCCGCCACTCCTCCTGGAACTATGGCGTGAGCAGCATCCCAAAGGGCATGAACAGACAAACCTCGTCTTCGACGCGGCGAAACCGAGCGCTAGGCGGGTGCCGCTCTTTGAGCTGAAGAAGTAGACCTGCCCTCGTAACGCTGCACCATCACCGTCATCTATGGTGATGAGCAGCTGCTGTATCATCCGCGAGTTCGGAGGACGTATACTTCACAAAGGTCTGTTCGGAATGTGTTGGCCTGTACGCACTTTCCTGAGGAGACTCTCCATCGAAATCATCTGTGATCTTTATATGGTTGGCGAAACCGTTCGCCTCGACCACCGGCATTTTGTTGACTGCACCTTTCTCAACTGTGTTCTGGAGTATGGCGGTGAAGAGGTAATACTCGAACGCACCGCGATCAGGAACTGCCGTCATTCATTTCATGGTCCCGCTTTCCTTACACTGCGACTGCTTCAGGCAGTAGGTATTGTGCAGGAGGAGATCGTCATTCCAGCCGAACTCGCTGCTCTCGTACAGTGACCGCTATCCACCTTGATGTCCTCTAGCCTGGGGAGAAGCGTAGAAGCGAGTGATCGTTTCAGCATCGACCGATTGGCCCGTTGCATCGGAGACAAGCGTTGCAATCGCAGCGTCATTCTTCCCAGCGGCGCGAAGTTGCTCAATCTCATCCGAGATCATGCCGATGAACGCCTCGACTGGAAAGTTCTCGGGCGGTAAGCCCAGAGCCTCCCGTAATGCGGTCTGAGCAGTGGCTGCCTGCGATCCGGTGAAGGTGAGAGTCTTGTTCAGAAAAACTCCTTAGGTGATCTCGGAACATGACATTTCGATCCGTCCATCTGACTGCATGTAATCAGGCTAACGCCGTTCCAGCAGACACAGTTCAATCGCGCAGTGCAGCGTCGTACGGCAGAAAAAGCGAGAAGACCGTTCCTGATAGCTTCGCCGTTTGTCGGGAGCAGAACCTCAGTTTGCCTCTGTGACGGAGAACAATTTCCTTGCTGACCCAAAGACCCAATCCAGTACCGGCCATGCCTTTCGTCGAATAGAAGGCATCGAAAGCCTTTTTAGCTGTCACTGAATTCATCCCTGGACCAGTATCCGCAATGGTGACCAGAAGGCCTGCTTGTCCAGTGGTCCAATTATGACCGTCCCGGCTACGAACGATCAGGCGTCCATTTCCTTGCGGCTGCATGGCATCTGCTGCGTTGCCAATCAGATTACTCAGAACCTGACGGATCTCCCCGTCGAAGCAGAAGATGGGACGTTTGGCACGCAACCGCCGTTCAACGGTGACGTGAGCGTTGGAGATCCTGCCTTTATGGATCGCCAGCACGCCTTCGATCAGGCTTGCGCTGTCCACCTCGATGGGATTCGTGGATTGCTTATGGAATCGCAGGGTGTGATTCGTGATTGCAGCAGCTCGGCCAAGCTCCTGATCCGCAGTTTCCAGGTACTCCCTAGCGACATCGAAGCTTTCGCTGTTCTTGGCCAGGTAAATCAAGTTCGTCACGGCTTCGAGAGGATTGTTTACCTCATGAGCGATAGACGCAGCCAGAGTGCCCATCACTGCGAGCTTTTCACTCTGAATGAGAGCCTCCGTAGCCTTACGACTAGCCGTCACGTCTCGGAAGAAAACAGTGATTCCGCTTGGTGTAGGGCGAACGATCGCTCGAAACCAGCTCTCGTACGGCTCGGGATAGTAGCCCTCGAAGTCGCTTGGTGCGCCTTCGTCCATTGCGCGATGGTAGTTCTTGTAAAAGATCGAATCTGGGTTGTCGTTCTGGGGATAAGCTTCCCAGTAGTTCCGCCCTATCAACTCCCCACTCGCGGCAAGCAGAATCCGAGCTGTGCTGTTTACAAAGGTGAAGTTCCATTGCCGATCAAGGATGAAAACACCATCCGTCGTCGCCTCCAGCACTTCATGCAGTTGCTCTGCAAGATGCTCTCTTTCCTTCTCGCCTCTACGTTGCTCACTGACATCGCGGAAGAAGCAAATGACCCCCTCGGTGGAAGGGAATACCGACGTAGCAAAGGTGATGCCGTAGGGCTCATAGAAATGCTCGAAGCTCGCGGGAAGCCGAGCCTCCATCGCACGCCTGTAGTTGACCTCGGCGGGAGAGCCTTCGTACAAACCTTCCGGGAAAAGCTCCCAGAGCGAGCGGCCGATGACATCGCCTTCCGGTGCAGTCACTCGATCTGCCTGTGCGTTCTGGTACAGAATGCGCCAATCCCGTCCAATGATGGAGATTCCATCCTGGGATGCGGCCATGATCTCGGTGAGCCTAGTGAGGATCTCGTCGCGCTCACGCTCCGCAGCTCTGCGTTCGCTGATATCGCGAAAGACCAGGACGGTGCCAACCGTGTTTGCTTGTGCATCGTGGATCGGAGCGGCACTATCGCCAACAGAAATCTCCCGACCCCCCCGGGTCAGCAAGACCGTGTGTTCTGCCAGAGAAATGGATTCGCCGGTGCGAGTGACGGTTCTGCCGGGATCTTGGACCGTATTTCTGGTTGTTTCATGAACGATGCGGAACACGTCAGCCAGGAAGAGCCCTCGTGCTTCGCTCAGGGTCCATCCTGTCAGAGCTTCAGCAACCGCATTCATACGAGTGATACGGTTCTGCGCGTCCGTCACAATGACTGCATCTGCAATGCTTTGGAGCACGCGGTCGGCCAGGGACTCGGTCTGAACCACCTTGTTGGAAAGCTTTACAAGGGATTCAGCAGTGTGGACGCTCCCATTCAGGATGCCGCGTATCTGCCCAGCCTCATAGACCGGCATGAAGGAGTAAGACCAATAAAGGTCCGTCATGCGTCCGTATCGCATGATGGGGATCAGAACATGCTCCCGAAGGATGGTTCTTCCGGTCCACGCAGCTTCAATCTCCGAAGCAACGAAGCTCCAAGCCTCGTGGAAGACCGTCGCCGCTGGCTGGCCCAGGCTCGCCGGATGCTTGTCAGCCAGGATCTCCGCATAGCCATCGTTGTAAAGCATGATCAGGTGCTCGCCCCAGTACAGAGTCGCAGGATGGGGCATGGCGAGAACAAGATCCACGCTGCAAGCCAATTCTGGAGACCACGTGGCGATCGACCCTAAAGGAGTCTCCTGCCATGGATAAGCGCGTATCTTATCGGCCATGAGACCGCGGCTAGAGATCGTCATTGAGCTCTTTCTCGACCCCGTCTGCGAGCGAACAATGTTCATGTCGCGTGGTTTGCCCCGGTAGCCCTAAGTTGCTGAAAGTTGGCTCTGCTAGACGGCCAGAGCACCGTCTATTTTAGCGGTTTGGAGGGGTTGGCGATTCAGCTCGCTGGTAAGGGGGACCGAGGTGACAAAATTATCGGAGCTGGCAGCCAGGCAGGGGTGTGGAGCTACGCTGGACTGCTTGGCAAGAAGATCCGCAGACGGCTTAGTTCTGCGACGGCTTCTCGAATGGGAGAGCCAGCAGATTTTTCACAAGGCCTGAAAGCCGCTGGATGTCGGCGGACAATTCCGTGCCACGTTCCTTCGACTCTGGGGCCCCCTGGGAGATGAGGTAAGCGGAATTTGTCATGCTCTGGAGAGGGTTGTTGATCTCGTGCGCCAGGGCATGCGCCATCTGAGCTGCTGCAGCTACCCTCTCTTGCGCGATGAACTTCGCCTGCTGCTTCTGCTGCCGATAACCCATCGCGGCAAAATCAGCCAGCATCGTCATAAGCCGGGCATCGTTTTGATCGAAGGCTTCGGATCTTCCGTGTGCCATTACAAAGATGGTGCCGCGTGTATCTTCCGTTTTCCAAGGGAGCAGAATGCCATCGGTCACGACGGGGGCTTGAACCCCAAGAATGTCGAAGAACTTCTTCGACACCGTGAAATGCTGGGGAGATCCACGCTCCAGGGTCACGCCGCACGCGCTAGGCTGCCGGGGAAGGATGGCATCCATGAAGTTCGAATAAGCTCCAGCAGTCGCTATCCAGTGGTAGAACTCCTGATCGTTGCCCCCATCCTTTTCAATGCTGATGCCGGCACTGTCTGCACCGCATAGGTCAACCGCAGCGTTCACCAGTTCCTGGAGAATGCTGTCCGGACGCTCCACGAGGGCATGAGAGAGCCGCTGAAGCCCAACCATCTGGACCCCAATGTCGCGGATATTTATTTTTCTGTTGGAGAAAGCTGTGTCTGTGGAGAGATCGAGTACTTGAAGCCCGTGCTCTTCGGAAGTCATCTCCATGGGCCCATTATCGAACACGGAACACCGAAACAGAAATCGGAGATTCATCAAGCCGCATCCGAGAGTGATTCGAGCACTGCAGAGCGATCCCGCGCTGCCTCGGGCTTATACGTCTACCGTGGCATTCTCAGAAGGATCAGTCGCTTCCAGAGGGATGAAAATGGAAAACACTGTCCCACTTCTGCCTGGTTCCTGTCGGCTCTTGATTCTCATCACCGCATGATGTTTCTTGAGCAGATCACGGCTCACCCACAACCCTAGGCCGGTCCCGTTTGATCCCTTGGTGGTGAAAAATGGTTCCGCTATTCGAGCTAGAGTTTGAGCATCCATTCCTTGGCCCGTGTCGGCAAGCGTGATGCGGACCCCGGGCTCGCCCGTCCTAGGGTTCTTGCTTTCCGAGGTACGGAGGTGAATCGTGCCGCCCTGACTCCCAAGGGCATCCAGCGCATTTCCAACCAGATTCCCGAAAACCTGGCGAAGCTCAGATCCGTAGCTGTAGACAGGGCTGTGGTCCCGGTATTCCCGGATGACATCTGTCTGCCCTTGATGGATGCGAGCTCTGAACAGAGCGGCCGCTGAATCGAGAAGCGAAGACATCTTTTCCCATTTCGGGGCGGTGGACTTCCGGTGAAACTTGAGGGATTGTGCAGCGATCTGGCTTATATGGCTGAGTTCGAGCTGCGCATCGCTCAGGTATCCCTGAGCTTCCGAGTCGTTCACGCTTGGGCGCAGGAGATAGAGCAGGTTGGAAACAGCTTCAAGAGGGTTGTTGATTTCATGAGCAATAGTCGCGGCGAGACGGCCTGCCAAAGCTAGTTTTTCACTCTTTCGCAGCGCTTCCTCGGCAAGCTTTTGTTTGGTAGAGTCCCTGAAATAAACAGACAGACCCTGAGCAGATGGGTAGCAATGGCAATCGAGCCACTTGTTCAATGGTTCCGGGTAGAACTCTTCGAAGTGGACTGGCTGCCCGGTCTCGACGGCCCGGTGATAGCCGTCGTAAAAGGCTGTTCCCTCTGCTTTCGGGAAGAGATCCCAAACGATGGAGCCGACGAGAGCCTCGACGGGCATCCCGAGGATGCTTGCACCCTGCTCGTTGAAGTAGGTGTAGCGCCAGTCGTGATCGAGAACCAAAAGACCATCGGTGATACTTCCGAGGACCTGTTCCAACTGCTCCGTGCTCTTTGCGAGTTGCTGCCCTGCGATGAGGGCCTCTGTGACATCCTGGCATGTGACCAGGACGCCATCAACCTGACTGGAGTCACCGAAGATGGGGCTATAGCTGTAAGTCCAATAAACGTCCTGCAAAGCGCCGTCTCGCTCAATCGGTACCAAAGCGTTTTCGAAGAACAGCGGACGACCCTGCTCCAGGACTTCGTGAAGCTGAGGCCAGATCAGGTGCCACGCTTCTTGCCAGCAAGTTTTCGCGAGCTGACCTAAACCGGCTGGATGCTTTCTGCCTAGAAAGGGCTTGTACGTATCGTTGTAAAACTGAACCCCGTCGCCTTTCCACCAGATAGCGGTGGGGAACCCACAACCCAGCATAAGGTTGACTGCGCTTCTCAGGGAGTTCGGCCAATCCTGAATGGAGCCGACCGGAGAGGCTTTCCAGTCATGGGAACGGATCAACTCTGCCATCTCTGAGTTCCCGTGAATCAAGGAAGAGCTAATAGAGGGACGCTCACGGAGCCATGTAGATTCAGTCGTCAACCAGGGAGCCTTCAACTTGATTCAAAATCACTTTGCTACATTCCAAAGAGAACTTTGATGCTCGCCAGCCGCTTCCAGTTTTCTGCGGTTCCGTAAGATGACAGCCTTCTTGGAAGATGGCTTTGACCAATCATGTTGCTACTGCGTGCGCGACATCCGTTGTGGCGAGATCATCTCCTTCAGGTCTCTTTGGTTTGAAGAAGAACCAAACGTGACTTGTCGCGCTACCCTCAGCATTCGCAGACCTCCCCCTTGCTGGCTTCCCTTGCTTCCTTCAGAACGATGGGCAGGAGAAGAAGCGCGGCGACGGAATCTGCCCACGAGAGATGGAAGAATTGCTTTGCGCGGCGTCGGCCCTTAGAACATGGCTTCCGGTTTGATGAGCCAGCCTCTTCTTCGCTCTTCCGAGTAGCGGCATGATGATCGCAGCTGCAACCAAGAGCACGATGCCTAACCTTGACGGTTCTGGTCGAAATGCTGGCCTGAAGAGTCTAAAAGCAGATGTGACAATGATGTACGCCGCGAGCAAGTAAAGGAGTATGCCAGAAATCCTGGCAGCACGTCTTTCCGTTCCCGGTCCCAAAGCGAAACGCCGAAGAACAACAACAGCCGACATGAGTTCGATGGCGCCGTCTGCGCCGAAGGAGGTCAGCGCGACGCTATGGGCCTGAATTCCTGCGAACAATGAAATGCATAATTCAATGACCATCCAGCCTATGGTGATGAGCTGCAGCCTTTTTACTGTGTAGGTTTGCTGTTCTGATCTGACTGCGGCGACTTGTTCCATAGGCTCCCACCTGTCTGTGTTCTGGAAAGCTCGATGATAAGAAGGTTTTCAGGTGCATCCTGCCGAGGATGCACCTGAGTTCGTTACCGGTCCATTCGTTCGAGAATAGGACCAAGTAGGTAGGCGACGAAGAACCCTCCACTCCATATGAGGGCCGATCCCCAAAGGATCACCCGGCTTAGCTTGCTGACCTCTCCGCAGGTGGTTGGGTCATCCGCCGCGCAGACTTCCCCCTGTTGGAGTCGGGGCGCAATGACATACGTCATTACAAAGCTAGCTGCGATGAGCGTTCCGGCAATGCTGAAAGTCCATATTTTGTGCCGGGACAAACTAACGAGCCATGGTGCTGCTGAAAGCAGCGAAGCGACCGTCGTTCCCAATCCAAGCAGGACGAGGATAGAGGGCAGCGCACAGCAGATGAGTGTGCTGAACGAACTGAACAGAGAGAAATAGTTGAGCAGGGCCGCTCGTCTGGCTCTGCGTTCCGGCGCGAGAGGGAGAGTGGTCGAGGTCATTGCGCCTCCGCAATCGTCGTGTAGCGCAAAGTATCCGGCACCTTGCCTTTCGCGGCCTGTGGAAGCGTTCCTGAGACCGTAACCATCTTTCCGAGCAGCGCGGCGATGTCACCGGGAGCTGCGGCTGGTTTTAGAGCAAAGCGATCCTGCGTCCCGGCTACCTCGAAGACGGGCGCTGCAGAGGTACCAGTCACCTTGCCTCGCGCAACGATAGTAGCGTCCTTATGAGTAAACCCGTTCTTCTCCACCGCTTCGTTGAACTGGTGCATGGAAGCGCTGCTGCCTGGGCTGAGCTTGACTGAAACGAGGCCAGTGTTGAGGTCTACATCTACCGTGTTCACTCCCTGGATGCCTTTCATGGAAACGTGAATGGCGTGGGCGCACGGTGCGCAGTCCATGCCGAAAACGGTGAGGTTCACCTGTTGATATTCCGCGTGGGCGGCGAGAGTAGAGAGAACGAGAGCGGCTGCTGCGAAAGTCTTTTTCATGGTCAGTCCTTTCAATGAGAGCTGTTGTGTGCAGAGAATTTGAGGTAGCTGAAGTTGATCGCGAAGCGGATGTGCTCTCGACCGTAAAGGCTGTCTGAGGCATCTCGGTAGACAGGTGCCTGCACGCCTGCAGAGATGGAAACCGTCTTGAAGATGGCCAGAATAGAAGGTCCAAGCCAGACGGTCGTCGTACTGCTGTTGGGCAGAATCGCTCCTGCCGTTCGCACATTGCCGGTGTGTTCTCCGGTCAGCTCTGCGAAGCCGCGATAGTCCCACTGGTCGTATCCTCGGCGTAGCTTGGCCGGGCGGTAACCGTAGACCCCACTCCACGAAATTGTGTCCGGCCTACGGCTCTGCGAAGCTTTTGCAAAGCGGGTATAGCCTCCTCCGACCCAGACATACTGACTCCTTGAAGCCAGGCCTGTTGCGAGCGAACCCGCAACGCCAGGTGCTCGATGAAGGCTGGCGAGGACGCCCGAATCCTGTTGGGGTCCCGGTACAACAACTCCGAGTGAAGCCGTCGATTCGATTCGCTTTCCTACACTCGTGACCGAGTGGAGGAAGCGCCATGACGCTCCGGCAGACCATTCACTCCCTGGGTAAATACGACTTTCAGGAAGCGAGCCGCTACCGAAGGTTGCCGGAAGGAAGACGTTTGCAGTGATGTGGGGCGTGATGCCATAGCCGCACCCCGTTCCGGTAGAGAGTTGCGAACCCTTCGAGCCGCTGCGCCCAAAGATCCCGGCGTCGCAACTTACCTCTCCCTGAGAGTTGACGGGTGTTGCATAGCTGAAGACAGGGCCATGGTCAGAGGCGAGGGCGATCCCTGGCAGTGCAAGAGCACAGGCCAGAACCATAGAAGATTTCATGAATGCTCCATAATTCGAACGAAAGGAAACGCAGGCATACGCGAGTGTATGCAGGCCATTCGATCAGGAGCGGATCAGATGCGGAGAACGGAGATTTGAGCAGTCAACAGCCCTGGCGGGGAATACTCGTCGGGCGATCGAAACAGAGAGGAAGGAATCGTGTGAAGAGGCGGGAGCAAGGGCGTAAGCCATGCGATCACTGCAAAGTGAACGTTTGTTGCAGGAGCGACCGTAGCGAGCTGAGGGCTTTCGTCCGTCTTGACCTCGGTCTTGCAGCAGCCCATCTTCTCCATGTCGCCGCAGTTGCCGTGCATGGAACGGCAGCAGGCGCTCTCCTCCTGGTTCATCGTCCTCCCTGTCATACAGGCAAGCAGAGGAGCTGCGGTTGAGAGCAGGATGAAGATTGCGACGAAGCTGGCAAGGCGGCGCACTCTATAAGTATATTCCTTTAGGCCTGCATCCCCTCATCCGCTAACAGGGTCTGTACCCGGTTCTTGATGTCGTCCCGTATCCTGCGTACATCGTCTAAAGGCAAGCCCTTTGGGTCCTGAAGAGGCCAGTCGTCACGACGCAGGCCGGGAACGTAGGGGCATTTGTCGCCGCAACCCATGGTGATGAGCAGCGCTGCATCTTCCGCGAGTTCCTGGGTGAGCTTCTGAGGCTTGGCGTTACTGAGGTCGATTCCTACCTCTTGCATGACAGCCAGGACTTCGGGATGGACACGCAAACCTGGCTCGGTCCCTGCGGAGATGGCTTCCGCCTTCGTCCGGTCGGCGAGCTGGTTGAAGAAAGCGGCTGCCATCTGAGAGCGGCCCGCGTTGTGGACGCAGGCGAAGATCACTTTGTGCATTGTGTTTCCTTTCGAAGTTCGGTCGATGCGAGGCTCCATGCCTGGCTTGCCATCTGAACCGGGTCCCATGGGCTGCTGAGGGGAGGGGTATAGCTGAGGTCGAGGTCGGAGATCTCATCGACGGCCAATCCGTGAAAGAGAGCGGTTGCAAACACGTCGATGCGCTTGGAAACTTCCGCTCCCCAAAAGCCCATGAGCTGCGCTCCGAGCAAGCGTCCCGTCTTCAGGTCTCCCGTGACACGGGCGCGAAGCGGTGTAGCTCCGGGGTAGTAGGCTTTGTGGTCGTTCATCGTGCTCTCTACGGTGAAGGCCTGAAAGCCTTCGCGTTCGGCCTCATCCTGCCGTAGCCCGGTCCGAGCTATGACACGATCAAATATCTTGACGACCTGCGTTCCGAGAGAGCCCGCGAACTCGCGTTGTCCGCCTACGGCGTTCTCGCCTGCCGTTCGGCCCTGCTTATGGGCGGTGGTTCCCAGCGGAAGGTAGGTATGCCGGTTCAGGAGACGATGCCACGTCTCTGCACAATCGCCTGCAACGTAAAAGTCCGGCACTCCGCTCTCCATCTTGCGATTGGTCAGCAGGGCACCTTTTTCTCCAGTCTGCAGACCCGCGTCGGTTCCGAGCACGGCATCCGGCTTGACGCCTACCGCGATCAGCACCATTTCGCAGTCCTGCTCAAAGCCTCCACTGCCCGAAATATGAAGATGATCGCCCACCTGAACGAAGTGTTGCGCTTCAACGTTTGTCGAGACGGCTGCCCCGTGCTGCCGCAGCTCCTGGCCAACGGCTTCGCCGAATTCAGAATCGACCGTGGCAAGAACGTTCCCCGTCCGGCTGGCGACCGTGACCTCGATCCCTCGATGGGTCAGCGCGTCCGCCATCTCCAGCCCGATATATCCAGCTCCCACAATCACGGCGCGGCGGGGCTTTGTCTTCTCCAGATACTCGTGTACCGCAAAGCTATCCTTCATGGTGTGGAGCAGGAAGACACCCGGAAGCTGCCAGCCGTCAATTCTCGGCTCCGTAGGATTTGCGCCTGTCCCGATCAGCAACTTGTCATAGGGAAGGACCTGGTGTCCCTGACCCTCGATCTGGACCGCGACGGTCTTCGCGGCAGGATCGATCCTGGTCGCACGGTGCCCTCGACGAATGGAGATGCCATCGAACTCCGTTCTGTGCGCGAGACTATGCCAGTCGGGGGTCTCGCCGCTGAGATAGAACGGCAACCCGCATATGCTGTAGTTCGGAAAGTCGTCCCTGAGTAGTACGTCGATCCGCGCGTCCGGGCTAAGTTCCCGAGCGCGAAGAGCCGCGCTGATTCCTGCGTCGCTGCCACCGATGATGAGAAATCGCATCGGGCGGCCTACTTCTTCCCGATTTCGTCTAGTTGCTTCTGCAGCGCGAAGGTATCGAGCGTCGCAAGAGGCAGGCACAAAAACAAGCTGATACGCCGGTCGAGAGCCTGAAGGGCCTGGCCGTAGGCGCGGTCGATTTCCTGCTCTGTTCCCTGAGCCGTGGCCGGATCGGGGATACCCCAATGCGCCGTCATCGGCTGGCCGGGCCACAAGGGACAGACCTCCGCGGCGGCCTTGTCGCATACGGTAAAGACGAAGCTGAGATGAGGAGCATCGGGACCAGTGAACTCATCCCATGACTTGCTCCGTGCGTTCTCCGCCTCTAATCCTGCTTTTTCAAGCTGACGGAGGGCTTCCGGCCTGACGGTCCCGGTTGGGTGACTTCCGGCGCTGTAAGCGGTGAAGCTGGCTCCACCCTTCCGGTTCATGATCGCTTCGGCCATGATCGAACGGGCGGAGTTGCCAGTGCAAAGAAACAAAACGTTGTAATGCGGCATGTGTAGCTTCCCCTGGTGGAGCGCGTTATGCGTTTCCGTTTGGCTTGATTGCGTAGACCTTCACGCTGGCGGCGGCGGCGTTCACGTCATATTGCGAGAGGAGCGTCGTCAGTTCCTCGTGTAGGGAGGGCTCAACGGCCGCTGGAGTGCAGCAAGCGTCTTCGATGACCTGGAAGGGGTTTCCAGCGTCCATGCTTGGAGAGCAGCAACCTGCCTGATTCTCGACCTTGGCATAAGCGTTGAGGTCGGCTCCGCTGTCTACGATCTCGACGTGTTGGAATCCAGCAGCGAGCAAGCCTTCACGATAATCGTCAATCAGGATGGCTCCGGCGATGCAGCCGACGTAAGCCGCCATGCTCTGAGCAACGGCCTCGGGCAGCTCGTGTTTCAACGCAATATCGCTGATGGCCACGCGGCCACCCGGCTTGAGAACGCGAGCAATTTCGCGGAAGACAGCGGGCTTATCGGGTGCAAGATTGACGACGCAATTGGATATAACACAATCGACCGAAGCATCAGGGAGTGGAATCTGATCAATGGTGGACTGGAAGAACTCTACGTTGGTGTAGCCGCCCTTGTGCGCGTTCTCACGCGCCCGCTCGATCATCGCCGTGGTCATGTCGATGCCAATGGCTCGGCCCTCTGGACCGACCATCTTTGACGCGAGAAACACGTCAAGACCGCCGCCCGAGCCAAGATCGACCACAACCTCTCCCGCTCTCAGATGAGCCGTTGCCGTGGGATTGCCGCACGATAGGCCCATGTTGGCTCCTGCTGGGATGGACGTCAGCTCGTCAGCGCTGTAGCCGAACGCTTCCGCAACGGCCTTCACGCCTGCATGATCGTTCGATAGGGTGCTCTCTGCTACTGCTCCATACTTCGACTTCACCGAATCCAAAAGCTGTTCCGACATAACGCCTCCAAGAAATATCTGCTTTGGCGACTATATGGCTTGCGTTTGAATACGTCAATGCGTATACATGAGGGTATGGCGGCGAAACAGACGTACAACGTGGAACGGTTCTTTCAGGCCCTTGGCGATAACACACGGCTCCGGCTGCTGAACCTGATGGGCGACCAGGAGATTTGTGTCTGCTACTTTGTCGAGATCCTCGGCGGGCCTCAACCGAAGATCTCCCGGCATCTGGCATACCTCCGCAGCGCCGGGATTGTCTCGGCACGGCGGGAGAGTAAGTGGATGCACTACCGCATCGTCATGCCGCCGCACATCGCAGCTTCCCAGATTCTCAAGCAGACGCTCGGCTGGTTGAAAGAAGAAAAGACCATGCAGGCAGACCGGGCAAGGCTTACGAAGGCCTGCTGCTCGCCTTCCAAGTACGCCCTTCTCGAAGGCGCTCCGCTCCCAATAACGCTCGAAGTTTCACCCTGTGAGGTCTGCTAGTGTCTACCGCTCCCATCACCCAAGGCCGCGCCTGCGCTCCCGCTGCCCGTAAGAAGCTTTCGTTTCTCGACCGGTTCCTCACACTCTGGATTTTTCTGGCCATGGCCATCGGGGTTGCCATCGGCCACTTCATCCCGTCGTCTGCCGGGTTCGTCAACCGCTTCCAGACTGGGACGACAAACATTCCGATAGCTATCGGACTCATCATCATGATGTTCCCGCCGCTGGCGAAGGTGCGCTACGAAAAGCTAGGTGAGGTCTTTCGCAACAAGCGTGTCCTCGGCTTGTCGCTCGTGCAGAACTGGATCATCGGGCCGGTGCTGATGTTCCTCCTTGCCATCGTCTTCCTCAAAGGTGAGCCTGCCTACATGCGCGGTCTGATCCTGATCGGCATCGCCCGCTGCATCGCGATGGTGCTGGTCTGGAATGAACTTGCTGAGGGAGACACGGACTACGTTGCTGGGCTCGTCGCCATCAACAGCGTCTTTCAGGTGCTCTTCTATAGCCTCTATGCCTGGGTCTTCCTGACTGTCCTTCCGAAATGGTTTGGCCTGGAGGGAAGCGTCGTTCCGATCGGCATCGGCCAGATTGCGAAGAGCGTAGGCCTCTACCTGGGCGTCCCGTTTGTCGCTGGCTTTCTCACTCGGTACGTGCTGATCCAGACGAAAGGTGAGGAATGGTATCGGACCCGATTCATTCCCCGCATCAGCCCTCTTACCCTCGTTGCCCTATTGTTTACGATCCTGGTCATGTTCTCACTCAAGGGTGATCTCATCGTGCGCTTGCCGCTCGACGTGGTGAAGATCGCCATCCCGCTCGTCATCTACTTCCTCATCATGTTCCTGGTGAGCTTCTGGATGGGCAAGAAGCTCGGTGCCGACTACGCGCAGTCGGCCACGCTCTCGTTCACGGCAGCCGGCAACAACTTCGAACTCGCCATTGCCGTCGCGGTGGCTGTTTTCGGTCTGAACTCTGGGGAAGCATTTGTCGGTGTGGTTGGCCCGCTGATCGAGGTTCCGGCCCTAATCGGCTTGGTCAACGTCGCGTTCTGGATGAGACGCCGGTACTTCAGCTTAGAACTAAAGGGCTTTCAAGTTCATCCTGTCGAGGATGCCCCATAGCCGCGTCTGATAACACTCCCTAAAATCGACTATACATAAGATGCATTATCGGACGTAAAGCAGTCATTCCACATGCTTTACGTCTGATACTACAGCTAGACTTTCGGTGGTGCAATGGCCTCAGTAGCCGCCTTTGCAACACGGAACTTAACGGTAGTTTTTGCAGCGATCTTGATCTGCTCACCGGTGGATGGATTGCGGCCCATCCGCTCCTTGCGTTCCGCCTTGACCAGCTTGCCTAGACCCGGCACCGTAAACTCTCCAGTCTCACGCGTCTGCTCCGTCGCCATTTCCGCGAGCGCATTGAAGAAGGATTGAATCTGCTTCGTTTCCACGTCTAACTTCTCGGCCATGGCTTTGACGATCTGGGTCTTGGTCATCTTAGCCACGGATGCGCTGGGTGTCTTCTCTGCTGCTTTTACCGGGGTGGCTGCTTTCGCCGGCGTCTTCTCTGATACTGCCTTCTTCGTTGCCATCTCATCCCTCTTGATTATGCGTCGGTTGATTCTGCGGACTTCTTCGGACGGCCACGTCTCTTCGGCTGTACCGCGACCGCAGCCTTCTTCTTCGCCACAGCCTTCTTCGCTGTGTACTTTCGAGGAACTGAGCGCTTTGGCTCCCCGCTCTCAAGCACTTCTTCACTATGGATCGTCGCCCGCACCTGCTCAAGGAGCTGCTGGAGCCGTTCGATCTCTTCCTCGATCTGCTGGATGTACCCTTGCGATTGCTGCACAAACATCGTAGCCATCCTTCCAGGATAACCGCTGAAGACCGGTTTGGCTTCTCAACGAGGGAGCGCGAGTGACGTGTAAAAGGTGTCGAGTCACGATGGTGGAGCTTAAAGGCCACATGTTCCACGGAAAGCGTAAGTTCCGGTGTCCACTCTGCAGACGCGCAAAGATGAAGAAGCCGCAGAAGGCAAAAGATCGCTCATGACGAGGTTGAGTCGGCGAGTACGCAAGGTTAGACAGACGACGCTCGTCCACTTCAGGAGCCACAGGATGCCTAAATACATCTATCCGGACATGCCAGAGATGGGAACAGAAGAGGTCTACGAAACGCAGAGCTATTGGCCTCTCTGTTACCCGCGCATTTATGACAATGTGTCCGCCTATACCAGCCCAAAAGCAGTCGCCTTCGATCTTGCATCGATCTTCAAGAGTTACGCTCTGTTCTTTCGGGGGTCCCCCCAGCTCGACAGGGACACTAACAATGCCGGCATGATCGCCGCCGCCTCGTTTCATGCAACCAGATTGACCGATTTGCGGGTTCCGACCTTCTTTGTAGAGCACGATCTTCTGATGGCTTTGTCTAAGACCATGCCTCCCGAAGCGATCGACTGGAAGGCTTTGCACCTGCCGTTCGAGGCTGCCGTCTTTATCCTGCCTCCAGGGGCAATCACGATACCGGGGTCCGGCAGCATTGGCTTTCTGTGGTATTCCCGTGCCTTCGAGGGCAATAGAGTCCGCGTCCCAAGCGGAGTTGAACACGATTTCACCCTCCCCAAAAGTCAGCTGTACATACGAACGGTTTTAGCGGAGAAACCCGGCAGTCCGGCCGTCGTGCATCACATCATCGATGGCGAAGCAAACACTCTTATAGATCTAAGCAAAGCACTTGAAGATAACGACGTCATGCCCGGCAGTGTTCCCTTCAGTGTTGCTGAACGCAAGCTTGGTGGCATGATTGCTGGTCTTGTCTTCAATCTTGTACTAGCGATGGCAGCACGTCCCGAGTTGCTGACCCAAGGCACGTTCAGCGGAAAACGGTCGAAGCGCGGGTCCGAGTTCTGGCAGCCCAATATCATCGGAAAGAACTATCGTGTTTCCGGCAGCGACGGCAAAGGAGTGACCGGCCTCACTCACCGGATGCACTGGCGACGCGGCCATTGGCGCAATCAAGGCTACGGCGTTCAACGAATGCAGCATCGGCAGGTCTGGATTGAACCGACTCTGGTCGCTGGGGAATAAGTTGCAGAACGATGAGTTTGGTTCGGAGGCGAGGATGCGTCAGCGTACAGATCTTCCTATGATCCGGTTTGGCAACACCAGGACAATTCCACCCGCAAGAATAGCGATACCTACCCACTCCTGCCAGTGTTGCCAAGAAATCCCAAACAACATGAGCCCCAATCCGATGAGCATACAGCCGAGCCAACGCTTTCCTAACGCCATAGCCCCTCCTTCAATTAGCCACTGGCTAAGCCTTCGGACAGACCGCATGCGTTCAGCTAGCGGGCGCAATCCTGGACAATACGAGCAAGTTTTCCGTGGGGTCGATTGTGATGCTGCACGGTTCGTATGACTCGACACGAGTGGTGCCGTCAACGTGTAGATCAACTTGGGCGAGAATATCTTCGCTCTCTGGACTCACGAAGATCGTGCACCGCCAATAAACTCCGGCATTTCGCCAGAAGAGATCGCATTTCCTCCTGTCGCGATGATTTTGAACAAAGGTGTCGTTCTCGCGAAGCCGGGAAACAATCCGTCCAAGCAAATAGGGGTCTTCAAACTTTCGGTTGGCAATTTTCTTGAGTTGCTGCGCATCCGTCATCTCATCGGCCGCTGCAACAACTATACAAAGGCAAGCTCATGACGCGTAAGTTGTTCATTGCCAGTAGCTTCTTTCCCTAACAGAAGGGAGCCGTGGAAATGACCGGCCTCTGTAAAGCGTGGAACGGAGAAACTGTCCCACCCTTTACACAGTCCGTTGGAAGACGCCGATGCTGCCGGCGTCTCCCACATTTCGCACCGCTGCGGCGACGGGGTGTATGTATGTAATTACAGCAATACGCTTATAGGCTGAGACCGATTCCGTAGCCACGCTGAATCTCTCGTTGTGGGGGCTTTTGACTCTGTTCCTGCTGGGGCGTCTTCTTCCGTTCGGGTGCCTTCTGTTGCTGAACTGCCGGGGCCGTCGTGTGAATGGACACGTCCCGGGCGTTCGCAGGGATGCTCTTCAGGTTCCTGGCTTCTGGGGTATCCCCAGTCACGATGAACCGTTCTGCTGAAACACGGCGGCCGCTTTCGACGGCGTAGCCGTGTTCGATGTGCCGAGCCTGCCTGGGCATTAGTTCGATCTCCTTACCGCTGTCCAGCCGAACTTTCAGGCTGCTCCTGTCATCGATCCGGGTGACGGTTGCAAAATCTCCTGCCCGGACATTCAACTCTTTGTCATTCCGAGTGATGCGGATTCGCTCGCCTTGAGAGATGGGCTGCTGCTCCGGGCGGTAGACCTTGGAATCGTTGGTCGCGGTCTTCAAGCGGGATGGGCTGTAGGTAACAAGATCATCCTGGCCGGTCCTGACGACGATGAGGTTGCGGCGGGAATCTACCGCTTCAACGGTAGCCTCAGTCTTCGGGAGCAGACCGTGCTTTGGACTTCCCTTGCCGTACTGAATCACGTCGCCGGGCTTGTAATCCGCCGCTCTGCCTTCCTGCCTGAAATGCTGCTCCTGTAATACGGTCGCCCGGATTTCCTTGTTAAGCGCGAGTCGGCCCGCCTGCTGCAGCTCGGCTCGAATCTGGGCAGTGATGGCCGCTCGATCCGAGGGCTTTTCAGAAAGGACAACGGTTCTGTCTCGCGTACCGGCATACTCTTTTGCGACTGCGGAGATCCGTTCCGAGGGCTGGACGTGCTGGTGGACCTTCGCTTGGCTTTTGAGCTTCTCTATAGATACGTCCGTTTTCCCCGCTCGAAGTCCTTCCACGGCCTGGCGCAACTCACTCTTTACCTCGGCACGTGAAATCTCGATGGCGGCAGTCTTCGAAACATCGACGGAAAGCCGCTTGCCCAGAGAGTCGGCATCATTTGTATAAATGCGAGCGTCCTGGGAAGCACGTGATACAGCCACATAAGCGAGCCTGGTATTCACCAGCGAGCGGGCTGTTCCGGTGTCGAAGTTTGCCAGAACGCGGTCCTGGGTCAATCCCTGCGAGCTGTGCGACGTTACGGCGTAGCCATGGTCGAACTGCCGCAGCTTGGCAGGATCGAAGGTGACGATGCGCTCGCCTTTGCCGTCCATCCGGACGGTCATCTGGCCCGGCGCAGCGGATACGACTGTCGCAAGGTCGCGGTTCCGAATGTCGAGCTTTTTGTCGTTCGTGGTGAACTGAATCCGATCGCCTGCGGCAAACTCGCGGGTGCTTTCCCGGTAGGCGTTGACGCCTCGCAGACGCTTCGGATCGTAGCTAACGGTCTTCCCGTTCTCCAGCTCCACCGTGAGCCGATTCGCAGCGGTATCTATGCTGCGGACATTAGCGAAGCTGTCTTTGGCGATGCCCTCGGCCTTGCTGCCGGTGGTGTACTGGAGAATGTTTCCGAGTTCGTAGCGAGCGGCCCAGGTGCGCTCCGCGCCGGTCATATCGTTACGATTCGTGAGAGTGCGGAACGTAACGGCGTTGCCGGAAAGGACGTCTTTCTCCTTCAGTTCCACGCGCACCGCCTCATTCAACAGCTGACGACTTTTGTTGTCCGGGGAGACGATGATGGTGCTTTCCGGCTTGCTGGCGTAGTCGCGGGCTATGGCCTGAATGCGTTCCTGTCCGTTTGGAATCTCTGTGACCCGGCCTTGCTCGCGAAGCAATGCGACGCCGCGTTCGGTCTCATTCCGTGCGAGATGTTCGACCGCCCGCAACAGCTCGGGGTCCTTCTGCCGCACGATCTGGTCAAGCTGCGAGGTTCGCATTCCAGCGTCCTGCATCTGCTGGAAAGGGCGGCCTGCCTCTACGCCCTGGTGCTGGCGTATGTCTCCAATGACGACGATGTGATCGTTCGGTCCTACCTTGTCGAGGAACTGCCGCATCTGTTTCGAACTGGCCAGACTCGACTCGTCCAGTAGGTAAAGATGCCGCGCGTCTGGGTCCGTTGCCGTTTTACGCTGAAGGAAACTTTGCAGCGTGTTGGCCTCGATTCCCGCGTCGCGGAGCTGGCCGCTGGCCTTCGACGTGGGCGCGAAACCTTCTACCTTGTACCCGCTCTTTTCCGCACCTTCGCGGATGGTTTCGAGGGTGGTCGTCTTCCCTGTTCCAGCCAAACCCTGCAAGCCATGAACCCGGTCCCGCGTCGTCAGAATGTCCTCTACGACGCGCCGTTGGGAGTCGTTTAGAAAGCCGCGAGCGTTGGCCTGCTCCTCGGCCATCGCTGCGGTTGTGATGGAAGAAACAGTGTTCTTTCCTTGGAGTACATGGTTGATGTTCGCCCGTTCCTGAGCGATGGTTTCGGGTGTGGTGAAGCGGCCAGCGGACGCGTACTTGGGTGCCTCGACCGAGCGGAACTCACCGGCTGTCTGCCTGGTCTGGAACTCTGCTCGAACCTCGGCGGCGGTTACGTCGCCCATTCCCCGGCGAAGCGCATCCCGCAGAATGACCCGCTCGTCGGCAACGGCCTCGCGCTCAAAGGCGTGGGCTTTCGCGTATGTGACGGCCTCCCTCGCCTGGTTGGACTTCTCCGGGGTGACGGCATTCTCCCTGGTGCGGCTCCGGGCCGCGCCGATGACAGTTTCGTGCTGGTTACCGAACGTGGCGGCAAGATCGCGGTGCGCGGCGAGTACCTGGGCAGAGGTCAACTCCTGCTTGGCTTCACGGGTGGCATGAGCGGCAATCTGGGCGGCTCCCGGCCCGGTGAAGCCGGCCTTTTCCATGTGCTCCCTGATCTGGGCGGACCGGGGGCTGGACGCCTCCAGGTACTCGGCAGAGTAGCCCTTGATCTCGGGTGCGCCGCTCTTCCCTGCCTCCATTTCGTAGCCAAGGTTCTTGAGCCTTTGGAAGAGTTCGGCTTGGTAGACGGCCGTCACGTAGTTCTGGCTTTCAAAGAAAGCCTTCTCCTGCAAAGCTCGCGTCGATCCGTCCGCACGCTCGGTCACGTTGAAGATGACGGCGTGGGTGTGGAGCTGTGGGGCGGCGTACCCGTCTACCGGTCGGGCTGTGTCATGTTCGAAGGTAGCGGCGACGAACTTCCCGGTCGTCTCGGCGGGATTGTTGCCGCCGATCCGCGCCTGGGTGAACCGCTCCAGCTCGGCAAGCGCAACGCCAACGGCCTCGCGGTGAGCCTCTCGAACTCGCTCGTTCCCGCCCACCAAGGCGGTCAGGGAAACCGACTTGGAAGGGGCGAACTGGGCATCCCATCCGGCCCGGTGCTCGACCGCTTTGATAGTCGAACCGTCTGGGTTTTTGTACTCCTGGGCCTCCCTATGTCTTACCAACTGCACACCGGTTTCCGGGTGCTGTCCTTCTGCAAGCCGGTTGAAGGCAAGCGAGCTGACCTCGCCCGAAAGTCCAAGCGAAGCTGCCAGCTCACCTCTCCATTCGCCCCTCACTTCCTCGCCCTGCTGGTAGTAGCTCTGGGTCGAGGAAGCGTAGTCGAGCTTGTGGTACGTGGCGGCTTGTCCGGCGTTGAGCGCAGATGACATTGTGAGCATTTGAGCGGGGTCGTCCCTCTACATCTGTATGAATTGGTGCTGATTTGGCGGCTTTTCTGGTCCGGCTTTCGAACGGTCCAGCTCCCTCGAAAGACACTCTTCTTGAAGGATTTCTGCTTCCGTTTCCGGCTCCGGCTGGGCCTCCTGCTTCTGCGAGTTGTTGCGAGACTTCCGGCTTTTGCGGTGCTCGGTAGCCTCTGTGCCAACCTCCCCGCTTGCGGCCGGTGCGACCGTCTCGGCGACTTCCGTCTCCACGATCTCAGCTTTCTGAGGAGGCGCTTCGGACCCAGCAGATGGGGTCGCTGGTGCCGCCGCCGCACCTGCCTGTTTGGAGGCGGCTCCGGGCTTTGCATGGCGCGGTTTCAACGTGTCGGGGTCGAAACTGAGTTCCCCTTCCGCGCCGGTGCGACTGACAAAACCGGGGCTCACTTTCCGCAGGCTGATGTAGTTGAAGTTGAACTGCGCAACGTTGTTTCCGTGCTTCAGGTAGGCGTGTAGATCGTCCAGTCCGGCAATCTGAGACTCCATGACGAGCGGCTCGATCTGCCGATCAAGAGAGTAGTTCCGGCCCTGCTTCGCCCCGTCGTGTTTCGTCTCCTTGACGCGTTCGATCTCGACGTAGCCGATGGCTTTGGAGATCCACTGCGCTGCGTTGGGTTCCGCCGTCTTCATGAAGAGCTTTGTGGCCGGTTGGGACACCATTACCTCAGCCAGCTTGTCGCCGTAGATGGCCTGGAGCTGTGCCCTTCCCTGGAAGCCAAGTACCATCGGGTTCTTCGATTTCCGGGCCTCAGTGAGGGCGGTATGAAGCTGCGGGAGTCGCTGCAGACTTGCCAGCTCGTCGATCACAAACCAGACTCTTCTTTGGTTCGGCGCGGGTTCATTCATCAGCCGCATCACCAGCAAGTCAATCCAAAGGGAATGCAGCGGACGGAGCGTGTTGCGCTCGGTCGGACGCGACGTAATGAACACCCAACCCTTGCGGGTTTTCGACCAGGAGCGGGCATTCCACTCCCCGTTGGCCTCCTTCTTTGTGGGCAAAAGCCGGAAGGACTTCGCCACAATTCCGAGTGAGGAAAGTACACCAGCCCGCTGTGGCCCGGCGTTCCGGTCGATGTAGAACGCCATCTCCGTTCCTTCCACCTTTGCGAGCAGTTCGTCATCGCTGGCGAGCCAGTCTGCGAGCTGATGAGGGGTTGGTCCGTACTTCAGAAGGTGGGCGAAAATCTGCGCTGGCGTCTGATGAAAGAACTCGTCTTTACCCTCGCCCGTCGGCTGATACAGAGAGGAAGCAACGGCGTCTGCCTCGGCGTTGGACTCAATCTCCTGGGCTGGACCCCAGTAAGGGCAGCGAGCGTCCAAGGGGTTCAGAATGATGTCGCCGCGCTCCGCGTCGAAGAATCTCTGGACGTATTCGGTCGCGGGATCGTAGACCACCGCAGAGTCTCCACGCTCCGCTACCTGCATGAGGAGCTGGGTAATTAGCTGAGTTTTACCGACACCGGTATCGCCCATCATGAGGAAGTGCTGTGCTTCTTTCCGAGCCGGAATCCGAATCTTTTCCTCCATGTCAACGGAGTTGAACCCGATGCCGTCACCCTTCTGCTTGCGCACGAACTCCTCGGGCTTCATGAGGACGGGTCCACGTAGGAGACGGCCGTATTTCATTTGGCGGAACCGCTTCATATCCGCTGGAATGCTCAGTGCGAGCAATGCGACAAGCGACAGTCCTGCCCATCCCACACTCGCCGCATAAGAGCCTATGAAAGTGTCCCCCTCGAAGATCGCGCCGCGAAGCCAGCGGCTCATTGCCACGTCGGTAAACGTCTCTGGCTTGCCGGTGTAGAAGCCCCGGTATCCCTGAGACAGTGGGAGAGCGGAGAGCTGGACCGGCAGGCGGTGACCATCCGGGAATACTGTTTCGCCGTCTTCGAAATCGACCGGCAACGCTCGTCGCGGCTGCACCTTCGGGCCTCCAAGATAGACGAGCTGATAGTTCCCGTGCGCCTTGACAAGTGCTCCTGCGGAGCTGCGCAGATAGGCCCCGCTGTAGGCTTTTTCGAGCGGCGTCGTGCCGAATCGCAGGTGCTCCCAGCCGAACAGCAACGTGAGAAGCAAAGCGAGACCAAGCGCGGAATAAGAGTAGATCGGAACGTGCGGCGGGAACACCAGCGTCTCTTTACGGCCCCATGCGTTATCCGGCATTTACTGCTCCTTTTGATCGTGGCGGTATTGTTCCGTCACCTGGCTGGTGACGCTTCGTTTCTCTGCGCGAACGTGGTCGAGCAGGGCGCGGAACTCCTCGTCGGTGTAGTCCTCGCCCAGTGCAATCGGCCTCAAAACATTCACCAAGAACATGCGAAGCCCGATGAGTTCGGTAAGCAAAATATCGTCCTTGGGACGGCGAGCTGCGGCGATAAGCTGGTCTCTAGACCATTCGCCGATGGCCTTGCCCTCCCGCTTCGCCGCACTCTCCAGCTCTGCTAATTCATCGCTTGCCACCCGCGTACTGATCGCACAGATTCGCGGCAAGCGGCCCTGCGAACGTCTGATCCGGCTCTCTAATTTCAAGGGTTGTTCTACGGTCACTTGGTCCATGGATTGCCCTCGTTTTGCATGATTTCTATAGAAAGCCTGAAGCTTTCTATAGAAATCGTGGAAGGCCTAAACTGTTAATTCTGCGTTGGTTGACGGAAGGAAACTTTTCCGGTGCTCTACACCACCCTGAAAGGGATGAAGTGTCATCTTTCCCCATGTGCGCAGCACATTCAGGTTTTCAGGGTGGGTAGAGGCTGCCGGTGCCGTTCCTACGAGTGCGAATGCTGTTGGCTATTTGGAGCCGACAGCATGAGGGTGGCTTGCCCGATCTTTTGTACCAGTTAGCTTATTAGTGTAGCGCAGTGAGTTTTGCAAGTATCTCGCCGCCGTCGAGGGTGTGGGGAAGTGGGAAGCGCACTCTGCTTTCCACTTCTCCATACCCTGTTTTGATCTCGGGATGCCATGTGTCTGGAGCGGGCGACCGGTAGCCTAGCGAGGAGTGGGGGCGGACGGTGTTGTAGTGGATGCGCCAGCGTTCGGCCAGCACCTGCACCTCCTTCAACGAGTAGAAAATCTCACCGTTGAGGAACTCGTCGCGCAGCTTCGAGTTGAACGATTCGCAGTAGCCGTTCTCCCATGGTGAGCCGGGTTCGATGTAGAGTGTCTTTGCGCCTGTGTTTGCCAGCCATTTGCGCAGATCCTTGGCCACGAACTCTGGACCGTTGTCGGATCGGATATGTTCCGGCACGCCCTTCATCACCATGACGTCAGCCAGCGCCTCGATCACTTTGGCGCTCGACCATCGCCGTTCCGGACGAACCAGCAGGCTTTCGCGGGTGTGCTCATCGATCAGGTTCAGCATCCTCACCGTCCTTCCATCATGGGTCTTGGCGCTTACGAAGTCGTAGCTCCAGACATGGTTCGCGTGCTCGGGACGCAGCCGTACGCACGACCAGTCGTTGAGCCATAAACGGCCTCTTGGCTTCTGCTTCTTTGGAACCTTCAGCCCCTCACGACGCCAGATGCGCTCCACCCGATCCTTGCCGACGTTCCAGCCTGCTCGTCGCAAGAGTGCTGTGATGCGTCGATACCCATAGCGCCCATACTGGCTGGCCAGAGTCACGATCGCCCGGGTGAGCTCGTCTTCATCGTCCCGCTGTGTCGGCCGGTAGCGTTGCGTACCGCGTGGCTGCTTCACCACCAGGCACGCATGCCGCTCGCTCAGACCATGTGCTTCACGCGCATGGCTCACCGCACAACGACGCCGTTCAGGGCTTAGAAGTTTCCCTCCGCGATGTCCTTCAACACCAGCTTCTCCAGGCTCAGGTTCGCCACCAGACGCTTCAGCTTCGCGTTCTCAAGCTCCAGTTCCTTCAGCCGCCGAGCCTGGTCCACCTTCAACCCACCGAACTCCCGGCGCCAACGGTAGTACGTCTGTTCCACGATCTCGGCTTCTTTACATGCCTGCGGCAACGTCTTGCCGTTCGCCACGCCAACCTCAACCTGCCGCAGAAGGTTCACAATCTGCTCCGCCGTATGCTTCTTGCCTCGGGCCATCGAAGACTCCTCTCAATACCAGTTTTATCGTCCCCAACTGGTACAGAAAAGGCCGGGCATTCCAGGCTACTGCGGACGGAACCGCAGGTTCAGCTCACTCCTTTCGTGTTGAACAATCATTCAAACGACTTCAAGTCGCACAGGACAGTTCCTCCCCCTCTTCAGCCGCTCGCGTCTTCCGCTTTCCACCTCTGCGGGCCTTTCCGCCCGTAACGCCCACCCTGAGCTCCTGCGCTGCGCGCTGATTAAGGAAACCAAGCCTTCCTAGTGGGCTCTGCCCCCCGCGCGTGTCAAGGAGTCTCCCCAATCTTCCGCGCTCCGCTTGTGCAGACCGGCGCTCCGCTTTGCCCCTTCCGATCCGGCTACGCCTCCACTCCAAGGGTGGGAGATACCCCTCTCCCTGACACTTGCTACCCCCGCCTTCGCCAGGTGGCGTTCGGCATGTACATGCCGCGTTCCAACGCGGGCGTGCAAAAGCCAAACCCCAAGGAGAAGCGACCATGACCACCAATGCAAACACCCACACCGCCATCAGCCAAACCCCTAAACAGCCGCAGCAACGGCAAACCGCCCAAGACATCATCGCCACCAACGTAAAAAGCCTGATCGAGCAGCTAGAGGCCGGACACTCCGACGCGCTCACTGCCTATCTCAACGCCATGAGCCGATTTCATAACTACAGCTTCGGAAACATTCTGGAAATCGCTCGGCAGAGGCCGACCGCAACTCGCGTTGCTGGCCTGTACGCGTGGAACCAGCTAGGACGGAAAGTGAAGAAGGGTGAGAAGGGCATCCGGATTCTCGCCCCCATCATCGGCATCAAGCGCAAGAAGAACGAGGAAGTCGAGAAGGACATCACCAAACAGAACACCCGAATGTTGGTTGGCTTCCGTAATGCTTACGTCTTCGATGTGGAACAGACCGAAGGCGCTGAGCTTCCCACGCTGCGGGAGATGGCGGGAACCGTTGGAGAGAACCGCGACCGGCTTGTTTCGTTTATCGAGTCCCAGGGCATCGAGCTTGTCCTTACAGAAAAGATCGCCCCCGCGTTGGGCATGAGCTACGGGGGACGGATTGCGATTCTCCTCGGACAGTCCGAGGCTGAGGAGTTCAGCACCTTAGTTCATGAACTCGCGCACGAGATGCTGCACAAAGCCGAACGCAGGACAACGACCACCAAGGTTGTGAAGGAGACGGAGGCCGAGGCTATCGCCTTTGTCATCGGCAAGGCCGTAGGACTTGAGACCGGAACGGCAAGCGCTGACTACATCAATCTCTATCATGGCAACGCGTCACTCTTGATCGAGAGCTTGGAAGTCATCCAGCAGACCTCCGGTGTGATTCTTGCCGCCCTGCAGCCGCCTACCGCAGCAGAGGCCGAAATGCCCGATGCAGAACTGGCAAAGGTGGCGTAATGCAGACCATCCTTCGCATCCTCAAACAGGCCGGAGGTTGGCACCACGGCCTGTACCTCAACATCGAGAACCCGCCCTACATGGCGTTGGTTATCGAGGCCACCGACGAGTCAGGCCCGTGCGGTCTTCCCGCCATCTCTGTCGCACACTATGGCGAACAAAACGGCGACCTCATGCGCGACCCGGATATGTGTTTCGAGCTTGGACTTATTGGATGCGCACACCTCACGGTTTTCTATTGGCGCAACGACTATGTCGGCGTCGAACAATGGAGCCGCTTCATCCGAGATGGCCACTACTGCTATCACACCCAGCTTCAACATGAACACGAGCGCGTCGCCAAGCTGTGGGACAACAACCTGCGTCAGCAGCGCTTCGCCGAAGCCTTCGACCGCCTGCAGCAGGGCCAACGCGCCTAACCCTTCCCCGCCCACGGAGCGGATGGGAAGGGCGTCCGCTCCACACCATTCACGCAAGTGCACCCGCCCAAGGAGGGCATCATGCAAGATAGCAGCGCATTCCAATTCCTCGCCATCGACAATATCCACGAGTCCGCCACCAACCCACGCCAAACCTTTGATGAGGCCAAGCTGTATGAGCTTGCGGAGTCCATCAAGCACAACGGCCTCATCCAGCCGATCACCGTGCGACCTAACAAAGAAGGCTTTGAGATCGTCGCCGGAGCCAGACGCTACCGCGCCGCGCAGCTTGCCGAGCTATTTTCCGTTCCCGCCCGTATCGTCGATATCGACGACGCACAGGCGCTCGAATGGCAGCTTGTTGAGAACAGCCAGCGCGTTGACGTTCACCCTTACGAAGAGGCGCAGGGCTTCCAACGCTTACTCGACATTCCCGGCTATGACGTTGCGGCCTTGGTCGAGAAGTCAGGCAAAAGCGCAAGCCATGTCTACGCCCGTCTGTCTCTTCTCCAACTCATCCCCATTGTGGCTGAGGAGTTCACCCGGGAGCGAATTACCGCAAGTCACGCCAACCTCATCGCACGTCTTCCGCAGGAGAGCCAGGCCGAAGCCTTTGAGCAATGCTGGCGCAAGGACTGGCAGGACAAAGAGCCGCACCTGCTACCCGCCAAGCATCTTGCCGAGTGGATACAGAACAACCTTTACCTGTCTCTCGCGGATGCACCCTTCGACCGCGAAGACCCAACCTTCAACCCCACTGCCGGAGCGTGCGTCACCTGTCCCCGCCGCAGCGGATTCAACACGGCCCTCTTTTGCGACTTGCAAGGCGACCAGTGCCTCGATTCTTCCTGCTACCACAGCAAGGTTGAGGCATTTCTTGACCGGGAGATTGCAGCCCATCCCGGGCTCGTCCAGATCGAGAACGGCTGGCGAAATCCGAAGGAGCAGCGACCCGGAGCCGTGCAGCGCGGCCGCGTTCGGGAGATTGCCGACGTGATCGACAACCCGGACGCGGAGCCTGTGCCGCCGTGTGAAGCAGCCAAGCCCGCAATCGTGGTCTACGGCAAGCAGCTTGGCCGCAAGCTGACCGTTTGCACCGACAAGCATTGCCCAGTGCATGACCCACAAGCCGCAGCCGAAGCAGCCGCCCATCCCGTATCCACGATGCCGCCGCCGCAGGGAACCGAGACGGCGGAGGAGGCCGCAGAACGTGAGGCCGAGTTCGAGCGGCAGAGAGCGGAGTACGAAGAGGAGAGGCAGCGCATGGACGAGGAGCGCAAACAGCAGTTCGAGCGAGACCAAGCGGAGATCGAGGCCGAGCGCAACCGCAGAAGCGAAATCCTGAAGGCCCGACAAGCCATGTTCGAGCGCATCATCGAAGAAGTGCCAGCATCGTTCAACCCTGCACAGATGCGTGTCTTCCTTCGTTTGCTCATCCACCTTGACTACAGCTTCCTTGAGGAAGCGGCGAATTACTTTGTAAACGGCGACGAGAATGCGCAACAGTCGGAAGATGAGATCGTGTTGGCCGCATTGGATGGCACCGTAGACGAGAAGCTAACCGGCCTCGCCTTACGCCTCGTCCTCTTTGACCACGTCGGAATCCCTCACGCGAACCAACCGGATTTGCTTACTGAGGTCGAGCAGGTGTTCCCGCCGAAGAAGCCAAAGGCAATCAGAGGGAGGGCGAAGGGGTCGAGCAAACTGAAGCCAACAGCGGCGAAGCCTTCGACAAAGAAAGAGACAAACAAAAAGAAAGCTGCCTAGATCTGTCCACTCTGGCCCCGGATTCGTCCGGGGCCGTTTTTATGCCTTGACCAAGCCGCCGAAATTGCGGCAGCCGCCTTTCCGGCGGTTTCGGAGCCAATCCCGATATTGCGGATTTAACGCCGGAATTAAGGTCAACATCGCGCTTTCAGATCCAATTTTGCTGCGCGGCGGAGGTGGTGCTGCTGCACTTCCTTCCTCATTGTTATGGTTTACAGCGTGTCAGCTGCTGGCATAGGTGCCTTCAAACCGTATTTCAGTTGCCATGGGCTCGCGGCCTTGAGCGCTAGGTTGACGTTGCAAATGTTCTCAACCCCGGTTGTCTCTAGCCATTCCTGGAACGCATCGGCGCCTTGTTGGGCGTAGATCGGTATGCCATCCTTCCAAGTCGCTCTGCCGCACAAGACTCCGTTGAAGAAGGTCTTGGACTCCCCAGCAAGTTCCAGTGTCTCGATGAATGTGGCATTGGATACGCCGGCTGATAGGTAGATGAATGGTTTGTGAGTCATTGCTTCCGCGTCGCGAAAGTGTTGTAGGGCTTCCGCGCGAGAGTAGGCAGCTTCGCCTTTAAACGAGCGCGTACCCGCAACATAGCTCATCTCGATGGGAACTTCTACTTTGAGAACGTCCACGTTGTATCGAGCCTTTCCGAACTCGCCCATGGAGCCGGAGACTATCAAAGGCTTCTTCTTTGCGTAGGCGAGGGATTTCTCGTCGCCGCCGTCTACATCGTAGCCTACGAACTCCAAGAAGAACGGGATGTCGTTCGCGACGCATTCGTCACCGATGCGCTCGATCCAGGCGTGCTTGAGGTCGTTGATCGGCGCTATTTCAAATGGGGAGTAGTAGAGCAGGATCTTAACACAATCTGCCCCAGCTTCTTTGAGCCGTCGAACGCTCCAGACATCCAGCAGGTCCGGAAGTCTGCCGGGGGTGGCTGCATCGTAGCCGGTCTTTTCGTAGGCGAGTAAGAGGCCAGCATCGTTTCGGACGGAGATTGCTTCCATACCAAACTCCGGATCCAGCAGAATGGCTGATGCGTGGCGAGTAAGGACCTCCGTGACCAAGCTCTTGAACTCGCTGATTTCAAGAGCACCGATGGGCGCGCCTCGCTCCTTTGAGAGCGCTTTTTGCAAGGAGCCGCGCTGATCCATGGCTGCAGCTGCGATGATCCCGCTTGTGTTCGATACCGCATTCAAACCTTTCAGCTTTCCTGGGGTCAGGGCCATGATATTCACACTCCAATGCACGGATCAGGATGTCGTTTAGCAGGCGGTGTAGCTCACGATGTTGCAGAAGTTTTCAGGGTCGAGACTGGCTGCGCCGACGAGGGTGCCGTCGATATTGGGTTGGGTCATCAGGGAGGCGACATTTTCTGGTTTGACGGACCCGCCGTAGAGGATGCGAATCGTGTTCGCCAATTGGTCTCCGAGCCGGTTTGCAATCTCTTGGCGGATAAAAGAATGAGCTTCTTCAGCCTGCAGGCCTGATGCCGAGCTTCCGGTTCCAATGGCCCAAACTGGCTCATAGGCGACGATCAAGGTTGAGCATCGCTCAGGCTCGACACCGTTGAGTGCACACGCTATTTGCCAGCGGAGCACGGATTCGGTCAAGCCGGCTTGCCGACGGTCGAGAGTCTCGCCTACGCATACTATCGGCGTCAGACAATGGTTGAGCGCGGCCTTTAGCTTCAGGTTGACCATGTCGTCGGTTTCATTGGCATAGAGCCGCCGTTCGGAATGACCAAGTAAGACATGCTTGCAGCCGATACTTGCCAGCATTGTTGGGGACGTCTGACCCGTGTAAGGACCCTCATCCAGCCAGTGCATTGTCTGCGCACCGGCGCTGACGCGTGTGCCTGAGATCGCTTCAAGCACATAACCAAGAGAGGACATCGTAGGGAAAAGGATGATCTCGTTCCGATCATGATCTTCTACGAGCGGAAGGAAGCGACTTAAGAACGCACGAGACTCTTTCGGGGTCTTGTACATCTTCCAGTTACCCGCAACGACGGGTCGACGTATAACGTTTGTCATTTCAAATCCCTTTGGCGACAAGCAATAAAATCAGGTCCTTCACGCGGCTTGAATAGCCCCACTCGTTGTCGTACCAAGCGATTACCTTGCCCATCGTTCCAACGACCTTGGTGAGCTGAGAGTCGACAATGGAAGAGAGGGGATTGCCGCGAAAGTCAGAACTCACCAACTCCTCGGACGAGAAACCCAGAATTCCAGACATCGGGCCCTCGGAGGCCCCTTTGAGGGCCTCGTTAATGCTCTGGACGGAGATGGGGTTCTCCGCCGCGAAGGTGAGATCGACGACTGAAACATTCGGAGTCGGGACGCGAATCGCGAAGCCATCGAGTTTTCCGGCCATTGCGGGGATCACAAGCTTCAGAGCCTTGGCAGCTCCGGTCGAGCTGGGGATCATGGAGAGCGCAGCAGCCCGCGCGCGTCGAAGGTCTTTGTGCGGCGTGTCGAGGATGACCTGATCGTTTGTATAGCTGTGAATGGTGGTCATGATGCCTGAGACGATGCCAAAGGTGTCGTGGAGGACTTTGGCGACAGGTGCCAGACAGTTCGTCGTACAAGATGCATTTGAAATGACATGGTGTTGAGCGGGGTCATAGAGCTGATCATTAACCCCGATTACGACTGTCAAGTCTTCGTTGGTCGCGGGGGCGGAGATGATGACCTTTTTCACGCTGCTGCCGAGATGGGCGGCCGCCTTTGTTGCGTCCGTGAAGAATCCGGTCGACTCAACGACCAGCTGCGCCCCAACGCTCGACCAATCGAGCTTCGACGGATCGCGTTCCGCAAAGACTCTGATCTTCTTCCCGGCGACGGAGATGTAATCCGTCCCGTGTTCGATGGCCTGCTGAAGATTGCCTAGAATTGAGTCGTATTTGAGAAGATGCGCTAGGGTTGCCGGGGTTGTGAGGTCGTTGATGGCCACGAACTCTAACTCGGGATTGCTGAGTGCTGTCCTGAAGATATTGCGACCAATTCGTCCGAAACCGTTGATACCTACTTTAGTTGACATGACGTTCCGCTCCTAGGCGGTGTGGAGCGTGGCTAGGTGAGGAGTGAGACCCTCAGGCAAGAAGCTCTGTTCGGCGTCCGATATCATTTGCCGGGTTTGTCCGACGCAGTTGCAGTCACATGAAATGCGATCTACGCCTAGTGAGTAGAGATGGAGCAAGGCATGGTCATTTGCGCGGTCTCCCCCCAGATGCGAATCACGACGATGCTATCGAAGTGGAGAATATCTCGTATACCGAGCGCGACAAGCCACCGCACAGGGCGCTGATGGAAATGGTTTATACCGGACCCAAGCCATGCTGCTGGCCTCCAACCGCACCCCTTCCCTCCATGCCATTTCCTGCAGGCGGCCTTCAACGTCTCCAAATCCAGCGTATCGACGTTGGCACGGATTAAGCAGCGCCGATCCATAGAATGCATCTTGCAGACCTCTTAAAGGAAATCGCGAAGGGTTGTAACACTCGCCGCCAGAGGAACATAAACGAGTAAAGACAGCATCGGCAACGCTACCCAGTCCGTTTCGGACGGGGTTCATACCGGACTTTAGCGGTGTTGTGTTTTGTTGATGTTTTCTATTCAGAGCAAGGTATAAACAACGCTGCCATTGACGAGGAGCTATCTGCGCGAGCGCTAATTCTCGTGTCTTGAGCTCAATCTTCTGCCGACGAGGGGTATTGGCCGTCGCGAGATCAAATTGAGCCTGCGTTTTCCAACATCCCGCGGATCTCGCGAAGCTTCTCAGCGATAAATTCATTCTGCTGCTGTAGAACAGCGACAACTGAAGAGGTGCCCGCTTTCAGTTGTCGCTGTTCGCTCTCGCGATGCTGTTGACTTTACGACCCCAAAAGCCATGAGGTTTCGCCCGATGAAGTCGAGCGCATCGAGATTTGATTAGGGTCTAGATCAGATAGGTAACGAGAAATGTCTTTAGAACCAGTTGGCCTGCTTTGACTCAAATCGCTAACCACGACTTTGAGCAGGCTGAGAGTGAGTCTGGGTGCCCACACCCGAGCGGTGCTATGCCCAACCATCTACAATGGGCGGTCATAGACAGCCCAAAACTTGTGAGGATTTGTTTGTCCATGTGCGCTAACGGGGATCGGCAGGGTCGAGGTAAACGCTCTTCACAAATGTGGATGCGTTGGTGTCCCGCCAGTCGGGATGTTGCTTCTTAAGGGTGGCGCTGATTTCTCTTGCTGCAGCATCGACCACTATACCTTGGCGTTTAAGCGCAAGGGCTTGCGTTCGGATCGCGACGATCAGTTCCCGCTCTGCGGCAACGAGAGACCCATCACCAGGTGCGCTATGATCCGGCAATACGTGCGCGACGCTCAGCATGGCTACCTTGTTCAGCGTGGCCAGCCATTCAGTAGGCGTACCGTCATTGCCGAAGATGTTCGGTATGGTCTTGTTCTGCACCACATCGCCCGAAATCAAGGTGTGATCCGGCTCGACAAGGGTGAGCTCGTCGCCTCGGGTGTGAGCGCCTCCGAGCCAGAGCAAACGGGCCTTGACGCCGCCGCCAAGATCGATCAGGGCTTCTCTGTCAAAAGTTATATCTGGCGACCGTAGTTCGACGCCCGCAAGCAGCTCCTTATTCTGCGCCGACATACCGCGGAATAAATCAGTTAGCACCTGCCCGTCCTTTTCCAATTCTCCCTGCTGCACTGTGTTGCGGATCAGGATGGTGCCAGGAGGAAAGCCGGGCTCGCCGGTGACATGCTCCGTATGGTAATGCGTCGTCGTCAGGTACAGCCTGGAATTGTTGGGCGCGAGCTTGGCGACGACGCGTGCGACCGTGGCTCCATTCTTTGGACCCATCCCAGTATCGACGACGAGCGTCGCACGGCTGCCGACGACGATCGCGATGTTTGGAAAGCCCGTGATCTCCCACACGTGCTCTGAGACCTTTGTCGTAGTCTCACTTAGTATCGGCTGGTCCGAATAGGGGACGTGGGGGGCCTGTCCGGCTGCCGATAGGGCGAGCAAGGATAAAAAGGGAAACAGCAGCTTCTTGGTCATATTGTTCTTCTCCGTCAGATCCACTACGCTGTCTATCTGGGCTGCCATGCGATCTGAAGTGAGACTTCATTCGATCAGCGTCCTTCTGCTATCTACATACTAGTCGTTGTAGCTGAAAGGATTCCGCAATCACAGAAGGAGGCCGCATATTTCATCATCGCAGAGGCTTTGCGAAGGCCGTGAAAACGCGTTAGGCTTACCACAGTCGCGAAAAACGACCGCCTGATCTCAGCGATCCGCTGGCAGGTTGTCGAATACAAGTCGATCACCTTCGATGTGATTCGGCCAGCGTCTCCAAATGCAACTGCCCAGTGCTAGTTGCGACGGTCAGCCCACAAGCTGATTCCGACAAAAGGAGCGCAAAGATGCGAAACCCGATCTCAATTATTGGTGCTGGCCTTGGAGGCCTGACACTTGCCCGCATTCTTCACTTGCGTGGCGTTCCAGCCATTGTCTATGAAGCGGAGGCGTCCGTTCATGCAAGAGGGCAGGGCGGACTGCTTGATATCCACGAATATAACGGACAGATCGCTTTGAGAGACGCGGGGCTATTTGAATCGTTCCTTCCACTCATTCGTCCCGGCGAGGACGCAAAACGCGTCGTCGACAAGCATGGCAACGTTCTCTTCGACAGACCCGGTGGAGATTCCGACAAACGGCCTGAAGTGGATCGGGGCGATCTACGCAGAATGCTCATCGACTCCCTACCCGGCGAAAACATCCGGTGGGGTCACAAAGTGGCATCCGTGATGGCGATTGGTGACGGGAGACATGAAATCACCTTGTCCAATGGTTCTACGGCGATCTGCGCCGTGCTTGCAGGTGCCGATGGCGCGTGGTCCAAGGTGCGTCCACTCGTCTCCGATGCGAAGCCGGTTTACACCGGCGTTTGCTTCATAGAAACATTTCTCTCCGACGGCGACACGCGCCACAAAGCAAGCGCAGATGCGATCGGGAGCGGTACGTGTATGGCAGTCGCTCCGGGCAAGGGCATTCTGGCGCATCGCAATGCGGATGGAACATTGAAGACATATGTCGCCTTGAAGAAACCAGAAAGCTGGATCGCTTCCTTCGATTCTCGCGACGCAAAAGCCAGCTTGGCTGGTGTCGCGGATCAATTCCAGGGATGGGCTCCGCAGCTTAGAGCCCTGATCACGGATAGCGAAGTCGATCCGCTACTTCGACCGATTTATGCTTTGCCGGTTGATCACCAGTGGAAGCGTGTGCCGGGCGTAACCCTACTCGGTGACGCGGCGCACCTCATGTCTCCGTTCGCCGGGGAAGGTGCCAATCTCGCCATGTACGATGGCGCGGAACTGGCCCGAGCTTTACTCACAAATCCTGAGAACGACGAAGCCGCACTTGCTGCCTATGAGGATGAACTCTTTCCCCGAAGCGAGAAATCCGCTCGTAAAACTGCACAGAACCTTCATCGGTTCTTCGACGAGTCTGCGCCCCAAAGTGTAGTGGACCTCTTCAGCAAGCATCTGCATGAACAGCAAACCTGAGTCTGAATCTTCGTTTTCTCAGTAGCCAAGCCGGTTCAATCTTGAGTGGCGAGCGGCGGGCGACTCCACCTATGCGACATATCATTGGCTACGCAACAACAGACCTGGACAGCAGTGGATGAGTTCCTGCCCCGTAAGCTTGTCCGTCAGACCCCGTGCTTGAGGAGATGTTGGCCATAAATACTCTAGAAAGAACTATTCAGGTGTACGTGGGTATCATGGTCGCTGTGTCGGTGGGCTTACTCTTGGTGCTGGCAGTCTTCACCGCTTGGCGCAAACGCCACCGCCCTGCAGGGGGCGCCGATGAGATGTTTGTCATTTGTGCCGGTGACAGCTTGACGAAGGGTAGCTTGAGCGCAAACTATTTAGTCGCTCTGAAGCGGCGATTACCTCGGCACCTCTTTTTCAACGCGGGACGAAACGGCGACACAGCGGCTGGTTTGTTGAAGCGAGTGGATCATCTCTTGGCCCTGAATCCTACCGCGATCACTATTCTAATCGGCACAAATGACATACATAAAACAGAAGAAATTGAAGCATACCAGCAGAACCTCAGGGCAATTCTGAATAAGCTGAGCCACAAAAGGGTCGCCGTTCTTTCCATTCCTCCTCTTGGAGAGCAGCCAGAAAGCGAGATTAACCTTAAAGTCCGAACTTGGAATGCGGCCGTTCGGGAGATCACGTCCGAGTATGGCGTCGTCTACCTGCCTTTGTTTGAGCGCCTGACGGCTACATTTACCAAACCAGGTAAGCCATTCAGGTTGAGCATCGGCCTGATCCTTGTTGCGGCAATCAGGCACAACGTTCTAAGGCAAAGCTTCGATCACATTGCAGCCTTGAACGGTTTCTCAATCTTGACTGACTCCGTTCATCTAAGTGAGCGCGGAGCTGACGTGGTAGCGGAGCTAATTGCTGCATGGCTCGCGAACGATTAGTATCCGGAAACGCAGTTGGTACCAGTTGGCTCGCTTTGACTTAGATAGCTACGTACAATTTTGAAGTTCGGTGCCGCGAGCGCGAGGAGACTGTCAGAGTCATTACATGGGAATGGTCCTGCGACCCAGCATCCGTCAGCCACGATGATTAGGTACCGATATGCGCCTAATGTCAGTTGAGCGAGCCGGCAGTACACGGAGCATCTACCGAGCTGCGGCCTGATCAAACAGGCGCAATGCGAGCAGACCGTGTCCCACGGCTGCCCCCGCCCGGAGAGCTGCGGCGATGAAGACAACCTCTACAATTTCCTCCCGAGTCGCGCCTGCCTCGGCCGCGTTTTTCGTGTGCGCGTCGATGCAGTAGGCGCATTGCGTCGTGAGCGCCACGCCGATCGAGATCAGTTCACGATACTTGGCTGGAATGACGCCGTCGCTCCGTTCTGCCGTATTCTTCAGACCCATAAAGGCCTGAGCTTCCTGAGGCGCGAGCTTCGCGAGATCTTTGGCCAGCGATAGATCGTTAGGGCTTTGATACTCAGACATGATTTCTCCTTTGGGTGTTTATCGGTAAAGCTGCTGCCAAGGTTCTGGACGTTTTTGGATACTCAAAGCACCAATCGAATGACAGCACTTCAGTGCTTGACTTTCTGCTGAAGGGTGCCGACCATCCCTGCAACCCAACACATCGGGCACCCACGAAAAGAGACGAGCGCTAGAATTCCAAGGCCCATTGAAGCGATCGGGTAGGTGTAGCCGAGCCTAACGGCGATAAGAATGGCCACTACGCCGAGAACCCCACGCAGGACATGCTCGGCAACGGATTTGCTGGCGAATGGAAGAGGGCAACTTTGCGTCATCAAGAACAACCTCCCAAGGTTTCGTTTTGAATTAGGAACAGAGATACTCCCGGAGCAGCAGTCGGGCACGGTGAAGATTTCCTTTGACGGCTTCCCGTGTTTTGCCCAACCTGGACCCAATTTCATTGATCGTAAGCTCTTCCACGTCACGAAGAAGCACTACCTCTCGATAGTGCTCCGGCAGCGACTCAATCGCGCGAGCAAGATCGAGGCTTAACTCCAACTGCGGCCTTTGCGAGAAACGCCAATCGTTTTCGATCTCTTCGATGCCGGCCTTCACTCCAAGAACCTTCCGCGCCAGACGAAAGCACTCCCTGCGGACGATGGCGAACAGCCAGCCAGAGAAGGAGGCCACGGTCCGCAGTGTTCCCACGCGGCGATAGAGGATCCAAAGAGCCTCCTGAACCGCATCATTCACATCATCCGACGTGGCGCACGCCTGCGCGGCGTAACGACGAAGGTCCGGCTGAGCAAGCACGAGCAGCGAAAGAATGGACTCGCGATCGCCGCCGCGTGCTGCCTCCAGCAAGCGCTCATCGTAGTGCGTGCGTGGCACTCAGGACGTCTCCGAGAGATCTCTGCCGCCGATCGCGCACACGGGACACCATCGCAGCAGGCCGGTACAAAACGTGATGCATCCAGTACCTGCAACGATATACCCCAAGACCGTACCCCGCAGAAATACCAGTCCCCAGACGATCATCAGGACTCCGGCACACAGGCGCAGCCAGCGTTCTCCGGTTCCGACATTTTTAGTCAAGCTCATGGTTTGATCCTCCTCATAGGCGCGTTGATTCTTTGCGCTTAAATCATAAGGAGTACCGTTTCTCAGATTTCGGTTCGCATAACTCAAGAATTGACGTTGCTATGCAAAACCTGCCTTAGTCTGCTGCGTCGCGGACGACGGCTGCGCCATGCGCCTGAAATCTGAATGTTCTTGGGGTCGCATTGTGTCTGTCGGCCGAAATCTGGCTCCGGAGAAAACGGCTTCCTTCAAGTCGCTGTATCTAAACCGCCCCACCAGCCCTTGCCGCCACCAGCGCCCACGCTCTATGGGCGGTCCAGATATAGCATTAAGACTTCGCAGGACTGGCCTGTGCTCTCCATGGTGTCAACTCGAACTGCGAACCAACTTCGCCATCTGCCCAAATGGCAGAGATGGAACCAGACGGCTCATGAGGTAAAGCACGTTGCTCAGACCAGGACGGATCTCCGTCTTTCCAGCCTCGATCCCAGCGATCGCCTTGCGAACCAGGACATCCGCCGCCATTCCCTTCTGTCCCTTCATCTCCGCGTCGAACTCACCCCCAGTTAGCGGCGTGTCGACCTGTGGAGGGGCCAGCTCAACCACTGTGACATCCAAACCCTTCAGCTGTACTCGGAGGCAACGCGTGAAAGCGTGAAGTCCAGCCTTTGAAGCGCTGTAGACAGGGGAAAGTGGAAACGGGATGTAGGCCAAGCCAGACGACACATTCACAATCAGTGCATTTGGCCTGCTTTTGAGATGCGGCAAAAACTGCTGGACCATCTGAACCGGCCCGTTAAGGTTAACGTCGATTTCTCGCGTGACATCGGTCAGCGACCTGGGTTTGTTGACATTAAGATTTCGCATGATGCCTGCGTTGTTGATTAGAGTGTCACACTGCGGGAATTCCGCTTTGACCCGCTGCAGCAGGGCTCGGATATCGTCGGGCTTGCTTGCATCGCTTTGCATGGTGTGGATGCCAGGCAAGGCAGATTCTGCCTCCTTCAGCCTCCGTTGGTCTCTGCCCGTGATGATAATGACGTTTCGGCGTGCGATGAGCTGCTTGGCCAGTTCGAAACCGATGCCGCTCGTGCCACCGGTGATCAAAATCGTTCTTCCTTCAAGTTCCATGCGTCTCCTCTGTGCTCTGCAAATCAGTTGGTTATTACAAGTTCTAGAACCTCTCCGTTACAAGCTAGCGCACGCCTCTGTAGCAGCAGGCCGTGCAGATGAACTACGGAACGGAAGAGCCGATAATCTGCCTCGATGGTGTTCCGCTCTATGCGAAAGCAACCTCATGTGTCACCATAGTTCAATCGCTCTCTTCTGGGAATAAGGCACCTGAAAGTTCAATATGCACTAAAAGGAGAGTGCTCGAACCTCATGACAAAGAAGACGTTGGCAACAGAGCAGAAAGCACCTCCCACGGCGCCCCCAAGCTGTGATCTCAAGGCGTTCGATGACCCACGTGTCGAGAGGTTAGTCCATGAACTGATCGACCATGTTGCCGACAAATGGACGATGATTGTTCTTGAGGTGCTTGCAGAGCATGGTGAGCTTCGGTTCACCCGGCTGAGCGAACAGGTGCCGGGTATCAGCTACAAGATGCTCACGCAGACCTTGCGCTTAATGGAACGGGAAGGGTTTGTCGCACGAACAGTCCACCCGGTCGTGCCCCCCAAAGTCGAGTACAAGCTGACGGAGTTGGGAGTCAGTTTGGCTGCCGCTTTTTGCGCTGTCTGGCTCTGGGCGGAAGCACATTTGGACCGTGTGGAGCGGGCGCGCTCCATATTTGACCAAAACTCCGCACTCTTCCAAGCGAATCGTAGATCCTGAGAAACGTTAGGACCCTATCAGGGCTGCCCGTGCATAGAGCTGGGAGATGCCGGGGTGTCTCTCGGGGCAGTTTTGATAGGGCCGTTTGAAGGAAGCCGCTGAGGCGGCGGATGCGGGGAGTGGCTATGGGATTTGAATGGGCAATTCCTGCTCGGACAATGTCTTTTCCTCGGCTCGGTAAGATCTGGAGCGTAGGAGGTGTTGAGCCGTAGGGGCAGGAAGTGTCTGTTCGGCACCTGAAGCGCGGCAGTTCTGAAGCTGTTTCAGATGCAAGTGGGCGCGAGGATTCGTTGCGTGCCGGGGGCAAAGGTGCCCTTGCGACTGGCGCATCGCCCTGAAGAGCTTCGTGCGAGCGTCGAAGACAATCTGGAAAGCCGGGGTATGGAGAGCTTGCCCCTGGTCGACCTTCGCCGCGCGGACGGGGCCTAGCCTGCGTGCCGAAGGCGATTAAATTGTCGGGATTGAGGATCAGATAGCTGAACTGATTGCTCTGCGCACCGCAGACAAGATTCAATCTATCGGTCTGAGTGCTGTCAATGTTGATGGCCTGCAGCGCGTCTTATCGGCTGGAATCGCCTGATGTCCAGAACGTCTATAGCTTTGTCAGCCGGGAGGACGAAGACTTGCTGACGATGTGTCTTAAGTTTCCAGATCGCCTGGGTTGCTTTCTTTCCGCTAGGCGGAGCTCCCCCGGTTGGCCGAAGGTTGCAGAGCAGCCTGCCGTGATCGGTATTGCAGGACGGCTGGGCATGGCTCCGTCGCTGGTTGGTCTTGCATGGCTTTTACAGCACGAACGGAAGATCTCCTTATTCCAGGAACAGCGATGGCGCTCGCTTGGAGGAGAACCTTGTCAGCGCACAGGTCGTACTAGATGAGCAAGCAATCTCGGAGCTTCAAGGTGATGCTGCCAGCACCGTGGTTCAACGAGATGATTGTTCCACAAGGAGACCCTGAGAGCAGACTTCGGCCTACCTCCTTACTTCTTTGAGAGGAGCGCCTTTACCGAATCAGGTAGAGGCTGATCGGCCGCTTTCAGGAGCAAGCTAACCTCCCACATCTGCTCCTCTGACAGGAGGTGACGGTACGCCGGCATTCCCGTCAACCGAATTCCATTCTTGACTTTCCAGAACGTCTCGCCGGGTTCATCATCGCTCACACCGACAACATCGCTGTCATCGTGTTTCTTGCATAATTGCGGGGCTTTCGGATACATCCAGTTAGCAGCCTCCACGTTGCTCGTTTCAGTTCCATGGCACGAGGCGCAGTGCTCTCGATAGATTGAGGCACCAGCCTCATAGACCGCTTGATTCGGATTAAAGGGGGCCATCTGCTTCTCCCTGCCGATCCTTGCCTCCAGCGGAATGTCTACGAGCTGCTGTTCAAGAGGCAAGCCTCGGTCCGCCACAGCCACCGGCAAGCTGCCACGAGCCAAATATACCCATCCACCCCCGAACAGCAGCACCATCGCAAACAAGACTCCGCCAGCAAACCACGATGCGCTTCGCACATTCCACTTCGACAAGGGCTCCTACCTTTCGTTCATTGGAATAGAGTCGTCCAGTTCAAGTGCTCGGAATGGATTCTCTATCGCTCCAAACGCGTTGCTACTACACTCAGCGTCAGAGACTGCTACATTCCTTCGCGAGAGCGCAATTCACGACGCTCATTCCTTCGTACGTCTTCATCTAGCCGGGAAGTGATCATGGAGTGATACTGAACTGACCGCAGCAAGTGCATTTGTCCGATCTCATCAAATCTTAGGACGATGCGAGTATCAGTCGGCGCCGGGTCTCCTGGAGAAACGGTCCAGGTGAAACTTGCGTTGCTCTGTACATTCTTCATAGTGACGAATCCTCCCCAAGGGGCCCCGCTGCGCTCGACCGAATAGGCGCCCGCAGGAACAATACTGTGGCCTACGTTAAAACTAAAAGGAATGTTGAGTATGGTTTGAGCTTTCGCAGCAACCGACGTAAATGCCGCAGCGATGAATGCGGAAGCGAGAACGAGCTTATAAGTCATCAATTTCATCTGGAGTACCTCCTGTGCTTTGCACAGTTGTGAAGCTATGCCCCACACCTGTAGGTCTGCTGAAGGAACTTCATTCATAGAAAACTCAGCTGTGAAAGTAGCCCATCCGGCTTCCACGCCAACTCTTCCTAATCTGGCATGCACGGACGAAAGACTATCCTGCGGATGCTGAGGATATGAAACTGAACATGAACTTGCCGCCATCTTGCCGGCCCTACACTCGACCAGCTTCGCTTTATACTGCCTTGACGATTGGAATGCTCACTGACATGGAAGTGCCTGAACCGACGGTACTCTGCGCTGTTAGGGTGCCATGGTGGGCCGTTGCTATCCAATATGCAATTGACAGACCCAAGCCACTTCCATCCGGCTCGAAAAAACGGGCATTCGACGCGCGATAAAAGCGATCAAAGATATGGGTCAGTTCGTCTGCTGGGATGCCGATCCCGGTATCGGTGACTTCAAGGATTGCCTCATTTCCTCGCACAGCCAGCCTTAGCCGAACCGAGCCGTCCCTATCGGTGTATCGACATGCATTATCGATAAGAATCAGCAGCAAGCGCCTCAAGTGGGGCCGGTCTCCGAGGACCGTAACGGGCTCATCCGGAATCTCTGCCGACCAGTTGATGCTCCGGTTCTGAGCAAGTGCATTGCTGCCAGGCGCCAACTCCTCAACCAATGCGCACAGATCTATGCTTTCTAACGAGAGCTGCTCAGTGTCCGCGTCAGCCCGCGCCAGGGTGAGGAGTTGTTCGATCAACGCCGAAGTGGACTCTGCCTCTCGCAGTATCTGCCCGACCATCTCCTTGTATTGATCGGTCGAGCGATCTCTGTCCAAAATCACTTCCGACGTGGTGCGGATCACCGTAATGGGAGTTCGCAATTCGTGAGAGGCGTCTGAAGTAAAACGAGTGATCCTGGTGAAGGCGGACTCTAGTCGACCAAGCATCGCATTGATGGTATCCCCCAACTCGCGTAGCTCGTCGTGCGCCTCGGAGGTCTCAATCCGTTTGGACAGATTTCGTTCAGAGATTGCCCGGGTTGAGAGAACGAGACTGTGGATTGGTCTCATAGCTCGTCCGCTAAGCCAATAGCCGCCAAAACCTGCAAGGCATACGATTAGGGGCAAACCAGTCCAGGCCCATACGCGGAAGGTTTGCAGCACGTCATAGAGCGGGCTGACAATAGTCGCGACTTGAACGCTGTATGGATTGGTTCCGACTTGCACCTTTGAAGCTAAGACACGCACATCGCCCTGGCGATGGTAGTAGGTCGTAAAGTCGCCGTCATCGCGGTGATGACGATAGTGGTGACGAAGCCGCGTTTTATCCAGCGGCACGCCTAGATCGCGCATCGCCGAAGACTGGAAGATCATGGCACCGGCGGCGTCTGTCACTTGGTAGAGCTCGTCGCCAAGGCCTAACCCGCTGGCCCTTGGAAGAAGCTGCGGCGTGTTTACCACTTGTTCTATTGCACTTGTCTTCAGGAATTGCCCAATGTTGTCGCTACGCGCCTGAAGCTGGTGATCGACTGTGTTCTCAATGGCCTTTCGTAGACCTAAGTACATGCCGATGGAGTACAGGACGAGCGACACAAAGATCACAGCAAGATACCACGCAGTCAGGCGCACGCGGATTGGGGCTGTCCTCATGAGCCGACCTCCGCATCCATGCGGTATCCAACGCCCCGCACTGTCCTAATGAGACTCTCGTCGCGATCGACATCAATTTTTGCCCGGAGCGTTCGAATGAAAACTTCGAGCGTGTTGGCCTCTATATCAGGGTTGTCGCTCCAAATGCGTTCAATGATGGATTCACGCGTCAGCACATGGCCCGCACGTCGCATGAAGTATTCGAGCAGGGAAAACTGAGTGCGTGTTAGTGCAAGCTGCACGCCTGAACGGCTTACCTGCCCGCTCGCAGTATCGAGCGCAAGATCCGCAACCTCAAGCCTCACATCCTGCACCGAAGGGCCCTTGCGCGCTACCGCCCGCAACCGCGCCAGGAACTCCGCCATGGCAAAGGGTTTGGTCAAATAGTCGTCGACACCAAGATCGAGAGCGGCGACGATGTCGCCTACCGTGTCCCGCGCGGTCAGTGCCAGAACCGGCAGCTGACGTTTCCCCTTCCGCAATCTTCGGATTACTTCAAGGCCATCAATCCCCGGCAACATAATGTCCAGCACCATGATGTCGAAGTGATTGGTCTCTGCTTGCGCAAGACCGTCTAGCCCGTCGAACGACAGAACCACCGTGTGACCTTTTTCTTCAAGGCTCGTCTTGAGCACCTTGGAGAGGCTCTTTTTGTCTTCCACAATCAGAACATGCATGGCACAACTTCTCCTTCATGAGCCTACGGGATTCTTGGAAGGCTGACCTCTTTACTCATACCGGACATGTTCATCGCCTGGCTTGCAGCGTTTTGCTTTGGATGGCGGGGATCGTACACCTCTATTTGCGCCATCATGCCGCCGTCTTCGTGTTCAAGCACATGACAGTGGTACATGAAACGACCCACGATTTCCGGTTGCGCAAGGCGATGCGCAGCGTCACTGACTGATCAGGCAAAACCGGAACAATGTCGACCGCACCATTGAAACTTTGTTGCCGTCCGTTTACCTTCATGACCTGGAAGTTAACCTGGTGAATGTGAAACAAATGCAATTCGTCGGAATCGTTCTTAGTCGTCCATTCTTCGATGTTGCCGAGGGGAACCCGTGTATCGACACGCGTGTGATCGAAGATCAGGCCGTTAATGGTGTATTGCCGTCGAGACTCCCCGAAAACGATCGTCCTTGATGCGTCAATGTGAGCATCGCTCAAATCTCTTGCAGGCGCCGGCTTGAGTAGCGGCAGCGGACTGGCCGGCATGAGTTGCCCACCTACCTGAAGGGTTCCTAGCTGATTTGCATTGCTGCTAAGATCGTCTCCCTCTCCATCTGGACGCTCCCGTCTGCCGCGTCCTCGGCCACGCCCCCTCCCGTCACCGTCATCGTCTGACCCTAGGTTTGGAAATGCTCCCGGTGCCCCGGCGTCGATGAGCACCTCATAACGCGAACCGGGGTATACAGTAAGCACGTCCGCGATGGTTGGATATGACGTGGGGACGCCGTCACGACCTACGATGGTGAATGGGTGACATTTTATGCTCAGGCGAAAAGGCCTGTTCGCTCCGAAATTCCCAATATGCCAAAGCTGCCGTTCACTAGGGCGCATGCTGAGAGGTGCATCGACCCGTCCGTTGATCGTCATGATGCGCCCGTTGGATTGATTCCGGAAAAACGAGAACGCTCTGCGGCCTTCGCTATAGTCCTTCAGCACCAGAACCTGTTCGCCCGGTCGAGTGCCAGATAGATATCGATTTGCAAAACCATCAACGAGAAGCGGCCCACTAAGACCGCCCATGACTCCTTCCTCGGTAATTCCGTGGATGTGGGTGTGATACCAGTAGAGGCCGGGAGTCTGCAGTTTGGGGACTTTGACTTCATAGTCGAAAGTCTCTCCCGGCTTGACCACAATCATCATATTGTCACTGCGTCCAAGCGGCGAAGCCAGTATCCCGTGAAAGTGCAGGTTGGTGTCCTGCGTCAAATGATTGACTAGCCGGACTCGCAGAGTTCCTCCCGGGCGCACCGTCAGTAGAGGTCCCGCATAATTGCCGTTATATGTCGTCCCTGCGACCTGCGCGGCGCCGAGTTGCAACAGCTGGGGCGCGGCTACCAAAGTCATAGTAGGAACGCTATCCACGCTCGTGACAGGGAGCTTCGATACTGCGCTAACCGTTTGCGAACAGGTGAGGCTAAGCGGAAGACAAGCCGCGAGCAGCCATGCGCCTCGTCTCGTGTTGGAAGAGCAGCGCTGATCTAGGACTTTCCTCAACTTACCTATTCTGTTCATGATGCGATGAGGGTAAGCGCACTATCTGAAGGTTTGCTGAAGAGGCACACCAGATTGGCATCCCGGAACGACGCTCCGACCTCATTGTTTACGCGTTCACGTTTGTTCACTGACAGATCTCCGAGATAACTCGCCTTCGGTTGTACAGCGAATCTTCAGGCTGGTCACATAGCTTGGTGATCGTAGGCGGGGAACAAGGCTCGGTATCAGCCTGCGGACACGCGTTTGTGGAGAAACAGTGACCAATAAAGTTACAAGCTCGGAATGGTATTCCATCATCCGTCCCATGCGTTATGTGAACGTGCCAAGCGTCGATGCGCGGTATTGGGCAGCTATCACTTTGGCAAGCATCTTTGGCTGCAACCTGGGCGATTGCCTTTCGTTTTACGCTCACTGGAATCACTGGATCGGTTTGGCTCCCCTAACCGTTGTCTTCGCAGCGCTGGTGTTCGGTGAACGCCGGTCTGCTCGGGCGACAGAGGCTTGGTACTGGGCTGTTGTGATTGTCTTGCGTGCAGCCGCGACGAATCTGGCCGATCTTGCCACCCATACTTTTGAATGGCCGTATCCGAGCGTGATACTTGGCTTAGTCGTCTTACAGGTACTTGTCGTGTGGCCGGTCCTGCCGAGGCTGCTCCTGGTGGGGTCGAAAGAAACCGGGCGCCCGGCGACAACTGGCTGGTACTGGCTCTCCCTGCTGACCGCCGGCACCCTGGGCACCGCGACCGGAGACTACACAGCCGAGGAACTCCATCTTGGCACGGGCTACGGAACGCTCGTGCTCAGCGGAATTTTCGCTATTTTCCTTCTTATGGGGAGCCGATCCCGGTGGACCACGAAGGCGGCCTACTGGAACCCGATTATCGCCGTGCGGGCAGCAGGAACGTGTGCGGGGGATTGGCTGGCGTTTCGGGACGACCCGGGATGGAACAACGGTCTTCATCTCGGCCTTCCTTTCAGCACCGCTCTAAGCTGCGCCCTATTTGTTGCGACCCTCATAGTATGGAAAACCTCCACCACTGAGAAGGTTGTAGCGAGGTCGTAGGCGGCTCTCATCAGCAAATCTACAGATTCGACAACTAGGCTATGATTCGGAGGAACTATCTATGAAACTCAATATTGCGAATCACGCGCTGGCTGCGTCTGCTAATGGGACCGACCAATCCTATGGCTTGGATTTACCTGTCATTCACGCTAAATGGCAGTGTCGATCTGTCGCCATGTTGGGGATCGTCCTTCTTACTCTGTCGTCGGCACTCACTAGCAGAGCATCGGCGCAGGCACGCACACTCCTTGCAATCAACGAAGGTGAATCGACACTTTCGATCATTGACCCGGAAACCGGCCTTGAGCTGGCAAGGATTGCCGAAGGAGGGGTGGCCGGTCACGAGGTGGTGGCTTCTCCGGGTGGCACAACAGCCTATGTGCCGATCTACAGTGACTCCTTCGCTGGGAGGCCGGGTTCGAACGGCAGCGAAATGGTGGCCGTCGACCTGGCTTCGCATAAGGTTGTCGGGCATGTCGATTTCGGTCATGGAGTAAGACCCCATCAACCCGTACTGAACCCTCATGATGGCATGCTCTATGTCACCACGGAGCTGGACCATACTGTCACGGTCATCGATCCAATCTCAATGAAGATCGTGGGCACGATACCTACCGGACAAGCCTTGAGCCATATGCTGGTCCTGGATCACGCGGGGCGATTCGGATATACGGCCAACATTCAGCCGGGCAGCGTGTCCGTGCTCGACCTGCGCGCAGAAAAGCTCTTGGCGGTCATTCCCGTCGCTCCGAAGATGCAGAGGATTGCCATCTCCGCCGACGATAAAGAGCTGTTCACCGCAGATCAGACCAACCCGCGAGTCGCCGTGATCAATACCGCAACCCGTCAGCTTGATTCGTGGATTCCGCTGCCCGCGATCGCATACACCCTCACTACAACGCAGGACGGTCGCTGGTTGCTCGTCGGCTTTGACAGCGAATCACAAGTCGTGGTCATCGATCTCCGCTCAAACAAAGTCGTGAAGACGATTGATCTGCCCGCGTCACCGAGCGAAATCCTCATGTCTCCTGATGGATCTATGGCGTACGTCTCCTGCACGGATAAGCAACAGATCGCCGTAATCAAAGTGTCGGATTGGACTGTGACGAAGCTCATCCAGGCCGGGAAACGGGTCGACGGTCTCGCCTGGGCAGTTCAGCCATAATCTGTCTCATGCGCAACGGGAACGTAAACGATGTGGACGCTTGATACTGGTTTGCAATACACGCGCAAGGATTCTCCGCTGCAACGTCGTCGACTATCGATTGGCCCTAACCCACGGGGCATCTCGTGCTACTCGTCGACCACACACTCGGCCACGCCATCCATCAATCAACCTGTGCTCGGCTTCTGTAAAGATTGATGAGAGAGGCATGGCAGGGAGTGAGCCGGTGTCCACTCCTTGCCATGCCCCTCGATGTAAACCCCACGTCTGCCGCTGACAGTCCGTTGCGCTCCTACATTGCCCGACTGTGAACTATACCGGCCAAGCCGCTTTGATCGCCTGCGCCACAGAAGTTGTTTTCCTACCAAGTAGCTGTGACAGGTTACGGCTGGAGCTATTTAACTCACCCTGTGAAGACTTTACGTTCGCATCTATCACCACGTCGACAATTATCTGCGGCAGGCCAAAGCTCAGCTGTGCAGCCCCATACTCGACTGGCGGAAGATCGTTGTAAGCGATTGGCCGACCAGCCTGCTTCGAGACCTCCTCGGCGTAGTCGAGCTGGAGTACCCCTGCAGCCCTGCCCTATTATGCGAACAAACCGCCCTTTGACACCCCTTTGTCGCAACAAGACAGGTAAGGTAACGAACGACGCGCGCGATCTCGGTCGCTTATCAAGCTTCACCTGCTAGGCGTGCGAGAGGAGCAGCGTTCTCACCCTAAGCCCTCTGTCACGAATCCGGAGCGTTCCCGGTAATTCAAGGAACTGCTGGTCAAAGAGAAGCGTACAAGGCAAGGGGAGGGACCGATGAACGCACGCACAGCACAGCACTACGCCCGATGTATCGGCATGTTGTATCTGATTACGATCGTGGCAGGCGGATGGGGTGAATCTCACGTGCCAGATACGCTGCTTCTCGCCAACGACTTGGCCGGGACTGCTCACAAAGTGGCGGGTTCCGTGGAGCTCTTTCGAAGCAGCTTTGCCGCGTACCTTATCGAAGCTTCCTGCGACATCACTCTCAATGTGCTGCTCTACGCGTTACTTCGACCCATTAGCCGCAACCTGGCTTTACTTGCAGTGTGCTTCGGTCTGATGGGAACGGCCACCTTCGCCGCAGGAGAGATGCTTTACTTCGCCGCCGCGCTACCGGCGCTGGATACCGATGTTGCCCGGGTCATATCGCCCGAGGCCAAGGCAACGCTCACCTATCTCTGCCTGACAATGTACGGTTACTCCTTTGGCATTTTTGCCATGTTCTATGGCATTGCAGTGGCGATACGCGGATTTCTGATCCTGCGGTCCCGCTACCTGCCACGCGGGCTTGGCGCGATCGTCATGCTCGGCGGCGCCAGCTTCATTCTTAAGAACTTTTTAGTTGTCGTCGCCCCACATTACGACCTTCCTTACGTCATCTTTCCCATGTTCCTTACCCTGGCTTCCATGGCGCTCTGGATGCTGATGAAGGGCATCGACCAGGCGCGATGGGATGCAAAGCAGGCGGTACTCGCAATAGCTGAACTCGAGCGCATGAGTACGAGTCAAGGGGCAGGGGTGATGCAATGAAGCAAGTCTCTCCTCCCATTAAGGCGAGAGTCGCCGGATTGCTATATGTCATGATTTTTATTGCAGCGCCGAGTGGTGCTGCCAGCGCAACTCCCGTGAAGGTGGGGATCAACCTGGCCTGCGATCTCGCCGTTGCTTTCCTTCTGTATGACCTTCTGAGACCCGTAAGTAGAAGGCTATCGTTTTTGGCGGCACTGTTCAGACTCATCTTTGTTCTCGTGATGGTCGCAACCTCGCTCAACTATTTCGGCCTCACAGACTTGTTCCAGCCGCCTCGATCGGCGGATGCGTTCGATGCTGGCTACGGCATTGCCCTGGTTCCTTTCGGAGTGAGTTGTATCCTGATCGGGTATCTCGTCTTTCGATCAACTTTTCTGCCCCGCATCTTAGGCGTGCTCATGGCTCTGGCTGGTGGCGTTTACCTTATCTTCTTGTGGCCCGCGCTTGGCAACCGCTTATTCGTTCCGTGGATCCTGGTGCCTGCTGTTGTGGGCGAAGCGTCTCTGACCTTGTGGCTCCTCATCATGGGCGTCAAAGCCGATAGATGGAAGCTGCAAAAGGAGAAGCAGCGGGCAGCAGCCAGTCTCGGGATGTGACCGAGATTCAGGAAGCACCTAATCCGTTAGCCACCGAGATATGGTCCAAATGCCGGGAACGAAGGCGTAGCCTTATGGCAAGGACCTTTCAACGGCAGAGATCTTCGGCACTGCCCTGAGCTGTCCGATGCATTCGCCCTCATACACTGACTGTTCTGGCGCGTAGCGTGCGGGGGTGACCCCGAAGGTGCGGCGAAACAGCGCTATAAAGGCGCTCACGTTCGCATAGCCGAGTTCGAGAGCGATGGTCGTGACGGATTGACCTTCGGCAAGCATCTCTAACGCTCGCAGCAGCTTGGCCTGTTGACGCCAGTGCGTGAAAGTGAATCCGGTTTCGAGAACGAAGCGTCGAGACAGGGTTCGAACGGAGCTGTGCCCCCATAGCGCCCAGGCCTCCAGGGTTCTGCAGTCGTTCAGGTCTTCCAGGATTCCGGTCACGACTCTCAGCAACTCGGGGCTTTGGGGCATGATGATTCCCAGGTTCTCATGCGGCAAAGTCGCGATCTCATTCAGCACCACCGCTACTAGGTGGTGCTGCGCCTCTGTGCGAGGAACATCGCTCCATTGCATCGCGCGGCTTACGGCCTCTCGAAGTAATCCATTCGCAGAAATGATGCGTGGACTTGTGGGCAAATAGGCGCAAGCCGGCGCCGCGACACGTACCAGCCATCCTTGAAAGCTGCCATGGCAACGTAGGGCGTGAAGATGGTTTGGGGGAATCCAGATACCGTGTGTGGCCGGAATCGCCCAACGTGCCGCGCTGTCGTCGACGGAGAGAAGCCCTCGAACACTGCCCATCAATTGCCCAAACGGTTCTCTGTGTGCGACCGTGCCATTTCCGTCGATCCTCATTTTCTGGAAGGTGACCGGCGATTGCTCTGCGAATGCGGGTAGAGCTTGCATAGGTTTACCTTATGGCGTGAATGCGCTATTGAATGGCTTAGATGCCGCAATCGGGTCACATGATTTTAGCTCTAAAGAAGCAGTCACCATAGAAGGTGAACTCGATTCAGAACTGCCGATGTGCGCTTGCCGGACAGAAAGTATCGAAACCGAAGCAGAGGAAGGATTCCCAAATGAACAAGACCACTTTGATCCAATCGGCGGTACTCACCTCACCCAGCGGCGTAGCCGGGGGTATGGCATCCATCATTATGGAACCGGGTTTTGCGATCGAACAGATCGTGGAAGCATCAGGCTTCCACACAATAAATGGAGTGGCGTTTGGTCCTGACGGGCGACTCTTCGCAGCAAGCGTTGGGGGCGAAAGCATCTTTGCCCTGGATGTGACCACTGGCGCGATCGAGACTATTGTGGGTCCTCCAGCAGGCGAAGCGGATGACCTGGCTTTCAGTGCGAGTGGCGATATGGTCTGGACCGCGTTTCTTGAAGGCGTGGTTCGCATGAGAACGGTTGATGGAGAAATCAAAGATCTGGCTTCCGGTCTACCTGGTGTGAATTCTATCGCCTTCACGCGGGATGGCAAGCGTCTGTTTGTCGGCCAAGTCTTCATGGGGGAAGGCTTGTGGGAGATCGATCTCGCCGGCATCGTTGCTCCTCGAATCGTTGCTTCGGATACGGGCGGGATCAACGCCTTCCAGTTTGGTCCGGACGGCAAGATTTATGGCCCTTCGTGGGATCGGGGGCAGGTGGTCAGGATTCACCCCGAAACCGGTGAGACCGCCATCCTTGCTGAGGGTTTTGAAAAGCCGGGAGCGGTTCGCTTCGATAAGAAGGATCGCCTCTTCGTTCTCGATGACAGGACCGGAGAGTTGTTCGCGATGAAGGAGGCTACCGGCCCGTGGAGTCGGCGCCTGGTCGCGCGACTTCCATCCGCAACCGACAACATGGTCGTCGGGCCGAACAACCTCTTCTACGTCAGCGGCATGCCGGACAACGCCATCTATGAGGTCGACCCAGACAGCGGAACAATCCGCGGCGTTGTTACGGGCAAGCTTGGCTTTCCTCGTGCACTTGCGGTGTCCACCGACGCCGGCTGCGACCTTTTGCATGTGGCGGATACGGGTGCCTACCGGGTCATCAATCCGCAAACGAAAGAGGTGCGTGACATCGCTCGTGCCGTGGCCACAGACCTGAAATTTCCCGTCGCCGTGAGCGTTCACCGGGAAAGTGTGCTGTTAACCGGGGAGCTCTTTGGCGCGATTCAAATCTTCGATCTGAATGGAGAACTGATCCGAGAGATCTCAGGCTTGAACTTGCCGGGAGCCGCGATTGAAATGGATGACGGTACCCTTGTGGTCACCGAACCGCTTGCCGGCCGGATTCTTCGTATCTCAGGTGAGCAGAAGGACGTTCTCGCGGAGGGTCTTCAGCTTCCTGCCGGACTCGCAGACGCTGGAGATGGAAAGGTTTATGTGTCGGAAGCTGCAGTGGGTCGGCTTCTGTGTGTGAATCTCCAGGATCGAGAGGTCACCGTCGTCGCGGAAAATCTGGGCACGGTAAGGGCGATTGCAACAACCCCGGATGGATCTGTCGCGATACTTGATACCGAGGGTGGGCGCCTGCTGATCCTTGCTCCCTCCACTGGAGATGTCACGCTTGTCGCTCAAAACTTCGCGGTGGGCCGTCTACAGCAACCTTACGTCAGATCGGGTGGCTTGGCGGTTGGATCTGACGGCGCCATATATGTAGCTGCCGATGCTGAAAATGCGCTTTACCGCATCTCTCGCAAGGCATAAGGAACCCTGTTCTCCAACAGGCGTTCTTGAACGATCACAATTGAATTTCTACGGGCGTTGTACTCAAGCTGACCCTGGAGCCGCATGACAAAACTTTCAGCGCTTTTGGAACGAAATCTATCGCATGTTTGCAATCAGCGCGACGAAAGAAAGCGTAGGGCGGCTTTGAAGGAGCTCTGGGTTGCGGACGGCGTATTGTGGAGTGCCGAAGGCACATATGTGGGACTTCGCGCTATTGAACAAGCAGCTGCTGGCTGCTGCGGATATACCCGGAATATAACTTTCTGCAGGTGGGAGAGATCGACGAGATTCCGGATGCGGCGCGAATGCGCTGGGCCTTTGGAGCCGATTGTATTGTTCCGGCAACAACGGTATGGATGTGATCAACGCGTCGGACGGACGTATTGTGGCGATGTACAGATTTCTCGATGGGGCCGGGTTGTGACCAGAACTGAGTTTCTCCCCAATCTTCTGTCGAAGCTTTTGGACTGATGATTCCCGGCATAGCCTAGAACGACATCGTCCGCTGCGCGATAAAGACGGGCATCCTTCGATCTTACGAAACGAGACGGCTACCGGTTGTTTCTAGGGCTGATTCTTAAGACGGTACTTGAAGCCAGCTTCGGGTACAAACGAGCGATCACTTTGGGAAGGTACTCCTTCACAAAGTTCTTAGGGTTTGCACCTTGAAAGAAGTGCATCGCCTTCTCTTCCAATACCAGATTCGCAAGCCCATGGAGAGTTGCCAGGCCACATAGCATGTCGGCAGCGTCGTCGAAACTCCCGGGGTCTACATCGCGCCTGCCGCGATACGCGAGGACGGCTCGCCCTAATCGCTTGCCGGGTGCCTTATTGACTGCGGCCAGCCGAGGATCACTGCGATCCACCAGATCGTTTCGAAACATGAGCCGAAAGTGGCCCGGATGATGAAGTACAAAGTTGATGAAAGCCAGGCTCACCGCCCGCACATCGGCAACAACATCCTCTGAGTGTCCGGCTTGCTCTAGGTAATAGTCAGCCCTCTGGTAAGCCAGGATCGCCACTTCGGTTAGGAGCCCCTTTGTGCTGCCGAAATGGTGTGCCGGAGCGGCTGGAGAGACTCCTGCCCGCTTTGCGGCCGTACGCAGCGAGAACTTCTCAATCCCCTCCTTCGCGATGATCTCGTCGGCAGCTTGGATGAGTGCTTCGCGCAAATCGCCGTGATGGTATGTCAATCGCTTTTTGGTCATTGTTCTCGATAGTCTTGACAGTGTTCAGATAGGTGGCTACTATTTGCTTTAGCTTCGTTGATCGTTCTAGGGAACGATTACATCCCGTAACTGTACAGTGTACAGATCGACACCGAGGCTTGAAAGCCTTTCGAGAGGAAAACGCCATGAGTAGCAAGGTATGGTTCATCACAGGGACATCGCGCGGTTTCGGACGCATCTGGGCTGAGGCAGCGTTGAAGCGCGGAGACAAGGTCACTGCGACGGCTCGCAAGCTGGAGGACATTGCCGACCTTAAAGAACGATTCGGAGACCTGGTCCTGCCGCTGCACCTCGATGTGACCGACCGTGAAGGGGTGATAAAGGTGATCAATCAGGCATTCGAACATTTCGGCCGTATGGATGTGCTTGTAAATAACGCCGGCTACAGCCTGATCGCAACCGCCGAAGAAGCTACCGACGAGCAGATGCAAGGTGTGTTCGAGGCCAATTACTTCGGGGTCGTCCGCATTCTAAGGGCAGCGCTGCCCTTGCTCAGGGAGCAGGGAAGCGGGCACATCCTCGGCGTGACAAGTAGTCTCGGTCTTACGCCGATGCCCATGATCGGCTTCTACTCCGCAACCAAAGCCGCTGCCGAAGCGCTGCACGAGACTTTGGCGAAAGAAATCGCCCAGTTCGGCATCAAGGTGACCATGATCGAACCCGGAGCCTACGCCACTGATTTCGGCAAGAGCGCAAACCGGGCAGCGGGTATGGAGATTTACGGCGACTTCAAGCAAAAATTGATGGCCGGTTTGATGAAGCTGGAACGTGGCAACCCCGAAGCGACAGCAGACGCAGTCCTGAAGGTCGTAGACGCGGAGCAGCCCCCATTACGGCTGATCCTCGGCAGCCATGCGCTTCCCCAAGTCCGTTCGGTCTACGCGGATCGGTTGGCCACTTGGGAAGCCTGGCAAGCAGTCTCGAACGCAGCGCAGTGACGTGCTCGCTGCGTCAGAGCTTCAAAGGGAAGCGCGAGCGTAGTCAAGTGCGGTGTCTCACTATCCATCGTCGGTGTGTAACGCACACCGGCTAAAGCTCTGGCTGACACTGTCAGCTTCAGGAGGTTGTTATGCCAACAGCTCTCATCACGGGCGGCCATGCTGGTCTCGGGTATGAGGCCGCCAAGCAGCTTGCGTCTCGTTTCCGTTACAACCTGGTTCTCGCCGGACGGAGCATGGAACGGATGGAAGCCGCAGCGCAGGAGCTTCGGACGACCTATGGTGTGAAGGTCAGCACACTCATGCTCGATACCTCTTCGTTGGCGTCGGTTAGAGAAGCAGCATTTAAGTTTCGTCTCATGCTCGACGGCGGTGAAGTCGACGCCTTCCAGGCGCTTCTGTGCAATGCAGGCGGAAGATTTGAGTCGCTTACCTATAGCGTCGACGGCTACGAGACAACCTTCGCGACCAATTGCCTTGGGCATTTTCTGCTGATCGAGCTGCTCACCGACCGGTTGGCCGATAAGGGAAGAATCGTGTTCACCGCAAGCGGAACGCATGATCCCGACACAACCGATGGAAAGATGGTCGGCATTGTGGCTGAGCCGGACGCGACTGTTCTCGCCAAGGAGGGAAAGGACGGCAAGAAGCCGCTTTCCGGGGGCAAGCGTTACTCAACCTCCAAGCTCTGCATGATTCTTTATGCCTATGAACTGAACCGCAGGTTAAGGCGTGCCGGCAGCTCGATCGTATCGATTGCTTTCGACCCCGGGTCCGTGCCTGACACCCGACTCCTACGGACAATGCCGAAACCTGTGCAGTTGCTTGCGCCAACTCCGCTGATGAGATGGATTATGAAGCGCATGGGCGTCACGCAGGGTACGATCAGCTTTTCTGGGGGAGCGCTTGCCCAAATTGCTGCTGATCCCGCCTATGCGAAGGAGTCCGGCAAATATTTCCAGTCGAACGCCGGTGCGCTCAACGAGAAGCGATCTTCTAAAATCTCCTATGACGAAAAGCGAGGCCTGAAACTATGGAACGACTCCAAGACGCTTGTCTGTCTGCAGCCAAGTGAAGCGTCTATTCACCTGCGCTGACCCTCAGGGTATGTGGTTTTGAGAGGCTAAAGAGGAAGCGACAATGAGCCAACAGGTCGTCTTCTCATTAGAGAGCGCTCGTCTGAAACGGACGTTCAGAGCTGACAGCCGAGGGTCAGTTGCTGTTCGGTCGTTTCGGAGCTGACAAGCTGGGCAGAACGTTTGTTACTGCGACTTCCCGGGATCAGTGCGCCTTTAGCGAGAAGCATATTTTACAGATTGAAACCGCCTGTCGCCTCAAGCCGTTGGCCCGTAAGCCACCGGGCATCATCGCTGCACAGAAGGGCGACGAGACCGCCAATGTCGTGCGCTTCGCCCAGCCGTCCCATGGGCGTTTGTGCGATGATCCACTGCTGCGCCTGCGGATTGCTCCGAATAGCGGCATTGTTGAAGTCAAAAACGATTCCTTCAGGTGCGACGGTATTCGCCCTGATGCCGCGGGAGCCATACTCCTTTGCCACATATCTCGAAAAGACTTCGACGGCTCCCTTGCAGGCAGCGTCGGCGGAGTAAGCAGGAACGTTGTAGCGATCTGCAGCAGCGGTAACAAACACAATGCCTCCGCCATCGTTCATCATCCTCAGTGCCTTTTGCGTAAGAAAGACAACGCCTTTGAAGTGCACATCCACAAAGCTGTCGAACTCGGATTCGTTCAGGCTGTCGATAGGAATGCCTTTCCCAAAGCCGCCGTTGTTGATCAGGAAGTCGATCTTTTCCGTGCCAAACTTCTCTGTCAACAGGGCTCCCAGTTGATCGAGGAACGTATCGAACGACGATGTGATGGCGACATCCAATTGCAGCGCTATCGCCGCAACGCCGAAGGCTTGAATCTCCTCCGCAACTAGGTCACCTTCCGTTTCCTTGGACTGGTACGTCAGCACGATCCGAATGCCCATCCCGGCCAGGGAAAACGCGATGTCCTTGCCGATACCGCGGCTGCCGCCCGTCACCAATGCGACCTTCTTACTAGCAAGTATCCCGGACTCGATGGCCCTTTTGTTCTCCTGGAGACTTGTTCCATTTTTGAGTTGCGCCAAGGTCTCGCTCAGCGCGTCAGTGTCATCGCGAGCACAAGAATCCCGAAAATCACAACCATGAACCGGGGCTGCGGATATTCGATGGAGAGGACTCCGATCACGTACCATGCCGCCGCAGCCACGCCACGGAGCAGGAGTGCGGGCCACTCTCCCAGCACCTCAATCGCTTGACGTGCGATGAGCAGTCCAAGGATGCCGAAGAGGACCTGGCCGAGCGCATAGGCGGTGTTCAGTCCGTAGTACAGTGTCGTTTCCGGCCCCGGAACACGCTTGTGGCGCAAATACTGAGCCAGAACGTCAATCAAAAGTGCATTGTGCCGGCGAAGGCCAGCCAGCCAAACGCGACATAAACCAAGACCCTATGGAGAGACATATTGGCTCCTTTCGGTTTGCGGTCATAGTTCTATTCGACCGCCGAGATTAGACGGCTCCCTCTGCAATGGCACTGTTTGCCGAGTCGACAATCGTTGCCCGTGCTGAGCGCGGCTTCCATCCCAGCATCGCCTCTGCTTTGGCGGAGGTAAACACGTGCTTCCGACCCGGCAGCGGTACGACAAATTTCATTTGGCGATTGAACAGCGCAATGATCCGGAGCACGAAGTCCGGCATCGCTTTGGTCCGCACCTTTTTCGGGCGATTCCCCAGTGCGGACCGTAAAAAGTTTGCGACATCGGCCATCCACACCCAGTCGCTAGCAGCAATGAACCGCTGTCCCGCGGCTTCCGGCGAGGTCATGGCGCGAAGGTGCAGATCCACCACGTCGCGAATATCGACGACGCAGAACCCGATGCGCGGCGAACCACCATCCGCTGGTTGTCGATGTCCTTCAGCTTCAGGGCGCGACCTCGGCCCGGCGTGCTCCCGTGGCGTACAGTGTCATGACCAATATGCGCTGAAACGGCGTCTCGGCCGCTTCGATAAGACGAGCAACTTCCGCCTGGGTCATGATCTCCCGCAGGTGCAGCACCTTCTTCGGGTAGGGCGTCTCGGCGGCGCTCCAGCCGCGCTTGAGCACCTGGATATACAGAAACGCAACGCTACCAGCCGCTGCGCGACCGTGTTCGGGGCCGGCTTCCAGGTGCGGAACATCGCCGCCTGGTCCTGCCGGATATGCTCCAGGCTAAGCTGATCGGGCCAACAACGAAAGTGCTGCGAAGAATGCTCAACGGTACGAATGTAAGTGCGAATGGTGGACTGGGCGTAGTTGCGACGCTCCAGCTCTTCGAGCATGATCTGACGTAGTTGTGTCACAGAGAACCTCCTTCTCTGCGACACAAGCTAACTGAACGCCACAAACCTCTACTCAGCCACACGCGAACGCGTCTGCCGCAAAGCGGCTTCGTTCAAGTCGGCCCTTCGGACGTAATTCGCTTGAAGTGTCGTCGCTCACTGTGGCTGAGAGTTTCGTAACAGCCACTTTTCCCTGATGCACCTTTCCCTTCATAGCCTGCGGCACTTTCCCAGACGAGTATGTTCAAGAAGAGTCGTCTGTATGCACCCGATTTGCTTTGCTGACTATGCAGAGGCCAAGCCACGCCTTGCCCGGACCTCAAGCCGCAACTCTTCTCGCAGCGCCTTGCTGCGCTTGAGACGCTTGAAGAAGTGCTCAAGAACACTCACAACTATTGCGTTGACGCTTACCCCTTCCTCTTCCGACCAAGCACGAAGGAGCGCTCGCGCTTCGGCACCGACATGAAGGAGTTGCGGATTTGAAAGGGGAAGACCCGCTTTGCGGGTCTGGGTAATCTCTACATCCTTTTTTTCAATATGACGCAGAGCAAATAAAACTACTCGTGATAAGTCACCAGCTACGCGACATTCCTCTGTCACCGCCTCGCGGAGATCAATGGGAAGGCGGAGTGTCATCCCCGCCCGGTCCTCTGTCCACCGCTGCCCTTCGCGGTTCACCTTGCGGGCTGTCTTCTTGGTTGCCAACGTTTCTCCCTACAGAACTATTCCGAAATTCACTGTGTTGCGACATCGGTGCGTATGGACCGTCAAAGACGAGGTCTTTCTCGACACGCACGAAAAAGCGGTACCCAGGCCTGACTACAATCGTAGGCTGGACGTTCAAGTTACGACGAGTTACCTCTACTCCCAATTGCCCGATCTGCTGTCCAACTGCTTGACCGACCTCCTGACCCGCGCTCGGCGATTGCAAGACCGAGGAGTTCGTCCCTTGGCTCAACTCAATACCGGCGGCGAACAGAGAAGTGAGCAGTGCGCCGGATAGAATCCGACCCCAATGATCGTTGACCTGATCGCGGAAGCCCGCAGCGCCTTCGTTCTCGTCTCCTTCGAAGCTGCCTATTGAAATGGAGCTTCCATCAGGAAAGATAACTCTTCTCCAGACCGCTTGCAATGCGTTTTGTCCATAACCGATGTGGGAATTGTAGATTCCGATCAGCGTACTGCCCGCAGGAATGAGCACAAACTGCCCTGAAACGGTGTCATAGACATTTTCTCGGACCAGAGCGCGTATCAATCCAGGCAGGTCGGAGTTGAGCTGCTGTTCCAAAACTGCAGGGATCACCCATCCCGCCTTAACTTCGTATTGGCTGAGAGGCGCTGTCCGTTTACTGCCAAGATAATCGGCTTCTTGTTTCGTGTTCTGCGTTCCAAAGCCCATCTTTTGTTGCTGATCGTTCTGGCGTTCATAGTCCGTCCGCTGATCCTGGGCGGAATTCCCAGTGGGAAGGGCGCCCATCGGCGTAGTTCCTCCGAAGCCCTGCGCTGCCCGCGCATTGAGGAGTGCGGTCTGAATGGCTTGAAGAGGATCGGCTGATTGCTGCGAGGAGGCGGGTGTGGACGCCTCGCTCGGCAAATTTCCTTTTACTGAGGTAGGCGCTTCCATGGCTTCCACTTCGCGCTTGTATTCGTCGACACGCCGTTGTTCCGGAAACGACAATGAACCATCCACCGCCGTGGATATCGGGTTCGGCCTGTACTCAAGCGGAGGAATAGAAGCAGCTGAGCCGCCGTTAGTGGGTTGTCCGTTTGAAGTCTCGCCTGCACTTGATCCATTCGCGCCCAGAATGGAGGGACGTGGCGTCAACGATTCGGGAACATGTGTTTGCCCGGTATCGAGACCATTCCTCGCCTGATCGGAGAGCAAACCCTTCTCTACATTCGTCGCAGGACCGACACCAATTTTCGATGTCTCGGTCTGCGCGGTCGACTTCTTGTGGCGGTTCGCCATACCGTTCCGCATGTATAGCGCGGCAAGGACAACCGCCGCAATGATGATGATGCCAGCCAGCGGCCGGAGCCGCCTCGCCTTTGGCTCGGCGGCTCCGTTTACTCCACGGACGACCGTTTCGGTCTGCGCAGCGTCCTTAATCGCCTGCTGTTCAGAATCGAGCTCAGGATTTTCCATATCAAGCGGTTTGAGATCCTTGTCATTGATTGCCATGTCTAGCTCCTCTTGCCGGTGCTTCCGGAGAAGGGTTTGTCTCGGGTGATCGTAACTTTAGCCTGCTTCTTGCCTACGCCGACAACGAGAATCGCCTTATCGAAAAGCCGATCGACGATGTAGCGAGAGCCATCCACTCGGAAGTTCACGAGCTCTGTCTTGCCATTGACGACCATCAGCAACGTCGGCATCTCGCGGAAGCGGCCATCGTCGGGATAGATCAAATAGGTGTGGACACCGTCGTCCAGCACTCGTTGGGGCCGGTAGGCCGGATCGCCGTCGAGCTTGTAGTCAAAGTTGAGATGATCGAGGCTTCCGTCTGCCATTTGCAGCACACCTGCCTGCTTATCTTTGACACGCTGTTGTTCTGCGAGGGCTTCCGTATCGCGCTTCGCCGCATCCTGCTGTGCCTGGAAGGTGGTCCACTTTGCTCGATCATCCCCCGAATACTGAAAAGCCAGCCGCGCGATGAATCGTGTGGGGTCGGATAGCAGCTTGAGCACGTAGGTGCGACGATCGGTCGGAATGATGAGATCCGTTTCGAGGCCGGCCTCAATGGGTTTGACAATGAGAACCGGCGCTTGATCGAGACCCGAACCGGATACAACGGGCGTAATTTCCCAACGTCGCGAGTCACCGATCTGCGGTTGACTTTGGAGGTGTTCCCCAGCTTGAAGTTCCACCGCGCATACCCGGAGCGGCGCGCACACCATGACAGGCGTACCCTGACCGAAGAGATACATAACTCGACCATCCGTCCCAGGCGTAGGTAGCGCGTTGCCCTTGTCGAGCTGTTCAGACACTCCCACGGCGCTCGTAGCGGTCGAATTTAGATCCGCGTGGGGAGTCTTCCATCCGGAGGGAATACTCGAAGCAGGTTGTGCGGCTGGAGGTCGGCTGACAATGGGGGGCACTTGGAGGGCTGGAATTGGCGCTAGCTTGTTCTGTCCAGGTCCTCCTTGGCTGCTTTGTGACCGCAGGGCTGCTGTCGCACCCTGGAAGTTGTAATGTGACAGAGCTTGCTTTTGCTGCGGGGTAAGGTTTTGCTGAGGCGTCTGAGGAGACCCGGCGGTCTGAGCTGCCAACAGGATCAGTGCTGTCCAAATCATTTTTCGTTCCCTCCGTTCTGTGTTTGCCCCTCTCTTACGGGCGAAGTCGGACCGGACGTGCTCACAACCTCACCCCAGGTGAGGTTCGTCACATAGAGTCCGAGCGGATTGATAAGCGCCTGCTTTGCATCCGTCACATCCTGCGTTGCGACCGTCACGAAAGCGCGGTAACGGTGGCTGGAGACGAATGTCCCGACAAGGTCGCGCGTGACTTCGCTCCACGTGACCTCGTATGTCTTGGCCGATTGCTGGACGATCGATTCGATAGAGACATCGACCGTCTGTTTTTGGAGAAGATCGAAGGGAGAGTTTTTCGAATAGAACTCTGTCACGATGGCCGACGCGGCCGAATTCTGACCGGTCTGTGCGTAGATCTCATCGACCATGCGGCGCTGCGCCACGGGATCGGTGACGATGGTCCGAAGATCGGTAATCCATCGGGCGACGACCGCTTCTTGGAGCCGAACATCTTTCACCGCGACTTGCTTGGCAGGGATCACCGGTACGGCCCTCCCCACGTCGTCAAGCGCCACAACATACGGCACTGTCGTCGATCGGAAGCCGATCGCGACCATTCCGCCAACACATAGAAGCGTGATGGCGAGAGAGCAAAAGACCGCCAGTTGCCAACGTTGTTTGCTCTTGATTTGGTCACCGAATCGCTCATCCCATTCCTGCCGGGCACGTACATACGCTGAATTGGTATTGGGTGTGTCTGCCACTGTCTATTCCTCCCTGTCGATCTGCATTTGCGCGGATGAACCGTGCCCGCTTCCATCATGCGGAACTTGAATGTTATGGGCCTGTCTTGCAATGGATTGAACGGATGAAATGATCCGTTTCGGCGAAGACGGGGCATCGGCGGGCGCACTCTCAGGACTCCCAGAAGGCGGCGGAGCCGGAGGTGTTTCAGGCGACGCCGAACCTGGTGCATCCGCCACGGCGGGCGCGGGAACAGAAGCTCCGGCCTCAGCAGTGTCTGCTGTCCCAGCAGCCGCCGTCGCAGCCGTTGTCGCGGCTCCGCCCGCCTCCATCGCTCCCGCCGTCTCGGTTGCGGCAAGCGCCCCACCCGCCACCGCCCCAGCTCCGCCTGTCGCCACCGCTGCTGCGACGGTAACGGCCGCGAGCGCCGCGCCTTTTCCAATCTCCGCTCCCATCCCGACGAGGTCCGCCGCGCCGGTGCCGAGAGTTCCGGCGGCGAGGGACCCAGCCATCTTCGGGATCATCCACGAGGCGAAGGCGAACAGCAGCATCGACATCAACGTAGGAAGGATCTGGCTGATTGGCTGGGTTGGGGTGTATCCATTCATCGCCGCGACCCAGTTGGCAGAAACGGTCTGAAATACGCCGAGCATGAGGTAGATCAGCATCAGGCGGACGCCGGTACTTACGCAAAATGAAATGTACCTTTCACAATAAGGCGCGGTCCAACGACTTCCACCGAACCCGAGGAAGATGTAGCCCGCCGACATGACGATGATGGCTTCGAGCTTCGTGACGACATAGTGAAGCGTGATGATGACATAGGAGACCAGAACGATACAGGCCATGAGGATTGTGGTGATGGCACCACCCGGTTGGGTAAACAGGGCGGTACCGGAAACCTGCGTAAACAGGTTTGAGACAATCTGAATTCCTTGCGCCATGATGTCCGATGGGCTCTGCGCCATGGGTATGCCGGCCGCGTTCGCGCCGAGCTGCGCGAAGCTGTTGACGATTGCCGGTATCCACACTTGACCGTTGATGAGCACCGCGTAGAAGAAGGAAATGACGAGAAGCTTCTTAATAAGGCTAAGGAACAACCCCATGAAGTCGCTCTCACGTAACAACTGTGGAGCGCCCCAGGCGAAATCCAAGGTGGCCAATACATAGAACAGGAAGGTGGCCTGCTGCATGATCGCCGGTATCCAGGCGTCTGCGGCCTGGCCGATCAGCTGGAACGTACCGCCCACATCGGACGGTGTCTGTGCATGGGCAGAGGCGACCACGGCGAACACCGCAGCCGCCACTCCCGTCAGTTTCTTCGCAACAACAGTCATGTGATTACCTCAGAACTTCACGCCGTCCGACTTGATCTTTGCTTTGCCGAAGAAGTTGGCGCTGTCATTGCCGGCGCAGATCTTGCCTTCCTCGGTAGTTGACCAATCCGCAGCAGCGTTGGTTCGCTTCTGTTGACAGAGTGGGTTGAGTTGGGTTCTGAGGTCGTCGTGCTTTGCAAGAAACTGCATAATGCCGTCTGGTGTGGACCGAGAGGCATCACCACCACCGGCGCTTCGAAAGAGCGCAACAATCGGGCTCTTCTCCGCACCGTGGCATCCACCCATACCTATCAAAACGGCGCCTAGAAACAAAATGCTTACTCGCTTCATGGACATCTCCTTTCTTTAAAAAACAACCCCGTCGCTGGTGATTTGAGCGTGGCCGAAGAATGCGTCGGAGTTGGCTTGCTTGGTCGCGTCGGACTGCACGAGCGAACCTTGATAAGACGCTTTGCTCTGCATGTCCGCCATCATGAGCTGGCGCAGCTTCATCAGCTGCTCGGCCTGATTTTCCGCGATCTGATTGCCGACCTCAATCGCCTGCATTCTGCCAACCGCGGAACTACTCTGTTGTTGCAAGGTCTGCAGAAGCGCTGTGTCGCTGTTGAACTGCGAGTTCTGTAGCCCGGCAGCGTCAAGCGCGCCTCGCGTACTGTCGAGGCTCGTCTGACTCCACGTCTGATACGACTGCCCATAGTTGGCATTGGTCGAGTACCCCGGGAAACGCAAACGGAAGGCCCCATCCATGTTGCTCATCGTGTACGAGAGGGCTTGACCGGTATTTACGATCTGGCGCAGGTTCGCGATGTCTAAACCAACGGTGCCAAAGAGTTGATCCGTGATCGTAACGCCATGCTTAGTCATATCTGCGATCTGGGTGAGCTGGTTCTCGACTTGAAGCACCTGCTTTTCGAGAGAGCCAACCAGCTGCACGTAGTTAAGAAGTTGGGTGTATTCGGTTGCAAAGACACCGGGGACGCCCGCGTGGGCGGCGGGTGGGTTGAGGGTGACGGTGGCCATGACTGCGACCATCGCGACTGCACTTGATCCCTTAGCTAGCCATCTGGATTGCATGTTTGTGTGCTCCTTGATAGAAATCGATCCATTCCTTTGAGACTTTTCGTTCCCTCATCCACACCGAGATCCAGGCGTCGCCGTATTCCTCGGCCAACGCCTCGATCCTGGCTCTGTCCCGCTGGCCGGAGATGCCCAAGAAAGCGAGTGCCACCGGACCGAGACGGAACGAGATCATACGGCGTCCTAGGCGCTGAACGATGTAGTAGTCACGCTTTGGTGTCGCCGTCTGCAAGAGTTCAATTTCACGGCTGTTCAATCCCGCATACTCGTAGAACTGCCGCATCCCTTCATTACCCGCTTCACTGTTCGGCAGATAAATCTTTGTCGCTGTGCTCTGCAGTATTGCCGCCGCGATTGGTGACTCCTTGATGTCCGCCATGCTCTGTGTGGCTAGGAGAACTACAGCATTCCTCTTTCGCAATGTTTTGAGCCAATCCTGGATCTTGTCTCGCCACGCGGGATGCTTCAGGAAAAGCCACGCTTCATCGATCGGAACCAATGTGGGACTTCCATCGAGCGCACGTTCCATGCGCCGAAAGAGATAGAGAAGCACCGCCATGACAGTGGCTTCTCCATACGAGCCGCTCAAGAGCGTCTCCATCTCACACACGACAAACCGGGATGTTGTGAGACCGTCGTTTCGAGAATCGAGAAGCCCGCCAAGCGCGCCGTCTATTACGTAGGGCTCTAATCCGGCCTTCAACCGTTCGTCCTGCAGATTCGCCTGCAACTCGGTGAGTGTCCGACGTTCGCTAGGAGCGCTCGCCAATTGGCGGAGCGCTCGGTTGATCGTGCTTCGCTCAGCCGGGCCGATCTCAACCTTCTGCATCCGTAACACAGTTTCGACCCACTCCTGTCCCCAACCAAACTCGGCTTCATCGTCCACGTCTCTGAGCGGCTGAAATGAAAGGCCACCTTCGCCGATGTCATAGAAGCGACCCCCGGCCGCTTTGCAGAGGGCGTAGAGCGAATGGCCTTTGTCAAAGGCAAAGACCCGAGCGTTCGGGTAGCGGAACCACTGTGCTACGAACAATGCCAGTTGCACGGACTTACCAGCACCCGTGGGACCAACAATCAAGGTGTGCCCCACGTCATAGTCATGCAAGTTCAACCGGTAAGGTGTTCCGCCTTGCGTTGCGGCGTACAGCAGCGGAGCAGAATTGGGGGGCATCAGTGCGGAGGGGTTTACCTTCTCGCCCGCCCAGACGGCCGAGATTGGCATGAGGTCCACATAGTTGCGCGTATGAGCGATGACACGGCGCACTTGAGCAACCCCATTGCCGGGGAGCGTTCCAAAGAATGAGTCCACCGCATTGATGTCCTCCACTCTCACGCCAAATCCCCGATTGATAAGAACCTTTCGGAACTCCCCAATCACGTTGTCAAGGATCTTCTTGTCTTTATGCTGCAAAATCAGTGATGACGATAGGTAACAGAAGTGGACTTCGCCAGAGGTCGCCTCCGCCAGCGCACCGTCCGAATCCGCCACCATGGACATCGCCCATTGATTGAGCTGGCCGCCGCCGCTCGACTTGAAGACCTGGTCTTTGAGTCCCCGCTGTTGAAATTTCCACTTCTTGCCGATCTTTCCAATGGTCCCTTGCGCTTCCGAGGGGTCCATCAGGATGGCCCGGGTGTTCCATCGATACTCGCAAGGAACAGTGTCCAGTACGGACAGAGCGCCAGGATAAGTCGAGCGCGGGAATGCATCCACCGACAGAGTTCGAAGGTGGCGGGCGCCCATCATGGTCTCCATGCCACCCCGAAAGTCTTCCATAGCGAGCAGGTCATTCAGGAAGACCGGAATTTCCGGTTGGATAACAGGTCCCTTTATCCCTGTAAGGCAACGCCTGAGGTACGCCAGGAGCTGGTCGTCAACACGCTCATACCCGTCGCCTAAGTTGGTTACCGCGGCCTTGAGGCGCAACACCGGAAACTGCGCGGAGAAGACATCCTCAAACTGCCGTATCTTTGTTTTGAAGAAACGCAAGGCCTCCGCGCCGATGTTGGTGTTGTTCGAAGATTCGTCTGCGCCCTTCGACATCATGAATCCGTGCAGCTTCTCGGAAGCTGCAAGCGGAGGCATGTAGGTCAGGGCGAGAAAGTATTCGTTCTCGAAGTGACTGCCCTCCTGCCCGAACTGCTCGCGGCGTTCACTGTCGATCAATGCCGTCACGTCATCGGGGAAGTCACCCGGAGGTGCGTAACCGCTTGAAAACGATCGGAACGAGTCCACCTGAATCATCCATCCGCTCCCGAGACGCAGAATCCGGTTGAGTCGGCGTGCAATGACGGCCATCTCCGCATGTGTTGCAGACTGGAGATCGGGGCCACGGTACTCCCACGCAGCCAGTAGTGATCCATCTCGTTGCAGCATGATGCCATCGTCGACGAGACCGAACCAGAGAAGCAGATCGGCCAGTCCTTGCGGCTGTTTGCGCGTCTCTCCAAACATCTCTACCTCCAACTCCGCTTCGGTGTTTTGCCGGTTGACGTCACAGCGCTCTTCGCTGGATAGAAGTCCTTGTATTGCAGGTGGCGACTGTAGACCTTGCGCATCATCGGGTCGGCCTTGCCAATCTTAGCCAGTACCGCGATAACGAGACTGAATCCCCCGATGGCCAGTACGAAGGACAAAAACGTCATCACACTCACCGCCATCAATGCCGAACCTAAGCCGGCCATGATGACCATCTCTCGGTCTCCGCCGAGAAGTTGTTGCGGTCGGCTCAACGATGTCCGCATGATCGTCTGCTCTGGCTCTTCCATATCCGTCTCCCGGTGCTGGGGAGGAAGTCGACAGGGTCAACCTCCTCCCCTGACCGCTCTTGTTATCCGCGTGCGATGATTCTGCTAACGGAGGTTGCGACTGCGTGGACCAGCTGCAGAGAAGAGATCTCCGCGGCCTGACCGATGAAAGACGACATCACCTGTGCAGCGAAGACGACGCAGCAGACAGCAATGCCGACGTGCAACAGGCGCTTCATCGTCTCGCCCATCTCGCCGCCGGCGAACGCCAGCGTGGCACCAAGGGCAACGATGGCTACAACCGAGATGGCATACGCCACGGGTCCCGTGAGCGAGGTAACGAGGGTTGTCAGGGGACCTTCCCACGGGAGATTGGTTCCGGTCTCGGCAGCAAAAGCTCCTGCCGAGCCAACAGCACATGCGAGCGCCACAAGAGCCGCAAGCCGAAAGCTCCTTTGTCGCCGAGTAAGAAAGCTACGCATTTGGTTCATTGCACTCCTCCAATGCCTTGGCACATCGTTCGGGAGAAGCCAACAGCTCTTCTCCAGGTTTCGTACGACCCTGCGCTACGCAAGCACAGAGCCCGGACCGTCATACTTGCGTCAACAGGTAGCGACCGTCCTGCCATCCTGTAACGACAGCAACCTCCTGAACCTTGCGGCCTTCAACGGGATCGTTGACCACCGAGATCACGACATCGACTGCAGCACCAATCGTCCGTTGCTGGGGAGCTTCGGTGGCCTCGCGGACCAGGTCTTCCAAGCGGATCAGCGCCTCCGCAGCAGAGTTCGCATGAATCGTCGACACCCCACCCGGATGTCCGGTGTTCCATGCCTTGAGCAGTGGAAGGGCGGCAGCGCCATCCCGGACTTCACCGACGACGATGCGGTCGGGCTTCAACCGTAAAGCCACTTTAAGACACTTAAGTTGGTCGAACTCGGTCGTTGCCAACATGCTCAAACTGTTCGCCGAGTCGAGAAGCAACTCCTGTGTATCTTCGATCACAAGCACTCGATCGCCCGGCGTTTGCACACCAATCTCTTCGAGAATGGCGTTTGCGACCGTCGTCTTCCCCGCTCCAGTTCCACCCACGATCAGGATGTTCTTATGGGTCCGAATCGACTCTCGGATAACTTCCAGGTGATCTAGATTCTTCAGTGCAGAAATAAAATCTTCCTGTGCGGCACGTCGATTCCGAGGATCGTCCTTGCGGGTAAGCACGTCTTGTCGCCGCAGATCCTCCAGGCTCCGTTTCTTATCGGGCTTGATGCGAATGGCAAACGCCGGCGAAGGAACGACAGGCTCGATCAGGCCCGCGAAGCGAAACTTCCATATCGGCAGCAGGGTTTCGAGCACCGGCCGCAACTCCGTCACTGTCGTCTTCTGCATGGACGCGATGGTCATCATCGCGCCACGAGCCTGGCGCGTTGGCAGTTCCCCAACCTGCTCAAAAGCAGCGCCAGTCCGCTTGACCCAGATACGAGAATCTTCGTTCACGATGATGTCTTCGAGGCCGCTCGACCGGTCGAGCAGTCCTACGATCTGGGAGCCGAGCTCGTCACGTAGCTTCTCCTTGAGGCGTCCCTGCTTCTCATCGATGTGTAATTCTTGATTCATCTGTTGCTATGTCCATTTCTATAAAACAGGAGATTCCGTTACGTTGACCCCACCTTGACTTGCTCCTCAGAAGTGTTGCCATTCATTCGTAGTGAATTGTACATTTCACTAGAGACACTCTAGCATGAAGGGTAGGATGTTTGGCAAGCACATTTTTTGGAGACGCAATCTGGATGGATCGCACACTCAATGCCGTTCAAATGATGCTGGGGGCCGTCGACGCTCCAAAGTACGATATTGGCGTCCTGAGTAACCGGGGAATGTTGCCAGGACTGTCTAGTCTTGCGATAGAGCAGGTGATCTCACGGTTGCCGCTCCTCAAATCCCATAATGCCCGCGGGGCACACATTTACATCCGTCCATCTGGGGAACATCGCTTCACTGTGCTGGACGATCTGGCCCAGGATGCTCTCGACAAAATGGCCGTCGATAGTTATGAGCCGTGTGCGGTAGTAGAGACCAGCGCCGGCAACTTCCAGGTATGGCTCAAGCATGACGATGTGTACCCCACCGGACTCTCCACCTTTATTGCCAAAAGTTTGGCAGAGCAGTATCAGGGAGATCTGAGTGCCGCGGATTGGCGGCGGTTCGGTCGACTTCCCGGTTTCACGAACTGTAAACCAAAATACCGCAGACCCGATGGCCTCTTCCCATTTGTGCTGCTCCGAACCGCAACCGGCCAGCCGTACAGCCGAGCGCCATTGCTGAGGCTTGAGATGACCAAACAGTATCAGTTACGAGAGCATGAGCGAGAACGTCGCATCGCGGAATTTCGGCAGGCCACACTTTCCGATCCCAGAGGCGGGAGGTTCTCGCATCTGTCCCTAGAACGCTTCCGGCTATCTCCCAAGTACGCTGGACGCCCTGCCTCAGCCGATATCGCCTTTTGCGTCGCGGCCTACTCGCTTGGAATGCCGGAGGACGATGTGGCGAGTACGTTGGCCGCCGACTACCTTTCACGCGATCCCAATCCTCGACGGAAAGCTGCTTACCTGGAACGCACGCTGGCGAAGGCGAGAGCATGGGCACAGCGCTAACCAGTTCTGGGGCATTCGGCAGGCTCCTTTGTTATCCAGCGGTGTCTGTGATGGTCCGCACTTCCCGATCTGTCCGACTTCTGCATGGCGAACGGTTCCCTCGGAGGCCGTTGAATAGGCAGCTCCGCCTCTGTTTGCCTTTCTGTCTGCGTTCAGCGTGCCGCGCTCAAAGCACCCCCGCCCTTCGGACGCACGCTTTCCTTCCGAAGATTCGCTGCGCGCCTTTCAGGTGCGGACTCCTCCCCCGAGACAAGCTCGGGTCCCCTTCCACAAATCTCCTCCAGTCACCTCGGGAGGGGGTCGCGACGACACACCCTACGGGCAAGCATGTACCGCATCCAGCGGACAAACAGAAAAAAGGAGCTACACCATGTTCAACAAAATCATCCTCATCGGCCGTCTCGGCAAAAACGCAGAAGTCAAAACCGCACAGAACAAGAAAGAGTACGTGGTCCTGAACGTTGCCACCGGCGAGAGCTGGAAGAACGACAAGGGAGACTACGAAACCCGTACCGAATGGCATCGCGTCTATGCCTGGAGCAACCTCTCCAAGTTCGCCAAAACGCTCCAGAAGGGGCAGCTCGTCTCCGTCGAGGGCAAGCTCAAGTACCGCGAGGTTGAGGAAGAGGTCGAAGGCCAGCCGTTCAAGCACACCATCGCAGAGATCCACGCCACGGGCATGAAACGGCTCTCCAAAGTCGAGGCAGCCGATGACCCGGCGGACGGGGCAGAAGACGAGGAGTAATCCTCGCCCAAATCGGCAGGGTCGGTAGCATCGGCCCTGCCGAACGAGGCACCTTCGAAATTGTTCTATATGCCGAGAATGACGACATCAGCACCCTCGCGATTTGAACCACATTTTAGCTCGACGTCTGGCCTTTGTTGGGCAGAGATAGTGGATCTCGATGCTTCCGCACGTTCGACTTTTCGGTAACGACTGCGATCGCGATGACAATTTCCGGTCGTTTCGAATCGACTATCAGCTGCCAACCTTCGAAGACCATACAGACCCGCTCCAAGGGTTAGTCTCCACTTCCGGTACCGATGGTCCTTCCTCGCCGCGCCTTCTCTTTTACAGTTTGATCGTGATAACGGCTGAGCCATTCGTATTTCTCGCGAACGCGAGATGGCTCTTTGAACGTTCTTAGCTGCCGATTAATGAAAGCGCGATGCTTCGCTAAATAACCAGGATAGTCCTCGGGGTTGTCCAATTCGTCGGCGATAACTCGTAGGTAGTCCACAAAGAGCTTGCCATCCATATCCTTGCGCAGCATGGCTTTCAAATAACCTGCGTCCGTCTCTGGATCATGCACGCACAGCCTCGGACTCCGGTAGAGCTCATCAAGCACGCACTGGTCCACAAGGACTCTTGGGTATTCGGCGTGCTTACTTTCAAGTTCATAGGCTCGAACGAGGCCAGGACCAAATATTTGCCCATAACTCTTCGCGAGCTCGCCAATTGTGATGCCGCCGCGGATCAACAACTCTTCATCAAAGAGCAACCAACTCTGCGCATGTACGATCTTGAGAATTTGCGAGGCCAGCCATCCGGTCAGTGGCAGCAATCGATCACTTTCCAGCGGAAACCAAAGGACACAAAGGTCGGAAAAGCTAACGAAGTGCTCTCGCGGGAGCTTGGGGAGTGTTGATTTGAAACGACCGGGCTCGACCGCCTCGGTGATCATGCGGATACAACGCGAGATTTGGTTCGCCGACTGTGTCTCAATTTTCTGTCGGAAGCCGAGTATATCGATATACACAATAAGGCATCGCTCGTATTGGACGTTTCTCTTCTTCATTCGCTTGCCCCTGAGGAAGTTGTATTCCCTTCGAATTTGATCCCCAGATTGCCAAGTATGCCCTTGAAGGCATAGTGCCGGCCCTTGTCCCCATAGATTTCAAAGCCGAGCATCTGCTTCTCGGCGTCTGTCAGTTTTCCTCGGGCATCCAAGAAGTCATCGTTGATCTTCGCTTCCGCGTCCAAGGCACTCGTTAGCAGCGAAGACAACTGCTCTTCGGGCAAGGTCGTCAAGATCTCGAAACCCCGATGATGCTGGCCCACCTCTACCGCATAGGTCAGGCTGTAGGAGTTGGGAGGGTCCACAAAACGCTCGATCTCCGGTGTTGACTCCAAGACTTTCGCAATCTGTGGACGGAGCGCCGGGTACAAGAAAACGACATTCTGCTTTCGGGCGAGACGAAGGAGGGCGCATTCCACCTGGTTCAAGAGGGGAAGACTTCCTTCTTTGTACGTGAGTAAGAAATCGCCTGCGGCAGCTTTCAGCGTTGGGTCGGAAGAAGTTTGAAACAAGATCGCGACCCCGTGAAATGACTGGATCTTGTGAAAGATATTCTGTCGGTCAAAGTCCTGGGTAAGACGACGGAGAAGTTCGTTGTCCGTATAGCCGTGTTCACGACTCTTTTTGATCACGAAGCCGACCTGCGTCTGTCCGGGTGCTGCGGGGTCATTCATCGAAGCGTAAGTGGCGTCGAGATCGAGGCTGTTCATATACTCGACCCATTCGGCCTTCTCCCGATCCATTCCCTCCACAAAGAGACGATTCACAGTCCGAGCGATCGTCTTCGCATTCTCGTCGCTGTTGGCTCCAATGCGCTTGATAAAGGCGGCGGGATAATCCTTGTCGAGACTGGAAAGGCACAGTTTGTCGTACATCACCTTAAGCCGTTCCTCGATGCGGTACCGGATCTTCTCGACCGCAAGGAGGCTATAGATTTCCGGCCATCTGTGGGTAAGCTCCTCAGATCGGAATTCGAGGATTGGTTCGTACACTTCAGCGTCGAGAAACACCGAACCGTGGGCGTCGTAGACCGAGGAAGATAGGCCGTTGGTCACGAGAAGGTAAGCTGCTTGAATTTCTGGATGAATGCAGTACTGGAGCCCCTGCACGAGGTATTGGAGGTCAAACGGAGCCCTGACATCTTTAGGCGATTTTGCCTCGATCACCCAAAACATCTTCTTCCGTATCGTCGGCATGTAGTCGGGCTGATAGTGCTTCACTTTTCGTGCGCCCTGCGCGACCGGCGGATAGTGGAGTTTAAAGGACATATCGGCGTCTCCGTGGCGACGAACTTCGTAGTCCTTGTGCGTCTCGTACCCAAGACACTCCAACAGCGGAGTCAGGAAGTTCGACTCGACGAACGATTCTCCCTTGCCTCCGAAATCGAGTAGTTCAAGTTTTTCTAAACGTGCTTCGATACTTGTCACATTAACCTTGCCTTAGTACCCTAAGCGTTTGTTGGTCCCCAGACAGCCTGCCAAGCCGTGAACTCGCTGGGCCTAATCTGATAGCGGGCGAAATTTCCCTCGTGCAGGTTCAGTAGCTCGGACTCTGCAACCTCTCTGAAGCGTGCCCGCTCGTGCTCAGAGACATTCGCTTCGATCCACTTTGCCAGGTAGGTATTCGCTTCCGCTCGGCTCAATCGATGGCGGACCACCTCCGACACAACCTGGCGCAGAGCTGCACTGTGCCGGAAGCGAAACGGATCGGGTTCGCCCAGCGACTGCCTTACGGCGGCGTATTGTTGAGCCGAGCGGGTGTATGCCCAGATAAAGACATCCTTCAAAAGATCGACCTTATTCAACTCGTACACGCCCAGAATGGCCTGTGTGTACAAGGTTCGTGAAACGTCGGTGAAGGATAGGGGCGAGAGGTTTTGCTTGATGAATGGAATGTTGGCGGCTAGACGGGACACGCGCTTATTGACATCGTCGAACGGCTGCAGGTAGGGCAGTTGCACCATAACAAAAAAAGCCTGCTCGAATGGATCTACGATGGTAGCGGCCGTCGTAAGCAAACGATTGAAGCACTCCTCAATAAGCTGCGGTACTTCCAACGGGTGGAACACTGACTTCTCAATTCCAACCGCAATATGCCGCAGCCTACCTGCAGCACCCTCATCCGCTAAAAGGTTCTGCGCGAGGATTCCGTGAAGATTGAGCAGAGTGTAGCGGTTGAATCCGATCTCTTCCGCAGAGCCGACAAGGAACTCAATCGCTTCCTTGTGGTTCACGATCATCTGTGCTTCGAGGCGGTCGCGCCCTTGCGCCACTTGCCCAAACTCGATGAGGCGTTTGGTATCGAGCAGCGAATAGGTGTTCCCTTCGAGACGGCTCGAGTTCCACGCCAGATCGATCAGGAGCCGGGAGAGGAGCTGTTTCGCATAGGTGCCTGCGGCGGCCTGCGCTACGAAGTTCGATCTCCCGATCTCTGCAAGGCCTGTTCGCTCTTCCGGTGAAAGATAAAAGCTGACATTTGGTCGATACGAATCAAGGAAGTCGCGGTTATAGCCAACAGGCTTTCGCGCTGCCAACGGTTGGTCCAGATAGCCGCGAATCTCTTCACTAGCCGCAGAGAGCGGGACAGAACTTTCTTCCGCGGCTTCTGTCCCAGTTGCAACAGCCTTCACATCTGCTGGCGGGGAAGGCAGAGTGTATTTCGCCCAGCGCCCCTCCCCTTCTTTAAGAAGACGGCGGGCGTCGAGCAGGTATTTGATGCGGTACTGTAGTGTGCGTTGAGGTGGCGAGGGAACCAGCGCGTCAGTCACGTCCCTGAGACTCGCCCCGTCAGCATGGCGTTTGACAGCGTCCAAGATGGCTGTGAGATCGCTTTCCCTGATTCGTTGAGCCAAAGCGCCTCCAATGTTGCGCGTAGATCCTCTACACGCAGTCAAACAGCTTTATACGCAACTAAAGGCTCTATACGCAACTAAATCTTGCGCATAGACGATCAGCGCAACTATGGACTGGCGGCTAACTCCAATAGATTCAATACATAAATATTTACGCCCCATCGTCAGCATGGCGTCTCTGCGCCAGATGTCTGAGAGAGGGATTACCAATGGCGGCCCAGCCAAAATCCGCCGAAAGCCAGTAGGGCTCCGGCCAGAACGCCGCCCGCTGTACAGCCCCAAAGAAGATGGCCCCAAGCTCCTCCTAGTTTCAACCGGAAATCCTTCGTCGCGGCCGACAATGATTTCTGCGCCTCGCGAATCGACTGATCCAGAGCACCCTTCAACCAGGCGTCCATCCTCTGCTGAGAGGCAGTCAAGGCACCCACGAGCGTCTCTTCAATGATCGCCTCGATTACTTTGGCGAATTGCTGTCGTGTCTCTACGATATAACTTTTGAGTATCGCGTCGCCGGCAACAGCATCGTGCAGGCTCAGTTGGACATCTTCGAGAAGCTGCCGGGTGTTCGTCGCCGCACTCTCAATCGTTCCCTTGAGCTGCGTAGAAGCGTAGTCCGCGATCTCTCGCGTCACGCCCCGAAGCCGGGCTTGTTCAGACGCAGACTCCTTCAGTGCACGCGCCATATTCTCCAGTGCCTTGCACTCCACGACGCTTAGCTTATATCGGAGCCATTCCGGGTCTTGCGGGTCCATCTTCGAGAACTGCTTAACCAAATCGAAGAGCACCCGCTCCCTCGCCTCTCCCTCCGGGAAGGCGAGATAAACCAGGTCGCGTATCCAGTCAGTGCTTTCAGTGAGATTCGTATAAGCTTCAGTCATGGGAGCAATACCTTTCTGGCCTCGGTGAACTGGGCGTAGGCACGGAAGCGATAGGTCCGCGCGCGAAGCGTCATATCCGGCGCCAGGAGTTCCGGCACGGCAGTCCTCCTGTCCCCCACATCGCTCAAGGTCACGTTCATCGTCCGCATCATCTTCTGGAGATCGGGACGACGGGCATCGAGACGGATCTCGATAGGAGCAAACGACGCCCGGAAAGCTGCCACATCGGCGGCGATCTTCGGATCGTTCCAAGCCGAAGCCGAACCCTCATGGAAGTGATTGTGAACGATGACGTAATCGACCGAATCCTGGAGTTCATGGCCCCATTCGAGGACGGATCTCGCCGAGGCGATATCTCCGTCCACCACCCCGAGCGCCGTCCACCGAAGATCCAACCCAGAGTCCTGCATCGCCCGATAAAAGTCCCTGAACCAGGGAATCATCTGGTGTCCCTGCGCCGCTCCCATATCGGCCAGGATGATGTCCGCATCCGAGTCAATCGAGATCCCCAAAAGCTTGTCGTAACTCCAACTCTCCAAGGCCGGCAGCTTGTGGGCATGAGTGAATAATGCCTTGAGGGAGCCTTCTGCTTTGTTCTCCGGGTCCATGTCGAGCAGATCGGCCTTATGGCCATTGCTCGCATACCACTCTGCCAAGGCGGCAACCACTGTGGTCTTCCCAACGCCGCCTTTTCCGGCGATCGGGAACACAACCCTCTTCGGCTTCAACTCCGATGGCTCGCTCACTCTTCTCCCCTCCCGACGAAGGGAGTCATCACGAATTTCTTCGGACGTGACAACTGTGCCTCCCTCTTCCTGTTCTGTTCCGCCTCTTGGTCCAACTTCGCCATGATCTTTTCTCTCTGTTGCTGCCATGCCGGTTTCTCCTTGTTCTCGGTTGTGCGGTCAGCCCTAATGACGACTGTTTGATTGATCTTTTTCTCACCAGCAGGGGGAGGGAGGTTCTCTCTGCCGCTTAATGAAGCCGGAGGATGACTCTGGGTCAACAGACTGGCCGCTTTGCAGAACTGTTGATAGCAGCCAGGGTATCCAGCGTCGCGCAGCACGCTCCAGATCGCCAGCCAGGTGAGGCCGCTATCTCTGGCTGCCTGCAACTCCGTCTTCACTCCTCTCAAGAGTCGTGCCTTCAAGTGAAAGAAGCTCTTTCGAAGCACAAGGGCTTCGATTAGTGCCTCTAGTTCGGGTGAGCTGACCTTTAGTGGCGTGTACATTTCACTAGAAGAATGCCAGATGGTTTTGCGTTCCGCAAGTCCTCGGCCCGAAAAAGTCGTGGCGATTCACGAAAAATCACGATAATCCGCGAAGAAGGCCGAACAAGCACGAATGCACCGTTCAATTCTTCCCCCTCGTACTCATTCGTGGTTTTTCGTCTTTGTTAATGCCTTTGTTGCAGCCGTAGGCTGCGCTTTCCTTTAGGGTCGTAGACCCGACGAGGTGTGCTTTTTGCAGTCGTCTGATTTAGGTAATGCGGTAGTGGAACATAAACGCAGACGCGTTTTGAAGGGTTGCTCTCGATATCTTCTGTCCTTTGAGCCGGTTGGCCTGACGCATGCAGGTACCTTTTCGATGGGCGTGTGCGTCACGCATTGCTACTGAAATGTGCATTGCGTTATAGTGCTGCCATGCCGCGACCGAAGAAACTCAATGCCGTCCGCTACACCGTTCGCCTCAACCGTGCGCAGGGAGAGCGAGTGGCTGCACTCAAGAATCAGCTTCACGCGAAGAGTGACAACGAAGTCTTCGACTACCTTGTGACCGTGGGGACAAATCAGCGTGATGATCTTGAGCAACTGGTTTACTCCCTGTTCGGAAATCTCGCGGATTCGCTCAGCAGAAGGTTCCAAAGCCTGGAGACTGTCGCTCAACTTCACCTGGCACTCACGGATACCTTTATCAAGTACGCTCTCACGGCTCTTCCCGAAGTGCCATCTTCCATGATCGGTTCCGCTCGCAGCCGAGCAGCGCGGGTCTACGAGCAAGTGAATCTGACAGCGGCCCGGGAGTTCCAGCGCCGCCGAGACTCTGACGCTTACAGCGCAACGCAACTCGGGATCGAGGAAGAGCCGCTTTACGGAGACGCGACCAGCAATCAGGGCTAAGAAATGCCAGACGTACCTAGAGACGAGAAGGAACGAACTGGGCGACTTCGACCGGGCCGAGCCCGTCGAACCAGTACGCCCCGCCGCCCGATCACAGGGACTGCTTTGAACCTGTTGCGCCTCGCACGTCTTGTCAGTCGGTCCAGTAAGGGCGCGTCCACCAGATCACGTTCTTCAGAATTTCCCGCAGCGAAGGCGAGTTCTCCCTTCCAACGCAGATGCATTGTGAATGTTCGATTCGCAAATGGCCGCACGCCGGGAGGTTGGAAGGCCCATGGCAAATACGTGGAAAGGGATAGTGCCAAGGGCAAAGTCCACGCCATAGACGATTCAGGTTTCGCTAAGCAGGATACGGGCGACCGTTGCGATCCCGCGGATCGTCTCGGGCTTGCAAGGACCCAATCCCTCGCTTCTCTAGCGGACTCATGGCAGAAGGCCGGAGATAAGCGGATTTTCAAAATCATCTTGTCGCCAGAAGACGTTGAGGCGAATCTTGCGGAAACCGCTGGCCAAATCATCTCGCACATCGAGGAACACTTAGGAACATCCGTGACCTGGGGAGGCGTCATCCACCGGAACACGGATCATTCTCACGCGCACCTCATCGTCCGTGGACGGGTGCGAACCGATGAAGCATTCAAATTGCCACCCCAGATGATTCGTGCTGGATTACGCCAAGCTGCCCAGGCATCCATCACACGTCAGCTCGGTCCTCGGACTATTGAAGATATTCGACGACAAAAACGGGAGGAATTGTCAGCCAATCGTGTGACCCCGTTGGACCGGAAGATCATTGAGCGAGGCAAGCCAAATCGAGAGGATATGACGTATCTACGCGTGGGCAAAACGGTCACGGCTTCGGAGCAATCCAGACTGGGACACCTAAGGGCGATTGGCTTGGCGAAAACGGACCCCAGAGAGGGTTGGCTCATTCAGGCAGATACAATCCCACAACTCCGACAATTGAAGGACCTCCAGGACCGCGCACGCATCCTCTTTCGGAGTGGCGTTGCCATCAGCGATCCTCATGCTCCGATGCAGTATTCCGCCTCTTCAAAAAAGCTCATAGGCCGCGTCATCCTAAACAGCGAAGACGAGCGAACGGGCGCTCTTCAGACCGTGTTCGAGACGACGGAGGGCAAAATTGAGATTCTTCGTCATGACAGCACTCTCCTTGCTGCATGGGTACGCGGCGACCTAGAAGCTGGCAACGTCGTGACCATTGACGCTTTGCGTAGTGATCCCTCGAAGCTCTATGCCGCCTCCGTCGGTCGGGACAGCGAGATTTTGAAGGATGCGGCTGTCCTTGACTCCCTAGTCAGGCGAATGCGAACAATCGGTCTCGCCACCATCGAAGGGAACAAAGGGTGGCTAGGTGAATTAGGCCGGGCGGTTCGGCAAAGAACAGCGGAACGCAACCGTCAGAGAGCTTATTGATTCCCCACCAACGTCGCTTGTGGCTCCTCGGCGCCGCAGCGACTTGGCTCATGAGTGAATCAGCCTGATGGCGACAACTGAACAATTAGGTGGAAAAGCCAGTTGCCGACCTTCCACTACTTGCAACGTGGCGGTGAACGTCCTGGTTGTTGCTGTCCTTGCCCGATGGAAGCAGCAGGGGAGCGACTTCGTTAGTAATTCCTTATGGCGACACCAGCCGAGATCGCTGGAGCTATCCCCGCCACGCTGGCGAGTCCGGGTTCCTCGCGATTTTGGCTGGCGGCTTGCTGATCGGCGTGACTAGGGGTCTGGCAGCGGCGGCGCTTAATCGATTGCTCGAAATCGTTCAGCATATCGCCTGGCAACGGTCCAGCACAAACATACTTGGCCAGCGAGTCACACAGGCGTCGTAAGACACGTCACAGTTCTCCTAGCCGCGGCCATTCTGACCGGGGCCGGCAGCTTCTTCTCAAACTGCCACCAGCAGATCGCCCAAAAAGTGCTCTCATACCCTTTCCGTTGTTGCAGGCTGTTGAGCTCTCGTTGAGTAGTTCTGAATGCGATTGACGATGTCTTGCTCAACTGCACCTCGCAGCCGATCATAGGCAAGTCGAAACAGCCAGGTCCCATGCTGCGCTTCGACGGTAGACTGGATCGGTGCCTGCACCCAGGCTTGGTGATAGCGGAAAGGTTCGGCAAGCCTGCGCTTCACCAGCAGGGTGCGGAGCTCTTCCGTAAGAGCAAGGTGAACTTCTCCGCCAAGGTGTATGTGGCCCAGTTCACCCTCGGGTAGATGGAACTCCGCTCCATCGACAACGGTCGGATCACCCAGTCGCCAGTGCGTGAAGGACTTCACATTAGCCCAGGACTGAACCGCAACAGACACAGTCTGCGCCGGACCTGCCAACGCCGGAGCAGGGCGAAGCTCACCCTCGTTTCTTAACTGGAACATAACTGATCTCCTTAATGTGACGAAGTCCATCGTTACAGTCACCTGCATTAAGTTCTTGGAGCTGAACCTTACGCCGGGGGGGTCTTCAGTTGTGCTACCACGTCCCGCCCTAAGCACTCACGTACGAGCCTAGAACTGCGGGCTTCAATTCTTCTTCGCACCATTGGCGGAAGCTGGTGACGGTAGTGCCTTCGGGCGTGCGCGCCACCACGTGGTCCAGACCCTCGTTCTTTGCGATCATCATGTCAATCATGCCTTGAGCCATGGCGTCACTGGCACCCTGCCCGCTGATCTGCGACTTGAGGGCTTCAAAGGGGATTTGCTGGTAACGGACTGGCTTGCCGAGAACGTCGGAAAGGATCTCCGCCATGTCGTTGCAGGAGATGTCCTTAGGGCCGAGAACGGGAACATCCTCCTGGCCGGTCCAGGAGTTGTCGAGCAGCCATTTGGCAGCGACGGTGGCAATGTCGCGAGTAGCGCAGTATGGGTCTTTGCTCTCTGGGTCCCGAGTTCCAAAAAACATGCCCTGGTTCTTGATGGGCTGCACCTGACGCAGCGTATTGTCCATGAAGCCGGGCATCGTGAGTACTCGGCAACTCACGCCAGTGCTTTCGATGAGTTTGTCCATGGCAACCGATGCGGAAATAAAACCTGCATTCCCCCGCCAGTGGCGGCCGATGGCGGATACGACGACCACCCTTTTAACGCCGTGGTTCCTGATTGCCTCCGCTGCGGGCCGGGAGAATCCGACGTAGGCCTCCTCGAGGCTTGTTGCCTTGAAGTCGGGGGGCACAAGCCAAAAAACGGAGTCCGCGCCGGAAAAGGCTTTGTTGACGACATCGGCATCGCCGTGAGAACCCTCGATGACCTCGACTCGTCCTCGGATGTTGGCGGGGATCTTGGAAGCATCGCGGGCGATCACACGAATCTTTTCTCCGCTATCGATCAGCTTCTCGAGCAACTGATGGCCGATAGCGCCTGTGGGCGTGGTGATAACAATCATGTTGAATTCTCCATTGCCGTTCTAAGGCGACGAACGGCTTCAAGTAAACGGTACTGTACGGTTTACTTTTCGTCAACCCGGCTGGTAGGTGACAATGGGCTATGGCACGACGGGGGACCCAGCTACGCGAACACATTCTCTGGACGGCGAAGGACGTGTTTTTGGAGATGGGATTCGAGCGGGCATCAATGGATTTAGTGGCCAGTCGGGCGAAGACCTCAAAGCGGTCGCTGTACGCGCATTTCGAGAGCAAGGAAAAGCTGTTTCTGGCTATCATCGAGCTTGTACGAGGATTGTTTCTGACACGACTCAAGGAGCCGGGTGACTACTCTGATAAGCCCGCGGAAGCATTGGTTCTTTTTTGCGGCGAGTATCTCCGATCGATGTCGTACGGACCTTCGGTGCAGATGTGCAGGATCAGCATGGCCGAGAGCGAGCGCTTTCCGGAGCAGTCGGCACTGTACTTCGACGTCCTCTTCACTCAGGTGCAGGCACGGTTGAGCGCTTACCTGAGAACAACGTTTTCGCTCTCTACAAACCGCAGTGTGGATGCCGCCAACAGACTTCTCGGACAGGTGCTCTTCCCGCGTTTCTCACGGGTGCTATTTGGTTTGGAACCGCCTGTGCGGAACTTGGATCCCGAGGTGCTGCCGCTCAGCCTCGATCTAAAGCAAATTCGGAAGGCTGTATCTGAACTGGTGGATAGCTTTGCGCCCTAGCATGACTGGTCCTGTTCACTTTCGCGCCATCACGGGCCAATGGACGAGAAGCGGGCTTATAAGGACCTACGCTCTCTCAAGGAATCTGGCAGGGCAACCGGACTCATGCCAACCCTCTGGAAGAGGGCCTGCATCTGCTCCGAAGTCCCTGCTTGCTGCAGGTCTGCGGGCGGAAGTGTGCGTGAGATCCCCGCAACTCCAAACTCCTTAATGACCTTCTCAAAGCCGCCCGGGAAGTAGAAGTTGAGGAGCCGTGTCTGGTTGGCTTCCGCGCGAAAGCTGTGAACGCAGCCGGCAGGGATATACGCGAGTGAGCCAGCCTTGGCAGTGACTTTTTTCTCGCCTGCGATGAGAGTAATTTCGCCCTCAAGGATGTAGAAAGCCTCGTCTTGCCGGTGTGTATGGGGTGGCGGACCCCATGCAAAGGACAAAGCTCTTCCATCAGAGAGTAGGAACCGCCAGTCTGTTCGGCGCTCGCCAGGATTGTCCATAGAATCCCCTGCGACCAGTAGGTAGGCGCATCCTTCACGGCAACCCCATACGGCTTGATCGGATTCATCTCGCATGGCCTGGTCACCATGTTGTCCTTCGTGGGAGGGTCCGCGAACGGAAGCCCGAGCACGCCGATCTGACCAAATTCCCGGGAGCATTCTTCCACCATCCAACGTGGCGGCAGGGGAAGCGATTTGGGCTCAGGTGGCTTTCGCTCCGCAGCGGGCGTTGCAATGCTCATCAGCAGCATCTCGAATCCGCCCGGCGTGTAGAAGTTCAGGAGCTTGGAGTTGGGTTCGTCCACTGTGAAGCTGTGCTCTACGAGTCGAGGAACCGAAACAAAGGTTCCCGGTCCCGCCTCAACCGTCTCGCCTCCTGCCTGGAACGTACAGTGACCCTCGACGATGTACAGCCCCTCATCCGAAGGATGGGCATGTGTACATGGACCGTCGATGCCGACGCCGCAAACCTGCTCGATGAAGCAGAAATTGCCATCCGTCAGAAAGCTGCCCGCGAGAGGCATCCATAGGTTGTCGATGGGCCAGAAAGCGGGACTGTTCTGGTTGTTCAGAATGTACGGAGAGCGGGCCTCATTCATGCGCGGTGTCCTCAATCTTGAGAATTGCGTTAACGATGGTCACACGGATTCTAACTCCTGGATGCGCAGGTTGACTTCCACCCCCGCAGCGCCTGCTACTGAAAAAGCCGAGTTGACGCAAAGAGCGCCGCCTGCGGGTCACTGCCGTTGAACGCGTCCCACAGGACTAAGCTTTAGAGCACTGCCAAGCAGTGTCGCTGAGTGCATTGGCCTGATATCACCAGTTGAGGTTGCGATCGGTAAATACGAGCCGATTATGAGCACCTAATACCGCAACCGGTCAATTGATATCTGCGAAGTAATCCGAGACCGCTGAGATATCACCAGCGTCGGAGATCAGAGCGATGTAGCCGTCGGGACGGATCAGCACGAGGGTGAAGTCCGTTGCGCCATAGGCGCGGGCAAGATGGCCTTCGGAATCAGCGATCTCGTCAGGGCCAGTCGGTTGTCCGACAACATTGAGCGTCCTCACCTCGAACGTAAAGACTTCGATGGCAACCGCGGGTCCGAAGTTCAGCAGCGTGAAATGCCCGCCGCGCGTTAGGTCAAACAGGCGGCGACCGCCTTCCACTGTTGTCAGCATGGTTGCATCGGGACCGCGGTCGCCTGCGCGAAGCGAAGTAGTTTCGTCTCGATCATCGCGTGCCAGAGCCGTTCCGCGGTAGTTGATGCCGAGTTGCATCGTGCTTGCATCCCTGTTTGTGGGCACGCTGTTCTGTTCAAGGGTCTGCTTGAGGCGCGCATTCGAGAGCGCGAGCACGCTGGCTGCGACCGGTCGCCGCTCGGCCTCGTAGCTATCGAGCAGCACTGGCGAGGCACCCTTCGCAACCGCGGCTAGCTTCCAGCCAAGGTTGTGGGCATCTTGCATGCCGGTGTTCATCCCTTGGCCCCCTGCAGGCGAATGGATGTGTGCCGCGTCTCCAGCGAGGAACACGTTGCCTTCGCGATAGCGGTCGACGAGACGAATGTTGGCACGCCATAGCGATATCCACTCCGGATCGTGAAGACGGATGCCAGTACTGCAACTCCGACGTTCCAGAAGTGCCTGCATGTTTCGAAGGCTGAGTTCTGGGTTCTGTCCCGGCGCAATGCCCGCCTGATATTGGAAGACGTTGGTCGAGGGCAGTGGGCAAAGGGTGACGAGTCCTTCTCCATGCGACCACATGTGCCACGCGTCGCGATCGAGCCCATCGACTGCGACATCGGCGACGATCATCCGCACCTCGTCGCGGGTCTCGCCTTCGAAGGCAACACCGGCTTGCTTGCGAACGATGCTATGGCCACCATCACAGCCTACGAGCCAGCGCGTGGTGACCCTCTCGATTTCGCTGCCCTTCACTAAGGCCGCCGATATGACCTCGTTCGACTGTTCGAAGCTCTCAAGCGCGGAACCGAACTCGACTGCACCGCCGAGCTCCGCGAGCCGCATCCTCAGCGCTTCCTCTATGCGCCATTCGGGCGTGATGAGAGTCGCCGCGTAGGGGATATCGGGGCGCTTGCTTATCGGCTCCGTGCCGCTCACCGTCACCTTTCCGTCGGGAGCGATCTTGCGGATCGGCATCGACATCTGACCGTTGGCGATCACGCGGTCAACGATAGCAAGATCATCAAACACCTCAAGCGTGCGAGGCTGAATACCCTTACCGCGCGAACCGGGCTGCGGGCCAGGGGAAGCCTCGATCAGGCGGAAGGAGACACCGCTGCGAGCCAGTTCGCAGGCCAGCGTCAACCCAGTTGGGCCAGCTCCCACGATCAGCACCGCTAATAAGTTCGCATTCGCTTGTTGATGAGTCATTTGTCCGCTTCTCTATAAGAGTGCTTCTTCTCTCTTATTGTGAACAGATTTGATAAGGAAGGCAAGCCTCTCTAAGATGGGGTTTGTGACTACGGAAACTTTGGACCCTGTCCGCCGGAGGCGGCGCGGCCAACGGCTCGAAGACGAGTTGCTCGACACAGCTTGGCAGCAGCTTGTCGAGGCCGGCTTCGCCAACCTGACTATGGAATCTGTCGCCGCACGCGCCTGCACGGGGATCGCTGTGCTCTATCGCCGATGGCCCAACAAGGATGAGCTTGTACTCGCTGCGATTGCGCACTACCGGGGCCGTCATCCGGTCGACCTACCTGACACCGGCACGTTGCGGGGAGACCTGCTTGCCGCGCTTACCGGCATGGGCCAGACTCGTGCCGCCTTTTTTGTAACCGTCGCAGCAGCCGCCTCATCGGGGCTACTGCAAGACACCAGGCTCACCCCCACACAGATGCGCGACCGGATTATGGGCGACCAGCGCCTCTCTCGTATGCGGAGCATCTACCAGCGAGCTCACAACCGCGGGGAGATCGACCTGCACCGCATCCCGCCCGCAGTACTCGCACTGCCATTTGACCTGGTGCGCCACGACCTACTCATGGAACTCGAACCTGTGAAGCCCGCACGAATCAATTCGATCATCGACGAAGTTTTTCTACCCCTCATCCATTGGAATATCAAGGACCTTAGGCAACGGTAAAACGCCAAGGCACTCATCGAAGTGTCTCCAATTTCTACATCGGGCAGAGTATGGCTACTTGAATGATCTCCCCAAGCCGATTTGCCACATCAGCGTTCGGAGCAATGATCACCCTCTCAGGCGTTGACCACTGTCGGTCCTACTTGACGCAACCCGTCTACTGAAATGTACAATTCAATAGAAACTAAGAGGCGATCATGAGAAATGGGGTCACCGCACCACCCGGATACATTCTTCCCAAACGCCCTCGGTGGCAGGGAGGGTGGAACGTCCAAGCAGTCGGAGGAGCCCTTGCAACATTCGTTCTGGCGTCTTGGACTGCTACCGAGTGGCTTGCATCGGCACTCCGCAGCCCAGTCGAGATGGGACGGCCATGGGTATGGTTCCATAGCTTGGGAGGCTTTCAGCCATTCGAGAGCTTCGCGATGTGGCGACGATTTGCGGGTAGCCGGGTGGTCAGTTCAGCAGTTAGGAAGGACATCTGGCTGGCGTTCGGCGGCACGCTCCTCGGAGGGCTCTTTCTCGCCTACCTTGCGTATTGGTTTCTTTCCCTGATCCGCGACCGCAAGAGCACGGACAACTTGATGAATCTTCATGGCTCCGCAACTTGGGCAACCCGCGAGGACATCGTCAAACTGGGCCTTATGGATGCGCATGATGGCGTCTATGTCGGTGGGTGGCAAGACCCGAATACCCACCAGATCCACTACCTGCTCCACGCGGGCGCAGAACCCGTTCTGCTCTTTGCGCCTAGCCGTAGCGGTAAAGGTGTTTCCGCGATCATCCCAACACTTTGCCAATGGCGTCAGAGTGTCTTTGTCTATGACCTCAAGGGAGAGAACTGGGACCACTCCGCGGGCTTCCGCCACGCAATTGGACAGCGTGTCTTAAAGTTTGCGCCAACTCTTCCTCTCGAAAGCTGTTGCTACAACCCTCTCTGCGAGATTCGCTGGGAGACAGATTACGAAGTCGGTGACGCACAGACCATTGCAAACGCAGTAATCCGTCACGGTGACGACGACAGTCTGTACAAGCACTTCGATGATGCGGCCGTGGACCTTGTCTCAGCCGGCATCATCCACCTCGGTTACGTTTTACGAAACCTGAACGTCCCCCGCCAGCCCACGCTCCCAGATGTGCTCGCCCTCTATTCATCACCGGGAATGAACTTCGAGGACGTGCTCAAAGAGATCCAGAGCACCGTTCATATGCCAGGGGGCAGGTCGGCTCCGCGCCTCCATTGGGTCGACATGAATGGGAAACCGACGTTTACCCACCCCTTCGTGAGCAAGGCGATTCAGCGCCAGCTCAATCGCGCAGACCGTGAGGCGTCGAGCATTCAGTCGAGCATTGTGACGCCGATGACGATCTACGACGATCCCATCATACAGAAAACGGTCTCGCGCTCCGACTTCGTTATTCGCGACCTTGTCTACGGTGAGATACCGATGAGCCTCTATTTCAAGGTCCCTCAGCCAGATCGGGAGAGACTGCGGCCACTCGTCCGGCTCATGCTCCAACTGATCTTCAACCGGCTCATGGAAAAGCTTGGTCCGGAACGGCATCACCTCTTGCTGATGCTCGACGAGTTTCCGGAACTCAAGAAGATCCCCAACCTAGCAGCCGCGATGAGTCTTATGGCCGGTTACAAGATCAAGCCATACCTGATCGCTCAGACTCTGACGCAAATCATCGAAGAGTACGGCCCAAACGAGTCGATCACCGATAACTGCTACATCAAAGCTGCCTTCCAAACCGACAATCTGCAGACGTGCAAAAACCTGTCCGAACTCAGCGGCAACATGACGGTCGAGAAAGAGACCGTCAACTACAGCGGTCAGCGAACCGACTTTTACCTGAAGCATATCTTTCGCAGTGTCGAACAGATACAGCGCCCGCTGATTACCGTTGATGAGATTCGCCGCATGAGGCCGCCCACCAAGGCGAGCAACGATCCAAGCAGCAAGATTACTGCACCTGGCGACATGCTGATCTTCATCAACGGAGTTGCCCCGATCTACGGGATTCAGAGTCTCTATTTCCTTCACCCCACTCTGCTAGCGCGAACCCAACTCAAAGCACCTGCATTTCGGACTGCGGCTTCGAACCAGGACACCGCTAACCATCCTTCACCAACGAAAGGTCTGGACATCAAGTCGATTGCGGCGGCCGCATTGAACAAGACTGCCCTTGAGGAGTATCTGAATGGAAATTCTTAACCAAATCATCCTCGCCGGAAATCTCACCGACAAACCGACCGTCAACGATGCGGGAGGACGACAGTTCGTCCGTGCCCGCCTCGCTCAAAACTGGTACTACGACACCCAGGGACGAACTGTCGAACACCGACAGTTCCTTCCGCTCACTTTCTTCGGGGAAAGCGCTGTCGTCGCTAAGACCCTGGAGAAGGGGGACAACATACACGTCACCGGGCAATTGATCCGTCGAGAGCCCCGAGCGCGGTCCGATGGTTCCGGCCCTCCTCTTGAAACTGGAACCGTCTTCGAGATTCATGTCATTCGCGCCTTTCGCATCTCGGCTGCCTCTAAGGGATCTGCCGCCATTCACCAGAACGAAATTCGTCGCGTCAATGACGCTAAACAGGTTCCCACATTCATTCAGGAGAGCATCCTTGACTGGCCTGTTTAACAGCTCGATTCGCTTACCAGGCCGCAACGTTGCGTGGGCGGCTGCCGGTAGCGCGTTTGCTCTCATGCTGACCAGTGTCAACCTGGGTATCGTTTTCAACGATACGCATTCAGCGCCCTTCGGTCTGTACATCGAGATTGCGACTCCGCGTGGAGCGACCCAACAGGAAGCACCTTATGTCTTTTTCTGCCCGGACGTGAGGTGGCCTTCGATGAGAGGACAGCCGAATTACCGATCTCCGATGTGGACCTGTCCGGATGGCTTTTCACCATTGATTAAGCCCGTCACCGCATGGCCCGGTGACACCGTCGAAACATCCCCCGCAGGAATCTCCGTGAACGGAGTCTTCCTTCCCAACACCGTGCCCCTAGAACACGATTCCGCGGGCCGTCTGATCCATCCGTTCCCTTATGGCAAATATCGCGTGTCGGGCGGTGAGTTGTGGACCGTCAGCTCATTTAGCCGACGTAGCTTCGATTCCCGTTACTTTGGGCCCATTCCGCTCCGGGCGGTGCGCCTCTGGTTAAGACCACTGCTAGTAGAGAAGAAATATCATTCCCAAGCTGAATGATTTGGAGACAGGTGCTATGACGACCCGCTCGCTAACCTCGAATACCGCGCGCACGGCATTGGATCAACATTCGAACGGAAGAAGGGAAGTTCTCAGACGGCTCTCGCTATTCGCAATAGCGGCTGCCCTGGGCGGAGCCGGCTGGAGCGGCAATATAGCCCTGAACTTGTTAGCCCTCCTCTATCCCTACATTTATCTGCAATCACGCCATCGATCGGATTCGTTCAGTGCGGTCTTCTACTACGCAGCTGCGACATGGAGCGTCATTCCAGGGGCCTGTAGGTTCTTCGGTCAGGGGAGAAGTCTTCTACTGCCCGTCCTCATTTGGATAACACTAACGGCGCTGTGCGCGTGGCCTTGGCTTGCCTTTTACAACCAAACGTTCCTGCCGTTGTCGGCGATCGCCTCATTACTTCTTCTGGCGATCCCACCTCTCGGTCTGGTCAGCGTTGCACACCCTCTAATTGCATCCGGCGCGTGGTTTCCGGGCACACGGTGGTTCGGTCTCGCTCTTCCACTCTTGCTCGTAGGACTCTACCGGCAACTTGGACCGCCTGCGACGGTCATAGTCCTGCTAATGTCCTTCATCGTTGTCCATACTCGCTTCCATCGCCCGCTGCATGATTCCAACATCGTTCCTCTCAATACGAACCTCGGCGGCCCCTCTCTCGGCACGATGAAACTCGACTCACGAGCTCGGGAGCTGATGATCCAGAAGTTGGTACTCTCGCACCCGAACGGCCTTCTGCTCTTTCCTGAATCCGTGCTGCCTGGTTGGAGCGCTGTTTATGACCAGCGCTGGAGCAAAGTCTTCTCTCAACTCGACCGAACGCACACAGGCATTCTCCTAGGAACGACGATTCCCACGCCGAACACAGAGGCGAATTGGAATGTCATGCTGTCGCGCGGCTACACCGAACACCTGTCGTATGTCCAAAGAATCCCTGTGCCTCTGGGCATGTGGCGGATAGGCGATCAAACCCATGGGTTTCCTCTCATGCTTCGTTTCCCGGCAACTATCCGAGTTTGGGATCGGCGCGTGGGCGTTTTGGTTTGCTACGAGCAGTTTCTTGTGTGGCCAGCCCTTCAAACCCTAGCCCGAGATCCCGACTTCTTGTTTGCCCCTTCCAATCTCTACTGGGCTCAGGGAACACGCATTCCTGAGATCGAACACGTCTCTGCCCAAGACTGGGCGGATCTTTGGGATATCCCACTCTATGAGGCCAGCAACCGATGAATATCTATGTCACCGCATTTTTTCTCGTTTTGCTCTCGCCTGCATTACCGGCGCAAACGGCAGACATTGGGGCACTTCGGATGCGTTGTCTGCCTGAAGTCCCGGATTCGACCCTGCGAGCGATCATTGAAGTTGAATCAGGGGCCAACCCCAACGCGATGCAAATCGACTTTCCACGAAGACTGCTTAAAAAATGGAAGCTTGGTCCAGGCGAGCTGCGCCTCGCGCGCCAGCCGAAGAATCGACAGCAAGCCACCGAATGGCTGTCATACTTTCAGAAATTTGATGTCTTCGTCGATTTGGGGCTCATGCAGGTGAGTACTGCCGAGACGCAGCGGCGCGGCATCGCGCCGGAAACGCTCTTGGAACCTTGCACGAATCTGCGCGTCGGATGGCGAATTCTCCAAGATGCTTACCAACTGGAAATCAGAGTATATGGACCCGGACAAGTCGCACTCGAACACGCTCTCTCTCGTTACAACACCGGCGATTCGCAGCAGGGCCTCGACAACGGATATGTCAGTCGGGTGCGCACGGCGGTGCGCATCCACGAACATGATTCGGCGACTAGAAAATAGGAGACGTCCAGTGTCAATCTCGATGCAGGAACGGGAACTTCGGATCAAGGCAATACAGTCTGCGTTGGCCTCTGTCCGTATCGAAGGATATGCACCTTCCGAATTTGCGCAATGGTTGTTTACCTCTTGGGCAGAGGGCGCCATAAGCCTCGATGTGATCCGAATCACGCTACTTGAACGGCTCAGGAGGCAGGATGGCTGACGAACCAGATTTCACGATCATGGGCAACGTAAGACCGAATGACACAGGGCATCATTCCGAACAGCGAGGTCTCATTCAAGAGGCCGCTGACATGCTTGCATACCGACTGGTGGAGCTTCAGTGTTCTCCACTTCGAGGAGGCTTCAATGCTGCGCATCTGCAGAATATGCACCACTATCTCTACCAGGATTCGTTCCTTGGAGCAGGCGAACTACGAGAGGTAGACAACAAGGAACTCTCCGCTGATCGACTAGAGCAATCTTTGGACGAAGTCTTCGACCGCCTCGCGTCGGACAACTACCTCCGCGGGCTTGCACCTAACGAGTGGACGGACAGGGTTGCAGGATACGCGGCTGAGATCGAAGCTCTGCAGCCGTTCGAATCAGGCAATGGAGCTGCCATCCGAGAGTTCGTCGTGGGACTCGCCAGGAGAAACCAACTCAATCTGCAGTGGGATCAATCAGCCGAAACGCCGGACGCAGAGACGTCTGCGATCATTCTGCATCAGGAGCAATCAGCCAGTCTTAGGCGCCTCATCATGCTGGCGATGGACCGCGATCCCAAGCCGTTTACCCCAACCCGCGGGGGAAGTGCCGAACGATTTATCGACCGAGTGCTCAGCTTGAATCGGTGATCTGTGTCTGTCTGGGAACGCAACTCCAGCCTCTTTGGCTTGCCCGGTCACGAGGAAGACGACTTCGCCGCTTAATCCTTAAACATTCGGCCCGCATCAAGGCGGAAAAGTTCCTTACAGCATGGAATCGAGCAGAATGAACCAAACGTTCGTGTTGTTTTTATCCCAGCTCTCCATTCGCTCAAACCCCTTTGCGTGCATGGGGAAGTGAACCGGAATCACTTGATCACTGCTGAAGTAGAGCGTCCGATGTTCCGCGCCGAGATGCGGCTCGTCGTCGGTGCTAAGTCCATCGGCCGCCTTTCGTTGCCAATGTACCGAATCTGCATCACCTTTCCCCTCCCTCGCCAACCCGATGCACGAGGAACAAGTGAACCATCGCTCCAGGCCCAGACGTAACGCCCGCAGCAAAATCTGCGGTGTAGGACCAGAAGATGATGGCGCAGCGGCGGCATTCTGAGCAGGCAAGGGGACACCGCTTTGGCCTCGGCACATGAGAAGACCTTCGCGAGACAGGCAACCATACATGACCGAGACCTCTTCGCCTCGAAAACAGTTCCAAAGCCCGACTCGGATCAGTACAAACGATTGGCCAAAAGGCCTGATCTCAACTTTCGTGGATCTCACTCGCACTTTAGGGAAGTGACTCGAAAAGGTCTTGAGTTCGGACAGAGAGCGCACCGGCCAGCCTCACGATGTTCACTAGAGCCACGTTCCGCTCACCCCGCTCCACTCCCCCAACGTAGTTTCGATGTAAACCCGCACGTTCAGCCAACTCTTCCTGGGAATACCCGCGTTGTTCGCGCCGAGTACGCAAAGCTTTTCCAAAGAGCGATTTGACAGAAGGTTTCCGCACCCCTTCATGCTTGCCGCCTGACCACTATGAGTCTACACACGATGAGTGTGATACGTTGGTTTCGGGCGTGAAGCGATACTTTCCTGCCTTTTCGATGACTTATAAGCTATTGTTGATGGCGATTGGACAAAGAAGCGAGGATAATGGCTCCGGCAACATTAGCCCACTGCATCGGTCTTCTCGAGCTCACCGGTTGCGCACTAAAGGCAAGCTGACCCTCTTTGAACTGTCCTGAGGGTCTTGACTTGCTCCCAAATATGGGAGGTAGCGGCGTATGAATGATGATTTCATTGAGTGCCCTGAGGTGGTGGGCAAGAAGATTGAGTCACTCCGGATCTATAAAGACTCAGGCGAAGGGACGGAAGTCCAAATCGACTTCCCTGATGGGACCAGCTTCAACTTCACGATTTCTATGACGCCGAAGCTGGACGCTGCAATCATTCGCCCTGGAGTGGGACCGCCAGACATCTTGCACCAGTATGAACTATGGTAGATACGTGGTCTGCAAAGCCTTCGCTATCTTCTTAGCACCCCCAGTCACGGGTGCGCAACGGCATTCCCTTCGCCGAGCGGCTTGTTCAGGCTGCTTACAAACGTTTTTACGAAGTGGCTGACAAGCAGACTATCGTTATCGGATCGGCACGCAAGGTGTGTTTCCAAGATTGGCTTGTCAACCGCCAGCGGTCGCATCGTAATCCCTTCTTGTGCTATGCGCCAAGCCCCCGCTTGGGTCAGTACCGCAATACCGCGCCCGCGGGAAATAAGCTGAGAAGCTTCCTCCGCTGTCGTGACGTTCTGAATAGACGCTCCGGGCGCCGAGGCGGGCCGGACCTCTTTCAAGAATGTGTCATATAAGTACGGTTGAACATGGCGGTCGAACAGGATGCAGGATCGGTCTTGCAGATCCGATGCATAGACCTCCATCGATTCCGCCAACTCATCCTCCTCGTGCATTGCCACATAAAACTGCTGGTTTGAAACCAAGATCGAGCTAATACTGGGGGTATCGGGAACCCCAGTAAGAAATGCAACGTCGAGAGTTCCATTCAGGAGATCGTGCATCAAGTCAAAAGAGAACTTGCTCGTAACTTCGACCCTGAGATCGGGATGGGAAGGTACTTCCAAGGACAGCAATATGGTCATGAGATAAGGGTCTGTGTACTGGGACTTGCCCACGTGGAGCAAGGCATGCGCTTCAGCATGCGCAGCGCGTGAGAGTTCCACGGCGCGCCTTCCGCGCTCCAGGGAGATCTTAGCTTCAGCGCCGTAAATCTCGCCTGCTGGAGTGGCTATGATCTTGCGGCCAACCTTCACAAACAGGACGTAGCCGAGTTCATTGTGAAGAGCCGTTATCCGCTTGCTTAGCGCAGATTGTCCTATGCCCAACTTCTTTGCAGCACGCGAGAAGTTCATCTCTTCTATAAGCACTTCAGCTGTTCGCAAGTATTTGGTGTCATATGCCGACATGTTCTGCCTCCTCTAAGCCGCTGTGAACTCCACCACTCATGGAAACCGATGCGGCCCTACCATTACTAGCTCATTTGATTCCCAAACTCGGTGATGCGATCTGAGCATGCCACTTTGTATTCGTCGCTGCGAATGTTTCCTGCTCGGAATACTTGTGTGACCGAACTTCCACAAAGTTTCGGCTACGCTATGCGTAAAGCTGGGATAGCTCCCGACCGGACATGTGGTCGCCTTCGCGGGGCTTCCTCTAAATGACTATCGTGTTCAATCGAAAGGAGAATCGGAAACCCGATGAAGACAGGTTGTGAGTCCAAGAATTTCCGCCAAACAGTACTGCAATTACACATCGATGCGATGGAAGGCATAAGCGCGTCTATCGCGATCACCCTGCGAACGCCAAAGAGTTTTAAGGAGAAGTTGCAATGGGATACCTCGCCGAACCAAGGACGACCACCACTTTCGTCACTGCATGCAAGGCTATTGAGGATGGGCGTGAACGAAATATCAGTTTAGAGATCAGACCCGAGTTTGCGATTCTGAAGCTCGATGGCATTCCGAAGCGCTATCCTCTGGCTTGGGAACGCATCTTTGAACTTGCGAGACAGCTGGATATATCGAATGAACGGCTCGAATCGAGACGCCAACCACCGAGCAAGTCACTGAAAACCTCAGGAAGGCACCGATAAGCCTCGTGCAGTTCTTGGCATCTCAACGTGATATAGTGAAATGTACATTGCAATACGAGGCAGCTCGATTATGCAATCCGCGCTTGACCGGTGCCCGGTCGAAATTCCCCGCCGGGTTTGTTGCGGCCCGCTCGAAGCGTTAAGTAATGCGCTGAGATTCTCGAGGCGGAATGCACATTACACCTGCGGCTCAAAGCATGAGATTGGAGGCATGATGGTTCACCAAAAGCCGGCTGAATTGGTGTCAAATAGAGTTATTGTCCGGCGGCTCTTGAACGTGGGAGAGACAGCCTTATATCTGGGCGTAAAGGTAGACACCGTCTACAAATGGTCCAGGATGGGGGTGCTTTCCAAGGTCAAGCTCGGTGGTGCGTTGCGATTCGATGTGAATGTACTTGATCGATTCATCGAACAACACTCAACCAAAACCATTGACTACTAAAGGAGACGCATTATGTCAGTTCACAAGAAGGCAGATGGGCTATTTGAAGTTCGTTGGAGACAGGAGGGTCGACAGAAGAGCGTAAGAATTCGCGGATTCGACGTCGCGAAGAAGGTGCAGCATAAGAAGCTGACCAACCGGGATGAGAACAGGCATCTCGACGTGAAGAAGGAGATCAATTACAAGATGTCCGATTTGATCGATCGTTACTGGACGCACTACGGAAGCAAGAAAGCTTCGGCAGATCGCGAGAAGAGCATCGTGGAAGGGATTCGATCCGAACTGGGTCGGAGGTTCGTACGCGAAGTTGACGGCGTCGCCGTTCAACACTGGTACGAGAACCTTACCGGTAAGCGCGGTCTGGCGGATAACACTGCCGTGCGTCACTTCAACGTCATGCATCACATGATGGAGAAGGCTTCGACCATCTGGGCTCCGGAGACCGGCATCGACCGGAATCCTGCCAGTCTGATCGAGGTGAGGCGCCCAGACGATTCAAGGGAGCGCTACCTTTCGGAAGAAGAACTCCAGCGGATGAAAATAGCCCTGGACGAACGCATCCTCCGAAAGGGAACCAAGAATCCGAATCAGACGAATCGCAGGATGAGGCTCATCGTGTTGATTGCTGTATCAACTGGGATGCGCTCAGCCGAGATTCACCGGCTCCGTTGGTCCGAAGTGAGGTATGGCGAAGGGTTGCTGGCGGTTCGGGCAAAACTGAAAAAGGGCAAGGAGCGTTTCGTTCCGATGACGTCGGAACTCGCCGAAGAGATTCGGCGATACCCGGCAGTGATCGGACAGGATCGGATCTTCCCTCCGAAGGGTGGACCAACCAGCAAGCGTCAGAGGCTGGAAGGAAGTTTTGAGGACTTGCTCGAAAGAGCGAACATCCATGACTTCTGGTTCCACGACCTGCGTCACACCTTTGCATCGTGGTACATGATGAACGGGGGTGACCTCTACGAGTTGGCGAAGCTGATGGGCCACGCCAATATCAAGATGACCGAGCGTTACGCCAAGCTGGGACGTGCCCACATCACCAAGACTGGAACCACAGCGAAGGTGATCTGGAACATGATGAACAAGCAGAAGCAAGAGCAGGAAGAAGGCGAAAAAGCGAACATCGCCTGAGCAATGTTCGCGTATTGTTCGCGCGACTAAAACACTAACTCTGTGGTCGCCGCTAAGTGCTTTAGAATGTGGTGGCCAGAGACGGGATCGAACCGCCGACGCCGGCCTTTTCAGGGCCGCGCTCTACCACTGAGCTATCTGGCCTTGGCGATGTAAGAAACCAGGTGCCGGAACCGCCAAGAGAGGCTCACGCAACTGCGCCGAAAACGTCAAGCGCACCCTTAGTATAGCAACACCGCAGCCAGATCATGAAACGGGCGACCGTCGTCTGCGGAGGCCGCTTACTTCACCTCGAAAATCAGGAAATAATCCTGCCCATCCTTCTTCGTAAAGTCATAGTGGGCCACCTCATGAAACCCGGCTTCAGTCATTTCCCGTTCCAGAACATCCTGGTTTAACCCATGATCCGTTCCCGTGCCGTTGCGATCGATGATCCCCACCTTCGCCCCCGGTCGTAGCGCCGCCCTCAGCCTTTCCATAAACGGAATCGGTGCCGCGATCTCGTGGTACACCTTCAGCATCAGCACCGCGTCCACGCTCGCCGGCGCAAGCTTCGGATCATCCGGAACGCCCAGCACCTCCCGGACGTTCGGCAGCTTTTCCCTGTCGGCGCGCTCCTCGATCGCCTTCACCGCCGCCGGGTTGATGTCCTCCGCAAACACCGTCCCACCCGGTGCCACTCGCTTCGCCGCTCGCACCGTAAACCACCCGGAACCCGCCCCAATATCCGCCACATTCTTACCCGGCTTTAGATCCAGCAGTGTCATCACCCGCTGAATCTCCAGCTTCTTATCCCGATCCGGATACTCGAAGATCGAAAGATCCCCGGAGTACGGCGTACTCGTAGGCCGCTGCGTCTGCGCGTGCAGGGCGGGCAAGGTCAGCAAAGCTCCAAGGGCAAGCAGCAGTGTCGTCTTCATCTCCCAAGCATCGCGCAGTTTCCCCGCCTCCGCAAGCAGCCCTGTCCATCCGATCAAACCCCCAAAACCGAATCAAGCCCCATCTTTATACTGGACCCCATGCCGCATCCCGCCACCCCCGAGAGCCAGGCCGAGCAGCTTCGCGAGGACCTCCGCCACCACGAGCACCTCTACTACGTCCTCGACGCCCCCGTCCTCTCCGACGCCCAGTACGACGCCCTCATGAACCGACTCAAGGCCCTCGAAGCCGAACACCCCGGCCTCCTCACACCCGACTCCCCTACCCAGCGCGTCGGCGGCAAACCCAAAGAAGGCTTCGCCAAGGTCGCCCACTCGCGCCCCATGCTCTCGCTCGACAACGCCTACGACGAAGCCGACCTTCGCGCCTGGGACCAGCGCGTCCGCGCCGGCCTGCCGTCCACCGAAGCCCTGCGTTACACCTGCGAGCTCAAGCTCGACGGCCTTTCGCTTGCCCTGCACTACGCCCCAGGCAAAGGCGGAGCCGTACTCGAGCGCGGCCTCACCCGCGGCGACGGAGCAACCGGCGAGGACGTCAGCTCGAACGTCCGCACCATCCGCTCCATCCCCATCTTCATCCCGCACGCACGCCTCAAAGCCGCCCACCTGCCCGAGTCCTTCGAGATCCGCGGCGAGTGCGTCATGCCCCAGGCCGCCTTCCGCAAGCTCAACGAAGAGCGCGAGGCCGCCGGCCAGACCCCCGCCGCCAACCCGCGCAACGCCGCCGCCGGCACCATCCGCACCTTGGAACCGAACATCGTCGCGCAGCGCCGCCTGGACTTCTACGCTTACTTCCTCCTCCAGGCACCCGCCGGCGAGCACCCTGGCGACCCACTCCTCCCCTCCCAGTCCGAAACCCTCAAAGCCCTCGGTCAGGCCGGTCTCCGCGTCAACCCCCAGGTCGCGACCGTCGACACCATCGACGAGGTACTCGCCTTCATCGCCCGCGCCGAACCCCTCCGCGACAGCCTCGGCTACGAGATCGACGGCATCGTCATCAAGGTCGATCTCGCCTCGCAGCAGCGCCGCCTCGGCTTCACCGGCAAGGCCCCACGCTGGGCCATGGCCTACAAGTTCGCCGCCCGCGCCGGCGTCACCAGGCTCCTCGGCGTCGCCTTCCAGGTCGGCCGCACCGGCAAGGTCACCCCCGTCGCCCAACTCGATCCCATCCTCATCGGCGGCACCACGGTAAAGCGAGCCACCCTCCACAATCCCGATGAAATAGACCGTCTTGGAGTCCGCATCAACGACTTCGTCTCCGTCGAGCGCGGCGGCGACGTCATCCCCAAGATCACCCGCGTCGTCACGGACGATCCCGCCAAACCCCGCGGCCACGAGGCCATCGTCTTTCCCGCCCATTGCCCCGCATGCGGCAGCGCCCTCGTCAAGGAGCCCGGAGAGGTCGACTGGCGCTGCATCAACGCCAGCTGCCCCGCCCGCCTGCGCGAAGAGCTCATCCACTTCGGCCACCGCAAGGTCATGAACATCGAAGGCCTCGGCGACGCCATGGTCGCGCAGCTCCTCGGCCAAACCGAACCCACCCCCCCCGACGAAACCGCTGAAGCCTCCACTCTAGAAGAGGACCCAACCGAAGCCCCCGCACCCAAGCCCGTCCGCGAACCCCTCATCCATTCCCTCGCCGACCTCTACCACCTTACGAAATCACAGCTCACAGCCCTCGACCGCGTAGGCGACAAGTCCGCCCAGGCCCTGCTCGACGAGATCGAGCGCAGCAAAAAAGCCCCGCTCGCCCGCGTCCTCCTCGGCCTCGGCATGCGCTTCGTCGGCGAGCGCACCGCGCAGCTCCTCGCCTCCCACTTCGGCTCGATGGACGCCCTCATGGCCGCGACCGAAGAGGAGCTAACCCACGTCAACGAGGTCGGCCCCAAGGTCGCCCAGGCCGTCCGCGAGTTCTTCGACGAGCCCCGCAACCGCGCCCTCATCGAAAAACTCCGCGAAGCCGGCCTCACCTTCACCGCAGAAAAAAAGATCACCACCACCACGCTTGAAGGCCTTACCTTCGTCCTCACCGGCACCCTCCCCACCCTCACCCGTGACGACGCCAAGCAGCGCATCGAAGCCGCGGGAGGCCGCGTCTCCGGCTCCGTCAGCAAAAAAACCAGCTACGTCGTAGCCGGAGAAGAAGCCGGCTCCAAGCTCGAGAAAGCCGAGCAGTTAGGCGTCAAAGTCCTCGACGAACCCGCCCTCCTCGCCCTCCTAAGCCCTCCTAAGTCCAGATGACAACCATCTGTCATCCTGACCGAAGTCTGGCGCGCACTTTGCGCCAGACGCAGTCGAAGGACCCCGAAAAAGCTCATCCCGCCGAAACCACAACCAGTTTCGCGCGAAAATCCCAGAGGTTGTGCAAAGCTCATTCTGGCCACGCATTCTAGGTTTGAGGCGGCAACCCAAACTTCAACTCAAACCGAATCAAGTGCAGCGCCTCATCCCCCACGTTCTCCATCAAATGCCCCTCAGCCCCCACCGGCACAATCTCCACCCCCGCCGGAAAGTTCACCACCTTCCCATTAACCTTAACCGGCTCCCCCCGAACCACATAATAAAATCCCGGCCAGGGATGGCTATGGAACACATCCTTCTCATGCGGCCCCAGCGTAAGCTCCAGCACCCGAACCTCCGCGTTCTCGAGCAGCACCTTATAAGCCCCCGCCGCCCGAACCACCGCATCATCCTCGGCCGGTGCAGCCGCCTTCCACCCCGCCAGCCCGCATCCCGGATGCTTGAACTCCACCCGTATCGCATGATACGGAACCTCGCCCGTATTCTCGGTCCAATGCGGCCCCTCGTTGCCGGCAATCGCAAAGATCCTAGGCTTGAAATTCGGGTCCGTCGCATGACTCGAGTTGCGCGCCCCATCCGGCGTCTTGTACGTCCCCGCCCCCTGCCGATCCACATACATCACAGAAGGCAGACGATGCGTATGAACTGCCTCCCGCGTATGCGGCTGCGAGTGAACCTCCAGCACCCGCACATTCGCATCCTCAAACAGCACTGTATGATTCGCCGGCGCGACCGCCACCGCATCCTGCGCATCCGGCACAATCGTCGCGCACGAAGCCCCTGTCTGCGCCCCCGCAACACCCGCCCACAAACCCACCATCAGCCAAACACCCGTCATCCGCCAATCATAAACCGTCCAACTTCGCGTCAACCGTATTGAGCGCATCGGGAGTCTTGCCTCATCTGGTCAGAACGAAGGGCACAACACTCGCCAAGACATAGCCAGTCCGCGCATGTGCAAGCGGTACGATGAGCCGCACATTTGCAAGAGCTCCGGGCACAGGATGCCAATCATTGTATGGAAGCCAAACAACAGAGAACTTTGCGATCCACCCACTTTTCGTTGGACAGGCAATCGCCTCCCCAGCTAATTCATGAAACTCTTCTTCATCATTCGTGCGCCCAAAGAACATCGCGCTCATCGGCGCTGCCTTTGGCGGCCGCACATGGACATGCATCTCCGTTGTCCATCGTTGCCATGAAGGTGCACCGACATCCACAATCACCGTGCTAAAGAAAAGATCGGATGCTGCGGCTTCTGAGGGGGAACGCTTGAATCCGCTTTCAGATACCTTTGGGTGTCCAGAATCTAAGTCGGCCTCTGTGATCTCCACATAACCGTAAAGCTTTCTTTCATCCCACTGGAATGCGTACTGCTCATGAAAGGAGTCCAGCTTGCCCGCGACAGCTTTGGGGAACTTGGACGCCGGTTTGCTCGGGTCGTTCATCTGGACAACAGCCGCAATCGGTTTTGTCGCATTCAGTACTGGCGGCGACGCTTCCGGAGGTAAATCAACTACAGCTTTCTTGGAAAGAGTTACGCGGGACACGCTTCTCCAGGCGGCGCTCGTATCGCTGCAGTCAATTGGTATGGCCGCTTCGGCGTGAGGTATATGCAGTGCGCGGGCCAGATCCTTTTCATTCTGAGCGAGCAAAACTGGCTGAACAAGTGTAATTGCAGCGAAAAACCAAGCGGAACGCTGACAGAGCCAAAACGTCCGTGAAATTATGTCCACTCCAGCTCCTCAGACCCTTTGCAACCCAGCATACTCTCGCTAAATCGGCTTGCATCCGGGGAAGCGGCAAACAAACAAAGGCCCCAGGGAGTCAGCTTGGAGCCTTTGCTCAGCTATGGGCAAAACGTCGCCTACGCACCGCCTGATAATGCTTCGAGCCTAGCAGAACGCCAGGTCAAAACCACCGCAAACGTTCGCGCCCTTGACCTAACTTCCCGTTTCCATGTCATTGCTAAAATTGCTGTATATGGCCACCCTCACCGCCTTATCCCCAGACATCCTCGCCAAGTACCAGCCCGTCATCGGCCTCGAGGTCCACGTCCAGCTCCTCACCGAGTCCAAGGCCTTCTGCGGATGCGTCAACAAGTACGGCGGCGAGCCTAACACCCACACCTGCCCCACCTGCCTCGGCCTCCCCGGAGCCCTCCCCGTCCTCAACCGCCGCGCCGTCGAGTTCGCCGTCCTCGCCGCCAAAGCCATCCACTGCGAGATCCGCGAAACCAGCATCTTCGCCCGCAAAAACTACTTCTACCCCGACAATCCCAAGGGCTACCAGATCTCCCAGTTCGACAAGCCCATCGCCGAAGACGGCTGGCTTGAAGTCCCTGAAGGCGACGGCGCCTCCGGCCGCATCAAGCGCATCGGCATCACCCGCCTCCACATGGAGGAAGACGCCGGCAAAAGCGTTCACGACGGCTTCATGGACTCCGTCACCAAAACCTACATCGACCTCAACCGCTGCGGCACCCCGCTCATCGAGATCGTCTCCGAGCCCGACCTCCGCACCGCAGACGAGGTCTTCGAGTACCTCACCCGCCTCAAGGAAATCCTCCTCTATACCGGCGTCAGCGACTGCAACATGGAAGAAGGCTCCCTCCGCTGCGATGCCAACGTCAGCGTCATGCTCAAGGGCGCCACCAAGTTCGGCATCAAGGCCGAGGTCAAAAACGTCAACAGCTTCCGCTACATCCGCTCCGCCGTCGAGTACGAGATCGAGCGCCAAATCGGCGTCCTTGAAGATGGCGGCCGCGTCGTCCAGGAGTCCCGCCTCTGGAACCAGGCGGAAGGCCGCACCTTCTCCATGCGCTCGAAGGAACAGGCTCACGACTACCGCTACTTCCCCGAGCCAGACCTGCCCCCGCTCGTCGTTGGCAAAGCTTGGCAGACCGAAATCCTCAAAGCCCTCCCCGAGCTTCCCGAAGCCCGCCGCGCCCGCATGACCGCCGAATACGGCATCTCCGCCCAGGACGCCGCCACCTTCACCGCCACCCGCGCCTTCGCCGACCAGTTTGAAGCCGCCGCCCGCAAAGCCAAAAGCCCCCGCCGCGTCGCCGCCCTGCTCACCAGCGAGATCACCATGCGCGTCCGCGCTGCAGAGATCGAAATGGAAGCCTCCCCCATCTCCATGGACGGCCTCGTCCTGGCCGCAGACCTGACCGAATCCGGCGAACTCTCCAGCAAAATGCTCAAGCAGCTCCTGGACACCGCCTTCGCCAACCAGGAAGACTTCCCCGCCGTCTACGAACGAGAGAAACCCCAGCAGATCTCCGACGCCGCCTCCATCGAGCGCCTCATCGAAGAAGCCATCGCCGCCAACCCCAAACAGGTAGACCAGTATCGAGCAGGCAAAAAAACCGTAGCCGCCTTCTTCGTAGGCCAGGTCATGCGCGCCAGCAAAGGCCAAGCCAACCCCGCCGTCCTCAACCAGCTCGTAGCCTCCAAACTCGACGCCCTCGGCCCCATCGCTTAGAGTTCACCGTTCTTCTCTGAGTCACAAAGCAACTGTCATCCTGAGCGAAGTCTGGCGCGCACCCTGCGCCGGACGCAGCCGAAGGACCTCGAAGAACTTACCCCCGCCAAGCTCCCGTCCAGATTCGCGCGAAAATGCCACATTCCCGCCACCCCGCCCGTCCTAAACCAGGACGATTGAGGTCTAATAGTCCGATGCGGCGCACAAGATCAACCACGGCCCTGGCTGTCGCCGTAGCAGGCGCAGGCCTCCTGGTCCTCACCGCCGGCTGCGGTCTCGCCAAAAAAGCCCGCACCGCCGAAGCCCCCGAGTCCCCCCAAACCACCTCCACCGCCCCCGGTGACCCACCGCAACCCATCGCACCCGCCACACCTCCCAACACCATCCTCCTTTCCGCCATGATGCGCGAGCTCTCCACCCAGCCCGGCTTCACGGAAAAGTTCCTCGCAGAGGTCCAGGGCAACGCCAAAAAAGCCGGAGCAGCCCTCCTCACCCCAGACCTCATCCATCACCTTCGAGACCTCATCCTCGGCAAAGACTGGGAAGGTCTGGACCGCTTTCCCGGCTGGACCATGCATGAGATCAACCCCACCGTCCGCGTCGCCGGCCACTTCGCCGGCAAGGACTCCAAGGTCGACAGCATGGCAACCGCCGGCGGCGCACCCTCCGGCACCCCCACCGGCCCCGCCTCCCGCAAATCCGCCCTCGCCTACCTCGACCTCGGCCCCTACACCCCGGACGATCACACCACCGTAAACCTTGACCAGCCCTCCACCCTCCCGCCCTTCAACCCAGCCGAGTACGTCACTCCCATCGGCGCTGGCGTCACCCGCGGCGACGGCCCCAACCCCCAGCGCGCCCCCAACCACGCCGAATCACAGCGCCTGGCCGACCTCCTCAACCGCCTAAGCCTGAACGGCCTCGACAACGTAGCCCCCCTCCAGGCCACCTTCGCCGGCCGCACCGCCGCCACCCCACAGGACCTCATCGCCGCCATCGCCGCCGGCGGCCACCAGGTTCTCGTAGCCGACTCCCGCTACTTCGCCAACTTCGGCCACCTGCATTACAACAATCAGGACGTCATGATGCCCTTCTGGGTCAACTCCCAGATCATCGTCCCCGGCACCCGCCGCCCCTTGCTCGTCCCCGTCTCCCACGCAGAATACGAGTGGTTCATCACCGGCCCCAGACTCAACGCCCAGATCAGCTTCTACTTCGGCATCGACGGCAAAGCCGAGTTCCGCACCATGGATCAGCTCGACCAAACCTGGGTCATGAACCGCCACGCCCACGAGTATCGTGGCGACCAGGCCCTCGAAGTCACCCGCCTTGCCGGCCGCATGATCCAGACCTACCTCCACGAGCACGAGTCCCGCCCCAAACTCCCCTTCGGCGGCTACTACGCTCTCGGCGTCTGCCAGGACGTCGTCGCCGCCATCGAGCTCAAGCTCACCGGCACCTCTACCCTCTTTCCCAACACCGCCGACGCCTCCCTCTTCAAAGACCCCCGCGACGCCGAGATCAGCGCCCTCATCGCCCGCATCCCCAAAGACCGCAACGGTCGGCCGCCGCAGCCGGAACGCATCTTCGGCTCCCTGCCCGTAGGCGAATCCGACGCCGAGCTAGCGAAGGTCTCCATCCCCGGCCTCAGCGCAGACCTCATCGCCGTTCACCACGCCTGGAAGGAAGGCGACCTGCGCCGCCAGCGCCCACGCTGGGAGGTATGGGCCAGCCGAGGAGCAGCCGTCCTCGGAGTAGTCCTGGGCTTCACCCTGGCCTGGTGGCTCCGCCGTCGTTCCCGCAGCTAAGGCCGGACAACGTCCGAACCCAAGCCTCTCACGCCACCCCGACAAGAGAAAATGGTACGAAGTACCCGCCCGACGCGCAGTCGGCCCGTCCGGCAGGACAAGCCGTGCATCAAAATTCATCACGAGGGAAACCCACCATGGCAATCAAGAAAACAGCCCGCAAGTACTCGCCTTCCGCCAGCAAAAACGTCGAGCGTGAGATGAAAGAGATGAAGGAAGGCAAGCTCACCAGCGGAAGCGGCCAGAAGGTCACCAATCCCAAGCAGGCCATCGCCATCGGCCTCAGCGAAGCGCGCAAAGCCGGCAAGAAGGTCCCACCCCCGCCAGCCGAAAGCGCCGCCAAGAAGACCGCCGCCAGGAAAGCTCCAGCAAAGAAGTCATCCGCCAAAAAGACAGCTGCGAAAAAGTCCGCCTAGGCTGTCTTTCACAAACACAATATGTCATCCTGAGCGAAGTCTGGCGCGCTGTTGCGCTAGACGCAGTCGAAGGCCCACGAAAGGCTCGATGCGCCCCGGCCACATCCAAGTTCAACCGGAAATGTGCGTGATCCATTAAAATCAGCAATTGATCGATTGACTGCGCCAGCCGCACTCTACTTCTTCTCCGAACCCGAACTACTAGCCGGAGCCGCAGCAGCGGGAGCACTCGCCGCCGGGGCCGGAGCTGCCGCAGCCGGGGCCGCAGCCGCCGCACTCTCCCCAGACGCCGGAGCCGCAGTACCACCCGCGTCAGCAGCCGCCGCAGCCGGCTTTGCCGATCCATACCCATCCGCATACCACCCCCCGCCCTTCAGCGAGAAAGCCGGAGCGGAGATCACCCGCTTCAAAACCCCGCCACAGTGCGGGCAGGCGGTTATCTCCGGATCGGAGAACTTCTGAATCTTCTCCGTATGCTTGTGGCAGGCAGTGCATTCATACTCATAAAGCGGCATACGTCCAGTTTACCGCCTCCGCCGACTCCCAGCCGGACAACGCCCGCACCCCAGCCGATCGGGTCACTCTGACCGGTATACCCGTCAAGAATTGACCGCCCCGCGCGCAGCGGGCCCGTCTGGCAGGACTAGAGCTGATTAGCTATTGATGTAGAGGGTGGAGTGGCAGTCTGAACCAGGCGATTGCGTCTTGCGGGCGTATGGTGGGCAGAAGTTCCGCGACGGCTTGCTCGAGTGCGGCTGCGGTTCTTGCCTTTGCGGCGCGGAGTTGCTGTTTGAGTTTTGCCCAGGCTTTTTCGATTGGATTGAGGTCAGGCGAGTAGGGCGGCAGGTAGAGCAGCGATGCGCCGGCACCTTCGATCCGTTCGCGAACTCCGGCGACCTTATGTGAACTGAGGTTGTCCATGACAACCACCTGTCCGGGCTGAAGCTGTGGGCAGAGCACATGATCGAGATAGGCGAGGAAGATCTCCGCGTCGGTCGAGGCCTCAACGGTCATGGTGGCGATCATGCCGCGCACGCTCATCGCGCCCAGGATGGTGAGAATCTTCCAGTTGCCTTCGGGCGTCGCTTCGGCGATGCGGCGGCCGCGCCGGGCTCGTCCATAACGCTTCGTCATCTGCGTGGAAACGCCGCTCTCATCCAGGAAAACCAGCCGTTCCGGAGCGAGGGACCGCAGTTGTTCTAGGAAGACTTCGCGGCGCGTCTGGTTCGCTTCGGTACCGCGCTCGGTGGCGTGGAGCGACTTTTTTTGAGCCGGAAGCCAAGCTCGCCGACGATCTTCCAAAGGTGCGGCGTACTCACCTGCGTCCCGGTTGAAGCCTTCAGTTCCGCCTGCAGCTCGCGCAAATAGAGATCGGGCTTGGCTTCCAGCAACCGCCGAACCGCCTCGCGATCGACCCGAACCTTGGGACCGGCCTGGTACACCGTGCGCTCAGCCGAGCCGGTGCGCTTGCGCGCACTTGATATCTTCCAAGCCCATGCAAGACTCACGCCGAACCGATCCGCCAGCTCGGCCAGCGTGCCCTTGCCCTGATCGTGAGCCTCCAACAGCTTCCGACGAAGATCGTCGCTATAAGGTCGAGCCATCCATCCAGCTTCAAGCTCAAAAAAGCTGCCGCAAAGAATCAAACTATATACCTTCAGCTAATCAGCTCTAGCTCTTTCCCAGCTCCACCATCCTCACACTCGCAATCGCCTCTACCGCCTTCAGCGCCTCCACTGCCGCCGCCGCATCCCCCGCCCCGGCCACGTCGATCTGCACCACCGCCAAAGCCTGTCCCTGCGGCACACGGGCACTCATACGACTAGACCGCTGCGTCTCCGTCCCGCGCCCCAGCGCAAAATTAGCAATATTGATCGAGTGCTCGCCCAGAATCGTTCCAATCCGCCCCACAACCCCCGGCACATCATGGTTCCGGATCGCCACCAGCGTCCCATGCAGCGGAGCCTCAATATCGATCCCGTCATACGTCAGCAGCCGCGGCGAACTCCCATGCAAAACCGTCGCCGAAGCGCTCGTGTCTCCCTCTCCATCCGACCCCGCCCGATGCAAAACCAGTTGCAGTGCCGACCCCGCACCCCCCGCCACAAACTCCTTCTTATCCTCCTGGATCCTCACCCCCCGTTCCTCCGCAATCGCCGCCGCATTGATCCGGTTCACCGAGTTCGACCCCTCCGTATCCGCAAAGATCCCCGCAATCGCCGCATTCCGGATCAAATCCGTCTTTCCCTGCGCAATCCGCCCCGTATACGTCAGCGAGATGCTCTCCAGATTCCCTGCCGTCGCATGCGCCAGAAACCGCCCCAACCGCCCCGCCATCTCGATATAAGGAGCCGTCTCCAGATACTCCTCATGGCTCAACGAAGGCAGGTTCACCGCATTCTGCACCACTCCCAGCTTCAGGTAATCCCGCACCTGCATCGCCAGCTGAATCCCGATCGCCTCCTGCGCCTCATCGGTAGCCCCCGCGATATGCGGTGAAAGCAGCACCTTCTCCATCCCAAAGAACACCGAGCTCTTCAGCGGCTCCTGGTGAAACACATCGAGCGCCGCCCCCGCCACCTTGCCGCTCGTCAATCCTTCCGCCAGCGCCTCATCCACAATCAGCTCACCACGCGCACAATTAACAATCCGCACCCCCGGCTTCATAATCGCAATCGAGTGCTTGTTGATCAGCCCCTCCGTCTGCGTCGTCAACCCAACATGCAGAGTTAAATAGTCACTCCGCTTGAACAATTCATCCAGCGACAACAAAGCAATCTGATTCTCCCGCGCAATCACCGGAGCGATAAACGGGTCATACCCGATCAGCTCCATCCCAAACGCCGCCGCCCGCCGCGCCACCTCCAACCCAATCCGCCCGCATCCCACAATCCCCAGCGTCTTGCCCCGCAGCTCCATGCCCTGCAAACTCTTCTTATCCCAGACCCCCGCGTGCATGCTCGCATTCGCCCGCGGAATCGACCGTCCCATCGCGATCATCAATCCCAGCGTCAGCTCCGCAACCGCAACAGCATTCGCTCCCGGCGTATTCATCACCACAATCCCGCGGTGCGTCGCCGCCGCGGTATCGATGTTGTCCACCCCTACGCCAGCCCGCCCGATCACCCGAAGCTTCCCGGCACTCTCCAACAGCGCCGCATCCGCCTGCACCGCCGACCTTACAATCAGCGCGTCCGCATCCTTCAGCTCGTCCTTCAAGCTCTTAATCTTGTCCGCGGTAACGACATTCCAGCCAGCTTCCTTCTGCAAAATCGAAACCGTAGCCGGGGAGACCTTTTCAGCAATCACAATCTTCATACCTCCCAGTTTAGGCAAACTTTCAACGGCCAAACCCAAAAAGCCGCTCCACCCCCATCTTTTCGAGCACCATTCTTCGTGCAGTCATCCCCCCGTCACATCCGCCGCCGAAACTGTCTGCGAACCCCGATCTCTCGGAGGCCTTCCCCATGGGCGAGTTGACCGTTTCCTATCTCTGGCGTGAACCGAACGCAGCCAAACCCTTCACCCACGCCGTCTCCCTCCACTCCCACACCAACCAATCCCAGGAGACCCTCGACTTCATCGCCGAGCTCTCCACCGACCTCCCCGTCCTCCAGCCCATCCTCCGCTGGGCCGAAGCCCGCTGCCTCAAGTACTCCGGCATCCGCCCCGACTACGCCCGCACCTTCTGGACCCCACCCCTCAACCCGCGCCTCGCCTTCGAGCTCGAACGCAACCAGATCCAGTCCCAGCTCCAGCTCGCCGCCCACGTCTCCCTCTCCGACCATGACAACATCCACGCCCCCAAGCTCCTCAACGCCGTAGCCCCCAGCGTCCCCATCTCCGTCGAGTGGAGCGTCCCTTACACAATCCCCCAGAGCACCGTCTCGCAAAACAGAGTCACCCAGTTCCACCTGGGCATCCACAACCTCCCTGCCGCGCAGGCCGACGCCTGGATCGCCCGTCTCAACGCCTTCACCGCCGTCCCCCTCACAAACGGGGAAGCGGGCCGCTCTCCCTCGCTCCTCCGCGACATCCTCGCTGATCTGGCAGCCATCCCCACCGTCCTCATCGTCTTCAACCATCCCCTCTGGGATCTCTACCGCATCGGCTCCGCCTTCCACGGCGTCCTCGTCAACGACTTCCTCGCCACCCACGGCCAGCACATCCACGCCCTCGAGCTCAACGGCCTCCGCCACTGGGATGAGAACACCGCCGTCCGCCGTCTCGCCCAACAGTGGAACCAGCTCGTCCTCTCGGGCGGTGACCGTCACGGCATCGAGCCCAACGCCAACCTCAACCTCACCCGCGCCAACACCTTTGCCGAGTTCGTCCAGGAGCTTCGCCGCGACCGCATCTCCCACGTCCTCTACATGCCCCAGTATCGCCAGCCCTGGAAGCACCGCATCCTCCAGTCCACCCTGGACGCCGTCCGCAACCACCCCCATCTCCCCGCCGGCTCCCAGCGCTGGGACGAGCGCGTCTTCGCCCCCGACCGCAACGGGAACCTGCAACCCCTCTGCACCCTCTGGAACGAAAAGCGGCCACCCCACTGGATCGCCGCCATCATAGGCGGCGTCCGCCTCCTCGGCCGAGCCCCCGTCTCCGGCGGCCTACGTCTCGCCTGGAATGACCACGCCGCCATGCGCACCGCCCTCCTCGAGTAGCACCCAACCGAACCCAAAAGCACGTCATCCTGACGCTGAGCGGGGGCCATACACCTCACCGCATGGCCCTCGACGAAGGACCTTGTCGTCCCCCACGTGGCCGCAAACGCCATCTTGCCACAGCCAACTCCACACCGCCACAAACAAACCTATTACTCTCAATGGAGTCCAGTAAGTCTGAGTTCAGGAAGTCTGAGTTCAGGAAGTCTGAGTCCAGGAAGTCTGAATCCAGGAGAAACCATCCATGCAGTTTCGCCACTACGTAGCCGCATGCGGAGCAGTCTTCCTCCTCACCGCCGCAGCCACACACGCCTTCTCGCCCAAACCCATCAGCCCACCTCAATCCGCCCCGAAACTAGAGCAGGCCATGGCCCCAGACGCAAGCCCATCCTTCCTCGTCGCCACCATCAGGCCAACCGATCCCAGCACCACCCGCCAGGGTTGGAGCTTCGAAAGCGAAGGCCGCCAAATCACCTGTGCCAACGCCACCCTCAACGACATCGTCCGCATCGCCTACGGTGTCCACGCCAGACAAATCGTAGACGCGCCCGGCTGGTTCAGCAAAGAACGCTTCGACATCAAAGGCGTACCGGACGAGCCCGGCGTTCCCAGCATCCAGCAGCTCCAGCACATGTACCAACAGCTCCTCGCCGACCGCTTCCACCTCGTCCTCCATCACGAAACCCGCGACCTGCCCATCTACGCCATCACCGTCGCCAAAGGCGGCCCACTGCTAACCCCCGCCAAGCCCGAGGAGGTTCGAAGCAACGCCGGAAACTCCGGAGGCGTAGGATTCCGCATCCTCAAAGCCACAAACCTCTCCCTCTCGAACCTCGCCCTCAACCTGAACCTTTACGAAGATCGCCCAGTCATCGATCAAACCGCCCTCGAGGGCAAATACGACTTCACCCTCAAGTGGACCTACGACGTCTCCCAGGATGTCTCCAAGGATGTCTCCAAGGAGAACGAAACCAGCGCCCCACCGTCCCTCATCGTCGCCATGAAGGAGCAGTTAGGCCTCCGCCTGGAAGCCGTCAAAGGCCCCGCCCCCGTCCTCGTCATCGACCAAGTCGAACACCCCACAAGCAACTAGCTCCTTCGCCCCACTCCCGCGGCCTAACTCCCGGAAGGGCGCGGCTTCAGCCGTACCGTAAACAGCCACACCACACACCCAATCCTGAGCGGGGGCCATGCAGCCTAATCTGCATGACCCTCGACGAAGGACGTCTTCCTGCTCATCAGCCGCAAACTCAGCGTGCCCACTCCAGACACCGCATACAAGGTCATTTCTCGCGAACGGGTGGGAAAACTTCTTGCAATGCCGCATCACGATACCAATCCATCTGCAGAGGCCAATGCAAGAGTTCCAACATGCCTTAAGAGGTGTAGGGGCCGAAGCTGGCCGCCACCGTGTCGCTTTCATCAGCGTTTGAGAGGATGTGCACGGCGAAGGTCTCTCCGCCGGGTTCTACGCGGATAACGATGTGTCCAGCCCGGGACTTGAGGTCGTCGGTCTTCTTGTTGGCAATGCGATTCTCCTCTTTGACCGAGGTTGCGAAGACGTCTCGGCTCCCAGGATAGATGGCTTTGGAGTAGAGCGTGTTGAGTACATTGACGGTCGGGTGCGCGGAGTCCCAGGTCGGGATCACAAAGACCTGGGGCTGCAGGGCGCGAACATACCGGTCACCATTGGCATTGAAGTAGCCATGGTGGTTCGCGACGGCGACACTGACGGGACCGCAAACTTCGGCAGCGGGAGACTCTGAGTCGCGCCAGGGATCGCGGCCGTAATTGCTGTCGTTGGTTAGATCGCCGCCAGTGTAGTAGCCGAACTTTCCATAGCGGAGACGAATGGCGCAGGAGCAGGGATTCTCCGCAGGGTAGTCGGCGGGCTTCAGAGTCGATAGCTCTGGAAAAAGCTTTCTCGTCTGCTCGCCCTTGCCGGTCCAGACTTCGCCGTTGGCAATCAGGTTGCGTATCTCAAAGCTGGGGTAGCCGGCCGCCTTATGCTGCAAGGTAAATTGGTCCTTGGAGCCGGGGCGAAAACGCTCGACTCTTCTTCCACCTTTGGTTTGCACCTCAAGGAACGCACGATAGTTCTTCTGGAAGTCGAGAGTGGCAGCTACCGGATAGGTGTAGTCCGGCCATGCGCGATCCACGAACCTCTGGATCGGAACGATCGCGGCAACGTCGGCAACGCCTGTGAGCCGGTAAGAGCCATCCGACGAGAGCGGACCGTCCGGCGGGAGATACCCGGCATGATCGCCGTGCAAATGTGTGAGCAGGAAGGTGTCGATGCTTGTAAGTCCACTGGCGTCGAAACGCCGCTTTGCATAACGGCCAATCCACTCGCCGGGACGATGCTGACCGGAAGGAAGCGGATCGCTGAGGTACGGCGTGGTGCCATAGATGGCACCCGCATCGACCATCATGGTGGTGCCGTCGGGCAGGATCAACAACGTACTGTTGCCGCGATTGGTGGCGATCTGGTGGATCTCAAGGACGCCCGGCTTCCATGCGGGGAGCGCTTTTAAGACAGGGGCCGCACCCCGCAGAAGCCTTGCCGGAAGGCTTTCAAACGCGGCGAGAGCAAGCGAACTGAGTAGAAAACGGCGACGTGGAAGCATGCAATCTAGCATACTGCCCGTCCGGGCCGTTTCGTCCGTGAGTCCCGGGAAACGCTTCTCACGCTAGTCAGAAACCAGGCAAGCTCAAAACGGCGCCTTAAGCCATCAACTTCCGCCTTTGCGACTTGTCGTTACCAAACGAAACCGTTAACGGTCTGGCCCACGAGCAAAATTCTGAAGGCTTATTTTTCGCCGGGGTTATAAGAGTCACTTGCCACCTCGATCCCCTTAACCATTAGCCAGATCCCAAGCGGGATCTCGTAAAGCAGAATCGGCATCCACAGCAGATTGACGAGCGAACCCGGAACGATTGTGGCGATATGCAGAGGAACGACGACCAACTGCGCGCCGATGGTGACGACGCCGATCCAGGCGAGCCAGCGTGGAATGATTCGTCCGCGAAGGAACAGACAGGCGAAGAGAAATCCTCCGATGACAAAGCAAAATTGACTGAAGCCGTCGTCGGGCCGCTGCAATATCTCATTTCCGAAAAGAAGGTATCCGGAAGCGTTCGCTGAACCAACTGTATGAGTCGTTGCGAGCCGCATTAGCTCAAGCTTGCTGAGCAGCGGGAGTGAGCCGAGCAGACCCTCCCCGAAACGAAAGAACATGGCGAGTAAGGCGAGGGTAGGGTTTACGGCCTTTACCAGTTTGTACAGGGTGACAGCAAGCACGACTGCGCAGACGGTCTGTAGCAGGTCGAGCAGGACCGTGATGCGCGCCGTCCAGATCATTCGAGTGAGGGTGGAAAGCGTCTGTGAAACATCATCTCCAGCAGTAGCCTTTGCGAAAAGAATCGAACTTGACATAGTGAAAACGATGTAGCTGAGATAGGCAAATCCCGCTATCTTGGCCTCTGTACGCTGCCTCATGGAGTGTCCTTTTCGGCATGCTATCCGGCGATGTGGAATCTGTTGTATCAAACGATGCAGGTAAGTACGCAGACCGATACCGCCTTGTTCCCGAATCTCTCGAGAAGTTAACGCGGGGCTTCCCTCTCCGAAGACCGCAACACCTTTCATCGCTGTCCGGATCGCTTCAGGAAAGCAGATGATTAGTCCTTATAAACGCTTCTCACGCCAGTCAGGAAGCCACTCAAGCTCAAACGGCGTCTGAAAGCGGTCAACTTCCGCCTTTGCGACTTGCCGATACCACTCGCGCCGAGTCATCTTCCCCTAACTTGTGGTGGTTCGGCTCGGGACTCATCTCATGAGTACTCGACGGTCAATCGCAGAGAATCGTCGAGAGGGGATCGGAGGCAACTCGATAAATCGTCTCCAGTTGCGACAGTGTCACCCGGTCCGTAGACAGATGCAATGAAGCCACCTCGTCCATCGTGAACCAGCGGGCACCCTTGGTCTCCGTCGTTTCCTGAAGAAGAACTCCACTCTGCACCTCGCATTTGACGAAAGCCTTGTAAACGTACCAGGGCTGGGGAGGATGTGGATGTCTTTTCTTGTCGAAGAGGGCAAGCAGGCATGGGCCTCACAACGAGCCCCGTCTCCTCGTACACCTCCTTCGCGGCATTCTCGAATGGGGTATATCCAACATCGGCCCAGCCACCCGGTAAGGTCCAACGACCTTGATCGCCCTTTTCGCTGACTAAGAGGATTTCATGACCTTCACGAATGACCAGTGCGCGGATGTCTACCTTGGGAGTTTGGTATCCCTCTTCGGAGGCGAAGACACGAATGATCTTCTCGAATGGTTCCTCGGTGAGTTCTCCCAAAAGTTGAACACTGATCGCGCGGATCTCTTCGTAGCGATCCCGATCGTAGACGCTGGATGCATACGCAAGCCCCGCTTGGGAGATTGCTTGCAAACGCTGAGCGTGGAGGAGCAGCTGTCTGGGTTCCATCTCCTAGGGATAACACTTCGCTGTGGGCAGGTGAGGCTCTCTGCAATCAAAAAGCGAACGCACGCCGGCCTATCAGGTCTCGGCATGCTTTTCGCAGAAGGAAGTTGGAGCAAGTCCCGATAAACGCTTCTCACGCCAGTCAGGAAGCCACGCAAGCTCAAAACGGCGTCGGAAGCGGTCAACTTTCGCCTTTGCGACTCATCGGTGCCAATCTCCGCGAACCTAAGGGTTCTGTCATGGCTCCATATCGGACGGCAAGATAAAATCAACGGCATTCACCCGGAGATCTCCTGCATGGATCGCTTCCTCTTCACCTTGCTCGCCGCCGCGCTTTCATTTGCTTCCACAGTAAGTGTGCAGACGCCTGCTGTTGCGCCAGATCTCATCCTTCGAAATGGACATATCTTTACTGGCGATAAGGCCAATCCGTGGGTGGAGGCCATATCAATCCTTGGCGATCGTATCGTGCTGGCGGGAAGCGATGCTGCTGTCACTGGCACAGCAGGCACCAAGACGAAGGTGATTGACCTGCAGGGCCGGATGGCCATGCCTGGAATCAATGACTCGCACGACCATGTAGGCGGCGCCAGCTTCGGTGTGCAACTGCATTTTCCTCCAGGAAACGGGGCTCACGGGCCTGGACCCGAGCCATCTGTTGCGGAACTCGCGGATGCCGTCAAAGCTGCCGCGCTGACCGCACCACAAGGAGCGTGGATTAACGGAGTGGTCGGAGAAGCAGTCATCCGGCATCCCAGAGAGACTCGGCTGGCGCTTGATGAGGCCGCCGGAGACCATCCCGTCATCGTGTCATCGTGGTGGGGACATGGAGCCATCTTAAACTCCCGCGGCCTCGCAAAGCTGAGGCTGACGGATGCGGTGAAAGACCCTGAAGGCGGCCACTATGACCGCGATGCCGCAGGCCATCTGACCGGCTTGCTGGAAGAAGAAGCTGCTAACGAAGTCAAGCGCGGGCTGGCGGATGAGACGGGCGTGGAACCTTCCATCAAAGCCTTCCACAACTATGCCCAGCGTCGTCTCGCGCAGGGGGTCACGACCGTTCAGGTAATGGCCACCAACCAGCGCTTGAGCTTTCTGAAGAAAACGTTCGCCCAACCGGACGATCCCCTGCGAATCAGGATCATGCGCTTCCCTATGGCTCTGGAAGATGCGCGAATAGGCGAAAGTCCTGGGACGGGTGAGGAGGTTCTGAGCCCGCGAGTGCGTGTCGCAGGGGTCAAGTACGTGCTGGATGGAACTCCGATCGAGGAGCTCGCTTATCAGACGAAGGACTATGCCGATAAGCCGGGATGGCGAGGGCGACCGAATTACTCGGTTGCGTTCATCGACCGGCAGCTCAAGTTGGCGCTCAACAGAGAGGATCAGTTGATGATGCACGTCGTGGGCGACGCCATGACGGATGAGGTCATGGAAGAGATGGAAATGCTGGCTCCTGCCGAGACCTGGCGTCCGCTGCGGGTCCGCTTCGAGCATGGCGACGGCTTCACCACGCCGGAACGCATGGCGCGCGCGCGCAAGCTCGGTATCGTAATCGCGCAACCACGTCCGGGCCGGCCCTGGAAGGCACTCGAAGCTGCGAGCATCCCGCTCGCCTATGGATCCGATGGCGGTATGGATCCATGGTTCATGTTTAGTGTGATGACTGATCCCAGCAACCCTCAAGCGATCCACGCGGACGAGGCGCTAGCGATCCTGACCAGCGGCTCTGCCTTTGCAGAGTTCCAGGAGACTAAGAAAGGGCGGCTAATGCCCGGGATGCTCGCTGATGTCGCGGTGCTCTCACAGGACGTCACCAAACATCCTCAGGCTCCTATTCCGGCGACCCACAGCGTTCTGACCATCATCGGCGGATCCGTGGCTTTTAGGTCAGCGGAGTTGGGGACGCAGTAGCGGCGATCGGTATCAGCAAACGCTGTTCGCGCCAGCGGAGGTCTCGTTACCCTCCCCAAGCGGACGGGGAGCGTCGCACGCCGGCACAAACCCCCGCATCTAACCGGCCAGTGACCGGAACGGTCTCTCCACGGGAGGTTCTATGGAAATGGAAGTCTTCAAAGCGCAGCCACAGCAAAGCTTCGCTCAAAGGATAGGACGCAGGTTGATGGGCGCAACCATGGTCCTCGCAGGCATCTCTCACCTGACATTTGCGCGGCGCGCCTTCCGCAAGCAGGTCCCTCGGTTTGTTCCGGAGCTGTTCCCGCTTTCGGTAGACCAGGTCGTGGTATGGTCGGGTGTCGTCGAGATCGCCATGGGAGCTGCCCTGCTGTTCTTACCCCGGCAAAGGAAACTTCTTGGCTGGACCCTGGGAGCGTTTTACATCGCGATCCTCCCGGGCAACATCGCCCAATGGCAACATCACCGGAGCGCCTTCGGCTTGGATACAGACGCGAAACGCTTCGGAAGACTCTTCGCCCAGCCCTTGCTGGTCGCCTCCGCGCTCTGGTCGACGGGAGCATTGGACAGGGCTCGCAAGCAGCGTCCCAGCTGACGGCGTACCCGGTCTTCAGCCGCTCTTCAGGCGTTCGTCTTTCAAGCACGAGTGAGCTCTCGGCAACGCGATCTCCCGGCCCTCACTTCCCCGAATCCGAGTCCAATCTCCGTCCGCCCAAAGCCTTGCCCCTCACATACCCCCGCAGCTTCAGCTCATTCCCCTCGCTCCGGAATATTACTTCGGACAAGGCGACTTACCATCACCGATCGCCCGGCTAAGACCCGTCAGGCTTGGCACATCACCGGAATGCTCGTGAATGATGGGCCGATGAGGATGACCACTTTGCCCGTCACCTTTCCGGATTCCGTCGCCTCATGTGCTTCCACGATCTCGTCTAAGGAGAATCGAGAGGCGATCGTGGGCTTCAGCCATCTCTCGCGCAGGCCTTTCCCCGTAGCTTCGATTGCGCTCTTATGAGCTTCGCGTGACATGGCGTACACATCCACAAAGCGGATCGTCGCACTCAAGAAGATGAGCGGCCAGAACGGGATCGTCGGCTCCGGCAGGGAGTCGGAGGCGTATGTCGCGATGACCCCCTCCTGTTTCAGCAGCTTCACCGCAAATGGGAGCGTCTCGCCGAAGGCAACATCAACGACTCGATCGATAAACGGACCCTCAGAAGCCCCTGCTGCTTGATGAATCAGATGGACAAGATCTCCTTCGTGCCGATTCACCACGAAATCTGCCCCGGATTTCTTTGCGATGGTAGCTTGCTCAGGCCGGCTGACGGTTGCTATCACCGTGGCACCGCCTGCCTTGGCGAACTGGATTGCGTGGGCTCCAACAGCACCGCCGCCTCCAGTAACCAGCAAGGTCTTCCCGTGAACCGGGCCATCCGCAAAAACGCAGCGGTAGGCGGTCAACGCTGGAACACCCAGGCAGGCTCCCTCCTCAAAGGAAATATCTTCGGGAAGTTCAACTGCATTCTCACTCGGAACGACGACATACTCTGCGGCACATCCCGCCTTGCCTGCAACGAGCGCTTCGTAGATCCAGACTCGCTGTCCAACACGAGAGTGCGGGACCCCTTCACCCACTTGCTCAATGACTCCCGCCCCGTCCTGATGAGGGATCAGCTTTGAGACGCCGTCGGGAAGCGGCCGACGAGCCCTCCGCTTGGTGTCTGAAGGATTCACGCTCGTTGCATGCACTCTTACCAGCACCGCTCCAGGCTGCACGCTGGGCTTCTCGAGTTCGCCCACCTGCAACACCTCTCGCGCGCTACCGCTTCGCTCGTACCATGCTGCCTTCATTTTCATTCCTTTCTGATTTACAGATCTATGCCTGAGACTCAACCGGCTTGCGGCGTGTCGGAGGTGGAGAGAGACATGGCCTCATTCGCCGGTTGGAGCCGTCAATTGCAGAAGCAATTGGCCGATCGGATTTTGCAGTCCGTGATCGGTTGCTAATCGATGGAACAGGCCAAGATCTTTGGCCGGGATCTGTGATGATGCGAGCATATTCCCTCCTGCAGCGAGCGCCTTGCCGTAGTTGCGAAAGATGGGCATCGGAAACACACTGTCGGCCAGCATCTTGACTGCAGCCAACGGGGCAACGCCTGCACCGCTGGCAATCGCTAGCCCTTCCGCCAATGAGCGGCCCATCGAGATAATGAGGAAATTACCCAGTTGCTTGAGCACAGTTGCTTGGCCCGCCTGCTCGCCCATGTCGAACAACGCGGCACCGCCGAGAGCGATGAGGATGGGCTTGACGCGCTCCTTTGCCCCTTGTGATCCGGTATAGGGAATGGCAAGCTGACGGGCTAGGGCTGCTTCGGGACGACCGAACACCGGCGCTTCGACATAGGCCGATCCATTTTCCGCGTGCAGGTTCGCTAACCGTTGCGCGGCTTGTGGCGATCCAGTACACATGCCGATGTGAACGCCGCCTTCCATACGAGCAAGGAAATCTTGCGGGACCATCTCCTCTGTCGTGTCAGAGTCCCAGAGCACTGAAACGACAATACCGCCCTTCGCCGCAACCTCTTGGGCCGAAGCTACCACTTCCGCTCCACCCCCGCGGAGTACGTCTGCCTTGCTCGCTGTGCGGTTGTACACCGCGAGCCCGTAACCGCTTTCCTGAAGGTTGCGCGCCATAGGAAGCCCCAGCGCGCCTAAACCCAACCATCCAATTCGCTCTTTCATGTTGCACCGCTCTCAAACATGATCCTTACGTCCACGTCATGTTCAGATAAACGATACTCCGAGCACTTTCGCTTGTCCAACGAGCCTAGGTCTTGAGCCAACGCTCGAAGCGTTTGATGTGTCCAGCGAGTTCACTCTGAAACTGAGCCAGCGAGGCCATCTGAGTTTCAGTCTCAGCAAGATGGCGGCGCAACATTTTGAGAACCTTCACCTTTGCCTTCTTTTCTGTTGGATGATCGAAGTAAAGGGGAATCACGGTTCCGATTTCTTCAAGGTTCAACCCTAATGTTTTGAGTTGATCGATCTTCTGCAGCCGGGCCACGGTCTGCTCAGGATATCGGTGCTGCCCTGTTCCCTCACGTTCGCCCGGTGGGATTAAGCCGAGGCTTTCGTAGTAGCGCACGGTGCGCTGCGTCACTCCCGCCCGTTTGGCGAGTTCTCCTATCCGCATCAATGGAGCCATGAAGCAAATCATATCTCCCCCTGGCCTGGATCTCGGGCTTTCCGGACCTGGCTGAGGCCCCGTTTCAATCCTGATCAGATCGCCAGTGTCGTCCAACATGAGTGCTGTCTTCTCGGACATGCTGGCAAACGTCCTTTCGTTGCAGACATACCAGCGGCCGGCAGAGTTCTCCTCATTTAAACTGCCGATGATGCGAATCGCTTTGCTTTGCGGTCTGCAGGTGAGACGTTCTGATCCACGATCGATGTCGAAGCCGGCCAGAAACGGCTTCTCAACTTCTACCTCCCAGGCGGCTTTGAGAAGGTTGTTACGGCGTTCGGAGCTCCAGCAACCTCACGCACGCTATCGCCCGCAGACTACAGCAACCCGGGACGCCGGAGCAGATGCAAGCCCTCTTCCAAAGAGTCGGCATGATTTCTGTTGCCCTGCCGGATTCCTTAAGAGAGTCCAGGTCTTCATAACGCCTTCACGCAAGTTGATCCACATGGGGCGGCTCAGCCTCCGCCCACAAGGGACGTTACTGACGAGAATGCAACCTGTGAGGACTAGCCTTCTAAAGAATCACTCGGGTGCAATGACGCGCTGCCAATGAATCTCCACGCGCACGTCTCCACTCTGGAATATTTCCAGCATGTGATCGCCGTCAACGACTTCTTTCAATTGCTCGGCGGTCCGTCGGTCGCCGATCCAGTTAGGGAACGTGCAGCCTCGTACCAGGTTTCCCATGAAGTTTCCTTCGTTGTCTACGGTATAGGTGCCAAATAAGGCGAGGTTTCCTACCACTGCGGCTTTGTCCTCCTCGGCTGTTCCGGCTTCTCGCGCATCGCTCGCGAAGCGTGGGACGCCTGGGTCGGACATGAGTTCTACGAAATGCAAGCTCTCGTGAAAGCAAAGGAGGCCAGTCGGCTTTGCCCCGAAAGGCTCCACCGTCCTGCCTCCTACCGTTGCAGTGATCGTCTCTGGGCGCCACATGCCGAGCACACGATTTTTCATAGTGTCTCCTTTGGTGTTTCGCACACCGCAAGTATGATTCAGCCTGTATCTCATTGCAATAAGGCACCTTAGTTGCGCGTAGGTACCTGGAGGTAACAATTGAGAATTGATTGGGCGGAAGCAGATACCCTGTGCGAACAGCTGACTCCAGAGCAGGAACTCTTCGCCCGGCACACCATCAGTCAGCTTGCAGACAAGTGGACTCTTTGGACGATGGCGGTGCTGGATGAGGCAGGTTGTCCCATCCGCTTCAGCCGCGTTCTGGAGCAAGTGAAGGGAGTGAGCCAGAAGTCGCTTACCAAGACGCTACGGTTGCTGGAACAGGATGGTCTAGTGGAGCGGACCATCTTTGCCGAGGTACCGCCACGTGTCGAATATGCCCTTACAGACCTTGGCCGCGAGATCTTGGGTGAGATCTACCCGCTTTGGTATTGGACCGTCACGAACATAGGGCGTCTCGCCAACGCTAGGAAGCCGTAAGGATGCATGACGTTGCTCGGTCCTGATAAATGCGTCTCACGCCAATCTCCGTTCTGGACGGCTCTGGAGCGGCAAACTTCCGCCTGTGCGACTTCACGTGACTCATATGGCGGCGGTGAGCGCGTTGGCGATTTAGCGCCATACGAGAGCCATACCTTGCATCACGGGTGAATTTCGGTCTGCCCCGGTCGAGACCGGGGCGGGACCGATGCTACTGATCCTGCAAGCCAATGTCGTACCTGTACTATGCAGGCGCTTTTGCCATTGTTAGATTGGCGTGAAGCAATCAATCGTACTGTAAAGACAGGCTCCTATGACCTTCGCATCTACGTTTGTCATATCCGAGTCAGTCCAGCGATAGGTGACACAATCTCGACAATAGCCGCCGGGTTTCTGACTGCCTGGGATCAGGCGTGGAATGATCATGATGCGAACGCTCTTGGCGATCTTCATGCCTCAGATGCCGTCAACGTCAATCGCTTTGGAACCCTCATCGTAGGACGGTTACCTACTGAAAAAGCCCTGGGCTTCCTTCATTCTCACAGAGGTCCCTTCGGACACTCCCAATTCCTACGCTCAAACTCCTGGAGAGTCGCCATATTGCGCGCCAGACGTAATCATTGTGCAGCCAAATTGGCAGAATCCAGTGATGCATTCCGGCGGAACGATCTCTGCGACCGAGTGGAACGATATGATCGTGACATTCGTTTTGGTGCATGAAGCGCGCGTGTTGTGAGCATCGCAGGTCGATGCTCACAACGTCGAAAGATGCATTTGCGTTCTCGAACGCGGGACAAAAGTCACACATCTAGCAGGTACCGATGCTGAGAGTTCAACATGCCAGACCTTCACCGGAGCTCGCGCCGTATGTCTACGGGTACGTGCTGCGCATCTCCGATCCGCGCGGACCGGAGATAGTCGAACCGGTGGTCGCGCGATCGGGTTCCATGCTGGAGTTTCAGTTCGCAGATCAGTACGACGTCCCGATTTACGGGCTCGACCTTCCAAATCCATCAGTTCCAATCACTATTATTGGCCCGATTCCCGCCCGCAATGTGCGCGTCGTCATTCGAGGCAGGGTGGAAGCGCTGGCAGTGCTCTTCCGCCCACTCGGCTTTTATGCAATCTTCCGTATTCCGCTCTCTAAGTTCACGGGTACCGGAACGGAAGGCGGCGGCGTGCTTGGCTTGCCCGTGCGCAGACTCTATCAAGAGTTGGGGAATTTGCCTTCATTTCCAGAACGCATCCAGAGCGTCGAGCGTTTCCTTTTGCGGCACTTGCATCGTGGCCGACCCCTGCATCCATCGCATCGCGCCCTCCAGGTATTGGCCTCCGCAGGAAAGCAGAGAACCGTACATAGCGTTGCGGCGCAATCAGGAATCAGCACGCGTCAGTTGGAGCGTCTAGCGTTAGAGTACAGCGGCGTTTCTCCGGTTCTGCTTGCCCGTCTCACCCGATTTCAGAAGGCGTTGCGGTTGCGGCAGCAAACCAGCCAGAACTGGGCATGGATTGCTCATGCGGCCGAGTACCACGATCAGATGCACATGATCCGTGACTTTCGCAGCCTCGCGGGTGACACACCAGAACGCGTCATGCGCGATCTGGCCCCCGAACACCTGATTACTTTCATGTGTGAGTAGCCGTCATGTTCCGCAAAAAAGTTCGAGATGTCGCGTCTGTACTATCGTATCCAGCAATCGCCCTCTACGTTGATCCCAGGACAAATTCCAGGGGCAGCGATGACAAGTGGAGTTTTAGCTCGTACGGGGCGGCTAAGAGGGACCGGCCACTTTCTCATGGCCGAACGAAGAAAGCTGGATCATCGTTTCTATACGAGCATGGCTTTTGCCATCGCCGGCGGCGTCTTCGCAGGTTTCACGCGAACCTACTATGCGGGAAGCTACTTCCATAGTCCCGCCCTTCCGTTCTGGGTTCAGGTTCATGGAGCGGTCTTCACCGCATGGATGCTGCTCTATCTCGTGCAGAACCTCTTAGCCATGAACGGTGGGATGAAGCTCCATCGCAACCTGGGATGGCTAGGCGCTGCGCTCTCTATAGCGGTTTTCGTAATGGGCTTTGCCGTCTTCCTTCGACAGGCGAAGCAGGGCAGATTCAACCCCTTCCCGGACGTCTACAGTATGCTCGCCATTTCTATTGGCCAGATGGTGCTTTTTGCTGCGTTTGTTTCCGTTGGTCTCCTATTGCGGCGTGACGATGAAACGCATAAGCGGCTGCTGCTGATGGCACCCATGCTCTTCTTCTTTCCTTCTTTCGGCAGACTGCTCCACGGCATCAACCCGCTCACTTTGCTACTTGCCCTCTGTTTCTACGCTGCCGGTCCTTTGTATGATCTCTTCAGCCGCCGTTCTATCCATGTGGCCTATCGCTGGGGATTCCCCTTGCTGATTCTTACGATGCCGCCCCTTCCACTCCTGCTGTCGCACGCCAAAACGTGGCATTACTTCGTTGACCGCCTGCTTGGCTGAAGGTTGCAGACGAGTTGCGTCAGCTAGATCGTGTCGTCAAGTCACCGTGCTCAGGTCACTCGCGATGAGTCTGCTCGCGCTCACTCCGGCAGCGCTACGAATTGCGACTGGTAACAGCCGATGCACTCACCGAACTTGGTTTTGAGCTGCCTCCCCCCGCAACATAAATCCAGTGGAACGCGCTACACGCCAGTCACGGCCTCTCCCAGGTCCTACACCGCTTCTGGTGCGGCAAAGTTCCGCTAATGCGACATATGGGAACTAATCCATCACTTCGAACTTGGATGTCGGAAAAGGACAGTCGCGAAGGCAGCGGCCAGAACGTAAAAGAGCGCCACCAGCGCAACGATACCTGCGGAATGTGGCAGAACCGAGAACGACTTCACAAGCGCCATCGCTGTCGCAAAGAAATGTAGAAAATTGCCCATTGCCACCGGACGGCTGTAGATGCCTCCGATGAGGTTATCTTTCGCCATCCAATTTAGGATCGCGAAGCCTAGATAGAGAGCCCCACAGGCCTGTGCTATCGAGGTGAGAAGCGGGGCTTGGGAACCCCCTGCTGCATGAACGACTTCGCTCGGCCCGAACGTGAGCACAATCCCCAAAGCGAACATCACGAGAGCACTAAAGCTCATCAGGTACTTCGTTTGTGTGGGGGTCACATCATCCTCTTAGGATCCTACAAAGATTCTAGCGAACCTCCGGAATGCAGCGGGTTAGTCCTGCTAAATGGGATGAGCAGGTCGCTTTGAAGGAGGACACTGTTCCCATGAAGAAATCAGCGCCTCACCTCATCACGGAAGTCCCACGCAGACGGACCAGGGTCGAGACAACGATCGGCATTGACCTTGGCGATGTCTGGAGTCATTACTGCACACTCAACCAGGACGGGGAGGTGGTCAACAGGGGCCGCTTCCGGACCACGCCGAAGGCTGTCGATAAATGGTTCACCGATGTGCCTTCGGCACGGGTGGCCATGGAGGCCGGAACGCACTCGATCTGGATTAGCCAACAGCTTGAGGAACTCGGTCATGAAGTGATCGTCGCCAACGTCCGCGAGCTGCGAGCCATTTCGCATAGCGATCGGAAAAGTGACAAGGTCGATGCCGAGAAGCTGGCACGATACGCGCGGCTGGATCCCGAGATCCTGCGTCCGATCACACACCGAACCGTCGAACAGCAGCAAGCCCTCACCCTGATCCGCGCCCGCAACGTGCTGGTTCGGCTCCGCACCGCGGCAGTGAACGCCGTGCGCGGTCTCACAAAGGCATGCGGGCACCGTATGCCGGCTACAACGACGCGCTGTTTCGCGAAACGAAGCCTGGCCGTAATGCCGCCAGGGCTCGCGCAGGCGCTGAACCCGATACTCGACCAGATCGCCGGGATGACGCTCAGGATCAAGCAATACGATCGTCAGATCCAGGAGCTGGGCCAGACAGAATACCCGGAGACACAGGCCCTGCAGAAGGTTCACGGCGTCGGTCCCATCACGGCCCTCACCTTCGTTCTGACCCTGGGAAGCAAGGAACGGTTCAAGCAGAGCCGAGACGTGGGTTGTTATCTTGGGCTCAAGCCGAAACGCAGTCAGTCCGGAGATCATGACCCTCAGCTTGGTATTACCAAGGCCGGCAACGCCTACCTCCGAAGTCTCCTGGTCGAGTGTGCCAATCACATCCTTCGACCGCAGGGACGAGACTCGGCCCTTCGACAGTGGGGCCTGCATCTGGCCTCACGAGGCGGCAGGCAGGCAAGGAATAAGGCTGTGGTTGCAGTAGCACGTAAGCTGGCTGTTCTGCTCCATCATCTCTGGACCACGCAGGAACCCTATATACCGTTCTACGAGCAAGCTGCTTAACTTCACCAGGTTCACCCGTTGCGACGACCCCGCGTTCCGATGACTGCGACGGCGTTTTGGTCTTCCAAGGCCGGCTGATAAATAGCAGCATCGACTCTTCTCTCGAACCCCAACCAGCACCGAGCTCGCGTCACACCAGCTCATCAGAGTGCGTATAGAAACCCGGTGGAGAGCAACATGCGGCGCACAGAAACCAGCAACAACAGAAGCAAAGACCCTGATAAAGGAAAAAACGAAAGACCTCAAACACTTGACACCAGTGACCTGCTCATAGAAAACGCCTTTACCGGCAGCCAGGTGCCTGGATTGGTGCGAAATTGCCGAGTCACTCATCCATAGAGGAAGGTACTGCAAATGCAAGATCCCTCGGAAGTCGTTGTTAGCAGCACCCACAAGGAACAAGCACAACCACCTCTTCACTTCCCCGAAGCCCTCACCCAAATCTCCGTCCGCCCAAAAGCCTTGATCCCCACATACCCCCGCAGCTTCAGCTCATTGCCCTCGCTCTCCATCGCCCCGTGATACGTCTTGCCGGACTTCGGATCGTAGAGCATCCCATCCTCCGCATGGTTCGCATCCGTCAGGTGAAATCCCTGTCCAATCTCCAACCCGACCAGCGGCCGTTCTCGCAGCGACTTATCTGGATTACGCCCATCATTCGTCCCGGAGGGATTGTCGCTCAGCCGGATCAGCTTCAGGCAAACCTCCTTCCCACACGCATGCACCTCAATCCGAGCGCCCTCCGGCTCCCGCCAAACCCCCATCACCCCCGCATCCTGCGCAACCGCCGTCCCGCACAGCATCAATCCAACCACTCCCGCAGCAAACCCTCTCACAAGCACCTCCTTCCCTCCCATCGGCCATCCGCTCCCATCGATTCAACGACTGACCCAACTAAGTTTGCGCAACCTCGCGAACGCCAGATTTCATCCTCGCACGATATCACTCCTCCCTCACCAACCGCCGCCCTCAGAACGGGTAAAGTGGTCCCTATGCGTCCGCCCCGCGTCGCCTACTTCCCGGACTCCTTCCATGAGGTCAACGGCGTCGCCCACACCTCGCGCAACTTCGTCGCCTACGCAGAGCGTCGCGATCTCCCGTTTCTCTGCATTCACGCCAAGCCTCCCAAAACCCACGCGCAAACACCGAACCACCACAAAAACACCACGAGCAGAGTGCAGTTTGTGGAGCTTTCCCGCTCTCTTCTGGCCGTCGGCGTGGAAAAAGACCTCGCCTTCGACCCCCTTTTCATCCGCCACGGATCGACCATAGAAGACGCTCTCCACCGCTTCCAGCCCGACCTCATTCACCTCACCGGCCCCTCGGAGTTAGGCTTATTCGCCGCCTATTTCGCTCATAAGTTGCACATTCCATTGGCCGCGTCCTGGCACACCAACGTCCACGAGTACGCCGCAAGCCGGCTCCCACGTACCTTTCAGCCCTTCGCAAACCTCGCCGAACGCGGCAGCCTCTTCGGACTCCACCGCCTCTACAGCCAGGCCCAAATCCTCTTCGCCCCCAACCAACCGCTTTGCGACCAGCTCGCAAGTGCAACAAACAAAGCGTGTTATCTCATGCAGCGCGGAGTCGACACCGTCCTCTTCACCCCTGCGAAACGTACCCGTACCTCGGGCCCCTTCCGCTTGGGCTTTGTAGGCCGCCTCTCCGTAGAAAAGAACGTGTCCCTCATCCCCTTCATTCAAAAGCACTTAGAACAAGCCGCAGAAGACATCCAATTCATCCTTATAGGCCACGGAGCCGAAGAACCAACCCTCCGCCAGGCCCTCCCTACCGCCATCTTCCCCGGAGTCCTCCGCGGAGAGGCCCTCGCCGCAGCCTACGCGGACATGGATCTCCTTATTTTTCCATCACATACAGACACCTTCGGAAACGTAGTCCTGGAAGCCCTGGCCAGTGGCGTCCCCGCCATCGTCACCCCCGACGGAGGTCCCGCCACCATCGTCCAACCCTCCACCGGCATCATCGCTCAGGATGAAGCCTTCCCCGCCGCCATCCTCCAACTCCTTCATAACAAGCCACTTTTAGCTGAAATGCGCACCTCCGCCAGAGCCTACGCGCGAACCTGCACCTGGGACGCCGTCTTCGACCGCGTCTACCAGGCCTACGAATCCATTCTCTCCGAACCTCCATCCTGCTACTCTGTCCCCGTGGATTCAACACGATGAAACGCTCACAAAACGTCACTGCACCCCTTCTCGCCGCTGCCGCCGTCAGCCTGCTCGCCGCCTGCAAGCGCCAGCCGGAAATGCAGCGCTGCGTTGATGAAAACAATAGGGTTGTAGACCAAAGCTTCTGCAGAAACCTTCCGCCCGCCGCCACGGGAGGCGCTTATGGCGGCGGAGGCTACATGCCCATCTATCGCTACTATTACGGCGGCAATGGAGGCTACACCATCGGCACCCCTGTCACAGGCGGAGGCTACGCTCCCATCGCCGGCCACGCCTACTCCGCCATCAGCGGAACCGCTCGTGGAGGCTTCGGCAGCTCCCATGGCGGAGGCGGTGGTGAAGGCGGAGGAGGAGAATAATGAACCGCATCGCCCTAAGTCCAAGATTTGATTGGCGCGAGAAGGTCTCGGCCGCCGGCCTCACCTTCCACTCCCCCAAAGCAATGTTCCCCCAGCCCTACTGGGATGAATCCGCCGCCTACCAGTTCACCGCCGCTGAAGTTAACACCCTTGAAGCCGCCGCAAACCAACTTCAGGAGATGTGCCTCGCCGCTGCACAGCACGTCATCGACAAGCAGCGCTACGCCGAGCTCGCCATCCCGCCCGAAGCCATTCCCCTCATCGAATGGGCCTGGAACCAGGAGCCGCCCGCCATCTACGGTCGTTTCGACATCAGTTGGGCCGGCGCCGACTCAGGCTCCGCCCCTAAGCTGCTCGAATACAACGCAGATACCCCCACGACCCTGCTCGAGGCCGCCGTCATCCAGTGGTCCTGGCTGGAAGAGGTAGCGCAACACCTCCCAGGCATTAGCTTCCTGCACAAAGCGGACCAGTTCAACTCCATCCACGACCGCCTCATCGCCAAATGGAAGGACGTCGCCGGCTACCTCCAGCAGCCCGTCTACTTCACAGCCCTCCAGTCCAGCCCACCGGACGCAGAAACCGCCCTCGATCTCGCCGAAGACTACCTCACCACCATTTATCTCCAGGACACCGCCAATCAGGCCGGCCTCGACACCCGTTCCATTCCAATCCAGGACATAGGGTGGAACCAGGACCGCCAGGCCTTCGTGGATCTCGATGAGACCCAGATCTTCTCCCTCTTCAAGCTCTATCCATGGGAGTCCATGGTCGCCGAGGAGTTCGGCCCCGCCGCCCTCGCCACCTACCGCCAGATGACCTGGATCGAGCCCATCTGGAAGATGCTCCTCTCCAACAAAGGCATCCTACCCATCCTCTGGGAGCTCTACCCGAACCATGAGCTCTTGCTGGAAGCTCACTTCGAGCAGCCGCAAAGCTCCTGGAACCCGGTGAACTCCGGCCAACCATCATCCTTCCCTGGCATTTCGACCAGCACGATGGGTTCCTACGTCCGCAAACCCCTGCACTCTCGCGAGGGCGCAAACATCCAGATCGTGCGTCCCAACGCCCCCCTCATCGCCACCGGCGGCCCTTACGGCGAAGGTCCCTTCATCCGTCAGGCCATCGCGCCGGAGGCCGTCTTCGCCAACGCGCTCGGCCAGCCGCGCCATCCCATCCTCGGCCTCTGGATGATCGACCAGGAGTGCGGTGGAATGGGCATCCGCGAGTCCACTGGCCCCATCACCGACAACCTCAGCTCCTTCGTCCCTCACTTCTTCCGCTAATGCAAACTAGCTGTGGGTGTAGAGGGAGGCGTTGCCATGAACGTCATTGTCTTTCAAGGAAATGACACTGCACCATGCTTCCACTCCTCAGCAAAAGCTAATTTGCTCTAAACTTCACTCGCCCCGATGATCGTGGTAGTGCACCGCTTCTGAGATCCCGATCCAGATATCCAGCAGTCCCAGGCCCGAGATCAGTCCCCGCACAAAACCCAGCCGGAGCACATACCAAACCTGCGGATGAGCCCGCAGCATCGGATTCCGATCCCAAAGAGAGCTCCACCACGGCAGAACCGCCACAATCACGCCCAGATACACGCAAAATAGCACCAGGATGAACAGCGACATACGCTGCAGCCAGACCGGCGCCGATCCCGCAGGGCCGGACGTACGAGGAGCTTCGGGCGGATCTTCAAAGAGTTTCGGCTGAACAGGCATCCGGGCGCGGCAATCTCCAAACCTTCACGTTAGCAGAGCACGCGAACGAACGAAATTGTCCCTGCACCTTCCAATCCTAGAACACGTATTTGCCAGTCTTAGAACACATACTTGAATGACCCCTCCGGAAAGCGCGGCAGTTGGTCCTGCTCCGTCAACCCCGACAACGAAGGATTCTCCAGCAGGTACGGAACCCGGGGCGCCCAGATGTATTCATAAAAGTTCGCGCGGTCCAGCACGTTCAACAAACCCACATTCCAGGTCAAAGCCCCATGCGGCAGCCGAAGCTTCTGCTCCACCCGCAGATCTAGCCGCCCGTAATATTGCGACCGTCCAAGGTTGATCTCGGAAAGGTTTGCCACATCCCGATCCTGCTGAATGCTCTCTGCCAGAATGTCCGGAGTATACGGTCGCCCGGAAGCCGCGCTGTAGCGGGTCGAAATTGAAAACCCCCTGCCCAGCCGCAGCAGCGCTGACGTATTCACAATGAGCGGAATGTCATAGTTCCCGCGCCGCAGCACCCCATCCAACCCGCTATACCAGGCTCGCGCATACGTTGCGCTCGCACTCAACTGTAGCCGCGGGGCAGGTTTAGCCTGCAGATTCATCTCCACGCCTTCCGTGCGCCCGCCGCCACCGCTCGTTAAAGGAAACAGCAGGTACGACTCGCCGAACGTATCCGCAACGTTCGCCATCGACAACTCCGGAAACCCGATCGGCACCGGATAGCGGAAGTACAGCTTCCGGTAAGCAGACAAGGTAAGGCTCGCACCCGGCCGGCGAATCACGTCCACATCCACCGTCGTATGCTCGGTCTTGATCGGCGCCAGGCTGCGATTCGCCGCAAACGCCACCAGGTAGAGAAACGGAGGCATCTGCGTATATTCGGCAAACCCAAACCCCACCCGGTGCGACAGTATCGGCACATTCAACAGCGCACGCGGCGTCAGGCTGGTGTGATCGCCAAAGTTCCAATGATCGGCTCTGCCTGACACCGTGAACACGGCATGATGCGGCAGCGAAAACGTCGCCTGCCCGAACGCTCCCTCATTCGGCGTCTGAAACCGCTGCAAAATGTTGGTCACGCTTGAAGGATCGATCGTCGGACTGTAGGGGTTCTCGAGCGGCACAGGCTGTGCAATGTCGTAGTGCACCCGCGTCACCGACGTCGTAACACCCCCCGAAGCCAGCAGCCACGGCTTTACCTGCGACGTCACGTTATACATCGCTGTGCTCGTCCCATCATGCGAATGCTCGTCATATGTGATTGCGTTCGAAAGCAGTTGATCTTCATCCCGGATGTTCTGCTGCTGCTCGGCATTCGAAACCGTCAGCACCCCAAAGCTTCCAGAGGAAAACACATGCTGCCAGTTCAGCCCCGTCGTATTCCGCCAGCCCGAGTAGTCGATATTGAAAATATTCGTCTCAAATGGATCGTCAAACGCCGGCCGAATCGCAATGGAATCCACCCCGGTCAATGACATACCCCAAACCCGGTCGCGCTCCCCATAAGAGTGATCGCCCCGAATCAAGCTGTTCGTGTACTTGGGAACGCCGTTCAGGCCGATATCGTCCGTAATCATGTTCAAAACGCTCTGCCGCGCCGAAAACAGGAAGTTCCCCTTATCCGCCAGCGGCGTCGACACAATCCCGCCGATCCCGGACAGCCCCGCCTCAAACACCCGCCGCGCCTTGCGCGCATGATCCGGCAGCGTAGAGATATCGATCACCGACGAAAGCCGATCCGGATATCGCGCATCGTGCAGCCCGGAGTAAAGCGTAATGCTCTCGATCGCATCGTTGTCGATCATCGACACAAACCCGCCCGTCGTATCCGACAGCGCCAGGTGATTGATCGAAGGCACCACAATGCCGTCGATCACGAACAGGTTCTCCAGCGGATTGCCCCCACGCACCAGCATGTCATTGCGCTGGTCGTTATCGGAGACCACGCCGGGAAGCATCTGAAAGTACCGCGAAGGATCGCCAAACGTACCGGCTGTGTTCTCAATCGTCTCCGGCGTCACCTTCACGCTCGCCTCGCGCGCCGCGGAAGCGTACGAGTTCTCCTCGTTCACTAGAATGTGCTCAGTCACCTTGAAGCTGTTCGCGGACGTACCGGAAGCCTTGCCATTTTCAGACGCCGTATTGAAAAGTCCCACACTCGCTGGCACCGCAAACGGCCGGGTCGTAACCTCATCGAACGCCGCGCCCGCAAACAGGCCCTCAGGCGCACGAAAAGGGAACAAACCCGCTGAGAGCATAGCCGCCTCCCCTGCCGGATGGCAGGCATCAGCAGCAAAGAGGCGTTCGCCGCGAGCAGCACCCGTAGCAGCCGCCGGTGCCTTGCAGGATTCGCTCAAGACCGTCCCCAAACCGCTAAGCCAAAACGAAAGAACGAAGAGTAGGACACGTCGTTGGCTCCCAATACGCAACATGCAGGCCTCATATCGCGGAAGCGATGCTCCCTGTATCGACCGAATTTAGGACAGCATGACCCCAGCACCCAACCGCCCGCTCAACTCTCCAAACAGTCCCTCCATCGGCAGCCAAGATGGAACTCAAGCCGAAACAAAATGCCATAACGGGGATCAAAGGAGAAGAGCGGGATAAGAGCAGGTCAAATAACAAAAGCGATCGCCTCTTTTCAAACCCTCGAACCGTTGCCTTGTCTTGATCCAGCCTTTCTCCTTCTTATCCCCGTTAAGGCCGTTGCTCCCCAACACTCCGCGGATGCGAAAATAGAACCCGATGCTACAACTCTCAGGCGCCGGCAAACGCTTCGGCCAGAAACTCCTCTTTGAAGACGTCAACTGGCTCATCACTCCGGACGAGCGCACCGGCCTCGTCGGCGGCAACGGCACCGGCAAATCCACCCTCCTCAAGGTCCTCGCCGGACGCGAGTCCCTCGACTATGGCACTCTCTCCCGCACCAAGGGCATGACCCTCGGCTACCTTCCGCAGGACGGCCTCAACCTGCGCGGCAAGACCGTCTTTGAGGAATGCCTCTCGGTCTTCGACGAGCTCCGCGGCCTCGAAGACGAAGCCGAGATCCTCACCGGCAAGCTCTCCGACCTCGACCCTAAAAGCGCCGAGTACGAAGCCGCAGCCACCCGCTACTCTCACATCACCGACCTCATGCACGCCACGACATCTACACCCTCGACTACCAGGTCGGCACCGTCCTCGGCGGCCTGGGCTTCGGCCGCGAAGACTGGGAGCGCCGGACGGAAGAGTTTTCGGAGGTTGGCAGATGCGTATCGCCCTCGCCAAGCTCCTGTTGGAAAAGCCCTCCCTGCTGTTGCTCGACGAGCCCACCAACCACCTCGACCTCGAAACCCGCAACTGGCTTGAAGACTACCTCCGCAACTACGAGAACGCCTTCATCCTCATCTCGCACGATCGCTACTTCCTGGACGTCACCGTCAACAAGACCACCGAGGTCTGGAACAAACGCGCCCATTTCTACCACGGCGGCTATGAGAAGTTCGTCAAGCAGAAGGAAGAGCGCCGCGTCCAGCTCATGAACGCCTACAAAAACCAGCGCGAGCGCATCGACGACCTCGAAGCCTTCATCAACCGCTTCCGCTACCAGGCCACCAAGGCCAAGCAGGTCCAGTCGCGCATCAAGGAGCTGGAAAAGATCGAGCGCATCGAGGTCCCGGAAGACGAAGCCACCATCCACTTCACCATCCCGCAGCCGCCCGCAAGCGGACGCACCGTCATCGAAGTCAGCGGCCTCACCAAGGTCTATCCCACCCGCGACGGCCTGGGACAGAAGACCATCCTCGAAGACGTAAGCTTCCAGATCGACCGCGGCGACCGCATCGCCCTCGTCGGCGCCAACGGAGCCGGCAAGTCCACCCTCATCCGCATGCTCTCGGGTCTCGAAGACCCCACTGCCGGCACCATCAAGCTCGGCCACAACGTCCTCGCAGACTATTTCGCCCAGGACCAGTACAAGGTCCTCGACGGTAACGCCAGGATGCTGGATGACATAGCCGGAACCGCCATCAAGGTCCCCGTCGTCGAGCTGCGCAGCCTCCTCGGCTGCTTCATGTTCTCCGGCGACGATGTCTTCAAGCAGCTCGGAGTCCTCTCCGGCGGCGAGCGCAACCGCTACGCCATGGCCAAGATGCTCGTCTCGCCCGCCAACATGCTCCTGCTCGACGAGCCCACCAACCACCTCGACCTCCGCGCCAAAGACGTCCTGCTGGACGCCATCCGCAACTTCTCCGGCACCGTCCTCTTCGTCAGCCACGACCGCTACTTCATCGACGGCCTCGCCACCCGCGTCTTCGAGGTCGAGCAGCGCCGCGTCCACATCTACCCCGGAAACTACGAGGACTATCTCTGGCGCAAGCAGGGCGGCCCGGAGAAGGTCGCGGCGGAGTTCGCTCCGGCAGCGCCTGTGGCTCCGGCCCCTGCGGTGAAGGCACCGGTGGCGGCGAAGCCTGCGGTGAAGAAGCTGAACCCGATCAAGCTGAAGCTGCTCGAGGACGAGGTTGCGGCGGTCGAGGAGCAGATCGGCGAACTTGAGGAGCAGGTTGCGGCCGCCGAGGCGCGTCTGGGCGTGTTTACGACGGCCGAAGAGGCACAGAAGGCCTCGGCTGAGCTTGACCGGCTGCGTGGAGAGCATGCGACACTTTCCGCGAAGTGGGAAGAGTTAGGGACCGAGCTGGAACTGCAGCGGGACTGAGGGGTACCCCACCCCCTTCTTGGCTAAAGTACTGCAAACAAATGCCTTGCTGAGTGGCCGGCGGGTAAAATCGTCTTTCCACTGGGTTTATGGCCAAAATCGTGCAAACAGGCGACTTAGGCCGCTCCCGTTCGGCAAGAAGCTGACCTCAGCGAAGGGCGGCTAACAGCACGGCCTGGAAGTTATGCCTTCGAACAACACGAAGACTGAACGCTTCAGGAAGCACACGACAGCCACGAACCGCAGGCGCGCTCGGGACACAGTATTTGTTTTCTCGTATGCTTCTATTTTATCAAATCAGCGGAGGTGAATATGCCAACTATTTTTTGCTATTTTACCCGCGTCTTTGTTGGCGATTTCACGTTTTTGAGGGTGTCGAGGGGCTTGACAAGAAAACAAGGAATAGCAATGTGAGGCAGTGATCCTGTTAGCGGCCTTCGCGGAGTCGGAGGGCCAGGCGCTCGGGCAGGCCGGCCATGAGGATGCGCCCCTGAGAGGCGACCACGTCGTAGGGGACGCGGTGAAAGGTGATTGTCGTGTCGGCGGTATCCAGGACGGCGAAGGCGGCGCGCCAGTCATGGTCGCGCGGCTGGCCGACAGAGCCGGGGTTGATGAGGTGCCGGGTTCCGGGCAGCAGGGGCAGCACCCAGGTGGCGGGCTGGTTGCGCGGGTCGGGGTTGCGCGGGTCGAAGTTGGGGTTGGAGTTGCGCGGGTTGGGCTGGCGGGAGGCTGGATTTCGCGGGTCGATGGCGCCGGGGTAGTGCGGGCGGAGCTCGTGCCAGTCCTGCTCGCGCTGGGAGAAGCCGCCCTGCAGGTGGGTATGGCCGAAGAAGGTGATGGCGGAGGCGCTCTGCTGGAGGGGAAGCCAGGCGTCGCGCATGGTGAGGATGTATTGATCCTCGTCGAGCGGCGAGCCGTGGACGCAGGCAACGCCTTCTAGGCTGGGCAGGACGGGCCCTTGCGGGAGCTTCGTCAGCCACTCCAGGTTCGTGGTCGTCAGCTCAGCCCGGGTCCAAAGGGCAGCGGCGCGGGCGACCGGGTTGAAGGCGTTCGGCGAGGTAAGGCCGCAGCAGGCGCGGTCATGGTTGCCGCGCACGACGAGGGTAGACAAAGGACGGATCCGGTCCAGCACCTGATTGGGGCTGGCACCGTACCCCACCATGTCTCCGAGGTTCCAAAGCTGCTCATAGCCGCTGCCTGAAGCAGCGGCGGCCAGGACGGCTTCCAGCGCTTCCAGGTTGCCGTGAATGTCAGAGAGGATGAGTGCGCGCATTGAGGGGGCCGGAGGGGCGAGCGTACAGGGTGCAGGGTAGAGGTGACGGAAAAAGACCTGCCTGGCGATTATCGCAGGGTAGCCAGGGGTTGGGCGCGATCCGTACGCATCGTGGGGGCCGAGGCCAGGAGTCGGCGGGTGTAGGGGTGTTCCGGATGAGTGAAAATCTCGGACGTAGAGGCAGTCTCCAGGATGCGGCCGTCCTGCATGACGGCAACGCGATCCGCGATCTGGGCGACGACGGCGAGATCATGCGAGATGAAGAGGATGGAGAGGTTGTGGGTGCGTCGGAGGGTGCGAAGGAGATCGAGGATCTGCGCCTGGACGGTGACGTCGAGCGCGGTGGTGGGCTCATCCGCGATGAGCAGGCGGGGGCGGTTGATAAGCGCCATGGCGATAAGGATGCGCTGACGCTGGCCGCCGGAGAACTGGTGCGCGTAGTCGCGCAAGCGAAGCTCCGGGTCCGGCAGAGCGACCTCCCGCATAGCAGCGAGGACGCGGTTGCGGACCTCTGCGCGCGGGGTTCGGGGATGGTGGGCGAGAAGGGCCTCGGCGATCTGGTCGCCGATCCGAAGGACTGGGTTGAGGGCAGTCATGGGCTCCTGGAAGATCATGGCGATGGAGCTTCCGCGAAGGCGGCGCATGGCGGCCTCGGGTATGGCAAGCAGTGGCTGTCCGGCAAAGTCCATAGAGCCGGCGATCTGCGCGTTCGCCGGGAGAAGACGGAGCAGGGCAAGCGAGGTGGCGGATTTGCCGGATCCTGACTCACCGACCAACCCGAGGGTTTCGCCCGGAGCGATGGCCAAGGAGATGGAGTGGACGACGGGGCGGTTGGAGAAGGAGATGGTCAGATCGCGGACGTCCAGCAGGGGCTGCGGCATGGGTGTGGTTAGAGTAGACGAGTTTTGCCGGGACGGTTGACCGCGGTTGTACGGCTTTTCGAGGATGTGCGTCTAATAAGGGCATGAAGCGACGGAGTCTTTGGGCATTGGCGGCGGGGTGTGGTTTGCAGGCGTGGATGCAGGCGCACGGGCAGATGCACGTAGTGAAGAAACCGGAGACGGTGGTGCGGGCGGTGGGGGTCTATGAGTGGACCGGCGATGAGGCCAAGCCGAAGGCGAGCCGGCTGGTGCCGGTAACGCTCTTCATCGACGGAAAACTGGAGGATGCGGGAGTCTACCTGGCGCGGCCGGTCCCGATGGCGCTGCAGACGGGAACGGTCTTTGAGCTGGATCAGGCGGGGGTGGCGGATGGGACGCTGGAGGTCTCGTTTGCGCGGCATATCCAGATGGCGACGGGCGGGCTGGATGGATCGGACGGGCCTGTTGACGACGGGTGGATGGGATATGGTCCGTTCAAGCCGCAGCCCAAGCCGAAGCTGGTGGCGGCGAAGAAGAGCGGACCCTTGTCCAAGATCGTGCAGACGGGCGGCAAGCCGGATTCAGGGCCGAAGTTCGCCAATAAGCCGGCGGATACCAAGACCGATGCCAAGACAGACACGAAAACGGACTCCGGCGAGAGCGACCGTCCAGTGCTGAAGCGGAAGACAGATGCGGACGCGGATTCCAGTAAGAGCTCTAGCGCGGATCCGGCAGCGAAGCCGGACGACGATACGGATCGGCCGACGCTGAAGCGGAAGACGGCGGATGCGGATGCGGCGCCGGACACGACCGCCAGTACCAGGAAGACGCCTGATGACACGGCTGACCCGAACAGCGAGGTCGAGCGTCCGACGTTACGCAAGCGGACGCCGGAGCAGCGGCAGGATGCGCGCAAGCAGCATGATTCCTCCTCAGTGAGCGGGGTGGGATCTTTGAACGATGACCCGGACCGGCCAAGTCTGCATCGCGGCAAGGCTCCGGGAAGCATGGGCGAGGACGATCTGCCGGCATTGATGGGTTTGCCGCCCGATATGCACCAGCAGGTAGCGGTTTCGGATGCGGCGAACCGGCCGCAGCATGACTTCAACCGGGCCTGGGCGGATGAGGCGGAGCGCACTTCCGTGCTGGCGACCATGCAGAAGTTCGCGAGGGAGAAGCTTGCGGGCTACGGAGCGGCTGTGAAGACTCAGGCGTCGCCGGTGAAGCCTGCTGCGCCAGCTCCCACCGCTGCCGCGCTGGCCCGCATGACTCCGGCACAGCGGGCGGCAGCACGGCGGAAGGCGGCTGCCAAGGCTTCGGCTGCGACGGCTCCCGTGCAGGCTGAGCTGAAGGATGAGGTGCTGAAGGGCTATACGCTGAGCTATGGCGGGGCGGCTACGTACTTCTATTCCGCCACCTCCACCGGTGCAGATGGGGTTGCGCGGTTTGTCTCGGTGGTGGCGCAGAAGGAAGAGTTGGGCGGGATGCGAGTGGCAATGGCGAGCGTCACGGATGCGCTGCATTTGGACCGGACGCCGCAATACCGGCTGGTGGATGTGGTGGATGCCGAGGCTTCCAATCGGGCCTCGCTGCTGATGGAGTTGCGGGCGCAGCACTCGCGGCAGTTCGCGCTGTATCGGGTAATTGGCGCGGAGGCGCAGCAGACGTTTGTGAGTGGAACGACCGAGTAACGGCGTCCTGCCGCACGGGCCAACTGCGCGTGGGGCCGTGCTTCCGCAATTCTCACTTGTCGGGGCGTGACCCGTGGCTTTTGGCGCTTCCGCTGGTTGTGAGCGAGCAGGCGGTTCGGTCTTGCTACACTCGGGGCTATGCGTATCCCATGGTTGTTTGTGCCGCTCGCACTCGTTCTGGTTCATGGCGCTTTGGCTCAGGCTCATCCAAGAGATAAAGAGATCCATGACGCCGATACGCAGGCCTGGTGGCACACCACCGAGGCGCTGAGCGGCGATGCAATGGAGGGGCGGGACACGGGCTCGCCTGCTTATGAGCGCGCTGCGGAGTATGTCGCGGACCGGTTCGCGAAGGCTGGCCTGCAGCCGGCGGGGGAGCAGAAGAGCTTCTTCCAGCGGGTTCCGATGCATGAGGTCGCAGTGGAGACGGATGGGACGAGCTTCACCGTGGTCAAGGATGCGGGCGGCGAGATGCCGCTCGCGTTTCTGCAGCAGATCACGATCAACGCGGCGGTGAATCTGCCGGCTGAGGCTGAAGGGGCGCTGACGTTTCGCGGATACTGCGGGAAGGACGCGATGGCAGAGGTCGCGGGGAAGATGGTGGTGTGCTTCGGGACGCAGCGGATGGGGCTCCCGACGGGTGCAGAGCGGACGGCGAATGCGCGGGCAGGGAAGGCTGCGGGGTTGATCAACGTGGATGACCCTTCCTTCACGATCGAGCCGCCGCGATGGCCGTATGCGTATGCGCGGACGGTGGCGAACGGACCGGCACCTGCGCAAGCGTCCGCCACGGAGGGCTTGCTGTCGATGCGGTTGAGCGCGGACGCCTTTACCGGGCTGCTTGCAGGTACGGGCAAAGATGCTAAGACGATCCTGGCGGCGGGTGGGGCGAAGCAGCCGTTGAGCTCCTTTGAGATCCCGGCGAAGCTGCGGGTAAAGGTGAAGTTGTCAGCCAAGACGTACAGCTCGCCGAATGTGCTGGCGGTGCTGCCCGGATCGGATCCGGCATTGAAAGATCAGTACATCGTGATTGCGGCGCACCTGGACGGATATGGGCATGGGACGCCGGTGATGGGGGATTCGCTTTACAACGGGACGCTGGATGATGCGGCGTATGTGGCGCTGTTGATCCAGTTTGCGGAAGACATGAAGGCGCAACATGAGGCGCTGAAGCGGCCGGTGCTGGTGTGCGCGTTCGCGGGCGAAGAAAAAGGGCTGCTGGGGTCGAACTGGTTTGTGGAGCATCCGACCGTGCCAGTGGCGAAGCTTGCGGCGGATGTAAATCTGGATCAGCTGCGACCCTTGTTTCCCCTGCGCATTCTGACGGCTTCGGCGGTGGAGGATACGACGCTGGGTGCGACCGCGCGGCAGGTAGGGACGGCGATGGGAATCGAGATACGGCCGGATCGCGAGCCCGAACGCGGGCTGCTGCGGCGGGCGGATAACTTTCCCTTCCTGCGCGTGGGCGTGCCGGCGATCGGATTTATCTTCGGCTACGATCCGGGGACGGATGCGGAGCGGCGCTATCGCGAGTGGTATCAGGTGCGGTACCACCGGCCGCAGGATGATCTGACCCAGCCAATGGACTTCGCGGCGGCGGCAAAGTTCGATCAGTTCTTCTACAAGCTCGTCGAAACGCTGGCAAACGATCCCCAGCGGCCGGCATTTCTCCCCGGAAGCAGCTTTGCCCGGAAGGCCGAATAGGCGCATCTCAACCTCGGACACCAACGCGATGGGAGAAATGCATGATTCAGCAGTATGTGCCGTATACGGATGGGGTGGAGGTCGTTCAGCCGGGCGAGGAACAGACGTTCGACGAGATCGCCGCAACGATGCTCGAGATCCAGAAGAAGATCGGCGAGCGGCAGCGGCATACGACGCGCTCGGTCCACGCCAAAAGCCATGGGCTCCTGAAGGCTGAGGTCACAGTCATGGAGGGGCTGCCGGAGGAACTTCGGCAGGGCTTATTCGCGAAGCCGGGAAGCTATGGGGCGGTGATGCGGTTTTCGACCAACCCTGGCGATATTCTCTCCGACCATATCTCGACCCCGCGCGGGCTGGCGATGAAGATCGTCGGCGTGGACGGGGAGATGGTGCCGAGCCATGCCGGTCAGCTCACGCAGGACTTTGTCATGGTCAATGGGAAGGCGTTTACGGCGCCGGATGCGAAAGGTTTTCTGAAGGGGCTGAAGACGCTCGATGCCCATGCCAATGATCCGGAGGCGGTGAAGCAGGTGGTGTCCAGCGCGGCGCAGGTGGCGGAGACGGCGCTCGAGGCGGTGGGCGGAGAGAGTGCGGCGCTGAAGGGCTTTGGGCATAAGCCGACGCACCCTTTGGGGGAGACGTTTTCTACCGTCGTTGCGGTGCGCTGTGGAGCATACTTTGGCAAGATCGCGCTGGTGCCGGTGTCGCAGAATCTAGTGGAGCTGTGCGGAAAGCATCTACCGCATGCGAGCCACTGGAATGCGCTGAAGGATGCGATCGTGGAGTTCTTTGCCAGCCAGACGGCGATCTGGGAGCTGCGGGTGCAGCTTTGCACAGACCTCGAAAAGATGCCGGTGGAGAACGCCGAGGTGGAGTGGGATGAGAAGCTGAGCCCCTATGTGGCTGTGGCGCAGGTGACGGCTCTGCCGCAGGATGCGTACTCGGATGCGCGGCGGGTTTGGGCGGATGAGGAGCTGAGCTTCAATCCTTGGCACTGCCTGGCAGCGCATCGTCCGCTGGGGAACGTAATGCGGGCTCGCTTCAAGGCTTACCAGGCCTCGACGGCGGCTCGGCACCAGGCGGAAGGACGGAAGATGGTAGAGCCGAAATCGATCGCAGAGATGCCAGCGTAAGGCCTCTGCTGCCGGTCACTTCATGACGTTTCCTGGACTTCGCGCACCCCTCCTGTTGGAAGGAATCTTAATGCTGTGCCGGCCAACGGAAGGACTTACGCGAAGCCGTTCCAAATCACGAAGTGACCGCCTCGCGCGCAGCGGGTCTTTGTCTCTCCTACAGCGGGAAGGTCTTAAGCCAGCTGCGAAACTCCGGTCCCAGCGCCGCATGCTTCAGGCCGAGCTCGACGGTGGCGCGCAGGAAGCCCTGCTTGTCGCCCGCGTCGTGCCGCTTGCCCACGTACGAATAGCCGTAGACCTTCTCGTGCTGGAGCAAGGCTTTGATGGCGTCGGTGAGCTGCAGCTCGCCGCCTGCGCCGGGCGTAATGCCTTCGATCATTTCAAAGATGCGTGGTGTGAGAATGTATCGGCCGATGATCGCATTCTGACTGGGCGCTTCATCGGCTTTTGGCTTCTCCACCATGTTCTTCACCGCGAGCAGACGCGGATTGTTGGGGTCGGGCGTGCAGTCGAGACATCCATAGTTACAAATAGCTGCGCCTTCCACCACCTCCGAACCGAGAATGCTGGACTGGGTTTCGTGAAAGGCTTCCACCATCTGTTTCATGCAGGGCACGTCGGCGTCTACGATATCGTCCGGCAGCAGAACGGCAAATGGCTCGTTGCCGACGATCTCCTTGGCCATCAACACGGCGTGCCCAAGGCCGAGCGGCGCGGGTTGACGGGTGAAGGTCACCTTCGCCAGCTTCGACACCGACCGCGCTACTTCCAGCAAAGCCGTCTTATTCTTGGCCGCCAGGGACGCTTCCAGCTCCGGCGCACTGTCGAAGTGGTCCTCCATCGTGGTCTTGCCGCGCGAGGTGACGATGATGATCTCCGTGCAGCCGGCCGCGACGGCTTCTTCCACGCCGTACTGGATGAGCGGCTTATCCACCAGGCACAGCATCTCCTTGGGCGTCGCCTTGGTAGCGGGCAGAAAGCGGGTTCCCATGCCCGCGGCAGGGAAGACGGCCTTACGAATCTTCTGATAAGTCATGTACTTGGGAGCCTCACGCTCTATTTTAGAGATTCTTGCACGCCTTGCGTTCCACCGGGGAGACTGGCGGGGCACAAGACGGTACTACTTTACGGGCACTGGCCCCGAAGATGCTATAGCAAATTAGCTGTGGGTAGTAGAGGGAGACGTTGCTATGAACGTCACTTTCTCTCAAGGAAAATGGCACTGCACCATACTTCCACTCCACAGCAACAGCTAATTTGCTCTAAAGGGTGGGCGAGTCATCGTGCAACATGGCCCTGCGTATGATCTTGAGCGGCGCGAAGCCCTGCCGCATCAGCGCATCGTGAAAATCCTGCAGACGGAAGGCCGCTCCTTGTTGGGTCATCATATCCTCACGCAGCTTCATGATCTGCAGCTTGCCCACGGTGTAATAGAGATAAGTCGCATCGCTTGAGCCGCGCTTGGTCTCGACCATGCCAATCGAAGGCGACTGGTAGCCCTCCTTGACGAAGAGGTCCGCCGCCTGTTCGATGGAAAGCGCGCCACCGGTCCCGGTATGCAGCCGGATAGAGACGATGAAGCGCGCATCGCGCAGCAGCGCATCCTGCAGCTGTCCCAGGCGGATCAGCTTTGCCTCTTTCGCCTGTTCTGCGGATGAACCCGTCAGCGCGGGCAGGTAACCCTGGTCCAGCATCATCTGCTCACAGTAGTGCGCCCAGCCTTCAATGTTGGTGTTGGCGCCGAAGAGCTGCCGCACCTTTGACGGAAACTGCGGCTGCCACAAAAATTGCGTGTAGTGCCCGGGATACGCCTCGTGCACCGCAGTGGAGGTGATCGTCCCGATGTTGAAAGCCGCCATGTGCTCGGCCACGTGAGCCGGCGTCCAGTTCTTCTCCGGCAGCGTTACGTTGAAATAAGCCTTCGTGGAATGCGTCTCAAACGGCCCCGGCGAATCCATTGAAGCCTGCGTCGTCGCCCGCTCAAACGGTGGCGTCTCCTCGAGCGTAGGCTGCACCATACTCGGAATCGTAATGATGTGGTGCGCCTGGATAAACGCGATCAGGCCGGAGAACTGGTCTTGGAAGGAGATCAGCAGTTTGTCCGGAGCAGGATGAACCGTCGCAAGCTCAGCCAGCACCTGCTGCGGTGTCTTGGCCGGATCGATCTCCCTGGCGACGCGGGCAAACGCCGCCTGGTTCTTATGCAGGTCCGCATACGCGATCTCGAGCAGGTGATCGAGCGGAAGATCGACCATCTCGTCATACAGCAGCTTCTTGCGGAAGGTGTCGGCACCCAGCTTGTACTCGCCGTTCGAGCGCGGCAGCAGGTCAGACTTCATCCACGCTCCGTAGCTCTTCAGCGCCGCAATCACTGCCGCATTCGTCTTCGCGAACTCCGCCTTTGCCGCGGAATCCGTGGCGTCGGTGAAGGCAGAGGGAACGTCATGCTCGAAGAAGCTGACATTGCCGTCGATCTGCTCGAGCGCGATCTCGGTGTAGATCTTCGGGCAGTTCTTCAGGTTCGTCCGCGCCTCCTCGAGCACATGCGGCATCAGCTTTTCGCGCGCGATCAACGCCCGCAGCCGCGTGTTCGCTGGCGCATACGGCCGCTCCATGATGGTGAAGGCGGATTGTGTGATACCGGAGGAGTACGTATCCGGGTTGGTCGCCCACGGCTTGATGACCTCAAGTGTCAGCAGCGAGCTGCGCAGGTTCGCAAGCACCATCTCGCGGTCGCCGGCAACAGAGGCGTCCAGCATGGAGCTGTCGATCGCCATAAACTTCTTTTCGTAGGCATGGCGCAGCGCAATCTGCTTCGCGATCACGGCCGGGCTATAGTCCTCCAGCTGCGTATCGTACTGGTGCAGTCCGGCAGCGGTAGCGTTGCTCGGCGAAAATGCAAAGTAAACCTCTGACAGATACTGCTCAACAAGGTAGTCGAAGGTCTGGGGCGCGCCGTCGGAACGATTCTTCTGCGCGTTCGCCTGGGTGCCGGAAAGGAAGCTGAAAGTGAGCGTCAGCAGGAGGGTGGAAATCATCCGCATCCCCCCAGTTTAGCGGCGTAAGACCTTTGAAGCGAGGGCTGCATCACAGAGGCGAAAGACAAATGAGGCCAGCATGCAGAGCAACACGCACAGGACGTGTAGGAAGACGACGGAGCGGTTGTTTTTAGCGGCTGCCACTCTGTTTGCAGCGAGTTCCCTTTCGGGCTGCCTGGTAGCCGGCGTGTCGAGCAGCGGCGGAGCATTTATCTGGCCGGGCGGCTTGGGCCTGGTCCTCATGCTGCTGGTGATCTTCTTCCTGCTGCGCCGAAGGTAATCCTCAGCTCGTGGGCGTAAGCGCCTGCAGCAGATCACGCGTCTCCGCCAGCACGTCTTCCGCCTTGGCCGAGCTCAGCGGCCAGCGAAAAACGCCCTGCGGCGTGAACTGTGCGCCTCGCTTGGCATTGCGCGCCACCAGCTTCATCAGCACGCCGGGATCGACGGAAGTGTGCGCGAGGTTGTTGCCGTTCAGCGCGTTGGCCTCCGGAACGACAAACTTGATGTGCAGCATTTCGACGAACGTCTTGAGCGGCTGCTTCTTATTCCCGTTCGGATTCGGCAGTTCCACCTGCGTCCGCTTCCGATCCAGCTGCGCGATTCCCAGCCGCTCGCACTGCAGCCTAAGCTCGCCCGCCGACAATAGATTCAGCACAGACTCCGGCGGAGCCCCATACCGGTCGTGCAGCTCACTCCGCACATCGTCGATCGTCGCCTGATTCATCGCCCCCGCAATCCGCTTATACATCCGCAGCCGCTGGTTCTCCTCCGGAATATAGTCCGAGTCGATCCGCACCGAGATCCCCAGATTTAGCACCGTCGTCGCATGCGCCGGCTTGTCACCGTCGCCCTTCATCTTGTTCACCGCTTCTTCAAGCATCGTCGTATACATCTCAAATCCGATCGCCTCGATATGCCCCGACTGCTCCCCACCCAGCATGTTGCCCGCGCCGCGCAGCTCCAGGTCCAGCGCCGCAATCTTGAATCCCGCACCCAAGTCAGAGAACTCCTTCAGCGCCGCCAGCCGCCGCCGCGCAATCTCCGTCAGCTCTGTATCCGGAGGAATCATCAGGTACGCATAAGCCCGCCGGTTCGATCGCCCCACCCGTCCGCGTAACTGGTACAGCTCGCTCAACCCATGCCGATCCGCCCGGTTCACAATGATCGTGTTCGCGAGTGGAATATCCAGCCCATTCTCGATAATCGAAGTCGCCACCAGCACGTCATACTCGTGGTTCATAAAGGCAAGCATCACCCGTTCCAGCTCCGCCTCCGGCAGCTGCCCGTGCCCCACCACCACCCGGGCGGAAGGCACCAGCTCCCGAATCAACGAAGCCAGCTCATAGATATTCTCCACCCGATTGTTAACGAAGTAGACCTGTCCGCCACGCTCCAGCTCCATCTCCACCGCGGTGCGGATCAGCTTCTCGTCATACTTCGCCACAATCGTTTGGATCGCCATGCGATCCTTCGGCGGCGTTTCGATCACACTCATATCCCGCAGCCCCATTAGCGACATATGCAGCGTCCGCGGAATCGGCGTCGCACTCATCGCCAGCACATCGATCGCCGCCCGCATCTGCTTCAAACGCTCCTTATGCCGCACCCCAAACCGCTGCTCCTCATCCACAATCAGCAGACCCAGATCCTGGAACTTCAGCTTCTGCGCCAGGATCGCATGCGTGCCAATCAGAATATCGATCTTTCCCTGCTCCGCCTCTTCGACGATCGCCGTCTTCTCCTTCGCTGTACGAAACCGCGAGAGCATCTCCACCTTTACCGGGAAGTTTGCAAACCGCTTCTTGAAGCTCTCATAGTGCTGAAAGCTCAGCACCGTCGTTGGCGTCAGCACCGCCACCTGCCGCGAGTCCTGCACCGCCTTGAACGCCGCGCGCATCGCTACCTCGGTCTTGCCATACCCCACGTCGCCGCAAAGCAAACGATCCATTGGCTGCGTCGACTCCATATCCCGCTTGATATCGGCAATCGCCGAAAGCTGGTCGTCCGTCTCGGTAAACGCGAACGCATCCTCAAACTCACGCTGCAGATTGTTGTCCGGGCTGAACGCCGTGCCTTCTGCCGCCTTGCGTTGGGCATACAGCTTCAAGAGCTCGGCGGCCATATCCGCCATGGCCTTCTTCACCCGGGCCTTGGTCTTCTGCCAGGCCGGATTGCCCAGCTTATTCAGCACCGGCGCAGGCCCAGTCTCGGTCGACCGATACTTCGAGATCAGATCCAGCCGCGTCAGCGGCACATACAGCTTCGCCCCTTCGGCAAACTCCAGGATCATCAACTCCAGAGGATTATCCTGATCCTCATCGAGCACTCGCAGCCCGCAGTACTGCGCGATCCCATGCTCCACGTGCACCACGTAATCCCCAACTGCCAAATCCCGGAAGTCCGAGATAAACGCCGAAGTCTTACTGCGCCGCGTCACCGGACGAGCCGTCACATCCGCCTCATCCGTCAGGTCATTCGCGCCGAATAAAATAATCTGCCGCGCGGTCGCTTTGGCAAGATCGAGCACCTGTACCCCGTTCGCGATCGCCGCCTGCACAATCACCGGCGTCGCCACTGACCCCGCAAGATAACTGGACTCCGAGTAAATCGTCTCCGACCCCGCATTCATATTCCGCGAGCCCAGCCGATACGGCACTCCATACTCCTGCAACAGCCCCGCCAGCCGCTCCACCTCGCCCTGGTTGGGCACCGCGAGCAAAATCCGGTTATCCCCTCCGGAGCTAGGCCCCGTCAACGTCTTCAACTGATCGATCAGCGCCGGTACCGACCCATGAAACCGCATCGTAGGCCGCGTATGAAACTCCACCTCGCTCAGATCACTGCGATCCGCGTCCAGCACATCCACTGCGCCCAATTGATCCAGCTCTGCTCCACAAAACCCGCGCAGCCGGTCATCCAGCTCCCACGGCGAAACATAGATATCCTCCGGCCGGATCAGGTTCCCAATCCCCGAACGCTCATGCCTCTGCTCTACCTTGTCCCACCAGCGCTCCCCCTGATTCTTGATCATCGCCGGCTCTTCCACAAACACCCGCGTCCCCGGCCCCAACAAGTCGAGCAGCGTCTTGCTGGCCCCGGCCACCGGCGCAAAAAACTCCCACCCCGGAAACACCGTAGCCTCGCCCGTTCGAGTCGCAAGATGCGTCTGCAGCTCTGCCGGCCTTTCGCCACCCTCCACCTGCGCCGCCGCCAAAGACCCACTCCGCGTCAGCCGCGCGTTGATCGCCTCCAGCACCTTCTCATCGATAGGTATTTCAGTCAACGGCAGCAGCAGAGCCGTATCCAGCGAGCTCTGGCTCCGCTGCGTCTCCGGATCGAACCGCCGGATTGACTCAATCTCATCCCCAAAAAAATCGATCCGCACCGGCCGGTCCATCTCCGGCGAATACACATCCAAAATCCCGCCACGCAGCGCCAACTGCCCCGGCATCTCCACCACATCCACCTTGCTGTACCCAACGGACAAAAGATGCTCCACCAGCATCTCCGGCAGATACTCCTCGCCCACCTTCAGCCGCAACGCCAGCGCCGCGTAAAAGTCCGAGTGAAACAGCTTCAGACAGCACGCCTCCACCGGCGCAATAATGACCTTCACGCTCTTGCTGGCGATCTTCCAAAGCGTAGCCGCCCGCGTCTCCTGGATCTCCGGATGCGGCGAAAGATTCTCAAACGGCAGCACATCATGCGCCGGCAGCCGCACAATCGCCTTTGCATCGAGCGCCCCCGTCAGCTCGCACGTCGCCAGCATCGCCTGCTGCAGCGCCTCGGCCGCCTTATTGTCCGCGACGAGGATCAGCGCCGGAGCCTCGCTAGCCCCCGCAAACAGCGGCAGATACAGCGCCCGGGCCGTAAACGTAAGCCCCGCAATCCGCCGCCGCCCCTGCCCGGAGGCAAGGTGGCGCCGTACGCGATCGAACGAATCAGAAAGCTTGAGGTCGGCGAGGATCTCGCGGACAAAAGGAAGGACCATGCTGCCAATAGTTTATCGGGATCGACCTGAAGTTGCTAAATACAGCCGGAGAGCCGCTGCCGTTGCTCTTGCCCTCTCCGCACCCACCCTCACAGCACGTCATCCTGACGCGGAGCGCAGCGAAGGGAAGGACCCCTGTATTGGCCCTTGCCGTTGCCGTTGACGTTGCCGTTGTCTCTGATCTAATTTAGCGCCCTGTTACCCTCATCCCCATGAGTCCCCGCGATCTAGTTTTCCTTGCACTGCTCAGCCTCAACCCCATCCCCTTGCATGCACAGCAAACCGTCACCCACTTCATCCACGGCCACTGGTTCGACGGAACCCGCTTCGTGGACACCGACTTCTACGCCGAAGGCCCCATCCTCACCCACCATCCTTCCGAACGCCGCATCTACCAGACCGTCGACCTCCACGGCGGCTTCGTCGTCCCACCCTACGGCGACGCCCACGAGCACAACTTCGACGGAACCCGCGGCCTGGCGGCTCTCACCGCACAATATCTTCGCGACGGCATCTTCTACGCGCAGGGCATGACCGACACCACCACCGGCGCACAGGAAATCCTCGCCGCCCACCTCGTCAACACTCCCACTACGGTCGACGTCACCTACGCCCACGGCGGACTCACCGGCATCAACGGCCACCCCAAAGAGGTCTACGAGTCCCTCGCCAACGGCTTCTACTATCCCGCCACCGACGCCCAGCGCACCCTCGTCCTCAACGGCCACAAGCGTGAGGGCGAAGCCTACTGGGAGCTAGCCACCCCCGCCGACGTCGAAGCCGCATGGCCCAAAATCCTCACCGCCAAACCCGATCTCATCAAGGTCTACCTCGTTGACAGTGAGCGCTTCAACCCCTGGAACCCCGCAGGCCCAATCCCGCCGCCGAACGAGCTCTGGAAGGGCATCGACCCCACCCTCGTCCCGCTCATCGTCCAAAAGGCCCACGCCGCCCACCTCAAAGTCGCCGCCCACGTCGACACCGCCCACGACGTCCACGTCGCCCTCACCGCCGGCGTCGACGAACTCGGCCACCTGCCGGGTTACGGCATGAACGCCGCCGACGACCCCGCCCGATTTAACCTCGCCGACTCCGACATCGCCCTCGCCGCCCGCAACCACGTCCGCATCCAGGCCACCGCTGGCATCGACGTCGACGAACACACCTCAGCCGCCGACCTCGCCGCCCGCAAAGCCTCGCAAACCGACAACCTCCGCCGCCTCAAAGCCGCCGGCATCCCCATCCTCATCGGCTCCGACCACTACGGCCAGGACGCCCTCCACGAAGCCGACTACCTCCAGTCCCTCAATCTCTGGACTAACCTCGACATGCTCCGCATGTGGTCGATTCAAACCCCGCAAACCATCTTCCCCCACCGCAAGATTGCCGAGCTCAAACCCGGCTTCGAAGCCAGCTTTCTCGTCCTCTCCGCGAATCCGCTGGAACATTGGCCCGCGACGCACGCCATCATCGACCGCTGGAAGCAGGGCGTCCACCTGCTCCCAACGCCTCCCGCAACCCCCTGATCGCGAACACCCGAGACTTACCACCACACCAGTCCGTCCACCATGACTCAGCCCTTGCTGTATTCAGCTTGTACTTTCACCCGCCTTCTCAGCAAGGCAAAATCCCCCCGTTGCGGTAAGCTCTCAGCAAGCGCACAACTCACTTCTTCTCAGGCGGCAACGGATGACCCTTCGTTTTCAAGCAGCGGCAGCAGCATCTCTCCTTCTGGCCTCCACCGCGTTCCTCGCGCAAACCCCCAGCACCTACCAGAAGCCTCCCGCGCCCATTGAGCAGCTGCTTGACGCCCCGCGCACTCCGCTCGCCACCCTCTCCCCCAACCGCGCCACGCTCCTCATCGAGCAGCCCGCCACCTTCCCCACCATCGCCGACGTAGCCCAGCCCCGTTACCGCCTCGCCGGCCTGCGCTTCAACCCCCGCACCAGCAGCCCCAGCGTAGACCCCTCCGCCACCTCCTTCAGCCTGCAAACCATCGCCGGAGGCCCAGCCAGGCCCGTCACCGGCCTGCCCTCCGCGCCCAAGTTCACCAACGCAATGTGGTCCCCCGACTCCAAACACATCGCCTTCGTCCAGCGAGTAGACGCCGCCCCGTCCCCCGGTCTCGAGCTCTTCGTCATCGATGTAGCCACCGCGCACGCCCACCGCGTCGGCCTCGTCCACCTCAACTCCGTCCTCGGCCGCCCCTGCGTCTGGCTCCCGGACAGCACGTCCCTCCTCTGCAAGATCGTCCCCACCGGCCGCGGTCCCGCACCCAGGGAAAGCGAGATCCCGGTAGGCCCGGACATCTCGGAAAACCTCGGCAAGGCCACCCCCGCCCCCACCTTCGAAGACATGATCCAAACCCCCGCCCAGGCGGACATCTTCGAGTACTACGCCTCCTCCCAGCTCGCCATCGTCCCCCTCATCGGCCCCGTCAAGCCGCTCCCCGTGAAAGGCCTGCTCGATTCCCCCAGCGCCTCGCCCGACGGCAAGTACGCCCTCGTCGCCCAGCTTCATCGCCCCTTCAGCTACACCGTTCCCGCCCAGCGCTTCCCCCTCAAGACCGGAATCGTCACCCTCAGAACCGGAGCCGTCAAAGAGCTCTCAGACCGCCCCCTCGTCGACACCCTCCCCATCTCCCGCGACGCCGTCGAAGCCGGTCCGCGCGACTACCAGTGGCGCTCCGACGTCCCCGCCACCCTCGTCTACGTCCAGGCCGCTGACGGAGGCATCCCCAAGAAGAACGCCCCCGCCGACACCATCACCGACCGCATCTATTCCTTGAACGCGCCGTTTGAAGGCGCGGGGACCGTGCTGCTCGAAACCACCATGCGCGTAGCCGGCCGCGGCTTCGGCGAATCCCGCGGCATCGAGTGGGGCAACGAACACCTCGCCATCGTCACCGAAAACCGCTTCTCCGACCGCCGCACCGCCATGATCGCCTTCGACCCTTCAACCCCCGGCAAAACCACCACCATCTACGCAGGCTCCTCGCAAGACCGCTATCACGCCCCTGGCCGTCCCGTCACCGAGCCCAATGCCTCCGGCCACCCCGTCCTGAAACTCACCGCCGACGGCAAGGACATCTACTTCTTCTCGCAGGGCGCATCCCCTGAAGGCGACATGCCCTTCGTCGCCACCATCCCCATCACCGGCGGCAAGGAGGGCCTGCTCTTTCACTCCGGCGCGCCCTTCTACTGCGACCCCATCGCCATCCTCTCCGACGAAAAAGTCCTCATCCGCCGCGAGTCCCAGACCGAGTCCCCCAACTACTTCACCGCATCCCTCATCGGCGCCAACGGCGACGCCGCCCAAACCCCCGTCACTCACTTCCCGTCCCCCTATGAAGGCATCAAGATGCCCTCCCACCAGCTCCTCAAGTACAAACGCGCCGACGGAGTAGACCTTACCGCAACCCTCTGGACCCCCTACGGCTACGACAAGTCCCAGGGCCCGCTTCCAACCCTCATGGAAGCCTACCCGGCCGAGTTCAAGACCCGCGCCGCCGCCAGCCAGGTCTCCGGCTCCCCCTTCCGCTTCCCCACCTTCGGCTGGGGAGGCTCCGCCGTCTACTTCACCCAGACCGGCTACGCCGTCCTTGAAAACGCCGCCATTCCCATCATCGGCGAAGGCAAGCAGGAGCCCAACGACACCTACGTCGACCAGCTCGTCGCCGGAGCCAAGGCCGCCGTCGACTACGGCGTCTCCCTCGGCATCGTCGACCCCAAGCGCGTCGGCGTCATGGGCCACAGCTACGGCGCCTTCATGACCGCCAACCTGCTCGCCCACACCAACATCTTCCGCGCCGGAATCGCCCGCTCCGGAGCCTACAACCGCTCGCTCACCCCCTACGGCTTCCAGAACGAAGAACGCACCTACTGGCAGGACCCCAAGGTCTACTTCGACATGAGCCCGTTCTCCTTCGCAGACAAGATCAAGACCCCCATCCTCCTCATCCATGGCGAAGCCGACGACAACACCGGCACCTACCCCATCCAGAGCGAACGCTTCTACGCCGCCCTCAAAGGCCAGGGAGCCACCGTCCGCCTCGTCTTCCTTCCCCTCGAACCCCACCACTACGGAGCCCACGAATCTCTCCAGCACATGCTCTGGGAGATGAACCGCTGGCTCGACATCTACGTCAAACCAGCCGTCTCCCCCGTCCAGCAAGCGCAGGGCTCGGAGTAAACGGTTATGCCGTGAAAAGTGAACTTCCCAAGAGAAAGGCCGCTCTGTGTGAGCGGCCTTCGATTTTAGCGGCCCCCTACGAGTTCGGGTCGATGTTCCTCAGATTTTGGAAACGGAAGCTCTTCCTGCTTGTTGTGCTCTTTCGCCGCATTCGCCTTGTGTCGCATATAAACAATTGTGGAGGCAAAGGCGATCAGACCTGTCACGCTTCCGAGCGCTAAAGACGTGTACTCAGCCAATGGGTCGCCTCCTTTCGATGTAGCAGCCGGCGTAGAAGAAACCCGCGCTGACTGCTATTGCTGTTACAGTCCACCATCCTGTGATGTTCCCTGCTATTACTTTGTCCAGGATGTCAAAGACAAAATGAGAATTCCGATCTCACGGAATGCCTCTCCGATCATTCCTTCTATCGGCTCGCGGTCCCTCAAACTCTAGCCGTGCCCCCTCTGTTTGGCCTTGTTGGGATACAGCGGTAATCATAAGACGCGAGCCGAGACAACAGAGATTTTACTTTCCACAGGTATCTCGGCCCTGGCCGGGAGATCAACCATTAAGCGAAACTTCTGCGGGGGGTACTCCGTTTTCAAGTTTTAGACTTTTCCATTAAAGGCCGTCCCTAAAGCCTTGCACAGGATATGGGTGAAAGTACTCTCACGCCACCGGAGTAATCCGGAGATCGTCCGCTCCCTGCCCCGGTCCCTGCCCCCTTTCATCCACCGCACCCTCTTCCACCGGCTCCCCATTCTTCGCATCTTCCCCCACAATCACCTGCCCATACTCCAGGATCGTGACCATCAGCACCCCGCCGCAGATGTTCCCGCTTACCGCCGGAAAAAACCAGTGCGGGTACACGCGCCACGCCGCATGATGCGTCAGGATGGAGATGAACACCTCACCCGAGGTCGCAATGCAGTGGGCAAAGTTCCCCAGCCCCACCACGAACGTCAGCACCCAGATCACCATCACGGACCCCGTAATCGAGTGCGACCCGGACACCAGCCAGGCCGCCAGCGCGATAATCCACCCGCCCATCACACCGGACCAGAACACCGTCCCCACCGGGTTACGAGCCGCATCGAGCCCCAGTTGCGACAGTGCCTCGAGCACATGCGGGTTCAGCGCAGGGGTAAGTGCCGCCAGCATCGCAAAAGCAAACGCCCCTGCAACGTTTGAAGGAAGCACCACGGACCACAACCGCAGCGTATTCCAGAAATGCTTCTTCTCCGCCAGCACCAGCGCCACCGGATAAAGCGTGTTTTCGGTAAACAGCTGCGAACGTCCGATGATGACGACAATAAAGCCGATCGGATAGAACATGCGCGAGATCAACTGCGCCCGCTCGCCCGTGCCAAGCAGCGAAAGCGCAAGCGCCGTGCCCAGCGCCGAGAGTCCCATGAACGCGCCGCCGCCAAAGCCGGAAATGCCCAGTGACAGGCTGGATCGCTTCAACTCCTGCCGGGCGTTCGTCGCCACCTGCTTGTAGATCTCCTCAGCCGACGGCCGCGCCAGGTGCTTCTGCCCCATGGGTTGGGCAGCCTCGTCCTTCCCGTCATGCTTCTTGCGGCTTAAACCAAATGACACAGGCACCTCACTTGCGTTCTTCAGGGTCTGATGCGGGGATCTTCGGTTTCCCCGTATCTCGCGGGAAGGTAAAGTCAAATTCAACATGATTCGCGTCCTTCTGAACGCTAGATCTGGAAGCCGTGACTTCAGCGAACATCGGATCCGTGCGCTGCTCCCCACATGCACGATCACTCGGCTTACCGGCGCAGAAGATCTCCGGCGCCTCGCCGCTCAGGATGCGCCGCACGTGGCATGGATAGCCGCTGGAGGCGACGGCACCGTCAACGCCATCGCCAACGTCGTCATCCACACCGGAAGGCCGATGGGTGTCCTTCCGTGTGGCACCATGAACCACTTCGCCAGGGACTTGGGCCTGCCGCTCGATCTCGATAGTGCTGCCAGGGTGATCCTTACCGGGAACACCCGCCTGATGGACGCAGCCCAGGTCAACGGACGCGTCTTCGTCAACAACGCCTCCCTTGGCGCGTATCCGGCGATGGTTCTTGACCGCAACCGCCAGCAAACCTCCGGTCGCACCCGATGGACCGCGCTCGTCTTAGCCTCCATGCGCGCCTTCGTTCGCTTCCGCCGCCTCAGCCTGGACCTTACCCTCAAAGGCCAAAACCGCACCTGCACCACCCCCTTCCTCTTCGTCGGCAACAACGAGTGCTGCCTTGACGGCCTGCGACTCGGCCATCGCGACCACCTCGACCGTGGCACCCTGGCCCTTTATCTCGCCCCCGGCGTCTCCCGCGCCGGCGTCCTCCGCATGACCCTGGCTGCCCTCTTCGGCCTTCTCAAGCAGGATCCCGAGTACGAAGAGCTCCTCATCCCCAGCTTCACCGTCCACCTCCCCGGCCGCCGCCTTCGCATCTCACTGGACGGCGAGGTCATCCGCCTCTTCGGCCCGCTTCACTTCCGCACCCTCCCCGCAGCCCTGAGCGTTTTCACCCGAGACGCATAACCGCCTCATCACCGCTCCATCACTGTTTCATCACTGCACCCTCACTGTCCTTGAAGACCCTAGCCCACATCTCGGACCTCCACTTCGGCCGCGAAGACCCCAGACTCGTTCAAGCACTCTTGCGCTCCCTGCACGAAGTCTCCCTAGACCTCATCGCCATCTCCGGCGACCTCACCCAACGCGCCAAGAAACGTCAGTTCCGTGCCGCCGCCGCCTTGCTCCACCAGCTCCCCAAGGTCCCCCGCATCGTCGTCCCCGGCAACCATGACGTCTCCGCTACCAATCTCGTCGAGCGCCTTGCCCACCCCCTTCGCCGCTATCGCCGCTTCATCACCCCAGACCTCCAACCGAACATCAACCTGCCAGAGGTCTCCATCTCCGGCATCGACACCGTTCGCCGCCTCGTCCGCAAAGAAGGTCGCATCAATCCAAGCCAGGTCCGCACCGCCTGTCAGCAGCTAGACTCCGCTCCCACCGGAGCCATCCGCATCATCGTCACGCATCATCCCTTGGACCTTCCCGCGGAAGACCTCAAACACCCTCTCACCGGCCGAGCCCCCATGGCCATGCAAGCCTTCGCCCGCTGCGGCGTAGACCTCTTCCTCTCCGGCCACCTGCACTCCGGCCACTCCCTCACCACCTCCGCCCGCTACCCCATCACAGGCTGGAGCGCCATCGTCGCGCAGGCCGGCACCGCCATCTCCACCCGCACCCGCGGCGAGCCCAACGCCTGGAACCTCATTCGCCTCGAGCCCCAAGCCATCTGCATCCAGCAAATGGAGCATTCCGGCGCGAGCTTCCAGCCCGGCCCGCAGCAGCGTTACCTCAACACCCCAAGCGGCTGGCAGCCCGCATAAACCCACGCCCAAGCCGGACATAGTCCGGACCCCAGCCGCTTGGAGCGGCTCGACCAGATAACGGTACTACGTACCCGCCCGAAGCGCAGTCGGCCCGTCCGGCAGGACACCTATACTTGCCTCAATGGAGCCAGTCACTCACATTCTTACCGGCGCGGTCCTCGCCCGCACCGGCCTCAATCGCCGCGCCGCCTACGCCACCGCCGCCATGGCCATCGCAGCCGAGTTCCCCGACATCGACACCCTCTGGTCCGCCCGAGGCCCGCTCACCGGCTTCGAGCACCATCGCGGCATCACTCACACCTTCCTCGGCATCCCGTTCGAAGCCGCGCTCCTCACCCTCGGCTTCTACGCTTATTACCGCCTCCGCAAACGCCCCCTCACCAAAGCCCCGCCACACTGGCCGCTGCTCTTTGCTTTCACCCTCCTGGCCCTCCTCTCCCATCTCTTTCTCGACTGGACCAACAACTACGGTCTCCGCCCCTTCTTTCCCTTCAACCCCCGCTGGTACGCCGGCTCCTTCGTCTTCATCTTCGAACCCGTCCTCTTCCTGTTCCTGCTCCTCGCCTTCATAGCCCCACTCCTCTTCGGCCTCATCAACGCAGAGGTCGGCGAGCGCAAGCCGCTCTTCCCCGGCCGCGGCTGGGCCATCGTCTCTCTCCTCGGAATCATCGCCCTCTGGATCTTCCGCGCAGGCGAGCACGCCAAAGCCATCCACCTCGCCGCCCAAGCCTCACCCCTGCCCGCAAACTCAGAGCCCGCAACCCGCATCTTTGCCAGCCCATCCCCCATCGACCCTTTCACCTGGCACTTAGTTCTGGACACCCCCGCCGCCTATCAACTCGCCACCATCGACACCCGCACCGGCCAGTTCGCCCCCACACCGCCAGAGGACACCCTCTACAAACCCGCCGCCACCCTCCCCATCCTTGCTGCCAAGCGCACCGAGCTAGGCCGCATCTACCTCGACTGGTCCCAATACCCCGTCCTCACCCAAGCCCAAGACACCACGGACCCTAACCACCCGCTCTCCGTCGTCACCTTCTCCGACGCCCGCTTCCTCTACGACACCCTCGTCCTCAAAGGCCGCACCCACTCCCCCCTCTCCGGCACCGTCTCACTCGACATGAGCGCCCCCGAAGGTCAGCGCGAGGTCGAGACCCGCATGAGCGGCAAGCTCCAGCGCTAAACCCCTCTTGCCCTTTCTCACCCGGCCGATAGATACTGAAGTTGACCGGAACAGGTCTGGTTCCTGTTCCGGGTTGTTGATGCGCTAGATCAGCAAGTGCCGAATCACCGCACCAAGCGTGATCGAAAGGAAAAGCTTCCAATCGATCACAATCTCGATGCGCAACCAGGACCTGTTGTAGTCCATACGCAACCTCCTTTGTAAGAAATGAGCCCGGGTGTCCGCCCGGGCTTTTCGCTTGTCAGGGCGAAACCGTTAGCGTCCATCCATTGCCCACACAAGCCGCAGCTCACAAAGGAAGCCTCGTCAGTCTAAGGGTCCAAACTCAATCCACCGCCCACCCAACTCCGTCTGACCAGGATTTCTTTAGCCCACATCCCAAAACGAGACAGCAGCTTCCCAAAGACTGATCACTGTCCACTCATCACTTACCACTGCTCTTACAGCGCATCTCCCGGCCCAATCTCCACCGCACGGTCCTCCTCCACCGGAAGCACAATCCCTTTCCGCCGGTCGAAGATCCCCCGCAGGACATACACAACAATCCCTACCCCAACAATCCCCACCACTCCCAGCACCCCGCCCAGATGACGATGCAGCATCCGCAGCGCCGTCTCCAGGATCGCCGGCCCATACACAATTACAAGGATCGACTCGACCAGAAACCGCACAAACTTCCCCGTAGCAATTGCCAGGAAATAAGAAACCGGCCGCATCTCAAAGACTCCAGCCGCCAGTTCAAACAGCTTCACCGGCATCGGCGGAGGACACATCGCCGGCAGCATAATCGCCAGGAACTCCTGCTTCTCAAACCGGTCGCGCAGCCGCTCATACCGCTCCCGATTGATCCGCTTTAACAAAAACAACTCCCCACCCGCACGCCCCAGGTAGTAAGGCACCATACTTCCCACCGCCGAACCCACCGCAGCCATTACACAATAAAGAAAGGCCTTCCCATGATCCGCCGCCCCATAACTCACCACCAGCGGATCCAAAAACGGAAGAGGCATCGATGAAGAATCGATGATCGCCAGCCCAAAGATCCCGAACACCCCGAACGGCTTCAGCGCCGCCACCAGCCAGAACTTCGCCTTGACCAGCCACCCGCCGATCTTCCGCCACGGAATCCCCGCCAGCGCCATCGCCAAAGCGTTCAAGCGCCCGCTCCTTGATCCTCGTGAGCAGCACCCTCATGACTCGTTCGCCCCGCCAGCAACGACAGCGCATGCGGCAGAATTCCCAGAATCGCCCGCAAGCTCGTCCTGGCCCCCGCCGGACTCCCCGGCAAATTCACCACCAGAGTCCGCCCCAAACACCCACAAACCCCCCGGCTCAGCGGAGCCATACTCGTCTCGCTCAGCCCCACCGCCCGCATCCGTTCCGCCAGCCCATCCACCAGCCGGTCGCATACCAGCCGCGTCGCCTCCGGCGTCACATCCCGCGGCGCCAAACCCGTCCCTCCCGTCGTCACAATCAAATCCGCCTCGGCCGCATGATGCCGCAGTGCATGAGCGATCTCGCCCATTTCATCCGGCAGCGTGACCCGCACCACATCCTCCATCCCCGCGTCGGCCAGCATCTTCGCCACCGCCGGCCCGGACACATCCTCCTGCATGCCCGCCGAGCAGCGATCGCTCACCGTCACCACCACCGCCCGCTGCTCTCCATCGAATCGCGCCATGCTGCTCCAGTCTACTTCCGATGCATCCCGCCGAACCTTCGGGCCAACACTGATTGCCCAAATCCAATAAACTAATCCAAGCTGCCGCACGTCAGACAGAAGAACCGATGCCCACCCTAGAAACCCCACCCAACCCGGCGCCCGCCACCCCTCCGCCGGCCAAGCAAAGGGTTCCTGCGGGCCGCTTCGGCGAGCTCGACCACTCCGAACTCGTCCACCTCCTCGATACCCTCGACGATGACCGCTCGCGCTCCCGCTTCCGTGAGTCCATCTACATTTCGCTGCTCTTCTACTGCGTCGTCGGCTGGTTCCTCCTCTACGGCCCCCGCGTCCTCTGGCACACCCCGCAAGTCGTCCCCATCACCCAAAAAGAGGACAAACACGAGCTCACAACGCTCGACGTCCCCAGCGATCTCGCGAAAGTCCTCCCCAAATCCACACCGCGCCCCCGCACCCCACCCCCCGCACCCACCCCGCAACAAAAGATCCTCGAGCAGCCCGCCCCCCGCGCCCAGGCCCCGCCGCCGCCCAAAGCCGTGCCAGCCCCCAAGCCGCTTCCCGCGACCCCGCAGCCGCAAACTCCGCCCCAAGTCGCCAAAGCCACCCCTCCACCTTCCATCCCGACGCCAGCCCCCACCCCGACGCCCCAGCCTCCGCAGCCCCGCCCAAAACCCAACCAAACCATTCCCGACGCCCCCAAGCCCAACCCATTCTCCCGTCCCAACTTCGGGGGCCAGCAGTCCGCCGGCGATGAGATCGCCCAGGCAGCGCGCGATGCCGCCAACGCCCGCGGCAGCAACGCCACCGCCGCAGAGGGCACCGACGCCACCGCCAAGCACCCCGGCATGAGCTCCGGAGCCGAGATCCTCTCGGACACTCAGGGCGTCGACTTCGGCCCCTACATCAAGCGCCTCCTCCAGATGGTTCGCGCCTCCTGGATCCCGCTCATCCCCGAGGAGACCCGCCCCCCGCTCAGTAAAGAAGGCACCACCCTCATCCGCTTCACCATCCAGAAGGACGGCACCCTCAGCTACATGCACCTGGACGACTCCACCCACGACGACGCCATCAACCGCGCCGCTTGGGGAGGCATCAAGGGCGTGGGCCAGTACCCGCCACTGCCCGCTGACTTCAAAGGCCAGCAGCTCGACCTCCGCATCCAGTTCATCATCAAGCAATACCGCCGCGGAGCCGAGTAGCGCATGCCCCTCACGCCAGAAGATCAGGAGCGCCGCCGCCAGCTCCGAGGCCTTCTCCTCCTGGCCGCCGCAGCCCTCCTCTTAACCATCCTCCGCGACCACCCCGCCATCCTCTTCCACCCCAACTGGTGGCGCCCCTAAACCATCCCTGACCACAGTCCCCTGATCCCTGATCCCTGTACCCTGACCCCTGATCCCTGACCACTTGCCTCCATGCGCCCCCTCATCATCCTGTTCGGCGCCACCGCCTCCGGCAAAACCGCCCTCTCCCTCGCCCTCGCCCATCGCTTCTCCGGCGAGATCCTCTCCTGCGACTCGGTCGCCGTCTACCGCCACATGGAGCTCGGCACCGCCAAGCCCACCCTCACCGAGCGAGCCCTCGTCCCCCACCACGGCCTCGACCTCTACGACCCCACCCATCCCTGCACCGCCGGAGACTACGCCCGCCACGCCCGCGAGTCCCTCACCGGCATCGCCTCGCGCAACGTCCTCCCCATCGTCGCCGGAGGCACCGGCCTCTACCTCCGCGCCCTCACCGATGGCCTCTTCCCCGCCCCCCAGGCCAACCAACCCCTCCGCCAACTCCTCCGCAACCGCGCCGCCACCCGCGGCCCTGGCAATCTCCACCGAACCCTCGCCCGCCTGGACCCCAAAGCCGCCCAACTCATCCACCCCAACGACGCTCCCAAGCTCATCCGAGCCATCGAAGTCTCCCTGCCCTCCACCCGCCAGGCAGCCCGCACGCCCATCACGGAACAATGGGCCAATCACCCCCGCGACCCCCTCACCGGCTTCCGCATCCTCCGCCTAGGCCTCAATCCCCCGCGCGCCGAGCTCTACCACCGCATCAATCACCGCGCCGCCGCCATGTTCCATAACGGCCTCGTCGAAGAAACCCGCACCCTCATCGCCCGCTTCGGCCCCGAATGCCGCCCCTTCACGTCCTTGGGCTATTCCCAGGCCGCCGCCGTGCTGAACGGAACACTGACGCTGGAAGCCGCCGTCACCCAGGCCCAGCAAGGCCACCGCAACTACGCCAAGCGCCAGCTCACCTGGTTCCGCCGCGACGCCGAACAAAACCCCACCCACTGGCTCCAAGGCACCGGCGACGACCCCGAAATCCAAGCCCAGGCCACATCCCTCCTCGCCACCCACCTCGCCCACCCATCCACCTGAACCGAGCTTCCTCTTGTCCGGTATTGTTGTCATCCCGCAAGGACCTGCGGTTGCTTGTCCTTGCTGCTGCCATTGCCGTTGCTGTTGCCGTGCTCTTTTGCTTTCATCCCGAAGGGATCTGCGGTTGCTCGTTCTCGCCGCTGTAGTGACCTTATTTCTGACACAACTCCGGCTTGGTCGCGCCGTCCAGCACACCACCCTCTCGCTCCAGCCGAACAGGATTGCATCATGATCCAGTGAATTGTCTGGACGATCCCATACGGAAGCCCTAACCTATCCTGCAGCCAACCCATCTTCTCGTGAGGTTCAGAGATGCGCCCAGCACGTCAACGACTGCTTATGGCAGCCGTCTTCCTTTCGTCAGCCGTCCCAGTCCTCGCTCAAACCTCCAGCGAGGAGGAGGCCAAAATTCGTGCGATCGTTCAAAGCGAGGGAGACGCATGGAATCGCGGGGACGCCGAGGCCTTCGGAGCCCACTACGCAGAGAACGGTGACTTCACCAACGTCATAGGCCAGCAGCTCTACGGCCGCAAGGCCTTCATCGCGCAGCATGCCGGCATCTTCAGCACCATCTACAAAGGAAGTCACAACGTCTTCACCGTCTCAAAGATCACCTTTCTGCGCCCGGACGTGGCATTGGTTGATATAGACGGCGTTCTAAGCGGCGCGCTCCGCATGCCGCCTGGCCTGAAAGCAAATGACGATGGAACGATGCACGTGAAGCTTCTAGAAGTCATGACCAGGGAAAAAGGAAGCTGGTCCATTGCGGCATTCCACAACGTCGCGGTACCGCAGCTGCCACCCGGCGGCCCGCCAAAATAGCATCCCTGCATTTCGGCCCGTCAGACCGCAACGACATCGGCTGCAACACCAGATCATCCGCCAGCCGGATATCACGCTCTGCGCCGCAATCACAAGATCCCCGTTTCGCCGACTTCAAATCCACCATCGTGCGCTCCTGAAAGTTCCTGAGACTGGCCATAAGATCGAAGGCAGCTTTGTCTCAGAACGCCCCTCCCGCCAAAAACATTTACGATCTCCTCTATGAGCGCCGCCGCCCCAACCGTCACCCCAAGCAGCAGCCAGACCCGCCCCCAACTCGCCCATCTCACCGCCCAGCTCGAAGACCTCAAGGCCGCCGGAACCTACTTCCGCCTGCGCGAGCTCGAAGACATCCAGGGCCCCGTCTGCACCTACGACGGACGCAAGGTCATCAACCTCGCAAGCAACAACTATCTCGGCCTCTGCAATCACCCCAAGCTCGCGGAAGCCGCCATCGAAGCAATCCGCAAACACGGCGTAGGCTCAGGCGCGGTAAGAACCATCGCCGGCACCATGCGCATCCACATGGAGCTTGAAGAAAAAATCGCCGCCTTCAAAAACGTAGAAGCCTGCGTCGTCTTCCAGTCCGGCTTCACCGCCAACGCCGGAACCGTCAGCTCCATTCTCGGCAAAGAAGACTTCATCCTCTCCGACGAGCTCAACCACGCCTCCATCATCGACGGAGCCCGCCTCTCCCGCGCCAAAATCAAAGTCTTCCGCCACAAAGATGTCGCCCACTGCGAAGAAATCCTCAAAGAGATCCAGTCCGACCCCGGCAAGAAGCTCATCATCACAGACGGTGTCTTTTCCATGGACGGAGACATAGGCCCCGTCGCGGAACTCGCCGCGCTCGCAGAAAGGTACGGAGCCATCATGATGGTCGACGACGCCCACGCCTCCGGCGTCCTCGGACGCAATGGCCGAGGATCCGTTGACCACTTCAACGCACACGGCAAGGTCGACATCCAGGTCGGAACCCTCTCCAAAGCCATCGGAGCCCTCGGAGGCTACGTCTGCGGCTCCCGCGACCTCATCGACTTCCTCTACCACCGCGCACGCCCGTTTCTCTTCTCCACCTCGCACCCACCCTCCGTCGCCGCCACCTGCATCGCCGCCTTCGACATCCTGGAATCTGAACCCGACCGCATAGAGCGCCTCTGGGACAACACCAACTACTTCAAGTCCCAGCTAGCCCAGGCCGGCTTCAACATCGGCGGCATCAACACCCCCGCCAGCGAAACCCCGATCACTCCAATCGTCATCGGAGACAGCCGTCAAACCATGGAGTTCTCCCGCGCCCTCTTTGAAGCCGGCCTCATGGCCACCGGTATCGCCTTCCCCACCGTCCAGCAGGGCAAAGCCCGCATCCGCACCATCATGACCAGCGAACATTCCCGTGCGGAAATCGACCGGTCTCTTGAAATTCTCTACACCACCGCCCGCAACTTAGCTATTCTTTAGTCACACCTCAGCTCCAGAGCTTTAAGCTTCGATCCCGCCGGCCTGGCATCCATCGCCACCGTTGCGCGCGACGAAAGGGACCCAGCATGTTGGAAGTACCTGCAAAAACATCGGCCACGCAGCACACCCGCTTCAACATCGACCTTGAACAACTCGGCTGTTTCCTCGCCGAAGCCTTCATCCACCGTTTGGACGCCTTCGTATCCTTAGACCGCATCGTCATTCTCACCGCATGTCGCAAGCGCCTCGCAGCTGAAGGCGGCGATATCGAACACTATCTCCTCGAAGTTCCGGCTCACCCATTCGATGAGTCGAACGTCTCCGGGCCGGCTGGCCTTTGACGCGCATCTCCCAACCGGACTAACATTTGCCTATGGTCTCGAGAAGGCCCATCGCCGCGCACGTCGCCGCCCTCTACGCCATCCTCTGCCTGCCGTTCCCCTGCGCCGCCTCTGCTTCCGCCAATGTGGCGCACCATAAAAAACATGACCTCAAGATGGAGGTCGAAGGCATGGAAGAGCAGTGGCGCCAGGCCCAGATCGCCGGCGACGTTTCCGCCATGGACCGCCTCCTCTCAGACGACTACGTCGGCATCTCGATGAACGGGGAAGTCAACAACAAAGCCCAGCAGCTCGACCGCCTCCGCACCCGTTCCGTCCTCGTCAGCAGCATCGACATCTCCGACGTCAAGGTCAAGCTGCTCGGCCCCGTCGCCATCGTCACTTCCCTCGCCTCCGTCGCCGGAACCAACCAGGGCCAGCCCCTCAACGGCATGTACCGTTACACCCGCGTCTACCAGCACCTGCCCAACGGCTCCTGGAAGATCACCAACTTCGAGCTCACCCTGGTCCACCCTCACGGCGGACGTTACCGCCCCAACCCCACCCAGGCCGCCAACCGCCCCACCAGCTAGCACCGTTCCCCCGAACAACGTTCGGCCCATCCCGCCGAGACCAGCATTACAGATCACGAACTGACCGCCCCACGCGCGGTGGGCCGTCCGGCAGGACGGTCTCGTTACAGGTCTTCCGTCTAAGCGATCAACGCCCGTCGCGTCAGCGAGCCGCCCAGATTCAATCCCAGCAACCGCCGGTCCAGCGACCGCGTCCCGCCGGTGATACGTGCATCCTCAGACTCCTGCGGCAGCGGCATGAAACAGGCCCGCGTTTCCAGCCTTGGAATCGCACGTTGCTGCGCCTTCTGGCTGAATCCACCTATGAGGTAGGGCCGCGCCCAGGACGTAGGCGCTAGACGAACATTCTCAACCTGCTTGCGAACGGACGCCGGAACTGCATTCATCGAAAAAGCCATCACACACCTCGCGAAACAGGGAAGAAAAACGAATGGGAGGGCAGCTGGCAGCAAGACCAGCCGTCGTGCTCTAGGGTGTATACCAAGCGAACGATGCGGAAGTGAAACAAGCCGGGATAGATCACGGCGGAAGACTACAAGACGATAGAGTCCGATCCCTTCCTTCGGGTTGCTTTTTGTGTCACCCTTTTTCCACTATCGCCTGCGCAGCCGCCTTGAGCCCCATCCCAAGCGCCTCCCGAACCCTCGCCCACGTCTGCTCCAGCAGCTCCGGCAGCACCCTCGTCTCCCCCGTCACCGTCATAAAGTTCGTATCGCCCGACCACCGCGGCAAAACATGCAAATGCAGGTGATTCGCCACCCCCGCCCCAGCCGCCTCGCCCAAATTCAACCCCATATTGATCCCATCCGGTCGATACACCCCGCGCAGCGCCGTCTCCACCCGTTGCGCCTCCAGCATCACCGCCCCAGCCTCCTCAGCACGAAGCGCCGCCAATGAATCCGTGTGCCGAAACGGAACGATCAACACATGCCCACTCGAATAAGGAAACCGGTTCAAACACACATATCCGAACTCTCCCCGCCCCACCACCAACCCATACCGCTCCGCCTCATCGGCAGCCATCCCCTCCGCAATCGCCCAATCCACCGACCGGATCAGATTACAGAAAACACACCCCGCATCCGGCCCCGGCCATGCCTCCAACTCCTCCGGAACGCCCTTGCGCCCAGCCGGCTTGGCCTTCGTAATGTAGCTGTAACGCCAGGGTGTCCAAAGCAGATCCATCCCTTGAGTATCCCCTACCAAGGCTCTCAGGCCAACCCGAATCCAACCCGCCCCTGCCCGCATCCAAACGGTGTCTGCATGAGCCTTCCCTGCGCGACACCTCGTTTGACGCCGCCCCCTGAAATTGTTACTATTTTCAGTGAGTCACTGCGTGTGGGATCCAAGTGCAGCCGCTCCTGTAATACCCTGCCCCCCAACTCGTTCCTGTGTGCGAAACATGTCGGGCGGCCCTCCAGCCGCCGGCCAAATGCCGCCCCCGAACAAGCCCAGGCAGGAGTTTCTTGGATCCCGGAGTCAGCATCTTCATGGTAGACGACCATAATCCTGATGTAATCGAGAGCAAACCCCTGAACACAGAAATCGAAACCCTCGCGCCCGAAGCGACAGACGAACAGACCCTGTCACCCGAATCCACCCCCAACCACGTTCCCGAACAGACCGCGCAGATCCCCACGACTCCCTCCGAGAACCCTGCCTCCGGCCAAATCGCGCCCTCCCTCTCCGCCTCGACCGAAGACGTCGAAGCCGAGCCTGAAAGCGAGCCCGGGCACGACTACGACGACTCAGACTTCGCCGCCGCCCTCGCCAACTTCGACCGCGAGCAGGCCGTCGAGTCCGCCGCAGCCCAGAATCTCACCACCGAAGAGGTCGTCGTCACCGGCACCCTCGTCAAGATCACCGACAAGCACGCGATCATCGACATCGGCCTCAAATCGGAAGGCCTCCTCGCCCTCGACCAGGTCAACCATCCCGACGGAACCCCCAAGTTCGCCATCGGCGACTCCATCGAGGTCGTCGTCGAGCGCGAAGAGACCCACGGCGGCGGCTACATCGTCTCCCATGAGAAAGCCCTGCGCCACAAGGTCTGGGACGTCCTCGAAGCCGCGGCCAACAACAAGGTTCCCGTTAAAGGAATGGTCGTCTCCCGCGTCAAGGGCGGACTCACCGTCGATATCGGCATCAAGGCCTTCCTCCCCGGCTCCCAGATCGAGGTCCGTCCCGTCCGCAATCTGGACGCCTACGTCGGCACCGAGATCGAAGTCCGCGTCATCAAGCTCAACAAGAAGCGCGGTAACGTCGTCATCTCCCGCAAGGAGCTCCTCGAAGAGGAGCAGAACGCCAAAAAGTCCGTCACCCTGGCCACGCTTGAAGAGGGTTCCGTCCTCACCGGCACCGTCAAGAACCTCACCGACTACGGCGCCTTCGTCGACCTCGGCGGCCTCGACGGCCTGCTCCACATCACTGACATGAGCTGGGGCCGCCTCACTCACCCCCGCGACCTCGTCAACGTAGGGGATGAAATACAAGTAAAGGTTTTGAAGTTCGACAAGGACAAGCAGCGCGTCTCGCTCGGCTTCAAGCAGCTCACCCCGGACCCATGGCTGGACGCCACCGAGCGCTACCCCATCGGCGCCCAGGTTCGCGGCCGCATCCTCTCGGTCACCGACTACGGCGCCTTCGTCGAGCTCGAACAGGGCATCGAAGGCCTCGTCCACGTCTCCGAGATGACCTGGTCCAAACGCATGAAGCACCCGTCCAAGATGGTCAAGCCCGGCGACGAGGTCGACACCATCATCCTCTCCGTCAACCCCAACGACCGCCGCATCTCGCTCGGCATGAAGCAGCTCCAGGACAACCCCTGGGAGGCTCTTGAGGACAAGTACCCCACCGGCGCCATCATTGAAGGCCGCGTCCGCAACCTCACAGACTTCGGAGCCTTCATTGAGATTGAAGACGGCATCGACGGCCTCGTCCACGTCTCGAACCTGAGCTGGACCAAGCGCATCAAGCACCCGTCGGAAGTGTTGAAAAAAGGGGAGAAGGTTCGCGCCATCGTGCTCGGAGTCGAGCCCGAAAATCGCCGCCTTTCGCTCGGCGTCAAGCAGCTGCAGCCTGACGTCTGGGATACCTTCTTCGCCCAGCACCGTATCGGCGACGTCATCAAGGGCAAGGTCCTGCGCACGGCACAATTTGGCGCTTTCGTAGAAATCGCCGAAGGGGTCGAAGGCCTCTGTCACGTCTCCGAAGCAGTCGACGAGACCGGCAAACAGGTCGAGCTCAAGGTAGACGACGAGCACGAGTTCAAGATCGTCAAGATGAACCAGGAAGAGAAGAAGGTAGGTCTCTCCATCCGTGCAGTCGGCGAAGAAGCCAGCCGCGCCGAGGTCGAGATCTACAAGGAGCAAGCCAGCCAGAACCAGGGCGGAGGCAACAAGGGCAAGGGCAACAAGCCCGGCCAACCCCAGTCCTCCGGCAGCTCCTCGTCAACCACCCTCGGCGACCTCCTCAACTGGAAGCGAGCCGAACGCGAAGACCAGGACTCCGATAACTAAACTTCACGCCACAATCAGTCTGAACAAAGAGGGCCGCCCAAAGGGCGGCCCTCTTTGTCCGAAGAACGAGCCGTTCTCGTGACAGTGTAAAACCTGAGAAAATCGCCTCCACACCTCACAACCGATAGCACGCGGGATGCAACTCAATATCGGGACCTAGAGGTTGCAGGTATCGATCCGAACGCCGCTCTCCCCTCCATCAAGCACCACTAACAGCCCCTGTTTTCCTGCCTAAGACTACGGCCTGAGCCGGCGAACAGCCGCGCCTGAATGTCCGTAGGAGTACTTCAATTCATCTATGGAGCTTTTATGGCAACGACCCAGGAGCAAACAACCTTGCTGTGCCTCTTCCATCATCAGGACCAGGCTTCCGCTGCAACCGAAGATCTGTACAAACAAGGCGTTCCCCAAGCCTCTATCTCTGTGATCGGAAACGAGTCTTCCGAAGAAGCGGCAGGCTCCTCTCTCGATGAGCTAGGGGTCCCAGCTCGAGATCGCAAGCATCTCCTGGACGGCCTGCGAAACGGCGGAACCATCGTTTCGGTCTCTGCCATCGCAGAGCACGTTTCAACGGTAGAGAAAATCTTTCAAAACCATAAGGCGACCCAGATCGATGAAGCCGCCATCGAGCCAACGGTAGTTCCGGAGCAGGCTCCCCTTGCCACGGCGGCCGAGACCGCAATCCCGATTGTGGAAGAGGAACTTGCTGTCGGAAAGCGAACGGTCGATCAGGGTGGGGTTCGTGTCTACCGCCGCGTCGTCGAGATTCCCGTCGAGCAGACGGTCAACCTGCATGAGCAACACGTTGTCGTGGATCGTCACGCGGTCGACCGCCCGGTGACGGAAGCTGACATGGACTTCCAGGGCAATCAGACCTTTGAGCTCACAGAAACAGCCGAAGAGGCGGTGATCGGCAAGACCGCGCATGTTGTCGAAGAGGTGGTCGTCGGCAAGTCCGTATCGGAGCGCACCGAGCACATCCATGACACCGTTCGCCGCACCGAAGTCGAAGTGGAAGAGATACTGCCCGAGAACGAGCTGAGAACGACCTCAACCCCTACGAACGTTTAGCCCGCATTCATCTTCACCCGCACTCATCTTTATCAGGAGTACTTCATGGCCGAACGCGTCAAAATCTACGAAGAGACCAAAAAGGGGGTGCCGATCTGGGCCTGGCTTCTGCCACTCCTTCTCCTTCTGGCACTTCTTGCCTTTTACCTCATCCACCATCGTCCCGCCGCCGCGGCAGCAGACACCGCTTCTACGGCAGCGGCGCCGGCCTTCCCTGACCTCGGCTCGGTCCGCTTTGACACCGATCAGGATACTCTGAAGCCCGAAGGGCAAGCCACTCTCCAACAGGCAGCGGCCGCAATGAAAGCCAATCCTGCCGCCCATCTCCGCATCGAGGGCTTTACCGACAGCACCGGTTCCGCTCCCCACAATGCGGATCTTTCCGAGCGGCGTGCCCTTGCGGCCGCCGCTTATCTCAAGGCGCAGGGCATTGACGGAAGCCGGCTTACCGGTGGCGGATTTGGTCCTGACAAGCCAGTCGACACCAACGCCACCGCAACCGGCAAGGCAGACAACCGTCGCGTCGAGCTTTTCTCGCAGCAGTAGCACACCGTTAGGCACACACCACAGACTCGATCCACAACAGGAGAATTCCATATGTCGAAGACAGTCGTAGGACTATTCAGCACCATGGCAGAAGCAAACAAGGCGAAGCAGGAGCTGATCGCCTCAGGGTACGGCTCGCAGGACATCCAGGTCATGGCAAACGATGAGGGACAGACCTTCGCCGCTGGAACAACAGCCAACGAGCCAGGCTACACGGACATCGGAAGCGGCGGCGGCACGGGCATCGGAGAGAAGGTCAGCAACTTCTTCCGTTCGCTCAGCGGCGGCGACGACGAGGCCCATCACCACTACGCCACCGGCGTCAACACGGGCGGAGCGCTTCTCGCCGTCACCGCTTCGGATGAAGAAGCAAGTGAGATTGCCGTATCGCTCCGCAGACTCGGAGCGCGGGATATCGAAAGCGGTTCAAACAGCGGGACCTCCGCATCGGCGACGGCGTATAGCGGCACACCCACCACCGCCTCTCAGGGTGCGGCCATTCCAATTGTTGAGGAAGAGCTCGTCGTCGGCAAGCGCGAGGTGGATCGTGGTGGCGTACGCATCTACTCCCACGTCGTCGAGCGTCCGGTCGAGGCTGACATCAACCTCCGCGAAGAGCGCATCAACGTGGAGCGCCGCCTGGTAAACCGGCCGGCAACCGCGGCGGATTTTGCCGCCGGCAGCGGCTCCGTCCTTGAGCTCAACGCCACCGGCGAAGAAGCCGTTGTGGGCAAGACGAGCCGTGTTGTCGAGGAAGTCGTCGTCGGCAAGCAGAGCAGCCAACACACCGAGGCGATCCACGACTCCGTCCGCAAGACGGAGGTCGACATCGAGCAGGTGCCGGGCGAAACCATCACAACAGGAACCAGCACCATCGACAAAGACCGCTACTAGGCGTTAGAAGATCGACAACCACCCGCAGGCCGGACCCCAACACGTCCGGCCTGTCGTGTTCCCCATAGGAGTTGGATGATGAAGGACCTTGAACTGACCGCGCCGGCCCCGGAAGAGTACCCGGCAACACACCCCAATGTACTCACCGCGCTTGGGCAGTTCGATCCGGCTCAGCCGTTGACCGAGATCCGTTTGGCAGACGGCCGGGTCTCTCGCATCTCAACCTCGATCCTTCTGCAGGCTTCGGGGATTGAGAAGAGCCCCGCGGAGCCGGTCCCGGAGACTGTCCAAGAGCTTCCCAGCAACGAAGCCTCAGAGGTCGTCATCCCCTTGGTGGAGGAGAGACTTCAGGTCGGCAGGCGCACCGTCGCCACCGGCAAAATCCGCCTGCAGAAGACCGTACAGGAATACACCGAATCCCTCGACGAAGTCCTGGCAGTGCGCTCCTATGACGTGGAGCGCCGCATACTCAACCAGCCCGTCGACGCGCCGCCACCAGTCCGCCAGGAAGGCAACGTCACCATCTACTCGCTGGTCGAGGAGCAGATGGTCCTTACCAGGCAACTGATCCTTAAGGAAGAAGTACACATTGTGCAGCGCGACACGGAACGGCGCGACACACAGGTTATCACGCTCCACAAAGACCACCTGACCATCGAACGCGAGGACGCATCATGAGCTCCCATCGGCGTTCCGCCTCGACGCTTGCAGGCTAAGCACACTCGGGCGGGTTGGAGGCCACATGAAGCGAAACGCTCAACATCTCATTCCCCTTCATCGTAGCCACAAGGATGCAGGCCTGCGTAAGCCCGTCAGCAGCTTCAATCTGCCACGGCATCAGGTTGACGTCTCGTCTCTCGGTGTAGGTACGCTCGTCCATGGGGCACCTCTTCTCACCACTCTGCACCCGAACCATCCCATCTCTCAATCCAACCGAAGCGGCAGATAAGCTACCCAAATTGCGCTAATGCCTGGCCGAAACTCGTCGAATGCCCTGCCCGCCAGAGCACAAAACGCGCAAGCCACCCAGAACCCACCCGCAAGCGCTCAAACGTGGACAAAACGTGGAGACCTGAATACACAATCGCGGCCAAAGTTGTGAATCCCACCTCCCTGTGATACATCTACCAGTACACATGCAGAGCGCCCTCCAACTCGCCCGTCCGCGCCGCATGTGTTCATTCTGTTGTTGTTAGTTCCCATCCCGTAACACAATCCCCCCGAAACCCATCATCCGACCCCTCCACGCTTACCCGTGGCATCGGTCTATCCCTGAAAGGGCTCCATGAAAACCCCAGAATCCACCACAAAACCCAAACTCTCGCTCGACGTCTGGGCCGTCATCCTGTCCATCGCCCTCGCCCTCCTGGTCAAATCGAACCTCATCAAAACCGTCTCCTGGTAGCCCCCAAAGGACCTAAACATGGCCGCATCCGCCCTCACTCCACCCCCTCTGGCCAACCCGGAGAAGGTAGAAATCCCCAGTAGATACGGCATCTTTGGCCTCGTCCCCGGCATAGCCCTCCTCTTCGCCGTAGGCTACGCCGGCAAGTTCATCGAGCAATCCATCACCCGTTACGGCAAAGCTCATCACCAGATCCTGCCCAACATCGAGTACGTTCTCTGGGCCATCCTCATCGGCGTTCTCATCGCCAACACAGTCGGCCTCCCCAAAATCTTCCGCCCCGGCGTAGCCACCTACGAGTTCTGGCTGAAAGCCGGAATCATCCTTTTAGGCGCCCGTTTCATCCTCGGCGACATCCTCCACCTCTCCGGTATCTCCTTTGTTCTCATCTTCATAGAGCTCCTCCTCGCCCTCACCTTCATGACGTATCTGGGCCGCGCCTTCACCCTCCCGCCCAAGCTCATCAGTCTCCTGGCCGTCGGTTCGAGCGTCTGCGGCGTCTCTGCCATCATCGCTACGCAAGGCGCCATCGAAGCCGACGAAGAGGACTCCTCCGTCGCCATCGCCGCCATTCTGGCCCTTGGAGCTATCTCCCTCGTCTTTTTCCCCTTGGTCGGTCACACCCTCCACATGTCCGACCACGCCTACGGCCTCTGGACAGGCCTCGCCGTAGACAACACCGCGGAAGCCACAGCCGCCGGAGCCCTTTACTCCGACGCCGCCGGCAAGTTCGCTGTCCTGGCCAAAACCTGCCGCAACGCCTGCATCGGCTTCGTCGTCCTCGGCTACGCCCTCTACTGGGCGCGCAAAGGACAGGCCGCTGGAATTACCAACAAGGGAGCCTTTCTCTGGAATAAGTTCCCCAAGTTCGTCCTCGGCTTCCTGCTCATCTCCTTCGTCGCCACGCTGGGCACCTTCGACCCGAAGATCTATCCCCACCTTGCCGCACTTGCTCCGTATGGCTTCTCACGTCCGCAGATCGCCGCCCTAGGCAATCTTTCACGCTGGGCCTTCCTGCTCACCTTCGCTGGTGTCGGCCTTCGTACCAGCTTCAAAGATCTCCTGAAGCAGGGGCTGAAGCCGTTTCTCGTCGGAGCGATTGGAGAGGTCGCAATCGCCGGCATCACCCTGATCCTTGTCCTCGGCGCTGACCACTTCTATCATCTGTAAGCGCTTTCAGAGCCAAACAAAGGAGGCGACCCATAGAGGTCGCCTCCTTTGCTTTAGACGTTGAAGCTCCTGCCTAGTGGCCCGCCTCGACCTGAGGCGTAATGATGCCAATGTTATCGACGCCAGCCTGGTGACCCATATCGATGACCTCGGCTACTTTGCCGTAGAAGAGATCCGGGTCGCCCTTCACGAACATCACTTTGGTACTGCGCACAGCAAAGATAGACTGAAGCCTCGGTTCCAGATCCTGCTTTGCGAACGCGTCCTGATTGATCAGGTAGGACACATTGCCATCCTTGGTCCCGCGCACCGAAACCACAATCGTCGTAGAATCTGGCTCTGATTGCTGAGGATTCTTAGGCGGCTGTGGCACAATCGCGTCAAGACCCTTCGGCGTCACCGGCACGATCACCATGAAGATGATCAGCAGCACCAGCAGCACGTCAATCAGCGGCGTTACATTGATCTCAGAGACCGCTCCGCCTGTACCTCCACCACCCATTCCCATAAAGTTCTCCTGTAAAGCCTTTAGGCAAAAGCCGTTGTGTTACTTTTCAGTCTTCTCGGTCAGTAGTCCCAGCTGGCTCACGCCCGCTGTCCGGATACCATCGACCGCGTCCATGACCTTTCCGTACTGAGCGCGGTTGTCGGCGCGAAGAAAGACCTCTTTATCGGTTTTATTTTCGAGCTTGGAGCTGATCTTGGCTCCCAAGTCGTCGTCATTCACTTGGTCGCCGCCCAGGAACGTGTGACCATCCCGCGTCACCGCCACCGTGACAGCATCTTCCTTGTTCGCATTGTCCATCACCACCGCAGCCGCGGCCGTTGGCAGATCAACCGTTACCTTATTGTTGAGCATCGGCGTGATCACCATGAAGATGATCAGGAGAACGAGCATCACGTCCACCATCGGCGTAACGTTGATGTTACTGTTGACTTTCTTTCCTTCTGCCCGCTTCGAGATTGCCATTGTTAGAACGCTCCGTCCGGAGTTCTCCGGACCTTCTCAAGCGCCTCCCGCTGCCGCGTTCAGCCGCTCTTCACCAGATCAATCCGGCCTTGATGTGTCCGGCAGCCCCGGATAAGGGCCGCCGGACTCCATTACGTCGATCCACAGGCCAGCCAGAACTACCGATGGCTCTGCTTGATAAAGTAATCCACCAGCTCGGAAGAGCTGTTGTCCATCTCGACGTCGAATGCTTCCACCTTGTTGGTAAAGTAGTTGAATGCCATAACAGCAGGGATAGCGACGATCAGACCGAACGCGGTCGTCACCAGAGCTTCCGAGATACCGCCGGCCACAGCGCCGATACCGGTAGCCTTTGAAGAGGCGATCGACTGGAACGCATTCAAAATACCAATGACCGTACCAAGCAGCCCGATAAACGGAGCCGTCGAACCGATCGTAGCCAAGCCGCCAAGACCGCGCTTTAGCTTGGAGTGAACGATCGCCTCGGAGCGCTCGAGAGCGCGCTTGCTGGACTCAATCTGCTCATCCGAGATCGCGCCGCCCGAACCGAAGCTGCGAAACTCCTGCAGGCCCGAGGTCACAACCTCTGCCAGGTGAGACTTCTTGGTGCGGTCCGCCACCTTGATCGCCTCATCCAGGTTGCCGTTCTTCAGAGCACCCGCAACCTTCGGAGCAAACTCGCGCGACTGCGTACGAGCGGCCGAGAAGTAGATGGCGCGATCGATCATCACGGCCAGCGACCAGATCGACATGATGAACAGGATGATGACGATGCCGCGCGGAATCCAGGTCATCTTGCTCCACATGTCAGTGAGCGAGAAGGACGCAGCGGCCTCCTGAAACATGGCGAGCGAGGCAGAGGCGTGGGCGGTCATATTCGTGGTCAGGGCTGTGTGGGCAATGTGGGCAAGAATCACTTGTATCTTTCCTCCGGGCTGGGTAACAAACTGGTTGAACGGATAAGTCTCGGGCGATCGCAAACCTTGCGCCGCTTCGAACTCGCTTCAGATCGAATCTTGCACTGGCCTAGACGCCTCTGCGAACCGCATCGGTTCAGATTCGCAGAGGCAGCCAGAAACTGCCTTGGCTCTAACCGCCGCCAAGGTTGAAGTTAACAGTCACGGTCGTGTCGACCTCGGTCGGCTCACCGTTCAGTACGTAGGGCTTGTACCGCCACTGCTTCACCGCATCCAGCGCCGCGGACTGTAACATCGCGGGGCCACTGATGACAGAGAGGTTCTGAATGGTGCCGGACTTGCCGATGATGGCGTGAAGAACGACCGCACCCTGCACGTGTGCAGCCTTGGCAATCGGCGGATACACCGGCTGGGTTTTTTCAAGAATCGTTCCTGAAATCACACCGCCAGAGATACGCGCCGGCCCCTTCGGCTTCTCCGGAGGAGCGGCCTTCACCACGACCGCCGGGCCGTTGCCCATCCCGCCCATCGTGCCACCGATCACGCCACCGGGAGCGCCGCTGGTCATACCGCCCATACCAACCACCGCAGCCATCTGCGGAGGAGGAGCAGCCTCCTGCTTGGAATCATCAATCTTCTTCGGAATCTTTGTCGGAGCGTGCAGCGCGTCATCCATCTGCACGGTCACCACTTTGATCTGCTTCACCACAACAGCCGGTGGCGGAGGAGGTGGCGGCGGAGGAGGTGGCGGAGGAGCCGTCAGCATCGACGTCATCATCGTCTTCGGTAGCGCCTCAGGATAAAGAAGCGGAAAGATGATCAGGCCAATGATGATCAGCGCATTCAAGGCGAAGGTGCCAATCATCCAGTACTTGGACTTGGTCTTCAGACGGCCGCCGGAATCAATCAGGGAATCTTCAAACATGGAAGGAGCCTCAGGCAGGAGATTCGTACAACTCTCGTGTCAGAGTTGTACCACCTTAGACACCGGGGCTGTCAAAAATGTTCCCGCACCCTCACGCTCCCGTAATCATCTGCCGATCTAAATCCGCCACCGCAGGCGAAAGGAACCGGCTACCCTGGCCAATCCGTCTTCCAGACCAGTCAAAGATGCAGGCTACGTCCGCACCCGGCCCGCCGGAAGCGTCGCCGCCGCCTTCCCCTGCCGCGCCCGCCGGTCCTGCCAGGCCACCAGCATCGGCGCAGCCACCGCAATGGATGAATACGTCCCGATCAAAATCCCCACCACCAGCGCAAACGAGAACCCATGCAGCACCTCGCCCCCAAACAGATACAGCGAAAGCACCGTCAGAAACGTCAGCCCCGAGCTCAACACCGTCCGGCTCAGCGTTTGGTTGATACTCCGGTTCACCACCGTCGAAAGCGTCTCCCGCCGACTCAGCGCAAGGTTCTCCCGAATCCGGTCGAACACCACCACCGTGTCGTTCATCGAGTACCCGATCAGCGTCAGAATCGCCGCAATCACCGTTAGCGTAATCTCCTGATTCGTCAAAGAAAACGCCCCGATCGTGATCAGCGTGTCATGAAATACCGCGACGACCGCCGCCACGCCATAGATCAGCTCAAACCGGAACCAAAGATAAACCAGCATCCCCACCAGCGAGTACAAAGTCGCGTACACGGCCTGCCGCTGCAGCTGTTTGCCCGCCGTCGGCCCCACAATGTCGACCTGGATCACCTCGAACCCCGAGTCATGGTAGTTCGCCCTCAGCGCATTCTCCACCGCAGACCGCCCCTGGTCATGATTCGTGTCGCTCGCCGTCGCCTCCGGCAATGAGATCACCACCTGGTTCGACACCTCGCCCGCCGTCCCCCCGCTGATCCGCTGTATCCGGGCATCGTGAATCCCCGCCCGGTCCATCGCCTGCCGCACATGGTCCTCATTCGGTGTGCCGTTGAAGCGCGTCACCACCTGCGTGCCGCCCTTGAAGTCCACGCCCAGCGGAAGATGGTGCCAGAACAGCAGGCTCAAGATCCCCGCTATGGAAAACAACAGGGAAAAGCTGAGGAAATACCACTTCCGCCCCAGCCAGTCGACGTTCGGTTGACGAAACAATTCCATGCTCTTACCTAATCCTCTAAACTGCCTCTTACTGCCGTACACTGCCCCACACTGCACTTTACTGTCTCTAAATCGACAGCGCCGCCGTCCGTTCCTTGCCCTGTAAATGCGAGTCGAAGATCAGCCGCGAAACATACACCGCCGTAAACAAGTTCGCCAGCAGCCCAAAGATCAGCGTCACCGCAAACCCCTTCACCGGCCCGCTGCCCAGGATAATCAAAATCAGCGCCGACACGATCGTCGTCACGTGCGTATCCACAATCGTGACCCACGCATGCTGGAACCCTTCCTTCACGCTCGTCGCCGCTGTCTTCCCCGCGCGAACCTCCTCGCGAATTCGCTCAAAGATCAGCACATTCGAGTCCACGCCCATACCGATCGTCAGGATCACGCCCGCGATCCCCGGCAGCGTCAGCGTCGCATGGCTGAAGCCCATGCACCCCAGCAGAATCACCAGGTTCAGCACCAGTGCCAGGTCCGCGTTGATCCCCGACCCCTTGTAGTAAATCAGCATGAAGATCATCACCGCGGCCATGCCCGCAATCGCCGCCACAACGCCTTGCCGGATGCTCGCCGCGCCCAGGCTCGGCCCAACCGTCCTCGTCTCAATCGGCGCCAGCGAAGCCGGCAGCGCGCCCGTCCGCAGCATCAGGCTCAGATCCTGCGCCTGCTCCTGGGTAAACCCGCCCGTAATCTCGCCCTGGTCGCGAATCCCCGACTGGATGCTGGCCACCTCGCGCACATGATTCTCCAGCACGATCGCCATCGATCCTGGCGTCGGCCCGCTCGATTTGTGCGCGTCCGTGTACTTGAAGAACCGGTCTCCCGCCTCCGTCGTCAGCGTAAACGTAATATTCGGCCGCCCGTTCATGTCGGTCGAAGGCTGTGCATCGCGGAAGTCCGTCCCCTCCACCTCGCTCGCCCGCTTCAGAATATAAACCCGGTCAGGAGCCCCAGCCGACCCAGCCCCGCGCACTAGCATGTCGTCCGGCGGAAGCTGCCCATTCACCGAAGACATCGCCGCCTGCTCGTCGTCGAAGCCCGCGATGCTTCCATCGACCGCATGAATCTCCAGCTTCGCGGTCGATTGAATCACCTCTTCCACCCGCCCCGGGTCATCCACCCCCGGCAGCTCCACCAGGATCTGGTTATCGCCCAGCCCATACTTCTGGATCACCGGCTCGCTCACGCCCAGCTTGTCGATCCGCTCCCGAATCGTCTCGATCGACTGCTCCACCACATGCGACTCAAGCTCCTGCACCGCCGAAGGCCGCAGCGTCAGCTTCTCACTCCCATCCGCAGCAGAGCTCAAGTCATACCCCGCATACGCCTGCGTCCCCACCATCGTCCGCAGCGCACTCAACTGCTTCGCCGGCACACCGGAGATCGTAATCACCTCAGGATGCGCCGGATCGAGCTTCGTCACCCTCGCTCCCGGAACTTCCGCCCCGGCCAGCCCAGCCTCCAGCCGCTGGACGTCCCGGTCCGTGGAAGAAGCCACCGCCTCTTCCACATGAACCGCCAGCACCAGGTGCGTGCCGCCCTTCAGGTCCAGTCCCAGGTGAATGCGGTCCGTGATCGCCTGCTTCAGCCCATGCCGCGGAATCCCAAAGATCCCGTAGACAAAGAACAGTAAAACCACGACGATCAGTGCAAGTTTCGTGCCCAGCTTATTGCCCATGATTGTTCATTGCATCGGACCGCCGCGCAGCAGGCGAGCCCATTTCCTTCTATCTCAATCTGAATTTCCGAATCGCTTCAGTCTAACGCACCCGGCCAAGCCTCGTGCCGGACAACGTCCGGACCAATACCTCTCAGATCGCCCCGACCGGTGTACATGTCACGAAGTGACCGCCGCCCGCGTAGGGCGCCCGTCCGGCAGCACTCACGCCTCTTCGGTCGTCACAGCCGCAATCGAGCTCTTCACAAACTCCAGCTTCACTCCATCTGGCTGTACCCGCAGGATCACCACATCATCCTTCACCTGCAAAACCGTCCCTCGAATCCCGCCGTTCGTCGTCACCTTGTCGCCGGACTTGATATTGCCCAGCATTGCCGCCCACGCCTTCTGCTTCTTCTGATTCGGCGCAATCATTAGGAAGTACAACGCCGCGAAGAACAGCACCGGCAGCGCCAGCCCGCTCAACCCACTCAGCCCCGACCCGCCGAACAACCCGCCACTCTGCCACATCGCCAGCAAACTCACGCCAAACACCTCACATGTTCAAGCATATACGTCATGTCTTTCCATCGGAACGACACCGTCATCCTGAGCGTAGGCTGGCGCGTATTTTGCAGCAGACGCAGTCGAAGGACCCCGAGAACGCCTGCCGCGCCTCAACCACAGTCACCTTCCTCCACGGACGCCGGTGTTCGCCGGCCTCACCTCTCCCCCACCACCCCCCGGACCCTGCTCATCGTATCCAGATAAAACGCCAGATTATGCACGCTCAGCAGCGTAGCCGCCAAAGGCTCCCCGCTCGCAAACAAGTGCCGCAGGTACGCCCGCGTATACCGCCCGCACACGCTGCACCCACACTCCGCATCGATCGGCCCCTGATCCTCGGCAAACTCCAGCTTCTTGATATTGAGCCGGACAACTTCCCCAGCCCCGGCGCCCCGCCCACCTGTCCGCGTAAACACCAGCCCATGCCGCCCCGCCCGCGTCGGCAGCACGCAATCCATCATGTCGACCCCCATCTTCGCGTACTCCTCAATCTCATCCGGATACCCCACCCCCATCACATACCGCGGCTTATCCTTCGGCAGCCATTCGAGCGTCCGCGCAATCATCTCCCGCGTCACCTCCCGAGGCTCGCCCACCGCCAGCCCGCCAATCGCATATCCCGGAAACTCCATCTCCACCAGCCGCTCCGCCGATTCCTTCCGCAGGTCCGCATACATCCCCCCCTGCACAATCCCAAAAAGGGTCTGCGTCTTTCCCCCGAACTCCTCAAACCAGGGAACCTCTTCCCTGTGCGCCTCAAAATACTCCTTACTCCGCTCCGCCCACCGGTGCGTCAGCCCCATCGACTCCCGCGTCCGCTCCCACGTAGCCGGAGTCTCCACGCACTCATCGAAAACCATCATCACGTCCGCACCCAGTGCGATCTGCACCGCCATCGAGTGCTCCGGCGAAAAGAAATGCTTCGACCCATCCAGATGCGACCGGAACTCCACCCCTTCTTCCGAGATCTTCCGCAGCTTGCTCAAAGAAAATACCTGGAACCCGCCCGAATCCGTCAGCATCGGCCGCGTCCAGCTCATAAACCGGTGCACCCCGCCCAGCCGCCTGATCAACTCATGCCCCGGCCGCAGATACAGGTGATACGTATTCGCCAGGATGATCTGCGCCCCCACGCCATCTGAACCCAGCCCCTCCAGCATCTCCTGCGGCACCGCCTTCACCGTAGCCGCCGTCCCCACCGGCATAAACACCGGCGTCTCCACCGTCCCATGCGGCAGCCCCAGACGCCCCCGACGCCCGCCACCTTCGGCAGCCCGCAAAACCTCAAACTCCAGACTCATATCTGTTCATCATAGGCAGACGCAAAACAGCGAAGGCCCGGACAAAGTCCGGACCCAAGCCGCTTAAATCACCAAGACCGGTATGCAAGTCACGAAGTGACCGCCGCCCGCGTTGGGCACCCGTCCGGCAGGACGGTCTTTAGTTCGCGCCCGAAGCAGCCGTCGCCGTCGGCATCGGAGGCGTCGGAATCCCATCCTTCTGTGCAATCTGGTCGATCATCTCCGTATGCTGCTTCACCACATCGGTCCCCTGCGCCACCACCGTCTTCAGGTCCGCATTGCTCGTCGTGTCCCGCTCAGACATAAACTCGCCCAGGTCCTTGTGATGGTCGGCGACCATCGCCTTGACATACTCCTTGTCGAAGGTTTCGCCACGCATCGCCTTCAACCGGCCCTCTTCTGCCATGTCCGCCGGGCTCAGCTTCGTCGGAGGAACTACGCCCATCTGATCCGCAAACGGTTTCTGCGCCGCAAGCAGCATCGTGTGGTCGTCGATCATCTTCTGCGCATACGTCTTGACTTCATCGTTCTTGGACATCTTCAGCGCCATCTTGCTCAGCGTAATCTCGCCCATGCTGCCCTGTGCAGCCTTCATCAGAAACATCTTGTCTTGCGCCGAAGTATCCTGCGCCCCGGCCGAAATAGCTCCACTAGTACAAGCAGTCGCCAACGCAATCGCCAAACCCATACTCTTTATCGACTTCATAACCCAACCTCTCCGGAAATACCGGCAATCCTCTGCCGCGGAGCGCTCACCGTGCGGGCCTCTCGCATTGCACCTCAATGGAGTCCGCCCCGCGCCGCTTGGTTGCCCACTGCCCCACACTGCCTTTCACTGCCCCACACTGCCTCACACTGCCTCACACTGCCCCACACTGCCCCACACTGCCCCACACTGCCCCACACTGCCTCTAAGGCTGCTCGACCAGCTCCACCGCCTGCGCCACGCTCAGCGCATCCCCCACCTTCCTGTATCCCCACCGCTTCACCTCCTGCTTCCGAGCCATCGTCTTCAGCATCAGCGCCCGCCCCGCAATATCCGTATGAACCGTCTCCGTCTTCCAGTCATACCCATCCTCGTGCTCACGCTCGGTCGCAAAGTTGCTTCCTGCCTTGATAATCGCCAGCGGTCCAAACCCAAGGCTCACATCGTGCTCCATATGCCCATCCAACTCGCGCAAACGCATCATCGAGCGGTCGATCAGAACCGACCCCGTCATCCCGTGCAGCACACGTTCCTCCATGCTGGAAGGCTGATAGTCGGGGTTCGGCCGAAACCGGATCCGAATATACTCGCCCTCCTCCGTCGGAGGATCGAACAGATAAGCCTTCGGCAAGAGCGCCAGCATCGACTTCGCATGTTGCTCATCGTTCGCCTGCGAAGCCTCACGCTTGGCAAACGCCTCCGGATTCGCCGCATCCGCCGCCAGCCTGCTCCGCTCCGCCGCCGCCCGGTCCCCACTCAGCGGCTTGCCATCCTCCTGCAGCAAAATCCGAACACGCCCCAACGGCGTCTCCACCACCTTCTCCTGCCATAAACGAAACCCTGTCCGGTCGGACCGCTCCTCGTTCATATACTCATACCGCCCCCGGTGCGCCGACGCCCCCGTCTCATTGCCCAGCAGCGTCGTCAGCAGAGCCCGCGCATCCTGCCCCCACCCCGCCCGGCAGCCCGCGGCGGCCAGAAGCAGGACCATTGCCATCTTCACCCTCATCCTCGCCGCCTCCCTGTTCCACTGTAGGATGCCGCACGCGCTCACGCATCAGGAAACCATCACAATCCAGCCCGCGCTCCAACTTCTGTCCGCAAACGACCCTCGCCCTCTCCCATCCCGTAAAATAAGCGAGTCGCTGCAAAGCTCAACGCCTCAGAAGGAATCCCGCCAAAGATGATTGCCACCTCCATACCCGCCAACGCCGCCCTTGCCTCCCAGATCACCGCCGCCGCCCAGTCCGCCGGCCTCCAGGTCCTCGCTTCCGAAGCCGCCGCCGGCACCTTCGGCGCCCAGACCCTCCGCTTCACCCTCGCCCTCCCTTCAGACACCGCCAAAACCCAGACGCTCGAACTCTCCCAAACCTTCGACCCCACCCCTTTCGCCTCCGAGCTCTCCGCCTACCTCAACGAGTCCGCCCAACGCCTCGCATCTGCCCGCCCCGACCTCTATCTCACCCTCTCCGGCCTGCCCCTGCGCTTCTCCGCCTTCGCCTGGCCCTTTCACGAGTCCACCGCCGGAGCCGACACCTCCCTCGTCCACGGTCAGGCCAACCTCGAAGACGGCCAGAACTCCCTGCTGCACGCCAAGCTCTCCGCCTCCATGACCGTCACCTTCCGCGAGGCCCTCCGCGCCCCTGAGCAGCCCTTCGCCGAGTCCTTCATCTACAACGCAATCCGCAAGACCTTCGACCAGGGCCAGCTCGAGCTCGTCAAATCCGGCAATCGCCAGCCCGTCCCCGTCACAACCCGCTACTACTCCGCCCGTCACAACAAGTTCGTCTTCACCGACACCACAGAGCCCCAGCGCACCGCCTTCCTCGCCGCCAAGACCTTCTGGCTCTCCGGAACTCTCGGCGCAGGCGCTCCCGTCTGGCTCCTCGACCCCCGCGACGCTCAATATCTGAACGCCACCGTCGCAGACCTCAAGCTCTCCCTCGCCACCCTCGTCGAACAAGGCCTCGTCACCCCCTCACCCGATCCCGCCTACGCCACCGCCACCCCAACCCTCCTGGCCAAATCCGCCGAGTACCACGTCGAGCTCCAGGAAGCCCTCGCCTTCATCAAACCAACCTTCAACGAAGACATGCGCGGCGGCCACACCAACATGTAACCACCCAAAGCTGGTTCGCAAACCAGCGAACCACCACGACCTGATGACAGAAACGTGGTGAAATTTACCAGACTCCTGGTCCAGCCAAGGCCGTTTCACCACGCTATCTATAACAAAACAAAATTGTTCCACGTGGAACAATCCCTCATCTACCCTGAAATCAACAACATACAACAGGACGCAAAATACCGCCGCTCTCCACGACAGTTACAGTGATCCCATGCACCTCCTGAGCAAGTTCTGCCTTCTCTGCCTCGCCCCCATCGCCCTCCACGCGCAATCCCCCGAACCCCCCATCTCCACCTTCACCCGCACCTCCCCCACCACCCTTGCCCTCACCCTCCCCACCGCCTCAACCCCGCTCCTGCTGCACGACTTCTCCTTCAACGGCGACCCCGTCCCCACCTCCAAGCTCCATCTCCGCCAGCTCTCCCCCGGCGTCTTCGAGCTCACCTCTATCGCCTATACCACCGGCAACTGGCGCTTCTCCGTTGCTGACAATCCCCCGGGCATCTACGGTCTTGGCGAGCGCTTTGACGCCCTCAACCACTCCCACACCGTCGTCCACAACCTCTCGCAGGACAACGGGAACTCCAAAGGCTCCGCGACCTACAAGCCCGTCCCGTTTTTCATGTCCACCACCGGCTACGGCCTCTGGCTCGACACCACGGGAGACGCCACCTTCGACCTCAACGCCTCCGACCGCGAAAACCTCCTCCTCGAAGCCCCCACCAGCCATCTCCGAGTCCTGATCTTCACCGGCCAACTCAACCCTGAGTCGAAAGAAACCGCTGGCCGCTTCCCCACCATCCTCAGCCAGTTCACCGCCCTCGCCGGCCGAGCAACCCTCCCGCCCTACTGGGCCTTCGCTCCCTGGCAGGCGCGTGACTACCACCAGAATGCAAGCCAGGTCTTGGAGGATATAGACCGCACCCGCGCCCTCAACCTGCCCGCCTCCGTCATCCTCATCGATTCCCCCTGGACCACCGCCTACAACTCCTACGAGTTCAACCCCAGGCAGTTCGAAGACGCCCCTGCGATGATCCAGCACCTTCATTCTGAAGGCTTCAAGCTCGTCCTCTGGCACACAAGCTGGATCAACAACCAGTCAGACCCGCCCAAGGAAAAGGGCTTCGAAGGCAAGATGGAGCTAAGCAGCCCCAACTACGCCGAAGCCGCCCAGAACGGCTACTTCATCCGCAATCAGGACGGCAGCCCGTATGTCGGCACCTGGTGGAAGGGACACGGCTCGCTCATCGACTTCACCAACCCCGCCGCCAAAACCTGGTGGCAGGGCCAGGTCCACAAAGCCATCGCCGCCGGAGCCGATGGCTTTAAAGATGACGACGCCGAGGGCAACTTTCAGGGCCTCGAAGGCCAGATCAAGTTCGCCGACGGCACCGAACCGAACCTCATGCGCAACCGCTACGGCACCCTCTACAACAACGCCATGGAGGAGGTCATCCAGAAAGACCTCCACGGCAACGGCGTTGTCTTCGCCCGCTCCGTCACCACCGGAGCCCTCGGCACCGGCTTCCTCTGGGGCGGCGATAACGACGCCACCTTCTCGCCTGAAAACGGCCTTCCCTCCGTCGTCCTCGCCGGCATCAACGCAGGCCTTTCGGGCATGCCCCTATGGGCAGCAGACCTCGGCGGCTACCTCGCCAAACCCGACACCCCCAACCCGCTCCTCCTTGAGCGTTGGACCGAATACGCCGCCTTCTCCCCCGTCATGGAGGTCATGTCCACCGCCAACATCGTCCCCTGGACCTTTGATAAACAGATCTTCGACAAAAACTCCCCCGAAGACACCACTCCAGTGAGCGCCGGCCGCACTCCGGCGTTAGACACCTACAAAAAGTTCGCCATCCTTAATATGTCCCTCTTCCCCTACCGCTACGCCGCCGCCCAGCATGCTCAGGCCACCGGCATCCCCATCATGCGTTCTCTCGTCCTCGACTTTCAGGACGACCCCGCCGCCCGCATCCGCCGAGACGAATACCTCTTCGGCCCCGACCTCCTCGTCGCCCCCGTCGTCGACGAAAACACCTCCCGCCCCGTCTATCTCCCCACGGGCGACTGGCTCAACCTCTTCACCGGCGAGCCCATCACCGGTCCCAAGACCATCCTGGCCCAGGCCCAACCCGACTCCATCCCCGTCTACGCCCGTCGCGGCACCATTCTTCCCAAAATTCCCGAAGACGTCATGACCCTCGTACCCGCCGCTGAATCCGGCAACAAGACCCTCCATACCCTCGACAACCGCCGCGTCTACGAGCTTCTAGGCTCTGCCGCTGAAAACCCTACCACCATTACCGACTTTGAAGCCCGCACCCTCACCCGCACCGGTGATTCGCTCACCATCCTTGGTGACAAGCCCGCCCACATCATCCTCCGCTGGCGCTTCACCACCCCCAAATCTGCCACCGTCAACGGCACCGTAGCCACAATCACGGACGGAAAGATCGAGTTCGACTACACAACGAACACCACCATCACCTGGCAATAAACATGTCCTGCCGGACGAGGCACTTTCGTGCTGTATTGGGCTTCGCATGGCCCTCCCGTGGGTGGGCATCATAATTTGTGTCGACCAACTGGAGAACGAAGCCAAGCCCTATACAAGTCATGAAGTGACCGCTGCCCGCGCAGGGCACCAGTCCGGCAGGACAAGCCTTTCGCTGATCCAATCAGCTTTCCTGAGTCACATCCCACCCCATCCTTGAACACGATCTCCGTCTTCTCGATATCCTCATTCCGCGTACTCGGATCCCCATTCACCACCACGAGATCCCGCATTCTCCCCCACCGCCACCATCCCAATTTAGTTCGCCCGCCCCAGATACATCGCCGAGAATCCACGGGGTTTACGCCGCACCAGTACGTGAATCACAGACGTACCGCGTATGCGAAACAACTGCTTGCGGATAAGAGCATGTCGCTCATCGACGTGTCCTTGCAGTGTGGCTTTTCCAGTCAGAGCCAGTTAATCACGATATTCGGAAAGCTTGTAGGGCTAACGCGTGGCCGCTGGTTTTTGCAATAGATTTCTCAATTCCAACGCCTTTTCACAAAGGTTTGCGAGAAGGATTGAACATTCCAATCGGGGTTCACGGTGGAGGAGCTCGTCTGAAATGCCCTCCACGCGCCGCCGTGGCAACTCCGAGGCATTGCAAGCAGAGAATGATCGTCTCCGCAGCCTGTCAGGGCCTCACCTTGCTCTAGTATCCGAAGTCTGACGGTACCTCGAGAATGATGATGGAATGATCCAGGCAGCCTATCTAATCGTTCCTGAGCTGCCCCTCTAGTCTAGAACGTCGTACTTACCGTCAACCGGAAGGTCTTTCTCGGTTCCCGCAGAATGTAGTCCGCACCGTAAAGCTGCAGAGCCTGCGCGTACGTGTATTGGCCTGCGCCAGAGTTCGGGAAGAAGCTCCGGAACTCCGCCGGCGAGACCGCAAGCTGCTGCGGAAGATCTTTGTACAGACGAAGCGGGTTGTACGCATAGAAGATCCGGAAAGGAGCATTCACAATCGGCAGAATCACCTGCAACTCAGCGCCGTTGGACATACGCGGCACGAAGTTGGTTCCAGACACCGTGTTCAGATACTGCCCAAACTTCACCGACTGGCCGCCGAAGCAGGCGCCGTTCACAAACGTCGGACATCCGTAAGACGGACTGTCAATCGTCGACTGGCCCGCAACGCTCTGGCGAAGCTGCCCCGCCGCCGCGTTGAAGGTCATCCCGAAGTCCGTGAAGAAGGCAAACGTCACCTGGTTCACGATCGGGATGCGGTACTCCACGTTGGACGTGATCTGCGTATCGCCGCCGATCGGCTGCAGACGATACACAGGAATAGGCACGGTAATGTTCCCCAGCGCCTGATTCGTTGGGTTGATTGGGATCGTCGTCCCGTCCGGGTTGGTCAGGTTGAACAACACGCGGTTGGGAATAAAGACATATGGAGAAGAAGCCCGCACGTCGAAGCCGCGCACATCTGACTCGCCGCCTCCGTAGATACGGTTCTGCGGCGGTGCGACCTCACCACCAAAGCCTTCCACATGGGCAAGTTGGATACGGTACCCCAGAACGTTGTGCCCCTCGCGATTTATCTTCAATCCCTTCATCGGGAAAAACTGGCGATAAGCGAGCGCAGGAGAGATGTACTTCACGTTTCCGCCAGCGCCGGCAATCTGGACCTGCGCATTGAGATCCTTACCCGTGTGCGGTCCTTGAGCCCGATCCAAAGAGGACAGAGTAAACGTCGGTGTAAACACCGACGTGATGATCCCGTTGAGCTGGTTCAGGCCAGCCACACCGGAGCGAAACGCCAGATTCTGGAAGACGCTCCGGGTATTGCTGTTGAACGTCGTCAGGGTAGACCGTGAGAGTGAGTAAGAAGCGCCCACACGCGCAACGCCCTTCGTATGGTAGAAGTGGCGCAGCGGCTCGGAGATGGACAGCGTCGTTCCCGTGCGGCTCTCGTTGTAGTTGGTCTGCAGCGAAGCCTGCGCTGCGGAGATATTGCCCGTCGCGCCGGTGGCACTGTAGTTCTTGGCCGGATTGAAGTCGTACTTGCTGGTGAACACGTTCACGCCAAGCGAGAGCGGCTTGTTGCGCAGGTAGGGCTCGTTGAAGCCCAGGCTCAGGTTGCGCGAAAGGTCGCCGGCATTGGCTTGCACGGAGAGGGTCTCGCCCAGGCCCAGGAAGTTGTTGGTCTCGTAGTTCAAACCAATGAACGTACCGGAAAGTCCCGAGATACCGCCGTTCAATCCGATCGAATTCTTGCCCTTCTCCTTCAGCTTCACGAGAAGATCGACGGTGCCATCCTCCGCATTCTGCCGCGTCTCCACATCTTGATCCGCCTTCAGCGCTTCGAAGTAGTTCAACTGATTCAACCGCAACAAAGAAAGATCGACGAGCTGCGAATTGTAAACCTGACCTTCCTCGACCAGCAGCTCGCGCCGAATCACCTTGTCGCGCGTGATGCTGTTGCCCGTGAACTCGATGCGCGATATATAGAACGGTTTCCCCTCATCGATGTCGATATCGAGGTAAATCAGCTTCTTAGCCTCATCGAAACGCGGCGTAGGGCTTCCCACGAAGTTAACGTAGCCGAGCTGTCCATACGCCTTTTGGAGCTGCTGAAGCCCCTTGCTGAAGACCGTGGCGTTGAAATAATCCCCATCCTTTATGGGGAACTGCGCGCGTAGCACCCGCAGGTTCTGCACCGCCTTGTTGCCCTTAAAGGTGATTCCACCGAGACGATACCGAGCACCCTCCTCAACCGGAATGAGCACATCGATACGCTTGCCCACTGTTGGGCGGAAGGTAAATGGGTTGAAGCCGGCGGTGTCGTGAATTCGGGTCTTGGGCTCTGAGGTTAGAGCCTTGAAATAGCCGCGGTCGCGGTATGCCTGGCGCACACGCTCCGCGTCTTCATCCAGCTTGGAGGCGTCAAAGGTCCGGGGAAGTAGGTTCTCTAGGAAGATGGAGTGTGGTACGCCAATCGGCTTTAAGTTCTTCATCGAAGCGCGCAGCGTACGGTCGGGAATGCTCGCGTTCCCGTCGAAGACAATCTTGCCGACCTTGACAGTCGGGCCTTCCTTGATTCGGAAGGTGATCCCAACGGCCGCCGGAGGGATCGTCTTCACCTCGGTCTTGATGGTTGCAAACTGATGTCCATGCTCCGCGAGGATCTCTTTCAGGACTGTCTCCGCTCGCTTGACCCGAGTCGGATCATACTGACTCTCCTGTGTGAGACCCACTTTCGCTTTCTTGAAGGCCTCCTGCACGTCGGAGAGAGAGACAGCGTTCAAGCCGGTGTACGCGATCTCCCGTATGGTCGGCTTTTCCTGCACATAGACGACCAACTGTACGCAGGCTGGAGTATCTACGCGTTCGATGCGAACGTTCTCAAAATATCCCGTATTCCAGAGCGAATTGAAGTCGCGTTCCACAATGGCGGGATCAAACAGGTTTCCTTGGCGCGAAAAGAGTCGCGCCAGTACCGACTCTTTCGGAATGCGCCGGTTCCCAATTACCTGAGGCTGGCAAAGCGCCTGAGCGTTTCCATTCTGTAGATCCTGTACCGGAGCTTCTGCTGGCGTCTGCGACCAGGCGTTCGGAGCGGAAGCGGCCAAGGCAATCAAGGCGGCGAGAGCGTGAGCGGAGAGGCGCATACGGCTACTGGGCAGAATGGACTTCGAGGTCAGGTAGGCCTGGGGACCAGAAACCCCGCTTGCTGGCTCGTTCTTTTGATTCAGGGAGCTTTCGCTCGCTCGGTTCACGTTAAAGATACGCACACCCTCACTGCCTTGAAATCACATCCCGTACGAAGTCCGGCGGAGTCCGGGGGAGTCTCGATTATATGGGAGCCGATGCCGGGTTGCGAGTTGGGAGGCTGCGGTTACTCGAAACGGCACGGATTCCCGGAGAGAAGAGAAAGAATAGGGGTTGGACGGAAGTGGAGCGATTTGGGCTCCGGATTTTCACACTTCGAAGGCGCAGTCGGGAGCTCAGGTCGACTCACAGTTGCTCCGCGGGAAGTTGGGGCTTACTCGGAGATGTTGCCGTAATCGCGGGCAGGCGCGCCAGCAACCGGCTTGCCCTCCTGCACATAGTTGCGATTCCACTTAGGGATCTCAACCACATACGTTCCGGGGCGCTCGATAACAGCCTGACAGCCCAATCGGCTATTGAGCTGGATATCGGCAGCGGTCTCCATGCGATCGAGTTCTTTGTCTTCAGCCTCAGAGACACCCTTAGCGCCTTCCCTGATCCAGAGATGGCACGTCGTGCAAGCGCAGACACCGCCACAGGCGTGGTCCAGGAAGATGTCATAGTTCTCGGCGACGTCCAGGAAGCTCATAGGCAGGCCATGGCCTTCGTAAGGCATGGTGTCGAAGGGGAACTCGACGGTCTTATCTTCAGGGAGGAAGGTAACGCGGACGATACCTTCTGCGGGAGGCGTGGAACGGTCGACGAAGGGAAGCGGCTTTGCGGCATGATCAGACATGATCTCTCTATTCTAGGTGGTAGCAGCTCCGATTTAGTCTTCCGTCGATTCGCCCGGAGTTTCAGGATCGGCTTCAGCCTTCTCAAGTTCGTGTTCAGGCTTGGTGGAACTAATCTGGGCTGGCGCGAAGGCGTGGGGGACGGAGGGCGTGGCACCAAGATTTGCGCCCATCTGCTCGCCTGCGGATTGCATGGTCTGGCCCTTCATGGAGCCAGTGACGGCGGTGTCCATCATTATCTCAGCCAAGCGTCGGGTGTGCTTGTCAAGGTGCTCGATCGCGTTGCGGATAATCTTGTGATCACCTCCCTCCATCGAGGCTTTGAGCTCCTTGGTGAAGGTCTCGATGGCGGCGATCTCATCAAAGCTGAGCTGCTGCCATGCGGACGAAGACTTGGCCTTCTGGACCGCGCTCAGAATCGTCTCGGCCTCATTGCTGGCCTCGATGACCTGACGCTCCGTGATGTCGGTCTCGGCGTAGTCAAAGGATTCGAGGATCATGGATTCCACTTGTTCATCGGTCAGGCCGTACGTTGGTTTGACTTCGACCTCTGCCTCCTTGCCGCTGCGCTGCTCGCGGGCGGAGACGTGCAGGATGCCGTTGGCGTCGATGAGGAACTTGACCTCGATTCTTGGAAGTCCAGCGACCATCGGCGGGATGCCTTTCAGATCGAAGCGCGCCAGCGAGCGGCAGTCTTTGGCGAGCTCACGTTCTCCTTGAAGAACATGGATTGCTACATTAGTTTGGCCATCGACGCCGGTGGTGAAGTGTTCGGTGGCACTGGCGGGTATGGTTGAGTTGCGCTGGATGATCTTGGCAACGACGCCGCCGAGAGCCTCAATGCCGAGCGAAAGCGGTGTGACGTCAAGGAGGAGCAGATCCTCAAGAGCTGAGCTGCCGGTTTGGCCGGAGAGAATCTGCGCCTGGACCGCGGCACCGAGGGCTACAACCTCATCCGGATTGAGCTCCGTGTGGAGCTTCTTGCCGCGCTCCTGCAACTGAAAGAGCTGCGTCACGAGGGTGCGGACGGCGGGAATGCGGGTGCTGCCACCGACTAGGACGACCTCGTCTATCTTCATCGCATCGAGACCGGCGTCGCGGAGTGCCTGCTTGACTGGTGCGGCCGTGCGAGCTATGACAGGTGCGATGAGCTGCTCGAACTGCTCACGGGTGATCTCGCGGGTGTATGGTTCTGAGCCGGTGAGGGCGACATTGAGGCGAGCTACAGGCTGATCGGAGAGCGTGATCTTGGCGTCGATGACCGCCTTGCGGATGGCCTGAACTACCTCGGGGTTGGAGCGGACGTCAGTTTTAAGGTCACCGGCGATGTCGTCGAGGGCGATGGCGATGAGGAGGTTGTCGATGTCGTCGCCACCGAGGTGGGTATCGCCACCAGTGGCGATGACCTCAAAGATGCCTTCGTGGAGTTTAAGGATGGAGATGTCGAAGGTGCCGCCGCCAAAGTCATAGACGGCGATGGTGCCATCTTTTTGCTTGTCTAATCCGTATGCCAAGGCGGCGGCGGTGGGCTCATTGACGAGTCGGAGAACCTCCAGGCCTGCAATGCGTCCGGCGTCTTTGGTGGCCTGGCGCTGAGCGTCGTTGAAGTAGGCGGGAACGGTGATGACGGCCTTGGTGACGGGTGCGCCGAAGAAGCGCTCGGCATTCTTTTTGAGTTGCTGGAGGACGTAGGCGGAGATTTCGGGCGGGGTTAACGTGAGCCCGCCTACGTTAAGGCGGAGAACCTCGCCGGGTTTGGCACCTTCAGCTAGCTTGAAGGGAAAGAGCTTGAGCTCTTCCTGAATGTCTTCCAGGTCGCGACCCATGAGGCGTTTGGCGGAGTAGACGGCGGAGGCGGAGTCTTGCATGAGGGTGGCACGGGCGGCGTTGCCTACGGCTACCCCCTCATCGGTCCAGGCTACGACGGAGGGGACGAGGCGCTCGCCGTCTTCACCGGGGATGACTACGGGGGTATCGCCTTCCATGTAGGCGACGAGGGAGTTGGTGGTGCCGAGGTCGATGCCGACGATGAGGGTGCGGGGTTCTGCCATAGCGGATGCTTCCTGTCTGGTGCTTTCCTGGTTCGATGCGGCGGGCTCGCGAGGGTGCGCCTGCTTCATTGTCCTACATGGGTTCCACGGAGCTCGTGTTAGGTTGTGGGGATGGGAATAAACCCTTATGCGGCGGCTTTAGGCGGGCGGGATGCTCGGGCGGTGATGGTAGCGACTCCTGGGTTGTTGCACCAGGCGGCTTGTGCGCTGACTCCGGAGCAGGTGGAGGCGCCGATCGGGGAGGGGAAGTGGAGCGTGCGGGAGATCGTCGCGCACATGGCGGACTGTGAGTTGGCGTTTAGTTTCCGGCTGCGGCAGACGCTGGCGGAGGAGAATCCGACCGTGCAGCCTTTTGACCAAACGGCCTGGGCGACGCATTATGCCAACTACGATCTGCCGAGCGGGCTTGAGCTGTTTCGTGCGGCTCGCGGGTGGAACATAAAGCTGGCCGGTGGGTTGAACGAGGCGGATTTGGCGCGGGAGATGACGCATCCGGAGCGTGGGACGATGACGTTTCTAGGGGTGCTCGAGACGATAGCGGGGCACGACTTGAATCATTTGGTGAAGGTACAGGAATATGTCGCTCGGGTCGCGAGATAGGCCCCTACCCCGTACCGAATTCGCGCAAAGTTTTCAAAAGATTGAAGTTAGGTCCGGACTTGGGGTGCTGGGCATTCGTAAAGTCTCTGAAATGAACGTCCTGGCCCTGCAAAGTATTCATTACAAAGAAGATAGCCTCAGCATGAGAGGATGCCGGGAAAGATTAGCTCTCCAGGGCAGCGTTCACGTCGCGGACGAGGTTCCGCAGGTAGCTTCGCTTGTTGAGAAGGGTGACCATCGCGTCTTTTATGGTGGACTGGGCTCCGGTGTCCCTGGCGTTTTCGGCGGTGTCCCACTGAAGCCAGAGGGATTCCAGTTCAGTCTGGGTTTCAGTCATTTTGGTTTGGAAGGTATGCGCGGCTGCTTCCAAGTCGCGGCGAAGGTCCGGGTCGGCTTCATCGTCCATTTCTTTGGCGGCCTTCATCTCCATGAGCTGCATGTTGAGGTCGAAGACCTCCTCGAGGAGCTCGGGGGGGATGAGCTGCTTTTTTTCCGTGCCGGAGCTGCGGGCGGCTTCCGTGGCGGCTTTGGATTGCTCTTCAAGCTCGACACCTTCAAGGGTGAGGAGGTATTGGGTGCGGAGGATAGGGTCCTTGAGGGTGCGGTAGGCGTCGTTCAGGCGGGAGGAGGCGGTGAGGGCGGCTTCTTGTTCGGCGAGTGGCTTTGAGGCGAAGCGGTCGGGATGGAGCTTGCGGGATTGGGCGTAGAAGGCGGTTTCCAGGGCGGCGGTGTCGATGCGGAGATGGCGGGGAAGGGAGAAGATTTGGAAGTAGTCGGGCATGCGGGCTCCGATGTGATTAGAGCAGGTTGTGAGTCAAGGGGGCGATGAAGTGAATGCCCGGAACGGTAAGCCGATGCAGACGTTTATCGTTGGTGATGAAGAGCTCAACTCCCGCAGCGGAGGCACAGCTTAGCTGAATGGCGTCCGGCGGGCGAATCGCCGGGTTCACACGAATGCGTCCATAACGCTCGGCAGCTTCTTCGTCAAAGGAAACGATGGTGCTGATTTGGCGGATGAGCGAGCCATATCTATCAGCGAGCGAGTGATCCTGCCTCCTGCGCGGGCCGACCTGGACCTCGCCGAGTGTGAGCGTGGAGGTCACTAACTCATCGCCGCGCTCTCGCATGCGTTCGCGAAGGCTACGCGTGGGACCCGCAAAGACTGCATGGTCTTCAAAGAGATAGATGTAGAGATTGGAGTCCCAGAAGATGCGGCTCACTTTGGGTCATCCGTCGTATGCTGACCCGGGCCTTTTGGATCATCCCAACCGCTTCGCAAGCGATCGATGTATTCGTCCGCGTGCTCGTCCTGCCAGATGTGACGCCCACTGCCTATTGCTGCGATCAAGGGGTCCTCATCGTGGGATGGATGAGGAGGGCAGACCGGAGTGGGTGATGCTTGAAGGATAGCTCGGGCGCGGTCCAAGGCAGCAACCAGCAAGAAGCTGTTTCGTGCACGCTTTTCCAGCCGAGCGGCAAAGTTGATGAGTTCCTCTTCTTGCGGACTGGCGCGAAATCCTAACTGACGGGCTGGCATGATTGATTGTCAACATTGTGTTGCCAACATGTCAACAGAGGGTTCTGGGGTCTCTGATTATGCGGAAAAGCTGGAGCCGCAGCCGCAGCTCTTGGTGGAGTTGGGGTTGATGAAGTTGAAACCCTGGCGCATGAGGGTCTCTTCGAAGTCGAGGACCATGCCGGCTAGATAGAGGAAGGATTTGGGGTCTACGAAGATGCGGACGGGCTGGGCTCCGCTGGGGTCGTTGGGGGTCTCCAGGCCTTCGCCGAAGAGGAAGGTGCGGTCGCGGTCGCGGGGCTGAGTGTCGAAACGGATGTTATAGGAGAGACCGGAGCAGCCACCGCCGGTGATACCGACGCGGAGACCGCCGGCGGAAGGCGAGATACCTTCCTTGGCCATGGCGATGCGGATGCGCTTGAGAGCGTTTTTGGTGATTTCGATGGCCTGCTTGGCGCGGGGCTGCTGACCTTCGGCGGTAAGAAGGGTCATGCCGGCGAGGGGGTCTTTGGAGGCTGTGGGGGGTGGGGCGGAGGTGCCGGGTTGGAGTGTGACCATGGACATTGTTTATCGCTCCCTGACTGGCTTTGGACGTTTTTCTTCCAACTCTTGCTGCTGTTTCGGTTTTCTGTAAAGGTATATGCCGGCCAGAGACGCGAGGGTTGTGAACGCAGTGGCCAGCCCAATAAGGTCTTTGCCTTCATGCGCCAGCCAGATACCACCGCCTACACCGATGAACCCGATCAGTGAAGAGCTGATTGTTCCAATGCGTTGACTGAATGCCCCAGAAGAGATGACCTTCGCCTCCATCAAACGACGATGGGCAGCTTGCTCTTCAAATTGCGTGAAGATTCGTTGAGCCGCTCCCGGAATGACCTCTTCAAAGCTGCGCAGGATATCGGGGTGTGGTAGTGGGCCGGAGTAGGAGGAAATCTCTACGGCGTGCATTACGGTTTCGTCCTGTTGGGTAGCAGCGGACTCGGCACCTTCGATCCGTGCAATCTGGTTCTTGCCGTCTTGCCGCTGCCGGCGAGTCACTTGGCCTTTGCCTGCTCCAATGCTCCCGCCAGATCAGCGCCGACCGCAAGCCAATCACTGGCAATTGCAGTTCGATCCGCGTCGGCTTCGGAGCCGCTGGAGTTGTAGGAGTCGAAAGTACCGTACAGATCAAGTGCCCGTGCCGCCCCGCTCGCGAAGGAAGCCCGTGCGAAGAGAAAGTCTGTACGTGCGGAAACCTTAAAGTTCATGGCTAACCTTGGAACAGGCCACATCGGCCTGCCCCGGATATTCTTTAGCTTGCTAATAGACGCCACAATACCACGAAGGGTTCGTGTCAGCATATCTAGAAGGTCAGAGGTTCGTAGCTTAGAGGGCTGCGGTGACGGCTTCGGCTGCGTGAGCGACCGTCCCATCCACGTGGTTTTTCTTCTTCCAGTCACCGATGGCGGCGCGGATGGCATCTTCTGCCAGGACCGAGCAGTGGATCTTGACTGGGGGGAGAGCGAGTTCCTTGACGATGTCCGTATTCGAGATCTGGAGGGCTTCGGAGACCGTCTTGCCCTTGACCCACTCAGTGGCGAGGGAGCTGGAGGCGATGGCGGAGCCGCAGCCGAAGGTCTTAAACTTGGCATCTTCGATGACCTGGGTCTCGGGGTTGACGCGAATCTGGAGGCGCATGACGTCGCCGCACTCCGGGGCGCCGACCAAGCCGGTTCCGACAGAGTCCGAGGACTTGTCAAGCTGTCCTACGTTGCGGGGATTGCTGTAGTGATCGACTACCTTATCGCTGTATGCCATGGGTTGGTCCTCGTGTTCTTAGATGATAACTCTTATGGAAGGGATGCGGGAACGGTTTTGTCGTCCGCTCATGGTGGGAGGGAGTTAACGGATGCCTGAGTTGCCGGATGTGGAGGCATATCTGCACGCGCTACGGCCGCGGGTGGTGGGGCGGCGAATTGAAGGGATTCGGCTGCAAAGCCCGTTTTTGCTGAGGACGGTGACGCCGAAGCTGGAGGAAGCGGTTGGGCGGCGGGTGGTTGAGGTGAGGCGGGTGGGTAAGCGAGTGGCTGTTGGGTTAGAGGGTGAGATTTGGCTGGTTTTTCACCTCATGATCGCGGGGCGGCTGCATTGGAAGGCTCCGGGGGTGGCTCTGGGGCGGAAGGGGACTCTGATTGGGATCGATTTTGAGGATGGAACACTGACGTTGACGGAGGCGGGGTCGAAGCGGCGGGCGTCGCTGTATGTGGTGGCGGGGGAGAGCGGGCTGGAGGCGCTTGATCCGGGTGGAATGGAGGTGATGGCTTGCTCAGCTGAGGCGTTCCAGGCGGCATTGACGGGGGAGAACCATACATTGAAACGGGCTTTGACCGATCCAAGGGTGCTGAGTGGGATTGGGAATGCGTATTCGGACGAGATTCTGCATGCGGCGCGGCTTTCTCCGGTCTTGCAGACGAAAAAGCTAACCGGTGCGCAATGGGAGGCGTTGTTTGGGGCGACCAAGGCGGTGCTGGGAGAATGGTGTGCGCGTTTGAATGCTGAGGCGGAGAAGAAGTTTCCGGAGGGAGTGACCGCGTTTCGGCCGGAGATGAAGGTGCATGGGAAGTATGGGCAGGCTTGTGCGGTGTGTGGGGATGCTGTGCAGCGGATCCGGTATGCAGATAATGAGACGAACTATTGTGCGAAGTGCCAGAACGGGGGGAAGCTGCTGGCGGACCGCGGGCTAAGCCGGCTGCTGGGGAAGGATTGGCCTAAGACTTTGGATGAGTTGGAGACTTTGAAGAAAGAGAGGCGTGTCCTGCCGGACGGGCCCACTGCGCGTGGGGCGGTCACTTTGTGACTTGTTTTCCTGGTCGGGGTGGTGCGGGTTGCATGGGACCGAGCGGTGCTCGGCTTGAAAAGGAGCTTAGCGCGGAACAGCTCATGGTGGAGAGCAAGCAATGGCAAGAACAAAAAGAGAAATACAGATCCTTCGTTGAGATCAGGGTGACGTGCTGTATCGCTGCGCAAACGGCCTCTAGTTGGTGGAGGCAGTCGGTTCGTCATAGGTGGGGAATGGGTCGAGTTCGTTGCTGGTGGGGACACTTTTGAGGGTGATGAGGTCTGCCTGGACGGTGGCCCAGGTCTGAGGGTTCTTTTTAGTGGCGAAGGCGAGGGTCAGGTCGGCGTAATACTCGGTGATATCTGCTTTGATTCCGGGCGGCACGGGCGCTGTGGGGGTTAGGACAAGGCGATGAAGCAGGGTGGCGTAGGTGTCATCGGTGAGGCGATAACCGGCGGGTTTTACTTTCTCACCAGTGTCGAGGTCACGGTTGAGGAGGGGATGGGCGGGGTCTCGCTGCTCGGCGAGGGAGAGCTGGGTCGCCTTGAGCGGGCGGGCGGGCGGAGAGGACGCGGACTTATCGGCCGCGGCAGCTTGGTCGGCGGTGGCGGGGAGGGGTGGGGGTGGGGTGAAGCGGCGGAGGGCGTGGTCGAGGGCGTCGACTGAGTCGAGGAGGGAGTGGACGTAGAGCTGATCGGTCTGCGGGGTGGGGTCCTTGACGGCTACGAGCTTCAGGGGGCCGATCTTGGGAAGGATGACGATGAGGCCGGCGAGTGAGTAGGTGCCGATACCGGCGGTCTTGCGGTAGTCGTCCCAGTGATTGTCCTTCTCGATCTGGGCGACGGCGGCTTGGAGACGCTGCTGTTCGGCGGAGGGAATGTCCGATGGCTCGTGTTTGCGGTGGAGCACGGTGAGGGCGTAGGCGATGCGCGGGATGAAGCTATGGACGGAGAAGCGGTAGCCGCGAACGTTGATGCGGGCGGCGCGGTGGGCACTGAAGTCTTCGCGGAGACCGTAGGTCTGGTAGAAGGCGAGTGAGACTTGCTGAGTGGGAACCTTGAGGCCGACGTGGCGGAGGTAGTGGACGGGGGCGAGGCGGTGATGGGCGATCTGGTCGATGTCGAAGGCGAACTCGACCTGGACGTGCTGGTGTTCGCCTTCGGCGTAGTTGACGGAGGGGCCGTACTTGGCGGCGAGTTTGGGGAAGGCGACGGGGACGGCGAGGTTGGTGGCCTGGGAGTGGCCTACGGTGTCGCCTATGTAATGGGAGAGGGCGCCGATGGCGAAGGCGAGCTCGTCCGGGTTGCCGGCGTTGCGGAAGAGGTTGACGACGAAGTCGCCGGTGCGAACGTAGTGGGTGAGGTCTGAGAAGAAAGCGTCGCCAAAGGGGTAGTAGCCGATGTCCTGAATGACGCAGCCGCCATAGGCGTAGGCGCGGGCTTGCTCGAGCTGCGCTGGGGTGAGCGTGGGATAACGGCTGAGCAGGAGAGGCACGATGGTGCTCTTCCAGGTGAGATCGATGAGCTGCTCATGGGTGAGGAGGGAGTAAGCGTAGGCTGGGCGGGAGGCTGAAAGAGAGCAGAAGAGCAGGACAGCAGGGAGAAAACGGCTTAGACGCATGGCCTGTTGAGGATAGCGCATGTTGACTGTTGGGGAGGGCCGGTCTTTGGAGCTGGGTCAGGCGAGTGGGCCGGCGCCGCGGCGGAGGAGCTCCTGGCGGAGCGTCTCAACCGTGAGGCCGCGATGGGCGAGGAGCTGGGCGGCGAAGATGTTAGAGCGGAGGACGCCGAGGATGAGGTGCTCGGTGCCGATGCTACGGCTGCCGAGGAGCTTTGCTTCTTCACGGGCAAACTGGAGGGCGTCGCGGCTCTCTGGCGTGTAAGCGAGTTCTTGTGTGGAGGCTTGGCGGGTTGTGTCTCCGCTGGGCGCGTTTCGCAGCTCGTCGCGGATGAGTTGGAGCTGGGTACCCTGCTCGCGGAGGATGGTGGCGGCGAAGGATTTTTCTTCGCGGAGCGTACCGGCCAGGAGATGATCGGTGCCGATGAACAGGTGGCCGAAGGCGCTGGCTTCTTCATCTGCGTAGTCGAGGATGCGTTGGCACTCGGGGGAGATGGGCGGGTTGATGGGAGTGTCGGATTTTTCCTGGCGCGCGGCGTGCTGGTGGATGTGGCGGCGGATCATCTCGGGTGCGTCGGGTTTGGCTCGGGGTGGGTCGAGGATGGAGCGGCTCTCGCGAAGGAGTCCGAGCAGGAGGTGCTCGGACTCTATCTGGGAAGAGCCGTAAATGTTACTTTCGTTGCGCGCAAAGAGGATGACGCGCCGTGCCTTTTCGGTGAAGCGATCAAACACAGGCCTATCCCCGCGGAACAAGAGTATGTGACGCTTCTTGGTGCTTCATTGGAGAATCAGTGAGCGGCCCACTCGATTTTGCTCAGGTCAATTCCTTCCTTAACCATCTCATAGAGAGGGCTCATTTCGCGGAGGTGATGCACGATGTTGATGATTTTGTCGGAGACGTAGTCCACCTCTGCCCTGGTGTTGAAGCGGCCTAGCCCGAAGCGGATGGAGGAGTGGGCTACATCGTCACCGAGGCCGAGGGCCTTGAGGACGTAGGACGGCTCGAGCGTGGCTGAGGTGCAGGCGGAGCCGGAGCTGACGGCGATGTCGTTGATGCCCATCAGGAGGGACTCGCCTTCTACGTGGACAAAGCTCATGTTGAGGTTGCCGGGGAGATGGTGGTCCATGTTGCCGTTGACGTGGAGGTAGTCGAGGGCGTTTTCAAACTTGTTTTTGAGATAGTCGCGGAGCTCAGAGAGGCGGGCGGACTCGGAGGCCATCTCAGATCCGGCGATCTCGCAGGCTTTGCCGAGGCCGACGATGCCGGGGACGTTGAGGGTTCCCGAGCGCATACCGCGCTCATGGCCGCCGCCGTTGATCTGCTCGGTGATCTGGACGCGAGGGTTGCGGCGGCGGACGTAAAGAGCTCCGACGCCCTTGGGGCCGTAGATCTTGTGAGCGGTAAGGGAGAGGACGTCGATGTTCATCTTCTGGACGTCGACGGGGATCTTTCCGACGGCCTGGACGGCGTCGGTGTGGAAGAGAATGTTCTTCTCGTGGCAGAGTTTGCCGATCTCCTCGACGGGCTGAATGACGCCGATCTCGTTGTTGGCGAACATAATGGTGACGAGGATGGTCTTGCTGGTGATGGCGGCTTTGAGTTTGTCGAGGGAGACGAGGCCATCGGTTTCCACAGGGAGGTAGGTGACGTCGTAGCCCTGGCGCTCCAGCTTCTTGCAGGTGTCGAGGACGGCTTTGTGCTCGGTGACCTGGGTAATGATGTGGTTGCCGCGCTCCTTGTACATCTCGGCGATGCCCTTGATGGCGAGGTTGTTGGACTCGGTGGCACCGGAGGTGAAGATGATCTCCTTGGGGGTGCAGCCGATAAGTTTGGCGATCTGCTCGCGGGAGTTTTCAACAGCTTTTTCCGCCTCCCAGCCGAACTGGTGATTTCGGCTGGCGGCGTTGCCGAAGACCTTTCCGAAGTACGGGAGCATGGCGTCGAGGACGCGCGGATCCATGGGGGTGGTGGCATGGTTGTCCATGTAGATGGGCAGGGTGACACCGGCGGGCAAGGGCTCCTTGCTCTCGGTGATGATCATGCCGTTAGGGGTCATATCGCTGTGCTGTTCCATCTCGATTGCAGTCTGTTCGGTCATGATGTGGCTCCTGATGTGGTGGTTCTAAACTTGTGGGTGGCGCCAAAGGGCGAAGCTGACTATAGGGCAATTGAAACGAGGCCGCCGCCTACGGGTGCGCGCTGCTGAGTGGCTTCAGGGGCTTCGATGAGGTCGCCGATGCGGATGCCGCTGAGCAGGTCCTTGATGGAGTCGTTGACCTTGCGCAACGGTTCTTTGATGGTGCAATGGCTGTCCAAGTCGCAGGTTCCGTGGATGGTAATGCAGCTGGTGATAAAAAGCGGGCCGTCAATGGCGCGAATGACTTCAAAGGCGCTGATTTCGGATGCCGGGCGGGCAAGGGAGTACCCGCCGTTGGTTCCGGCGGTCGAGATCAGCAGGCCGGCTTTGGTGAGGGTCTGGAGGATTTTGGCGAGGAGCTGCGGGGGAATGTGGTAGGCGTCCGCTATGTCCTTGGCGGACTGGGCTCCGTTGCCGGCTCCGGAGTGGACGGCAGCCTGCTCAGCGAGATACTTGAGGGCCATGAGGCCGTAGTCGGCTTTTTTTGTAAGACGAAGCATGGAGCGGCCACCAGATCGGACTGGAGAACGATAACTATTCCAATCTTTTTGAGTGTACGGCGGCTCGGAGGCTGGCGCAAGAGTTGTAGATGGAGCCGACGCTTAGACGGGTGTGGACGGCGCGGGCTGGTTAGGCGTGTTGACGACGAGCGCGGTTCAGACAGGAGTGGAGGGAGCGAGCTGAATGGGGGTGTGGACGACGAGCGCGGTTCAAACAGGAGTGGAGGGAGCGGGCTGAATGGGGGTGTGGACGACGAGCGTGGTTCAAACAGGAGTGGAGGGAGCGGGCTGAATGGGGGTGTGGACGACGAGCGCGGTTCAGACAGGAGTGGAGGGAGCGGGCTGAATGGGGGTGCTGACGCGCTGGATGACGATCCAGGCATACTGGGCGGCGGAGACCGGGGCTAACACGGCAATGAAGCGGAGCAGCAGGTTGTCTGTAGCTGCCAGATAGGGGATGGGGATGACGTGGCTGGCCATGATGCCGACGACGGTGACGATCTGGACGAAGGTGTTGACCTTGCCAAGGAACGACGGGCGGAAGTCGCGCAGGGTGTGGGTGGCGAAGAGCAGCGTGGCGATGAGGAGGATGCCGAAGTCCCGGCTAAAGACGAGGACGGTGACATAGCGGGGGATGGCGTTGACATGGGTCAGGACGAGAAAGAGGGTGGAGAGGAGGAGTTTGTCGGCGATGGGGTCGAGGTAAAGGCCGAGGGTGGTGATCTGCTGGAGGGCGCGGGCCAGGACGCCGTCAAGCGCGTCCGAGAGGCCGGCGAGCATGATGAGGGCGAAGGCGAGATGCCAGCGGCCGTCCAGGATATTGATGACCAGGAAGGGGATGATGAAGAGGCGCAGGAGCGTGAGGAGGTTGGGGGCGGCGCGAAATTGGCGGAGAAAGGGCACGGCTACGGTATGGGCTATGCTACCGCAAGCTGTCAGGGGGATGAGTTCAGTTGCGGTGGAGGGTTGGGCTGGGTTATTCTGTGAAGACGCACGGAGGCGCGTAGCTCAGTTGGTTAGAGCGCTACCTTGACACGGTAGAGGTCAGCGGTTCGAATCCGCTCGTGCCTACCACTTCCCTCCCGGGCTACGGCTTTGCCGTAGTAGTCGAATCCAGGAAGTCTTCTGCGTAAGAGATCAGATCAGGAGTACAGAGCAATGGCAGCCAAATGTGAACTCTGCGGCAAAGGCCCGCAGTTCGGCAACAATGTGTCGCACGCGAACAACAAGACACGTCGCCGGTGGAATGTGAACCTCCAGGATGTGAAGGCGAAGGTTGGTGGCGGATCAAAGCGCATCAGCGTTTGCACGAGCTGCATTAAGACCGGGAAGATCGTCAAGGTCTAAAGACAGTGTGAGGCAGTGAGCTGCAGTTCAGTGCAGTGTAAGGCAGTAAGAAAAACGGCCCCGCTCCTGGTTGGAGACGGGGCTTTTCGTGTTGCTCGACCCAGGCTATTTCTTTTCAAATTTGAGGCTTGCGCTGTTGATGCAGAAGCGCTCACCAGTGGGCTTGGGGCCGTCGGGGAAGATGTGACCCAGGTGGGCTCCGCAGGTGGCGCAGGTGGCCTCAATGCGGCGCATGCCGTAGCTGCGATCCTCGTGGGTTTCGACTGCCGCCGGGGATACGGGGGCCCAGAAGCTGGGCCAGCCGGAGCCTGACTCGAACTTCGTCTCGGACGTGAAGAGCGGGGCGTTGCAGGCTCCGCAGTGATAGATTCCATCGTCATGGTTGTTGACAAGGGCTCCGGTAAAGGCGCGCTCGGTTCCCTTCTCAAACATGACGTGGAACTGTTCCGGGGTCAGCTCGGCGCGCCATTCGGCGGGAGTTTTCTGAATCTTCTGGGGGGCTTGGATCTCTGACATGGTGGATGATCTCCTGCTGAATTAGATGTCAGGCGTTGCGAAAGGATTATGCCTCTGGGGACTCTTTGGCGATGACCTCGATTTCGACAAGGGCATCTTTGGGGAGAGCGGCGACCTGGACGGTGGAGCGCGCGGGCGGGATGGCGCCTTTGGGCGCGAAGAAGGTGGCGTAGACCTCATTCATGGCGGCGAAGTCCTTCATGTCCTTGAGAAAGACGGTGGTCTTGACGACGTGGATGAGGTCCAGGCCGGCGTGGGCGAGGATGGCCTTGAGGTTCTTACAGACCTGGGTGGTTTGTTCCTGGATTCCACCTGCGACGAAAGAGCCCGTCGCAGGATCCGTTGGGATCTGGCCGGAGGTGAAGAGGGTGTCGCCGACGCGGATGGCCTGGGAGTATGGGCCGATGGCGGCGGGAGCAGCGGTGGTGGAGATGGCGGTCTTGCTTTCAGTCTGGGACATGGTTGGATTGTCGCTCTTCCTAGGAGCCTGAGGCAATGTCAGGTAGATGTGAATTCTGCACGGATGGGACAGACTCGATAGGAGCGGGCGCATCTGACTGGCTGGAGCACGACAAAGGAGAAGCACAATGGCAGATTTTGAGACGCTGAAGGCGAAGTATGAGCCAGTGGTGGATGTGGTGAAGGACTTCGAGCCGTATGGGGCTAAGTTTGTGGGTTCGGAGCTGGTGGGGGGGCAGTATCACCTGGTGGCGCAGGTTCCTTCGAAGGTCGTGCTGGACCGGGTCTGGGATGCGATCAAGGCGGTGGATCCAGAGTATGCCGATCTGAAGCATGAGATCACGAATACGGGTGGGGACACGCAGGAGTACACGATCCAGGTCGGCGATAACTTGAGCAAGGTCAGCAAGCTGTTCTACGGCGATGCGAACCACTATGAGGCGATCGCCAAGGCGAGCGGGATTGAGGATGCGAACAAGGTGAAGGTGGGCGAGACGGTGACTGTTCCAGCGCTTTAGGACGAACTGATAGTTGCGAGGTGTTGAGGCAGTGGGAGCTTGGCTTCCACTGCCTTTTTTATACCGGTAACGGAAGGCTGCCCTCACCCAAAAGCGGCATTCAGTCTGCCGGGACATGCGCGCTATAAAGCCTTCAGGGGCGCCGTACGCAGACCAATGCCTCACACCTTTCCTCCTCCTGTAAGACTGCAGCCCTCCCCTTCCCACTCCTGCAATGCCGCTCAGCCCCGGAGATTCGTCCTGGCGGGTTGCGCTCGTCTCCCAATCTTGATCCTCATCCCTGGAGCCTCTTTATGTTTGCCATCTCTGCCATCAGACGCATGCGTTGTGCTGCGTTGGTTCTTTCTTTCTTTACCGTGTCCCTCCCAGCTGCGCTTCAGGCGCAGTTCGCCACGCCGGCCGGCGGGTATATCGGGATGACGCTGGACTCTACGCTCTATCCGTTCGGGAACGCCGGGGTTACGCTGACGATCGGTCCCAACCAGATGTTTTCCAACGGGCAGTTCATCTTCAATGTGAGCGGTGGCTTTATCGATCAGGCGACCACCTCCGGGGAGCTCGGCACGGAGGGTGGCTTTGTCTTTGGGAACAGTGCGCACCACTTTGAGTTTCGCCGGATGACGGTGGACTCAAATGGGCGGGAGGCCTATGTGACGGCGCTGGTGTATGCCGATGGGTTTTACCTTGGGCGGCTGCCGGTGTTGAATGTGGTTGCCGATCCAAAGGGCGTCTTCGTGCCGCTCGGTCAGATCGTGACGGGGCGAATCGACCTGAAGCTGACGCCCGGGGTTGCACTGATGCTGGACCGGGCGTTTGGCGTCTCCGTGAAGCACCGCGAGGTGGTTGGCGGGCTGTATTTCAACGTTGTGCTGAAGAGCGACAGCGGGCCGCAGTAAGCTACTTTTCTTTTTCTTCGGGAGTTTCGGGGATGTCGGGTGGGGGGGCATCCCCGGCGTAGTAGGTGAGGCGGGAGCGGATGGCGGCGTCGGGGTAGTCGGGGACCTTGACGGTGATGCGGTGGAGGCCGGGGGTAATCTTGCCGTCGGGGCCTGGGGTGGGCTGGAAGCTGAGGAGGTAGTAGTTGTGGATGTGGTTGGCGAGCCGGCCGAGACCGGTATCGAAGCCCTTCTGGGTGGTGAAGTTGGTGTACTCGCCGCCGGTGAGGGCGGAAAGGGTGTGGGGGACGTTCTTGCGGACAGCCTGGACGGCCATGAGGATGAGGCCGAAGGGTCCGGGACCGTATTGGCCGTGGAGGAGCGAGTCGACGACGGAGGTCTTGCCGGGGTTGAAGGAGACGGAGTCAACGACGGTGTTGGAGCGGCCGAGGTTGGCGATGACCTCCGCGGGCTTGATCTTGGAGCCGTGGTCGCGGGTTTCGCCGATGAGCAGGATGGCTCGGCGATTGTGTGGGAGAGCGGCGACGTGGGCGCTCTGATCGAAAAGACTGTTGGCGTAGTTGACGGCGTCGAGGGTGGCGGCACCCCCGTCTTCGCAGGGCTGGAGCTTGGCGAGGTTGGAGGCGAGACGGTCGGGGTCTCCGGTGAACTTGCCGGCGAGAACGGGCTCCGAGCCGTAGCTGACGACGGCGACCTGGCTGGGTGCGCCGCCGATCATGGAGTCGACCATGGCGGGCAGGCCCCTCATGTTGTTGAACTGGCGGAAGGTCTCGCGGGAGCACTGGACGACGACGACGAGGGATAAGCCCAACGCGTCGGTGTCTTCGTCGATGCGGATGGTTTGGGGGATGCCGTTGTCTTCGAGGACGAACTGCTCGCGCTTGAGGCCGTAGAGGATGTCGCCCTTTTTGGTTTGGATCTGGGTGGGGACGAAGACCAGGTTGGAGGTGGAGCGTAGGACGTAGGGGTCTTGATCGGGGGTAGTAGGTGCCGTTTGGGCGAGGGATGCGGCGGCGAGGAGGATGGGGGTGAGGGCGAAGGCTCGCATGGGTTGAGTGTATGCGGTGCGCTTTGGTGACCTACCCCCCTCCCCCCGCGAAAGCACGCAAAGTCTTCGAACGAGAGACTTTAGGTCCGGACTTGAGGAAAAGACCCCTACTTTGGTGATCGTGCGGAAAATTACTGCGTGGGTGGACGGATTTGCTGCCCCTTACCGGAGCATGGGGTTGCGGAAGGCGGCTTCGCGGGCCTGGCGGGCCTGGTGGCAGCAGAGATGGGCGTAGACGATGCCGAGCAGGGGGCAGGAGAGCTGGTGAGTGTGGGCGCGGACGAGGAGGTCGCCGATGATGGGGTCGGATTCGATGGGGTTGCCGGATTCCATGTCTCGGAGCATGGAGGCGGTGAAGGCGGAGCCAGGCTCGGTGAATTTGGCGAGGATGACTTCGAGGTAGCGAGCGGTTGGCGGGAAGCCCTGGGCGGTGGAGATGGAGGCGCACTCGGTGAGGAGCTGGCCGACGAGCGGGGCGGCTCCTACGGAGACGATGTCCCCGATGGTGGCGCGCATGAGGCAGGTGATGCCGGCGGTGGTGGCGATGGAGATCCACTTGTTCCACATGTCTTGCATGATGTTGGGGCGGAGGAGGGCTTCAAAGCCGGGGACGTTCAGGGTTTCGGCGACGGATTCGATGCGGGAGGAGCCGGGGTGCTCGCGGTCGCCGAAGAGGAGGGTGTCGAGGTTGTTGAGGTGGCGGATGCGGCCGTCGGGATCGCGAACGGCGGAGATGGTGGTGGCGCCGCCGAGGACGCGGGTTGGGCCGAAGCGGTGGTCGAGGGTCTCTATGTGAGCCAGGCCGTTGAGTAAAGGGAGGATTGCGGTGTTGGGGCCTACGGCTGGGGCGAAGTTCTCCATGGCGCTGGGAAGGTCGTGGGCTTTGCAGCTTAGGAGGATGAGATCGTACGGCTGGGTGAGGTTTTCCGCGAGAACGGCGGGAGGTGGGGCGAGGGAGAGATTGCCGCGGGGGCTGGTGAGTTGGATGCCGTTGGCGGCGAGGAGTGCGGCGGAGGCGGGGCGGAGAAGGAAGGTGACGTCGCGTTGAGCGGCGAGCAGACGCGCGCCGAAGTAGCCGCCCAAGGCGCCTGCACCAACTATCAGGATTCGCATAGGACGATTTTAGAAGATGTGTCCTGCCGGACGGGCCCGCTGCGCGCGGGGCGGCCACTTCGTGGCGTGTCTTGGGGGCGATAGGGGTGAGTCGATCGGTAAGGATCCGAGCGTTGCTCGGCTCGTGCCGGACAACGTGCGGAGCGATGTTGATGATTCTGCCGCGTCAGGGTATACGCGTCACGAAGTGACCGCGCGACGCGCAGTCGGCCCGTCCGGCAGGACCATGCTGGTAGATTCGATTTCATGATGAGTCTGGCGTATCCGGCAGCGCGCAAGGTGAAGCAGGTAGACGACTATTTCGGCACGAAGATCAGCGATCCGTACCGGTGGATGGAGGATCTGGATTCGGCTGAGCTAAAAGCCTGGGTGGAGGCGGAGAATGCGCTCACGCAACGGGTTCTGGCGGAAGTTCCGGAGCGGAGCAGAGTTCACGCACGTTTGACGGAGCTGACGAACTACGAGCGGTTCGGGATGCCGGTGCGGCGGCCGGGGCGGATGTTCTATCAGCGGAATAGCGGGCTGGAGAATCAGAGTGTTTTGTATTGGCAGGAGGGCGAGACGGGTGAGGCGAAGATTTTGCTAAATCCGAATACGCTTTCTGGCGATGGGACGGTGGCGCTGGGGGAGTACAGCGTGAGCGAGGATGGGCGGCTGATTGCGTATGCGCTGAGCGAGGCCGGAAGCGATATTCAACGGGTGCTGGTGCGGGAGGTCGAGACGGGACGCGATCTGGCGGATGTGGTGGAGTGGGTGAAGTTCAGTGGGATTCGGTGGGCGAAGGATGGAAGCGGGTTTTATTACTCGAGCTTTGGGGTGCCGGAGGCGGGAACGGATACGGCGGCGGCTTTGAAGGAGGTAAGGGGGTTTCATCAGCTTTACTTTCATCGGCTAGGCACCAAGCAGGGCGAGGATGCGGTGGTATTTGGGCGGCCGGATGACAAGGAGATGCTGGTTCGGGGTGGGGTTACGAAGGATGGCGAGGCGCTGGTGCTTTGGTCGGGAAAGGGGCATACGAACTGCCTGGCGGTGCGCGAGTTGGGTGGGGATGGGCGGACGATCGAGCTGGCTGCGGTGGATGATGCGAGCTATGGGTTTGTGGGCAAGGTCGGGCGGAAGGTCTACTTGCTGATCAACAAGGATGCTCCGCTGGGGATGGTCGTGGAGGTTGATCTGGATCGGCCGGAGCGGGAGTTCTGGAAGACGGTGGTGACTGAGGGGAAGGACTCGCTGGAGGATGTGGAGATGGCGGGCGGGGTGTTGATCCTGAGCTACCTGGTGGATGCGCGGTCGAAGGTGGAGCTGCGGGAGCTGGATGGGAGGCTGCGGTGCGAGGTGGGGCTGCCGGGGATTGGGGCTACCGGGATGGGCGATGGACGGCCGGAAGATACCGAGGTGTTCTTCGTGTTTACGAACTACACGACGCCGGGAACGGTGTACCGGCTGGAGTTGGCGACGGGGGCTACCACGGTTTGGAAGCAGCCGACGTTGAAGTTCAATCCGGCGGCGTATGAGACGGCGCAGGAGTTTTGTACGAGCAAGGATGGGACGCGCGTGCCTCTGTTTGTAACGATGAAGAAGGGGACGCGGCGGGATGGGTCGGCGGCGGCGCTGCTGTATGGGTATGGGGGTTTTTCGGTTTCGCTGGGACCGGCTTATAGCTCGTCACGGCTGGCCTGGCTGGAGATGGGCGGGATTTATGCGGAGGCGATTCTGCGTGGCGGTGGGGAGTATGGCGAGGAGTGGCATCAGGCGGGGACGAAGACAAGGAAGCAGAATGTGTTCGATGACTTCATCGCATGTGCGGAGTTTTTGATTGAGGGGAGATACACGACGGCGGCCAAGCTGGGGATCAATGGCGGGTCGAACGGCGGATTGCTGGTGGCGGCTGTGAGCTTGCAGCGACCGGAGCTGTTTGGGGCTGTGGTGGCGCAGGTGGGCGTGCTCGATATGCTGCGGTTCGACAAGTTCACGATTGGGTATGCGTGGAAGCCGGACTATGGCTCGCCGAGCGAGGTGGAGGAGGAGTTCCACGCGCTGCTTCGGTACAGTCCGCTGCACAATGTGCGGGCGGGGGTGGCGTATCCGCCGACGTTGGTGATGACCGGAGACCATGACGACCGGGTGTTTCCGGCGCACAGCTTCAAGTATGCAGCGACGATGCAGGATGTGGCGCAGGGGGTGACGCTGATCCGGGTGGAGACGCGGGCCGGTCATGGGGCGGGGATGCCGCTTTCGAAACAGATGGAGGGGACGGCGGATATGTATGGATTTCTGGTGAAGATGCTAGGCACTGTCCTGCCGGACGGGCGCGCTGCGGTCGGGGCGGTCACTTCGTGACGTGTATTAGGCTTTGCCTGGTCCGAGCGTTGCTCGGCTTGGGTTGCTAGGTGCCCAGGCGTTGGGAGAGGACGACGAGCTGCGGGCCGGGCTGGGACTCGGTGCGGTCTCTTCGGCGTCTGCGCTCAATGGGCTGGATGGGGTAGCGGAGCGCGAGGACGAAGAGCAGCACGAGCAGAAGGCATTTGAACTGGGAGGCGATGCGGTAGCCGTGCCAGATGAGCTCGCTTTGCGGACTGGTGAGCAGAGCCAAGACGGCAACGATGGCTTGAAGGCCGGGGATACGCCATGCAGAGCGGCCTTGCCGGCGAAGGTCAAGGGCCAGTAGAAAGATCATGACGAGCGGCACGTAAAGGTGGATGAGGGTGTAGTCGAAGGAGGCCGGCGGCAGGAGGATGGCCGCGATGGCCAGGGCGAGGACTTGGTTGATGACGGGCAGGCGGCGGATGCGCAGGAAGTAAAGGGCAGCGCCGAGGATGGCCGCGGTGAACATGTACAGAGATAGGGCGTGGGCCAGGGTGACCGGGTCAGGCAGGGGGAAGAAGCGGCGGTAGAAGCCGTAGAGGGAATGATCGTAACCGAACTCTGCGGGGCGGGGCTGGAGGAGGAAGGCATCGTGAAAGATTGTGATGCCGTTCTGAATACCTCGCCAGGCGACCGGGATGGTGGGTCCGATGAACCAGAGGGAGAGCAGGGTGGAAAGGGCTGCGGTGGCGATGCCCAGGGCGAGCGCCCTGTATTGGCGGCGTGAAAGTAGCAGGCCGAGGTAGATGATGGGGAAGAGCTTCATGCTACCAGCCAGGCCGAAGCAGAGGGCGGCCCAGAGGGGCTTTTCTTTGACGAAGGCTGTGACGCCGGCGGCGAGGAGCAGGAAGATGAGGAACTCGAGGTTTGCGCGCTCGAAGACGAACCAGAAGGGGTAACCGAGGAGCAGGAGTCCTCCGGCAAGCGCTTTGGCGGTCGGAGACGACAGATGCATGCGCTGGAACTGGCGATCGAGGAGGCCGAGCAGAAGGATGGTGAGGAAGAGGACGACGCCTAGGTAAACTTCAAGCTCATGAGGGCGGAAGGCCATGAAGATTGCGTAGAGCGGGACCATGGCGGCAGGGTAGGAGAACGGCCAGGAGAATTTGGGAGAGAAGAAGAGAGCGGTATGGAGGTAGGGGAAGTTGTCGTGGTAGCACATGAAGTCCAGAAAGGACTGACCGACGAAGACGGGCTGGATGTAGACGGAGGCGGTGAGATGGAAGAGGTAGTGGCAGAGGAGCTCGGAGGCAGCGCAGAGAGCGGTGAGGGCGGCGCTGAGGATGAGGAAGAGGCGAAGGAGGCGCGGGAGGGAAATTTTGCGGGCGTTCGGGATAGTCTGCGCGGGCTCCATGCGTGCTCCAGGTGGGGATGGATCAGAGGCTTCCCGGCGGGGAGAGGATCATCTGACTTTCCTAGGTTCGCACACCTGAGGGAGGGGCCCGCGGTGTGCAAAAGAGGTTTGCCCTTTGGCTGGGAGTTCGTTAGTCTGACTGCTCATTGGGCTGGGTTGGGATGCCCGGTCTCAAGCGCAGCGGGTGCTGAGGGTTGGAGCAGGGCATTCTCTTTGGAGACACGATAACCGAGCAAGATGGAGGCAGCGATGGCCGCAGCAAAGCGTTTTCTCTCTCAGCCACGGGTGGCCCTTCCGGGCAGCCATAAAGAAGCGTATCCGCCGTATGTGGCGGCGGATAAGAAGTCGGGCGGAAAGTTTACCGTATCGGTGATGGTTCGTCCCAAAGAGGCAATCAACACGAAGACGCTGGGCAAGCCGGGTGCTCGGCTGACGCGAACGCAATTTGCCGCGAAGCATGGTCCGGATCCGACTGCCTTGAAGCTGGTGAAGGCGTTTGCGGCGGAGTTTGGGTTGACGACGGCCGGACCCACGCCGGGGCGGCGGACCGTGCATGTGACCGGTCCATTGGCGGCGATGGAAAAGGCGTTTGGCGTGCTGTTGAAGCAGCATGAGCTGAATGGGGAACGGTTCCGGGTGAGGGAGGGCGATATTTGCCTTCCGCAGGAGTTGATCGGGCCAGTGGAGGCGGTGCTTGGGCTGGATAACCGGCCGCAGGCGAAGGCTCACTTTCGGATAAGACCGGCGGCTACGAACACTTCCTATACGCCGGTCCAGGTGGGAACACTTTATGGCTTTCCTGCGACCAAGGCGGCTGGGCAGACGATTGGGTTGATCGAGCTGGGCGGCGGGTACAAAGCTGCGGATATTACGGCTTACTTCAAGACGCTGGGGATTACCGCGCCTACGGTGACGGCGGTGCTGGTGGATAAGGCGAAGAACTCGCCGACGAATGCGAATAGCGCGGATGGGGAGGTGCTGCTGGATATCGAGGTCGCGGCGGCAGTGGCTCCGGGGGCGAAGATTGCAGTTTACTTTGCGCCGAATACGGATCAGGGGTTTATCGATGCGATCTCGACGGCGGTGCATGACACGACGAACAAGCCGAGTGTGATTTCGATCAGCTGGGGCGGCCCGGAGTCGACCTGGACGGCGCAGGGGATTACGGCGCTGGACTCGGCTTGCCAGGCAGCGGCGGCGCTGGGAGTGACGATTACGGTGGCTGCGGGCGATGATGGCTCGACCGATGGGGTGAAGGGGACGACGAACCATGTGGACTTTCCTGCTTCCAGTCCGCATGTGCTCGGCTGCGGCGGGACGAAGCTGGTGGGGACGGGGTCTACGATTTCCAGCGAGGTGGTTTGGAACGAGACGGCGGCGAATGAAGGCGCGACCGGTGGCGGGGTGAGCACTGTGTTCGCGCTGCCGACCTGGCAGGCGAGTGCGAATGTGCCGAAAGCTGCTGCGGCGGCGGGTGGCCGTGGGGTGCCGGATGTTTCGGGCAATGCGGATCCTGCTACGGGCTATACGATTCGAGTGGATGGAACGACTTCTGTGATTGGCGGGACGAGCGCGGTTGCTCCGCTTTGGGCGGGGCTGATTGCGCTTTCGAATGCGGCGAACAAGGCCAGCGCGGGGTTCATCAATCCGACACTGTATGCGGCGGCTTCAAAGACGGCCTTCCGGGATATCACTTCGGGGAATAACGGCGGGTTTTCTGCGGCGGCGGGATGGGATGCCTGTACGGGGTTGGGGTCGCCCGTGGGAGCCAACATTGTGAAGGTACTGGCTAAGGCTTCGAGCACTACGACGAAGAAGGCCGTGAAGGCGACGGCTCCGGCTAAGAAGGCTGCGGCTAAGAAGACTGCGAAGAAGAAGGTCACGGCTTAACGGCTTTGTCCTGCCGGACGGGCCCACTACGCGTGGAGCGGTCACTTTGTGACGTGTACTGGGCTTCGCTTGGCCCTCCCGTTGGTCGGCATGGAATCTTGTGCCGAGTATCGCTCGGACCGCGCGAAGCCCAAGATGCGTCACAAGTAACTGCTACCCACGTAGGGCGTTTATATCTTCTGGACGCGCTGGACGTCGCGGACGCCCGGCACCTTGCGCAGGTTCTGGACGAGCTTGGTGAGGTGCCGGACGTCGACGGTTTCGACCACGAAGTCGACGACGAAGATGCCGTCCGTGGCGGGCTTGGAGTCTACCGAGCGGATGTTGGTGCCGTCATCGGAGATGATGGCGGTGAACTCCTTGAGCATGCCGGCGCGATCCTCACAGAAGATGGTGAGCTTGACCGGATAGGTGGTGGGCTTGACGCCGCCGGAGACGCGGGCCTCTTCAACGCCCCATTCGACCTGGATGCGGCGGTCGGATTCGTAGAGGAGGTTCTGGACGTTGGAGCAAACGCGGGCGTGGACCGCGACGCCCTTGCCGCGGGTGACGTAGCCGATGATCTCTTCGCCGCGGATGGGATTGCAGCATCGGGCACGGTAGACGAGGAGGTCATCCTGACCTTCGACCTGGAGCGAGTCCGAGCCTTTTCCGAAGTAGACGCGCTTGACGGCTTCCGACATCTGGCCGATGGCGTTGGGGATGGAGGACTCGGGCTCCGGCTGTTCGGCCGCCATGGTGGAGCCGGGTTCGAGCTTGTTGAGGACGACGCGGGCGGAATATTTGCCGAAGCCTACGCCGGCGATGAGCTCAGGCTCTGAACCGAGGCCGTAGTCGTTAGCGACACGGGTGTAGTCGGCAGAGGTGAACTTGGAGAGGGTGACCTTCCACTTGCGGGCTTCGCGCTCCAACAGCTTGCGGCCGATGTCCATGGCGCGTTCGCGCTGGTGCTCGTTGAGCCAATGCTTGATCTTGTTGCGAGCGCGGCTGGATTTGGTAAAGGAGAGCCAGTCGCGGCTGGGGGCGTGGCCTGTCTGGGTGGAGATCTCTACGATGTCGCCGTTGCGGAGGCGAGTGCGGAGTGGGACGATGCGGCCGTTGATTTTGGCGCCGATGGTGGTGTTGCCGACCTCGGTGTGGATGGCGTAGGCGAAGTCGATAGGGCTGGCGTCCTTGGGCAGGACGACGACCTTGCCCTTGGGGGTGAAGGTGTAGACCTCCTCCGGGTACATGTCCATTTTGAGGGTGGACATGAACTCGTTGGGGTCAGTCATCTCGCGCTGCCATTCCATGAGCTGGCGGACCCATGCGAGGCGCTGCTCGTCTTTGGCGGAGACGGTGTCGCCTGCTTTGTACTTCCAGTGGGCGGCGATGCCTTCCTCGGCGATGCGGTGCATTTCCTCGGTGCGGATCTGGACTTCAAACTGGTGGCCGCCGGCGGCGATGAGCGTGGTGTGAAGGGACTGGTACTGGTTTTGGCGGGGCATCGCGATGAAGTCCTTGATGCGGCCGGGAACGGGACGCCATTGGGCGTGGAGGAGGCCGAGCGCGGCATAGCACTCGGCTACGGTGTGGCAGATGATGCGGATGGCGAGCAGGTCGAAGACCTGGTCCACGGTGATCTTTTGCGAGTCGAGCTTTTGCTGGATGCTGTAGAGGCGCTTGATGCGCGATTCGACGCGAGCCTGGATGCCGGCTTCGAGCAGCTTTTGCTGGAGGGTAGCGACGATGGAGGCGAGGAAGTCCTCGTTTGCTCCGCGGAGGGCTTCGACTTCGGATTCAACCTTCTTGTAGGTGTCGGGGTCGGTGTAGCGGAAGGCGAGGTCTTCGAGTTCGCCGCGCAGTTTGCCCATGCCGAGGCGATGGGCGAGTGGAGCGTAGATGTCGAGGGTTTCCTTGGCAATGCGCTGGCGTTTTTCGGGCTTCAGGTGCTTGAGCGTGCGCATGTTGTGCAAGCGGTCAGCGAGCTTGATGAGGACGACACGGACGTCCGTGACCATGGCGAGGAGCATCTTGCGGATGTTTTCGGCCTGATGGTCTTCGCGGTTGGCGAACTTGATCTTGTCGAGCTTGGTGACGCCTTCGACGATATGAGCGACCTGCTCGTTGAAGCGCCTGGCGATCTCCGGGGTGGTGACGTCGGTGTCTTCGACTGCGTCGTGCAGGAGGCCGGCGGCGATGGCGGTGGAGTCCATCTTGAGGTCGGCAAGGATCTGGCAGACTTCGAGGGGATGGATGATGTAAGGCTCGCCGGAGGCGCGTTTCTGGTTGGCGTGCTGCTGGACGCAGAAGGCCCAGGCGCGGCGGATGATTTCGAGGTCGTCGCTAGGACGGTTTTTGTGGATGGTGGCGAGGAGATGATCGAAACGGGCTTCTATGGAGTCCGGCGCGGCGTTGGGTGCGAGCGGCCGGGGTGCGGTCTGGACGGGAGTCGAGAAGGAGCCGGCGGGTTCGGCCAGGTCTTGGATGGGGGCGACCGAGTCGTGGGCGAGCGCCTCCGGGGTGCGGTCTGCAGTTTGAAGACCTGACTGGAGGCGGGCGGCATTGCGCCTGGACGGGGCGATGGCGGGCTGGGGAACAGAGGGCGCAGGTGTCTGGAGCGCAGCCTCCATCTCAAAGCCGGTGTTGCTCTCCGGAGACTCCGCGGGAGCGGTGGGGGACGGGTTGAGGGGACCGGCCTCGGTGGCGGCCGGCAGAATGCTTGCCATGGTGCATTATAGGCCGGTTCTGCGGGACGTGTTCGGAACGCTGGCGGTCCTATGGGTGAGGCCGTGATGGGATCGAGCAGTCACCGGGGCAGTTATGGATGACGCTATTGCGGGCCGAGCAGGGACCAGAGGCTGCCGCAGAGCAGGAGGCTGGAAGCGAGCATCAGCAGCGAGCGCAAGGCACTGATCTGGACCAAGCGGCGAAGCCCGGGTCCGTCCAGGCGCTCTTGCCGGGAGAAGCGGTCGTGGATTGGGCCGGCGGCGAAGACGCTGATGAGGATGACAGCCGCGTTGAACGCGAAGATGAGGGCCGCGCTACCGAAGGGGAGAAAGACCGGGCGCACGGCGAGGAGGGCTGCACTTGAGAAGAACATCAGGATGTGCGGGAGGGTGATGATGGGGGTTAGTTGCCGGAGGTACTCGCGGTGAAGAGCGCCGAACTCCTCCGCACGGACCTTCCGCCAGAGCGGATACGCGAGCCGCCAGGTGTAACAGTTGACTGCCGTGCAGAAGAGCGTGGAGGCGAGCGCGGTGAGGAAGACGGCCGGCGTGAGGAGGGAACTATGCTGCAGGGTTCGCATGGTGGTGAGTCCGGTTGGAGGCGGATTGGAAGAGGTAGACGGCGAGGACGCAGATGAGGGGCTCCAGCGGGTGACGGAAGCGGGCGTGGACGGTGACCGCGTAGTAGGGAAGAGGCAGGAGCAGGAAGGCCCAGGCCCAGAGGCCGGCGGCGGGGAGTTTTTGGTAAAGCGCGAGTGCGAGGCCCAGGAGGCCGCAGAGGCTGACGAAGGCAAAGTTGAGAACGCGGAAGAACTCGAGGAAGGCTGGTTTGAAGCCGATGTCTGAAGGGTGCGGGACGCTGATCCAGAAGAAGTACATGCGGAGGAGGACGTTGCGGATGAAGCGGGGACGGTCTGAGGCGATGAAGGCGGCAGCGGCGGCTCCACGCATTTTGACATAGCGGACCTCGCCGAGCGCGGTGTAGAGGCGGAGCTGCTGGGCGGACTGGAAGGGGTGATCGTACTCCATGAGGAAGCCGTTTGCTCCGGGACCGTTGCCCATGTACATCTCGGCTCCGAGGTTGCCGCGGAAGGGGATGAAGGTGTGGAAGGCATGCCAATTGCGGAGGGTCCAGGGGGCGAGGATCGCGAGGAAGAGGATGGCCGCGGCGAGGGCTCCGGCGGCTGACCGGCGGAGGTTTGAGGCAGGGGTTCCGAGCAGGATCCAGAGGGCGCAGACGGGGAGGAAGAGCAGGAGGGTGGAGTTCGAGAGGGCGATGAGGCCCCACAGGAGGCCGAAGACGAGCCAGCGCCGGAGTGGGGTGCGGGTGGGTTCGGCCCGCATGCGCAGGGCGAGGACGAGCAGCCAGGCGAAGAGGAAGGTGGTCAAGGTCATCTCCCAGACCCAGCTGACGGCGTACTGCATGGCGGCGGGGTAGAGCGCCCAGAGCCATCCGGCCCAGAGGCCGCAGCGGCGGCCGGCAAAGCGCGCGCCCAGCTCCCAGATGGCCATGGCTGTCGAGGCGCTGAGGGCGCAGTTGATGGCCAGGATGATCCATGCTGAAAGGTGCGTATAGACGCCGAAGAGGCGAAAAATGCCCGCGAGCAGGAGCGGGTAAGCGGGCGGAAGCCAGGCGGTGGGTCCGGAGTGGCGGACGAAGGCGTTGGCGAAGGGGTCCGAGTAGCCGAAGCCGGAGACGAGCGCCTGGGCGATGCGACCAGCTTCGAAACCGAACTTGAAGTGGCCTTCAAGCGGGTTGATGCGCCAGGTGTGGGCGAGCGTCATGTACAGCAGACGGACCAGGAAGGCGAACCAGAAGACGCGCCACGGAGCTGTCAGACGGGCGTCCGAGGCTGGTGGGTTGAAGAAGGCTCGGAGCCGCTGACGCATCGTGTGGCTATTCTAACGGGCGGGAACTATGCGCCTCCCAGAGTGAGGAAGCGGCGGGCGGAGCGGAGGGCCAGGGCCATGATGGTGAGAGCAGGATTGGCGGCGAGGGCGGCGGGAAAGGTGGAGTTGTCGCTGATCCAGAGGTTGGGGATGTCGTGGCTGCGGCCCCAGGGGTCGACAACACTGGTGCGGGGGTCAGTGCCCATGCGGCAGGTGCCGATGGTGTGTGCGGAGCGCTCAAAGGTCCAGATGTCCGTGGCTCCGGCGGCCTCCCAGGCGGCGATCATGAGCTTTGCGCCGTGGGCGGACATGCGGAGTTCGTTTTCACCGTAGCTGAAGTGGATGAGAGGTTTGGGGATGCCGAGACCGTCGCGTGGGTCGGGCTCGTTGGAGAGCTCGAGGAAGTTGCGGTCGTAGGGGAAGCAGTCGCCGTTGATGCCGATACCGGCGATGTGGTTATAGCGGTCGAGGTAGTCGACCAAGGGTTGGCCCCAGAGGCCGCGGCCGCGGGCTACCTGTTTGGCGAAGGTGACGGGGACGACGCCGAGGGGCTGGACGAGATAGCCGCCGAGAAAGTCCGCGTCTTTGGGGCGCATCATCTCTTCCGTGATGAGCGAGGCGGGAAAACCCTTGTTCATGCGCATCTCCGGCTCAAAGGTGCCCCAGACCTGAGTGGCGACGTGAGCCATGAAGTTGCGGCCGACCTGGCCGGAGGAGTTGGAGAGACCGGTGTGGAGGAGCAGACGTGGGGTTTCGACGGCGCCGGCACAGAGGAAGACGGCGCGGGTGCGCTGGCGGACGTCTTGTCCTTGGTTTCGATAGATGACGGCGGAGATGTTGCCGGAGGCGTCAAGCTCGATGGCATGGGCGAAGCTGTTGGCGCGGATCTCCGCGCCTGCCGTGAGGGCGCGGGGCAGCCAGGTGACGTCCATGCTGCCTTTTGCGCCGTTGAAGACGCAGCCCTGGTGGCAGAAGCCGCAGCCGACACAGGGTTGGCGCTCAGGGTAGCCAGGCTGCGTGTAGGGCGCGGAGACAGCGGCGATGGGGGCTTCCGCGGTGCGAATGCCAAGCGCGGTGAAGCCGTTCTGCATGGCCTGAGCGGGAGCGTTCAGGGCGATGGGGCCGAGCGGGTATTTGCGTGTGGGATCCCACGGGTAGGGCGCAGGTCCGGAGACGCCCATGAAGCGCTCCAGCTCTTCATAGAAGGGCACGAGATCGGCGTAGCTGAGGGGAAAGTCGACGCCTTGGCCGGATTCGGTGCGGAGTTTCAGGTCTCGCTTGTCGGCGCGGGGAGCGTAGGCGCCCCAATGGAGCATGGAGCCTCCGACGCCGGTGCCGCTGTTGTTGCCACCGAAGCTGGTGGGCGTGTCGCCGGCGCTCAGGCGCTCGTCAAGCCAGTAGAGGTCGGACATGGCGACCTCGTCGGCTGCGTACTCGGTCGAGGGGTCCCACCAGCGGCCGGCTTCGAGGGCGACGACGGAGAGTCCGGCTTCAGCGAGGGTTGCGAGGACAGGAGCGCCACCGGCTCCAGTCCCAATAATGACAGCGTCTACAATTTCGTTCGTGCTGAAGCGCTTCAACGTGCTGGCGTTCACTGGACTTTCTGCTCCTGCGGGATGGGTTTCGGCTCCCACGGTTCGATCTCGCCGATCTCGATCAAGGTGAAGCCCTGATGCGGCGTATTCGCTCCGCCTACTCCGATGCCGCTGTAGCCGATGCGGGCTAAGGTGGTGGGGTGTGCCATGTAGGCGGTGGTGGCGTCGCCGCGCAACTCTTCAAACCAGCGAGCGTCTGCTGAGCCCGCGATGACGCCGAGAGCTTGAATGGCCTGGTCCTGCTCGGGGTTCGTCTTGCTGTTGAAGCCCTGAGCTGCGAGTGAATCGAGGCCGCGGCGGTAGGCTTCTGAGTCTTCGGCGAGGACGGCATAGCGCCATCCGTCGCCCCTGCCGGTTGCGAGGCGCGCGGCGATGGTAGCGGCAAGGTCGATCTCATGCCCGGCGGACTGCGGGATCAGGCGACGGCAGACGGCGCGCAGGGTTTGAAGCTGTAATGGATTGAGGACGTCCGTTACAGCGGGCCCGGCGAGGCGCTGCTCCAGGACCTCGCGGGTTCGGGGCGAGACACGTTCTGAATCGATGAGGGTGCGATAGTTCGCAGGAACGGCAGCGCTTTGGTCCAGGCCGGCGAGGAACCCGCGCAGCAGCGCGGCCATCTCCTGCGGCCTTTCCATGGGAATGAGATGGGAGCAGCCGGGAACGATCTTGAGTTGCGCGTGAGGCAGATGACGCAGCGTGGTGGCGCGCTGCTGATCGGCGCCGAGCGAACGGTCTTTCTCGCCGGCAACGATCATCGCTGGGAGTTCCAGGACGCCGACACGGTCGGCCCAGTCCTCTTTGCTGCCGTGCTCGAGCCATGCCACCCAGGCGGGGCGGCTCATCTTCAGGACCTCACCGACGGCGCGCTCCAAGACAAGTTCGGGGATATCACGCTCTTCCTGCTTGGTGATGTAAGCGCGTGCTCGCCTGCGGTCCCCTTCTTTGGTTTCGCCAAGGTTGGCAAGCATCTGTGCGCGCTTGTCTTCGGCCATCGGCTCGGGCTGCGGGGGTGAGGGCGCTACCAAGACCAAGCCGGCGAATCCGTTGAGCTGCTCGGTGTGGATGGTGCCGTGAGTGACGCCGTGGGCGTCTGAGGCTGCGGTCAACTTGCGGTCTGCGAAGCGCCGGGCGAGCACGGCCGCGACCTTTCCGGACATGCTGTGGCCGACCAGGACGTAGCGGCCGAGGTTGAGGGTGCCCAACAGGTACTCTACGGAGTCGGCCATCTGTTCTACCGTATAGCCGGGCACGGATGCGGAGCCGCCGAAACCAGGCATGTCGACCGCGACCGTGCGGATGTCGTCGCCGAAGAGGGAGACGACCTCATCCCACTCCCGGGCGCTGCCGCCGAGAAAATGCATCAATACGAGTGCTGTGTCGCCTGCTGTGCCTCTACCCTTCTTCACTGCGTGGAGCATCGTGTCCTCATTCCAGGGGCTCGTTTGACTGCTGCGTTTTCAGATCGGATGCGATCTCAATGCGTGAGCTGCGGGTGATACGGGTCGCAGGGCCTGAGCTTCGATAGGATGAACAGAGAGGCACCGTGTCGCGTCTGCGATGAACCTGGAGCTCTCAACGGCTGTTCGTGTGGGAAGGATAAACTTCACCGATGAATCTGGCTGCAAAAATCCTTTCGCCAAAAATTTTGGTGCTGAAGCTTCACCCGGACGCGCAGCTGCCGCGCTATGCCCATGACGGACCATTTGGAGACCTCGCCGCGGATTTGCACGCCGTAGCTGACTGCGGCATCACTGCCGGAGACACAGTCGCTGTGCCCACGGGCATCGCGCTGGGCCTTCCGGACGGCTTCGGAGCGTTGGTGGAGGATCGCTCCGGGCTTGCGCTCAAGGGCATCACGACGCTTGCCGGCGTCATCGATCCCGGCTACCGGGGGGAGCTCAAGGTCGTTCTGACGAATGTTTCGCCGCTCGGTTACAAGGTGACGGCGGGCGACCGGATTGCGCAGCTGCGGATCGTGCAAAGCATTGAGGCGGAGTTTGAAGTGGTCGACACGCTGGACGAGACCCACCGGGCCTCCGGCGGCTTTGGATCAACGGGGGTGTAGCCGGGAGTTCTTTACCATAGTCGCGGAGCCTGCGGGTGCCCGGCTGCGGTGCATTTTCACGGGGCTATCATGCGACAATCGAGAGAGCGAGCCATGCCAAACCAGCACGTTCCGCCCTCCGAGAGACAGATCCGCACCCAGGCACAGATTCCAACGCCCACCGTCATTACGCCGGCGCTGCTCAAGACGCATTCCATCACGGAAGACGAGTATGGGTTGATTGAAAAGGCGCTGGGGCGGACGCCTTCGCTGACCGAGCTGGGGATCTTTTCGGTGATGTGGAGCGAACATTGCAGTTACAAATCGAGCCGTGTGCACTTGAAGCGGCTGCCGACGAAGGGGACGCGGCTGACCGGTCCGGGTTCGGTGGTGCAGGGGCCGGGCGAAAATGCGGGGATCATCGATGTGGGCGAAGGGTGGGCTTGCGCGTTCAAGATTGAATCGCACAATCATCCGAGCTACATCGAGCCCTATCAGGGGGCGGCTACCGGGGTCGGCGGCATTCTGCGGGACATCTTTACCATGGGAGCGAGGCCGCTGGCGGTCATGGATTCGCTGCGCTTTGGGCCTTTGCAGCCGGAGAACGGGAAGACGGATGACTCGATTGACTATGCGCGAAATCGCCAGACAATGACCGGCGTGGTGCATGGCGTGGGCGGGTATGGGAACTGCTTTGGGGTGCCGAATCTGGGCGGCGAGACGCGGTTTGAGGCTTGCTACTCCGGCAACCCGCTGCTGAATGCGTTTGCGCTGGGGCTGGTGCGGACGGACGAGATCTTTTATGCCAAGGCGGAGGGTGTGGGGAACCCGGTTTTTTATGTTGGGGCGAAGACGGGGCGTGACGGAATTCATGGCGCTACGATGGCTTCGGAAGAGTTCACGGAAGGCTCTGAGCAGAAGCGGCCTAATGTCCAGATGGGCGATCCATTCTTAGAAAAGCTGCTGCTGGAGGCCTGCCTGGAGGTGATGAAGACCGGAGCGGTGCTGGGGATTCAGGATATGGGTGCGGCTGGGCTGACGTGCTCGACCTGCGAGATGGGGGCGCGGGGGAGCCTGGGCGTCACGATTGAGCTGGATAAGGTTCCGCAACGCGAGACAGGCATGAGTACGTACGAGATCATGCTAAGCGAGTCGCAGGAACGGATGTTGCTGGTGGCGGCGAAGGGGCGTGAGGACGAGGTGCTCGCTGTCTTCCGCAAGTGGGGGCTGGATTGTGCGGAGGTCGGGGTCGTTACGGCAGATGATGTGATGCGGGTGTATCACGGCGGTGTGCTGGAGGCTGAGATTCCAAATAAGGCTTTGACCGATGATGCGCCGGTGTATTACCGGCCTGTCGGGACTTGGGAACCGCCGGTGCCGAAGGATCCTCCGGACTGGGTTTTGGAGGAGTTGAAGAAGCCGCGGGATTACACCGCGGACCTGAAAAAGCTGCTGGCCAGCGCGAACATCTGCGATAAGCGATACATCTTCGAGCAGTATGACTCGATGGTGCAGACCAATACCGTGCAGGGTCCGGGCGGTGAGGCTGGGGTGATGCGGATTAAGGGTACCGGCGCGGATGGCCCCGGTTCTCAGAAAAAGGAACGCGGGCTGGCGATGGCGCTCGCGGGCAATGGCCGCTGGTGTTACCTGGATCCGAAGCTTGGCGCGATGCATGCTGTGGCGGAGGCTGCGCGGAAGGTGGCGTGTACGGGCGCGACGCCGGTTGCGGCTACGAACTGCCTGAATTTTGGGAATCCGCAGAAGCCGGAGATCATGGCGCAGCTTTCGCAGGCGATCGATGGGATTGCGGAGGCTTGTACGGCGCTTGGGACTCCGGTTACCGGGGGGAATGTCAGTCTTTACAACGAGACCTTGGGCGAAGGGATTTACCCGACGCCGGTGATTGGGATTGTGGGGATTCTGGACGATGTGACCAAAGCTGTGCCTAGTGGATTTCAGCGCGAAGGCGATGCCATCCTTTTATTGAACTTTAGTTATTATCCCGAAGCTTTCACAGAATTTGGATCTTCTGAGTTCGCGGGGAAATTACTCGGGTTGACTTGGGGCACCCCTCCTTGGCTTGAGATCCGCTTTGCCGAAGACCTACAACGATTCTTGATCGAGGCAGCCAAATCAGGTCTCGTCACCATGTGCTGCGATGTCGGAAGCGGTGGACTACTCACCGCTCTTGCGAAGGCCTCATTTCAGAACGGAATCGGCAGCGAGGTCACCAGCCTACGATTATGCGGACACCCGGAGGCGATGTCGCTCTTCGCCGAAGGCGACGCTGCGATCCTTACCTGCGATCCCAGAGATCTCGACACCTTGACCGAGTTAGCGACGAACTTCGGCGTAAGTTGGTGCAATATCGGCTTGACGACGAGTGGCAGGTTTCGTTTCTCTTTAGGAGCTTTCAACACCGGGGATAGCCCAGTGATGATCGATACGACTGTGGCTGACCTCCGTACTCCATGGGAAAGCGCCCTCGAATCCCAGCTAGCCGACGAGGTCTTCGCATGACATCTGACCTCGGTTCCGAACTGCCGGACATCGACGTAACGCCATTCGAACGCGCCACCAGTCAGCTTGAGAAAGCTCTTATCGCATGGCAGCAGAACCCGGCCGATGAGTTTATCCGAGACGCGGTCATCCAGCGCTTCGAGTTTACCTACGAACTCTCCATTAAGACGCTGCGACGCTACCTGAAATCAATCGCCGCAACTGATGACGAAGTGGACGAACTCACCTTTCGGGAACTGATCCGCAAAGCAGGAAACCTGAAGCTGCTTAGGGGCGATATCAACGACTGGCTTAGATTTCGGCAAGCGCGAACGAATACCGTTCATACCTATAATGAGTTAAGAGCGATCGAGGTTGCCGGTGCCACAACAAAGTTCGCTTTGGAAGCACGAACGCTCTTGGAAGCTCTGAAGGAGAGAACTCAGCCATGAACGATTGCGGGCGGCTCGGCCTTACACAACAAGACCTCCAAATTATCCGAAACATACTGCAAGCACAGGTTCCTGGACGGCCGGTCTATGTCTTCGGCTCACGTGCAACAGGTAAAGCCAAGCGGCTTTCCGATATCGATCTCGCGATCGGCGGCTCAGAACCGCTGGACCTTTTACAGCGAGCCTTGTTAAATGAACAGTTCAGCGAGTCCGATCTGCCCATGTTTGTTGACGTGCTTGACCTGAATGCCATTACACCTGAGTTTTACCGGCGGATTAGCCGCGACTTCGTCGTCCTCCAACAACAAGAGGTCGCAGCTTGAATCAAGTTCTTGATCAAGAAGGTGCTGAAACTCCCTTCGATAAACTGCGCGAAGAGTGCGGCGTCATGGCTGTTTATAACCATTCCGATGCGGCTCGCCTGACGTATTGGGGTTTGTATTCGCTGCAGCATCGCGGGCAGGAGTCGGGCGGCATCGCCTCTGCGGATGGGGAGCATGTCCGCGACATCAAGGGCATGGGGCTGGTCTCTGAGATCTTTACCGATGATGTTCTACAGAATCTGCCGGGGCATCTTGCCATCGGCCATACACGGTATAGCACGACGGGGGATTCTGCGCTACTCAATGCGCAGCCGATCTCGGTTGAAAGCACCAAGGGGTTGATCGCGATCGCGCACAACGGCAACCTGATCAATCTTGGCACGGCGAAGGAGCGGCTGGAGCGCGATGGCGCGATCTTCCAGACGACCTCCGACTCCGAGATCATCATTCAGCTGATTGCGCATTGCGGCAAGAACACGCTGATTGACTGCATGGCTGACGCGCTGGCGCAGGTGGAAGGTGCATTTTCGATTGTGATGCTTACGCGAAACCGCGTCTTTGCGGCACGCGATCCGCATGGCTTTCGGCCGCTCTGTATGGGGCGCATCACGGGTGAAGAGGGGGCTCCGGATACGTTTGTTTTTGCCTCGGAGACGTGCGCTCTGGACTTGCTGCATGCGAAGTATGAGCGAGATGTCGAGCCAGGGGAGCTCGTCATGGTGAGCGAGGATGGCGTGACCAGCCGTCACTTTGCGCGCGAGAAGGTTCCCAATGCGTCCTGCGTTTTTGAGCATGTGTATTTCGCCCGGCCGGATTCGAAGGTCTTCGGCCGCTGGGTGCAGACCAGCCGCGAGGAGATGGGGCGCCAGTTGGCGCGCGAGGCGGCAGTTCCGGCCGATCTAGTGGTTCCTGTGCCCGACTCCGGCGTGACCGCGGCGCTTGGCTATGCGGCTGAGTCGGGCATCCCGTTCAACTTCGGGTTGATTCGCAATCATTATGTCGGGCGGACGTTCATTGAGCCGACCCAGCGGGTGCGCGACTTCGGCGTGCGGATGAAGCTCAACCCGAGCCGGGCGCTGCTCGAAGGCAAGCGCGTCATCCTGATCGACGACTCGATCATTCGCGGGACGACAAGCCGGAAGATCGTCCGCATGGTTCGAGCCGCGGGCGCGACTGAGGTTCACTTGCGCATCTCCTGCCCGCCAACTGTCAGCCCGTGCTTTTACGGAGTGGATACGCCGAGCAAGGAGCACCTGATCGCGGCCAATAAGAGCCTTGAGGAGATTCGCCAGTACATCGAGGCCGACACGCTCGCTTATCTTTCACTCGTAGGCCTAACCCATTCCTGCACCACAGGGGAGCTGCTGGGCGGGCTGAGCCCGGCCAGCTTCTGCACGGCTTGCTATACCGGCGACTATCCCACTCAGATGATCGACGTTGCGGAGATTCTGCCCGCCCGCGCCTGAGTGAAAGGCGCGAGCCAGCAGCGGTCAGCTATTTCTTCTTGCTTTTCTTAGCGGACTTCTTCGCGGGCGTCTCGGGCTCAGATCCGAGCTCCTCCTGAGCTTCCGCCTCATCCTCTTCCGACTCGTGTTCGCTCTCCTGCTCCTTCGGCGACTTGGGCTTGGCGTCCTCGTCCTCGTCGTCCTCTTCTTCGTCCTCATCGGCTTCTTTCAGAACCGTCTTGGCAGCATTGAGGACTTGCTTAGCGGCATTCTGCTCTTCCTTGAGGGTTTCCGTCAGCAGCCCGGCGATCTCCTTCTCCCCTAACTGCTTCGCCATCGCAATGGCGACGGTGTAGCCGGCGATCTCATAGTGCTCGACTCGCATGGCTGCGCCAATGATGCCGGCGTCCTTCAACGCACCCTCTTCGTCCTCTTCCAGCGCCTCCTGGACTTCTTTGATTGCGCCTTCCATGCCCTCGCAGTGCTTGCCGGTCGGCTTTTTGCCCAAGGTGCCGAAGACCTGCTTCAACCGCTCCACCTGGCGCTTGCTTTCCTCGTTATGTTGCTTGAAGATTCCTTTCAGCTCTTCGCTTTCGGTCTGTTTTGCGACCTTCGGCATCGCCTTGAGCAGCTGGTTTTCCGCGCTATAGAGGTCGCGCAACTCGTCGATCAACACATCTTTAAGGCTCATAGTCTTCTTCTTTCGCAACAGGATTTGCGTTCAGTGGACGAATGTTCGCTTGACCTTTGATTCGAACCCGTCAGCACAAGTTTGTTTCTTCGTGCGCTTTTGAGCGCCGCCCGCGATCGGCAAGGGGGTTTATGGTGGGGAGTCTGAGGTTGACCCGCGATTGCGGCCGCGGTATCATCCATAAGTTATGGTTGTGTGCGCTTCTGTACGGTGCCGAGGACCGCAATCATTACCCATACCGCTAGAGAAGAACGCGCTGGGAAGCGGGCATCCGTGGCAGTCTTTCACTTGAGACGCGTCCGATCCGCCACCGCGTATGAGGGTTTCATCATGTATGCAGTGATCCGCACAGGCGGGAAGCAGTACCGCGTTGCCCCGGGCGACGTGTTGAAGATTGAGAAGGTCGCCCATGAGAATGGCGCGGTCGAGTTCGGCGAAGTTCTTGCCGTCAGTGGTGAAGCGGGCAGCTTCGAGCAGTCGCTCGAGGGTGCGAAGGTCACCGGAACCGTTCTTGGCGAAGGCCGCGGCGAGAAGATCCTGGTCTTCAAGTTTAAGCGCAAGAAGCAGTACAAGCGCATGCAGGGTCATCGTCAGAGCTTCACGGAAGTGAAGATCAATGAAGTGCTCGTCAACGGCAAGAGCTTCACGGCCTAAACTCACACGACTTCAGCGGATTGCGCTCCCGCGGCTGTGTCCCGGGATGGCGAGAGGAAATAGAAATGGCACATAAAAAAGGTCTAGGCTCGTCTAAAAACGGACGGGACTCCAATGCACAACGGCTCGGTGTCAAGCGTTTTGGCGGCGAGACGGTCTCGGGCGGCTCCATTCTGGTGCGCCAGCGCGGGACACCGCTTAAGCCAGGGCTGAATGTCGGCCGGGGCAAGGATGACACCCTATTTGCAAAGGTCACCGGCGTGGTCCGCTTCCAAGACCGTGGCCAAAAGGGCCGTTTCGTTTCGATCGACCCGATCGTGGTCAGCGAGTCTGAGACCGCAGCTGCATAACTTCTGAACCTGACCGTGATCTCGGAAATTGCAAGAAGCTCTGCCCTAAAGGGCAGGGCTTTTCCTTGCCTGCATTTACTGCCGGGTCCAGTCCATCTACCATCGTTCAAGTGAAAACTTCGTTGCATAGCTCGATGGGTGACCCAGACCGCATTGTCTCTGCCGAGACGCTCGACGACGACGCGCTCTTTGAGCTGAAGCTGCGGCCCACACGGCTGGCGGAGTTTATCGGCCAGTCCAAAGCGAAAGAGCAGCTGCAGATTGCTCTCGAAGCCGCCAGAACCCGTGGTGAGGCCCTCGATCATGTCCTGCTCTTCGGGCCACCGGGGCTGGGCAAGACCACCCTCGCCACGATTATCGCGAATGAGCTCGGTGTTGCCTACCAGCAGACCAGTGGGCCCACGCTCCAGATACAGGGCGATATGGTCGCGATCCTAACTGGCCTGAAAGACAAGCAGGTCCTCTTCATCGACGAGGTTCACCGCCTTCAGCCCGTACTGCAAGAGAAGCTCTACACCGCGCTCGAGGATTACAAGATCGACATCATGATCGGGTCCGGTCCGGCGGCCAAAACCCTGGAGATGCAGATCAAGCCGTTCACCTTTGTCGCAGCCACGACCCGGCCCGGGCTACTTGCCTCTCCCATGCGTGCGCGCTTCGGCATTCTGCTGCGGCTGGAGTTTTACACGGACGATGAACTTCGGTTCATCGTTGAGCGCTCGGCTGAAGTTCTGGGTGTGCCGATCGATCGCGACGGCGCGGCCGAGATCGCGATGCGCTCGCGCGGGACGCCGCGTATCGCGAACCGGCTGCTCCGTCGTGTGCGCGACTACGCCCAGGTCAGGGCGAAGGGAGTCATTGACCGTCCGACCGCGAACGCGGCGCTCACTCTGCTGGAGGTGGACGCGCACGGCTTCGATGAGCTCGACCGGCGGCTGCTCCGCACTATTATCGAGAAATATGACGGCGGTCCGGTCGGACTGAACACGCTTGCTGCCGCGCTCGCCGAGGAGCAGGATGCGCTGGAAGAGGTTTACGAGCCGTTCCTAATCCAGATCGGCTTCCTGGACCGCACCCCGCGCGGTCGTGTTGCGACGCGCCTCGCTTATGAGCATCTTGGCATTGAGATGCCGGGCAAACTCAGTCTGTTCTCGTAACCGGCTTCTAAGCCACTCCGGCCAATCCTCCAGCGTCTTATCCGACCAGCGCCGTTGAAACTAGAACGCGCTTTCAGATCAGGAGCTCACGATGCCCTACCTCACCACCAAAGATGGAACCGAGATCTTCTACAAGGACTGGGGCACCGGAATGCCGGTCATCCTCATCCACGGCTGGCCCCTCAACTCCGATTCCTGGGAGCATCAAGCCAGCTTCCTCGCGCTCAACGGCTACCGAGTGATTGCCTACGACCGGCGCGGTTTTGGGCGGTCTTCGCAGCCCTTCCAAGGGTACGACTACAACACTCTATCCGACGATCTGGCCGATTTGATGACCGCACTCGACCTGCATCACGCCGCTTTGGTGGGCTTCTCCATGGGCGGAGGCGAGGTGGTCCGCTATCTAAGCCGTCACGGGTCTGCGCGCGTATCGAAGGCTGTGCTGATCTCTGCCGTGCCGCCTATGATGCTCAAGACCGACTCGAACCCGGATGGCGTCGAGGCGGCTCAGCTTGACAAGATCATGGACGGGCTTAAGAAGGATCGCTTCGACTTCTTTCACAGCACCTTCTTTCCTCAGTTCTACGGCCGATCCGCCATTCATCACACCGTCTCTGAGTCTGTACTTGAGTGGTCTGAGCACATGGCCATGCTCGCATCGCCAAAGGCCATTCTCGATTGCGCCACCAGCTTTGGCACCACGGACTTTCGCGAAGAGATGAAGAGACTGACGACGTCTTTTCTCATCATTCACGGAACATCCGATAAGACCGTGCCGATTGATGCTTCGGGGCGCCATTCCGCCAAGATTCTTCCGCACGCTACCCTCATTGAGTATGACGGCGAGCCTCATGGTCTTAATGCCACGGCGCCCGATCGGCTGAACGCCGATCTTCTGCACTTCCTGGGCGGAGACCACAACACGGTCCCGAAGATGGAACAGATCTAGTCTAGCTATCTTTTTGGTCCTCCAGAGGTCGCGTGCGGTTTAGCGCGCCGGCCTCTGGGGGCTGAGAGGCTCCCAAAACCTCTCCGAGCCTGCCTCCAGCCTTCTCCAGCTTGCCCAACGCCTCTTCCTTTCCCATCCCCAATTTCTGCATGGCTATAGCCAATTTGACCGATCCGGCATCTTGCAGCAGGTGTTTCGCCTTCACGCGCTCGCACCCGGTTGCGGCAACGATGATCCTCTCCGCCCGGTCGACCAGTTTTTCGTTCGTCGGCTGCACGTTTACCATCAGGTTGCCGTAGACCGCTCCTGCGCGCACCATGACGCCGGTCGAGATCATGTTCAAGACTATTTTGGTGGCGGTGCCCGCCTTCATACGGGTCGAGCCGGTCAGCACCTCGGGACCCGTGACCAGTTCGATTGGCAGTTCCGCCACCTGAGCTAATTCCGACGGCTTATCGCCGCCGCCCGCACAGGTCAGCGCCAGAGTTAGGGCTCCACTGCGTCGCGCGTAGTCCAACGCTCCCAGGACGTAGGGTGTTCGGCCACTGGCCGCAATCCCCATGACTGCGTCCTGCTCGGTCAGCCGATACACGGACAAGTCACTGCTTCCCTGCCGCGGATCATCCTCGCTGCCCTCAGACGAGCGCCGTAAGGCATTGTCGCCGCCAGCAATCAGGCCAACGAACCGCCCGGGATCGACTGAGAAGGTTGGCGGGCACTCGCTCGCGTCTAAAACCCCCAAGCGTCCGCTGGTACCGGCTCCAACATAGAACAGTCTGCCACCCCGCGCAAAGCGTTCACTGATCGCGTCCACCGCCTGAGCGACCTGGCCAAGGGCGTCGCGTACGGCGGAGGCTACGGTCGCATCTTCATCGTTGAAGGCCTTCATCATCTCGAGCGTCGAGATCTGGTCCAGCCACTCACTTCGCGGATTGCGTGCTTCGGTCGGCAACGCCTCCAGTTTTATGGATTCGCTTAGCATCAATTCAACCCTTTCCTGCCATGAACAGGGTCTCATGCAGCGGAGGAGAGCCGCTCCAGGAGCCTGCGGACGCTCAGACCAAGCACCGGGTGAACCCAGTCCGGGCTGATTTCTGCAAGCGGCTCCAGCACGAAGGCGCGTTCTTGCATTGCCGGGTGCGGCAAGGTGAGCTCGGCGCTCTGAATCGTGCGATCACCCATCCAGATCAGATCTAGGTCGATCACTCGAGGACCTTTTGGCGGCACATCGACCCTTTTTCGGCCCATTGCCCGCTCAATGATCAGGAGTTCTCGCAGCAACGGGAGCGGCTCCAGGGCAGTCTCGAGAAGGAGAGCACCGTTCAGAAAGCTTGGCTGATCAGCGAAGCCAACGGGTTCGGTCTCATGAAACCGGCTCACTGCGAGGACACGCCCGAGCAACCCGATCCGTTCGACGGCCTCCTGCAGATTGTCCTTTGGAAGCCCGAAGGACGCGGGCAGATTTGAACCTAACGCAACAGCCGCAGTGTCAAGCATGCGCCGTGGCTAGCTGCAGTCCGGCGAGTGCAGCGGCAGGCTGTGGTTCCGGGTCATAGCCATGCGCCAGCACCCAGGCTCCGCGGTCCCGCATGAGCTTCTGAACCAGCGCCGTGTGCATGGCGTGGCCCGCACGCTCTGCCACTACCCGGCCCTGGATTCTTCGTCCGGCAAGGGCGAGGTCGCCGATCAGGTCCAGCACCTTGTGGCGCACGAACTCATCCGGGAAGCGCAGGGCGGGCGGCACCGAGGCATGGCGGCTGAGGATGATTGCGCAGGCATCCGAGGCTCCGCGGATTAGCCCCATGTTGCGCAGCATCGCCTCATCCTCCTGGAACCCGAAGGTGCGGGCCGGCGCAATCTGGTTGACGTAATCTCCTACCGCAAGGTCGCCCCGGAAGGTCTCGCAGCCGATTGGGTCCGGAAAGTCGATAGCGTAGTCGATCTGGTACCCGGTTCCCGGATAGACTCCGATGAACTTGCCCCCGTCCCGCACCTCTACCTCTTTAAGGATTTTGAGGTACTCGCGGCGGCGGCGCTGCGGTCGCAAGCCGGCAGACTGAAATGCCCTTACGTAGGGTTGTGCGCTGCCGTCCAGGATGGGAACCTCGAGATTATCGACTTCGACAATCACGTTATCGACGCCGAAGCCGATGAGAGCAGAGAGAAGATGTTCTGTTGTCTGGATGAGGACCGACTGACGCATCAGCGAGGTCGCGTAGCTGACTTTGGCGACGTTCCTTCCGGTTGCAGGGATTTCGAAGCCGTCCAGGTCAGTGCGACGGAAGACGATTCCGGAGCCCGCGGCGGCTGGAACGAGCCGCATCAACACCTTGGCTCCGCTATGAAGGCCCACACCCTGAAAGCTGATCTCGGATCGGATTGTCTGCTCGAAGTGAGCCATTCCTGCCACGCGTTCGCTCCTACCTGGTCAGGTTACAACCGGAACAAACTGCCTGGTTGTGGTAAATACGCCACAGGCACTGGTAAGAATTGGAACTGAGGTTCAATGTCTCTCGATCGTCAGAGACCGGGCAGGTTTGCCGCTTCTATCTCAGCCAGGAGCCGGATAACTCTCGCGATGGGCAGACCGACGACATTGAAGTAGTCGCCTTCGATGCGAGGAATCCAGCGGGCGGCAAAGCCTTGAATGCCGTAGGCTCCCGCCTTATCCATAGGCTCTCCGCTTTTGACGTAGGCGTCTATCTCCTGCTCACTCAGAAGGTTGACCGTCACGTGCGTAATTTCGACGTCAGCCAGGCTGCAATCAGGAGTCACCGCGGCCACGCCGGTCATGACCGCGTGGGTGCGGCCGGAGAGCAGACGCAGCATGCGTTTTGCGTCGTTTGGGGTGGTTGGTTTTCCAAGAATCTGTCCGTCCAGGATGACGCTGGTGTCGGCAGCTAGGACCACGGAGCCGTGGTGGCCGGCTGCCTGGAGGTTTGCGCAGACTGCTTGCGCTTTTTCGGTCGCGAGGCGTTGCACGTAGGCAGCGGCGGGCTCGTCGGGCAGGATATCTTCGTTGATACCGGCTGGTTGGACGGTGAAGGTAAGACCCGCCTGGGTGAGGAGTTCCCGGCGGCGAGGTGAAGCGGAGGCAAGGATCAACTTCATCGGGCTGCTGCTTTCTAAGCTGAACAATTCAGGAGGTTTTCACAGCGACGTGCACTTCGAGGGTGTGGGCCTGTTGAGGGGCGAGTGTCACTGCATCTTTGCCGGTGTTGGCGGATTCGACGCAGAGAAAGGTGGGCCAGGCGCTGGGGATGAGGTCAGCCATGCCGGCTGATTTCTCTTCCCAAGGGTTCCAGACGACGGTTGTTTGGCTCTTCTGTTTGGTGATCTGGAGGGTGCGGCCGGCGTCCTGGATGGTAATGGGAGCAGTGTTGCTGGGGAAGACCCAGTCGGTCCAATGGGCCAGGGTGAGGGGTCCGGGGGGAAGCTTTTTCTCTGCGCCTGCGTCTGTCTTATCGAAGTAAGTTGCTGATTCCAGGCCGTTCACGGGCGTGGTGCGCACGTCCTCTACGTGGAAGTAGGTGTGCAGGGCTTCTTCGAAACGGAGGGGTTCATGGCCGGTGTTGGCTACGGTGAAGCGGAGGGTAAGGGTGCGGCCCAAGACCAATTCGTAGACTACGCGGAAGTGGTCGAAGCCGAGCGAGCGGCTTAGGTCTGTGGGGGCGAGGGTGAAGGTGAGGTGGAGGTCTTCGCCGGCCAAGGCGGCGAAGGAGAGTTGCCAGTCGTTGGAGGTGCGGGCGAAGCCGTGCTGGCCGCCTCCGGAGCCTTGGCCAAGGCCTTCGGAGCGTGGGCCAAACCATGGAAAACAAAGGGGAACGCCGCCACGGATGGCTTTGCCGGGAGCGAGTTCTGTGCGCTCAGACAGGAAGAGGACGGGACGGGTGCCGGAGGGCTGCCAGTGGGTGAGGTGCGCGCCCTGGAGGTAGAGGGTGGCCTCGCAGGCGGGGGTTTTGGCGTTGAGTCGGGGCATGCCGGCTTCGGTGTCGAAGGTGAGGACGCCGGGGATGGCGTAGGCATCGTTGAGTTCGGAGATGGTCATTTCAGCCAGTGTACTCGTGGTGAAAACGTGGTCAATCTGCTGGTTAGCACGAGGTTTTTCGCTGGAGATATGTGGTGAAAATGTGGTGAAATGCTGCTTGTTGTTTCTCAAACAGCTGCGTTTGGCGTGGCGCTGACCACGTTTTGCAGAGAACTTTTTTGTGGTGTGGGGGAGTTGCACCATCTTTGGGCAGGGGCTTTCTTGAGCAGCGGCGGCATCCTACGGCCATGATCAAGGCTTTGTTGTGCGACATCGATGGGACCCTGGTGCAGAGCAACTGGCTGCACGCAGAGGCGTGGCAGGCGGCGTTTCGAGGGTTGGGGATTGAGTTGGAGGTGGAGGCGTTGCGGCGGCAGATCGGCAAGGGTGGGGATGAGCTGGTGCCGGTGTTTGTGCCGTGGTGGAAGCAGAAGTATGTGCAGGAGCCGCTGGAGGCTTACCGGAAGTTTGTGTTTCAGACGGATTACCTGCATAAGGTCAAGGCGCTGCCGGGGGCTCGGGAGTTTCTGGTGAAGTTGAAGGAGGTGGGGATTCGTCCATCGCTGGCTTCTTCGGCAAGCCAGGAGGATCTGGGGATCTATAAGAAGATTGTGGGGATGGAGGATCTGATCGAGGAGGAGAGCTCGGCGGATGACTCCGACCGGTCCAAGCCGCATCCAGACATCTTTGAGGCTACTTTGAAGCGATTAAAGCTGAAGGCGGAGGATTGCCTGGCGCTGGGAGATACGCCGTATGATGCCGAGGCCGCGGGGAAGGCTGGGGTCTGGACGATTGGGGTGGAGTCGGGTGGGTGGTCGCGAGGGGATCTGATGGGGGCTGGGTGTGTGGAGGTTTATAAGGATGTCCAGGAGTTGTTGGACGGGTTTGAGCGGAGTGCGTTGATGCGGTGAGGACTTGTCCTGCCGGACGGGCGCCCTGCGCGGGCAGCGGGCACTTCGTGCCATGTAACTGCTTCGCATAAGCCTTCCGTTGGTCGGCAAAGAGTTTGGTGCTTAGTCGGCGCGGGCTATGAGGCACTTCAGGTAGGTGGTTTCTGGGAGGGTTAGGATGGCGGGGTGGTCGGGGGCGGCGCCTCTTGTTTCCAGGAGCTGGACGCGGCGGTGGGAGTCGGCGGCGGCGCTGGTCAGGACTTCGGTGAACTCCGGGAGGGAGACGTGGTGGGAGCAGGAGCAGGTGACCAAAGTGCCGCCGGGGTTGAGCATCTTGAGGGCGCGGAGGTTGAGCTCTTTGTAGCCGCGGAGGGCGCCTTCCTGGGCTCGCTTGGACTTGGCGAAGGCTGGTGGGTCGAGGACGATGGTGTCGAAACGGTCTGCCTCCGATTTGGCGGCGGACTCGTAGGCGCGGAGGAGGTCGAAGGCGTCGGCTTCGATCCAATCGGTGTTGTTTTTGGCGGCTAGGGAGGGGTTGAGGATGAGGTTGGCGTCGGCTACCTTGAGGGCGGCGCGGCTGGCGTCTACGCCGGTGACCTGGGTGCAGACCTGGGCGAGATGGAGGGCGAAGCCGCCCTGGTAGGTGCAGATGTCGAGGGCTCTTCCGTGGGCGTGCTTCGCCGCGGCGGCGTAGTTGAGGCGCTGGTCTAGAAAGGCACCGGTCTTCTGGCCGGTTGTGGCGTCGAAGGCGAAGTGGAGGCCGTTGATGGTGAAGATGGTCTCGGACTTGAGGGTTGGGTCTGGGTCTGGGAGCGGCTGGAGGTCTTCGAGCTCACGGATTCTTGGGTCGGGGCGTTCTAGAATTGCGGCTGGTTGGAGGCGTTCGCTCAGGACGCGGAGGACGAGGGCTCGGACGTCTGGTTGTGCGGTGGATTGGGTTAGAAGTTGGAGGATGATGAGGTCGTTGTAGCGGTCTGCGACGATGCCGGGGAGGTTGTCGGCTTCGGCGAAGAGGAGACGGTGGGCGTTATTTTGGGAGTCTATGGGGGCAAGCAAGGCGCGGAGATCGAGGGCGGCGTGGATGCGGGATTCGAGGTCGGCCAGGTACTGTTCGCGGGTGAGGCGCGGGGTTGGGGAGATGAGGCGGAGAGTGATCTGGGAGGTAGCGCTGTAGAGGGCGGTGCCGAGGGGTTGGCCGCTGGGAGACAGGACGGTGATGAGGGAGCCGGGTTCTATGGGGTTTTCAGGGCTGGGCTGGAGTTGGTCGATGTCGGTGCGGTAGACCCAGAGGTGGCCTGCGCGGAGTTTGTCGGCGGCGCGGCGGGTGATGGTGGCGGCGGGGCCCTGGGGGTGCGGGGGTCCGGTGCGGATGGGGCGGAGGTCTTGCTTTGCCATGACTTCATGGTCGCATGGGGTTTGTTGCGGATCGCCGGCCGCAGCTGGCCTAGTCAGTGTCGGTGTAGAACCGGACTGCAGTGAAGTCATTTCCAGGGAGTATGCTCTTGGAGCCATATGGCATTTATGCCATAACATAGTTGATGACGTGGGATGTGGAGCTGACTGCCTAGTGTGAGGCCTGGTGGCACACACTTAGCGAGGCGGAGCAGGAGAGCGTCGGTCATGGGTTCGACTTGCTGGCGGAGCTTGGGCCTTCGCTTTCGCGGCCGTATGCGGACACGCTGAAGGGGTCTCGGTACCCGAAACTAAAGGAGCTTCGGGTGCAGCATGAGGGACGTCCGTACCGTGTGCTGTATGCGTTCGATCCGCGACGTGTGGCGTTGTTGTTGCTGGGAGGCGATAAGACGGGAGATGGCCGGTGGTATGAGAAGGCTATTCCGCAGGCTGAGACGATTTATGCAAGGCATCTGGAGGCGCTGGGATGAAGAGTTGGGCGAAGGTTCGGGGAGAGATGTCCGTGGAGAGCCGGGAGCGGCTGGATGCGCGGCTGCGGGAGACGCTTGCGTCCATGCCTTTGGACAAGCTGAGGAAGGCCAGGAGCCTGACGCAGGCGGCGGTTGCGGACCGTCTGCAGGTGGATCAGGGTTCTGTGTCCCGGCTGGAGGGCAGAACCGATATGTACCTGAGCACGTTGCAGGAGTACGTGGAGGCTTTGGGAGGCACGCTGGAGCTGCGCGCGGACTTTCCCGAGGGATCGATTCATATTGATCTGCGGGCTTCTTAGGGCGGGGCGTTCCTTTCAAGGAAGATTTGTCCTGCCGGACGGGCGCCCTACGCGGGCGGCGGGTACTTCGTACCGTGTGATCTTGGTCGAGGCAGGATGGGCGATAGGGGTCCGAGCGTTGCTCGGCTTGTGCCGGACAACGTCCGGACCACGCGAAGCCCAAGACGGCACGAAGTGCTAGTGGACGGCTTCTCCGGCGGGTGCGCCCTGGCCGGGCTTGTTCTTGCTGAGCAGGAAGGCGAAGCCTACCATCGCGATGGACATGTAGCAGAGCAGGCGGAAGACGTCCTGGTAGGCCTGGGTGGCGGCCTGGGCTTGCAGTTGCTGATAGATGCTCGCCTGGGCCATGGTGGTGGCGTCGGCGGAGCTGCCGGTCATGGCGTTGAAGGCGCCCTTCATGCCGTTGAGCGCGGCGTCGTAGCCCTGGGAGCCGGGCTGCATGGAGTTTTGCAGGCGCTCCTGGTGGAAGAGGCCGCGGTTGGTGACCTCGGCCCCGGTGAGCGCGATGAAGATGCTGCCGCCGACGTTGCGGACGAAGTTGATGATGCCGGAGACCTGGTTGGAGGCCTCGCGCGGTAGGCCGAGGTACGCGGCATTGGTGATGGAGATGAAGCAGAACGGGATGGGCACCATGAGGATGATGCGCAGTAAGGTGTTGTACCCGAAGCTGAGGCCGAGGTTGATGGTGACGGAGTTCCACCAGAAGGCCAGGGCGAAGCCGATGAAGCCGAGGGCGGCGAGGTTGCGCGCGGGGTATTTGCCGGTGGCAATTCCGGCGAGGGGCATGACGAGGACGAGGACGATGCCGCCTCCGGTGAGGGCCTCGCCTGCGATGGTGGCGGTGTAGCCGAGAAGCTGCTGCATGAACTGGGGCTGGAGGACTGTGGAGGCGTTGAGGACTCCGCCGACGAGGGCCATGAGGAGGCAGCAGATGGCAAAGTTCTTGTACTTGAAGAGCTTGATGTTCATGATGGGGGCTTTGTTGTTCCACTCCCACCAAATAAGGCCGATAATGCCGATGACGAACATGGCTCCGAAGAAGCGGATGAAGTTGGAGGCGAACCAGGCGTTCTCCTCGCCCTTGTCCAGCATGATCTGCAGACCGCCCATCGCGAGGGTGAGAAGACCGAGGCCGATGTAGTCGAGCTTGCGGAGGTTGGACTTGTCGGCCTTGATCCATGGCGGATCGTCCACAAAGCGGGTCACCATGATGAAGGCAAGGAGGCCTACGGGAATGTTGATGTAGAAGATCCAGCGCCAGGAGTAGTTGTCGGTGATCCAGCCGCCGAGGGTAGGGCCGATACTGGGGGCCAGAACCGCTACCAAACCGTATAGGGCGAAGGCCTGGCCGCGGCGTTTCTCATCGAAGGAGTCTGCCATGATGGCCTGGGCCATGGGTTGGAGGCCGCCGCCGCCGATGCCCTGGATGATGCGGGCGAGGAGCAGGATGGGCAGGGATGGGGCGATGCCGCACATGAAGCTCGCCGCAACGAAGAGGGTGATGCAGGAGAGGAAGAAGGTTTTGCGGCCGATGACGGACGAGGCCCAGGCACCTGCGGGGAGGACGATGGCGTTCGAGACGAGGTAGCTGGTGAGGACCCAGGTGCCCTGGTCTTCGCTGGCGCCGAGGTTTCCGGCGATATGCGGGAGCGCGACGTTAGCGATGGACGTGTCCAGCACCTCCATGAACGCGGCGAGCGCGACCGTGGCGGCGATGATCCAGGGGTTGACCCTAGGTTTCCATTGTGCGTCTGCTGCTCCGGGCAAGATCGTCCCCTTGGCTCTGGTCTGCTGGGTTGGATGTATCTGTTGCAACGTGAGATGCAGTTTTGCGGGCCGGGTCTCTGGAGTGGAGTCCCTGGGGCATGAGGAGATTGCTGGGGAGCGGTATGCCGAGGCGAATCTTAGGACGATCGATAAAAGCTGAAAAGACTTGTCCTGCCGGACGGGTCCGCTACGCGCGGAGCGGTGCCTTCGGCACTCCGCGCTGTTTTGGGCTTCGCGCAGTCCTCCCGTTGATCGGCACGGAGTCTGTGGCGATCAGCGGAAAGGCCGGGGATGCTACCTCTGGATGGTCTTGGGAGTGCGGAGGTTGTTGTGCGCGGCGGGGGATTGCGCCAAGGCCTGGTCGATGGCGGTGTAGAGCTGCGTCACGTCCGTGACCTGGGTCCAGCCGGCGGGCGACAGGACGAAGATGCTGGGGGTGTGTTCGAGGCCGATGCGCTCGCCCAGGCGGAAGTCTGCCTGGACTTCGGCGGCGAAGAGGCCGTTGGGGTCCATGACGAAGGGCATCTGCTGGTTGTGGGTCTGGAACCACTTGCGGGTGAAGTTGTTGAGGTCGTCTTTGCTGGCAATCGAGTTCTGGCTCGCGAAGACGTCGCGGCGATATTGTTCGGCTGCGGTGGGCGAGACCTTGTCCTGGAGGTAACGGGCGTTGATGGCGGCCTGGCGGCTCCAGAGGTGCTGGGAGAGGGGGAAGTCATGGCGGAGGAGAGGAATTTTATAGTGTTCGGCGGCGGTGTGGACGATGGGGAAGGCGTGGGAGCAGGCGGGGCACTCGAGGTCTTCAAACTCGTAGATGGCGGCTTTATCGCCGGGAGGGAGCTTGAGCGGCGAGGTGTCTTTGAAGTGGTCTCCGGTGCCTGGCGGGAGCGAGGCCTGGGCCTGCGCTTGATGGGGAGCAGCGAAGGGCAGGGTGAACAGGGCTGCGGCGGCAATGGCGGGAAGGAGGGCGCGGCGGGTCATGGCAGTAAGACGCATAAGGGGTTCCAAGGTTTATTTTAGCCGGACCGGCGAAAGTAACGGGTGTAGATTTCGCAACCGCGGGTGAGGCATGGCACTCTAAGAGGTGTGGCGATACGGAAAGACAGGATGAACCGGGGGCGCGGGCGAGGCTTTGCCGCGTCCTCTGGGCTGGGATTGCTGGCGGCGGCGGTTGCTTCGCACGCGCAGCAGGTTTTGGTGGCGGGGACAAATCTTCCTGCGGCGCCGAGCGCGGTGCTTCGGCCACTGCAACTGCCGCAGGGCGTGACCGTGCCGGCGGAGAAGCCGGGGGCAATGCCTCTGAAGCTCGATGACGCGATTGCGATGGGCGTGAAGGGCAATGCGCAGGTGATCGAGCAGGGCGAACAGGAGCGGTATGTTCGGGGCGCCATTCTGACGGCGGAGAATGCGCTGCTGCCTACGTTGGCGTTCAAGGGGTATACGCAGGCGCAGGAGATCAACCTGGCGGCGACGGGTTTCAAGCCGAGCGCGCTGCGCGGGCTTTCGATTCCAGGCTTCAATGTGTCCAGCATCCAGGAGATTGTGAAGGTCAATACGACGAGCGCGCAGTTGACGCTGTCGCAGACGTTGTTCAACGTACCGGCGTTCTACCTGTACCGGGCGAGTAAGCGGGCAAGCGAGGCGACGATCCAGAACACGCTGAATGTGCGTGGAGGCGCGGTGCTGGCGATCGGCGGGCTTTATCTGCAGGTGCTGGCGGATGCGGCGCAGCTGCGCAATGCGCAGGCGCTGGTGAAGCAGGATCAGGTGGTCTACGACCATGCCAAGGCGGAGCGGGATGCGGGCGTGGGGATCAGCCTGGATGTCATACGGGCGCAGGTGCAGCTACAGCAGGAGCAGCAGACGGTGATCCGGGACGAGAACCAGATGGCGAAGGACAAGATTGCGCTGAACCGGCAGATGGGGCAGCCGGCTGGGCAGGAGATCGACCTGGTGGATACGGTGCCGTTTGCGGAGTATGCGGGGCTGCCTTTGGAGGAGGCGAAGGCGCTGGCCTACACGAGGCGCAAGGACCTGCTGAGCCTGGAGGCGCAACTGGCGCTGGCGACCGAGACGGAGCGAGCGATCAAGTATGAACGGCTGCCCACGCTTGGAGTTGGCGGGTACTACGGCGTGCTGGGTGAGACGACGGGGCTATATCACGGAGTATTTTCCGCGCAAGGCAAGCTGAGCGTGCCGATCTTTGAAGAGGGCACGTTGCGCGGCGAAAAGCAGGTGGCGGCGGCGCAGACGATCGCGCTGCGGCGGCAGATTGCGTCGACCAAGGATCAGATTGAGGCGGATATCCGGACGGCGATGCTGGACGTGCAGAGTAATGCCGAGCTGGTGAAGGTGGCGCGGAGCAGCCAGGCGCTCGCGGGGCAGGAGCTGGACGTTGCGACGATTCGGTTTACCGCTGGGGTCGACGACAGTTTGCCTGTGGTCAGAGCGCAGGTGGCACTGGCAGGGGCGCAGGCGCAGGTGGTGCAGGCGGAGTTCCAGTACAACTATTCGAAGCTTGTGCTGGCGCGGAATACGGGTGTGGTGGAGACGGAGTACAAGAGCTATCTGGGGCGGTAGACGGTTGCCGTTCCGAGACCTTGTGGCAGGAGCATGGGATCATTCTAGCGATTGCGTCCGGTATGCTGGGCTGACATTCACTCTCAGGACGGCTGCTTATGGGTTTGCTTCGAGTTCGACGGGTTGTAGCTTCTTCGCTGGTGGCGGGGCTTGGAGTTCAGGGCGCATGGACGGCTGCTTCGGCTGCGGAACCGAAGGGGCATGCGATGGTGGTGAGCATTCACCATGAGGCTTCGGATGCCGGGCTGGAGGTGTTGAAGGCCGGTGGAAATGCTGTGGATGCGGCGGTCGCGGTGGGATTCGCGCTGGCCGTGGTGTTGCCGGCGCAGGGCAATATTGGCGGGGGCGGATTCATGCTGATCCGGGATGCGAAGGGTGCGAGCCATTTCCTCGACTTTCGCGAACGGGCTCCCATGGCGGCGACCGCCAACATGTACCTGGATGACAAGGGGAACGTGGTCCCGGGGCTTTCGACCACGGGGTATAAGGCGATTGGGGTTCCGGGATCGGTCGCCGGGCTGATGTATGCGCAGGCGCACTTCGGCAAGTTGACGTTGAAGCAGGATATGGCGGCTTCGATTCGGCTGGCGAAGGATGGATACGTGCTTTCGGCCGAGGAGGCCCGAACGCTGCACAATGAGAAGCTGAAGAAGTTTCCGGAGAGTGCGCGGGTCTTTCAGCGGGACGGGAACTTCTACTCCGGCGGCGATACGTTCAAACAGCCGGAGCTGGGGCGGACGCTGGAGCGGATTGCGGAGAAGCCGGAGGATTTTTATAAGGGCGCTCTGGCGAAGGAGCTCGCCGGAACGGTGCAGGCGAATGGCGGGCTGATCACGGCGGCGGACCTGGCGGCGTACACCGTTGTCGACCGGAAGCCGCTGGTGGGGCATTATGCGGTGAACGGGAAGGCGTATGAGATTGTCACGGCTCCGCCGCCTAGCTCAGGTGGGATTGTGCTGCTGGAGGTGCTGAACATGCTGAGCGGGGTGGACCTGGCGAAGCTTGGAGGCGACCGGAGCGAGGCGCAGGTTCACTGGATTACAGAGGCGTTTCGGCGGGCGTATATGGATCGTGCGGACTACCTGGGCGATCCGGACTACACGACGATTCCGCTGAAGCAGCTGGGGTCCGCGGAGTATGGGGCGGGGTGGCGGGCGGGGATCGATCCGGTGAAGCCGACGGCTTCCGCGGACCTGAAGCGGCCTGCGGGTTTTCTGCCCGCGCCTCCGGCTTTGAGCCCGGAGCATAAGGAGCCGGGAGAGACGACGCATTACTCGGTGGTGGATGGGGATGGGCTGGCGGTTGCGACGACCTATACGCTGAATGGGCTATTTGGGTGTGGGGCTACAGCGGAGGGGTTGGGGTTTGTGCTGAATAACGAGATGGATGACTTTTCCTCCAAGCCGGGCGCACCGAATATGTTTCACCTGGTGCAAGGGGTGGCAAATGCGGTTGGGCCGGGGCATCGTCCGCTTTCAAGCATGACACCTACGATTGTGACGGAAGGCGGCAAGCTTCGGCTGGTGCTGGGGTCGCCGGGTGGGTCGACGATTCCTACCACGGTGACGAACGATCTGTTGAGCATCCTGGTGAATGGGCTTGGAGTGCAGGCGGCGAGCGACGCGCCGCGGTTTCACCATCAGTATCTGCCGGATGTGCTGGATGTGGAGAAGGCATTTCCGGTGACGGTGGTGGAGGCGTTGAGGGCGGCGGGGTATACGGTGAATCGGGCGAATGAGGCGGATGAGAAGAATCCCGGGGTTTGGGGGGATAGCGAGTTGATTGAGGTGGATGCGAAGACGGGACAGCTGATGGGTGGGGATGACCATCGGCATACTTTTGGGAAGGTGTCTTTCTACTGATAAAAGATCTGTCCTGCCGGACGGGCGCCCTGCGCGGGCGGCGGTCACTTCGTGACATGTATTGGGGGCGTTGGGGTGATGTGAGCTGCTTGGGTCCGAGCGTTGCTCGGCGCGTGACGGACAAAGTCCGGAGGCAGGGTGTGCCGACTGACTCGACCGGTATACACGTCAGGAAGTGACCGCGAGTGACCGCGCGCGACGCGCAGCCGGCCCGTCCGGCAGGACGTATTAAGCTGGTTGCATGATTGACGGTCTTTCAACGCATGTATTTTTGCCGCAGCGCTTGCGTCCCGGGTTGCTGGAGGCCTTGCTGAAGGGTGGAGCCTCAAACCGAGAAGCTGGGACGGTGGAGGTGTTTGCGGCGCGGTATCACTTCGACTACACCGATCGCGGGCAGGTGCGGGAGATTGCGGGTTGGTTTCGCGACTCGGGTGTGAGCGCGAGTCTGCATCAGCCGTTGACGGCGGAGGCGACGTACTCGCGGCATGCGGGGCCGACGCTGAACCTGATCGAACGCGACAAGGGAAAGCGGATTGAAGCGATGGAAGAGGTGAAGCGGGCGCTCGAGTCTGCGGAGCAGATTCCGTTCAAGAGCTGCGTGCTGCATCTTGGGATGAAGGGCGAGGCTTGGAATGAGCATGCGCTGGAGTACTCGCTGACAGCGGTGGAACATCTGGCGGCGTTTGCGGCGCCGCTGGGCATGACGTTGCTGATCGAGAACCTGCACAATGAGGTGACGACGCCGGAGCATGTGCTGGAGATCCTGCGGGTCGGGCATTTTGATCGAGTGGGGGTTTGCCTGGATGTAGGGCATGCGCACTTGAGCGATGAGGGCGTGGCGGGGGCGCTCGAGACGTTGCGGCACCGGGTGATGGAGGTGCATGTGCATGACAATGCAGGGGTGAAGGATGAGCATCTTTGGCCTGGTGCGGGGACGGTGGATTGGGCTTCCGTTTGGCCGAAGCTGGATGGGCTAAGCAGAGAGGTGAGGGCGGTGCTGGAGATTGGGCATGATCCGGCGGCGATGCCGGAGGATGTAACGCGGCGGGCAGAGGCGGTCTGGGCGGAGCAGCGGCGACTGGTGGAGATTCGCAAGGACCAAGAGGGAGTGAGAGACTAGAGGGATGGAATCAACGGCGATTGCGGCGGGTACGGCAGCACGGATCAGTGAGCTGGCGAGGTTTGAAGGACAGGTTGTCACGCTGAAGGGGTGGCTGTATAACCTGCGGGCTTCCGGCAAGCTGCTGTTTCCGATCTTTCGCGACGGGACCGGGACGATCCAGGGGATTGTGCCGAAGGCGGCGGTACCGGAGGAGCTGTTCGAGACGCTGAATAATCTGACGCTGGAGTCGAGCGTGGAGGTGATCGGGAAGGTCAGGGCGGATGCTCGTGCGCCCTCCGGGTTTGAGCTGGATGTCGAGGGGCTAAAGGTGGTTCAGCGGGTTCCGGATGAGACGCCGTTTCCCATCTCGCTGAAGGAGCACGGGGTCGATTTTCTGATGGAGCATCGGCACCTGTGGATCAGAACGCCGCGGCAGTCGGCGATCCTTCGGGTGCGGGCGACGATCATGCGGGCGGCTGCGGCTTACTTTGACGAGCACGGGTTTGTGCGGACGGATCCGCCGATCCTGACGCCCAATGCGTGCGAGGGAACCAGCGAGTTGTTCGAGATGAAGTACTTCGACGACGATATGGCGTATCTGACGCAGAGCGGTCAGCTGTATATCGAGGCGACGGCGCTGGCGTTGGGTAAGGTGTATTCGTTCGGGCCGACGTTTCGGGCGGAGAAGAGTAAGACTCGGCGGCACTTGACTGAATTTTGGATGGTTGAGCCGGAGATGGCGTATGCCGGGCTTCCGGAGCTGCTGGAGCTGGCGGAGAACTACCTGAGCTACATCGTGGCGGCGGTGCTTGAGAAGCATCGCGAGGATTTGAAGGTGATTGGGCGGGATGATGCTCAGATCGCCAAGCTGGAGAATATTCAGGCTCCGTTTCCGCGGCTGAGCTATGACGATGCGCACACGATGCTGGTTGAGGCGTATGAAAAGGGTCTGGTCGAGACGCTGCACAGGGAAGGCGATGATTTTGGGTCGCCGGATGAGACGTATCTTTCAAACCAGTTCGACCGGCCGGTGATGGTGCATCGGTATCCCGCGGCGATCAAGGCGTTTTACATGCAGCCTGATCCGGAGGATCCGACGAAGGCTTTGTGCGTGGATGTGCTGGCGCCGGAGGGGTACGGGGAGATCATCGGCGGGTCGCAGCGGGTGGATGACTATGACCTGCTGTTGAAACGGATCAACGAGCATGGGCTGCCGGTGGAGGCGTTTCAGTGGTATCTCGATCTGCGGCGGTACGGGAGTGTGCCGCACGGCGGGTTTGGCATGGGAATCGAGCGCGTGGTGGCCTGGATCTGTGGGCTGGACCATGTGCGGGAGACGATTCCGTTTGCACGGACGTTGAACCGGATTTATCCGTAACGAATCGTATCCCTGAGACTAACGTGACGCACGATTCCATACCCGAGCCCCTGGGACCGTCGCATCGCGGCTGCGGGGTGTGGTCCCTGTTGAGCCTGGCCGGCAAACGGTATACTGAGGATCTTGGTTAATACACTTATCTTCGCGAACCTTGGGCATCGTCCGCTGCGCACCTTCCTCTCCGTGCTTTTGATTGGCGTTAATGTCACCATGATTCTCTGCCTGGTGGGCGTGAGTTATGGGACGCTGGATGCGAGCGCGAACCGGGCACGGGGGATTGGCGCGGATGTGTTTGTGCGGCCGCCGGGTTCTTCAGCCATGGGGCTTTCTTCGGCTCCGCTGAGTGAAAAGGTGGTCGATATTCTGGCAAAGCGGCCCGGGGTGGATATTTCTACTGGAACAATTGTTCAGTCGCTTGGCGGGGGCTTTGAATCGATTCAGGGTGTCGACTTTGCGGTGCTAAATCGCATGGCCAGCTTTCAATTTCTGGAAGGCGGTCCGCCGGAACAGCCGGATGACATCATCGTCGACAAGTACTATGCGCAGCAGAAGCATCTGCATCCTGGCGCGACGTTGAAGCTGGCGAACCATGACTGGCATCTGTCCGGTGTGTATGAGGCGGGCAAGCTGGCGCGGGTGATTTCGCGCAAGGATACGTTGCAGGAGATCACCGGCAGTAATGGGAAGATCTCCGCGGTCTACCTGAAGCTGAAGAATCCGGCGCAGACGGATGCGTTTGCGGCTGCGCTGCGCAAGGATCTGCCGGGGTATCAGATCTATACGCTCGAAGAGTTCACTTCGCAGCTGACGGTGTCTTCGGTGCCGTTGATCCAAGGGTTTATCGATGTGGTGATTTTTATTTCAGCGTTTGTCGGATTCCTGGTGACCTCGATTGCGATGTATACGGCGGTGCTGGAACGGACGCGGGAGATTGGGATTCTGAAGGCCGTGGGTGCGGGGCCGGGATATATCCTGAATATTCTGCTGCGCGAATCGATTCTGCTGGCTTTGTTTTCTACTGCGGCGGGCATCGTGATGAGCTACGGGACAAGGGCGCTGATGGTGCACGCGCCGTCGGGACTGACGCAGGAGATTATCTACAAGTGGTGGCTTTACGCGGCGCTGATCGCGGTGGTGGGCTCGCTGCTCGGGACGATCTATCCGGCGGCCACGGCGATTCGGCACGATGCCGTGGAGGCGCTCTCCTATGAATAATGCGCATGAGACGCTGGAGCCGTTGCATGCTCCCATGACCGGTCAGCCGATCATCCAGGTAGACCGGCTGTATAAGACATATCGCGTGGGCGAGATCGACGTGCATGCGCTGAATGGGGTCTCGCTGGAAGTGACGCGCGGGGAGTTTCTTTCCATTGTGGGGAGTTCGGGTTCGGGTAAGTCGACGCTGTTCAACATTCTGGGCGGGCTCGCTACGCCGACCTCTGGGTCTATTTCGATCAACGGTCAGGACCTTGCCACGATGACTAACGGGCAGCGGACGGACTTGCGTAAGCGTACCGTGGGGTTTGTATTTCAGAAGTACAACCTGCTGCCGACGCTGACGGCAGAGCAGAACATCCAGATTGTGCGCGATGTGGCGGGACGGAGCTTGAAGTTCGACGCGCAATTTCTGGAGGTTCTGGAGATGCTTGGCATCTCCAAGCGCATGCACCACAAGCCTCGGGCGCTTTCCGGTGGCGAGCAGCAGCGGGTGGCGATCGCGCGGGCGATTGTGAACGGGCCGGCGATCCTGCTGGCGGATGAGCCGACGGGGAATCTGGACTCGAAGAACTCCGACGTGGTGCTGAATTTGCTACGCGATCTGAACAAAAGGCTGGGACAGACGATTCTGATGATTACGCATAACCCGGAGGCGGCGGCCTATGCGGATCGTACGGTGCAGATGCGGGATGGTCAGATGCTAGGGTAAGGGCTCGTCCTGCCGGTCGGGCCCGCTGCGCCGACCTTGCTGAGCAGCGCGGGCGGTCACTTCGTGACTGTATACCGGTCAGGGCGTGGCTTCTTGGGTCCGAAGCGTTGCTCGAGTTTAGTTCAGCTTCTCCAGAATCAGCTGGTCGAGCTTTCCTTCTGCTGTGACGTAGAGGAAGACTCCCACGCTGTTGCCCGTGCCGTGCACCTTGTAGAAATAACTGCGCATGCCGCCGCGCTCTTCTCCCGCCGCCCCTTCGACGCTCTTGATCTTGCCCAGGCTTGCGAGGCTGGTCTTGTAGTCTGCGATGACCTGCGGGGTAAAGAAGAAGTTCAGGTTGGGTGCGAGGTTTGCGCGATCCAGCTTGCCCTGCTGCAGCTGCGCAACCGCCGTGCTGATAAGGCTTTCGAGCGTGGGGTTGGATTCGCCGGCCTTCCTGGCCTGGGGTGTGAAGACAAAGCTCTCCACGGCCTTCTGAAGTGCGTCAGTCGAGCCTTCGGCGTTGGTGAGGATGGTGATGGAGACGCCTTCCGCGGGGTAAAGGGTGTTGTCCGAGACGAAGCCGTTGACCTCTCCGCTATGCTCCAGCACGCGATGGCCGGCGCGGGCGCCTAGAAAAAAGCCCATGCCATAGCCGGAGCTCTTACCGTTGGGCAGCGCGACCTCGGACTCCATCGTCTGCCAGCTCTCCGGTTTGAGCAGCTTGTGTTTGAGCACAATGAGGTTCCAGCGGGCAAGGTCTTCGACCGGCATGGCGAGCTCGCCTGCGCCGAAGACGGTTCCCTTACCCTCCTGCATGGCGGGACGCAGCGGGCCGAAGCCGTAGCGCACGTAGCCTTGTGGGATGGCCGGCACATCGGGGCCGTCCAGATCGATGGCGTGGGTGAGGCCGGCGGGTGTGAGGATGCTGCGCTGAAGGAAGGCGAAGAAGGGCTCGCCAGAGACTTTCTGGACGATAAGTGCGGCGAGGCCGTAGTTGGTGTTGCTGTACTGCCAGCGTGTGCCGGGGGCGAAGTCGAGCGGCTTGGCGGTCCACTCCTTGATCAGCGCGTAGGGGTCGATGGGCGCGGCCATCTCCGGAGTGAGGTAGTCTTCGGTGTAGTCGTCGGAGTATCCGCTGACCTGGTTGAGAAGGTTGCGGAGGGTGACCTCATGGGCGTGGCCGAGCTCAGGAAACCAGGTGAAGACGGGGTCATCCAGGCGGAGCTTGCCTTGTTCCACAAGCACCATGACGGCTGCGGCGGTGAACTGCTTGGAGACAGAGCCGATGCGAAAGGGCATCTGGGGCGTAGCCTCGGTGGAGGGCTCAAGGCTCGCCTTGCCGAGGGCGCCGGTGTAGAGAAGGTCGCCGTCACGAACGATGGCGACCTGCGCGGCGGGGGCGCCGTCCTTGAGCAAGGCTTTACGAAGAGCGGCTTCAAGCTTCGTCCGGGACTCCACGTTCAAGGTTTGCTGTTGTGTCTCCGCACAGGGGAGAGGAAGAACGATAGCGACCAGAAGGGCCACAGCGAACAGGGCTGAGTGACCGCTAAGACGACAGATAAGTCTCATGAGATGGTTATACCGCCTGAGAGCGCAGCTGGTGAATGCGCCTGCGGGCTAGAGCAAATCAGCTGTTGCTGTGGAGTGGACGCATGGTGTGCAGTGTCATTTTCCTTGAGCGGAAATGACGATCATGGCAACGCCTCCCTATACACCCACAGCTAATTTTCTTCAACGACGGGACTGTTTTGTCTTTTGAGCAGCCATCGTTCCCGCTTCCACGAAGCCTAGCTGCATGGCCTGACGGATAACGAGGCGTAGATGCAGCATGAGCTGTGCGTCAGCGATGGCGTCCGGATCAAAGAGACGATTAAGCGCAAGACCGTCTACGATGGCGCCGATTGCGAGTGAGCCCTTGCGCCGCTCCTGCTTTGTTTGCTGCTGGAACTCGGGAAAGAATGCGTCGAACTCGGGATACGAACAGCGCTCGCGCATGGCGGCGTGGAGGTCCGCGAGACGCTTGCGGCGGCGTGGATGGCGAATGGCGTAGACCTTGAACTCGAGGTGGAGCAGGGTTCTTTGCGGATCCTTGGCGAGTTCCAGAATGTAAGCGGCGAGAGCGTCCAGGCGCTCGTGCGCGGTATGAAGATCCGTCAGCAACGCCGGCAGGCCTTCGAGATCCTGCGCAATGTTCTCTTCGAAGATGGCGAAGAACACGTCTTCCTTATCTTTGAAGTTGGCGTAAAAGGCTCCGCGCGTCTTGCCGGCGAGTGCGGCAATGTCCTCAATGCGGGCCTGTTCGAAGCCGTCCCGGGCGAAGATGGTGCGAGCGGACTGGACCAGTTGGGCGCGGGTTACCAGGGCACGCTGCTGCTTAGGGACGGGGAGTTCGTGATTTATTTTTGAACCCACAGGCATCCTCTTGAATCCAACAGGCTCATGGTTCGTATTGGGGCTGGCAAGTTTCCACGCGCCTCGTTCGATACATACATGAATGTATAGTTTTCGAAACACAGAAAGCAAGCTGGGCTTGAAAAGCATGGATAGGGCGCAAGCTGCCGATAGAATGCTTGGGATACCGTCAGCGACGCTGGATGATGAACGAAGCAGGAGCCATCATGACCTTTGAACACCGGGAAAGCGAAGACCGGGAAAGTGATCACCGGAAGACCGTGGCGCACGGGGCAAGTAACCGCTACGCCCGCACCTCGATCGCGTTGGCACTGGCCGCAACCACCCTGACAGGGTGCGAGAAGAAGCCCGCACCTGCCGGGCCTCCGCCGGCGATGCCGGTCACCGTCTACGCCACGCAGCAGACGGATGTGCCGATTTCGAATGAGTGGGTCGGGACGCTGGACGGGTATGTGAACGCGCAGATTCAGCCGCAGGTAAGCGGCTATCTGGTAAAGCAGGACTATAAGGAAGGCCAGCCCGTGAGCAAGGGGCAGGTGATGTTCCAGATCGATCCTCGGCCATTCCAGGCCCTGGTGGACCAGGCGCTGGGACAGGTGGCGCAGGCTAAAGGCCAGGTGCTGCAGGCGCAGAGCCAGGTGGATCAGGCTAAGGCACAGCTGGGACTGGCGGAGATCAACGTGAACCGCGATACACCGCTGGCCGAGGCGAGAGCGATCGCCAGGAGCCAGCTGGATAACGACACGCAGACCCGCGAGGCGAATAAGGCCGCGGTGGGCGTGGCACAGGCGCAGGTCGTTGCGGCACAGGCTTCGGTCCGGTCCGCGGAGGCCCAGGTGGAGACGGCTCGCTTGAACCTTGGCTTTACGCAGGTGCGGTCCTTGATCTCCGGCGTTGCCGGGCAGGCGACGACGCAGGTGGGCAATCTTGTGAACCAGCAGTCGGTGCTGACGGGTGTTTCGCAGCTCGATCCGATCAAGGTTTATTTCTCGATCTCGGACTCCGAGTACCTTGCGTTGAGCAAGCGCGCCAAGGAAGGGCAGGGCGATCTGCTGCGCGGCGCCTCCAAGGTTCCGTTGACGCTGACGCTGGCCAACGGACAAGAGTATTCCAGCAAGGGTCACATTGAGTATGTGGACCGGCAGGTGAACGCGCAGACCGGCGCGATCCGGGTGGCGGCTGTGTTCACGAATCCCGGCAATGTGCTTCGTCCGGGACAGTTCGGGCGCGTGAAGGCGGACACGGAAGTGCGCCATGGCGTGCTGCTGGTTCCGCAGGCTGCGGTGCAGGAGTTGCAGGGCCAGCAGCAGGTCTATACCGTCGCGCCCAACAAGACGGTTCACGTGCTGAACATCACGCTGGGACCGCAGGTGAGCAATGCGCAGGGCAGCTTCTGGGTGGTCAACGGCGGGCTGACTCCGGGCACACAGGTGATCACCGATAACCTGCAGAAGCTGCGCGAGGGCTCGCCAGTGAACCCGCATCCGGCTCCGCCCGCAGCCCCCGCTGCGACACCCGCGACCATGTCAGCAGGGAGATAATCGATGTCGAAGTTTTTCATTCGCCGGCCCATTGTGGCTATCGTCATCGCCATCCTGACCGTGATCATCGGTCTGGTGTCGATGGTCACGCTCCCCACATCGCAGTATCCTGATATTGTTCCGACAGAAGTTCTGGTCACAGCGACCTACCCGGGCGCGGATGCGAAGACGCTTTCGCAGGCCGTGGCGACGCCGATTGAGCAACAGATGAACGGCGTCGACAACATGATCTACATGGACTCGGTCAGCGCGAACAACGGCGTGATGCAGCTGTTCGTGGACTTCGACGTAAAGACCAGCCCGGACATCGACCAGGTGCTCTCGCAACTGCGCGTCGACCAGGCGCAGAGCCAGTTGCCCGCGCAGGTAACGACCGCCGGGCTGACGGTGCAGAAGGCGCTGACCTCTCCGCTGATGCTGGTGGCGATCAACTCGCCTGGCGGGACCTTTGGCCAGGACTTTCTGACCAACTACGCGATCATCAACCTGCAGGACCAGATCACGCGCGTCAAAGGCGTTTCGCGTGTGCAGATCTTCGGCGGGCAGTACGCGCTGAGGGTGTGGGTGGACCCGGACAAGCTGGCCAAGCTGAGCGTGACCGCGCCTGAGGTGATCCAGGCGATCCAGACGCAGAACAACGTGAATCCCGCTGGCCAGATTGGCGCGGAGCCGATTCCGAAAGGGCAGCAGTTCACCTATACGGTTCGTACCCAGGGCCGTCTGGTGAAGCCGGAGGATTTCGGCAAGATCGTTCTCAAGGCCAATGCAGATGGCTCGATCCTGCACCTGAGCGATGTGGCGCGGATTGAGCTGGGCGACCAGGCGTATGCGATCTCCGCACGTTACAACCAGAACCCCTCGGGCGTCATGGCGATCTACCAGCTTCCGGGCTCGAACGCTGTGGATACGGCCAAGCTGGTTAACGCACGCATGGCGGAGCTGTCCAAAACCTTCCCTCCAGGCATCAGCTACGATGTTCCGCTCGATACAACCAAGGCGGTAAGCGCGGGTATTCATGAGATCGTCATCACGCTGGCCGAGGCTCTCGCGCTGGTTGTCATCGTGGTGTTCATCTTCCTGCAGGGCTGGCGCGCGACGTTGATTCCGCTGCTGGCGGTCCCGGTCTCGTTGATTGGAACCTTCATCGTCTTCCCGGCGCTTGGCTTCTCGATTAACACGCTCTCGCTGTTCGGGCTTGTGCTGGCGATCGGCCTGGTCGTTGACGACGCGATCATCGTAGTGGAAGCAGTGGAACACCACATTGAAGAGGGCATGGACCCGGAGGCCGCAACCATCAAGGCGATGGAAGAGGTCGGCGGACCGGTGGTTGCGATCGCGCTGATTTTGGCCGCTGTATTCATTCCGACAGCGTTCATTCCCGGGATTACGGGCCGGCTGTATCAGCAGTTCGCCGTGACCATTGCGATCTCTGTGTTGATCTCCGCGTTCAACGCGCTTACGCTCTCTCCTGCTTTGGCAGCGCTGCTGCTGAAGCCTAAGACCGAGCAAGAGAAGAACAAGAAGGGTTTGCTGGCGCGGCCTTTCGGCTGGTTCAACAACTTTTTTGGGAGGACGACGGACAGCTTCGTGCACACGTCGGACGTGCTGATCCACAAGTCTTACCTTGCGATGCTTGGGATTGCTTTGATGGGCGTGGCAGCGGTTCTGCTGGGCGGCAGCCTGCCGGGCGGCTTTATTCCGACGGAAGACCAGGGCTACATGTACCTGGCGCTGCAGCTTCCGGATGGAGCCTCCGCGCAACGCACGGACGCAGCCGAGCAGAAGATCACGGACGCGCTGTTGAAGACGCCCGGAATTCAAGGCGTGATTGCGGTGAACGACTTCTCTCTGCTGACCGAGGTGCAGAGCACCAACGCCGGCTTCTTCTTCGTCTCGCTGAAGCCATGGGACACGCGCAAGAGCAAGGAGGAACAGATTGGCGCGATTACGGGTAAGCTGCAGCAACAGCTCGCCGGTAATCCTGACGGGATCGCGTTCGCTTTCCCGCCGCCGTCGATTCCCGGAATCGGGACCTCGGGCGGCGTCACCATGGTGATTGAGGACCGCTCCGGCAAGGACGATCCGACGACGCTGACCCAGAATGTCTATGGGTTTCTGGGCGCAATCAACAAGCTGCCGGAGGTGGCGATCGCGCTGCCCTCTTATGAGCCGGCGGTGCCGCAGCTGTACGCGGACGTCGATCAGGAGAAGGTACTGCAGCAGCAGGTGCAACTCTCCGACGTGTATACCACCATGTCCACCTTCATGGGCGGCTACCTGGTGAACTACTTCAACCGCTTTGGCCGTCAGTGGCAGACCTATGTGGAGGCTGAGGGAACGTCGCGCACGGATATCAACAATATCAGCCAGTTCTACGTGCGCAGCGCGAACGGCGGACAGGTGCCGCTGGCTTCGCTGGTAAAGGTGAAGCAGATTACCGGGCCGGAGTTTACCTTTCGCTTCAACGAGTTCAACGCGGCGCAGATCAACATTACGGCGAAGCCGGGATACAGCTCCGGTCAGGTGCGGGCGGCGCTTGAAAAGACCTTCGCCGAGACGATGCCGGAGGGTGCGGGCTATGACTACTCCGGGATGAGCTTCCAAGAGGACCAGGCGCAGAAGGGCGTGCCGACCTACGCGGTCTTCGGGCTCTCGCTGCTGTTCGTCTTCCTGATCCTGGCTGCGCTCTACGAATCCTGGACGCTGCCGTTCAGCGTGCTGCTGAGCACACCGGTGGCGATCCTGGGCGGCTTCATCGCGCTGCACTTCCGCTCACTGGAGAACGACATCTTTGCCACGATTGGAACGGTCATGCTGATCGGACTTTCGGCGAAGAACGCGATCCTCATCGTGGAATTTGCCAAGTCGAACTACGAGTCCGGGCAGAGCATCTCCGAGGCTGCTCTGGGCGCTGCACGGCTGCGGTTCCGGCCAATCGTGATGACAGCGCTGGCGTTCATCTTCGGCTGTCTGCCGCTGTGGTTCTCAACCGGCGCCGGCGCCGCGTCCCGGCAGATTCTGGGAACGGTCGTCATCGGCGGCATGGTCCTGTCGACCGGGATCGGCCTTATCTTCATCCCGGTGACCTTCTCCGTGGTCGAATACCTGTCGCACCGTTTCAGCAGGGGCGGCAAGGGCACGACCATGGACTCAAAGGCAGACTTCGACCCGGTAGCCGCCGGCCGCGCTGCCGGAGGAGGACCGCAGACCGCCCCGCAAACCGCCTCCAGCGAGACCAAGACCCCAGGAGGTCACGTATGAACTCCTCGCCTCAAGTAAAAACGCGGCTCACTGCGCGGAAAGCAGTCGCTCTGGCGCTGGCGTTCGCTGCTCTCTCGGTCACCGGCTGCAACGTGGGCCCTCGCTATAAACGTCCTGTCGTGGCAACGCCCGCGGTGTATCGCGGAGTGGATGGAACGGATGTTTCCTCCACGACCTCGATCGCGGATCAGCAATGGGCCACGGTGTTTCAGGAGCCGGAGCTGCAGGCGTTGATTCGGACCGCGTTGGCCAACAACTTCGACCTGCGTATTGCGGCGCAACGCATCCTGGAGCAGCAGGCGCAGGTGCAGATTACGCGTTCGCAGCAGTTCCCGGTGATTACCGCCGGCGGCAGCGGTGTGGGCGCATCGTTCAACGCAAGCGCTCTGGGCACTGGCTCGAACAATTCGGGTGGGCTCTCCAGTCCGCTTGCGATTGGAGCCTTCAACCTCTCCGCCACGTGGACTCCGGACTTCTGGGGCCTGTACCGCAAACAGACGGAGGCCGCACGCGCGACGCTGCTGGAGCAGGTTTGGGCGCAGCGTGCGGTGCGGTTGACGCTGGTGCAGAATGTCGTGACCGACTATCTGCAGCTGCGCGCGCTGGACCGCGAGGTGGAGGTCACCAAGCAGACCATCAAGACGCGGCAGGACTCCGTGAACCTAACCCAAACGCTGGAGCGCGGCGGAGCCAATCCGCTGTCAGACGTGCGTCAGGCCGAGCAGTTGCTCTTCACTGCGACCTCTCAACTTCCGCAGTTGGAGCAGCAGGTGCAGCAGGAGGAGAATAACCTGGCGCTGCTGCTGGGCCAGAACCCGGGGCCGGTAGCACACACAGACCCCAACGCACTGACACCTCCGCCGCAAGATCTGCCAACGGGTCTTCCCTCACAGCTGCTGGAGCGCCGGCCGGATATTCAGCAGGCAGAGCAGGCCTTGATCGCGGCCAATGCGCAGATTGGCGTGGCGCGCGCACAATTCTTCCCGCAGCTTTCCATCTCTGCGTCAGCCGGCGTGGGCGGTAACAGCTTCTCCGACATCTTCACCACCGACAGCAAAACGATCTATGGGCTGGGTACGCTGGCGCAGCCGATCTTTGAGGGCGGCAAGCTGCGCGGCCAGTACAACCAGGCAAAAGCAGCCCATGAGGAGATGCTGGTCAGCTATCAAAAGACCATCGCGACCGCTTTCCACGATGTCTCGAACGCACTGATCGCCCTGAACAAGCAACGCACCTATCGTGAGCAGCAGCAGAAGCTGGTCGATGCCGCGCAGGACGCTTCCCGGCTGGCGCGGCTCCGGTACCAGGGGGGGGCTACGAGCTATCTCGAGGTACTGACGGTCGAGTCCAACCTCTTCGCCGCGCAGCTGAACCTGGCAACGGCCCAACAGGCTGAGGCGCTTACGCTCGTGCAGCTTTATTCCGCACTGGGCGGCGGCTGGCAGTAGCGCTACTCAGCAGCCTCCTCTTGCTCCTCTGCCGCTTCCCCGGAAAACTTTGGAGGAGCGGCAGATTCTCTTTGGCAGGCAGCATCCTTCTTTTTGGCCTCATCGGCCGGAACGGGGTCCTGCCAGAGTGCGTGCGCGGCGGCGGCAAATGAGGCGAAGGGCGTTGTTTCGGAGGTCTTATCGAGGCCGAGCGCACGCTTCTGGATGGACTCGATGATGAACGAGCCGAGGTGGCGGTAGCTCTCGAACTGAGACTCGTTGAAGAACTGGTTGGCGGTTGACTCGTGCGGAAAAGCGCTGTGGGTCTTGGCATATTGCAGCACGTCGGCAGGCTCTCGGCCGGTCAGGCTGGCCTTGATGTAGACCAACTCGCCGTCGAAGTCGAGGTCCGACGTCCCGCTTGGAACCGGGTCGACGCAGTGGTAGTGGATCCGTGCCACGGCACAATAGGAGTTTTCAAGACTCATTCCCTTCTGCATCTTAAGCTCGTTCATGTGGTCGAACTCGATAGGGATGCCGAGGTCGATCTTGATCTTGCGGATGGCGTTGCCCAGGTCTTCAAACTGGCAGGCAGGGTCTGCGCCGGCGTCCACTACGATGATGCGCCGGGCGCGGCGCAGCACCATCTCATACAGTCCAAGGTTTTCGAAGTGACCACCGTCCGTCAGCTCGATCCAGCGTGAGGTGTCGTTGGTGAGCCCGAGCGCCTCCTCTATGAGCGGAAACAGTGCAAAGCTGGGACCGGGCTTGGAGAAGAAGTTGCTATCGCGCCAGGTCAGCGGCCAGCGAGAGGTTGGCCGTTTCGGGTTGGGCAGCCAGTATCCCAGGCGCAGGTTGAAGAAGGTCATCAGGAGCGCCAGCAAGGGGGACGACTGATAGCCCATGTTGGGATTGAAGGCCGCGCCGCTAATCGCCATCGCGGTCGCAAGTGTAACTCCGCGACCGCCTCCATACAGGTCTGCCGGTACATAACCAAGCCGCCAGGAGCCCGCATGTATGGGGCTGAAGGTGAAAGACTCCGCCTTGCGCTGCCGCCACGCGGGGTTGGTGGTGCCTACAAGGTTCAGGGTGGTGTTGATGATGTGGAGCGGCGCGCCGGGAGCACTGGGGAGATCCGTCTCATACGGCGTGTCCCTGGGATCGAAGCCGGTGAACGGATCCGGATGGCGCAGCACGTTGGAGGCTCCCAAAAAAGCTCGCATGAGCCGCATGCGATACATGCCCTGCAACGAGAAGAGATTGATGTTGATGCTGAGGTTCGTCAGGATGGTGACGACGATGGCCAGCAGGATCATCTCAGCGGCGGTCTCCAATCCATGGCGGGGGTTCTCGTTACGCGGAACTGCCGTCAGAGGGGTTTCGCCGGGACGAAGTGAGGCCATAGCGGGTGCCAGGTGATAGCGATGGGTGGAGACCTTGGCCGGAAGCACCTGCCGCAGCGTCTCTTCCAGCTCCACCATGCCGATGCTGATGAGCCCGACAGCAATCGCGCTGACCACCGGCAGAACCAGGTTGTGCTTCGATAGAAACTTCGCCGCACCCTTCAACTGCGACATCTTAACTGGTCCAGTCCCCGTAGCCGAGGCCGCGCTGAATCCGATCGCGCTGCCGAGCGCGCCCACAGCGAGACCTGCAATACCGCTTGCAATCCGCGCGAAGCCCTGCTGCCCGAACAAGGTCAGCGCGTGGGCGGCAACCCAGATGAAGTCGAAAGCGATGATGTAGCCGCCGGCGCGCACCCACCACTCGCGGTCTTCTTCCATCTCGTAGATGCCGAGCAGAGCGCAGAACAGCGAGGTGCTCGCCATAAGGAAGAGCGTGATCAGCGGAACCGCGAAGACGATGAAAAGACGCGACCCAGGCTGGAAGCTGCCGAACATTTTGAGTTGTGGGTGCATGAGAAAGGGAAAGACGGTTCTGCGGAGCGCCTCCATCAACACCAATGTGGCCGCGGTGCTGACCACCACCGTAACGGCAATCACCACCCAGACCGTCCTGATTCCTCTCCATTTGGGCAGCAGGCGGCCTGTGACGCGGTCGCTGTAGGTCAAGAAGATGGAGCTGCCCACCACGGTAAAGCCGAGCAGTGCAATGGGCGCTGCCGGGGCCTGAGTGAGGCCCTCATGCAGCCACGCCGGCAGCATCGCGGTCAAGCGGACCAGCCAGGGCCACACGTGTCTAGACCAGTGAACGCTATGCTCCCCCGGCGCCCAGGTGACGGCAAGCAGCCAGGAGCCAAGCACGATCGGCGTAACGAACAGGAGCTTGGGCGACCAGCGAAAGACAGCCAACCACTTCAATTTTGTGTGCGAGGGTAGCGCACCGGCGGCGGAGATGGCGCTGAAGGCGAAGAGCAGAAACGTGCTGGTGTAGGCGACGAAAAGACCGTTGCCATGCGTCAGGCGCGCGTCGGCAAGTAGCATCAGGAAACCAGAGAAACGCGCCACGCTGACCAGCGCGAACAACAGCGGCAGAAGCATCGCCCAGTTCACAACCAGATTGCGGAAGATGATCGCGACCAGGGTCGTCGTATCGATGGTGGCACCCAGCTCCGGCGCAAGGAAGGACGTGTAGGAACGGAGGTGACGCACCGGCTGCGGTTCAGGGTCGCCCGCCGTGACGCAGCTGTCGCCAGCCAGAGAAGCGATGACCTTCTTGTAGGCCGAGCGCCAGTTCGGATGAGAGGCCGCGCTGAAGCGGCGCAGCACCTGGTCCAGAATACCGCTTACCGCAACGAGCGCCTGCTTCAGGTCAGGGTCGGCACTGACCGCATTCAGGGACTTGCCCTTGAGCTTGGCAAGTTGATCCTTCGCATTGCCCATATCGCCTGCGGCGTCCGCCGCGTTCTGCAATTGAGCGAAGTACACAGGATCCTCCAGCTCAAGCTCAGCCGCGGCTGGCTGGTCCGGTTCCTGTTCGGCGTGCAGGCTGATTCCTTGTACAGGCGGCACGGTCGTCTCGTCTTCCAGCAATGTCTTCAGGCCGGTCGATTGTTGGCTGGTTTGCGGCGGGACGGTGGGCTGCTTTGACTGGTTGAAGCGCGCACTCGAGACAGGATCTTTCGCCTGGACCTTCTCTGCAGCGCGGTCCGCATTCTTTGCGGTTTGAATGACCGCCTCAGCCAACGCCACGAGGTTGCGGCTGAAGGCGTCACACTCCTGCCTGCGCAGCTCCTCGCTATGCTCGAGCGTATCCAGCATCCGAAGGCAAAGCGCTCGAGCGCGGGTGGCGGAGTCGCCGGCCAGGGTGAAGGCGTCATGGATCGCCGGCTCGGCGCGATCGGCGAGCATGCGGCGATAGGTCCAGGCGATGAGCCAGCTTCCGATATATCCGCCTCCCGAGACCGTAGAGAGGAAGTCGAGCTCCTCCATGAGGTTCTTGGTCGTGCCCTCAGCCTCGGAGCTCTCGCTGATGCGCGACAAGCCCTGCAGCACGCCCAGGCAGAAGCTTGCACTGCGGATGCCACCGCCTGAAAGACAGAGGGCGCTGGCGTCGGTGAGCTGGAGCACGCGCTTCAAGGGTCCATCCGCGGCGGCGCACTCGGCCAGTTCCAGCTCAAAGTCGGTTCGCAGGCACTTCGTAGATGGATCGGGTCGCCCGTTTTCAATGTCATCGATCGCCTTCGCCAGAGCGGCGTAGGCGTTCTCCTGGCGTCGAACGGCCTGGAGCAGAGCCAGCATTCGCTCTGGCGGTGCCAGCTCACCTTCGGTTACCGGAGCAATCGTTGGACATGGAGGATCCGTGCGCTTCGGGTTGCGCACCTGTTCTGCATGCCATGTCTGCACGGACGGATCGAAGACCGTCGCCACCGCATGCATGAAACGGTTCTGGCGGCGCTGCAGATGCTCCTCAAAGATGGTCCGAAACGGAATGGCATGTGGGGACGCCAGTTGGACCGGCGCGGTCAGGAGCGATTCCAACGAAGCACCTCTGCGATAAAGTGGGCCCGGTGCCGACCAGTATCACCTTTTTTGCGGGATGCGGCCAGTGCCTCGCCGCATTCAGGCCAGAGGTAAGTTCTTCATTTGACGGATGTAGCTGGCTGAGTCGAACTTCCGCCCTGTGCTCGCGCCCGACATGTAACGCCGTTTGCCGAAGACCGGCCGCGTTCCCCAGGCACGATCGAACTTGCCCAGGATTGCCCACGCGATCCCGGCGTAGCCGTTCGGATCACGTCCATCCAGAAAGTACTTATCGTTTAAGTAGACGCAGTGGTGCATCGCGGTCTCGGCATCCGGCGTCCACTCGAGAATCTTTTTGGCCCAATACATGCGCATGTAGTTATGCATCCAGCCATGCCGCACCATCTGGATCTGTGCTGCGTTCCAAAGCTCGTCATAGGTCTGCCCCGCCTCCAGCTGCTCGAGCGTGTACAGGTGTTCGCGCTGATCGCGGGCGTGCTCCTGAATAGTTTTGCGAGCCCACTCTTCGGCGCACTCCGCAGAGTCATAGACCTGCGAATAGCGCACAAAGTTGATCGCCAGCTCGCGCCATGCGATGAGCTCGTTGAAATAGCTGTCCCGGGCTGACTGCAAACGAGAGTCAGCCTTCGCCGCCGCGTCCACCGCCAGCGCAATGGTCTGGGGACCCACATGGCCATAGTGGAGGTAAGGCGACATCGAAGAGGTTCCATCCGCCTCCGGCTTGTTGCGCTGCACCTCATAGTCCTTCAACAGGTCCTTCGTGAACCGATCAAGATGTCCCATACCGGCGTGCGTTCCGCCTTGCCAGTACGCCACGCCCTTGACGCTGCGGTCCAGGTGCTTCCAACCGCTTGTCATATCCTGCCGCACGTCGTCGGCATGGAAGCCGCGGGGTTTACGCCAGCTTACCTGCGCATGAGGATTTTCATAGGGGACCAGGTACTCAGGCAGCAAGCGATAGAGCCGCGGCCGAATAGTGTACGCGCCGTACTGTGCCTTCTCGATTAACTTCGAAGGCACCACAACATCGGTGTCCACCGTCCAGAAAGGAATGGTGATCTTCTCGGCAAGTTCCTTGCGCCAGCGCTCGGGCTCGCGCATCGGGTTCTCATCCCCGATAACCATTGCCGCCCCCGCATCTTCCAGCAGCTTCTCATGCGACTCACGCGGAGCATTGCGGAGGACGAACGCGACGTTCCGCCTCGCAAGATCCTCTTCGATGTCGGCCAGTCCCTGGTTGAGAAAGACATAATGCCGAAGATTTGCGTGGGGGAAGTTGGAGATACCCGCGAAATAGACGACGAGAGGGAGGTTCAGCTCGTTCGCGACCGTAACCGCCACATTGACAGCATGGTTGTCCACGCCACGCTGCGCCCTCTGCATCCAGTAGACGATGCACTTGCCTTTCGGGTCGGGAGCGCCATCACGGCGCACCGTCACTCTCGCTTGCAGAGCCAACGCGCGAAGACTATCAGGAAGTGAGGCTCCAACCTGCAGCGGCTGCGCCTTCACCTGAGGGGACGTCTTGACCGCCTTGCTCACAGTCCTGCCCTGTACCTCGTCCTTCTTAGCTGCCATGCCTCCACGCTACCGCATCCGCGTGTGGCTTCCTGCGTTCTATGTGCCGAACGATGCTTGCTTTCGACCGGACGAAGGATTTTACCCGGCCCATGAAGCACGCATGCAAGGGCCCGACAAAGGAAAGGGCGGCCCTGAGGCCGCCTCTTGCGCGAATCAATGCGGAAGGGTCTACCAGAGGCCCCAGGCACGGCTGATGTAGTCGCTCAACGTCATGGTGATGAGTACGAGGAAGGTGAAGAACCCGGCGGCAACCGTCATTTTAATCAGCCGCGACTGATACTTCACGTGCATGAAGAAAAGAATGACAACGACTGCCTTGAAGCTTGCGATTGCCAGCGCGACAATGGGATTCAACGGCCCCGGCAGATCGATGAAGGCCGCGCCCACCGTGATGCCGGTAAACACCAGAAGCGTTCCGAAGACCAACATGTATTGAAACGGCGTAACGATGTGGTGCTCGGCGTGTTCCGGATTGACTACATTCGCCGCGTCGTTATGATCGGACATCTTCTACCCCTTGCCTAGGCTTGGCACGTCCGCTCAATGGGCGAGCGGGTGCCGGTTGATGAGATACAGAAGCGGAAATAGGAACAGCCACACAATATCGACGAAATGCCAGTAAAGCCCGAAGTTCTCGATCGGCGCCACGTAGCCGGCACTGAACTCGCCTCGACTGGCCCTTGCAATGAGCCAGAACAGCAGCCCAAGCCCTATGATCATGTGGAGCGCGTGCATGCCCGTCATTGCGAAGTACAGGAAGAAGTAAATCTGCGTCTTTTGCGCCATGTCCGGAGCAAGCGGGTTCTCGGTGGGCTTGCCGTTCTTGTCCATTGGCGGGTTGATGAACTCCTTGACGTTGAAGCTTGCACCCGGAACGTGATGCGCTTCAAACTTCTCGGTGTACTCGATCGCCTTGACGCCCAGGAAGGCCACGCCGAAGAACGTCGTCAGCCACAGCATCAACACCAGCATGCGGCGGTTACGGACTTCGGCAAAGTAGACCCCGAGCGCCATGGCAAAGCCGGAGGTGATGAGGATGACCGTATTCAGGGCGCCCCAGCCGATGACCAGCGTGTTCGAGGCAGCCACGAACGCGTCGTAGTACCAATTGCGGTAGAGCAGGTACGAGAAGAACATGCCTCCAAAGAACATGATCTCCGTCAACAGGAAGAGCCACATACCGAAGCTGCCGGCCTCGCGCTGCTGCTCCTCAGTCTCAAAGTGATGACGGTGTTGCGGCAGCACCACGTGCTCTCCGTGGTGTACGGGCAACGTCGCGTCCTCGTGCGTCGCTATGGCGGAGTTAGCCAACGGTTGTCACCTCGTTTGCAGTCTTGTTTGCAAGCCATTCATAGTCATACGCCTCATGATCTACGATCGGCACTTCGGTGAAGTTTTCGGTCAGCGGCGGCGACTGAATCTGCCACTCAAGCCCCGTCGCCTGCCACGGATTGTTGCCGGCAATGGCGCCGTATTTCAACGACCACGCCAGATACAGCATCGGCATGAGGTAGCCCACGCCAAGCACGGTCGCGCCGGCGGTCGAAAGCACGTTGAGCACCTGAAACTCCTGCGGATATGCATGGTAGCGGCGTGGCATCCCGAGGTATCCCAGAATGAACTGCGGCAGGAAGGTCAGATTGAAGCCGATGAACGTGGTCACCGCAGCCAGTTTCGACATGGACTCTGGATACATGCGGCCCGTCATCTTCGGCCACCAGAAGTGGACGCCGGCCAGGAACGCCATCAGCATGCCGCCAACCATCACGAAGTGGAAGTGCGCCACGATGAAGTAGGTCTCCGTCAGGTGGATATCCATTCCCAGCGAACCTAGGAACACGCCCGTCAGGCCGCCGATGGTGAACAGCCCCATGAACCCAAAGGCGTAGAGCATCGGCGTCTCGAAGGTGATCGACCCCTTTTGCAAGGTGAACGCCCAATTGAAGATCTTGATCGCGGAAGGAACGGCCACCAGCATGGTAAGCAGCGAGAAGACCAGCGCGGAGTAGTTCGACACGCCCATGATGAACATGTGGTGCGCCCAGACGAAGAAGCCGAAGAGGGCGATGGCGACTGAGGAGAACGCGACAGCCGTATAACCGAAGACGCGCTTGCGACTGAAGGTGGAAATCACCTCTGAGATCACACCCATACCCGGCAGGATCATGATGTAGACGGCAGGGTGCGAGTAGAACCAGAATAGGTGCTGAAAGAGCAGCGGATCGCCGCCCTTGGTTGGATCGAAGACGCCAATGCCGATCAACCGCTCCAGCGCGACCAGGACGATCGCGATGGCGAGAACCGGAGTGCCCAAAACCATCAGGACGGAGGCGGCATAGTTCGACCAGACAAACAGCGGCATGCGGAACCAGGTCATGCCTGGCGCACGCATCCGGTGGATGGTGACGATGAAGTTCAGCCCGGTAAAGATCGAACTGAAGCCCGCGATGAAGATCGCCGTAGCCACGGTCACGACATGGGTATTCAGATAGTGCGTCGAAAGCGGCGTCGTGAAGGTCCAGCCCGTGTCCACTCCGCCCAGCACCAGACCTGCCAGCGTAAAGGTTCCGCCCGCAAGATATAGATACCAGCTGAGCAGGTTGATCTTGGGAAACGCGAGATCTTTGGCGCCCAGCATGATCGGGATCAGGAAGTTGCCCAGCGTCGCCGGAACGGACGGCACCAGGAATAGAAAGATCATGATGATGCCGTGCATGGTGAAGAACTTGTTATAGGTGTCCGAGGCGACCAGGTCGGGCTGCGGCGTCAGCAGTTCCAATCGGATCAGGCCCGCGAAGGCTCCGCCGATAAAGAAGAAGAACGTGATCGACATGAGGTAGAGCATGGCGATCCGCTTATGGTCGCCGGTTAGCAGCCAGCTCAGGATGCCGTGCTCGTTGTTGATGTAGTTGCGCTTCGGCAGCCGAGCCGTGCGCTGGTCCGGAAGATTGACGATTGTGGAAGAGGCTGCGCTCATTGCTTCACCATCCCCGACGCCGTGGGCGCCGCAAGGTCAGACTGTGACGTTCCCAGCGTCTGCTGGGAACGGTAATTGGTGTTCTGGTTCTTGATGTACTCCACGAGATCGATCAAGCCGTCCTCGCTGATCTGGCCCTGGTAGGTGGGCATGATCGGCGCAAACCCTGCGGTCACGTGTTGGGAAGGGTTCAAAATCGCGTCGCGCAGGTACGCGTCGTTCACGATCACCTGCGATCCGTTCGCCAAGGTCAGCTTGGATCCGTACACCCCGGCAAGGCTCGGCCCGCGCGCAGCCGCCGTGCCGTTATGGCATGCATTGCAGCCCATGCTGGCGAAGAGCCGTTCGCCGTTCTGCGCCAGCGACATGCCGCTGGTCGACTCCTGCGTCCACTTCTGGTAGTCCTCGGGCTTCATCGCCGTCACTTCGCCGATCATCCCCGAGTGCTTGGTCCCGCAGTACTGTGTGCAGAAGATATGGTAGACGCCGGGCTCAGTCGCATTGAACCACACAGTCGAGTAGCGCCCAGGGATCACCTCACGCTTGACCCGGAAGTCGGGAATCGAAAAGCTATGGAAAACGTCCTGCGAGATCATCGTCAGCTGCACCGGCCGCCCAATGGGCACATGCAGCGCGTTGATCTCATGCTGTCCGCCCGGATGCTCGGCCTTCCACATCCACTGCTTGCCCACAATGTAGATGTTCATCGCGTTGGCTGGCGGATTATAGATACGGAAGTAGAGCAGCGCGCCCCAGACAAAGGTGACGAGAAAGATGGCCAGCGGGATGATCGTCCAAGTCGCTTCGAGCAGAGTCGAGCCTTCGACCTGGGTCGCCACCGGGTTCCGCGCCTTACGGTAACGGATGCAGAAGCCGAGCATCAGCGCGCCGACCAGGAGCAGGCCGGTGAGCGTCATGCCGATCAGAAAGAAGTACAGCGCGTCCGCGTACGGCGCGATCGTAGAGGCCTCGCGCGGAAACAGCGCGGAGGCGGCGAGCCACTTCGTCAAAAACTGCCACAGAACTGGACTGTTATGCATCGTTACCCTTTATCCGTTTCGGTCGAGTCGTGTTCGCGCCCGAGCTTGAGGTCCCTGCGAAACATCACAAACATGAACCCACCCAGGGAAGCCATCGTCACCATGCCGCCAAACTGCACCACCCGCGCCACAATCAGCGAGTGCTTATTCGTCTGCGGATCGTAGTGATAGCAATAGGTCAGAATATTCGCGACCGGTGATCCAATCTTGTTGCCGGAGGCCTCAATCAGCCCCAGCAGAACATCCTTTGGGCTGTACTCCACGCCCAGATAGTACTGTGCCAGCTTCCCGTCGGTCGTGACCAGCTCAATAGAGCTCGCATGCGCAAACTGCGTCAGCTTGCCATCCGGCCCTGGAACCCGCACGTAGCCAAAGCCAACGGCCTCGGTGACCGCATCGATCGCTGGCCGCTGCCCGACCAGGAAGTGCCAACCGGACGCGGTCTCGGGCCGGCCATAGCGCTTCAGGTAAAAAGCCTTCTTTTTCGCCGCAAGCTCCGGCGTCTCGCTCGGATCAATGCTGATGACGACGACGTTGAAGTCCTTGCCAGGCGTCAGACGGACCATCTCGAGCGCCGCCGTCATCCCGTCCAGCTCCTCCGAGCACAGCATCGGGCAGTTGTAATACACCAGCGAGAGGACCGCCGGTTTCTTGCCAAAGTAGTCGCCCAGATGCACCGTAGCCCCGGTCTCATCGGTAAACGGAGCGTCAAGCGGAAGTTGCCGATTCAAGTGCTGCGACACGGCGACGCCCTTCAACACCTGAGGAAGCTGGTCGCCTGTGTTTTGACCAGTCTCCTTATCCCCATACGAGCTGACCTGAGCTCCGGCTGCGCCACACACCAGCGTGACAGCGAGCAGCACGCAGCCAAGCCTCTGGCTTAGCTTGCGAAGGTCACGGGTTGGATTACGCTCGGTCATCGGGTCGCTCGTGTTCTTCATGCTTCTATGTTAAGGCCTGCACGCTGCAGCTTCGTGCGGTTATCAGTCCGTTACTTGATGGGGTGCAACTCCGCATGGGTGTTTGACTCAGCCTTGCTAAAGCTCATCTTCTGCTCGCGCGCCTCCATCGTATCCAGCTCGTAGCCCGTTCGCGCAAAGCCGCTGGTCAAGGGCGCCGTAACCTCCGGAATCTTGTCGCCGGCCATCAACTGGCCGTTAGTCTGTGCGGCGGCAGTTGCGACCGGCAGACCCTTTTGCGCGATCAACTCCATCGCCCGCTCGATCGGTATGCGAATCCCCTTCTCGCCTGGGACCGTGCTGTAGTGCTCAAGCAGCAGATCCTCCCGCGCATGAAGATCGGCTGTCGCCTGGTTCCCGTCATCAATGTCGAGCCGCGGATTCGGAAATGCCGCCGTCATCTTCTGCAACTCCTGCTGCTCGATGGCTGCGTTCGACTTCAGGTCCTCGCGCTTGCCTCCGTTCGCCTGTGCGCCGGCGAAGATGTCGTTCTTCTGGTGCCACTTGTCAGTCGCGCCGTCCTGGCTCTCTAGCGCCGAGTTGATCGTCTTTCCCATGAAGAAGCAGAACAGAAAGAAGATCAGCACGAAGCCAAAGAGCCCTCCCAGGAACACCGCGACACCGCCTGCATTGACATCGGTGGTCTCATACCCAAGCTGTTTGCTCTCCGGACCGCTGTCCGGATGATTGATAAAATCGCCCTTCGGCGGTGCGTGCTCGCCGGTCTTGCCATCGTTAGTGGGCATGTTCAGGCTCCAGAATCTCCGCCAGATGCGGATCGTTGACGTTGACGAGCGGACGCTTCATCAACTCGGTAAAGTAGTATGCCGCCCACACGCTGACCACACACAGTGGCACCGTCAGGTAGGCCAAGATGCCGAAGTTGTTTGCCAGGTGCAGGTTGGAGGCAGCGTCCCTGAAGTTCGGCTCGATGATCCAGAACAGATCGACGAAACGGGCGAAGATCATGAAGATAACAATGCCCGAGATACGTGACTTGCTGCGCTTGAGGTCGCGGGAGAGCAGCATACAGAACGGGATCATCCAATGGCAGATGAAGTCCAGCGTACAGATGGTCCACCAGCCCCCGCGAATGCGGCTCAGGTACCAGGGAATCTCATCCGGCACGTTGCCGGACCAGATGATCAGAAACTCAGCAAACGTCAGGTAGATATTGAGCATGACGAAGGCGAAGAGAAACTTGCCCAGGTCGTGCTGCTCGGTCACCCGCAGCAGGGTCTTCATGGGTTCGACCTTGGAGAGCTTGACGACGGTCAGAATGCTTAATGCCAAGACCGCATATCCCTGTCCGACCAGGAACTTCAATCCCCAGATCGACGAGTACCACGTCACATCCAGCGACATCACCCACAGCAGCGCGGCATCCGTCAGGCAGACGACATAGATGAAGATGCCTGGGCCTGACAGGTTCTCAAACCGGATCCGCCAGCGGTCGTAGCTGACCAGCGTTCCCGCCATCGGATCGGCGTCGCGCTCAAGCGACCACTTGTTGAGCAGGTAGGCCAATGTCAGCAGGACCGCAAAGACAATCACTGTCTGAAGGATGGCGCTGGTCGGGTTGAACATGCTGTGCTTAGAGATGTCAGTCCAGGCCTGCTCCTTGTCGATGTACCCCGCAGCCAACGCCGCCCGCTCATCCGCAATGCTGGGGAAGCGAGCCCACTGATAGAGGTGCTTCATGAAGAAGCCGATCGGCAGAATCAACAGCGCGACAAGTGGGAGCGTACGAGTCATCGCCTCGAGCGGACGACGCAGAAGCAGACCCCACTTGCCACCTGAAACGTACTGCAGCATCAGCAGCACCAGCCCACCGCCAGCAAAGCTGAAGCACATCATGAAGCCGAGCAGGTACGCCCGAAGCATGTGTTCGCGTCCGCCGTGGGTGAAGACAAAGAAGACCGACAGGATGGCACAGACCGCGGCTACGATGAAGGCGCGCGTCCGCCAGATCGTCAGCACCTCCGGCGAACTCAGGATGGCAGGCAGCGTCTTCGGCCCATGGTGGCCGCCGGAGTGGCCGGTCGCGTGTTGTAGGTTTCCAGATGACATGCTTTTCAAGCCTTCGCGAGATCAAGTTGGTGGAGACAGCGGTGGTGCCTAAAAGACGTTTATTCCGGCTTGGTGGTTAAACCCATTGAGACCGGAGTGTTCGGATAGCCGGTGCTTCCCTGGCCTTGCGGTGCGTTGGTGACGATCGGATTGCCGGCTGACGGTCCGCTCATGTGGGAGAGTGCGGGCTGTGCTGGACGCTGCCCGGAGCCTTCCCCCGCGGCCGTGATCTCGGCGGGCGGAAGGACATACGGTTGGCCGTCGGGCGTTCCTGTGACCGCAGTCGGCGGCGTCACCCACTCAGCGGCGAAGTTCCGGGACAATCCCTGGCTCTCAGCAATGTCGGTCAAAGGCTGCACGTGCTGGCCGACCGCAACCGCAGACTCGTCGGCGTTCTGGCTCAGTTGGAGCGCCTTGATGTAGGCCACGATCGCCCAGCGGTCCGCCACCGTGACCTGCGCCGCATACTCCGGCATCGCGCCGTAGCCGTTGGTGATCACGCCAAAGAAATGCCCCAAAGGCGCGGTTTCAAGCCGCGTGGTGTGGAAGTTCCCCGCCTGTGCGTAGCCGCGCTGCACGATCATCCCCACGCCGTTGCCCACACGCGAGTGGCACGGAGTGCAAAAGACGTTGTATTTCTCCTGTCCGCGGGCGAGCACATCCATCGTCACCGGAAAGGGCATCATGTTGCCCTCGGTCCCGTTCTGGAGGCCGGTATAGAAGTACACGTCCTCATGGAGCTGGTCGCGCGCCACCGTGTTCTCAACCTGCGGCCGGACCGAGCGACCATCCGCGTAAAAGTCAGTTCCGCGCTGCGGGTAAAACTTGGGCTGGTTGTGCATGTCCTGGCGGCAGCCCGCTACAGCCAGCAGGCTGAGCGTGGCAAGTGCGGCCGACGAACGATGCGTACGGAGTGTCAGCTTCATCTTAATGATCCACCTCGATGACGGAGACCGCCGGAAACCCTTCCAGAAACGACCGAGTCTCGATGATGGAGAACTTCGGATCGAAGGCCTCGATGCAAAGAAAGAACTTGTCGGTTGTGGCGCCGTTGCGGAAGTTCGGCGCGTTGAACAGCGGATGATACGTCTGCGGCAGGCCGTTCATCGCAATCATCCCAAACGCCGCCGAGAGACCCGCGAACAGAATCGTCCACTCGTAGGCAGGAATGATAAAGGCAGGCCAGCTCATCAGGGGACGTCCTGCGATATTCAGAGGATAAGCCATGGTGTTAATCCAGGTTTGCATCAGGAACGCCGTGGTCAGCCCCATAATCCCGCCCAGCAGACAGATCAGCGGAACGTAGTTCTTATGGAAGTGCAGCGCCTCGGCGGCCTCTTCGACCGGGTAGGGCGTGTAACACTCCATGCGCCGGTAGCCGGCGGACCGGGCCGCCTCGGTCGCTTCGACAAGCTCCGTGGGCGTATTGAATTCGGCGAGCAGGCCGTAGATTCCTTCACGAGGTGGCATGGTTAGGTGGCCTCATTGACGGCTTCTTCGGCAGTCGTGCCGCCGCGCCGGATCTTGGTCCCAGGAAGCATCATGCGTACCTCGGACATAGGGATGATGGGAAGAAAGCGAACGAACAAGAAGAACAGAGTGGTAAACAGCCCCATCGTTCCGATGTAGATCATGTAATCCCACTTGGTCGCCCGGTAGGTGCCCCAACTCGAAGGCAGGTAGTCGCGGTAGAGGCTGGTCACGACGATCACGAAGCGCTCAAACCACATACCCGTGTTCACGATCAGCGACAGGATGAACAGGAAGGTCACGTTGACCCGCAGCTTGCGCGACCACAGGGTGGTCAGCGGGATCGCGATGTTGGTCAGAATCAGGATCCAGTACGCCCAGCCCATCGGCCCGAACATACGGTTCCACATCATGAAGAACTCCCAGTGGCTGGCCGAAAACCAGCTCATGAAGACCTCCATGCCGTACCCGTACGCTACGATCCCCCCGGTGCCGATCATCACCTTCGCCATGTTGTCCAGATGACGCAGCGTGACGAGATCTTCGAGGTGGTAGAAATTCCGCAGCGGAATGGCCAGCGTCAGCACCATCGCAAAGCCGGAGTATACCGCGCCTGCGACGAAGTAGGGCGGGAAGATCGTCGTATGCCAGCCGGCAAGAGAGGCCACAGCGAAGTCGAAGCTAATGACGGTGTGCACCGAAAGCACCAGCGGGGTGGAAAGGCCGGCTAACAGCAGCGAAGCCGTCTCATACCGGATCCAGTGCCGGGTCGACCCGCGCCAGCCGAGCGACAACAGACCGTAGAAGTACTTGGCCAGGGGAAGCGTGGCGCGATCGCGCAGCGTGCCGAAGTCCGGGATCATCCCCACATACCAGAAGACGATCGAGATGGTCGCATAGGTTGACACCGCGAACACGTCCCACGCCAGTGGGCTGCGAAACTGCGGCCAGACGTTCATCGTGTTCGGATACGGAAAGAGCCAGTAAGCCAGCCAGGGGCGGCCCACGTGGATGAGCGGGAAGGTTCCCGCGCAAACCACGGCGAAGATCGTCATCGCTTCCGCGAAGCGGTTGATCGAATTGCGCCAGGTCTGCTTGAAGAGCAGCAGGATGGCCGAGATCAGCGTGCCAGCGTGGCCGATACCGATCCACCACACGAAGTTGATGATGGCAAAGCCCCAGGCGCCTGGAATGGTGACGCCCCAGATGCCGACGCCCTTCAAGAACAGCCAGGTGATGCCGATGACCACGCCCAGCGCAACGAACCCTCCGAAGGTCAGGCCGGCAAACCAGCCCAGCGGCGTGTTCGTCGTCAGCACCAGCCCGGCGATCTTCTGCGTCACCGACTTGAAGTTGTGGCCCGGCGCAATCACCGCGTACTCGCCTGTGATCGGGTCGATCATTGGATCGAGAACGGGATTGCGCGGATCGTGAAGGGGACTCTTGGTAGCCATCTATGCCAGCTCCGGATTCGGGTTGATGACGCCTGCCGTGTAAGAGGTGCGCGGCCGGAAGTTAAGATCGGCCAGCACCTGGTAGTTGCGCTCTTCCTTCCGGCGCATCGCGACCTTGCTCTTGGGATCGTGGATATTGCCGAAGATAATCGCATCCGTCGGGCAAGCCTGCTGGCAGGCGGTCACAATCTCGCCATCACGGATTGCGCGATTTTCCTTATCCGCGTCGATCTTCACGTACTCGATACGCTGGATGCAGTAGCTGCACTTCTCCATCACACCGCGCGAGCGAACCGTGACATCGGGATTCCGCATGAACTTCAGGCTCTCCGTCTCATAGTCGGAGTACAGCAGGAAATTGAAGCGGCGCACCTTGTAGGGGCAGTTGTTCGAGCAGTAACGCGTTCCTACGCAACGGTTGTAGACCATCGTGTTGATGCCTTCGGGCGTATGCACCGTCGCACCGACGGGGCAGACCTGCTCGCAGCCCGCATTCTCGCAGTGCTGGCAGGCCATCGGCTGGAAGTGCGCCTTCGGAGCATGCAGATCGCCCTCGAAATAAGTGTCAATCCGCAGCCACTGCATGTTCCGCCCAATCTTTACCTGCTCGCGCCCGATCACCGGGATATTGTTCTCCGCGTAGCAGCTGACGATGCAGGCATTGCACCCGATGCAGCTGTTCAGGTCGATCGACATGCCCCACGCGTTCTGCATCTGGAGCGTCGATTGATCCTTCTTTTTGTAATCCCATGCATCCGGGAAAAAACTGTTGTCGTGCTCCGGCTTCTCGCCCTCCGGACCGTACCCAACCTTGTTGACGTAGGTGCCGCTCACGTTGCCGTCATGCGCAAAGTCCGGATGCGCCTTGGCCTCAGCCAACGTCGCGTAGCGGATGATGCCGCGCTCGGCGGCCTCATGGCCCGGCAGCGAATAGGTGCCTTCCTTATCCGAAAGCGACTTCTCGAGATCGTGCTGCGCATACGTGCCGCGATGCTCGATCGAATGGACCTTGGTCACGCACAGATCGTACGTGCCCTTGCCTTTGGTGATCGTCGCGCCCGCCGCCATCAGAGGGGCGTCGCTGGTGCGCAACGTGTAGGCGTCAAAGCCCACGCCGGAGCCCACGCGTCCCGCCTCACTCCGCCCGTGGCCCAGATAGACCGTGATGGCATCGTCCGGATGACCGGGAACCATGAGAATTGGCGCGACCACCGTGCGGCCACTAAGCTTCAGCTCGATTGCCTCGTTCTCCGCGATCCCGAGTTTCTGCTGCGTGTTCAGGCTGACCAGCGCGGCATTATCCCAGCTCAGGCTGGTCACCTGCTTGGGCAGCTCCTGAAGCCAGCCGACGTTCGCGTAGCGGCCGTCGTAGATGGAAGGATCGTTCTTGAACGCAATCTCCAGCCCTCCGCCCGAGCTGATTGGAGCAGACGCGGGAAGCGAACCGCCCCCAGAGGGGGTCTTCGAAGAGCCGGTAAACGCCGAACCCTCCACCCAACCATCATGCAGCGCCTTGCGCCAGCCGGCGGCGAAGTCACCCTTAATGTAGGTCTTCGCATTTGCCGCAACCGCGTCATAGGCTGAAGCCTGCGGATTTTCAAGCAGCCCCTGGAAGACATCGTGCGCGCTCAAACCGTCGTAGAGTGGCGCAATCATGGGCTGGACGATCGTGATCGTGCCGTCGTACGCGCGCGCATCCGTCCAGCTCTCGAGATAGTGCGCCTTATTCAAGTGCCAGGTCGTAATGCTGCCGGTCTCGTCGAGATGCGTCCCCAAGTGCGCCGTGACCGGCACCTTGCTCAGCGCATCGGCAAAGTCGAAGTCTGCCGGAGCCGAGTAGATTGGGTTCACCCCCAGGATCACCAGGAACTTCACCTTGCCGCTATTCATGTCGCTCATCAACGACTTGAAGTCCGCAACCTGCTCGGTCGGCATCGGCGCCACGGTCTCGGTATAGACCACCGTCTTCCCGACCGCGCCCAGGCTCTGGTTCAGCTTGTACGCCGCCAGATGCACCGCCGGAGAGGCCTGCTCACCGGGAATGACGACGCACTTGCCGCCCGTCGCCTTCAAGTCCGCCAGCAGAGCGGTCATGAACTTGGCGGCATCCGGGTTCGAGAAGCTTCCGCCCCCGCCGTTCGCCAGCGCCTGCGCAAAACTCGTCACCTCACTCGGCTTCAACGCCAGCCGGTGCTCTGCCTTGAACCCGGTGACCGTCGGCATGGTCTCGACGACGTACAGCCGGTTCATCGTCTTGCCCTCTTCGTAGCGATGCCGCTCAGCGTAAGCTCCCGCCAGCGGCAGGAAGCCTGGATGCGCGATGCCGCCCAGGAAGTCCGCATCAAGCGACAGAATCACATCCGCGTCTTCCAGCTTGTACTGCGCATCGGTGTAGCTGCCAAAGGCCGCCTTTGATGCCGCCCGAGACGAATCCTGATTGATCGGCTCCCACTGCACCAGCTTCGCGCCCGGGTAAGCCTTCGTCACAGCCTGCCACTGCGCCGCCAGCGTCGGCGAGATGATCGTCTCGCTCAGGAAGTAAACGCCCGTGCCCTGCGTAGTGCGAGCCGTCGTCAGCAACGCCTTTTGGAAGTCGCCAAAGCTCGACTCCTGCCCGCGGAACCGCACATTGCGCGAGCGGTCTGGGTCATATAAGTCGAGCAGCGTTCCCTGCGTGATCGCGTCGGACTTGCCCTTTGTCATGGGGTGCTCGGGGTTGCCCTCGATCTTGATCGGCCGGAACGCATCCGCCTTCACCAAGACTGGGATCGCGCCTGTCGGGAACGGATGGGCGGTGGCAAAGTACATCGGCCGCCCCAGCACAAGATCTTCCGGCTGCTTGATATAAGGATAAATTGGCTCATCCGGCTGCTTGGTGCAACCTGCCAGCCCGGCCAGAGCAAACGAAGCGCCCATCACCTTTAGGAAGCCGCGCCGGCTGACCGCGTCGGTCCATTCGCCGGCCTGCCGGGGAAACTCCTCGCCCAGCATGTCGTTGAACTCCTGGGTCGCCGAAAGCTCCTCGAGATTCTTCCAAAAGCGCTTGCCGCTGGTCCCGGCGAGCTTCGCCTGGACAGAAGCCAGGGTCATCTTCTCCGCCGGCGCAGCAAATGCCGCACTCATCTGCTCAGAGGTCACCGGAGCGATCGAGGTCACAACCTGCACCCCATCCTGCCTCAAGCTGTCGTTCTGTCTCGCCATCGTCTCCATCTGCGTGTTCGTCTTCATCGGTGGCACACCTCGCAGCTTGAAAGCTCGTTCGCCGTCCGGATGTGGTACTGCCCGTTCAGGTAGATCCCCAGTTCGTGCTGGCTGGTGAACTTCTTGTAGGTCAGCGAGGTCGCGGGCAGGAGACTCGCCGGAGGCGCATCGCTGACGGTCTCATGTCCTTCGGTCGCGTGGGGATCGGTCCCGGTCGTGCCCGAGCCGGCGTTCGTCCGACCCATGCTGCGCGGGTGCAGATCGATCTCCTGCAATGCGGCAACCTCAGGGTTCGCGCTATTCGGATCCCTGGTCACGCAGTTGACCGCCAGAGCTGTCGGCTTGCCGGTCGGCATGGTCGTAGACCCCTTCCCTGTCTCCGCGCACCATACCGGCTTATCGGAAGTCGGTCCGCCCCAAGCCATGTTGTAGATCTCACTCACCGGCCGCAGGTTCTTGCTCGGGTTGCGATGGCAGTTCAAACACCACTCCATCTGCAGCGAGTTCTCCTGATACATCAGCGGCATCTCGTCCACACGGCCATGGCAGCTCGCACACCCAATGCCCTTGTTCACATGGATCTCATGGTTGAAGTACACGTAGTCCGGCAGGTCATGCACCCGGATCCAGTTGATCGATTCACCGGTCGCCCAGCTGTGCCGAACTGGCTCCAGCAGCTCCGCGTTGGTCCAGATCTGCGCATGGCAGTTGATACAGGTCTTGGTCGGCGGAATGCCCGCGTACGCGGCCTTTTCCACCTGCGTGTGGCAGTACTGGCACTGCAGCCCCAGCCCTTCCACGTGGTGCTTGTGGCTGAACGGCACCGGCTGATCCGGCCGCTGGCCCTGCCGCGTCACCCACGGGCTACGCTGCAGGCTGTTCAGCCCAACGCCGAGCGCGATGACGATGAGGCCGGTGAGTACCAGACTCGCCCGGGCCAACGCGTTCGAACTGCGGTCAAAAACTTGCGCCATGAGTGCTTCCTGCTTCCTCTGCGTCTACGCTACTCGAAATCCTGCCCTTACAGCCCAGGCCCAACAGTGTACGTTCCTAATACTGCGCTCCCGGGAGCGTCCAAAGCCCCAATCCCGGCTCTCCGTACCGTACCTGCGACCGTGGAAAAGTGGAACTGAGACCTTCACTATAGCAGTCCGAATTACCCAATCTCCCGCCCCTTGAGACGTGCCTCTGATTTTTTTCCCAATCTCATTCGATAATCGAAGCCGCCCTTTCACCACGTACAACATCTCGCGGTTTTCGCGCTAAACACCCCGAGGAACAGGAGGTTCCACTTGTAAACACGTCCACTCTGGTCCGAGTTCCAGGTCCGGAGATCGGTCGTAAGCTTTCGCAGCCAATCCCTCATGCGGCGCCACGTTCAGCCGATGAACGCTCCTGTCAAATCCGGGCCCAGGTCCACTCATTCTCCACCCGCTCACAGGAGGCCGCCCCATGTCGCTTCGCGTCGCCACGACCCTCGTCCTTGCAGCTTCAGCCCTCGCCCTCTTCTCCGGATGTGCCGTCTCGCGCCTCATCCCGGCCTCAGCCGAGCCCGGCGTGACTCTTCAGGGCTCCGTTCACGGTGGTCAGCAGCCAGTCGCCCAGGCCCACGTCTACCTGCTCGCCGCTGCCTCCTCCAACTACGGCGCGGCGGCCACCTCGCTGCTCACCTCCGGGACCTCAGGCTCGGACTCCGTCGGCGGCTACGTCCTGACTGACGCCAACGGCAACTTCTCGATCACCGGCGACTACACCTGCACCCAGGGCCAGCAGGTCTACGTCTATGCCCTCGGCGGCAACCCGGGGGCCGGCAGCAACGCAGCCTCCGGCATGATCGCCGCTGTCGGCAACTGCCCGGCGGCCGGAAACTTCCTCGGAGCCGTCCCTTACATTAACGTCAACGAACTCACCACCGTCGCCTTCGCTTACGCCGTTGCCGGGTTCGCCGTCGATCCAACCCATGTCGCCGACTCCGGCAACGCCCTCTCCGACCTGGATATGGCCAATGCCTTTGCCAACACTGCCAACCTGCTCCACGGCGCAACCCCCACTGGCGGCAACGGCACCGTCCCCGTCGCCGAGCTCAACACCCTCGGCAATATTCTCGCCGCCTGCATCAACTCCACCGGAGCCGTCACCGGCCCCACGAGTCCCACCCCCTGCTACACCCTGCTCAACAGCGCCCCTGCCGGATCTACCATCCCCACCAACACCGCCGCGGCGGCGATCAATATCGCCCACAACCCTGCTGCGAACGTATCCGCCCTTTATGGCCTTCAGGTCGCCTCCGCTCCCTTCGCCCCCGCGCTCTCCGCTGCGCCGGCCGATTTCACCGTCGCCCTCACCTTTACCGGCGGAGGGCTTGGCACCAGCGCCGCCCAGACCAACCTGAGCTCCTTCACGGTCAACAACATCGCGATTGACGCCGCAGGCAATGTCTGGAAACCGAACTACGGGACGAACACCCTTTCCGAGTTCAGCCCTCTCGGCGTTCCCTTATCTGGCGCGGGCGGCTTCAGCGGAGGCGGCCTCAGCACCCCCGCCAACGTCGCCGTAGACCTCTCCGGCAACATCTGGGTCGGCAACTTCGCCGGGAATAGCGTCAGCAAGTTTGCCTCTACCGGCGTTGCCGTCTCCGGAAGTCCCTTCTCAGGCGGGGGCATCACAAGTCCCGCCAATCTCGCCGTCGATCCCTCCGGCAACGTCTGGGTTGCCAATACCAGCACCGTCAGCAAACTTTCAAGCACGGGAGCCGCTGCCTCGGGCTCGCCCTTTTCCACCAACTCGCTCTCCCAGGCCACCGGGATCGCCATTACGCTTGCCGGCAATGTCTGGGTTACCGACGCCTCCAGCAACGACACGGTCCTTTACACCAATGCCGGGGCGGCGGTCTCCGGCTCGCCCTACACCGGTGGAGCGCAGAATTACCCCTATGGAATCGCCTTCGACGCCTCCGGCCGGGCATGGATCGCGGACCAATCGGCGATCACCCGCCTCTCCTCCACTGGAACCGGCGCTACGTCCTTCGATGCGCCCTCCGGAGCCATCCCGACCTCGATCGCCGTCGACGGGTTAGGCAACGTCTGGGTCGCCGAGGTGGGAAACAACACCATCCTGGAGCTCAACTCTGTTGGCTCGTACATCTCTGGAAGCGTCGGCTTTCAGACCGGCGAGACCGCCGTGCCGGAAGCCGTGGCGATCGACGGCTCGGGAAATCTCTGGTATTCCACGTGCAATGACGCAACAATCCATGAGCTTGTGGGTGCGGCCGCGCCGGTGATTACGCCGCTTTCCTCCGCCGTGGGCCGAAATGGCGTAGGGGCACGGCCTTAGGCAGGTGGGAGGGGCATTGTTCCACGTGGAACAATCCTGATTTGTATCACTTACGTGTGGTTAAACGGCTGTTTGCGATCCACGTTTTGTGGTGATTCGCTGGTTTGCGATCCACGTTTCGGTGGTTTGCGCACGGTCCTATGCAACACTTCCAACTATGCCGCGCGCCTCCCGCACCCGCAAGCCTCCGTACGACCCGGCGGAGGCCATCGCCCACCTCTCCGCGGCTGACGCCAAGCTCGGCCGCCTGATCAAGCGCGCCGGACCTTACACGCTGAAGCTGTCTTCCAAGCTCAGCCCCTTTGAGGCGCTGCTCGAGTCGATTATCTATCAGCAGCTTCACGGCAAGGCCGCCGCCGCGATTCATGCCCGGCTGCTTGCGAGCTTCGGAGAACCCGGCCCCACCGGCTCCCTTCTGCACCCTGCGCCGCACCCAACGGCGCACCACCTGCTCGAGGCGCCCAACGAGCAGCTTCGCGCTGCCGGTCTCTCCCACAACAAGGCGCTTTCGATCCGCGACCTCGCGGCCAAGACCCTCGACGGCACCGTGCCGTCGCTTGCGCGGATCCGACGCATGTCCGATGAGGCCATCGTCGAGCACCTCAGCCAGGTGCGCGGCATCGGCGTCTGGACGGTGGAGATGTTCCTGATCTTCCGCCTCGGCCGCCCGGACGTCCTCCCCGTCACCGACTACGGCGTCCGCAAGGGCTTCGCCCTCACCTTCGGCAAGCTCAAACCAGCCGACAAGGTCAATGCGGCGGACTTGCCCACACCCGAGACCATGCAGAAACGAGCGAAGAAGTGGCACCCCTGGTGCTCGGTCGCCAGCTGGTACCTGTGGCGCGCCTGCGACCTTGCCAACGCCGACAAAGCCATCAAGCCTCCGCTGGCCGGGTAGCCTCGCAGGCAGCTTAAGGCCTTAACGGGGATCAAAGGGAGAAAGGCGGGATGAGAACAGACAACTGCAACAGAGATAAGAACAGACAACGGCAACGGATGGAAAGAACAGGCAACGGCAACGGATGGAAAGAACAGGCAACGGCAACGGATGGAAAGAACAGGCAACGGCGCGGAGACGGTGAGGTTGTGTGTTTTGAAGGTTTTTGCGCAAGAAACTCGGGGATTGGTGCTGGTCTGGCATCCTGTTCGACGTATCCTAGAGCCTCCAAACCGGAACATTCCGCAACCTGAGGTCCGTCCAGCCATGCGCCGCCTCACTGTCCTGCTCGCTCTTCTGTTCGCCGCGGCTGCACCGGCACGTTCGCAGACGACCCCCGCCTCCCCCGAGACGCCTGGGATCCCGAAGGCCTTCCAGGAGAAGTCCGCACAGGAAGAGATCGAGCGCGCCCGCGCCGAGGCTCGCGCAGCGAGACATCGCGGCGACCAGAGCCGGGACCAGATGCGGGACCAGATGCGGAATGGCCAGGATCAAGACGCCCATCCCTTCCATGGGCACCACGACCACTTCGACCACCTTCTGCCGCTCGAAAGCCCTCCGACCTTCATCCCTCCGGCCCTCGTGATTCCGACCATCGTGATTCCAACCATCCCCCCGCCCGACCTCTCGCATATCCCTGCGGTCGCCCTTCCTCAGGCGGACCCTGACCCGCCGGACCCTGACTCCCTGCCGATCAAGACCCGCGTCCAGAATCGCGTTCAGAAGCAGGTACGAGAGCAGCTCAAGAACCTCAACATCGAGGTGGATGACGACGACAACAATCCCGCGCCCGCACCTGCCCAGACCGCAACCGATCCTCGCAGCATCAACGCCGCCGCCTTTGGCGACCGCCTCGACCTTACCCGGCAGTGGCTCTTCAGCGCCGAAGACGTCCCGGACGGAGCGTCGCCCACCCTCGACGACCACGCCTGGGGGTCGATCGATACCTCCAAGGTCTTCTTCACTCAGGAAATCTTCAACCCGAACCGCGTCTGGTATCGCGCCCACGTACACCTGACCCCCGGCGCGCATGATCTGGCCGTCACTGTCGCGGAGTTCGGCGGAAGCTTTCGCGTCTACGCCAATGGCCGCGAGCTTGGCGGCTACGGCCGCATGTCCGGGCGCGGCGACTTCCTTATCTGCCGCTCGGCTACCTTCGCGATCCCGAACGCCGTGCTGGCCCAGAGTCCTGACCTCGTTCTTGCGATCCGCGCCTACGTGGGCACGGTGGACCGCGCCACGTTTACGCTGGACGACGGCATCTCCGCCCGATCTTCCGTCTTCCTGGGTCCCGCCCAGGTTCTCGCCCGCGACCAGAGGTTCTACTACGCCACGGGCCTGTCGGAGGGCGTGGGCATCCTGACGCTCTGGGGCGTGCTGCTCGTCCTGGCCGTCGCGCTCTGGTTCCTGATTCCCAAGACCCCGGCCTATCCTCTGCTTGCCCTCTTTGCCGGCGGCCACCTGGTCAGTCTTTTGCTGATCGACTTCATGGAGTTCCACTACCTTGCCAAGACGCACTGGCTGGCGTGGCCGACGCGTCTCGCGCTCATCGCTTCCGACCTGGCGGCGCTTGAGTTCTGCCGGATCATTGCCGGTCTACGCCGTCGCGCCTGGTTCCTTGCCTTTGAAGTCTTCTACATTCTTGCCATCGCTTCGATTCTGCCCGCGGCGCTCGGCCTGATCTCCTTCCTGATCCACTCCGCGCTGATCCGTCTCTCCTCCTGGCTGCTGTTCGGCTTGATCGCCATCCTGATCCTGCTTGGCATTCGCCGGCGCAAGCAGGACGCGGTCATCCTCGCCTCCGTGGGAGGCGTGTACCTGTTCTATCTTGCCGTCTGGAAGGGCCTGCAGTACGTCGTCTTCAGCTATCTCTTCCTGCAGCGCACGGCAGACGCCTTCGTGGCCCATGTCAGACCCACACCCACTGGCGATCTGGCGATCGTGATTGGGTTCCTTGCGCTTACTCTCGTCCGCACCCTGCGCATCGTGCGCGAACGGGCGTCGATTGCGACCGAGATCCAGGCCGCGCGCACCATGCAGCAGCTTCTGCTGGGCCGCTCTGCCGAGCCTACCCCGGGCTTCGCGATCGAAACCGTCTATATCCCGGCCGGGGAGGTGGGGGGCGACTTCTTCCTGGTTTCTCCGAATCCGGACAGCTCGATCACGATCATCCTGGGCGACGTCTCCGGCAAAGGCCTGCTCGCCGCCATGCGCGTCTCGATGATCCTCGGCGTGCTGCGCCGCGAACCCTCCCGCCAGCCATGCGCAATGCTGGAAGGATTGAACGAGGCTCTGCTCGCGCAGCATGAGATGGGCTTCACCACCGCCATTGCCGTCCGCCTGGAGCCGGATGGCCGCTACACCGTCGCCAACGCCGGCCACATCTCGCCGTACCTTCTCGGCCAGGAGATAAGCACTCCACCCGCGCTCCCGCTTGGTCTGGCTGGAGGCCAGAGCTACGACTCGGTCACCGGCAAGCTGAAGCCCGGCGAGCGCCTGGTCATCCTCTCGGACGGCGTCCCCGAGGCACGCACGCCGAAGGGAGAGCTCTACGGCTTCGACCGCCTGGGTCAACTCACCCTGCAACCCGCCGCACTCATCGCCTCGACGGCGCAGAGCTTCGGCCAGGATGACGACATCACCGTGGTCACCATTGCCTGCGTCCCCACTGCCGGAGCAGCGCCGCCGCCCCCGCCGCCACCATTACGCCGCGCCGCCACGCCTCCGCCGCCCCTCGTCGTCATCCCCGCCTGAACGCACTTGAGAATACCCATGCCACGATTCCGACTCCCGCCAATCCCATGGCTCCTCTTCTGCCTTGCGATCTTCCCGTGCTCCGCGGCGTCTCATGCCCAGACCAACGTATCGCACCCGCCGGTCGATCCTCATACTATCCGCGCCGAGTCGCTGTCTCATCCCCTCGACCTCACCTCCGCGTGGCTGATCCATGAAGGCGACGACCCTCGCTTCGCCGATCCGGCGCTGGACGATTCGCACTGGCAGGTGGTCCAGACCGGCCGGCCCCTTGCCGCCTATGGCCTGGTTCACCCAAACTTTGTCTGGTATCGCACCCACGTCCACATCCCTCCGCACGCCCGGAACCTCGCCATCCTGCTCCGCTCCTTTTCCGGCAGCGAGCAGATCTTCGTCAACGGCGTCCTTACCGGTCCCTCGCGCGCCTTCCCACCCGGCGGTCTCGTCTCCACCAACTTCGACCTTCGCGCCTCCATCCCGGATAGCCTCATCGCCTCCGGCGATCTCACCCTCGCCATCCGTGGCCAGATGCAGCGCCTCTCCTCTGTCACCGGCAACTCCATCGGCCTTCACCAGGGCTCCCTGGTGCTGCTTGGCGATGCTTCCACCCTTGCCGACACCACCACCCTCTTCGGCTTCCGCAACTACATTTCCAATCTCACGAATCTCGCGCTGACCTCCATCGTCTTCCTCATCGCCATCGCCCTTGCCATCGCCCTGCGGACCGAGCGCGAATACCTCGCACTCTGCCTCTTCCTCGGAGCCTCCATCCTCCGCACCGCATTCGACCTCTATCAAACCAGTCGCGAATACGACTTCACGCGCTGGTCGCATCTCCCCAGCGCCCTATTCGGAATCGTCGTGGTCCTCGGCGGTATCGAGTTCGCCCGCCGCATCCTCCACCTGCCCCGCGCCCGCTGGATCGTCGCCTACGAGTGGCTGATCGCCGGGGTCCTCGCCCTGAGCCAACTTGCCAGCATCCTCAGCTTCAACAAGACGCCCAGCCAGACCCTCGTCTTCCTCCAGACCGGCATCGTCATCCTCGTCTACACACCGCTCTTGCTTGGCCTTCCCCTCTTTGCTCTATGGATCTGGCGCCGGACAGGAGACTTCGATGCCCTTCTGCTCTCCGTCCCGCTGCTCCTCCGCGGGCTCTTTCTCTATATCCAGATCGCACTCGTGACCCTCTTTCTTTTGCACCTGCGTCCTACCAATTCGTTCCCTCTCGTTCCACTTCAGCACTTTGACGTCGGCTGGGACGAGGTCGCCGATGCTCTCTTCTCGCTCGCTCTGCTGCTTTTCCTCATCCTGCGGACGGTTCGGCTTGCCCGCTCCCGCGCGGCCCTTGCGGCCGAGTTTGAGGCAGCCCGCACCGTCCAGCAACTTCTCATTAATGGCTCCTCCCGGGCCACACCCGGCTTCCTCGTCGACTCCGTCTACCTGCCCGCGTCCGAGGTGGGCGGCGACTTCTTCCTCGTGTCTCCACACCCGGACCCCGCCATCGAGTCGCTCATTGTCCTCGTGGGCGATGTTTCCGGTAAAGGGCTGCTTGCGGCGATGCGGGTGTCGATGATCCTCGGCGTACTGCGCCGGGAATCCTCGCGCAACCCGGCGACCATTCTCGCGAACTTGAATGAGGCTTTGCTCACGCAGGGCGATACCGGCTTCACGACCGCCATCTGCATTCATCTCGAGCGATCTGGAGCCTTCACCGTCGCGAATGCCGGACACATCTCTCCCTTTCTTGCCTCGCAGAGGGCCAGCCGGGAGTTGGAGACTTCACCGGCGTTGCCGTTGGGGCTCGCTCCTGAGCAGACGTATGAGAACACCCTAGGCCAACTTCCACCCGGCCATCGTCTGGTGCTTATGTCCGATGGCATCCCGGAGGCGCGCGCCAAGGACGGGACGCTCTACGGCTTCGACCGTCTGACGCACCTGACACAGCTTTCGGCCGAGGACATTGCGGAGGCGGCGCAGCGGTTTGGGCAGGAAGATGACATTACGGTGCTCACGCTGGGACCAGGCTGATCACTCAGGCAGCAGATCAGGGGAAACCGGGCCCTTCGCCAGCTCCTGGTAGGTCTTCCGGTGTTTTGGCTCTGTCGCGTAAAAGGCGTTCATGCCCTCTTTTACAGTGATGTACCGATCTCCCGGATGCGGGAATGAGCCACGGAAACGACTTCCACCGGAGAGTTCTCCCTAAGTTCAAGCTCTTTCATGACTTCATCCGGAATCACTACACAAAGCTGCTGCCCGATCCTCTGAACCCGAAGCACCATCGCTCGATCTTAGCTCCATTCATCCTCCGACGGCTTGCAAAAGCCTAGACTTGTGTTTCACCCAAGGCCGTCTTCCCCTTTCGAGGAGCATCCAACCAAACTCATGCGCAAGTCCTCCAAACTCGCCGTTGCCGCCGCCCAGAAACCCACGCCCACCCGCTATGTCTGCGTCCACGGCCATTTCTACCAGCCGCCGCGGGAAAATCCGTGGCTCGAGTCGGTGGAGGTTCAGGACTCGGCCGCGCCCTTTCACGACTGGAACGACCGCATCACGGCCGAGTGCTATGCGCCGAATGGGGCCTCGCGGATTACCAACGCGGAAAACCAGATTATCCGCATCTTGAACAACTACTCACGGATGAGCTTCAACTTTGGCCCCACGCTGCTGAGCTGGCTGGCCGATAAAGCTCCCCGCGCCTACCAGATGATTCTTGAGGCGGATCGCGCCAGCGCAGCGCGCTTCGGCGGCCACGGGTCCGCGCTGGCGCAGGTCTACAACCACATCATCATGCCGCTGGCGAGTGTGCGCGACGCCCGTACCCAGATCCGGTGGGGGATTGCGGACTTCGAGCATCGCTTCGGGCGCAAGCCGGAAGGTATGTGGCTTGCCGAGACCGCCGTGAACCGGCAGGTGCTCGATCTGCTCGCACAGGAGGGCATTCTCTTCACCATCCTGGCGCCGAACCAGTGTGCGCGCGTCCGGCCCATCCTGGCTGAGGCGCCGTCTGCATCCTTTCCGACGTTTCGTCCTGACTCCGACTGGATGCCTACGCCGGATGCTTCGGTCGACCCCACCCAGCCGTACCGCATACCGCTCGAGAAAGGCCGCTCCATCGCCGTGTTTTTCTATGACGGCCCCAACTCCCGCGCCATCGCCTTTGAAGGCCTGCTCGACTCCGGCGAGAAGTTTGGCGCGCGTCTGCTTGGCGGGCTGAAGGCCGTTCCATCCGGCGATCCGGCCCGTGCCCAGCTCTCCCACGTCGCCACCGACGGCGAGAGCTACGGACACCACCACAAACATGGCGAGATGGCGCTTTCGTTTGCAATGCATTGGCTGGAGGAGAAAGGTCACGCCACCCTGACGAACTATGGTGAGTTTCTCGATAAGTTTCCGCCGGCCTGGGAGGCTGAGGTTGCGGAGAATACCTCCTGGTCCTGCGCTCATGGCGTCGAGCGGTGGCGCTCGGACTGCGGCTGCAACGGAGGCAAGCCAGGCTGGAACCAGCAGTGGCGAGGCCCACTGCGCGCTGCCTTGGACCTGCTCCGCGATGAGACCGCACCGCTGGCCGAGCAGCTCGCCAAACCGCTCATCAAAGACCTGTGGGCCGCCCGCGACGCGTACATCCACGTCCTGCTGAATCGCGAGAACCCCGAGCGCGCCAGCGAAACGCTCGAAGCCTTCCTCGCCGCTCATGCCGTCCGCGAGCTCTCGCAGCAAGAGCGCACCACCGTGCTGGAGCTGATGGAGCTGCAGCGGCAGCTTCAGTTGATGTACACCTCCTGTGGGTGGTTCTTTGACGAGATCTCCGGCATCGAGACGGTGCAGATCATTGCCTACGCCGGACGCGTTCTGCAGCTCGCGCAGGAGCTCTTCGGACAGCCGGATGCCGAGGGCAAATCCCGCATCACCGACGCGCAGGGAAGCACGCTGGAGTCCCGCTTCCTCGCCATTCTCGCCCAGGCGAAATCCAACGTGCCGGAGATGGGCGATGGAGCCCAGGTGTACAAGCGTTACGTCACCGGCATGAAGATCGGCCTGGAACAGGTGGGCGCGCACTACGCCATCTCCTCCATCTTCCGCAACTATCCGGAAGAGGGCCAGCTCTTCTGCTTCGACGTCAAACGGGACTCGCATGAGGTCTTCACCTCCGGGCGCGGCAAGGTGGCGCTCGGCCGGGCGCGCATCCGCTCGCGCATTACGGAGGAGGCCGAGGAGATCTGCTTCGCCGTCCTGCACCTTGGCGACCAGAACCTCTCCGCCGCCGTCCGCCGTTACACTCCGGCCGATGCAGAGGCGTTTGAGGCATTCTCCGCTGACGTGCGCGCGGCCATCCGCAAGGCCAATCTGCCAGAGATTATCCGCCTCATCGATCGGTTCTTCGCCCCTCCTTACGATCGCCGTGCGGCCCAACCCGCCTCCCATGTCGTCCTGGACCCGGTTGATCCGCAGCCAGGCCAGCCCGAAAGCATCGTCGGAGCGGTTGAAGCCAACATCGCCCACACCGTAGACCCCGTCCAGGCTCCCGCATCGGCAGGCCGGCCCGCCAGCGCATTGCTGCCGACCGCCTACTCGCTCACCTCGCTGTTTGCGGACGAGCAACACCGCATCCTGCGGACCATCCTGAACCAGACCATGGGTGAGATGGAGGATTCGCTGCGCAAGATCTACGAGGACCACGCCTCGCTGCTCCACTTTCTAACCGACGCCGGCATGAACCCTCCACCCGCGCTCGCCCTGGCCGCACAGTTCTCCACCAACTCCAGCCTGCGGCGCGCCATTGAGGCCGATCCCTTCGACCCGCAGGAGGTGGCCGACCTGCTGCAGCGCGCCGCCACCGATCACACCCCGCTTGACGCCCAGCTGCTCTCCTTTGCCGCCAGCCAGCGCATGAAGAAGGCGCTGGTCAAGCTTGAGGCCGCCACTGAGTCGGGCCCACAAGCCGCCTTTGTTGCCCTCAACTCCGCCCTCACACTCGCTGGAAGCATCCAGGAGATGCCGTTTGAGGTCAGCATCTGGCAGGCGCAGAACATCTGGAACGACCTGCTCCGCCGCACGGATCTTGCCTACCGTTCGCAGGAGTGGCGCGACGGCTACAAGCGGCTGGGCCAGGCGATGAACATAGCCGTAGACGAGTTGGTCGTCGAAGAAGACGTCCCAGCCTTCTAGCACTTCGTGCCGTCGTGGGCTTCGCGTGGTGGTCCCGTTGGTCGCAGGTAAGAATCGTACTAAGTCAGTGCCGAGCAACGCTCGGACCCAAACCAACCCGACCACCTGGACAAGCTATATACGTCACGAAGTGACCGGCTTGTCTCTGGAATGCAGGCGCAACGGCCCGTCCAGCAGGACAAATTTGTACCAGCAGAAATGCCCCAGCTTGAAGAGCTGGGGCATTTCTGAGCAGGCGACCCGTAAGCCGAATTTTGTTTTAGGCGATCATTCCTCTACGCGACACATTACTGCGGCGCTTTAGCAACCTACCCGCAGGTTCCGGCGTTGTTCTCTCCTCGCCTGGGCGCATCGGGCCAATGCGCTCGCGGCCGCGTGAGGAGGAGCGGCCGCATCCCTGCCTATTTGGTCTTGCTCCGTGTGGGGTTTACCATGCGGCTTCGATTACCCGAAGCCCGGTGCGCTCTTACCGCACCCTTTCACCCTTACCGAATCCGCTTTCCAAAAACGGATCAGGCGGTCTGCTCTCTGTTGCACTTGCCGTCCAGCAGCCTTCACAAGCTGCCGTCCCGGACGTTATCCGGCACACTGCCCTGCGGAGTTCGGACTTTCCTCCCCCAATCAACACCTTGCGGCGAGATTGGCAGCGATCGCCCGGCCGCCTGCTTGCTCAGTCTATCCCATGCCGCAGAACCTTCACCGGGCCGCCTGCGTAAGATGAACTTGGCTGGTATTCCCCCATGGAACTCAAAGAAGCCTTCGCCCTCGCGCTCCAGTCTCTCTGGGCCAACAAGCTCCGTTCCGTCCTCACGCTGCTCGGTGTCGTCATCGGCGTCGCCAGCGTGATCGCCGTCGTGACGCTGGTCAACGGCGCGAACATGTTCGTCGTGCAGAAGTTCTCCAGCTACGGTGCCGACGTCTTCACCCTCACCAAGGCACCGGCCTTTTCGACCAACCCAGACGACTACATGAAGTTCGCCAAGCGGAAGAACATCCTCTTCTCGGACTTCGAGTACGTTCAGCAGAACTGCCGCCACTGTCTCGGCATGGGCGCCCAACAAGCTTCCACCGGCAAGCTCGTCCGCGGTACTCAGGCCATCACCGACGCGACCATTCGCGGTTACACCTGGCAGATGCCGCAGCTACAGAATCTCGACATCACCCAGGGCCGCGGGCTCACCCAGACCGACGACGCACACGCCGCGCGTGTCGCCATCATCGGCACCGACGTCCAGGACAACCTCTTCGCCGGCGCCGACCCTATCGGCCAGGAGCTGCGCGTCGACGGTGCACCCTACACCGTCATCGGCATCGTGGAGAAGCAGGGAAGCACCTTTGGAGCCTCGCAGGACAACTGGGTCGGCATTCCGCTCGAGACCTACCAGAAGGCCTACGGCTCGCAGAAGACCGTGACGGTCTACATTAAGGCCGCCGGCGCAGGCCCGCCGCTCGAAACCGCAGCCGATGAGGTCCGCGTCCTGATGCGCGCCGTGCGCCACGACCGCCCGGGCGCCGAAGACTCCTTCCAGCTCGACACCAACAACACCCTCGTCGGCTTCGTCTCCACGTTGACCAACTCCTTCGGCCTCGTGCTCGGCGCCATCGCGCTCATCTCGCTCGTCGTCGGCGGCATCGTCATCATGAACATCATGCTGGTCTCGGTGACCGAGCGCACGCGCGAGATCGGCATCCGCAAAGCCCTCGGAGCCCGCCGCCAGGACATCCTGCTCCAGTTCCTTATCGAATCCGCCGTCATGGCGTTAGTGGGCGGCTTCTTCGGCGTTGCACTCGGCGTCGGAGTCGCGGAGGCCATCACCATCGTCGCCGGCTTCCCGTCCGCCGTCGCCGCCTGGAGCGTTCTGGCCGGTCTCTTCATGGCGACCGCCACCGGCATCTTCTTCGGCGTGTACCCAGCCCGCAAAGCCGCGGAACTCGACCCCATCGTCGCGCTCAGAGCGGACTAGAATCAATCGCAAGGAATCCTGTGTCCATCCTCGCCGACCAATCCGAAACCATCCGCATGGCCTTTGACACCCTGCGCACCAACAAGCTGCGCTCCGGACTGACCATCCTCGGCATCGTGATCGGCGTCATGACCGTCATCGTGATCTCCTCGGTCGTCAACGGCCTCAACAATAACGTCTCCAACATCGTCCAGAGCCTCGGCTCGAACGTCCTCTTCGTCTTCCGGTTCCCTGTCTTCTCCGGCAAGCCCACCACGGAGATGCTCACCCGCAAACAGCTCACCTACGATGACGCCGTCGCCATGCGTTCGCTCCCGCACGTCGTCGCCGTCTCTCCCACCCTGCGTTTCGCCCAGCAGGTTGCCTTCGGCCAGATTGGCACCACTGGCATCAAGGGCGGCGGCCATGCCCTCCAGGGCACCACGCTCGAAGGCGACACCCCTGCGCTCAAAGACGTTCATGACCTCGACCTCGCCTCCGGCCGCTTCTTCAACGACAACGATCTCGAACGCGCCTCAAACGTCACCGTGCTCGGCCATGATGTTGCCGACGAGCTCTTCGGTGTCGACCGAGCCGTCGGCCAGGAGGTCCAGGTCGGCGGCATGACCTTCAACGTCATCGGCGTCATCGACAAGAAGAAGAACGCCTTCGGCGGAGGCAAAAACCCTGAAGACTCAATGGTCTACTTCACCACCACCGTCTTCCACAAGCTCCACCCGGAGGTCCTCGACTACTGGATCCTCTGCAAGTATGACGACGCCAAAAACTATAGCCTCGTCACTGACGAGATCACCGAGCTCCTCCGCCGCCGCCGCAAGGTCGCCAACGAAGCGCCCGACAACTTCGCCGTCTTCGGCACCGATTCGCTCACCCGCCTCTGGACCCAAGTCACCAGCGGCCTCTTCCTGCTGCTCTTCGCGCTCTCGTCGGTCGCGCTCATGGTGGGCGGCGTTGGCGTCATGAACATCATGCTCGTCTCAGTCACCGAGCGAACCCGCGAGATCGGCGTCCGCAAGGCCATCGGAGCCACTCGCCGCACCATCATGGCCCAGTTCACGCTCGAAGCCGTGACCCTCTGCGCCGTTGGTGGCGTCATTGGCGTCGTGCTCGGCAGCGGCATTGCTCTGCTGATGGCCTTCCTGCTGCCCGCCGCGCTGTCGGTCTTCTGGGTCGCGCTGGCCTTTGGGAGCGCGTGCGCCATCGGCCTGCTCTTCGGCATCTACCCCGCCTATAAAGCGGCTTCACTCAACCCCATCGAAGCCCTTCGCTACGAGTAAACTCCGCCCCCTCACTGCTTCGGCTTCGCTCCATTGATAGACTAAGCAGGTGTCTGTCCTCCCCTCTGTAATCGAGACTTTGACCGCCCTGCTCACCTTCGCTGGTCTCGGTTACATGCTCCTCGCCCTCTGGGGAGCGCGAGACTTCGTCCGCTCCGTCTCCGCCCACCACAATCCTCCTGATGTCCACCCCGGCGTCACCCTCCTCAAGCCTCTCAAAGGCGTCGACCCCCGCATGTACGCCGGCCTGGAATCCCATTGCCGTCAACAGTATCCGGGTCCCTATGAGATCCTCTTCGGCGTCCATTCCCTCGCGGATCCAGCCGTTGCCGAGGTCCAGCGCCTGCAGCGTGCCTTCCCGGAAACCAGCATCACCCTCGTCGAGTGTCCGCACCGCCTCGGCACCTCCGGCAAGGTCTCGAATCTCGTTCAGATGCTCCCCCACGCCCGCTATGAGCACATCGTCATCAACGACTCCGATATCTTCGTCACCCCGCACTACCTCTCCGGCGTCATGCGTTTCTTCCACTCCGTCCCGCATAATTCCAAGGCAAATCCCAAAACGGGAATGGTCACCGCACCGTACCTGGGCCGCATCGCCCCCGCCAAGGGCCTGGGCAGACGAGCCTCCCGCCACACCCTCTGGGCCAAGCTCGAAGCCCTCGGCATCTCCACCGACTTCATGCCCGGCGTCCTGACCGCCCGCAAAGTCGAGTCAGGAATCCGCTTCGGCCTCGGCTCAACCCTCGCCATGACCAAGACCGCCCTCGCCCAGGCCGGAGGCATGGAGCCCCTCGTCGAGTACCTTGCCGACGACTACGAGCTCGGCAAGCGAATCTCCACCGCCGGCTTCCAGGTCCAGCTCTGCGGCGAGATCGTCGAAACCACCGTTCCCGCCTACACTCTCAAGGATTTTTGGAATCACCAGATGCGCTGGGCCCGCTCCACCCGCGACTCCCGCCAGCTCGGCTACCTCGGCCTGGGCGTCACCTATGCCATCCCCTGGGCGCTGCTGACCATCCTGGCCTCGGGCGGAGCCCTCTGGAGCTTCACCCTGCTGGTCTTTGCCTCGCTCGCCCGCATCGCCGTCGCTCTCACCGTAGGCGTAGGCCTGCTGCGCGACGACCAGGTCCTCCGCGACCTGTGGCTTCTGCCCCTGCGCGACGCCTTTGGCCTCCTCTTCTGGTTCTGGTCCTTCGCCGGCGACACAGTCGTCTGGCGCGGCCAGACCTTTCACTTGAAAGACGGCCGCATTCGCCCCGCGTGAGTAGACAGCGTTAAGACTTCAGACGATGGCTATCGAGGAACGCGCGGAACGTAAGGCTCAACGAAATCACCCCCGCGAACAGCACCACGGCGACGATCAGGAAGAGCCCAGGCACCTCAAGCGTAGGAATAGCCATCAAGCCGAATGTAGAAGACGACGGCTCACTTGACCGGTGCCGTGCCCCCGCTACACTGCCATTGACATGCCTTCCAAGCAGAAACCCGAGCTCGAAGATCTGGTTCGGAACCTCGCCAGCCCTGAATCGTCCACTTCCTCGGAAGCTGCCCGCCAACTCCGGCTTCTCTCCGGACGGGACGCCGCACTCCTCCAACCCCGGCGCACCAAGATTCTCCAACAAGCCTTCCGAACCCAGGATCTCCGCACCCGCTGGAACCTGATCCAGATCCTCAGTCGTCTTCCCCTGACCCCGGCACAAAACGGAGCCGCCACAGACTGGCTCTTCGAGCGCCTGGCCGACCAAAGTCCCTTCACCCGCACCTTCGCTCTGCAAGCCCTTGCCGATCTCGCCGTCCAAGACCCAGCGCTCCGAAGCCGCGTCCTCCCCTTCGCCCAACGCTTCGCAGAGACTGGAACACCCGCCATGCAGGCCCGCGCCAGAAAGCTCCTGAAGGCTCTCGCCGGTTAGGCTATCCACAGCCATGCGCCCCTTCGAGCTTCTTCTCTCAATCCTCACCTTTTTTACCGCCCTCACCCTCTTCCGCACGCGTCCGCCGCAGCTGGCGTGGCTCTTCTGCGCCCTGACCCTCTCCCTTCTCACCCTGCACATCCTCCGCGAAGGCCCTCACTGGCAGCTCGCTTCCCTGTACGCTGCTCTGATCCTCGTTGCCATCTTCCTCTTCCGTCCGAATCCCCACCCATGGATCGCCGGCGCCGCCATCACCCTCACCGCCGCGAGCCTCGCCCTCAGCTGGGCGCTCCCGCTCTTCCATCTCCCCGCCCCCACTGGTCCCTACGCCATCGGCACCCGCACGCTGCATCTCACCGACCCCACCACTCACCGCGAGCTCGTCACCAACTCTGGTATCCCTCAGAAGCCGCCGGCGTCTTTGCTCCATACCTCAACCCCGTTGAGATCAAACCGCTCTTCCGCTACCTGGCTCTCATCCGCACAAACGCTCATCAGGACGCCGCAATCGCCGGTAAAGAGCTCCCTGTTCTCCTCTTCAATCCAAGCTGGGCCGGCCGCCGCGCCCAGGACACCTTCCTCCTCGAAGACCTCGCCAGCCACGGCTACCTCGTAGCCGCCATCGATCACCCTGGCAACGCAGCCCGCGTCCAGCTCGCCAACGGACGGGTCGTGCGCAGCACGATGGCCAAAGCTCTTGACGAGCAGCCCACCCCCCAAGCCGTCATCGATCTCTGGAACAGAGAGCTTGCCGTCTGGACTCGCGACTCCCGCTTTGTCCTCGACAACCTCCTCGCCAACCCGACTCTCGCTCCCCACCTGGATTCAACCCGCGCCGGGGCCGCAGGCCACTCCTTCGGCGGCGCAACCTCCCTGAGCCTGCTCGGCCAGGACCCACGCATTCGCTCCGCCATCAACATGGATGGCTGGACCTTTGCCGGGCTCGATTATCGCACCACCCAGCCCATCCTGCTGCTCTACTCTGCCCCACCCGCCACTCAGGACCCTGAACCTGAAACCCTCCCGAACGGCCCCGCCCAAAGCGATCAGCTCGAACGCACCGACCGCCTCCTCGTCGACGCGAACCTGCACAAGTACGGAGGGCTTAAAGCCTACGTCCAAGGCTCGCAGCACCAGGACTTCACCGATCAGACGCTGGTCTCGCCCATCCAGCGCCTCACCTACACCGGCCCCATCCCCGGCCAGCGAATGCGCCAGATCACCCGCGAGATCGTTCTAGGCTTCTTCGACCAGACCCTTAAACACCGGGGCAAACTCCCCACCTACCCCGAACTCCGCTGGACCTTACGCTAATCGACCTCACGCGAATCGACCTCACGCGAAGAGAGCAGCGCTGCAAAGCGCCCGGAGCCACCAGGCCCTGATTCAGCCCGGCAACCAATACCTGTCACAAAGTAATCGCTTCGTGCGCAGCGAGCCCGTCCGGCAGGACACTTCCTTGACGCTTTAAGCCGTCCGTAACTTCTTCGCCGCCGCATACATCCCGCGAAAGATAATCAAAGTCCCCAGCAGCGTCATCAGGATCTCCGCCGTCGGCGTCTCCGCCCACGTCCGCGGCAGCACGTACAGGTACACATGGGTCGGCCAAAGGATCGCCTGCTCCAGCGCGTCGCCGCCAATCCCAAGCTTTGGAGCCGCCGTGGCAATCAGCCAAAGCAAAGCCGCATAGCAGACATACCCATACACTCCGCCCAGCAGAATCTTGAGCAATCCATTCATGCTCGTCCCTCGTCACTCCTTGTTCTTGGCCCGCAGCGCATCGTTCACATCATCCAGCGTCTCGTGCAGCTCCATCAGCCGCCGGGACAAGGCCTGAATCTCGCTCTCCGCCCTGACGTTCACGTTGAAGTCCAGCTCAGACCGAACCCTGTCCTTCTTATCCTGACGGTTCTGGCTCATCATGATCACCGGAGCCTGGATCGCAGCCAGCATCGACAGGAAAAGGTTCAACAGAATAAAAGGGTACGGGTCCCATGCCCTGCCCCTCAATACAACGTTTGTAGCCGTATACACCGTCAGCACCACCGCAAACGCGATGATGAAGGTCCACGAACCCCCAAACGAAGCCACCTTGTCCGCAACCTTCTCTCCCCGCGTCTCCTCTTCTTCAATCACCAGATTCGGATTTCGAGCCGCCCTCACCCTCACCAGCTCTTCCGACGCATGAAACTGCCGGGCCATCACGCTCATCATGTCCAGCCCCGCCATCGGCTTCTTCATCAGCAGCACTGTAATGTCGTTCCGATCCACCTCCACGCAGGTCGAAGCCTCGGTCGCCACCGCGGTCGTATGGTGCGGCGTCTGCTCCAGCATGGACGCAAACCCGAAGATCTCTCCATGCGCCGGATTCGCGATCAGCACCTCTTGCCCATCCTCATCCATGGTGGTCACGTTGACGGAGCCGGAAAGCAGCACATAAGCCCGCGTCCCCACCTCGCCTCGCCGGTAGATCCGCTGCCGCGCCTCGAAGCGCGCAATCTCAACCTGCCCCGCGATCACCGCCAGCTCATCCTCATCCAGCAACGAGAACAGCGGCACGTCCCTCAGCTCATCCGGTGTACTTGCCATCGTCAGCCCAGTCTAAAGGCCTTCTGTGACGATGTATCCCACTTACCGATTCTCCCTGTTTGAGAGCACCCGCTTCCCTCCCGAGGTCGCCACCACAAACACCTTTCCCGGCAGCGCCAGCACCGGCCGGTCCTGATCGCTCGGATCCTCCCACAGAAACACCCGCCGCTCCCCCGCCCAGAGCCGGGCAATCGACTCCCGCGTCTCAAATTCACGCGGCGCATCCGGAAAAAAACTGCCATACCAAAGGTTGGAGCTCCGGCCCTCCACCAGGTGCAGGTCATTCCGCCGCAAGTAAAAGCCCAGCGTCGACCCCGCCTCATACTCCCCATGAATCACCACCAGGTCCTCGGCCTTCAGTTGCGGCTTGATCGCCTCTGCTAACTGATAGCTGGTCAGCGTAGGCGAAAAGATCACCAAGCCCCAATGCGCCGTCAGGAGGAAGACCAACGCAGCCCCAGCGGTCATCAGCACTGAAGCATGAGCGCGCCCTGTGCGCCGCAACAGATACGCAATCGGCAGCCCCAGTCCCAAAGCCACAGCCGTCAGCAACAGAGGCCCACGAAACATGCCCATCGCCCGTGTATTTAGATCCAGAAAGTGCCCGAACGAGAGCGCATACTCTCCAGGATTTTGTTGCAGCAGCGCAGCCAGGTCCGTCCCCGGAGCCACCGGCCCACTCCTCGCCATCAACCAAACACACACCGCAGCAGCGACCAGCCCAATCCCCGCCAGCACACCGGCAACTCGCAACTCGCTCCGCCGCTGCCCCCTCGTCAACAACCCGGCAATCAACAAAATCATCGCCGGAAGCGAAGGCAGCACGTAATACTCCTGCCGTGTAGAAACCGAAAAAAATAGCAACGGAATCGCCGCCCAAAGCACCAGCAGCAGCCCCGTCCTTTCATCGACGCTCAACTCCCGCCCAGACAGCCGCCCCCGCCACTCCGCAATCCAAACCGGAGCCCCAGCCCCCACCGCATGAAACAGGTACCCCGACCAGGGCATCAGCCAGACCAGAATCAGCCCATAAAACAGCCACAGAGGCGAAGTGTCATAGTCATGCGGAACCCGCAAGTTCAGATACCGGTATACCTGCTCGTTCACAAAATAAAACCACGTCCATCCATGCACATTCCCGTCTGTCGGATACGGCACCACCCAGTGCCCGCTCACCCGCGCCAGGCACCCCGGATCCCCATGGCCCGGATTCGCCATCCCCGCCAGCAGATGCCAGGGCACCGCAATCACCAGAAACACAGCCAAACTCGACCACACCCGCAACGCCTTCACCCGAGCTAAACCGCCCCGCCACCCTCGCGTGGCCCAGAGATGCGCCCCCACAATCCCCACCGGAAACACAATCCCGATCAGCCCCTTGGTCAGCACATTCAGAGCACAAGCCGAAGCAAACCCCCAGCAAACCCAACGCCCCGGCTGCTCGTCACCCTCGCTCACAAAGTAGACGAGCAAAGCCACGGTCAGCCAAAGACAAACCATCCCATCTGGAAGGTTGATCCGCGAAAAGATGAAGATCCCAAAGCTAGAAAGCGCCATCAACCCCGCATACAGTCCCGCTCGAGCACTCCCATATGCCCGCCGCCCAAACCCCTCCAGCACCCAAGCCAACCCAAGCACCGCCAGCGCCAGCGGCACCCGCGAAGCCGCGGTCGAAACCCCGAACACCTTCATGCTCGCCGCCATCGACCAATAAAACAGCGGAGCCTTCTCCAGATACCGGATCCCGTTCGCATACAACGTCACCCAGTCATGCCGCGCGATCATCTCCCGCGCCACCTCCGCATGCACCGAGTCCGCATCGTCCAGCAGAGGAGGCCAGAACAGCGCAAACGACCCATAAAACACCGCCCACACCACTCCCAGCCAAACCCGGTTCCACCCCGCCCCGCGCCTCGTCTCCGTCATCACCTCTCAAGACTACAAGCGCCCGCATCTGAGTAACTCCCTGACTCCCCTCTCGGAACCCAGCAGTTGTTGTTGCCCGTCCTCATCCCGCCTTTCTCCCTTTGATCCCCGTCAACGATGTTGCTTCTCGCCCGTACCTGCCACCGAAACTCTATGATGAACAGGTGGCCCAACTCCCCACCTCCGTCGAAGCCCCACCAGCCGAGCTCCTCTTCGGCGACTGGTACCCAGCCCTCCGCACCGATGTTCTCCGCCCCAACAAAACCACCCCCGCCCTCTTACTCGGCGTCCCCTTGCTCCTCGGCCGCAAGCGCGACAACACGCTCTTCGCCATGCGCGACCTCTGTCCTCACCGGGGCATCCCGCTCTCCGCAGGCTGGTTCGACGGCAACACCGTCCAATGCAAGTACCACGGCTGGAAGTTCGAACCCTGCTCCGGCCAATGCACCGAAATCCCCTCGCTCACCCACTTTGACATCCTCGAACCCACCAGAATCTATGCCACCAGCTACCCCTGCCAGGAGCGCGACGGCTATGCCTGGGTCTACCTCCCGGAACCAGGCTCCGGACGTCTGATAACCGGCTTACCCCCAGTTCCCGAAACTCCAAAATATTCTCCGAAGTTCCGCTCCGCCCACTTGGTTGCGGACCTACCCTGCAACGTAGACCACGGCATCATCGGTCTCATGGACCCGGCCCACGGTCCCTTCGTTCATCAGGCCTGGTGGTGGCGCTCCGCGGCCAGCATTCACGAGAAGACCAAGCACTTCGAGCCCATTCCGCAAGGCTTTCGCATGTCATCGCATACGCCTTCGGCAAATTCTGCGCCCTATAAGCTGTTAGGCGTCTATGGCGAACCGATCACCACCACCATCGACTTCGTCCTCCCCAATCGCCGTTATGAAACCATTCGCGCCGGCAATAAGTGGTTCAGTAGTCTGACCACAGTAACTCCCATCACTCCCTCTACCTGCCGCATCGACGTCTTCGCCGCCTGGAACGTCTTCTACAACGTCCCCTTCGTGCCTGCCGTCGCAAAGTTTTTTGGTGCGCGTTTTGTCAGGCAGGACCAGCAAACCATGATCGAGCAAGCCCAGGGCCTTCGTTTCCGTCCCGCTCTCATGCTCATTGACGACGCCGACAAGCCCGCCAAATGGTACTTCGCCCTCAAACAAGCCCGCCTGAACCACACCCAGGACGATCCAGCAGCCCACCCGCTCACCGGCCCGGTCACCCTCCACTGGCGTTCCTGACCCACCGAGCCGGAAAACGTCCGGATCAAAGCCGCTCAAACCACCGGGATCAGATCACATGTCACGAAGTGACCGCCCGTGTCTCTTGGATGAAGGCGCAGCGGGCCCTCCGGCAGGACATCGCCTTAGCGAGCCGCCTTTCCGATCGCCCCCCGCAAAGCCTCCAACCCACCCATCTTCACGCCTCCGTGCCCACACGCAAACCGCTCAATCGGCAACTCCGCCAGCCTCCTCGCGCTCGCCACCGCCGTCGCCTTACTCCAGGTCGCCACGTTCGGCAGCGGGAAGTACCACGGAGCAAACCCGCTCACCGCCAGTCGCCCCACCCCCACCAGCGCATCCCCGGCATACAGCGTCCCATCCCGCTCATCCAAAAAAGAGAAATGGCCCGGGATGTGCCCCGGCGTCGCAAGACAGCGCAGCGACCCATACAGCTCTCCATCTTCAATCAAATGCGTCACCGGACTCACAATCCCCGGCAGCCCTCCCCGTATCTTTCCCTTCGCCTCTCCGGCACGGAGCGACTTGTCCGGCGGCTTCTGCAGCAGCGGCAGACTCCGTTCGCTCGTCGCGATCTCGACCCCGCCCAGCCGCCCCTTCAGCCCGTCCACCGAGCCCACATGATCCACATGCGCATGCGTCAGCAGAATGCGCCGGATAGCGCCGCCATCCTCGCCCGCGGCGGCCAGGATCGCATCCTCGGATCCCGCCAGCCCCGTATCGACCAAAGTAAATCCATCCGCTTCCCGGACCAGGTAACAGTTCACCAGCCCGTACCTCGTTAACTGCACGCCGTTTGTGCCAACCGCTGTTGTCTTCATCTCCTTTTGGATGCCCCTGCCTAAATTCGGGTGCTCCTTTCACATTCCTGCATCCTCCGCCTCCACCACTCCATCTACACTGCAGGCAATAAGCATGTTTCAACATTGATCTACCCCCGAGGTCTCCTATGTCAGCTCTTCTCGTCATCCAAGCCAGCCCACGCGGCGATTACAGCGTCTCCCGCGCTCTCACCGCCAACTTCGTCGCCAAGTTCCAACAGACCCACTCCGGCGCCGCAGTTGTCACCCGCGACCTCACCAAGACCGAACTCCCCTTCGTCGATCTCCCCTGGATCGCCGGAGCTTACACCCCGGAAGAGCAGCACTCGCCCGAGATGAAAAAAGCCCTTGCCATCTCCAACACCCTCATCGCGGAGCTCCAGGCAGCCGACCACATCGTCATCGGCACCCCCATGTACAACTTCTCCACGCCCGCCATCCTCAAGGCCTGGATCGACCACATCGTCCGCGTCAACGTCACCTTCACCACCAGTTATGAAGGCCTGCTCAAGAACAAGAAGGCCACCGTCATCGTAGCTTCTGCGGGCCTCTACACCCCCGGAGCCTTTGCCGAGTCGTACAACGTCGAAACCGCCTACATCAAGCAAATCCTCGGCTTCATCGGCATCACGGATGTCACCTTCGTCCTCGCCGGCGGCACCAGCGCCATCGACCAGGGCAAGAGCACCCGCGAAGACCTCCTGGCGACTTTCACGCCTGAGATAGAAGCCGCCGCAGCAGCCTGAAGCCGAACAAAGTGAGGCGCTGTTGGTCGTCACAGACCTGCAAGCCGACCAACGGAAGGCCTACGCGAAGCCCAGTACAAGTCACGAAATGACCGCCCCACGCGCAGTGGGCCCGTCCGGGTACTTCGTACCGTTCTCGGCTTCGCGCAGTTCTCCCGTTGGTCGCCACAGCCTCCCAAGCCGACCAACGGAAGGCCCACGCGAAGTCCAGTACAAGTCACGAAGTGACCGCCCCACGCGCAGTGGGCCCGTCCGGCAGGACAAATCTGTTCACAAAAAAGGAGGCAGGACGGGAAGCTTCATCCCCGTCCTGCCTCCTTTCGTTTTCGCAAAAGCTAAGCCGCGTCCACCGGCCCATCGTTTGCGCTGATGTGAAGCCCAACCACGCAAGGCGCCAGCACGATCGCCATGTAGCCAAACAGAATAAACAGATCCATCATCGTTTTCTCTCCTCGCGTCTGCCGGGCTTTCCTTCACCCAGTGACATCTGTACGCTTCATCGGCGACCTCTCACCCCCCTGCTGCACCCTTGGCCAATCTCCCGAACACTCGTCACAGTACCTTCGGAACCCACGTAAAATAACCCCCATGACCTACGCCGAAGCCCTCCACCACCTCCAAGGCCTAGGCCCAGAACTCCCCCCGCCAAAAGACTCCGGCACGCCCCGCCGCAAGTTCGATCTAGCCCACATGCGCCGCCTTCTCGCCGCGCTCGGCAACCCCCAGCACGCCGTCCCCGCCATCCTCATCGCCGGCACCAACGGCAAGGGGTCTACCGCCGCCACATTGGCCTCCATCCTCACGGCCGCCGGCTATCGCACTGCCCTCTACACCAGCCCCCACCTCATCCGCGTCACCGAGCGCATCCAGCTGGCCCACCCCATCCTGCCCTCGGAGTACGGCTCGCAAAGCCAGTACCCCGGCTCCGACGGCCCACTCCTCCTCGCCGAGATCCCCGAAGCCACCTTCGCGGACCTCTACGCCCAGGTCGAGCAACAGGCCCAAACCCTCGTCCACTCCGGCGACCTCCCGCATCCGCCTAGCTTCTTCGAGCGCCTTACCGCCATTGCCTTCCTCTACTACGCCCAGCAGCAAGCCCAGGTCGCCGTCCTCGAAGTAGGCCTCGGAGGCCGCCTTGATGCCACCAATGTCGTCGCCCCCATCCTCTCCATCGTCACGGACATAGCCCTGGACCATCAGGATTATCTCGGCGACACCATCGCCCAGATCACGGCAGAAAAGTGCGGTATCCTCCGTGAGAACGGCACCCTCATCACCCTCCCCCAACTCCCTGAGGCCAACCAGGCCATCGGCGTGGCCGCCACCGCCCTCAACGTCCACGCCATCAACAGCCGCCGACTACATCCCCCCCACCCACCCGCTCGCAAGATACAAACCCAGAGAAAAATCCGGGCGCCCCACATCTCGCGTCTGATATGTGGGTCCAACCTCTTCCCCCCAACCACTACACCCTCAACCTCCCCACGGGCGGCCTCCTTCAAGTCGACTCTCCACTCCCCGGCACCCACCAACAACGCAACATTGCCCTCGCGATCGCCGCCGCCATCGAGCTCCGAAAGCCCACCAATCCAACAGGCAACCAAACTGGTTACAATCTAAACGGCAGCGCCATAGACGCCCCGCAAACAAGCAACCGCTTTAGTTACGAAATCTCAAACTCGTCCATCGAAGCCGGAATCCGCAACACCACCTGGCCCGCTCGTCTGGAATTTCTCGCCCCCAACCTCCTCCTCGATGTAGCCCACAACCCCGCCGGAGCCTGGACGCTCCGTTCCGCCATCGCCGCACTCCCCGCTTCCCAGCCCCGAACCCTCATCTTCTCCTGCCTCCGCGACAAGAATCTCGTAGAGATGTCGCGCATCCTCTTTCCCCTCTTCGATTCCTCCACAGACGCCGACCCCAACCGCCGCCACGACCATCTCCTTCTCGCCCCCATCGCCAACCCCCGCGCCGCTGACGTCCATGACCTCCTTGCCGCCGCCCACGCCCTTTCCATCCCCGCACACGCCGCCCCGCACCTTGCAGCGGCCCTCGCGCAAGCACGCCAGATCACCCCGCCGCATGGCCTCATCATCGCCACCGGCTCCGTCTATTTAGTCGGAGAAATCCGTGCCCTCGCTCTCGAAGACTCACCCGCATGACCGAACTCTCGAGAAAGCCCGCCCTCCGCTGGCTTACCTACCTCCTCCTGCTCCCGCTCATCGCCCTTGCCACCGCCGCCTTCGGCTCGGTCGCCCTCCTCTGCGCTCTCTGGGATCGATCCGGCCGCCAGCAGCACGCCATCGCCCGCGCCTGGGCCAACGTCCTCCTCTGGATCGCCCTCTCACCCGTCACCCTTCTTCACCGCGAGCGCCTCCGCCTCCACAACGTCGCCGTCTACGCCTCCAACCACCTCAGCTACTACGACACTCCCGTTCTCTTCGCCAAGCTCCCCTTCCAGTTCCGCATCCTCGCCAAACAATCCCTCTGGAAAGCTCCGTTCATCGGCTGGTACCTCAACCGCTCCGGCCAGGTCCCCATCGACGCCCAGTCCCCCCGTTCCGCCATCGCCGGTCTCCTGCGCGGCGTCAAAACCCTCAAATCCGGACTGCCCCTCTTGATCTTCCCCGAAGGAGGCCGCGCTGCACACGGCATCACCACACCCTTCCAGTCGGGAGCCGCCTTCATGGCCATCAAGGCGCAGGTCCCGCTCGTCCCAATTGCCCTCATCGGCACCTACCAGCTGCTCCCCATCCACGTCTACCACCTCACCCCGCGCCCGCTGAAGATCGTCATCGGCGAGCCGCTCCCCACCCTTGGCCTCACCACCCGCGACGCCGAATCCCTCACCCAGCGGCTCTTCGAAGCCATCACCACCCTCTACATGCAGCACAGCACGGACTAACATCGCCTCTTCGTGCCGAGCAACGCTCGGACCGAGCGAAGCCCAATACACGTCACGAAGTGAACCTTGACATTCCTCATCAACCAGCATTAGCTGTCGATAAGCAATAAGAAGCCCCGACCCGGGCTGATACCGGATCGGAGCGGTAATGCTGGCTATCACATCAACAGATGCAATAACCAGGCTTTCGCCAGAAGAATGAGCATAAGCTCACTCGGCACTTCTATCGAAAGCTTGCCCCACTTAACCTTTACAGGTCTCATGGAACCTTTACAGGCCTCATGACCATCACCTCCTCTACAGAGAAAATCGCCTCGGGGTTGCAGCCCCGAGGCGTTTCGCTTTTCAGGGCGAAACTCGACTCCCTCGGTTCCTCAAGCCCTGCGCGAACCAGCCTCTGTAAAGGCCCGGCCAGTATTGCATCCGATCCCTCTCAAACCAGCCCCAAGATCCTCACCAAACCCGCAGATTCCCGTTCCCGGAATCCCCTCTCCGTCTTTCTCCTTTCTCCCATCCCGCCCAGGGCATACACTACCCGCCTAAGGCAAACGCATGGCCGCACTCACGACCGCCACCCCTCAACCCGACGACTCGCTCGCCTGCCTCCTCGCCTCGGCCCGCACCGAATCCGGCACAGACCTCCTCACCCTCGCGCACTCCACTCCCATCCTCCTCATCTTCCTCCGCCACTTCGGCTGTCCCTTCGCCCGCCAGACCGTCGCGGATATCGCCGAGCTCCAACCCCAGCTCCTCGCCCGCAACGTCCGCCCCGTCTTCATCCACCTCGCCACCCCCGAGCTCGCCCGTCATTACTTCGACTTTTACGGCCTCCAAACCGTAGAGCGCATCAGCGACCCCGAAGCCACCCTCTACCGCGCCCCTACCTTCGCTCTCCCGCAGCAAAACCCCGCCTGGCACCTCGTCAACCCGGCCGTCTGGTACGGCTGGCTCCGCGGCTCCCTCTTCAAACACGGTATCGGCCACTTTGAAGGCGACGGCTCCCAGATGCCCGGGCTCTTCTTCCTCCGCGACGCCGCCATCGTCCGCAACTTCCGTTACCGCACTATCGCCGCCAAACCCAACTACCTGAAGCTCATCCAATAACTCGCAAAACAGCGCTTACCCGCCGAGCAACGCTCGGCCCCCAACCGTCCGTCCACCGCGACCAGATCACACCCCACGAAGTGGGCGCCCCGCGCGTAGCGGGCCCGTCCGGCAGGACATCTCCGCGCAGCGGGCCCGTCCGGCAGCACACAGGCCGTTAGAATCTCCAGATGGCCGAGCCAACCACGCGTTTTGATACCATCGACCTCCTCCGCGGCCTCTCCATCCTCGCCGTCGTCCTCCTCCACACCGCCATCCGCTTCTCCTTCGAGCACCTCACCCTCCGCGCCACCCTCGGTCCCTTCCTCAATCACATCCTCCTGCAACAAGGCGGCAACGGCGTGACGATCTTCTTCGCCATCTCCGGCTTCCTCATCACCTTCACCTCCATCCGCCGCTTCGGCTCCCTTGCCGAACTTAAACCCGCCGTCTTCTACCAGATCCGTTTCGCCCGCATCGGCCCACCGCTGCTCCTGCTCCTGGCCGTCCTGACCGCCCTCCATGAAGCCAAGCTCCCCGCCTACACCATCAATCCCGCGCGCGAGCACCTCTTCGGAGCCCTCGCCAGCGCCCTCACCTTCACCCTCAACTACTACGAAGTCCTCCACGGCTACCTCCCAGCCTGCTGGACCGTCCTCTGGTCCCTTTCGATCGAAGAGATGTTTTACCTCCTCTTTCCCGTCACCTGCATCCTCTTCCTCCGCCACAGACGAGGCTTCTGGCCCCGTAGGCTGCTCCGGATGCTGTGGATCGCCCTCCTCGCGGCCTTCGTCGTCATGGGCGCCTTCGCCCGCACCCTCTGGAACACCACCGATCTCGCCCGCGAAAACTCCTATCTCGGTGGCATGAGCCCCATCGCCCTCGGCTGCCTCACCGCCGTCCTTACGGCACACCTCCAAACCCGCCTTCCGAACCGTAGAACCCTCATCGCCCTCCAAATCCTTGGAGCCTTCCTCCTCCTCTGGATGATCGCCTGGCCCCGATGGCAATGGCTCCGCCCCGTCATGCACCGCATCGCCATCTCGGACACAGACGACCTCATCCTGCCGTTGGGCGTCTGCCTCGTCATGCTGGCCAGCGTCTTACGTTCCTTAACCAGCGCCCAGCGCCCCGGATTCTGCCACCGCCTCACCGCTCCCATCCGCTGGTTCGGCCGCCATTCTTATGAGGTCTATCTCTCCCACGAGTTCCTGGTCATAGCTGGCGTAGACCTCTATCTAGCCCGAGCGGCCCACAGCGCGCCGGGCCACTCTCCCGGCCCATTGCTCCTCTGGTTCCTCACCATCCTCCTCCTGACCGCCCCCTTGGGCTGGCTCATCGCCCACTTCTTCTCCGAACCCCTCAACCGCCGCCTCCGCCCCGCCCGCAGCTAACCAATCCGGGGTGCCCCAACATCTCGCACCTGAGATGTTGCTCGCAATCCCTGTACGGACTGCGTTCCAGTCTTAAATTCCGCAGCTCCATTCCCCCCTCTATAAAAGAATCCGCCCGGCCATCCCATCCTCCAATCCATAAGCGAAGGGAGTCCTCATGAGCCTGCCGAATGCACTACTCGCGCTTCTATTCCTCGCCCTCTGCCTGGGAATTGCCCTCTGGGTCAGGCGAAGGCACACCCGCCGCTTCTTCCAGTCCCACAGCATGGAGCCCGACCAACTCCACGCCATCCTCTTCGCAGCAGATCGAGATCGCGTCCATCCCGTCCAGGTAATCGACGTCCGTCACCCCTTGGACCTGCTCGCCCACTCCCAGATCATCCCCGGATCGCGCAGGATCTCGCCCAGAGAGATCCTTGAACATCCTGAAGTCCTCGCCAACAACCGGGACATCATCGTCTACTGCACCTGCCCCTCGGATAAGACCTCCACCATGATCATGAGGAGAGCCGTCGCCCTCGGCTTCGACAAAGTAAGGTTCCTCCATGGCGGCCTCGAAGCCTGGAAGGAAAAGCATTACCCGATCGAGCCCTACCTCGAGTCCTTCCATCTCGACACCCCGGCATAACCCACCGGCACATCCTGCTCCCTATCTGCCCCTGCAATCCGTCTTTCAAAACAAGAGAAAAAGACCTCAAGACTTGTTCCGGAAAGCCGCCTTAATGAAAAGCCTGCCCCTGAGAAGTGTCCTCGCCGGCCTCTTTGTCCTTACCTTGACGCTCTCGCCCCTGCGAGCCCAACTCCCCTCCATGTCGGACGTAGACCGCGGCAACCAACCAGCATCCTCTGGGCCGCTCCCCGACTGGGATGTCGCCCTCATCAAGCCGCATCCCGCCGAAGACCACAACATGCGCTGGCAGATCACCCCGGACGGTGAAAGCCTCGTGAACCTCACACTCGAGCAGATGATCTGCTCCGCATGGGACCTCAAGCCCTATCAAGTCTCCGGCCTCAGCGGATGGATGCCCGGCACCACCTTCGATCTCACCGCCAAGGTGAGCGCGGAGGACGGAGCGGCCTTCACGAAGCTCAGCACTGCCCAGCGTCGCGCCATGCTACAAAAGCTCCTCATCGACCGCTTCAAGCTCCAGACTCGCTCCGAAACCAGGATCCTGCCCCTGTATGACCTGGTGGTCGACAGAAGCGGCTCTAAACTCAAGCCGACGACCTCCATCGACGCTCCGTCCGACGAGGAAAGAAGGCTGTCGCCGGAAAAATACAGAAAAGGCTTTGCCGCCTGGGGGCTTGGCAGCTATGACGGAACCGGCGTCGCCCTGCACTCGATGATCAGCCAGCTCGCCAACGCTCTCGGCAAACCGGTCCGCGACGCCACAGGCCTCACCGGCTCCTACGACATCGCCCTGCACTATCGCACGGAAGAGACCGCCGCAAACAGCGAGAACTCAGACGCCCCCGCCATCTTCTCGGCAGTCCAGGAGCAGCTAGGCCTCAAGCTCGTCCCCAGCAAGGGCCCGTCGAGACCCTCTCCGTTCTCGCAGCCCAAAAGCCCGAGGCAAACTAGCCTCCAGCCAACCCTGATTCTGCTTTTTCTACGTCAACAGTGGATCAGCCTTGGGTCCTTACGGCAGCAATGCCAATTGCGCATCCGTCCCCCGTCCCCCGCCCTTCGCATCCAAGGCGGCATGAGCCTCTTCGCTTCCCTCATCGCCATTCTTTCTGGCGCCGCCAATCCCATCCAGGCCGGAGCCAACGCCGAGCTCAACCGCCAGCTCGCCTCCCCACTCTGGGCCGCCCTCTTCGTCTACGCCAGCGGCCTCCTGGGTCTGCTCTCCGCTCAACTTGTCTTGCGCCAGGCCTTCCCCTCCACAAGCCAGCTGGCCGAGGTCAGGATTTGGGCCTGGTTCGGCGGCCTTATCAGCTTAATTTCCACCCTCGCCGGCCTTACGCTGGCCCAGAAACTCGGCTCCGGCGTCTTCACCGGCCTCACGGTCACCGCCTCGCTCGCAACGTCAGTTCTGCTGGATCAACTTGGCTGGCTTGGCTTCCGCCAGCACGCCGCCTCACCCGCCCGCTTGGCCGGCTGCGCCCTCATGGTCGCCGGCCTCTGGATGGTCGCAAAGTTTTGAGGACTGACAATTGTTCCACGTGGAACAATATGCCAATCTTTTGTTACAAATTGTTCCACGTGGAACAATTCGCCTCCAACCTCAACCCGGCTACAATCAACCCATGCCAGCTCGCATCGCCATTCCCATTCCCACCTCCTCAAACCGCGAATACAACGACCGCAACTGGCCCGCCTATGCCGAAGCCGTTCGCCGGTCCGGAGGCGAGCCCATCCCCGTCCCCCTTACCCTCACCCCACGCGAAATCGCCGAGCTCGCCAACACCTGCCAGGCCATCCTCCTCCCCGGCAGCCCCGCCGACGTCACCCCCGCCAAATACGGTCAAACCCCAGACCCAGCAACCGCCCCAGCCGATCTGCCCCGGGAAAATGTAGACGAACTCCTCCTTCAGGACGCACACAACCTCTACAAACCCATCCTGGCCGTCTGCTTCGGCTGCCAGATCCTCAATGTCTGGCGCTCCGGCACTCTCGTACAGGATCTAACCCCGCTCCCCACCAACCACTCCGCCGGCTCCAGTGTAGGTATCGCCCACACCATTGAAATCGCCCCAAACTCGCTCCTGGCATCGATCACCAGCGAGACGTCTCTGCCAGAAACCAGCCGCATTCCCATCAACTCCTCTCACCATCAGGCCGTGGGAATACCTGGCGACGGTCTCCAGGTCGTGGCCCGTTCCCCTCAGGACGGAGTCGTTGAAGCCATCGAAGGCGGCCAGCACAACTCCGGCACCCCCTCCGATCCATCCCACTTTGTCCTCGGCATCCAGTGGCACCCCGAACGCACCTTCTCCACCGACCCCGTCTCTCAAGCCATCTTCACCCGCTTCCTCGCCGAAGCCAAAACCTGGACACCCCGCGCCATCCTCACCTCCGTCGCCAGCTAAACTCCCTCTGTGATGAAGTCGCAACCGCACTGCATTGATATTTGCTGTTGCACGTTCTCCCTACATCATGCCCACCCTCCCCCACACCGCCATAGCCACCCTCCTCACCCCTTACTATCCAACCCCAACTCCACTCCTCCTTGACCAACTCTCTCAATACCTCGACCTACTCCTAAAATGGAACGCCCGCATCAACCTCACTGCCATCCGAGATCCTGAAGAGATCGTGCGGCGCCACTTCGGCGAGTCGCTCTTCGCCGCACGCCATCTTCCCCCCGCCCAGACCCTCCTCGACCTCGGCTCCGGCGCAGGCTTCCCCGGCCTTCCCATCCAACTCGCCCTCCCGAACCTCAAAGTCACCCTGGCCGAATCGCAAACCAAAAAGTCCACCTTCCTTCGCGAAGTAGTCCGCACTTTGGCCCTCCAGACCGAAGTCTGGTCCGGCCGCGTAGAAACCCTCCCCGTCAGCCGTCTCTTCGACATCGTCACCCTCCGCGCCGTAGACGATCCCATCCTGGCACTCACCCTCGCCCGAACTCGTCTCAACCCCACGGGCCAGGTAGCCTGCCTCACCACACGCGCGTCAGAAACCCCGGTCGGCATCCCCATCCCGAACTCCAAAGACCGCATTCTCCACCTCGCCTGACGCAAACCAGCGGATTGTGGATTTACTCCAGCGAAAAACCTCGTGCAAGATAGACTTTCACCACAAAAAGCCTCACCACGAGCACCATCCTGACTCCTCCGATTCACAGTAAACCGTTCCTTTTGAATGACATAGCCAAATTGTTCAACGTGGAACAATCCATAAAACCACCATTGCACCCCACCACCCCACCACGTACGCTGATACCAACCTATGTCAACGCCTGCTCAGCCCGAGACGCCGCCCCGCGTCATCGCGATCGTCAATCAGAAAGGCGGCGTCGGCAAAACCACCACTGCCATCAACCTCGCCGCCAGCCTCGCCCTCGAAGGCCACCCCGTCCTCCTCATTGACAACGATCCTCAGGCCAACACCACGGGAGGGCTTGGCTTTCGCCGCCAGAAAGATGACGAGCCTCAGCGCCTCTCCATCTATGAAGTTCTCCTTGGCCCCACTACTCTCGCCGAAGCCATGCTCTCTACTCCGATCGAAAACCTCACCCTTGTTCCCGGAAGCAAAAACCTCATAGGAGCCAATCTCGAGCTCGTCTCGGAAGACCGCCGGGAGTTCCGTCTCAAAGAGGCCATCGCCGCCCTCCCCATGCCTTTCGCCTTCATCCTGCTGGATTGCCCCCCAGCCCTCGACCTTCTCACCCTCAACGCTCTCGTCGCCGCCGATGGTCTCCTCGTGCCGCTTCAAGCCGAATACTTTGCCCTGGAAGGCATCTCCGAGCTCATCGGAACTCTCGACCGCGTTGCCCAAGCCTTCAACCCCGGCCTCGCACTCGAAGGCGTCCTCCTCACCATGTATGACGACCGCACCAACCTGTCCCAGCAGGTCACACAGAACCTGAAAGAGTTCTTCGGCGAAAAGCTCTTGAAAACCACCATCCCCCGCAATGTGCGTCTCGCAGAAGCCCCCTCCCACGGCCTTCCCGTCGCCCTCTACGACCCAAAATCGCGCGGAGCCGAAGCGTACCGCGAGCTCGCCCGCGAACTCCTCTCACGTCAACCTTCCCCCACAGGACAAACCCTATGAGCCAGTCCGCCCCCGTCCGCCGCGCCCTCGGCAAGGGTCTAGAAACCCTCCTGCCCCGCCAATCCGTCAACCTCGCAGCCGCAGCCGAGCCCCCTACTGGAAAGCCCCTTGAAATCCCGGTCGAGACCATCGACCGCAATCCCTTCCAGACCCGCACCTCCTTCGATCCCGAGAAGATCACCGAGCTCTCCCAATCGATCGCCGCCTCCGGAGTAGTGCAACCCATCGTCGTCCGCAACATCTCCGCTGGCCGCTTCCAGCTCATCACGGGAGAGCGACGGCTCATCGCCTCCAAGCAAGCCGGCAAAGCCACTATCCCCGCCATCGTCCGTGAGGTCTCCGACGAGCAAGCCATGGAGATGACCATCGTCGAAAACCTCCAGCGCGCCGACCTCAACCCGATGGAGCAGGCCCGCGCCTTCCATCGCCTCGCCATGGACTTCAACATGACCCAGGAGCAGATGGCGCTGCGCACCGGCAAAGACCGCGCCTCCATCGGCAACTTCCTCCGCCTCATGAAGCTTCCGGAGCCCGTCCAGCAGCGCGTGGAGGTCGGCGAGCTCACCTTCGGCCACGCCCGCACCCTCCTCAGCCTTGAAACGCCAGACCAGATCACCGCTGCCGCACAAAAGGTTGTCGCTCTCGCCATGTCGGTGCGCCAAACCGAAACCTACATCAGCCACCTCATCCACCCGGAGACCAAACCCACCAGGCATGAAAAGGCCCTCGTCGCCGAGGCCAAACAGGATGCCAACGTCCACGAGGCCGAAATCCGCCTGCAACGCGCCCTCGGTCTCCGCGTCAAAGTGGAAGACAAGAAAGGCAAAGGCCGTGTCATCATCGAATACGCCTCCCTCGAGGACTTCGATACCCTCCTCGACGCCCTCAACGCCCAACCCGAGGAGTAGCTCACGGCCTTGTCACAAGATGGAATCTGCAACACAATTGACCTTAATCCCTCGAGAGCGACGACCGTGGATGACACAGCTTGAAAGCCTCCCCCTTTGAATTCCGCATCCGCTACCTGCTTCACACCATCGTCTTCGCGCTGGGCTTCTGGGCCCCGTGGAACCTCGTCCTGCATATCGACCCGACCGGTCCCAACGCTCACCTCTGGGGCATTCTTGCTGCTTGGCTCGCCCGTATTACGGTCCTCAACATCGGCCAGACCTTCGATCTCTTCCTGAACCTCGGAATCCTCTTCGCCTTCGCCGCAGCCGCCCTTCGCACCTGGGGTTCCGCATACCTGGGGGCCAACATCGTCCAGGACGGAGCCATGCACGCCGGCGTCGTGGCCGACGGCCCATACCGCCGCCTTCGCAACCCACTCTACCTCGGCACCTTCCTCCACACCGTTGCTTTGGCCCTGCTGATGCCCCGCTCCGGAGCCATCTTCACAATCATCCTCATCGCCTTCATGCAGATCCGCCTCGTCCTCGGAGAGGAAGCCTTTCTCACCCAGAACTTAGGCGCTCCCTATCTGGCTTACAAGGCTCTCGTCCCAAGCTTCATTCCAGCCCTCCGGCCTCTCGTCGCAGCCTCTGGGCGAACTCCGCATTGGCCTCAGGCGTTCCTGGGGGAAATCTACATGTGGGGAGTCGCGCTCGCCTTCCTCGTCGCCGGCTGGCGTTACAACGCCGCGCTCCTCATTCAAAGCGTCATCGTCAGCTTCGGCCTTTCGCTCATTACCCGCGCCATCATCCCAAAACCGGTGCCGTAGCCATCTGCCCAACCCATCGAACTCTGGCTGCGAGAGGAGTCCATCCAACAAAGGGCCAAACCCGCCTCGGGTCTGGCCCTTGCTCGTCTTGGAAGTAGTCGTCCTGAAAGGAACTACTTTTTCGGCGGAGCGATCGTGTCCTTCGCGGTCTTCGCCACGCGGAACTTGACCACGGTCTTCGCCTTGATCTTGATCGTCTCACCCGTCTGCGGGTTGCGGCCCAACCGCGCCTTGCGCTCCGCCTTCACCAGCTTGCCGATGCCGGGAATCGTGAACTCCCCGTTCTTCTTCGTTTCCTTCACAGCCGTCTCAGCCAGCATCTCCAGAAAGGTCGAGGTCTGCTTGTTCGTCAACTCCATCTTCTCTGCCATCGCGCGAACCAGCGCGGTCTTTGTCATACCCTTTGCCATGTTGTGACTCCTTCGTTCTCTTCAAGATTTTATGTTGCGTCGTACAGAGCCCAAAGACCGAACCAAGACCCATTCCACCCTACAGAGAAAACGAAATCGCCTCTATTTATGCGGGTTTAAGACTCGTTCCGGGAACTGTACCGCAATCCACCTTCGACTCTTCCCTAGGCTTTGTCAACCGCATTTCCCTAGTTTCCACAGGTTTTTCAGTTTTTGTCTCATCTTGTTCGCTTTTAAGCACGTTTCCAGGGAAAAACAGTGCTCCAGCTGTACGCACCGAAAGATAACCCTCTAGAACAAAGGGGATTGCGAACGTCCCGTGAGCGGTGCATTCAGCAGAGTCACCAGAGGCAACGCCAACCGAAAGCGCGCCGCCACCTCATCTGCCAAATCAGGCTCCAGCGCCGCCTTCGCGGGCAGCGTCGCACTCACTCCCCACTGCCGCTGCAGGATCAGATCCAGCGCCGGATGATCGGCCGGAAATCCTTTCGGAGCCCGCGTCAGCTTCATCCCATCGAACGCCGTCATCGGCCGCTTGCCCCCACCCAGCTTCTTGAGCATAGCCCGCATCTCCTCGTGATGCTCCAGCAGATGCCGCCGGATCGCCAGCGTCTGTTCCCGTTCCGGCATATAGACGCCCGCCGCAATGGTCACCTCAGTCGCGCTGACATGAAAATAAAACCCACCCCCGGAGGTCTTCTCCATACCCCGCCGAGCCCACCATGCCGCCATCTGCGTCTTGTAAGGCCGCTTGTCGTTGCTGAACCGGATATCCCGATAGATCCGCATCATGCACTTCGCCGGCTCACGCACAAACTCCGGCCCCACGCTCTCCAGCTGCCCGTTGATCTCCTCGATCAATGCCAGCATGGGAGCCTTCAGCTCTCGTTCATACACATCCTTCCGCGCATTGAACCATTCACGATCATTGTTCCGCTTCAACCCACGCAGAAACTTCACCGCCGCCGGAGAAAAGCACATTGCCATCCCCCCATCCTAATCACCCCGATCACGTACCGTACTAACATGCAGGCTTCTGGATGATTGACCAGACCGACACTATCGTCGCCATCTCAACCCCGCCGGGACGCGGCGGCATAGGCATAGTCCGCCTCTCCGGCCCTGAAGCCGTTCTGATCGCCACATCTTTGCTGCGCCTGCAATCCCCGCTCGCTCACGCCAAGGCCCGCCTCGCCCATGTTCTCGATCCCACCAACCCAGAACGCGTGCTGGACGAAGCCCTCGTGACGCTCTTCCTCGCTCCCCGCTCCTACACCACCCAGGACGTCGTCGAGATCGCCTGCCACGCTGCTCCCATCCTGCTCGACACGCTCGTCCGCGCCTGTCTCGCTCATGGCGCTCACCTCGCCGCCCCCGGCGAGTTCACCCAGCGCGCCTTCCTCGCCGGCCGCCTCGATCTTACCCAGGCAGAAGCCGTCCACGACCTTATCGCCGCCAGCACCCTCCACCAGGCCCGCACCGCCGCCGCCCAGCTCGGCGGCTCACTCTCCCGCACCGTTACGGCGCACAAACAGTCACTCATCGCTCTCATCGCCGCCTTGGAAGCCGGAGTCGATTTTGCAGAGGATGACATCGATCTTTTGCCCGACCAAATCATCCTCACCCGCGTCCAGACCATCCTCACTCCGCTCGAAGCCCTATCCGCAACCTTCCTCTACGGTCGCATTCTCCGGGAAGGGCTGACCATCGCCCTCATCGGCCGCCCCAACGCTGGCAAATCCTCCCTCTTCAATCGCCTCCTGGGACGGGACCGCGCCATCGTCACCCCGCAGCCCGGCACCACACGCGACGCCCTCTCGGAAACCTTCGCCCTCGACGGCATCCCGGTCCACCTCGTCGACACTGCCGGCCTCCGTGCGCTACCCATCGGCCCGGAAGGCGAAGCGGAACGGCAGGGAATCGCCCGCACCCACACCACGATCGCAGAAGCCGACCTTATCCTCCACGTCATAGACGCGACGGACACGGAACTGAAAGATCAACCGCCAGACCCCACCCGTCCCCATCTTCTCATCCTGAACAAGTCCGATCTCCTCACGCCCCATGCCCCGATTGCTTCAGGAGCCATTCTCACCAGCGCCCTCACTGGACAAGGCATCGAACTCCTGAAGCGGGCCATCCTTCGCGCCATCACCCAGTCCAGTCCAGCACCCGAGACTCCGCTCCTCACCAACCTCCGCCAGCAGCAGGCCGTCCAGTCCGCCGTTAGCGCACTCACCGCAGCCTCTCAGGGTGCCGCCAACCATCTCCCGCATGAACTGCTCCTGCTCGATCTCTACGCAGCCCTCGCCGCCCTTGACGAGCTCACCGGCGCTACCAGCAACCAGGCAATCCTCAACCTGATCTTCTCCAGCTTCTGCATCGGAAAGTAATCCTCGTGCTTCCCCATCGCTCGCCGATTAACCGAAGTGGTATTGCCCCAGGGACTCTGTTTCCAATAAGCTGCTCCTTCGAAGGGCTCGCCCGCTCTCAGCGTTGTCCTGTCTTGTCCCGGCCCATTGGGCGGTCGCGCCTTCACATTTAGAACCAGCATCAGAGAACTATTACTCAGAAAAAGAGTTCAAACGAGGATGGTCTTTTTGCCACAGATGACCGTAAAGAAACCGGGGAAGACTGCAATGCTGAAGAACCTCCTTTACATCACGTTTTTTCTCAATTTTGTGCCTTCACTCTTCGCTCAGGCCACCTACACCGCAAGCAAACGTGCCAACATCCAGGTTGGTGTCCTTGGCTCGGCCTTCACGCTTGATGACAACACCGGCCACGAAGAAGGACTTGGCGTCTACGGCGACATCGACTTCACCAAGCATCTCGGCGTTGAACTGCTCTACCGCGACGCAAGCATCAAAACCCCGCACGATATCGGCGAAAACCATCTGCTCGTCGGACCACGCTACGTCTTCCATCGCGGTCCGTTCGACCCCTACGCCAAGGCCACCATCGGCCGGGGAACCATCAACTACCAGGTCGGCTACTACCTGGTCGCCTCGTCCGAGTCATACCTTACCTACGCCCTTGGCGGAGGCCTTGATCTTCGCGCCACCCGCCACATCAACGTGCGTCTGTTCGACTTTGAGTACCAGCGTTGGCCCAACTTCCCCCCGCACGGTCTTACGCCGTATGGCTACTCCGCCGGCGTCGCCTACCACTTCTGAGCACTTTGTGCGGTTCTCGGCTTTGCGTCGCTTCTCGTTTGTCGGCACAGACTTTCATCCTGAGCAACGCTCGGACCACGCGAAGCCCAACACCCATCACGGAGTGGCCGCCTCACGCGCAGTGGACCCGACAGGCAAGACATGTCTCATCTCCGAACCGTCTTACCCTGAATCGTCTTCGGCTTATTCCCAACGCCCATTCCCGTTTTGCGCCGCGCCCGCTTCTCCGCAATCTGACGCATCTCTTTCCCGATCGATGTCCTGTTCATCACCATCTGCGTCGCAATCGAGATCAGGTTTCCTACCGACCAGTAAATCGCCAGACCAGCCGAATAATTCCATGTCATGTACCCCGAAAAAACGGGCATCATGAACGCCATCATCTTCTGCTGCTGTGGGTCCACCCCGGGCGAAGGCGTATACCACTGCACCAAAAACTGACTCACCACCATCAGCGCCGGAAGCAGGTGCCACGGGTCAGCCGCTGAAAGGTCCGGGATCCAACCCCAGTGCGCCTGCCGAAGCTCCACGACCTTGGGTAGCATGCCGAAAAATGCAAATAAAAGCGGCATCTGGATCAAGGTTGGAATGCATCCGCCGAACATGTTCACTCCATTGTCCTTCTGGAGCTGCATGATCTCCGCATTCATGTCATTGCGCTTCGGGTCGGTGACCTTGAGATTCTTATACTTGGCCTTGATCACGTCCATCTGCGGCTGGATCCGCTGCATCTTCAGCGCGGACTGCATCGTCTTCACGCGCAGCGGCAGAATCAGCAAGTTGATCAACACCGTCAGCACAATGATGCACCATCCCCAGTTCTGCGTCATGTACTTGTGGATCGTCAGCAGCGCCAGAAACAGGTACTTCCCGATAATCCCGAAAAATCCGAAATCGAGCAGCGGCTCGAGCGTCGCGTTCGATCCATTGCCTCGCACATTGCGCAGCACATCCACAGCCTTCGGCCCCACGAACATTCGCGCTCGCGTGTGTCCGGAGAGGTCGCCCACAGCCGCACCCAGGATCGGTACCTTGGCCTCGTCCTTTGCCGGATCGCCCTTCGGCGCGACAGGAACCCCATGCCCTAACCCGTTATGCCGGTCCGCCTTCGGGACCATCAGCTCACTGTCCAGGGTCGCCACAGTGGCCGAGTCCGGCGAGTCCGGTAGAAAGATAGCCGCAAAGTAAAGGTCCGACACACCCGCCCAATCGAAGCTTCCGTTCAGCGTCTTGCCCCCCGTCACCTTGCCAACCGCCAGATGCTTCTCGCTCTGCTCCTGCGAGTAGTCCACCTGCGAAGCCGCATACGCCCGCGCATCCTCCTGGTCTCCAAACCCTCCGGGCCAGCTCAACAACGCCCGGATCGGCGCCCCATTGCGCAGCACTACGGTGTCGGCATGCAGCACATAGCTGTCATCGAAGGAGAACATCTTTGTCACGTCATACTCGCCGGAGACGAAGTGGAAGCTAAGCTGCGCCGGTGCCGTAAGGTTCCCGGTCGCAGAAGGCAGGTAAAGCGCCTTCGCAAGGTTTGCTGTCAGCGCCGGATCATAGGTGTAGAGCGAAAGCGGATATCCAATACCCTCCGCAGCCTGCGTATGCACCAGGTCCAGCGGCTGACCATAGCTGTCTTTGTACCTCTTCAAAATCCAGCTCGTAGCCTGTGCGCCCCGGTTAGAGAAGGTGATCTTATAGAGCTCGTTCTCCACGGTCGTCGTTGATTCGGCTGCCGCCACCACCGGCTGCACCGCCGGAACCTGAATACTCTGCCCTGCAACGGTCGCCGCAACGGTAGGAGTCGGCTGCGCACTCTGGGCCTGCGTCTGTGCCGCCCCATTCGGCGAGGCAGTCTGTGGATTATGCTTCGCCCGGTAGAACTGCAGTACAAAGAAGACCACCACCATCACCGTCATGATGATGAGCAGTGGACGATTGTCCTGCGGAGCGCCTTGGCTATTTGGGTTCTTGAACTCTGCCACGTTGTCGTATTCCTGTCTTTCCCTGCTGAGAACCTTTGAGCCCCGCCAACCTCGCGCAGACCTGGTGTGATGATAAATGCTGTGCAATTCGGGACCTTCAATCTGCTTCAAGGCACCGGGTCAAACCCTCCCTGAGACATCGGATGACACCGCCCGAGTCGTGCCAGGGCCAGCCCCGCACCTCGCCGCAGTCCGTGCCGCGCCACCGCGACATAGGCGTACTCGGAGCAGGTCGGCAGAAAGATGCAGCGTGAAACGCCAAACGAGTGCAGCAGAGGAGAGATACCCCGCTTGTAGACCTCGAACAGCACCTTCAGTGCGCGCTCTCTCATGGCTTGCTCAATGCCGCTTGAATGGTCCGGAAGATCTGCCTAACCTCGCACTCCAGCTTGACGAACTCCATCTCCAATACCGTCCTCCGCGGATGCAGAATGATATCCACCGGAAACGTCAAGTTACCCGCGTGAAGCCGCACACACTCCCGCAGCCTGCGCTTGATGCGGTTGCGCTCCACCGCCTTGCCCAGTACCTTCCCCACCGTAAGCCCCACTCGCGCGCCCTCCGTCTCGCACCGGCGCGATGTCCCATCCGGGCCCATCTCAGGCCGCAGGGAGTAAAAGAAACTCATTTGCTTAGAAAATTGTTTGCGAGAGGACTTGTATACCCGCTGGTAGTCGGAGTGCTTCCTCAAGCGGAGCCGCGCATTGCGTGAAAGCGTCGCCATCTCAGAACCCCGCATCCGGCATCTGCTCAGCCAGCGTCTTGGTCAGAGGAGTCTGTTCCAATCCCGAATGGAGCGTCGTCACGGTCTCAATCAACGCGATCAGCGTCTCTTCGCTTGCGGAGGTATTATGCCGCATTCCTTGCGGAACAATGAACACTTCGCCCGGCAGGAGCCGCACCGGACCGCCGTCCGCCTGCGCCCGTCCAATCGTCAGCGCACCCTTAAGCACCAGAAACAGCTCATCCTCGGCGTCATGCGTATGCCAGGGAAACTCTCCCAGTACGCGAGCCACCTTGATGTATTGGTCGTTGACCTGACCCAGAATGCGAGGGCTCCAAAGCTCGCCCAGCTCAGCCGCGGAGCGCTCCAGCGAGATCGGGTCAGTGGGGTTCTTCATGGAGTTGCAAACGAGACCAAAGGCCGCGCCGGACGCCCGGCACGGCAGTCCAGGTTAGTCGCGGAAACCAGCCGAAACGGCAATCTTGTGACGGCCCTTCGCACGCCGGCGGCTTAGCACGGCAGCGCCGGACTTGGTCTTCATGCGGGAGAGAAAACCGTGCGTCTTGGCGCGGTGGCGGCGGTTCGGCTGAAAGGTACGCTTGGGCATGGAACGAACTCCTGTTGCAAAACGGAATGTTTGTCGAAGGCCAGCCAGCGACCGCTCAAAGAAGGCGATTCGCGGAAGCCGCGCCCGTCCGCAAAACGACGGCTACCAGGCGGCTCCCACCAGCTGAGGCGACAGTTTCTGAGTATACGCGATCAAGTGGAAAACGTGAAGAAAATGCGAGTCCCAACTCCCCAGCCCCGCTAGCATCTCCACTTTTGAGTTCCTTCCAAACGATATTGCACGAACAATCTTCTGCATCCTCCACGAAGCAAAGAATCACTCCGGGAAACACTTTCGCGCTCTTCACCACGAACGGTGCAATCCAAAACTTTAGCAAAAAACCCCTTGAAAAGGCCTCTCTTTTCCGTGCTACCATCAAACCCGCTCAGCAACTTGCTTCACGGTCAGGCAGTAAAGTTTTCTTCATTTTCCGCTTGACTGTGGTTGCGTTTTTTGGTCGTATCCGGGTCCTGACAGACACCGCCTACGAGACACCTTTCCGGAACCGACGGATAAACTTCAAACCACCCACAGCCCGGGTGCGCGGAGGCCCGTTTCCCTTTTTCGCTCCCCTTTTCGAGCAGGCAAGGCCGCCTCAAACCGCTGTGAGTACGCCAAAGAGTTTAGATAAGGAAAGTCAAAGCATGTCATTCGTCCCTACGGCTACCGCCGTGTTGAATCACTGGGTTCGCATTCTCGGTGCGCTCGAAAAAAAGATCAACCGGCAGTCCTTTGAGACCTGGTTGAAGCCCACGCGCTACTCGCGCACGGTTGGTAAGACCTTGTTCGTCCGCATCCCCTCCGCACAGTTTGAGCACATCGGCGACAAGTACGGCCAGCTCATTGAAGAGGCCATCGAGAAGCTCGGCTTTGAGATCGACGCCGTCCAGTTTGAAGCCCCCCCGCAAGACCCGCCCGCGCCCCGCGTCCGTGAGGACGGAGGCTTCCCCCCGATGCCCAGCCACGCCGCCAACCCCGCCGCAACCACACGCCCTATGCCCGCACCAGCAGCACCCGCCGGCATAGGTGCCGAGCAGGCCCGCTTCGATTGGAACACTGCCGCCACGCTCAACCCGCGCTACATGTTCGACGCCTTCGTCATCGGCAGCGGCAACCAGTTCGCAGCAGCCGCAGCCCAGGCCGTCGCCGAGCGCCCATCCAAAGCCTACAACCCGCTCTTCCTCTACGGCGGCGTCGGCATGGGCAAGACCCACCTCATGCAGGCCATCGGCCACGAGGTCAAGCGCCGCCAGCCCCATGCCGCTATCAGCTACGTCTCCGGTGAAAAGTTCACCAATGACATGATCAACTCCGTCCGCTATGACAAGATGACCGGCTTCCGTGACCGCTTCCGGAACGTCGACGTCCTGCTCATCGACGACATCCAGTTCCTCGCCGGCAAGGAGCGTACCCAGGAGGAGTTCTTCCACACCTTCAACACCCTTCACGAGTCCATGAAGCAGATCGTCATCGCCAGCGATCGCCCTCCCAAGGAGCTCCAGGACTTTGAAGATCGCCTGCGCAGCCGCTTCGAGTGGGGTCTCATCGCCGACATCCAGCCACCCGATCTCGAAACCAAGGTCGCCATCCTCCAGCGCAAAGCGGAGATCGAGCACACCACCCTCCCCACCGACGTGGCCCTCTTCATAGCCTCCAATGTGCGGACGAATGTGCGTGAGCTTGAAGGCGCCCTCATCCGCGTCATCGCCTGGTGCTCCCATCACGGCGTCGAGTGCACCCTCGCCGTCACCCAGCAATGCCTCAAGCAGTTCATCGACACCCAGGTCCGGAAGATTACCATCGAGGCCATCCAGCGCGCCGTGGCCGAGCACTTCGGCATGCGCGTCTCCGAGCTCAAGCAGAAGAACAACTCCCGCCAGATCGTCGTCCCGAGACAGATCGCTATGTTCCTCGCCAAGCAGATGACGGAAGCCTCACTCCCGGAGATCGGCCGCCAATTCGGCGGAAAACACCACACCACCGTCATGCACTCCATCGGCAAAATAGATGAGCTCCGCCGCAGCGACAAGGACCTCAATCGCACCATCAATAAGCTCATGGAGAATCTCAGCTAGCACGATCGCTCTCCGGGCGGCTGTTCGCACGCCAATAGCAATGGATCGTCATCCTGTGCGAGGTCCGTCGGCCTCATCGACGGACGAAATCCAAGGACCCGACGAACCGGATCGCGCCACGATCTCCTTCATGCCCGCACGATCAGCCGCCTAGTCTTGGCTCCGCTTGAAGCTTGGCTCGATTGAGCTTGCCCAATCGTACCCACATGAGCGTACCGAAGCCTCACAGGAACAAGCTACGGCAAGCGCTCTTTGTCGTCTTCGACGTCGTCCCGACCCGTCACCCCACCTTCCCCAAGCAGAAACTCGTCGCCGCCATGCAGGGCACCGTCTCCATCGACGAGCAAACCGGCAACCTCCAGGACGTCAACACCCTCGGCATCCGTGACGTAAAGCTCGGCGGCGGCCTCTTCGCAAACGTCCATAGGGCTTCGCCGTCCACATCCTCATCGCCCATCAGCCCGACGGCGTCTGGCTTCTCACCCTCGCCGAGGGCACGGGCGATGCCCGCATCGGCCTCCTCGTCCTTTCCGGCCTACGCTTCGGCCAGCAAACCCAGAGCTGCCGCCTCTCGGACGTCACCACCGCCCAGTCGGACGACAAAGTCAAGCAAACTCCCCCTCCAAAGCCGTAATCCCACCTTATCCTCACTCATCTCAGATCGTGTTCAAAACCGGAACGCCGGAACCCCTCGCGGAACAACAACTTGACTCACCTTCCCAAAACGCGTCCCCCCTCTTCTCACCACTCGCCGACGTCGCCTGTGAACAACCCGCACATCCCGGTACAACTTCTGCTCGCTCCTCCCACCTTTGCGTCATCTCCGTTTCTTAGCGACCAATTTTCTAAATCAAGCCAAGCCGCTAAATTATTCAGTCCGGAATACTTACCCCTTCCATCCACATATCCAGCATCAACGGTTACTACGTCTTGTCTTTATCTCTCTTTCATAGCTTTTCCTTAGTACCCTTCGCGTCAAACCCCTCCCAAAACTGACGGTCCCGGATGTCCCCAGTTCACACACAACCCGCACGTTTCCCACAGTCGAATAACCTGCCTAAAACCCGCTCCTGTCAATAGAATGGGAGCACAACGCCCCCGCTGCCCGCATCCCTTGCGCAGCCACAAACCCAGACGGAGACCGCCCAGTGACGACCTTGACCGAAGAGCCCGAGACCAACACCACCGCCGTCACTCCCTCCTCTACCGGCAACCTGGAAATCACCGTCTCCCGTGCCGAGCTCCTTCGCGAGCTCACCGCCGCGCAGTCCGTCGTCGAGCGCAAGACCACCATCCCCATCCTCTCGAACTTTCTCTTCGAAGCTTCCAGCGAGGGCGACTCCGGCCGACTCACCATCACCGCTACCGACCTCGACCAGAGCCTCCGCACCAGCTGCGCCGCCAAGGTCAAGAGGCCGGGAGCCTGCACCATCCCCGCCCGCAAGCTCTACGACTACATCCGCCTCCTGCCTGAAGGCGACATCTCTATCAAGCTCATGGACAACCACTGGGTCCAGATCCGCGCCGGCCGCTCCAACACCAAGATGGTCGGTATGGCTCGCGCCAACTTCCCCCAGGTAGCCGAGTTTCCCGCCTCCGGCGGCTATAAGCTCTCCGTCCCAAGCCTCAAAAACATGGTTTCCAAGACCATCTTCGCCATCTCCAACGAGGAGTCCCGCTACACCCTCAACGGAGCCCTCCTGGTCCTCAAGGCCGAGTCCATGGCCATGGTCGCCACCGACGGACATCGCCTCGCCCATGTCGAAAAGCTCGGGGAGTCCCTAGAAGGTATCTCGGGAGAAAAGAAGACCCTGATCCCCCGCAAAGCCCTCTCGGAGCTTTCATCCCTCCTTGGCTCGACCGAGTCCGAGACTCTCGAGTTCGCCGACGACGACTCCACGCTCTTTTTCAAGGTAGGTGGCCGCGTCCTCACCAGCCGCAAGCTCACCGGACAGTTCCCAAACTACGAAGCGGTCTTGCCAAGGGATAACAATAAGTTTGTGATCGTCCGGTCGGAAGACCTTATGGGATGCATCCAGCGCGTCGCCCAGTTCGCGGATGAGCGTTCCGGAGCCATCAAGATCCGCCTTGAACAGAACGAGCTCAAGCTCAGCTCCTCCTCCACCGACGCCGGCGAGTCCGAAGACACCATCGAAACCCCCTACAACTATGATCCCCTTGCTGTAGGCTTCAACTCCCAATACCTCATTGACTTCCTCAAGGCCATCGGCAACACCGGCGAGGTCCGCTTGGAGTTCAAGGACGCCCAGAGCGCCGGCCAGATGCGCCCCGAGGACGGCAACGAAGACGTCAAGTATCGCTACATCCTCATGCCCATGCGCATCTGACGATTTGCCATCGAGGCGTAAGCGGCTCTGCCGCAAAGACAAAGGCCCCGGAGATTGTCTCTGGGGCTTATCCTTTGCTGAAGCAACCTCTACGCGAGGCGAAGTATCGTGTCTACTATGAGGTCTGTTTCCCGGCTCCTGCTCTGCCTGCTTGCCATGGCTTCCGCTGCGTCCGCCCAGGTGCCCACGACGCTCCTTGGTACTTGGCGCATTGCCCGCATCTTGCCCATCACTACCAATGTGGCCTGCTGGGATCAGGATCAGGCCAACACCCTGCTCGGCACCCGCCTTACCTTTGCCGCTCATACCCTCGCATGGAGGGGTGGTACCGTCCCGCTCGTCGGCCTACAGGCCGTTAGCCGTATCCTAACCCCCGATCAACTGCTTCAGGAATACAGACTTTACCCAAAGCAACTCGGCTTGCCCGCAGGCTCAATCCGTGAGATCAACCTTCAGCATGAAGACGCTGACATCACGGGCGCCACCACGGAGGTCCCTGGCGACACCGTGTTCGTATCCAGCTCCACTCGCATCGTTGTGAGCGCCTGCAATGTCTACTATGAGGCCATCCGGGTGCGCCCTAAATCGCAGTAGCGGCTAGCCTTCGATGTATCCCGTTGTCGCCTGCCCACGCGAAAACTTCTGGCTGACAACCGCCTGCTCCGGCGGCGCACCCGACTCCGCCTTGCCTTTCAGCGCTTCCAGCCACGCCTCATGCTTCCGCTCCATGCGATGCGGCAGAAGAGCCTTTCCCAGCCGGGCCACCCATCCATGCTGCGTCTCCTGCGTCACGACATGCGTTGTGCCGTCCGGAAGCGGCGTCAGGACCCAGGCGTGATACGCATCCAATCCGATCCCCTGCGCCTCCCATGCGATCCGGTTGCACGGCTCAAACTCAAGCACCTTCGACGTGATCCGCACTCCAAACGTGTTCCATCGAAACCGCGTCCGCTCCCGCAAGTCAGGCCCTGACGTAGAAATAAAGTGAATATCGGATGAGTTGGGATACCAATACGGCCATAATTCGGCACGGATCAACCAGCGCCACACCGTCTCCGGTTCTGCGGCAATCGCAATCTCATTGGACACGAAGACAGCTGAGTTGGCGGGGAGGAAGCGTTCGGGCCATCGGATATCGGTCTTCATCCCGGTTGGACGCGACTCGGAGGAAAACGGACGCATTATTGTGCGCTCCATGGAAATCTCCTGTCTTCACACACATGAATAGCAGACGTTCTCTCTTGCGACCAACGGGAGACCCCACATCTCTTCACTCAGCGAGACGAACTGGACGGTCACGGAGAGCCCACTCCTCCGCGGTGTAGATGTTCAGCACCTCGGCGCCCATCTTCCTGCCCCATCCAGACTGTTTATACCTGCCAAATGGCAGCGCCGCAGTAAAAACCTAGTGACAATTTACCCACCTCGTTCCCGCTTTGATCCTGCGTGCCATCTTGTGTGCCGCCGAAAGACTTCTTGTCCTGTGTACGGGTCGAAACCATAGTCCTGCCCAATGACCCTTGTCAAAAGCCGTGGCCACTGCAAGAAAGTAGGGGGGGACTACTGCCGTAGGTCGACCAGCGTAGCCCCTTGCCCACCCTCCTGCTGGCTCGCCTCCTCAAACGTCGCTACATGCGGATGCGATTTCAAAAACTCTCGCAGCGTCCGCCGCAGCACACCCATGCCCGTCCCATGCACAATCCGCACCCGCTCCAGCCCCGCCAGAAACGCCTGGTCGATATACCGCGAAACCTCCTCTTCCGCCTCCATCGCTGTCCGCCCAATTACGTTGATCTCCCGCGGCGTATAGTCCGGATCGTTCCGCGTCTGGATGGTCACGCCTCCGCGCCGACGAGCGACCTCCAGCGGCGTCGCCACCTTGATGACCTCCACCTCCGCGATATCCGACCGGGGCACCCGCATCTTCATCTGCCCCATCGACACCTCAAAGTTCCCCTCCTGGCCATTCTGCGCCGGGATCACCCGGTCCACATGTGCCTGTCTCCGCAGACTCCGCAGCGTGACATAGTCCCCCACCTTGATTGGCGGCGGACCCTTCGGAGTCTTGGGCTTGGTTGTATCTCCCCGGTCAGCCCCCGTCTGATGCGCCAGTACCGTCGAACTGAACTGCTCAGAAAACTCTCGCCGCACCCGAGCCATCCGCAGCGCCGAGTCTCGCTGAATCTTCCTCGCGACCGTCTTGTCCTCAATCTGGTTGACGGTCTCCTTGAGCTGCGTCTCAAAGTCCTCGAGCAGCGCCTTCAGCTTCAACTCAAGCTCACGCGTCCGCTGCTTCTGCTCCGCCCGCCCTTCGGTTTCGAGCCGCGCCCGCTCCGCCGTCACCTCTTCGGTTCGCCGCTTCAACGACACCCGCTCCGCTGTTGCCGCCGAAAGCTGATCGTGCAGCTGATCCAGAAATGCCCCGATATCCGCCTGCTGCGTCGTCATCTGAGCCCGCGCACTGGCGATGATCCCAGCCTGCATCCCCAACCGCTCGGCAATGTTCAACCCAGCCGAGGCTCCCGGCACTCCCATTCGCAGCTCATACGTCGGCGTCAGCGTCGCCTGATCGAACCCCACCGCCGCATTCAATACGCCCGCATGTTGCGCCGCATACACTTTCAGAGACGTAAGGTGAGTCGTAATCGCAGTCCAGGCTCCAAGTCCTAAGAAGTGTTCCGCCACGGCAACTGCCAGCGCCGCTCCCTCTTCCGGGTCTGTCGCCGAGCCCAGCTCATCCAGCAGCACAAGCGATTCCGGCCCCGCCATCCGTGAGATGTGGTCCACATTCACGACGTGGGCGGAAAAACTTGAGAGATTCCGCTCGATCGACTGAGCATCCCCAATGTCCGCATAGATCGCCGTAAACAGCGGAAAGCTGGCCTCTTCCGCGGGTACTGGAAGTCCCGCTTGCGCCATCAAGGCAAGAAGTCCCGCCGTCTTCAGCGAAACCGTCTTACCCCCCGTGTTCGGCCCGGAGATGATCAGCTGCCGAGCCTCTGAGGTTAGCGCCAGCGTCAGTGGAGTAGGCCGCCCCTGGCCTTCGTCCCGCATCCTCAGTTCCAGCAGGGGATGCCGCGCCTGCTTCAAAGAAAGCCCATCCCCAAAGCCCGGAGTCACACAATCCAGCTCCTGCGCGAACCGCGCCCGCACAAAGTGCGACTCGACCTCCGCCAGAATGGCAGTGCCAACCGCAAGCACCTGCGCCTGCTCCGCAATCGCCCGCGTCAGCGCCACCAGAATTCGATGAATCTCCGCCTGCTCCTCATCCAGCAGCCGCACCAATTCATTGTTCTGTTCAATGGTCTCGAGAGGTTCAACAAATACCGTCTGCCCAGACGAAGAGCTCCCATGAATCACCCCCGGAACCTTGCGTTTGAACTCCGCCTTGATCGGAATCACAAACCGCTCCCCTCGAACGGTAATCAGATCCTCCTGCGTGCTTCCATCCTCCCGCAAGCTGCGCGCCGCCCGCCGCAGGCTTGCCTCAATCGCCCGATGCTGCTGCTCCATCGCCCGCCGGATACGCTTCAGTTCAGGACTCGCCTCGTCAGACAGACTCCCATCCGCCTCAATCTTCCCGCGCAACATCCGGAGCAGCCCAGCCAGATCATGCGGCATCAGCGGCTCGGACAATCCGCGCACCGCCTCTCCAAGGCGCCGTCCCGTCTCCGATGCCTGTAGCAAACTCCGCCAGGCGGCCACCCGCTCCACCACACCCAGCAAAGCAAGAATCTCCATCGCCTCCAGTGCTGAGCCCGCAATGCGCGCCTTGTCCAGCAAGCTCGCCGGATCGAACAAGCCATGGAAATCGAATGATCCCCCGCCATTCAGGAACGACCGCACCTCCGCCGTCCTGGTCTGCTGACCCATGATCCAGTCCAGGTCAGCCGATGGCTCCAGCGCCGCCGTCCAGGCCCGGCCAAGCGGGCTGACAGCCTTGGCCGCAATCCGGTCACGCAGCCGCGGCCACTCCAGGGCCACGGCACTTAATTCAAGCAGGGGCGAGACGACATGAGGCAGAAGCAAAGTCACCCTTCTATGGTAAGCCTCGCCTGTCTCCAAACCTTCCTTCACCATGCCCCGATCCGCCAACCTGCATCATCTTCAGCTCTGTTCGCTGTCCCATGAAACCACACGTATCCTAGAAGCCGTATCTTAGAAGCATGGATGGATTCACCAACCAACCGCCCATCGTCCGTATGCGCCGCATGCGCCGGACAGAGGCGCTCCGATCCCTCGTCCGCGAGACGCATCTCAGACCCTCCTCGCTCATCTATCCCCTGTTCCTCGTTCCCGGCGAGGGCATCCGCAAGCCAATCACCTCCATGCCGGGCGTCTTCAACCTTTCCATCGAGGAAGCCCTCAAGGAGGCCGCGGAGTGCGCGTCGCTCGGCATCGGCGGTCTTCTCCTCTTCGGCCTTCCGCCGGAGAAAGACGACCAGGGCTCCGGTGCCTGGGACGACCAGGGGATCGTCCAAACTGCTCTCCGCGCCCTAAAACACGACCATGCCCTCAAGAGTCTCGTCACCCTCGCCGACGTCTGTCTTTGCGAGTACACCTCGCATGGCCACTGCGGTCTCATCGCCCGCGACGGCGAAGAGTTCACCGTGGACAACGACAGCAGCGTCCCCCTCATCGCAAAGACCGCCACCTCCCTCGCCGCCGCCGGTGCCGATATCATCGCCCCCTCTGACATGATGGACGGTCGCGTCGAAGCCATCCGGAATGCGCTCGACAACGATGGCCATGCCCAGACCCCGATCCTCAGCTATGCGGCAAAATTCGCCTCCGCCTTCTATGGCCCATTCCGCGAGGCTGCTGATTCCGCCCCCCAGTTCGGCGACCGGCGCGGCTACCAGATGGACGCCGCCAATGCACGCGAGGCGATGCGCGAGATCGAGCAGGATCTCCTCGAGGGCGCGGACATGATCCTCATGAAACCCGCCATGCCCTACCTTGACATCCTGCGCTCGGCCCGCGATCGCTTCGACGTACCCATGGGCGCCTACCAGGTCTCTGGCGAGTACAGCATGCTCACCGCCGCCTTCGAACGCGGTTGGCTGGAGCGAGAACGTGCCATCCTGGAATCCCTGCTCTGCCTTCGCCGCGGTGGAGCGGACTTCATCGTCACCTACTTTGCCAAAGAAGCCGCAAGGGCGCTTGCTTAGATTCCCCTTCATCCGCACGCCGCGTGCCGCGTCGATATTCGAACCAGCGGAGCGGCTCATTTGACGTGAAGCGTAAAATTACTCTGTCGGCACAAGGCTGTGCCCAGATGGAGAACTCTCTTGGCAGATACGATTTTCGATGTAGTCATTGTGGGCGGAGGGCCTGCAGGTTATACCTGCGCCATCCGCGCGGGCCAGTTTGGCCTCAAAGTAGCGTTGATTGAGAAGACGGACAAACTGGGCGGCACCTGCCTCCACTGGGGCTGCATCCCCACCAAGTCGATGCTCTTCTCCGCCGAGGTCTGGGATCACCTCAAGCACGCCGCCAACTACGGCATAGACGGCGTGGAAACTCCCCAGCTCAACTGGCCGAACCTCCTCAAGCGTAAGAACGACATCACCATCAAGCACACCAAAGGCCTTGACTTCCTCATGAAGAAGAACAAGGTCACCGTCTTTCGCGGCCACGGCCGTCTCACCGGCCCCGCCCAACAGGGCATCTTCACCATCCAGGTCACGGACGAGGACAAGGGCAAGCCCAAGGATGCCCAGGCTGAAGGCTACGACGCCCAGAAGCCCACCGAGATTAAGGCAAAAAAAGTAGTCCTGGCCACCGGCTCCGACGCACGCATGCTCCCCGGCTACAAGTCGGATGACACCATCCTCACCAACATGGAGATCCTTACCCTGCCCGCCATGCCGAAGTCGCTCGTCGTCATCGGCTCCGGCGCGGTCGGCGTCGAGTTCGCCTCCGTCTTCAAGAGCTTCGGCGCTGAGGTCACCATCATTGAAGCCCTGCCTCGCCTCGTCAATGCCGAGGACGAAGAGATCTCCAAAGAGCTTCTCCGTCTCTACAAGAAGCGCGGCTTCGAAGTCTTCCTCAGCGCCAAAGTAGAAAAGATCGAGAAGACCGGCGAAGGCGCCGTCATCTCCTTCACCGATTCCAACGGCAAACCCCAGACCAAGACCGCCGAGAAAGTCCTCGTAGCCGTCGGCCGCGCCCCGCGTACCTACGACTGCGGGCTGGACAAGGTCAACATCACCCCGGATCGCAGCTTCATCATGACCAACGAGTGGATGGAGACCACCGAGCCCGGCATTTACGCCATTGGCGACATCGTTGGCGGCCTTCCGCAACTCGCTCACGTCGGTGCTATGTGCGGCCTGGTCGTTGCCTCCAAACTCGCCGGCAAGTACGCCCGTCCGGTCAACCGCCAGCGCATTCCCGGATGCACCTACTGCGACCCGCAGATCGGCTCGGTCGGCCTGACGGAAGCGCAGGCGAAAGAAAAGGGATACCAGGTCAAGGTCGGCAAATTTCCCTTCGTCGGCAACTCCAAAGCCACCATCGTCGACTCGCACGACGGCTTCGTAAAGGTCGTATCCGACGCCAAATACGGCGAGATCCTCGGCGTCCATATCATCGGGCCTTACGCCACGGAGATCATCGCGGAATGCGTCACCGCCATTGAGCTCGAAGCCACGGTCGAAGAGATGATGTTCACCATCCATGCCCATCCCACCCTAGCTGAAAGCCTGCTCGACGGCTTCTCCAGCGTCGAAGGCCTCGCCGTCAACGTATAGCGGTGCGCCGTCAAGGAGCTTGCGATGCAGAGTGAATTCACGAGCCTCCGTCTGCCGGACCCACTGCGCCGGGAGAATTAAATTTGTTCATCCATCTCCTCACCCTCGGTCGTATCTCTTACTCCGAAGGTCTCGCCGTCCAGCAGCGCCTGATCGCTGCCCGTAAAGCAAATCTCATCGCGGACACGCTCGTCCTCCTCGAGCACCCTCCCGTCCTCACCCTCGGCCGCAACTCCAAGCGAGCAAACATCCTCGCCTCTGACGAACTCCTCGCCCGCAAAGGCGTCGAGCTCCACATCGTCAACCGCGGCGGTGACGTAACCTATCACGGCCCCGGCCAGCTCGTCGGATACCCCATCCTCGACCTCCGCGGGGACCTGCCCGGCAAGCGCGGCTCGCATCTCGGTCCTGTCGACTTCGTCCGCCTCCTCGAAGAGGTCCTCATCCGCACCTGCGCTGACTTCCGCATCATGGCCGAGCGCGTCAAGTGCCGCACCGGAGTCTGGACCCTCACCCAAGGCGCAGTCCCTGAAAAGAAGCTCGCTGCCATCGGAGTCCACGTTTCCCAAGGCGTCACCTCCCACGGCTTCGCCCTCAACGTCACCACCGACCTCCGCGACTTCGAATGGATCGTCCCCTGCGGCATCACCGACCGCGGCGTTACCAGCCTCGAACTCGAGTCCCCCATCGACCCCCTGCCGCCCGCGCCCGAGATGATGCAGCAGGCCATCCACTCCGTCTCCCGCAACTTCGGCCGCATCTTTGAGCGCCAGATTATCTGGACCGAGTCGCTCGGAGCCCTGCTCAACCAGGAGCACCTGAGAGAGCCCGTCTCCGTCCCATAATCGCCCAATTCAGGCCAGTTCTGCACCGCAAGTCTTATAATCCAGGGGCGCAGCATCGCCACTTTTCGCAGAACGAAGGACCTCAATGCCGACTGAAGTTGTCATGCCCCAGATGGGCGAATCCATCACCGAAGGCACGCTCACCAAATGGCTCAAGCAGCCCGGCGATCAAGTCGAGCGCGACGAGCCTCTCTTCGAAATCTCCACTGACAAAGTCGACGCCGAAATCCCGTCGCCCGCCGCCGGCGTCATGGGCGAGATCAAGACCCCCGAAGGCTCGACCGTCCAGATCAACACCGTCGTCTGCACCATCAACGAAGCCGGATCAGCCGCCGCCCCCGCACCGGCTGCGCCCACACCCGATCTCAAGCCAGACTCCGCCACGCCCGCAGCCGAAGCCACCGCCGCCCAGGAAGCTGCGATTCCCAGCCCTGAGCCGGAGGCAGAAGCCCCGCAAGAGACCGGGACAGAAGTGACCATGCCCCAGATGGGCGAGTCCATCACGGAAGGCACCATCACGAAATGGCTCAAGAACATCGGCGACACCGTCGCTCGCGATGAGCCCATCTTCGAGATCTCCACCGATAAAGTCGACGCCGAAATTCCGTCTCCAGTCGCCGGGATACTCACCGAAATCAAGGCCAAGGAAGGCGAAACCGTTACCGTCAACACGGTTGTCGCAATCATCGGCGGAGGGGCTGCAAAACCCAAGCCCGCTCAGCCCGCGGTCCAAGCACCCGCCGCAGCTGCCCCGGCCAGCCAGTCGCCGGCTCCCCCTGCATCGCAAGCCTCGCTCGGCGAGACCCCGCGTTCCTCGCCTCTGGTCCGTAAAATCGCCGGCGACAACAACATTGACCTCCACCAGGTCTCCGGCTCCGGCTCTGCCGGCCGCATCACCAAGGCGGACATTCTCGGCCACATGGAGAACCCAGGCGCTGCTACTTCGTCGCAGCCCACAACTCCCGGCATTACCGCAGCCGCGCAGGCCGCGCAGCAAAGCCCAGCCCAGCAGGCCGCCCAATCCGCCTCTCAGGCTGGCTCCCAGACCGGCTCGACCGCCGTCCAGGCTTCCCTCTCCGCCGTCCAGTCCGCACCCGCCACAACGGCGCCCGCAAAGGCCGCAGGCGGCGTACAGCAACCCGGCGAGCTCGTCCCCATGACCAAGATGCGCTCCATCATCGCCAAGCGCATGGTCGAATCCAAACACACCAGCCCCCACGTCCACACCATCTTCAAGGTCGACATGACCCGCATCGTCCGCCTGCGCGAGAAGGAAAAGAACAAGTACGAGCAGCGCAATGGCGCCAAGCTCACCTACATGCCCTTCATCACCCGCGCCGCCGTCCAGGCACTCAAGAACCACCCGGTCGTGAATGCCGCCATCCAGGGCGATGCCATCCTCTACAACAAGAACATCAACATCGGGATCGCCGTTGCGCTCGAATGGGGTCTCATCGTTCCCGTCATCAAGGGCTGCGAAGAGCGCAACTTCCTCGGGGTCACCCGCGCTATCGTCGATCTCGCCGACCGCGCCCGCAGCAAGAAGCTCGCCCCGGACGAAGTCTCCGGCGGCACCTTTACCATCACCAACGCCGGCATCTTCGGCGAGCAGTTCGGCACCCCCATCATCAACCAGCCCCAAGCCGCCATCCTCGGCGTAGGCGGCCTGAACAAGGAAGCCCTCGTCCTCACCGATAAAGACGGCCAAGACACCATTGCCATCCGCTCCGTCCAGCGCTTTACCCTGGGCTTCGATCACCGCATCGTGGACGGCGCAGACGCCGGCAAGTTCATGAGCGACTTCAAAGCCCTACCTAGAAAACTGGTCCGAAGATATCGGCTAAGCATCACGAATGCAAGAAACGAAATGCGGCAGTCCCCCCCAACCGGGGACTGCCGCATTTCTGTGTACCAGCCTCAAACGATCTTCAACCCCGCTCAGTCTCCTCGTCGCTCAGCCGTTCCAGCACTCTGCGAAGCACCACACGCTCCTCCTCGGAAGCATGGAAGACGATCGGGTTTTTGCGAATGTATTTCAAGTTCAAATTCACAATGTCAGAAGCCATCAACACAAATAAATTCCCCGCGATCGAACGCCAGAACGCCTCCCGATCCACCGCCTTGCCGTCCTGCTTCGCACTTTCGTATTCGTCCCGCAGGAAGCGCCGCGGCTTCGCCAGCGTAATGCTCTGCAGACTTCCATCCGCCCCAAGCATCTTGTCCTGAACCCTTCCCTCATAGAGGGTCGAAGACTTCGTCAGCACATCCGCATCCAGGAAGAAGTCTCCGGTCGGCAGCAACATCTCGGAGAGCAAAACATGCCACTCGGACACGCGGGGCAGCACGAGGGTGGCGAGCAGCGCTTTCTGCCACCCCCTCGGCAGCGCCGCCCGCAGCCGGCTATAGTTGCGGATCGCAAGGTTCAGTGCAAGCGCAAAGACAATCACGAGCACATAAAGCCGCCACAAGATGCAGAGGTTCATCCGGTAGAAGTGATGCAGGCTGGCAAAGAACTCCGGCCGATGGGTATCGAAAAAGGAGGTACTGTAAACGCCTGAGAAAAAGACCTGAAGGTCCGTCAGATGGCCGCTCTGCTCCAAAGCTCCCGTTACCCGCGCCCAGACCACCGCAATCCCAAAAGGAACGACCGCCTGCACAATCGAGCGAGTCACCTCCTCGCTTCGGCTCTGCACCAGCGTCTTACGCGGTACCGCAAATCCAAGGATCAGCCGTGCAATCAATCCGGGACCAAAGAGATACGCACCCAGCAGCAGGGTGAATACGATCGCCAGCACTCAGGCCACAAGCTCCCGCAGATCGGACAGCTTGATCGTCATCACGCCGGCCGAGGTGGGAATGTCCGCACTCGCATGAGCGCGCAACTCGCGCACCACCTGGTCCTCATGGGACTCGATGAACCGCAGCATCTCGTCTTTCACGATCGTCTGATTCGCCGCGATATTCGCATCAATCATCGTCAGCAGCCGTTCGATCTCTTGTCCGTTCATCCACACTCCACAAGGACTCAGACGCAGAGTCATCTCACACTGCGCCTGAGCGTAGCATGTTCTATGGAGAACATAAGGCGAAACAAGTAACAAAAAGGTAACCAGTATCGTCACGAATACTGCCGCGCTACAAAGCCGCCTTCGCACGCAGCACCCGTTCGATCAGCCTCGCTCCGCCGTCGCCGCCGATCGCGCTCAGATGCCCCATCTTGCGGCCTTTGCGCGGCTTCAGCTTCTCGTACAGGTGCAGTGCGAACGCCCGGGCACTGCGAGCAAAGCCTTATCGAAACAGACCTCACTTCGCCGAGCCATCCTCGGATTCAGCCAGAGATCGCCCAGCAGGTTCGCAATCGCCGCACGGCTGTACCACCTCCACATCGCCCAGCGGCAGGTCGCAGACAGCGCGGATCGCCTGCTCGAACTGGCTCGTCACGCACGCGCGTTCGCTCTCGTGGTAGCTGTTGTGTGGCCGCGGAGCAAGCTCATTCACCAGCAGCTCCCCACCCCGCGTCACAAACATCTCCACTGCCAACAACCCTTCCAACCCAAACGTATCGGCGATCTCATACGCGATCTCTCGCGCCTCACCCTCGAGTCCCGCCGAGATCGGCGCCGGAATCACGCTCCAATCCAGAATCTGGTTTTCATGGTGATTCCAGGCCGCCGGATACACCTTCACCTCGCCCCGCGGACTCCGCGCCACCATCACGCTGATCTCCCGTTCCAGCTCCACCGCCTGCTCGACCACGCCCGGCCCTTCCCCCAAAGCCTCCCAGGCCCCGCGCACATCTTCCTCCGTCACCGTATCCGGACCGAACCCAACCCTGCCCTGCCCCCGCCCGTCATAGCCACCGGTAGCGCTCTTGCAGAAGCACCGTCCCAGCTCTCCAATCGCCGCCCGCGTCTCATCGAGCGTCCGCACCGCCCGAAACTCCCCCACCGGAAACCCATGCTTCACCAGCCAGTTCTTCTGCTCAATCCGGTCCTGGATCACCGCTAGCATCGCCCCACTCGGCCTCACCGGACAGAAGGTTGCCGCCGACGCCATGCTCCGCTCGCCGATCTGCTCAATCTCCAGCGTCACCACATCGCACCCGCGCGCCAGCATCGCCGCCCCGCGGCTGTCGTCCCATCCCGCCTCGATGCACCCATCCACCACAAACCGCGCCGGGCAGCCCGGATCCGGATCGAGCACCAGAATCCGGTACCCCATCCCCCGGGCCGCCATCGCCATCATCCGCCCAAGCTGCCCCCCGCCAAAGATCCCAATCGTTGCCCCAGGCAACAAAGGTCCGCTCACTGGCTCACCCCGGTCTCAAGCGTCTCCGCCAGCACAGCATCCCGCGTAGCCGCCCGGCGGGCAATTAGCCTCTCCTGCAACCCCTTATCCGTCGTCCCCAGCATCGCCACCGCCAGCAGCCCAGCATTCGCCGCGCCCGACGCCCCAATCGCCAGTGTCCCTACCGGAACCCCCTTCGGCATCTGCACCATACTCAGCAGCGCATCGAACCCCTGCAAGGCCGTAGCCGCCACCGGCACTCCCAGCACCGGCACAACGGTAAGCGCGGCTATCATTCCCGGCAGATGCGCCGCCCCGCCCGCGCCCGCGATGATCACCCGCAGCCCTCGCTCGACCGCGCTCTGCGCGTACTCCACCATCCGCTCCGGCGTCCGGTGCGCGCTCACCACCCGCGCCTCGAACGCCACCCCAAACTCCTCCAGCACTGCGACCGCCGCCTTCATCACCGCATAGTCGCTCTTGCTTCCCATCACCACACCCACCAGCGGCCGTGCCGCCGCAGCCTCATCCCCAGCGCTCATCCGCTCATTATAGAGATTCAGTTATGTTTCCCACTGAAGTAGCTGATCGCCAGATGAACCATCGTCAACCCCGTCCCAAAGGCGCCCATCATCCCCTTCATGCGTTGCACCCCCTGCTCATTCCGGCTCACACGCTCCTCTATATGGTGCAGCCGCCCTGGCTGCCCGATCCCCATCACCTGCTCCATCTGACTCTTCAAGACCTCCAGATCCGACAAAACCTTTCCCTCGAACTCCGTCATCCCAACCCCCGATCATTCCCGTTAGCCCACCGGCAAATGCGTTAAAACCGCGCTCGAAACCCGCGAATACAAAGCCGGATTCGACCCGTCGTACATCCGCACAAAAAAGCTCTCTCCCGACGCCACCACCGGAATCGTGAACCCCCGCACCGGGCTTCGCAGCACCAGGTCCCCATCCGCCCGCCCGAACCCGCTATCCCGCCGCCGTACTTCAAACCCACCGCCAGCGGGCGGATCAACACCCGCATCCACCACCAACGCCGTGTTCGCACTCGTAGCGCTCGTCACCGTCATCTGCTGCAGATTCACCAGAAACCGTGAAGCCTCGCTCAAACTCCCATCCACAGCCACTGAAGGCAGCAGCGCATCCGCCGCAATCGTCTCGGTCAGCGTCAGTCCAAGCCCCTCCGCCCAATCGTTGGCAAACTCCATCTGGTACGTCAGCACCTCCGGCAGCGAGCTCCCGTCCACAATCACCACCTGCCGCACCAGCCCATCCAAGCTGCTCGCCGAGCTCGCCAAAGCCAGCACATCTCCCGGCCAGATATCGCCTCCAGCCGGGTTCACCGCGACATAGCTCCCACGCACCGCCGCCGCCCGATTGGCCGCAAAGCTTAGCACCGCCGCCGCCGCCGCCTCACAATCCTCCGTACTCCGGGCCGGCGGCTTTACCACATGCCCCAGCCAGCGCGCCGTCCCAACCCCGCCTCCAGCCGCCTCCGCCTCTACGCTCGCCTCATCCGCCAGCCGGGCTACTGCCCGCCGCCGTCCGCGATACTGCACGCTCACCACCTCGCCCACCGCCGGCTCCCGCCCCGCAAAGAACGTAACCTTGCCCTCGAGCGCCGTCCCCGTCAGCGTGCAATCCACTCCCGTCCCAGCCGCCCCAACCAACCGCGTCGAGACCGCTCCCGAAGCCGGGTCCGTACTCCGGACCCATCCCGTCCCCGTCCGGTTCACCCTTACCGCGCCGACCGAACCATGCAGCTGCACACTATCCACCGCCACCAGGCTGCAGCTCGCCGGCGCACTCGCCACCGCACCGTCATACAGCACCGTCACCGGCGTATTCGAAGACAGCCCAAGATCGCTCACCTCAAACACCAGCCAAGCCGGAGCGCTCACAGTCCCACCGCCAAACTGGTTGACCGAAAAACCGTTAGCCCCTTCACCCATCGCATAGTAGCTCTGCTTCACCCGCAGCATCTCCGGGCAATGCAGCCGAAGACGCAGCGTATAGGTATGCCCCACCTGCATCGGAAAGACCGTCCCCACCTCAACCCCATTCAGCAGCGGCGCAATCACCGTCTGCCCGGAAGCCTGCCGCACATTAAACCCCGCAAAGCATCCCGCCGCAACCGTCCCGCCCGGAAACAACCCGCCCAGCACCCCGGCGTTCATTCCGCTCAGCTCGACCGTGTCCAGCTCGATCATCACCGTCCCGCCTAGCTCCACCGGATCGATCGCCGTCAACGTCGTCTGCCCATCCTGCTCCGTGCCGCCGCGCATCGTAAACCCGCCGCCGCCCAGCCCCAGGTACGATCCCGCATCCGTCACCGCCCAGGTCGAAGGATCGATCGCCCCCTGCGAAAAATCATCATCGATCAGCACGGCATGCCCGCCGTTCACCGCGTCGGTCTGCCCCGTCAGCTCAAAGATCGCCGTCGTCCCATCCCCTTCGAACAGCTCGTTCCAGTACACCACCGGCTCCAGCGCGCCGCTCACCGTCACATCGTTCGCCAGCTCCTTCACCTCGCCGGTCTTCAGCGCGGCGAGGTTGAGAGATCCATCCCCATCCCCGAACGCGTGGCTCGTTTCACCCGCCATCGCTAGCGTCACTGCCCCGTTTAGCACCCGATAGGCCCCATACGCCGCCCCCGCCAGCGCTCCCGCGTTCACCGACCACGCCGCATCCGGCTTCGCCTCAAAGACTCCGATCGGCCGTCCATCTCCTGCCAGATTCGCGCTGATCCCGCCTCCCCCCGCCCCCAGCCTTCCCACAAGCCCATCCAGCACCGTCCCCGAAGGCTCATTCAGCCCCAAGCCAACCCGCGTCAGGCCGGCCTGCTTATCGAGGACCCACTCATCGCTCACCGCCCGCACCGCCAGCCGGTACACCGCCCCTTCGCTCGCCACCCCCGCATACACGCCCACCGGCTCCGTCGTCAGATACCCGGTAAACAGCACCGTTCCCGCCGCGGACGAGACCTCCACCCGCCCCAGCCTCACCGGAACGATCAGACCCGTTCCCTCCAGCAATAGCACCGCCGACAAAACAGAAGGCTCATTCAACCTCCGCGTAATCCGAAGCGCATTCGTCCCGCCCCCGCACACCACCGCGCTATAGTCCGCCGCCCCATGCCCGTCCAGATTGTCGATCGTCAGCCTCAAGCCGCACCCCCACTCTCCCCGCCCACACCGAGCGGCGGCAGCCCGCGCATCGCCCGTACCTCGGCCACGCTCAGAATGCCCGCGTTCAGCAGCTGCACCTGGATCGAAACCTCCTCCTGCTCATCCCTGGTCTCCAGCTCATTGAAGACGAACTCGAACTCCCGCCATCCCAGCCGCTTGGCAAACACATCGCGCGAGATATGCTCGGCCAGCAACTTCGCCAGCGGCTTCACCGCACTCAGAAAGGCCTCATCGGCAAACTCCCCCGCGGTCGACTGGTTCACATCGTTCTCGAGCCCCAGCATCATCGGAGGCAGGTCGAACGCGTTCGCAATCATCCGGATCAGGAACGTCTGCCACTGGATCCGCAGATCTGCGTCCGTCCCGCCGCCAAACTTCAGCACCTCCGGCTTGTTCTCGCAGCTCAGCACCGGAACCCGCCCGGTCCCTTCAATCTCGTCCTGCCACCAGCGAATCAGCCGGTCATGCTGCTCTGGCGTCGCCTCGTTCAGCCAAAGCGCATATTGGACGACACTGTTTGAGGCCAGCCGCCCCGCATACCGGTTCGCGCTTAGAAACTGCCCGATCGACTCGAACGCCACCTCCAACCGCCCCAGCCCGAACGCCGTATGGGTCCGCGGATTCAGCCGGATGTACATCAGCTCATCGTCGCGCAGCGGAGTCACCGCCTCGGTCCCCAGCTTGCCGGTCGCAAACCCATAGTGCGGCGTATCCGGGTTCCCATCCCACTTCGGATTCACCTGCACCGCCGCCCCATCCACCGCAAACAGCTCGAACGGGCTCAGAGCATCTCCGGTCGTATTCATCTCCACCGCCCCAAACCCGCCCACCAGCACGTCCTCCAGCACCTGCTCGAACAGCGTCCGAAAGCTGTCCGCCTGGTTCGGCTCCTCGAGTGCACGCCGCAGAGCCCGCATCCGCAGCTCCGCATCGGCAACCTGGTGCGCGTCATACCCCCGCCGGACGCGAATCTGCCAGTCCATGCTCGCAATCCGGTCCTTCACCAGGTTGATGGCCCGCCGCGCCACCGGCGTCTCGGCAAACCGCCGCAGGTTCACCGCCGTCGGCTTCGGCAAGGATGCCTGTCCGCCGCTCTGTCCTACCCACGGATAGGGCGTCAGGATCGAAGGCAGCGGAGCCGTCTTGCGCTCCTTCATCACACCCCGAATCTCCTCGGCCTTTCCCTTCTTCGCCCGCGCACCCTCCACCGACGCCAGCACGTTCCAAGCTCCTCGAACTTTCTCTCCAAAACTCACGCGCACCTCCGTGCCAAAATCGTCTTTTTCAACTGACAGCCAAAATGAAAGGGCGCGGCCGAATCGGCCGCGCCCCGCAAAATCTCAAACCCATCGTCCTCGACTAGACCACCAGCTCCCGCCTGGCCGTCTGAGCCACCCGTTCCAGATCGCTCACCGTCAGCACTCGAATCGCCTGGTCCTCCATCATCGCCACGCCGAACCGGTACCGCTGCATCGCATCGCTCGTCTCATCCTCTGGATCGCCCACGTCGCGCAAAGGTTCGATCACCGCCGTCAGCTCCAGCCGCGCCGCATCCTTCTCCGCAAACCCTCGCTGCAGATACGGTGCAGAAAACGCCAGCCCCTTCGCCGCCTCAACATCCCCCGCCAGCGACACCGCCTGAAACACCTTCGTCACCGCTTCCGCTCCCGTCTTCACCCGGTACCCGCAGTCCAGCCGGAGCGGATCCCCTGCCCGCGTATACCGCGCCGCCGGAACCCGGAGCGACATCTCCTGCCAAACCTCAAACCGTTCGAACTGCCTCCGCATCTCCTCCAGAATCGCCGTCCGCGGGCTCTTGCCCCGCTCTCGCGGAACCCGCATCGGCTCCACATACATCCGCATCAGCTCATCCATCTGCGCCGCCATGTTCTCCGCCAGCGTGGCCCTGCTCTCGCTAATCTGCACGCAGGTCGAAAACTCGTCCTCCAACACCTCCATCATCCCTTTGGGCTCTTGCACGCTCGTCCCACGCTCCAACCGCCCGCGAAACTCCTGTTCCATCCCCTCCAGCAGCCCGATATCCGCATCCGCATCCACGCACCGTACCCGCCGCCAGTCCCGGGTAAACCGCACCGCCGTGCGCCCCGAAGCCCGCCCCGCCTCGCGCAGCACCACCCCGATATTGACGAACTCGCCCTTGACCACATCCGGCACATAGCGGATCAGCGAGAACTCACAAGGCAGCCGCTCCATCGCCAGCCTCCGCCCTAAGATTAAGCCAGGCCCACCCAAAAACCTCTGCTCAACTTCCTTTTACATCACAAACTTTCCCATTTCGGAACCCAGCCCCACCCCAGCCGGCAGCACAGCCCGCTCCGTCTTCCCCCAGAACGGAAAAGGCTCCCGGTCCGAGTCCCGAAAAGCCCCAATCAAATCCCTTACCCGAGCCCGCCGAGACACCATCTGCTCCACCAGACGCTCCATCTCGCCCAGATCCCCGCCGTACCACTCCGGGGGAACCGCCTCCGCGATCCTCCAAAGCGTCTCCACCTCCAAACCCTCTACCCGGCTCAGCCACGGCTCGAAGCTCGCCCACCCGGTCACCCGCCGGTACACGCTGTTGCGCGCATACACCCCCCGCAGCGGACTATCCGGAAAGCTCCACTCCCCCGCATTGAAGCAGAATCCCTGATCGACAAAGTGCGCCCTATATCTCCGCTCCCGCCCCGCCCGCTCGAAGACCGCCTGTCGCCCATTGCAGTTGCCCGCCCACTTATCGACGCAAAGCATCCCCCAGAACTCCGCCAGGTTCTTCACCTCCGCCAGCTCCGGCTCCGGCAGGTAGTCGACCACCCGTCCCGGCATCAGCCCACCCACAAACGCGCTTCCAAAGTGCAGCCCCGCCCGGCACCGCTCCCGCACTCCCCGCCCCAGCTCCATCTGCAGGTCGCTCGTATGCTCCACCAGCCACTCCGTCACCTCCACCACGTCGCAAGCCGGCACCGTCAGCCCGACCGCCGCCGCGATCCGCGAAGCCAGCAGCTCATTCGCCAGCACTCGCACCCCCTGCGGATTGTTCTGGAACTTCACCACCCAAAGCCCGCCATCCGCTCCCAGCATCAGCTGGCTCTGCGCCCCGCCCCGCATCCGACGCACCGCCTGCACCGCCAGAACCGCCACCCGTTCACCTCGCCCCCAGCATACGCCCAGCCGCAAACCCCGCCCCAACAACCGCCCCAACCATCCCAGCCCCAAACCCCAGCCGCTCCGCCCTTACCGCCTGCGCCACCGCCATCGCCATCAGGCAGTCGTCATGATTCCCATACGCCGCTCCCGTACGTCCGCCCGCGAACGAAACATACGTCCGGCACTCCCGCAGCAAACGCCCGCTCATAAACATCCCCGAAGCGTCTTCCAACAACGCCCCCAACCGGCTCACCATCGCTGGCTTCGAAGCCGAAGAGGTCAGCCAACCCGCCTGCCCGCCCTGCTCATACACCCGCTCATAGCGCTCCACGGCAGCCAGATACGCCAGCACCCCGGCCCCGTGGTTGTTCCGCTCGACCGCAATCTGCGCCCCGCCATACTCCCGTGCCAGCTCCGCCGCCGCCCTTGCCAGCTCCAGAGGGCTCAGCCGCTCCCGCAGCTCCGCGCACTGCAGCCCGCTCGCCAGCTCGATCACCTGCACCGCCCCAAAATCTCCGCTCTCCCCGCCGCCCGCCGTATCCACCGCTACCAGGTACTCCTTGCCCACAATCGCCGGCAGCCAGACCAGCAGCGCCCCGCCGCGCCGCCGTTCCACCGCCTTCGGAGCCTCGCTTAACCTTCGCTCGATCGCCCCCACCTCAAAGCAGCAATCCCCCGTCGCCTTGAAGCAGCTCACCGCGTCTTCGGCAAACTCCTGCGCTCGCAGCCCCCGGTAGCTCTTCTCCAGCCTCCGCCGAAACCCAATCTGCTCCGCCGTCAACCTCTCGTCCCGCACCAGCCGGGCTTCCTCTTCCGTCCAATCCCAAACCGCCTCACCCCACATACTCCGGCTCCTTCCACCAGGGAAAGAAGTGCCGCACCATCCCCGTCTCGGCCGACCGCTCCCACTCCTCATAAAAGCATCCATAAGCCCCCGAGGCCGTACTCTCCAGACAAACCTCCGCTCCCGGCGAAAGCGCCGCCCTTAGCCCAGCCAGCGTCGCGCCCGCATCTCCCGGCCAACGGCTCACCTCGCTGCAGTGCAGGTTTTGGATCGTCAACCCCCGCCCGCAGTTCTCATCCCCCGCGCTCAACACCCGGAACTCGCTGTCGATCGCCCCAAACACCATCTGCCCCGCATTCGCCCGCGACCGCCGCAGCGGCCCTTCCCGCAACACCGCCGGCAGGTTCTCCCACATCCGCTGCACCACCCCGAAGATCCCTTCCGAAGCCTCCCGCGTATGCGCCACCTGCACCGTCAACGTTCCCGGCTGCGTCGCCGTCCGCAAGAAAAACTGCCCCGCAATCCACGTCGTTAACCCCATCTGCCGAGCCTTCAGCACAACATTCGTCCGCCCCCGCCGCCGCTCGAACGCCGTCTGCACCTCATTCGCCTGCAGCGGAACCGTCAACCCCTCACGATTCCGAATCCTAAGAAACCGTTCTGCCAGAAACCTACCCCAATGCGCCTGCCCCTCCTGCCGCCAAAGCTTAGCCCCAGATCCTAGCCAATCCCGCAGAATCCTCTCATCCTCCATCCGCAACCCCCACGGCCAGGGAAAAGGACCGGCCCGAAAGGCCAGCCCTGATCCCTCTTCCCTGATCCCTTTTCCCTCATCCCCAGGCCGTTACTGCGTCCGCTCCCACGAGCATCCCGCCGTAGAAAGCGGCCCCGGGATCGGCTCAAAGATCCCCTTAGCCCCAACCGCCAGCGCACCCGACCCCGTAAGCGTCTGCCCGCTCGCCGCCGCAACCGTAGCCGCTGCCGTCCCCAAATTCACCACCTGCCGCGGCCGCGAGTACCCCGTGCAATCCGGCAGCGTCACCATCTGCGCCGCCGTCCCCGTCAGATCCAGAAAACGATCCGCCGCCAACTCCTGGTAGCTCGCCGCAGCCGTCGTGTTCCGCATCCGTTCGCTCGAACCCGTCAGCTCGTTGAACGCATTCTGCATCACCGCCGTAATGTAAGGTTCACAGGCCGCACTCGGATGCAGCGTATCGCTGAAGCAAGCCGTGTTCGCGGAGGCCCCATCCGCCCCCAGGTGAACATCGGTCGCCAGATCCGCAATATCGTCCACCCCCCAGCCGAACGCCTCCGCCCGCAGAATCGTATTCAGCGCATTCTTCGCCTGATCGATCGAAGGCTCGCTCGGTGACTCCGCGCTCACCTCCGTCGCCAGGATCACCCGCGCTCCCAGCGCCTTGCCTTTCTCCACCATGCACTTCAGGTTGTTGGCAATCTGCCGCGACGTCTCATTCGTGAACAGCTCATCGTTCACCCCGCCCCAAAGCATCAGCACCACCGGCCCGGAGTTCGCCGAGATCTGCGTTCCATACGTCAAATCGAACATCGCACAAGCATCCGCCGCCGTCTCGCCACTATAGCCAAAGTTCAACCGCGCATAGCTCGTATCGTTCAGCGTCATCGCCTGCACCCACACCGTCGCCGCTGTCAGCCCCTGCCCAAACGTTCGCGAGTCCAGCCCCGCCACCACCGTCGGCGCCGCATGCGGAAGCTTCCGGAAGTCCGTCTGCACCCCCTTCGCCCGCATAAAATCCAAACCGCTCTTTGCCGCCGCAATTCCCTCGCTCAAACTCAGGTTCGCGCCCCAGGCCCAAGTCGCCGCCACCTTGCCCAAAAACCACGTCCCTGTCAGCAGGCTCGAGCCGCCAATCTGATAGTTCCCGCTCGTAGGATTCGGACATGTATTTGCATCCCCTTGTGTTACATATCCTCCCACCTCAGCCCCGTCGAACAGGATCCGCGTCTTCGTCACCACTCCGCCCACATTGCTTCCGCAAAGGAACGTCACCACATGCCATCCCGCCGTCAGCGCCTCGGCCGACTCCGTCAGATCCGTCGTAAACGCCTCGAACTGCATCGACTTCACCGTTCCCGCAATCAGGCAGAGATGCGCATTATCGGTCCCGCACAAAATCGATGGATTCTCCCCGAACGCCGCCGGATCTCCATACTGCGGCACCTGCACCCCAACACCCGTGCCAAACGGCGGAGCATACATCGCGAACTGCCAGGCCTTCGCCCCGTTCACCGCCGCCGGCAGCTGCACATACTGTCCCTGCTGCCCGAAGTTCAAATCCGTAGTCCCATCCCAGGTCGGCCCAACGATCGTCCCATCGTTCCCATTGCCGCTCGTGTCATGCGCCACCGTGCCCGTGCCTTCGCTCAGCAGATACTCGCCCAGCAGATCGCTCCGCCGCGGAAAGTTGCTCGGTCCCATCGTCGTATACCCGCTCGTGGAAGCAACAGAAGGACTCCCACCAGAAGCCACCCAACTCCCATCCTCGCGCAAGAACCGCGTCGTTCCCGCAGTCGCACCCGGGTCAGGCACCGCGCCCACCGCATGGCTCGGCCCGGAAGCCCCAAACACCGGCAACGCAGACCGCGCCACCGATCCCGTCACCGTTCCCGCATTCAACGTCGTCACATTGATCGTGCCCGCCGTCATCCCCTGCGGCGTAAAGCTGTACTCCGTCCCCCGCAGCAGAAAGTTCAAATCGCTCGTAGCCGGCGAGTACTGCAGCGCATCGTTGCCTGCACTCGTATCCATCTGGAACAGGTTGTAAGGGCTATTCCATTTATCGCAGCCATGCGAGTTGCAATGCACCCGCACCACCGCCGTCTCACCCCCCTGCACCTCCAGCGAGTTCGTCCAAACCCCTTCCACACCCAGCCCAGACCCCGGAGCCGCATGCGTCCCGCCATTCCCGTAGTACATCCCCACAGGAGTCTGATTGTTGATCACATACCCATTCAGCCCAGGCCCATTCGTGCCGCCGTACGCCAGCCCCGCCTGCACCGTTCGAGCCGGCCTCGGCGTCGTCTGCGAGATAAACTCCGTATCCGCGCTCACCAGCTCCTGGAAGTAATGCGGCATCTCCACCGTATCCCCCGCGGCCCAGGCCACCGTATTCGCCGCCAGCGTCATCTGCCCATCGACAGCCTTCGTCGCCGGGTTATAAACCCCCAGCACCTCCGCCATCGCATACAGGTTATAAGCCCCCGTCACAAAACTCGCCGTGCCCGCGGTCGAAGTACTATTCGCCCCAGCATCCGCATACGTCAAGGTCAACGGCCCCGTCGAGGTCACCGCAAACGTCCCGTTATAGCTGGCATCGGTTGCGCCCGCAATCGTCAAAGCCAGCCCATTCACATCGAACGGCAGCGTATTCGCCAGCGTAGCTGTCACTACCCCACCCGTCCGGGCCAGAGAAGTGATCCCCACCGTCACATTGCTATACCCGCTCGTCCCATTCACCTGTCCCACAATCGAGCTAAGCCCACCCGCATACAGCAGCTGCGTCGCAGACGTAGACCCGATCACCGGAAACACCTGCCGGATCCCAGCCTGCGTATCCACCGTCTGCTCCAGCCCATACCCGCAAAGCCCGCCCACCGCAACGGTCGCGCCCGTAGCATGCGGCCGATGCAGATTCAGCGAAAGGTGCGTCCCATCCACCACCGTATACGCACCCGTCTCAAAGTTCAGCGGTCGCGCATCTCCCACCGTCCTATCGGAGATGCAAGCCACGCCGCTCGTAGCCGGCAGCGCCGCCGTATTTGTCGCGTATCCCGCAGGCACGGTCGAAACCGCAATCGGCACCGTCACCGTCCCCGGAGCGATCGCCCCAGAAGCCGTAGGAATCGTCTGCGCCGTCTCGAGCAGCACGCTCACCGGAAAGTTCGTCCCGCTGAAGTTCGCCACCGGCAGCGCACCCGCCACATTCGAGCCGCCAATCACCGACCCGCCCGTCAGAACTTTCGCCGGGTTCTTGTCGATCAGATACCGCCCTTCACCCTGCGTCCCCGCAGCCGCGGTAGCCGCAATCTGCAACGTCGTAGCTCCCGTCGTACATCCCGTCGAGCAAGTCCCGGTAAACACCTGCGTATCTTCTGAAAAGATCAGGTCGAAAGGATGCGACCCCTCATCCGCATCGTCCCGAAACCCACCTGAGGCCGTCATAAACATCCCGCCCATCAAGCAGTCGCCCACCGCATAGCAGTTCTGGTTGAACCCAGTCAGCACATGCTGCCCCGGCGTGTTGTACCCGCCAAACAGGCTCATCGCCGTATACGTCGTCTTGAAGTAAGGCACCGTCCCTTGGATCAGCTTCGGATACTCGTTCGACCCACCCGTAAGCCCCAGACTCCGCACACTCAACCCCGTCCAGAACTGCTGATCGCTTCCCCCGTTCGCCAGCACCTGCGCCGCCGTCTCGGTGGAAGTAAGGTTCGCGGAAAGCCCAGTGTTATTCCCCTTATCGTTCGGATTGAAAAAGCTCTCCGTATGCGACCCGTTCCGCCGGTCCTCAACCTGCGTGGCGCTGTTCCAGGTAGAAGGAGCCACCACCTCGGTCGAAGCATTCGTAGCCTCCACCTTGATCGAGCAGCCGCTCCCACAGTCCGCGCTCGCCGCCGCATTCGCAACCCCATTGTTTCCCGCACCCGACGCATACTGCGCCGCATACAGATCCCCATTCAGGTTGTTCACTTCCAACTGCGTCCTCGCTGGCTGCGTCACCACCTGCGTACCGGTAGGAAGCAGAGCCACCTTCTGCCCGCCGCCGCCGGAGACTCCGGCAATCTGCTCATCCACATACTGCTTCTCAGCCGCCTGCAAAGGAGCCGTCGGGTCGCCTGGCAGCACCAGCGGTCCCGTCATCGTATCCCCAGCCTTCAGCACATACGGCGACGTATCCTCCGGATGTCCGGTCAACGCCAGCGCTATCGCCGTATCCACATAGCTCTTGCTCACCGTCTGCATCGCCACGCTTAACGGAAGCACCGTGCTCCGGATCGCGCTTACCTGCACCGCCGCCGTGCTCACCGGAACGATCCAGTACTCCTTCGTCACGCTCCCATCGCTCAGGTGATACACCACCGTGTAATAGCTGCCCAAAGGCGTAGCCCCGGCGTTCGAAACCAGGCTGACGTTCAAAGCCCCATTCGCTCCAATCGTCACAGAAGTCGTGCCCGCCGGGACAGAAGCTCCCGCCTCAGTCACAAACGCCGGCCAGCTGATCAACACCGTCCCGCCCGCCGCCGTCCCATCCGCCCGATAAACCGTATCTGTAACCGTTGTAGTAGCAAGAGGAGCCGCCTGAGCCGCAAAGCTATCCCGCAGCGCAAACCCACCCAACATCCCCAGCAAAGCCAGCCAGAACAAGCTGTGCTCCACTAACTTCCCTCGACTTCGCATCCATCCCATCCAAACCCTCCCCGTTCTCTCCCCAAATCCCCCAAACATTGTCATCCTGAGCGCAGCGAAGGACCCGCTTCTGCACTTGCGGTTGCCGCTGCCGTGGCTGTTGCTCTTGCCCTCTTCCCCAACCATCAAGAAAGCAGGTCATCCTGAGCGCAGCGCGTAGCGCGCAGTCGAAGGACCCCGACATGTTCGGTGCGGCCCCAACCGCCCGAACCTCTCAGCCCCGACCGCCGTCCTTCAAACCGTCCGCAAACTCCCCGGCACATAGCTCCGAAAACAAACCACCCTCTCCCCATCGTTCACATCCGTCACCGGCAAAGCCCGAAACCGCCCCGCCAGCCGAACCTTCTCGAGCGACCCAGCCGAAACCCCCACTAACCCTTCACTCGCCTCCGCCGCTCCGCTCATAGCCTGGAGCCGCGGATAGTGATACGCCACCCGATCTCCCTGCACCCCATCGAACACAAACAACCCCGACCACTCCTGAAAAAAGCTCCCGCCCTCACGATCGCAAAACCCCACCACCCGGCTCACCTTCATCGCTCCGGCAGGCGCCCCAGCCAACAAAGCCGCCCCAAGCGTCAAAACCCCATCCGCAATCCCAACCACCCGCCCAACGTTCAAGCTGACCCGCCGCACGTAGTCCACATCCGTCCCAATCGCCGCCGCGCTCCTGACAAACCCGCCGCTCAACCCGCTGCCAACAAACCCCGTCTGCCCTGCGTAATCGACATCCACTGAAATCAAATCCCCCACAACGAATCCCGCAGCAGCCTGCGCCCCAACATTCAGAGCGCTCGCGGTCGAACCCTCCAGCAGCACAGTAGCCGTAATCGCCTTGCCGCCGCTCCCATTCGCCGCCGCATTGCTCATAGCCCGAAGCACATTCATCTGCTGCATCCCCGCCGTAAGCGCCATCTGGATCTTGCCCCAGGCATCGAACTCAACCGAAACAGTCGCATCCACATCCACCCGAACCTGCCCCGCCGCAAACCCCGGAGCCCCAGCAATCAGAGGCTCAATCTTCGTCCCGCACGTCCGCGTAAACCCATTCAGCCATCCCAGATCGACCCAGGGCGCAGGAGGAGCATCCGAATCGAACCCCGCCAGCCCGCTCGCATCGAAGATCGTCGCCGCCCCGCTCACCCGGTTCACCGGAGCAAAGTAAGCCCGCACCCGCCGTCCCGCCGGAGCCACTCCCGCAATCAACTCACTCGCCATAGCAGTACACCTCAACAGTGGCCGTCCGCTCCAGCCGTTCGTTCTTCACCACCACCGGCCCAAACGCCACATCCCCCCAGAACACATTCGTCCCATCCCCCAAACTCGCCGTCGCATTCCCCGCAACTGCAACCACCTTAGGCACAAACTGAGGAGTCGCTCCAACCGCCGCCGCCAGCTCCTCATCCATAGCCGTCAGCGCCCGTCCACGATCCATCCCCGCACTCCCCGCCGTCCCATCCGTCGCATACCGGATCGAGCATTGAGCAGCCGTAATCGGCAGCGCACTCCTGACATCGAGCGCCAACCCCGCCCAGCCCAGACAAAACGCATCAGCCACAAACATCCCCGCCACCGAAGCCCCCGGAAGCTCGTTCTCCACCACCACAACCCCCGGCCGCTCCACCCCGCGCACCACCACCGTCCGCTGCGCATTCCCCGCCGCCACCCGATCCCGCAGCATCAGGTAAAACGTATCCTTCAAACTCTGCATGGCGCTCTCCTCCTAAGTCACCAGCGCCAGCGCCCCACGCACCTTCAGCCGGTACAAATAAACCTCCCCATTCGCCTCCGACGTCGTCACCGCCTCAATCCCCAGCAGCGTCTCATCCACCAGCACCCCCGCCGCCTGCGCAAACAACAAACCAGCCGACTCATACTGCAGCGACCCAACCAGCCCCATCACAGCCGTAGCCGAAACAAGCAACTCCGCCTGCACAAACTCCGTCACCGTAGCCCGATTCTTCCGAAAAACAACCGGCCCCAGCACCAGATCCTGAAACCCCGGCGCAGCCAGCCCAACCTGCTCCTCCACATGCCCCGGAACCGCCGGAGCAGGCACTCGCAGCTTCACCACCCGGCCGCCCGTCCCCCGCAGCAGCACATCCGCCATCCGCCCCTGTGCCCCGCTCATCCCAGCTTCTCCGCCACGTACGGCGCCAGCATCTGCTGCACCCCCGGATCGATCAAAACCCCGCTGAAATACTGCATCTGCAGCGTATCCAGCTTGCTCGTCTTCACGTTCAAAGCCGGCGTAGCCTGCGCATTCCTCGCCACCTGCGCGCAAGCCACCTTTATCTGATACGGAACCGTTACAAATCCAGCCGTATACGTAACCTCCACCTCGTTGTACCCAATCCCCAGAAAATTAGCCGGAAACGTCAACTCCCTAACCGCCGCATCCACATCCACCGTCCCCACATCGAGCGTCGACCACGTCCCCGGCAACCCAAACACCGTGGCAATCTGAAACCCATAGCTCTGCAGGTCCGCATACTCGCCCCGCCGCCCCCGCGCATACCGAACCCTTACTCCCGTCAAAGCCCCATCCAGGAGCGGCCCATAGCTCAGCCTCGCCGTCTGCGCGCCAGTCGTCAGCCGAATCCGCTCCACATACGTCGCCGCCATCAGCGTCGCCCGCCTGCAATACCCCTCCACCAACGCCGAAGCCATCGTCACCAGCGCATCCGGAGTCTCCGCCGAAAGCCCATACGATTCATACTCCGCCGGCAACAAATACCCCATATTGAATCCTCCAGAAAAAAGGGGGTGGCGCAAGCCACCCCCTCACTGCTCACACTGCCTTACCGGTCCACAAGCACCTGATAGTGCGCATACCCTGCACCCTTCACCACCACGCCGCCGAACTTCACCACCACATACTGTGAAGCTAGCGACCCCGGAACCCCCAGCTGGAACACCCTCGGATTCGGCTCGCTCAGCCAGTGATACTCAATCATGTCCTCGGTCACGATATACGCCGGCAGCACCGCCGTCCCGCTGCCCGGCGTCCCCGTAATCGGCAGCGTCCACTCCGGAATCAGCGGAATATCGCCCGCCTGCGTGCTCAGCGTCTTCACCGTAAAGCCCGACGTAATCTCCTTGGTGCTCAGCACCACGTTGAACTCCGTCTTCATCTCGCGGTCGATCAAATCCAGCAGCACCGGATTCGCATAGATCGCCGTCGGCCGCACCCCATAGCTCGAGCTCGAAACCATCTGCGCAATCGTGCTCTTGATCCCATCCACAATCGAAGCCGTAGCCCCGATCGTCGTCGTATTTCCGCCCGCCGCAATCTGTCCCGCCGCGCCAAAATACTGCGCCGTCGTAGGCGTGCTCAAACTCGTATCGGTGCCATTCCAAAGCGCAATGTCATGCGTCCGAAGCACACCGTCCACCGTATCCGCCAGGTCCTTCGCCTGCAGGTAAGCGAACTGGCTCTGCTGCGCGCCCAGCTCGATATCGAACAGGTTGTAGTTGATCTGCGCCACCAACGCCTTCAGCGGAACGCTCCGTTCCACGCGCGTCGGAGCGACCAGCGGAGCCACAATGTTGCGCGGATCCACAAATCCCGTCCCCGCATCCGGAGCAGGAATCGCCGTCTCCTCAAAGAACCGCGACGGATGACCCGTAGCCGGAACCTGCTTGATCCTCTGCCCAAAGATCCCCCGCCGTCTCACCAGGTCGGTAATCTCCGACTGATACATCGGCACTTCAATCGCGCCCGGCCCAATGTAGTCCGCAGCCGCATGAATCTCAGTAAACTTCGCGTTCATCCTCATCCTTTCAAACACCCAGTGCGGCTTCTCACCGTCACTGTCTGTAATCCCCTGTCATCCTGAGCGAGGCGCAAAGCGCGCAGCCGAAGGACCCCGAAGCTCCTCGCCCCGCCCAGATCTCTCAACCCTCTCAGCCACAGCTCCGCCTTGCCCTGCCCCAACCCACCCGCTACCATCGCCCCATGTATCCCGGCCACGCAGTCGAAGGACCCCGAAGAAGCTGATTGAGCTCAATCCTCTCCAGTTTCGCGCGAGAATAAGTCCGCAAGTCGTCAGCCATTCAACGGAGCAGCTGGGCCCACTCCCTTAACCCAGCAGCCCAGCCCGCATCATCTGCGCCTTCACCGCAATCCGCTGTTCGATCGAAAGCCCAACCAGCGAAGCGTCCAACGCCCCCGCAGTCGTAGCCTCCGCCGCAACCCCAGCCTTCGCCATCAGCGTAGCCACTCCCGTAGCCACGGTCTTCCGCCCAGACGCAGACCCGGCCCCCACAGACGCAGCAGCCCGCAGCCCGGCGATCGTAGCCTCAGCGGCCATCAGCTTCTCTTCCAGCTCCGCCTCACGAGACCCCACCGCCGCAACATCCACCTGCCGCATCCGCTCCGCCGCGCCCTCGAGCGCCGCCGCCGCTGCCGCCAGCCGTTCCACCTGCAGCCCCAACTCGTCCGCCGCTTCCATCGCCATCTCCATCCGTCATCTCCTCTTACTTCGTCACCGCTGTCACAGCCGCCGTCGGCGCCTGCACATTCAAAATCGAAACCACCGCGCTGATCAAGCCGGAGATATAGTCGGCGCTCGCCGTGATCCCCGCCTTCGCCAGCAAAGACGTCACCGCGCCCTCGACCAGCGTCAGCACCTCCGCCAGCTTCTGCGCGCCCGTTCCGTTCTGCACACCGCTCGCCGCATACTTCTGCTCCACCAGCAGCACCGCATTCTGGATCAGCTTGGTCGCATCTTCCACCACCGCCAACTCAGACCCCGCCGCCGGAAAAAGCAGCGCCGCCAGCTTCTCCACCGGCACCGCGTACTGCACCGCCCAGGCCAGACCCTTCGCAAAATCCTTCCCAATCGCCTGCAAAACACTCAAAAACGCCATCAAATCTCCTTTGTTCCTTCGCCTTGTCGCAAAGCGCAGCTCTAGCCTCAAACGTCGCAGCCTCTGCCGCGCCGACCAGCTTGCAGTTGCTTCTAGGTAGCCCGATGCCTTAGCTTCGGGTCTCCTTGGGTCTCTCACAAGCGTGAATGCCTCAGGGCTTAGCCCCTGGGTATGCGCCGACTGCCTCCACTTAATGTGTAACCACTCTGGTAGCATGACTCTTCCGGCTCAACCCAAAGCTGGTCCCCCGATAAGCCGCCTTCTCCCGCAGCAGAATCGCAGCCCCCGTAAACGTAGCCTTCGTCAGAGTCCACACACTAGCCCGCATGTCGGCAACGTGCGCATCCGCCAGCTCATAGCTCATCCCCATCTCGCCCTTATAGCCGGAGCCTGAAACAGACCCCGCCATCATCGCCGGCTCCATCTCCGGAAAGTCCCGCGCAAACAGAAACCCCGCCACCATCAGCCGCTTGCCTTCGAGCGCCGCCTCCGTAATGATCCCGCACTTCTGCCGCGCATCATGCCCATCCCACCCGGCCTTATAGTCGACAGCCATCCCCATCAGACTCGGCAGCGCCGTCTCCGCGGCCTCCCGGGTCAGCACCACCCGGTGCCCGCGAGCCCCGCTCGGAGCCCGGTCGCTCGCCACATCCACCAGCGTCAGGCAGCCTTCAAACGGCAGCCGGTTCGGATGCCCGTGCACCTCGGGAAACTCCACCGCCATCGCCCGCAGCTCCAACGCCGTACGTCTCCCCGCGCTGAGCCCGCAGGCTTCTGCGCCGGAAGCCCGCGTCCGCCGCCCCGCCATCCCAGCCGCGCTTCCCGCCTTCAACCCGGCACGACCATCCGCATACTCCATCCAATCCTCCTCTGCCGCCGTCCGCTTCGCCCAAAGCCATCCGTCCGTGCAGCGCCGTTCAATCGACGCCGCCATCCAGACCCGAATACCCAACCCGTCCACCCGCCGCTTCAAAAGCCTCGCGAGCCGCCGCGCTGGCAACCGCAGCCTCAGCCCGCGCCGCCTCCTTCGCCGCCGCCCGGGCCTCCGCATCCTTCTGGTCCTTCTCCCAGGCCTCGTTCAAGATCTGCTCCAGGCTCTTACCCCGTTTCGGCTTCGGCCCCGGTACCGCATCGATCTTGTCCAGCCCGCCAATCTGGATCACCAACTTCATATGAGCAATGCTGCCTTCTGCCGCCTTCGCAATCAGAAGCCGCATCAGCTCCGGCAGTGCCCTCGCTACCCGTGTCCGTACATACTTCTTGCAGGCATCCGGCCGCGGAGCCCTGATAGCCCACGCGGCCGTCTCCTTCGCGCCGTCCGTTATCTCCCCGTCGGCCTTCTCGTCGTCCACCCGTTCTCCGGCTCGGTCTGCATCCGTCTTCACAGACACATACCTCCCCTTCTCGCCTCGTCCTCTTGCCATCCCTTTGCTAGCCCCCGCCGCATACAAGTCCAGACGCAGAAACGGGAGCCGAAACCCTCGTCAGGTCCCTGCTCCCGTCCCAGTTCTTACTTGCTTCTTAAGAATAGCAGATTCCAACCACCTGTTATGCCAACTATTTTCAACTTTTTTCTCCTTTCGAATGAGCCACATAGGCTCATTATTGACTTTCAGGGGGCTTGACAACATTTCAGTCATGTGGTTTTCCACAGGACCCACTCTCACTGTCAAAGGATTGGAAGGCCTGCTCCTCATCCTTCCCTCTGAAAACGTTTGTCGTCCTGAGCGAAGTCTGGCGCGTTTTCTGCGCCAGACTCAGTCGCATGACAATGACAAACTCAAACAGAAGCGGACCTGTAACGGAGATTCGGCAACCGTCAGGACCCCGAAGATGTGTGTTTTGCACCGATCTTCTCCAGTTTGCGCGACAATCGCAAAGCGCTCGCCGCGACGCCTCAGACCGCCTCCAAAAGAACCTCCTCCATAAGCCCGGAACCTTCCGGAACCACAACCTCCGGCACTGCAACCGTCTCTTCCTTCGTCTTCCGCTTCTTCGTCCCCTTCCGCACCACAAACTGCCGTCGCATCAGTCCTTCCTGCAGAAACATCCGAGTCAAAGCATCCAGCGCCTCGCGGTACTTGCGAATGACCGTTCGCAGAGGAACCCCGACCATCGCCGCCGTCTCGCCCTGCGTAAAGCCCTGCAAGGCAATCCGCCGCACCAGCGCCCGCTGCCCCGGGGTCAGCCGCTTGATGCAGCCCTGCACGTCATGCACATAGATCACAACATCCTCAAAGCTGTGAACCCTCGTGCTCGAAACAGGGCCCCGGAACAGCTCGCGCCCCAGCAGAGAAGGCGTTCGCCCTCCCTCCATGGACATCGACTCGCACCGGGCCAGCATCGCTGTGGTGTAGTCCCGATAATGGGCAATCCGCCACTCCTCCGGCTTCGGTTCGCTCTCCCCGACAACCGGCACAACCAGCGTCTCCGTAGCAGGCACAGTAACGTCAGCCGGCAGCCCCGTCTGAATGCCAGCCTCTTGAAGCGGGTAGACCGGATGCAGAAGCTCAAGGTTCGAAACCTCCTGCACCGTCTCGGCTGAAGCCGAAACCAGGCTTAGCCTCTTGCTCTCGAGCTCCAAGCCAACTCCCGCATCCTCGCGCCGGCTTCCCGTCGCCATCTGGTTCGCTACCAGGTGCAGCGCACGCGGACCCTTTCGGCCCAAAACAGGAGACTCCTCATGCCCCGCGGAATCCGTCTCCGCAAAGGCCCAAACCACCGGCAGTGTCATCAAGACTGCGCTCATCGCGTACCTCCATGTACCAGGCCAAATCGCTGTTGTTCTACCGCTCCTGCAAGCCCAAGTCGCGCTCGCCGCTGCGGGGCTCGCCGCCCCTGGGCAACCGGGAAATTCGCCAGCTTGGCCACACATCCACGGCAGTAAACTCCGTTCGCCAGCGCCGCGCGAACCCAAAGTGCTCCACAGCCTTCACAGACCTTGATCTCCATCCGAGTTCCGTTCATCTCGTTCTCCTGGGCATAGTTAACCCCTTGGCAGGCCCAAACACCTTCGCGCTCCGGCCACGCTGTTAGGTTGCGATTCAACCCCACCGGATGCGCCCCTGGACTTCTCTTGATCCAGGTAGCCTCCAGCAGGGTTGAGCTTGTCTTCCGTGCGATCCGTGTCCTGGGAGGAACCACGGTCGGTCGCTCGTCTGCGCCTTTGTCCATCGCGCGCCTTTAGGGGATTCTCTCCTCATCGATCCCATCGCGCGCCATGCCTCTCCAGTGGGAGAGTTCCGCTGTTTTATCCCGCTGAATGGAAGGTGTCAACAGCTCTTTTTCAAGAGCCTCTCGTTTCCCGTAAACCCATTCTCGTCTAGGTGTTAGCTCTTAAAATGGCCCAAACAAGACAGCTTTTTCACATAACTTCAACACTCAACATGAATTCGCCTTATGTTCGCTCCCCATTTTCTGCTCTCCTGACCCTTAAAGCTCTCGCCCCGTCTCCTTCTGCAGCAGCGCCTGCGATCCAGGGGACGCCTGCATCCCGCGGCGGTCCCAGGGCTTATCCCCGCTGAATCCGCTGCTAAACTGAAGCAATGCTCTCTCGGCTTTACGCGAAGTGGATGTTTGCCTGGGAGACCGCCCTCACTACCCGCGACACCAATCGCATCGTTCGCCCCCTCCAATGGGGCTTCGACTCGCTTCCCAACCTCGAACCTGTCAAAGGAGCCCCAGAACGGGAAACTCCGGCCGTCCCGGCCAAAGACGACCAGGCACGCATGATCCACCTTAGTGCTGCCATCGCCGGCAGCTCCGCCGAGTTCTATGGTTACCAGACCCCGGCCGACTTCCGCCTTGAAGAACGCCACCCTCAACTCTTCCCTACGAACGTACGTCCCGAAACCCTCGCGCAAGACGCAGATCTCCAGCAGAAAGCCAGGAGCGGAGAGCTTAAAACCGCCTCATTTCTCCGTTTCACCTCACCCGTCACCACACCCTACCCAGAGAACGACCAGGTAAACGCCCGCTGGTATCCCGCCAGCCAAGACCAGCAAGCCCGCTTCAAACGTCTCGGTAAACCCCTGCAAGCGATGGTGGTCATGCCTCAGTGGAACGCCGACGCCTTTTCGCATAACGCTTTGTGCGAGATCTTCAACCGCTTTGGAATCAGCTGTTTACGATTGTCCAAGCCCTACCACGACATCCGCCGCCCAGCCGAACTGGAGCGCTCCGACTACGCCGTCTCCGCCAACATAGGCCGCACCATCTCCGCCTGCCGCCAGGCCGTGGTCGACATCCGCTCCTGCCTCGACTGGCTGGAAACCCAGGGCTATCAACAGTTTGGCGTCCTCGGCACAAGCCTCGGGTCCTGCTACGCCTTTATAGCCGCCGCCCACGACCCACGCCTTCAGGTCTGCGCCTTCAACCACGCCTCTACCTGGTTCGGAGACGTCGTCTGGACCGGCCAGAGCACCCGCCACATTCGCGAAGCCTTTCAAAACGCAGGACTTACGCAAGACTCCCTGCGCGAGGTCTTCCGCGCCATCAGCCCCATGGCCTACATGGATCGCTTCGCCGCTGCCTCAAGACAAGTCCTCGTAGTCCACGCCAAATACGACCTGACCTTCCTGGAGGAGTTCTCCCAGGACGTCCTCAAACACTTCAAAATGAACAATATAGACTTCACATCCAAAATCCTCCCCTGTGGTCACTACACCACCGGAGAGACCCCCTACAAATACCTCGACGCATGGTACTTAGGCACCTTCATCCACGCCGCCTTCAAACGCCTCAGTCAGCATTCCGCGCAGGCCCAAAGAAAGCCATAAAGCAGGGAGCCATCAACATCGCCACGAAGAGCGAACCAATCACCAGATCATTCATCTCTACATCCTCCGTAACCAATCATCGGCTCACCCGTAACGTTCATCCATAGCACGAAGGTCGCCTTTGTCACAGCCATTGGCCTTTAGCAAAAGGTTCACTCAGCTCCGGAAAGTGCCGGGGTCGCTTTGGCTTAGAATCGATTTATGCCTATTGACCTTACAGCGTCTCTTAACAAGTCAGACCCCGAAATAGCTCAGCAAATCCAAAAAGAGATAGCCCGTCAGCATGAAGGTTTAGAGATGATTGCTTCGGAGAATTTCGTGAGTCGGGGGGTCTTGGAGGCGGCGGGGACTGTTCTTACGAATAAGTATGCGGAGGGTTACCCAGGTAGACGTTACTACGGAGGTTGTGAATATGCCGATGTGGTCGAGAACCTGGCGCGGGATCGCGCCAAGACTCTATTTGGCGCCGAGCATGTGAATGTTCAGCCACACTCAGGATCGCAGGCGAATGCGGCGGCCTATATGACTTTGATACAGCCTGGAGATACGATTCTGGGGCTCGATCTGGCGCATGGGGGTCACCTGACGCATGGGCACAAGCTCAATTTTTCAGGCAAACTCTACAAGACTTCTGGGTACCAGGTACGAAAGGATACCGAGAGGATCGACTACGACCAGCTTGAGGAGCAAGCGGAGCGTGAGCGTCCGAAGGTGATCGTGGGGGGTGGGAGCGCGTATCCGAGGCAGTTTGATTTTGAGAGACTGCGGGCCATCGCGGACAAAGTCGGGGCATTTCTTATGGTGGATATGGCTCATTTTGCCGGGCTTGTGGCCGGTGGAGCGCACCCCTCGCCAATTCCCCATGCTCATATAGTGACGACGACGACGCATAAGACGCTGCGTGGGCCGAGGGCGGGCATGATCCTTTGCAAGCAGGAGTTTGCCGCCGGAATCGACCGCAGCGTCTTCCCGGGGCAGCAAGGTGGGCCGCTAATGCACATTGTTGCGGCGAAGGCTGTTGCATTCCGAGAGGCGCTTGATCCGGAGTTCAAGGCCTATGCTGCGCAGACGGTTGAGAATGCGAAGGAGCTAGCTAATACGTTGATGGAGAAGGGCTTCCGGATCATTTCCGGGGGTACGGATACGCACTTGATGTTGATCGATGTGTTCGAGAAGGGAACTCTGGGGTCCGAGGCGGAACATGCGCTGGGCGAGGCAGGGATCACGGTGAATAAGAATGCAATTCCCTATGACACGAACCCTCCGCTGAAGCCGAGCGGTATCAGGATCGGTACGCCGGCGCTGACCACGAGGGGCATGAAAAAGCCGGAGATGCGGGTGATTGCCGGCTGGATTGTGAGCGCGTTGGAGAGGCGGAACGACGCGGGTGCGTTGGCAAAGATACGGGGTGAGGTTCGCGAGATGGCGGAACGCTTTCCCTTGTATGAATATCTGCGCGCCTAAGTGATTCGTAACAAACAGAAGTATTGGGAAGGTTGACCCGCTGATGGCAATGGCGATGATGTCCTGGATGATCGGAATCCCGTTTCTGGGGTTTGCCACCGGGCTACGAACGATGACTCCGATGGCGGTTCTTTGCTGGTTCGCGTACTTTCATCACCTGCCGATCCGGGGTGGGTGGGCATTCTGGGCGGCGCACCTGGTGACGGCGACTGTCTTCAGTGTGCTGGCTGTGGGTGAGTGGATTGGCGATACGCTGCCGAATACTCCCAGTAGAATCAGTGCTTTCCCGCTAATTGCGCGGATCTGCTTCGGCGGGCTAGTGGGATCGATCGCGGCTACGGGGCTGCGGGGATCGTTCGTGGAAGGGCTTCTGTTGGGTGCGATCGGGGCGCTGGCGGGGTCGTTTATTGGGTATCAACTGCGGGTTGGAATTCGGCGGCATTACGGCTGGCCGGACCTTCCTCTGGCTTTGGGAGAGGACTTCCTAGCGATTGCGCTGAGTGTTTTGGCGATGGGGATTGTTACGGGCTAGATGACGAGTGCGCACGAGGTGATTACTTTTGTGGTGGCATGAGGCCCGAATTGCGGTTGAGTTTTGTAGTGAAACGGCCTCTTCCGCGTGGCTTTTCGCTGGTTAGCGCGTGGTAATTTGTGGCGATTTGTATTGAACGTGGGTTTGCAAATGGATTCCGGGTGGTGAGTTGTGGAAGCTGGTCCAGCTCCGAACCACACATCGTTTCCAAAGCATTATCGCGGGAAGAGGAACTCGGTCTTGAGGTCATTGGCAGGGTTAAGGGTGAGGATGGCGTCGAACTTGCGGCCGGCCTTCGAGGTGAATCCCTTGATGAGGCGGGTCTGGTGCTTGGGGGAGCAGAGTTCTTTGATGTTGGCCTCTGACAGGGGCTTGCCGGCGATGACCGTGTTGATGGTGAAGTTGCAGCCCTCCTGGTAGCGGGCGCAGCCGTAGAAGGGTCTGGCGGGTGGAGGTGGGGTTCGTTTGGTGACGAGGGCGGCTTTGCACTTGGGGCAGAGGAGGTCGCCTTTGTTCAGGTCGGCTCGCTTGAGCGGCTCGGCGGCTGGGGCTTGCATGGGTTTGGAGCGGAAGACGGCGGGGATCTCGTGGCGTAAAGATTCGGCGACTTCGGCGAGGAGGGTTGCGGCTTCGAGGAGGCCTTGTTCTACCTCGTTGAGTTTGGCTTCCATGTCTCCGGTGAGCTCCGGGCTGGCGAGGTGAGGAAGGACCTGCTCGATGAGGGCTATGCCTTTGCCGGTGGGGTCGAATTGCTTGCCGTCGCGGACGATGTAGGCGAGGTCGATGAGGCGCTGGATGATGGCAGATCGGGTAGCCTCGGTGCCCAGGCCTCGGCCGCGCATGGCTTCGCGGAGCTCGTCGTCTTCGATCTCCTTGCCGGCGGTTTCCATGGCGGCGAGGAGGGTGGCGTCGGTGTAGCGGGGCGGGGGTTTGCGTTCCTTGGTGACGAGCTCGGCGTCCTGGACGGGGAGGACCTGGCCGACCTTGACGGCGGGTAGAGCCTGGCGATCTTCGGGGTCTGGAGCTGCGGGATCGAAGGACTGGTTGCCGGTAAGGATGGTCCAGCCAGCGGCCAGGAGGCGGGTGCCCCGGGCGCGGAAGGGATGCTGTTGGGCTCCAGGCGCGCCGATGGTCAGGTCGATCCGGGTCTCTTCGGTTTCCTTGTCGGGAAGGAAGATGGCGAGGAAACGCTCGGCTACGAGAGTGTAGATTCTGCGTTCGTCCGAACCGAGGCTAGATGGAGCGGGTTTTGCCGTGGGGATGATGGCGTGGTGGTCGGAGAGCTTGGAGCCGTCCACGAATCGTTTGGAGAGTTTGGGACCGTTCTGGGCGCGGTGGAGGGCCTGGGCGATGGCATCAGCGAGGTCTGGACCCAAGCGGACGGCTTTGAGGATGGCTGGCAGGCCTTCGACCATGTCTTCCGAGAGGTGGCGCGAGGAGCTGCGGGGGTAGGTGATGGCTTTGGCTTCGTAGAGGGATTGGGCGAGGGCGAGGGTGCGGTCGGCGGGGAGGCCGAAGCGGCGGTTGGCTTCCTTCTGGAGCTCACCGAGGTTGTGGAGTTGCGGGGGTGGGGTGCGGCGGGGTTTGGTTTCGACTGCGGTGACCGTTGCGGGGGTGCCGGGTGGGATGGCGGCGAGGATCTGTTCTGCCTCAGGTTTGGCGTCGAAGGTATGCTTCTGTTCTCTCCCTTCAGATTTCGGGTTCAGGGCGCGGGCTATGAACTCGCCTAGGTCTGCGTGGACCTCATGGAAGAAGGTTTTGACGAAGCCGGTGATCTCATGATGGCGGCGGACGATCATGGCGAGGGTGGGGGTCTGGACGCGGCCTACCGAGCAGGTGATGGCGTTGTGGAGGGTGGCGGCTCGGCTGTGGTTCATGCCGATAAGCCAGTCGAGCTGGGCTCTTGTCAGGGCTGCGGCGGCGAGTGGGTCGAAGTCGGCGGCGGGGCGAAGGTGTTGGAGGGCCTGGGCGATGGCTTCTTCGGTGAGGGACGAGGTCCAGAAGCGCTGGACGGGCTTGTCGGTTCCGGAAAGGGAGTAGATGCGGCGGAAGATGGCCTCGCCTTCCCGGCCGGCGTCCGTGGCGTTGAGGATGGTGGTCACGCGGGGGTCGCGGATGAGGCGGAGGATGGTGTTGAGCTGGTCTTCGGTGCGCGGTTCTGGGATGAAGAGCCATTGTTTGGGAAGCATGGGGAGGGCCTCGCGGCGCCAGGGCTTGCCCCATGCGGGATTCATCTCGGCCGGCTCGGCGAAGCGGACGAGGTGGCCGATGGCCCAGGTAACGAGGTCGTTTTTGCCGCGGAAGAAGCCTTGTTCTTTGTGGGTGCAGTGGAGGGCTTGTGCGAGGTCGCGGGCGACGGAGGGTTTTTCTGCCAGGACGAGACGCATAAGGGCAGTGTAAGGCGGTGTGGGGCAGTGTAGGGCAGTATGAGGCAGTAAAGGCAAGTGCAGCGGAAAGCGTGGAGGCCTTTTAAGAAGCAGTAGAGCCTCCGTCCCGCTTTGCTGGAATCCGGTCGCTTACGGTGGTTCAAGTTGCCGATAACCCCGACTTTGCGGGACCTGATCGCGTCCGCTTTCAAATGGCGGGTTTACTGCTCCGGCGATGAAGACTTGCCCACCATCCCAATCCCAGCACCGAGCAACATCAGGAGCATCCCTCCGAGCATTCCCACCGCTTCAGCGTTCACGAATTGCACATGCTTGATTTCGTACAGAAACTTGCCCCCGATTAGGAATACGGCGGCACCCGCCCACAGCAAAAGACGTGAGCAGCCCCGAATAACCTTGAAGAGCTTTGACTCACTCGGCTTCTGCATCGGTTCAGCCTAGCATCCCGTCATGCCCCGCAGACGGCGTTGCAGGAAGGTTCGGTTCGGGCGCGTCGGTCCGACGGTTTCGCTGATCTCCTTAGCCGTCCCGAGCTGCCGACAACGATGACGTTGCAGGGTATCCCCCTAAATCTCTGGCGGTGGAAGCATAACTCGAAGGCGGTATACCGTCGCACCCCGCTCGCGGTAATGATGACTTGTCGAAAGAGGGAAATGCGATGCGCCTGGCGTCAGCGATGCTTGTTATGCTCCTGAGTGGCGGCAATTCAGGGGATCACCATCCCACTATGGGACTTTGGGAAGCAACCGAATCATACCGCGACACGGTGCCACCTAACGTCGCGGAAGCGATCAAAGCTAAGGGGCGGCAGCTCCCTCAGCCCGGGATACCTGTCACCATTCACACGTGCATGGAACTTGAGAGATGGAAGCAAAGACTCATAGAGACGAAACATCCCACTGGCTCCTGTGTACTGACCCGAGACGTTTCCAGCACCGACGGCCAATCAGTGAGCATACTTTGCCAGAACCCAGGTGCCAAAGACACGATTGACATGGAAATGTCTTGGCGCGGCGGACGCCAGATTCATCAGGTGACTAAGATAACTGTCTTTGATCGCCAGGGTGCCGTTGATCATGTCACCTACAGAGAGATTAACAGCCACTTCCTCAGCCCAGATTGCGGTTCCATAGTTCCAGGGGCTCCGGTTGTAATCAGGTAGCCTACTCTGACACAGTCTTTAGCCAACACAATGGACTTCATTGATCACCTGTCAGTTGCGGTCTACTTACCGAACCGTGAGGTTTAGTCTGGGCTGTGCCGCTTCGCGAAAAACGGCGTTATGGGAAATTGCTGAAAGGCCGACCATTCTTCGCGGGACGTTCCTGTTGTGCACCCAAGTTCCTGAGGTAAGACTGGTGCGGCGACCCACTGTGAATCCGGTCCAGCGAAGCGCGACCGCTGCCGAGAAAGAGGCTGCTGCGCTGATCAAAGTGCGTCCGACTTGAAAAGGCATCCCGTGGAACTGACCCGTTTCGTGAACCCCGTAAGGCAGCAAGTAGATTCAAAACACACGTTTCCAGGCAAAGCGCACCCAGAAGAATGCCATGACTGGGAAGACGAGGACCCCATGCTTCATGATTGTGACGTTGTCAGGGTAGAACATGACGGCGCAAGCAAAATGTCCCCGGTGCGCAGGTCTGCAGCCGGCGTTCTCGGCGATGTCGAGATGCAAGGACGTTGTCCTTATTCGAGCGCTCGCGTTGAGACTGCGGGGTCTCCGCTCAGGATGGGGGTCCATGGGGCGACGCCCAGAATGGCGGCGAGAACGGGCGACGGCAGGTGCAACAGCAAGTGCAACAACCAATACGGTGGGCCTCGCTCTTCGCTGCGCTGCGCGTCAGGATGGCGCGATGTTGAGCGGGCGCAAGGGCAGGAACAGACAACTGCAGGTTCCTCGCTTCGCTCAGAATGACAAACAGGCGACGACGATGGCTAGGGCAGAGGGAACGCGGGAGAAAGAAAAAGCCCACGGACGATGCCTTTTGGAGGTGTCATCCGTGGGCGCTTGCAGGGCAGGGTCTCTGGCTTGGCTCCGGGCGGTGGGTGTCTTGCGGCGGAGTCCTTGATGCGCCTTGAGAGTGCGGTCTGCGAGACTAAACCGGGGTTCGTTCCGCGGTGAGGGCGGGGGTAGAGGCTTCATAGAGGCCGGCCACGGGGAACGAAACTTTGGGGTGTGCGGCGCGGGAGATGGTGGTCTCGTGATGGACGGCGGCGAGAGTTTGATGGATGTGGTCGCGGGCTTGCTCGCGCTCGGAGGCGGGGGTCTGGAGCCAGTGGATGTGGAAGCCCTGGCCGCAGACCGCGCAGCGTATGTCCGATGTGGCGGTGAAGGCTTTGCAGAGGAGATACATCCCGGTTGGCTCCTGTCCTGTGGCTGCACGTTGATCGAGCGGTGGGGCTGCTGCGATGAACTGAGAGTAGAGGGGTTGGGGATGGGGAACAATGACCCTTGGGTGGATGGGGTAAGGAGGAACGTGGCATTACGGATGGTTAAAACTGTGGTCACCTGGGGCTGAACGGATGTCCTGCCGGACGGGCCCCCTGGGCGTGGGGCGGTCACTTCGTGAGGGCATTGGGCTCCGCGCGGCGCTCGCGTTGGTCGCCACTGTGGTTAATGCTGGAAGGCAAGAGAGACGGCGAAGCCTTGTCGGGCTTCGCCGTTTGGGTGGTGTGACGCTGAGAGTTTGAGGCGTTAGGCGCGGTTTCCGCCGGAGACGACAGTGGTTTCGCCGTTGATCCATGCCGCGTCGTCCGAGGCGAAGAAGGCGACGACTGCTCCGATGTCCCTGGGCTGGCCGATGCGGCCGAGAGGCGTGGTCTTGGTGACCTCCTTTTCAAAGTCCGAGCCCATGAAGCCTGAAGAGTGGACGCCTTCGGTTTCGATGAGGCCGGGGCTGACGGAGTTGACGCGGATGTTTTTCGCGCCGAGCTCGCGGGCGAGGGAGACGGTGATGGCATCGACGGCACCTTTGGTGGCCGAGTAGATGCTGGCGTTGGGCTGCGGGGAGCGGGCTACGAGCGAGCTGATGTTGATGACCGAGCCGCCGGTGGCGGGGAAGTGCTTGACCGCAGCCTGGGTGGTGAGGAGGAGGCCGAGGACGTTGAGGTTGAACTGGCGATGGAACTCTTCGGCGGTGATGGCTTCAAGGGGTACGAAGCCGTAGACGCCGGCGTTGTTGACGAGAATGTCGATGTGACCGTAGGCCTTGACGGAGGCGTCGATGAGGGTGTCGATGTCCTTCTGCTCGGCTACGTTGGCTCCGACAGCGATGGCTTTGCCCCCGGCCTTGGTGATGCGGTCGACGACGGCGTCTGCACCGGACTTGGAGGAGGCGTAGTTGACGACGACGGAGGCGCCTTCTGCTGCGAGATGCTCGGCGATGGAGGCTCCGATGCCCTTGGAGGCACCGGTCACGAGTGCTACTTTTCCTGTGAGCTTTGCCATGATGAATCCTCTTTCTCTTGCTTTCTCTCGTTGCGGTTCATCGGGATAGTTCGATGACTTTGCAACTGTTGAATAGATCGAGGGGAGAGGGGGAAGGATTCAGAGAAAAAGGCAGGGATCAGGGATCAGAGGGTTTGGAGGTGGGTGAGGTAGGCGTTCCAGGTTTCGCGGTTGAGGGTGGCGGAGACGAACTTGCCGCAGCGAGAGGTGGTGATGAGTCCGGCGGAGTCTAGCTCCTTCATGTGGTGGGACATCGTGGGGGCGGAGATGGTGAGGCAGGTGCGGAGGTCGGCGCAGCGGGCTTCGCCCTGGGCGATGCGTTGTAGGAGGTGGAAACGGTTGGGGTCGGCGATAGCTTTGGCGATGGCGGTGATCTGGTGGGGGGTGAGGGTGAATCCGCCGGGTGCGGGCGCTTCGACGGTGTTCGGGTCGGGAGTTGGGTTCATGGTGGGCCTGACACTATTGAAACAGTTGGACGCGGGAATGGGGGTTGGCGAACGATGACCGTTCGGTGGTGTGGTGTGGGTGAAGCGAATATGCTTGTAGGTCAGGCAGGGTTATGAGCGACGCGATGGTTTTAGATGATGGTCAGGGTGTGGCGGGCGGTGGCGCGGCGAGCGCAGATTCCAAAGAGATGATTCGGGTGCAGTTGCCGGATGGAGCGGTGCGGGAGGTGGTGAGGGGGACTACGCCGCTGGACATTGCTACGGCGATCTCGCCTCGGCTGGCGGCTGTGGTGGTGGTGGCGAAGGTGCGGCCGCTGGCGGGGTTGGATATCAACCAGAGCGAGGGTGGGGTGGATGATGCTCCACCGGTGGTGCCAGAAGCTGGCAAGGAGAAGCGGCTGGATGCTCCGGACGCGGGGTCGGCTGAGGCGATGTATGACGCGGCGCTTGATCCGGCGGCGGAGCGGATTGTCGATCTGGCGATGCCGCTTGAGGAGGATGTGGAGCTTTGGCTTTTGAAGGAGGGCGACGAGGCAACGCTCAAGGTGCTGCGGCACTCTGCGGCGCACGTGATGGCGACGGCGCTGCTGGAGCTGTTTCCGGAGACGAAGCTGGGGCATGGGCCGGCGACGGAGAACGGGTTCTTCTATGACGTGTATCGGGCGACGCCGTTTACCGAGGAGGATCTGGCGGCGATCGAGAAAGGCATGGGCGAGGTGGTGGCTCGGAACGAGGCGTTTGTGCGCGAGCATGAGGCTCGTGAGGTGGCGCTGAGCGAGTATGCCGAGGATGGCGAGTTTATGAAGGTCCACTTCATCGAACGATTTACGGAGCCGGGGGATGAGGTTTCGCTCTACCGGAATGGGGATTTTGTGGACTTCTGCCGGGGGCCGCATGTGCCGAGCACGGGACGGGTAAAGGCTTTCAAGATTACCTCCGTTGCGGGGGCTTACTGGCTTGGGGATGAGAAGAATCAGCAGCTGCAGCGGATCTATGGGACTGCTTTTTTTTCGGCCAAGGAGTTGGAACAGCACTTTAGGCGGCTGGAGGAGATCAAGGCTCGGGACCACCGGGTGCTGGGCAAACAGCTGGATCTGTTTTCGATCCAGGAGGTAGCTGGGGCGGGGTTGATCTTCTGGCATCCGAAGGGCGGGCTGATCCGGAAGGCGATGGAAGACTGGATGCGCGAGGAGTGCCTCCGGCGCGGGTACGAGATGGTGTTTACGCCGCACATTATGCGGCGGGAGCTTTGGAAGATCTCCGGACATGAGGAGAACTACGGGGAGAATATGTATCCGGCGATGGAGCTGGATGACGCGGAGTATCGGCTAAAGCCGATGAACTGCCCGGGACATATTTTGATCTATAAGAACTCGCCCAAGAGCTACCGGGACCTGCCGGTGCGGTATGCGGAGCTGGGGAATGTGTACCGGTATGAGCGCAGCGGGACGATGCATGGGCTGCTGCGGGTGCGCGGTTTTACGCAGGACGATGCGCACATCTTCTGCACGCCCGAGCAGATTGAGAGCGAGATCGACGGGTGCATCGAGTTTGCGGAGAGTGTGCTGCGGACGTTTGGGTTTGCCGAGTTCAAGGTAGAGCTTTCGACGTGGGATCCGAGCGACAAGAAGTTCATCGGGACGGCGGAGGATTGGAATCGGGCGGTTGGGTCGCTCAAAGCGGTGATGGACCGGAAAGGGATTGCCTACAAGACGATGGTGGGCGAGGCTGCGTTCTATGGGCCGAAGATCGATATCAAGCTGGTGGATGTGCTGGGGCGGATGTGGCAGCTATCTACCATTCAGTTTGACTGGAATCTGCCGGAGCGATTTGATCTCGGCTACAAAGGGGAAGACGGAGAGCTGCATCGGCCGGTGATGGTGCATCGTGCGCTGTTTGGGTCTGTGGAGCGATTTTTTGGGGTGCTGATCGAGCACTATGCGGGGGCGTTTCCGTTCTGGCTGGCTCCGGTGCAGGTGGGGCTGGTGCCGATTTCAGAGAAGCATTTGGAGTATGCCCGTACTGTGCAGCAGCGGCTTTTGGCTGCGGGTGTCAGAGTAGAGCTGGACGAGCGGAACGAGAAGATGAACGCGAAGATTCGGGAGTTCGGGGTGCAGAAGGTGCCGTTCATCTTGATTATGGGGGATAAGGAGGCTGGGGCGGATGAGGTGAGTGTGCGGACGCGGGGGAAAGGTGATCAGGGGGGGATGAGCGTTTCAGCCTTCGTTGACCGTTGTAAGGAGTTGCAGGCGGCAAAGGGGGTTGAGCTTTAGGCCGATTTACGATACCGCTACTGATAGACAAGCAGTAGCCATTGACCCCAATCCATCGATGCCTTGTACGGATTTGTGTCAAGAAATTTACCGCCTAAGTTACTTGTGTCAAGTGTAAGGATATTTTCTTGACACAAAAGTAGAGACCCCGCTAACGTTTGTGAATGAAGCCTGCTATTCCTCAGAGTCTCCCTCTGCTGACGAAGGACGATTGGTACGCTTTGATCCCTTCCCTTAGCCGCGCGACCCGCAGTTTGGCCGAGTATAGCGGGATGCTCCGCCGTCTTCCGAACTCGGATTTACTGCTCTCACCGTTACGTCTTCAAGAGGCTGTTCTCTCTTCAAGGATCGAGGGCACCTTCGCCACCATGAGCGAGGTGCTACAAGCAGAAGCAGGGGAACCGCCTCAACGCGAATCTCGCCGTCAGGATATTGAGGAGATTCAAAATTATCGGTCAGCGCTCAACGTGGCGATGGAGGAATTAGTTAATCGACCTTTCAACCTGAACTTGATGCTAACGCTGCATAAGGTTTTACTTTCAAGTGGTAGAGGCCAAAACAAGGCGCCCGGCGAGTTCAGGAGGCAGCAGAATTACGTCGGATCCCGGATCGATGGGGTAGAAACCATTCGGTTTACTCCGCCTGATTGGATGAAGCTTTCTGCTGCCCTGGACAACTGGGAAAAGTATTACCACTCAGACGATGATCCGTTGGTGCGTCTAGCGTTGCTTCATGCGCAATTTGAGTTTTTACATCCATTCCTTGACGGTAACGGCAGAATCGGCCGGATTATCGTTCCTGTGTTCCTCTACGAAAAAGGGCTCCTCACAGAACCCACCTTTTACATGTCTGAGTTTCTGGAGACGAATCGTGATGAGTACATGGAACGGCTGAACGAATTGAGTCGAGTGAAGGGAGCGTGGAGACGATGGACCGAGTTCTTCCTGGGAGGTATCGCATCCCAAGCACAGAAGAATGTTCATGTGGCCGATGAGATTCTGAAGCTCTATGAAAAGCTCAAAGAGCAGTTCATGTCGGCGACTCGCTCCCGCTATGCAGTTCCACTGCTCGACACCGTCTTTCAGCTCCAATACTTCCAGCCGAGTCAGCTCAGGTGGAAGAGTGACGTGCCGAGTAAGCAAACCTTGATGACGATGCTCGGAGCACTCGAGCGAGAGAAGGTCATTGTGGCGTACCGGGGGGGGGCCGGCCGCACCGCTTCCATATGGTGGCTTCCTGAGCTGACTCGCTTACTTGACCGATAGTATGTAAGCAACGCTGGGCGAATTTGCATCCTATTTATCAGGAATAAGGAGTCGATGACGAATGGCGAAGCAGATTTTGGGGACGTTTCAGAGCCGGGACGCGGCGGATTCTGTAAAGGATGCGCTGGTGGAGGCGGGGTTTGCGGCGAAGGATCTGGTGGTGATGGTGAATCGCGAGGCTGAGCAGCCACCGGAGGATGCGCGGGTCGAGGTGGGGGAGCAGGGCGCGCCGGGCATGGAAGGGCTGGAAGAGAAGATTGGGAAGATCGCGCTCGGTCTGATGGGGAAGAAGAACGATATCGAAGGCGATGGGTTTGAGGGTGAAGGGAAGGGCGGGGCGCTGCTGGGAGTGACGCTCGCGAACGACGCCGATGAGGGGCGGGTGAGGGAGCTGCTGACGCGGCACTTTGCCAGCGATATCGAAGTGGCGCAGCCGGATTGAGCCGCCATGTTTGAAATTGAGGACAGTGTGCGGGTCGCGGCTGACCGGGAGCGGTGTTTTTTGCTTTCAACCAGCATCGCGCTGGTGGAGCGGACGATTGGGTTGAAGCCCGTGGAAGGAAAGACGAGCGGGCTGGTGGTGGGTGGGGACCAGCTGGTCTGGCGAGGATGGAAGTTTGGGCTTCCGGCGATGCACGAGACGCTGATTACGGGGTATGAGCGACCGGGATTCTTTGAGGACACGATGGGGCGGGGGCGGTTTGCGTTCTTTCAGCATGGACACTGGTTTGAGGACGATGGCGGCGGGACAGTCATGCGGGATCGGGTGCACTTTCGTCTACCTTTGGGATGGGTGGGATGGCTGGTGGGGCGATGGATCGTTGCGCCGCATGTGAAGAGGCTGGTGAGGCGGCGGTTTGCGCTTCTGAAGCAGATGGCGGAGACGAGTGAGGGGGATCGCTACGTGGCGGGGGAGCATCTTAACCGGTGAGGTGAAAATGCGATGAAGGCTCTGGTTTTGCATCAGTATGGCGGCCCGGATGAGTTGAAGTGGGAGGATGTGGCGGACCCGGTGGCGGGAGCGGGTGAGGTGCTGGTAAGGGTGTCATCCACCAGCGTGAATCCGGTGGACTACAAGATGCGGTCGGGTGAGGCGAAGAGCCGGTTTCCGGTGGAGTTTCCGGGGATCATCGGGCGGGATGTGGCGGGGGTAGTGCGGGCTGTGGGGGAGGGTGTGACCAAGTTTGCGCCCGGGGACAAGGTGTTTGCGCTGGCGAACCATACCTATGCGGAGCTTTGTGTGGTGCCGGCTGCGGATCTGGCGAAGGTGCCGGAGGGAATGGATGTAGTGGAGTGCGGGGCTTTGCCGCTGGTGCTTCAAACCGGGGAGCAGCTGATCCGGCTGGGGACGAAGGTGCAGGAAGGCCAGACGGTGCTGGTGACCGGGGCTGCAGGCGGCGTGGGGCGGGCGGCGATCCGGACGGCGAAGATGGCGGGGGCGAAGGTAATTGCTGGGGTGAAGAAGAGCCAGTTGGCAGAGGCTGAGAAGCTGGGGGCGGACTCAGTGCTGGCGCTCGATGATGAGGACGCGGTGGGAAAGCTGGGGTTTGTGGATGCGGTGGCCGATGCCGTGGGCGGAAAGATGGCGACAATGCTGCTGGGGAAGGTCAAGCAGGGCGGGGTGTTCGCGAGTGTGTTGGGGCCTCCGGAGGGTGCGGCTTTGCACCCGACGGTGATTGTGGAGGCGGTGATGTGCAAGCCGGATCCGGAGCGTTTGATTGTGCTGGCGAAGGAGGTGCAGGCAGGACGGCTAGCGATTCCGATCGACCGGATGGTTGCGCTCGAGGATGGGGGCAAAGGGCAGGCGGCGGCGGAGAAGGGTGGGATCGGCAAGGTGGTGCTGGTGGCTTGAGCCAGATCCCCTCCTGGGTTTGTTGCGCAAAATATTCAAAACACGTGGGTTAGGCTTGTATCAACGTTTGTAACAGGCGAAAAGCTACTGGGTTATGGGAGCGGATTGAGAGGCTTTGCGTCTTCTCATGAAGCTCCCAGTTTTTTTGGGCTTTGACGTGCAGGTGCCCACTTTGGAATCCCCGGGGAGGGCTCTGAGTTGCGGGTGGATGAGAATCTGGACGGGCAGACGCTGGATCCGGCGGATTGGGCGGGATTTCGGGTGCAGGCGCACCGGATGCTCGATGACATGCTGGATGCGACCGCGGGGGTGCGGGAGCAGGCGGTGTGGCGGCCGATTCCGGAGGGGATTCGGGAGGGATTCAGGGGAGCTATGCCGGTGGGTGCTTCCGGCCTTACGGAGGTGCATGAGGAGTTCTTGAGCTCGATCCTGCCGTATACGGCCCGGAATGCGCATCCGGGGTTTCTGGGGTGGGTGCAGGGTGGAGGGACGCCGGTGGGGATGCTGGCGGAGATGCTGGCGGCGGGGTTGAATGCGAACTGTGGAGGGCGGGATCAGGTGCCGCTCGAGGTGGAGCGGCAGGTGACCGGGTGGATGCGGAAGCTATTCGGGTTTCCGGAGGGGGCTTCCGGGGTGTTTTGTACGGGGACTTCCATGGCGAACCTGCTGGCGGTGTTGATTGCTCGGGATGCTCGTCTGAGGGCTGATACCGGCTTCGATGTGCGGCGGGAGGGGTTGCGGGGAGGCGGTGCGAGTCTGGTGGCGTATGCCTCCGAGGCGGTGCATGGGAGTGTGGGGCGGGGGCTGGATTTTGCGGGGTTGGGATCCGGTGCTTTGCGGCTGGTGGCGGTGGATGGGCGGCAGCGGATGGATGTGGGCGCACTGCGAGCGGCGATGGCAGAGGATCGGGCGGCGGGGCGGACGCCGTGGATGGTGGTTGGGACGGCAGGAACGGTGGATACAGGGGCGGTCGACGATCTGGCGGGGATTGCAGCGGTTTGTGCGGAGGAGGGGCTTTGGTTCCATGTGGATGGGGCGCTGGGGGCGCTGGGAATACTTTCAGCGGAGATTGCGCCCCGGCTGAAGGGGATCGAGCGGGCGGATTCGCTGGCGTTCGACTTCCATAAGTGGGCGCAGGTTCCGTATGACGCGGGATTTTTGCTGGTGCGGGATGGGCGGTTGCACGAGGCGGCGTTTTCTTCTTGTTCGAACTATCTGGCTCGGGGGGAGCGGGGAATGGCCGCGGGGTCGCCGTGGCCTTGTGACCTGGGGGTGGATCTTTCGCGGGGATTTCGGGCTTTGAAGGTTTGGATGACCTTCAAGGTGTACGGCGCGGAGGCGATTGGAGCGGTGATCTCTGGGACGTGTGCGCTGGCTCGGGGGTTGGGGGAGCGGGTGGTGGCGGAGGCGGAGCTGGAGCTGATGGCTCCGGTGGAGCTGAATACGGTTTGTTTTCGGTATGTGCCGGTGGGTGGTGGTTGGACTGACGGCGCGATCGATGGTTTGAATGAGGGGATCGTGCTGACGCTGCAGGAGGCGGGACGGGTTGCGCCTTCTACAACACGGATTGGCGGACGGCTGGCGATTCGGGCGGCGGTGGTGAATCACAGGACGGAGAGAGCGGATATGGAGATGCTTGTGGAGGGTGTTCTGGAGGCTGGCCGGGCTGCGATGGAAGCTGCGGCGGTTGTTGAGGCTGGTGCTGCGGTTCCGGTCGAGTCGGATGGGCGGTTGCTTGGGATTGATGGGAAATTGGGGGTGGTTGGGGTGGATGTACAGGCGGAGATCTGTTTGCGGATGGAGCGGGCGGCTCGGCTGGTGGAACTGGGGCGGCAGATGGATGCCCGGGAGGAGTATCTGAGGATTTTGTACCTCGACGATACGCATTTGGGGAATTTGCTGGCGCTGGGCAAGCTGCTGACGGCTACGGGGCATACGAAGGCGGCGCAGACGGTGTTTGGCGAGGCTTTGCGGCATCATCCGGATGAGGTGGTGTGTCATGTGAACCTGGGGAGCAGTCTGCTGGTGGGCTCGAGCGATCCGGCGGCGGCGCGGGTGCATTATGAGGCGGCGCTGCGGCTCGATCCCAACCTGCCGCAGGCGCATGGCGGGATGTACTACGCGTTGACGCAGCTGGGGGAGCCGGCGCAGGCTCGGATTCATCAGCGGAAGGCGTTTGGGCGGTTGAATGTATTTCACACGGAGTACACGGGGGAGGGCCGGGCGGTGAAGGTGTTGCTGCTGGTCTCTTCTTCCGGAGGGAATACCCCGGTGGAGAAGCTGCTGGATGAGAGCGTGTTTGAGACGTTTGTGGTGGTGGCGGACTTCTTCGATCAGCGGCTGGCGCTGCCGCCGCATACGCTGGTGATCAATGGGATTGGGGATCCGGATGTGTCGATGGAGGCGCTGAAGGCGGCAGAGTTGCTGGTGCGGAAGAGTGGGGCTCCGGTGGTGAATCGTCCGGGGGCGGTGATTGCTTCGGGGCGGGAGCGGAATGCGGCTCGGCTGGGGCGGATTGCGGGGCTGGTGACGCCGAAGACGGCTTCGTTTGCGTATGAGGCGCTGGCTGGGGAGGTTGGGGCTGGGGTGTTGGAGGGTGCGGGCTTCGAATTTCCGCTGCTGCTAAGGGTTCCGGGGTTTCATATGGGGCGGCACTTTGAGCGGGTGGAGTCTGCAGCAGAGTTACAGGGAGTTGTGGCTGGGCTGCCGGGGGCGGGAGTCGCCGGGGCGGAGCTGCTGGCGATCGAGTACCTGGATGCGCGGGGGGTGGATGGGTGTGCAAGGAAGTATCGGGTGATGATGGTGGGAGGAATACTGTATCCGTTGCATCTGGCGATCTCACCGAACTGGAAGATTCACTACTTCAGCGCGGATATGGCGGAGCGGGCGGATCATCGGGCGGAGGAGCGGGGGTTTCTGGCAGATATGACGTCGGCGCTGGGGGCGACGGCGGTGCGGGCGCTTGAGGAACTGCAGGAGGTACTGGGGCTGGACTATGGCGGGGTCGACTTTGGGTTGAACGCTGCCGGGGAGGTGCTGCTGTTTGAGGCGAACGCGACGATGGTGGTGGAGCAGCCGGCGGAGGAGGAACGGTGGGCGTATCGGCGGGAGAGTGTAAGCAGGATTCATGCGGCGGTGAGGCGGCTGTTTTTGCGGGGGGTCGCGGTGGAGGATTGGGTCGGCTTGGGGGTGCCGGTGGGTTCGGTTGCGGAGGTGGGGGACATGGCGCGGGTGGGATAGGGTGGCGTCATCAGAGTTATGCCCGGCCCGGGTGAAAAAAGAATCCTTGGGGCTAACTTAGTAAGGTGTTTTAGTTATCGCCCAATACAACCGGAGTTGTCGTGGGCAGCGCTAAGCGGTGCCGACAGAGCTAACCCGGCGTATCGTATCGAACATGGGCGGGCCGTTGTGCAGTGAAGAGTATGAAGCCCTCGACAAGCTATGCGACCTCCTGCGAGACCCGGCCAAGTTTGGCGTTGTCATCGACCGGGGTACGAATCCTCACGCGGCGAAGACTCTTGATGACGGGATCAATGTTCTACGAACAATTTGGCCTCGTCGCGCTACTAAGATCGGCGTGGTGTGATGGCTCGCCACTACCCCAAAGGCCGCGAAGATCACTATCTCCCCCAAGGCTACCTCTCTGGCTTTATTGATCCTGCAACGCCGAAAACCGAGAGCCTGCCGCTTTGGGTGTTCCGTCCGCAATTCAGCAAATGGCGAAAAAGCAGTCCCTCACAAATTGGCTGGGAAGAAGGTTTTTATGATTTTGTCGGCAGACAAGGGGATCGTGAACATGCGGAGGAAGCTTTCAGCGAGTTGGAAAACGGCTACACCCCACTGATTCAAGAACTGCGAAACACGGGTTTCCAAGACTGGCGACAGCACACCAATTTCCTGCTGCGTTATCTCCAGATGATCCAATGCCGGTCCCCTTTGTTCCGCGAACAGATCATGCGAGAGTGGGGCGAGAAGAGGGCCGCGCGTGTCATGGGAGTTGAAGGCCCCAAAATAACAGTCGATTCGATGAAGCTTAGGCGACTGTCTCCAGGAGCGTTGAAGGAGGGTTCGCTCAACGCGATGGTGACTCAAATGAAAAGCGGCACCGTTGCGCTGGAATCATTTTATTGGCAACTCCGCCTAGCTAATTCAATCGATGACTGTTTTGTAACGAGCGACCATCCCTTGATTGCTTGTTCACCTGAAGATAGGGGCTTCGATCATAGGGGTACGGTCATGATGTTTCCGCTCTGTTGGGAGGCTTGCTTGTTGGGCAGAAGGCAAGCCTTCGAGCTGAACTTCAGCGGCACAACTACACAGGAAAGAGAGTCAATTCGCCGCACGTATTTCGCCTCAGCGAAGAAGTTCGTCGTTTCACCCCACCGGCTTTTCTAGCAACGTGGCGATGCAGGCACCTGGTCGAAATGGGTGGATTGTCGCCCATGAAACGACCCTTTCAACGCCATGCAAGATTTTTACTCACTGACGGTGAATCAAGACCTGGATGTCGTTAGGTCAAAGACCGCGTGACATCCACCATCGCCGCGTAGAGTTCTCCAACTGTGAAGGCCCGAACGACCGACTTTCTAACGAATGGTAAAAGTTCCCAGATCGGATAAGCTTCGGAGTTGAATAAGTATTCGTGCGCTTCCAGGCGAAACGCCTTTCGATAGCCTTCCTCTTTTGTTGAGAGCTGGACGTTGAAATGCTCTTCTACCGCTACCAGAAGGGCTCCGCCGTCATCACCAGTGATACCCAGGTCGCGCTCAAACTGTGTGTCTGGTGTGATGGGCTCTTCGACGGGCATCTGTGCCCAATTACGAATGAAGTTGACCAGGTCCGCAAACTCAGGAACGCTCATGCAAATCTCAGCTTACCGGATCTCTACCCAATGATCTTGTTACTCCTGAAACGGACGTTTCAAAATAGAACTGCCTTACGTCGCATCTAGACAACGACTTTTCTTGGTCTTCCGCCTTTGGCGCCGTTTGTTTTGGAGAACATCTTCATGGGACGGCTACGAGATGCGGGATAGGCGTACTTAGAAGCAGGAGCCGGGGTTATGAGCAGGTCCGCAGAGATGCCCAAGCCTTGCTTGACGCGGCGCACCATCTCAAGCGTGAGCGGGCGTCTGCCTGTCAGGACTTCAGAGACGCGAGCACGGCTCCCGATCATTGGCTCCAGATCCTTGCGGCTCAGATGCTGCTGCTCCACACGAAACTGGATGGCTGTAATGGGATTAGGCGCGCGATCGCATGATGTTTTGCCTCGTAGGCGTCAACCAGGGTTGCAAGCACGTCCAGTTCATCTCCCTCGGGGGTATGGGGAAGCGCGCTGATGAGTTTCTCGATCCTCGCTACGGCGGCTCGGTAGTCCTGTTCCGTTCTAATGGGATGGATCTGCACACGGGCCTTCGTCATACGTCACCTCTTCCACGTTGATGCTGTCGTATTCCTTGTGAGTGCCGAGCCACTTAATAAGAAGCACCTGAAAAATGATAGTTAATCGCGACGACGAGCCGGTAGTGATTGCCCTTGATGTTGAACACAAACCCGTTCCGCAGAGATAACGCTTGCGGAACTGTATTGGCTTTTCAACTCGGCAGATGTCTTCCATTCGGCTTTCGCGGCCTCCGCATACCAGGCATCGAGATGAGACTTGACGGCTTGTTGGAACTTGCGGTCTACCCGGTTCCGAACGAAGGCACTCAAGGTTGCGCGTGCAGTGACTCTCACGCGCCGATATTGCGCTCCCATTTTGGGAGCAGCAGGTAAAAACATTCTTTCTGTCAGCCATGAGCCTTTCCAACGATGAGACTGTCGGAAGGAATGGGGCACCCGGCAGGATAACGAAAGGATCCCACATCTCAGAGGCGAGATGTGGGACACTCCGGTGGGGCTATTTGGAGTCGACGGCTCCGGGGTAGAGGTTGGGGAGGGGGCTGTTACGCTGGCGGTCGAGTTCGGGATGGGGGAAGGGTTTGCGGGGCATCATCTGGTCGCGCTGGGCGGTGTTGTAGAGGAAGATGGCTTCGACGACGGCGGCCTGCTCGAGGTCGGCGGGGTGGAGGCGGTCTACGGTGTCCATGTCCGAGTGGTGGGTGCGGGTTTCGTAGTCCATCGGGTCCTGGATGAACTGGAAGCCGGGGAGGCCCACGGCGTCGTAGGAGAGGTGGTCGGTGCCGCCGGTGTTGCGGTAGGAGAGGGTGGTGACGCCGAGGTCGGCAAGGGGAGCGATCCACTGCTTGAAGATGGGGGCGATGGCGAAGTTTTCCTGGGTGTAGACGCCGCGAACCTTGCCGGTGCCGTTGTCCAGGTTGTAGTAGGCGTCGAGGGTTTCCCATTCGGGGAGGGTCTTGAGAGGACCGCGCTGCCGCTGGAAGGCGGGGACGTTGGGATCGGCTGCCGGGGGATCCTGGAAGACGCCGAAGTGCTGCTTGACGTATCCCTGGGAGCCGAAGAGGCCTTGCTCTTCGCCGGACCAGAGGGCGATGCGGATGGTGCGTTTGGGTTCCACGCCGAGGGCTTTGAGGATGCGCATGGCCTCCATGGCGACGATGGAGCCGGCTCCATTGTCGGTGGCTCCGGTGGCGGAGATCCAGGAGTCGAGATGGCCGCCGACCATGACGACCTGCGACTTGAGCTTGGGGTCGGTGCCAGGGATCTCGGCTACGGTGTCGAAGCCGTGCTCGTGGTCGCCGGTGAATTTGGTCTCAATGTTGACTTCGAGGGTGACGGGGACGTGGTGGGTGGCGAGGCGGGCGAGGCGGTTGTAGTGCTCGATCATCATGACGGCGTTGGGGATGGGGACGGCGTTCTCGCGGGTTTGGGCGTTGCGGGCGAGGTTGGCTCCGTTGTCGTCGAAGATGATGCCGGTGCCGCCGCCGTCGCGGGCGTCACGGGTTGGGGTGATGATGACGGTGGGGTTTTCCGCAAAGATGACCTTGAGGAGGGCGTTGCGCTGGGCCTGCTGGCGGGCGCGTTCGGCCTGCGCTTGTTCGGGCGTCTGGTTGGGTGCTCCGCCGCGGCCGCCGCCTGCGGGTTGGACGGACTCCATCTCTTTGAGCTCGGCGTCGGTGTAGCGGTGGAAGAGAGGCTCGGTGATGTCGGGCGTCGGGCGGATGGCGCCCAAGAGGATGATCTTGCCGGCGAGGGTGCCTTTTAGCTTGGAGGCGTCGGCGGTGGCGGGGTCGATATAGACGATTTCTCCGGTGACGGGGCCCTTGGTGGCGGGGGACCAGGGGGCGGCCTGGAGCCAGAGGGGTTCTGGGTCGGGCGAGACCATGCGGGCCCAGGTGTTGATCTGCTGCCAGCCCATGCCGAACTCGCCCCAGTCTTCGAGATGGGCGTTGGAGAGGCCGATGGCGGTAAGGGTGTCGCGGGTCCAGGCGTTGGCCTTGGCCATGTTGGGGGAGCCGGTGAGGCGAGGGCCGATGTCATCCGAGAGAGCTCCCGCGAACTCCATCACGTGGGAGTGGCGGAGACCTTCTTCGCGGATGCGGGCGTACATGGAGTAATCCAGGATTTCGGTGGCGGGCTGGGGGAGGTCGTAGGGCTTGATTTCCGGATGTTTCTGGGAGAGTGCGGGGAGGGTGATGAGGAGGGTTGCGGCGAGGGCTAGCGCAGCTTTGCGGCGGGAGGGCATGAGGTACAGGCTCCTTGTGGGGTGAGTCTGAAGGATAGCAGGTACTTCGTACCGTTCTCATCGTCGTGGCGGTGCGAGCGGCTGGCATGCGAACGTTGTTTGGCCGGTCGGTTAGGGGTTTGGGATAGGTTGGGCGGTGTCACCGGGTTTGGGGGAGATGTCTCCGGTGAAGGCGGCGATGGCGGTGGCGCCCTGGATGTTGCGGATGGCGAGGCGGCCGATCTCCTGGTCGTGGAGGATGTTAAGGGTGTAGGTGGAGGGATTTTTGGTGAGGCGGGAGGCGTGGACGGCTAGCTGGTCGCCGGGACGGAGGGAGGCGCCTGGGGTGAGGTGGAGGGTTACGGTGTTGGCTGAGGCGGAGGTGATGACGCCGGTAGCGTCGGGGATGGGCGTGGCGTCGGTGGAGTTGTGCTCCAGGGGATAGAGGAGGGTGTCGATGGGCTGCTGAAAGGCCTGGGCAAAGGCGGCTGGGTTAGAGGCTTGTTTGGCGGTGATGGTCTGGCGGCAGGTGGTGGGATCGGTGTTGGAGGCGCAGGTTTCCGAGGCCAGCTTCATGAGAACCTGGCCGGTGCAGGTGTCGACGAGGCCGGCGCGGAGCTCGTAGATGGGTGGGCGAGAGGTTCCGTCGTCGTAGGGGGGCTGGTCGATGGGGTTGAAGGTGCCGGCGAGGACGGCGTCGACGCCCATCTGGCGGCCGAGGCGGGCGGCTCCGGCGATGTCGGTGCGGTCGAGGCGGCGGCGGTCGCCTCTGTCTACGGTGAACTCGGGTTGGGCGGCGAGACGGTTGTAGATGATGTCGGCTGCGGCGGTGCCGGAGCCCCCGCCGACGAGGGCGATGTCGTGGGACTCTTCGCGGTCTGTGGGGTAGCGGAAGTCCAAGACGGCGATGGAAAGGGGGCGGGAGGGCCAGTCGTCAGAGGAGCGTTGGCACTCCTGGCCGGGGGTGTCATGGAGAACTGTCCGGGGGACGATGGGCTTGGGGTTCGCTGTAGCGCCGACGCCTAGCGGAACGGGAATGACCGTGGTGGATTTGGGGGCGACGTTCGAGGCGAGGGAGATGGAGGTGCCGGATGTGGCTTTGTGCTGGGAAGCGGGTGGCGCGGCGGCTTTTACGGGCCTGGGTTTTGGGGCTGGTCTGGGATTGGGGTCGGAACGGACGATAGGCGCGGGATTGCTGGCCGGGGGCGAGGCCGATGCGAGCTGTGTGGGTGCGGATTGGGCGGGAGGCGTTTGCGGTTGCGATGGCGTTATGCGCTTGGCGGTTGCTGCGGATGGTGGGCCGAAGCGGGGGACGCCGGCGGTGAGGATGAGGAGCCGGCGCAGTTGAAGGCCTCCGCCATCTGCCGTGTAGATCACCTCGACCTGGTCGCCGAGGCGGACGAGGTCGGCCCGGGTTTCGGGGGTCATGAGGAAGGTCTGGCGGATGAGGCCATGGGTATCCTGACTGTAGGACTGGAGTTCGATGGAGTTCTGGCCGACGGCGAGGATGGTGCCGAACTCGTAGTAGGACTCGGGGGCCTGGGCAGTGAGGCGGACGGCGCAGAGGACGGTGCAGGCGATGGCCTGTCGTTTCAGGAGGTGAAGTAGGGTGGGTCTAGTTGCTGATGCCATGCTTTGCGGAGCCCTTCTCGAATTAGACACGGGTCAGGAGCAAAACGTGCGTCCGAAGAGGAGGGATTCGGGAGGACGTTCCGGGGATGGACATTGACCTGACGGGTGAGACTTATGTCCTGACGGAAGGGTCCACTGGGCCGGATCTCTCAAGAACCAGGGCGGTCAATGCGGGACGCGTCTTTGGGGCGACGAGATGGGTTTGGACAAGGTTGGGATTCGGACGCTGTCAGGCTGATCGCTTCAGGATTTGCGGGTGGCCTGGCGACGGATCCAGAGCATTCCGAGGTAGCTGAGGGCGAGGACGGCGGCGAGAACGCCGACGGGGAGACCGATGCGGGTGTAGCTCCAGGCGTAGTCCAGGTGGCGGCCGCTGGAGTTGAGGATCAGTATGGTGACGATGCCGACGAAGGTGGCGGCGAAGAAGCAAAGGAAGCCGGTGGCGAAGCCCATGAGGAGGGTGGCGAACCAGCCCATATCCTTGACGGGAACGCCGAAGAGGTAGCCGGCACCGAAGGTTCGGGGGCCTTCGGGCTCGGATGCCGTGGGCGTGTTGTAGGTGGGGGAGGCCATTGTTAGTAGAATAACGCCTTATGGCAGAGGCTGGGCAGGGCGGAGCGGTTGGAGTGCATGGGTTGGTGAGAGCTGCCGACGTTGCGGGGGCGGCCACGTTGCGGTGGGCGGCGAATGGGGTGGCCTGGACGCAGATGGGCGAGACACAGCAGACGGATATCGACCTGGAGCGACTGGTGCAGGCGGTTCCGGAGACGATTGCGGGGGCGCTGCAGGAAAAGGCTTATTTTTTTGTGCCGCTGGCGCTGGCGGAGGCTCGGGCTGAGGGGCATCGGGGTGTGACGGAGGAGACGATGGTCGCGCCGGTGTATACGGCTGCGTTGGGGGATGAAGCGATCTGCCATCGAAATGTGGCAATTGCGGCGAACGGCGATGCGGCAGCGTATGAGGGGGTGTTTATCTCCACGCGCTTGCTGAACGATCGATTTGCGCTGAGCTTTGAACTCTTTATCAATGTGGGGCATGCCTTTGTGGAGGCGGCTGGAGTTCCGGGCGAGTTTGTGGACCTGGCGTGGGCGCAGGCGGTGGGGGAGACGCGCGGAGAGACGAGTCAGGATGCGTGGGAGAGCCGGACGGCGGCGCTGGCGGACAAGAAGAATGTGGATGAGAAGGCGAAGTTGGAGTTTCTGGAGGCGGCTTTTTCGGACGCGATTGCGATTTACCTGTTGAGCCTGGCGGTGGATTTCGATTATTCGGAGCTGCGGGAGCGGGAGTATCCGCTGCTGGCTCCCGCGGCTTTGGGGGATCGGCTGCGGCTGGTGGCGAAGCTTTTTCCGCCAAATGCCGGGTACGAATTTTCGATCAAGTACCGGCGGCAGTAGTGAGCTTTAGCAAATGAGCTACGGGTGTAGAGGGAGGCGTTGCTATGAACGTCATTTTGTCTCAAGGAAAATGACACTGCACCATGCTTCCACTCCACAGCAACAGCTAATTTGCTCTAGTGTGGGCGGAAGGTCTTTCCTGTTTCAAGAAGCGTTTTGAGGCGGGAGAGGATGCGCGGCCATCCGTCTGCATTCTCCTTGTAGGCTGGGTCGGAGTCGGCGAAGCCGTCGTTGGTGAGGACTACTTTGACGGCTTCGGACTCTTGGGTGAGCTCGATCTTGACGTGGGAGATGGACTCGCCCATGCCCATGCCGAAGTCGTACTCGAGCAGCGTGGGCCGGTGCGCCTGGAGGATGCGGCCGGTGACGTAGCGCATGGGCTTGCCGTCCGGGCCAGGGCCGGACCAAGTCATGGAGCCGCCGGGATTGAGGTCGACTTCAAAGTCAGCGCCCATGAAGATGGTGCGGTTGGCTTCTTCGGAGACGAAGCCTTGCCAGACATCTTCGATGGGGGCGGCGATGTAGATCGTGTAGATTAGCGGAGGATTTGCCATGGAGCACTCCAGCGATGCATGCGTTTGGTGCCCAGATTGTAACAAGAGGAGCTTCAACGCATCGAGAGGGATTCACTCAGAATTAGCGTTGATTTTGTCAGTTTTGTGATATCTCTCAACCTTGGAGTTCGTCATGAGTTTTTCACGCCGTTCGCTGATTCGTTCCTCGTTTGCTGCCGCTCCTTTTCTGTTGGGTGAGATGGCTTGGCCTGGCTTGGCTCTTGCCGAGGTTCCGAATGCGGATCCGAATCAGTGGTACTGGTTTCCGGGGCATAGCTTTTGCATGAAAGCTACAGGCAAGGACACTGGTGGCACCTCCGGATGGTTGATGGCGGAGAATGGTCCGCATCAGGGCGTTCCCTTCCACAAACACAAGAATGAGGATGAATCCTTTTTGGTGATCGAGGGGACGTTTGAGATCTCTGTAGGGGACAAAACGCTGGTGGGCGGCCCGGGTACCTATGCGTTCGGGCCGCGCGAGATTCCGCATCGCTGGACGAACGTGGGGGCGGGGCGAGGGCGGATTATGAATGTGTATACGCCAGCGGGGTTTGAGGCTATGTTCTATGAGCTGGGTCTACCGATCCCGGACTCCGCGGCGCCACCGCCGCAGGATCCTGGTCCGCTGATCGCGCGCATGCCTGCACTGACGGAGAAGTATGGGAATACGCGGACGGGTGACTTCAAGTTTCCGGCGCCGCCGCGTAAGGGCTAGCGGATGGCGGCCATGGCGGCGCGGAAGAGGGGTTCGAAGTGGCCGGCGACGGAGGGGTCGCGGGTGAGGGCAGTTTCAATTGCTTTCTGGGCGATGGGGCGGGGGTAACCCAGATTCATGAGGGCGGAAAGGGCATCTTCAGCGACGGGGCCGGAGAAGACTGGGCTGGTTCCAGAAGGGGCGGGGGATGAGGCCAGGTCGTCCAGCTTATCTTTCAGCTCGAGGACGACGCGCTCTGCTGTCTTTTTGCCGATGCCGGGTATTTTGACAAGGGCGGCGTGGTCGCCGGAGCGGATGGCGGTGACGAGGCGGGCGGAGTCGATGCCGGAAAGGACGGTGATGGCGAGTTTGGGGCCTATGCCGGAGATGGTGAGGAGTTTTTCAAAGAGGCGCTTCTCCTGAAGGTCGAAGAAGCCGTAGAGGGCTAGCTGGTCCTCCGCTACGCGGGTGTAGATATGGAGGCGGGCCTCCTTGCCTTCTTCGGGTAAAGAGGTGAAGGTGGCGACGGAGATGGCTACGTCGTAGCCTACGCCGGAACATTCGATGGTGGCCTGGTTTGGGGACTTGCTGAGGACCAGGCCGCGGAGGTGGGCGATCATAAAGACAGTGTAAGGCTGTGAAAGGCAGTGAAAGGCAGTGTGGAACAGTGAAAGGCAGCGCGGGGCAGTAAAGACCGAAGCAACCGCAAAAGCCGACGACAACTGCAAGGATCCTTCCTGTTTCCCTGCGCTCAGCGTCCGAAAGCGCGTTTGTGGTGGTTTAGGGGGCGGTGTAGAAGGCGGACATGAAGCGGTAGAGCTCCCAGAGGTCTACCTTGGAGCTCATCTCGTAGGTGGCGTGCATGGAAAGGAGCGGGATTCCTACGTCGAGTACCTCCATGTTACGGGCGGAGAGGAAGCCCCCGATGGTGCCTCCGCCGCCGACCTCGACCTTTGGGGTCTGGGTCTGCCAGGGGATGTTATTCGCGTCGAGGATGTGGAGGACGCGGGCGGTGAACTCGGAGTTGGGGTCGAAGCCTCCGCCGTAGCGCTTGATGGTGACGCCGTAACCGACAATGGCAGCGTTCGAGGCTTCAGAGGAGCCAGGGAAGAGGGGGTTGATGCCATCGTTGCAGTCTGCGGAGATGACTTCCGCATTGCGCATGGCGTTGCGAACGGCCAGGGCAGTGGCTGGGGATTTTTGAGCGTCGACTAACTGGGTGAAGAGGGTGTCGATGAACTGGGAGCCGGCACCGGTGTCGTTGACCGAACCTACCTCTTCAAAGTTGGTGATGTAGGCGATGGCGGTGCGGGTGGGCGTGCCTTTGAGGTCGAAGAGGCCCCGGCTAGCGGTGTAGGAGGAGAGTTTGTCGTCCTGGCCCCAGGAGCCGGTGAGGCCGAGGTCCAGGCCGACGTCGGCGGGCTGGGTGGCGGGGACGAGCTCTAGCTCGGCGGCGACGAGGTCTTCATCGTGGATGCTGAAGCGCTGCCGGAGGGTGGCCATGACCTGTTGGGCGACAGAGGAGTGGTCGCCGGGGATGGAGCCGGCTACGGGGTTCATCTCTTCGCCGGCGAGGACGTTGGTGTAGGTGCGGGTGCGGAGCTGGGAGTCGGAATGGGGCGCGTTATCGGCGATGACGAAGACGGGATCGCCGGGCGCGAAGCCGATGTTGACCTTGAGATGGCGGCCGTCTACGGTGTCGATGCGGCCTACGAGGGCCAGCGGGAGGTTCGACCATTGGTATTTCTTGATGCCGCCGTAGAGGGTGGTCTTGAAGAGGGCGATGGAGCCGGGCGCCTGGATGACGGGGCGGGATTTGAGGTTGATGTGCGGGGAGTCCTCATGCGCGGCGATCATGCGGACGCCGGACTCGACCGGCGCCGTGCCGACGATGACGAAGGCTACGGCCCGGTCGCGGTTGTTGACGATGAGGCGGGCTCCGGGCTTGACCTGGGCGGGTGAGGTTAAGGGCACGAAGCCGGCTTGCTGGGCCAAGGCGGACAGGGCGGCTTCGGACAAGCCTGCGGACTTGGCTTGGCGGAGATAGGCTTTGTAGGGCTCGGCAAAGGCCATGACGGTGGAATGCTGGTCTGGCGTGAGGGTGAGCCAGGCGGATTTTTCGGCAACCTTGCCGGTGTCGGCGTCCTGTGCCCCACTTTGGGAGTGGAGGGCAAATGGAGACGCGAAGAGGCAGGCGGCGGTGACACATTGGAAGAGGCGCATGGGAGCAGGATAGCGCAGGCTCCAGCTTGCGGACGCAGGAACGCCTAGCCCAGGAGGATCGCTGCGCCTTCGAGCGTGTTGAGCGCGTGGGCTTTTAGGTATTGGTTCGCGGCGGGGAGGATGTTGGGATCGTGCTCGAGGGCGCGGGTGAAGGATTGGACGGCGTGGATGACGTGCTCGGTTGAGAAGGCCTGGCGGTGGCGGGCGGCGATGCCGGTGAGCAGGCCGGTGATCCAGGCGAAGTGGGTGGCGAAGCGGAGGTATTCGGCAAAGATGGTGCGGGATTGGAAGCGGTCGCTTCCGGAGCGGCCGTAGGGGAAGAGGTTCTGGAAGATGTAGTTGAGGAGATAGTTCTCGAGGATCTCGGGTGCGGTGGTGAAGAAGGGTTCGAAGTAGGCTTGTTGCGCGTGGAGGAAGAGGCTGAGGTCGTCTTGCGCGGGAGCTTCGGGGTTCGGGTCGGAGATGCCTTCGACGAAAGTCCAAAAGTTCTGCTGAAAGCGCGGAGCCGCGTCGTTTTCCAGCAGAAGCTGACTTAGTCGGAAGACGGTGTCGAGGCGCTTGCGAGGGTTGGGCGTGGAAGTAGGTGGGGGCTCCATGGATCTCGTAAGGGTTTCAGCCATGGTGGTTTCGCCGGTGGGGCTGACTTCAAGGGCCTGGCAGAGGGCGCCGACTTGCAGGAGACGGGTGGTGAGAGGGTGGGTGCGGTTTTGGAGGAGCTCCAGGATGGCGTTGCGGATGGGGAGGTAGAGGCTGGCGGGTTTGGCGGCGGCGGTGTCGAGCTGGAAGATGTTGTCCGTGCGGAAGGCTCCGGAGTGGAGGTTTGCGGTGGTTTGGAGGAGGCTCGGCGAGAGGAGGACGCGGCGCGCTGCCTCCGGGCAGGAGAGACTGAGCGAGCCTTCGAGCGTCGTCCCTACCTGGCTGAGGGATCGCGGATAGATGGAGCAGGTGGAGGAGAGCAGGGCGGGGCCGTGCTCGTGCTGGATGGCGCAGAGGCGCTCCTGTGAGAAGAAGGGACAGAGGCCGTGCGGGCCAAGGTCGATGCGGGCGAAGAGAGGGTCCGGTTGCGGGGGCGGGTTGGGATGGACGAAGGCGGCGACGCGCTCGGCAACGGAGCCGGGTGGGAAGGCGCGGTAGAGCTGGTAGGTGCGGCGGTCGAGAGGGATCTGCCAGTCTCCGCAGCAGTGATCCTCGCAAGCCGGGCCAATACATTCAAAGGCGGCGGCGTAGGAGGGGTGCTGGGGGAGAGGGTCGCAAGGGCCTGGCATATGTCTTTGCTTGAGACGTTTGGCGACTCGGTTTGGCTGAAGGGATTTAGACGGAGGCGGCGATGAGGCTGCCGATGTGAGCCAGGATGGCCTCACGTTTGTCTTCGGGGCCGGGGCACTCGGTGAGGTAGGCGGCTACGAGCAGAGGTGGGCGATTGTTGGGCGGGTAGAGGATGGCGATGTCATTGGAGATGGACTCGCCGTTGGAGCCGGTGCGGTCTCCTCCGCGCCAGCTTTGAGGAAGGCCGGCGCGGAGGCGGTGGAGACCGGTTTGGGTTTCGACGATCCAGCGGGTGAGCTGGGTGCGCGACGAGGGAGTGAGGGTGCGGCCGAGGAGGGCGGTGCGAAGGTTGGCAACGGTAGCGTTGGGGCTGGCGGTGTCGCGGGGGTCGTTCGGGGCGGAGAGGTTGAGGTCAGGCTCGGTGCGGTCGAGGCGGGTGACCTGGTCGCCCAGGGAGCGGCAGAAGCTGGTGTACGCGGCTGGGCCGCCGATGTGGGCGAGCAGAAGGTTGGCGGCGGTATTGTCGGACTGGGTGAGGGCAGCGGCGCACAGGTCTTGAATGGACATGGTGCGGCCAGCGTGCGGCTCGGTAAGCGGAGAGTGGCTGAGGAGGGGTTTTGGTGGGATTGGGAGCTGAGAGGCCAGGGCTTCTTTCTTTTGGTCGATGCGCTGGAGGATGTCGGCTACCAGGAGGAACTTAAAGGAGCTGCACATGGTAAAACGCTCGTCTGCGCGGTGGCCGGCGGTCTCGCCGGTGAGTGTGTCGAGGACCGCGACGCCGAGGCGGCAGTGATTTTGGGCTTCGATTTGGGCGAGGGCGGCGGGGAGGGTTTGGAGGCGGCTTGCCGATGTGGCGAAGGCGCGGGCGCCCATGGCGAGGGTGCTAGTCATGAGAAACGTGCGGCGGGTGAGCATGGACTTTCAGGAGAACATGCTCACCCGGCTTGGGGGAGTGTTGAAGGAGGTGACAGTTACCTGGGGTTAGAGAGACAAGGTGAGGATGCGATTCAGGCGTTGGACGAAGACGGCTGGATCTGTGAGGGGAACGCCTTCCATGAGGAGCGCCTGGTCGAAGAGGAGCCAGGCGGCGTCTTCCGACTCCTTACCATCGGGGTTGGCCAAGAGTTTTTTGACGATCTCGTGATCGGGGTTGATCTCGAGGGTGGGTTTGATGGTTGGGATGTCCTTTTGGCCCATGGCGCGGAGCATCTGCTGCATCTGGAGAGTGGGGGCATCTTCGTCGGAGACGATGCAGGACGGGCTGTCGGCGAGGCGGACGGAGGCGCGGACGTCTGCGACCTTGTCGCCGAGGGTGGCTTTGAGCTTGTCGAGCAGGGGCTTGAGAGTCTCAGCTTGATCGGGCTCGGAAGCGTCCTTGAGGTCTTCGCTGGTGGCGGCCTTGTTGACGGCTTTAAGGTCAATTTCGCCATACTTGTCGATGCCAGAAAAGACGATCTCGTCGACATCGTCGTCGAGAATCAGGACTTCGAGGTCTTTCTTCTTATAAATTTCAAGCAGTGGCGACGTGCGAAGTAGTGACTCCGAACCGCCGGTGATGTAGTAGATGCTCTTCTGATCGGCGATCATGCGGGACTTGACCTCTGCGAGCGAGGTGAGGCCTTCCACCTTGGTGGACTTGAAGCGGATGAGATCGAGCAGGGTGTCACGGTTGGCGTAATCGTTGTAGAGACCTTCCTTGAGCGGGCGGTTGTACTCGGTAATGAACTCGAGGTACTTGGCGGGATCTTTTTCAGCGATGGATTTCAGTTCCGACAAGATCTTCTTGACGCTCGCAGTGCGGATGCTGGTGAGGACCTTGTTCTGCTGGAGGAGTTCGCGGGAGACGTTGAGCGGAAGGTCTTCAGAGTCGATGATGCCGCGGACGAAGCGGAGGTACTGCGGGAGTAGGTCTTTGGAGTCGTCCAGGATGAAGACGCGTTTGACGTAGAGCTTGACGCCTACCTTGTAGTCGGCCTGGAAGAGGTCAAAGGGGGCTTTGGCAGGGATGAAGAAGAGGGTGGTGTATTCGAGCGAGCCCTCGGCGCGGGTATGGAACCAGAAGAGCGGGTCCTGGGAGTCGCCGGAGAGGGATTTGTAGAGTTCCTTGTAGTCCTCGTCGTTGAGTTCGGACTTGCTGCGGCGCCAGAGGGCGCTGGCGGCGTTGACCTGCTCGGTGGTGCGGGCTTTTTCGGACTTCTTCTCTTCTTCATTCCATGATGACTTGTCGTAGGTGAGGAAGATGGGGAAGGCAATGTGGTTGGAGTACTTCTTGACGATGTCCTGGAGGCGCCAGGAGTTGGCGTACTGCTTGCCCTCTTCGTTGAGGTGTAGCAGGATGGTGGTGCCCTGCCCGGTGCGGGCGGAGGGTTCGGCTTCGGTGATCTCGAAGCCGGTCTTGCCGTCGGAGATCCAACGCCAGGTGGTGGACTCTCCTGCTTTGCGGGAGAGAACTTCAATCTTGTCGGCGACCATGAAGGCGGAGTAGAAACCGACGCCGAACTGGCCGATGAGGTTCGAGTCTTTTTTGGCGTCTCCAGAGAGCTGGGAGAGAAAGTTCTTGGTTCCCGAGCGTGCGATGGTGCCGAGGTGCGAGATGAGGTCGGCCTCGTTCATGCCAATGCCGTTGTCAGCGATGGTGAGGGTGCTGGCGGTTTCGTCCGACCCACTTTCCTGGAGCGAGAGGTCGATGCGCGGGGAGAACTCGAGGGATTTCAGGGTTTCGTCTGTCAGAGTGAGATGGCGGAGCTTGTCGAGCGCGTCCGAGGAGTTCGAGATGAGCTCGCGGAGGAAGATCTCAGGGTGCGAGTAAAGCGAATGAATGATGAGTTGAAGGAGCTGGGAGACTTCGGTTTGAAACTCTTGTTGGGCCATAGAGCTCTATTTGAACAAAAACGACGAAAGAACGAAAGAAGGGTGACCCGGCGGCGAAGCGCTCCGACGTGCATCCAACAGCATCGTGCATGGGTTCCGAGCGGGGTTTGGCATGAGGGCTGAAGCGAGTCTGCGAACGGTGGCGCTGGGCGCCATGGCCGTCTGCCTGTTGGCAGGGTGCGGCGTATGCGGGGCGCAGCGGGTGCTGGATACTCCGCATCCGGCGGTGGCCGCGCCGCCGGATGCAGGGAACTTCTTCGCGCGCTTGGACAGGTTCTACCGGGAGGACTGGGCGGGAACTGCAGTGGCGGGGCCGGCGGCGCCGAGGCGGGGAGTGCCCTCGCCGCTGAGCTCACCCCCGTTTCCGAGCGCAGACTGGTCCTATGGAGGTTCGCCGACGATCGGGGAGTCGGACGGGAATGTGTATCCGCTGCAGACGGCGATCAACGGGGCGGAGGGCCGGACGAAGGTGTATGGGTGGGCAGAGCTGACGGGGAATGTGTCGACGTCGCGGGACCGGAACTATCCGGAGACGAACGATCTTTTTTCCAATCGCGTGGAGCTTGGACAGGCGGTGTTGTATGTGGAGCGGCTGCCGAACTCCGTGCAGCAGGAGCATGTGGACTGGGGGTACCACCTGACGGCGTTCTTCGGAACGGACTACCGCTCTACGACGAACAAGGGGTACTTCAGCAGTCAGTTGCTGGACCACAATCGGCAGTATGGGTTCGATCCCGTGCTGGAGTATGTGGATTTGTATGTTCCGCACGTGGCGCAGGGAATGAATGTGCGGGTGGGGCGTTTCATTTCGATTCCGGGAATCGAGGCGCAGCTGACGCCGAATAACTACCTGTTCAGCCACTCGCTGTTGTATGCGGTGGACCCGTTTACGGATACGGGCATCCTGGCGACGGTGAAGGTGAACGACAGATGGACGGTGCAGGCGGGTCTATCAGACAGCCACGATGTGGCGCTGTGGACGGCGGATGCGAAGCCCTCGTTCATGGGCTGCCTGAGTTATACGACGGCGAGCGTGAATGACAACTTCTACCTGTGTGCGAACGGCATCAACGACGGGAAGTATGCCTTCAACAACCTGCAGATGTACGACGGGACGTGGTATCACAAGTTCGGCAGCACGTGGCATGCGGCGACCGAGATGTACGGGATGTACCAACGGGATGTACCCAGCGTCAACGGAACGATTGTGCCTGAGACGGGGACCAACGGAGCGAACTGCAGGGCGGGGGAGCAGAGGTGCCTGGCGCCGGAGTGGGCGGTGGTGAACTACCTGAACAAGCAGCTCTCACCCCACGACTTCGTCTCGTTCCGGAGCGATTTTTTGAACGATAAGAAGGGGCAGCGGACTGGGGTGGCGACGAAGTACGACGAGGGAACGCTGTCTTGGAACCACTGGATCGGGTCGACGGTGCAGATACGGCCGGAGATACGGTTCGACCACGCCTGGGACCGCAGGGCGTATGACCAGGGAACGCGGACGAACCAGTTCACGGCGGCGACGGATGTGATCTTCCACTTCTGAATGGCGCATGGTCAGTCAGTGAGGCGGGGTTGGGAGTCGGGCGCTTTGAGCTGCTGGGTTTGCTTGAGTTCGAGCAGGAGAGATTCGATCTGATCGTGCTGCTCGAGGGAGTGGAAACGGTCTTCGAGGGTGTCGGCGGACGAGATCGCCAGGATGGTGCGGTTGGTCTGGGCGGCGGACTCTTCCGCGGAGACGCGTGTGGTGAGGCGGGCGAGCTTCTGCGCGGAGCTGCCATTGGCAAGAACGTTCTGGGTGGCGTCTGACTTAGCGGCGAGACGGTTGCGGCGATGCTGGGCGATGAGGAGTTCGACGCGCGCAGTGGTTTCGGTGAGCTTGCCCTGTAGTTTCGAGTAGGCGGCGCGGAGGGTTTCGGCTTCGGTGGCCTGGGCCTGGTACTGCTGGAGAAAGCCGGAGGCGGAGCGCTCGTGCGAGAGCGAACGCTCCAGCGCGGCGCGGGCGAGATCATCCTCGCCTTTGCCGACGGCGAGGGTGGCCTTGCGGCGCCAGTCGGCTTGTTGGGCTTCGTGTTCCTTCTGAAGCTTCTGCAGGCGGTGCTGGTCGGCAATGGCGATGGCGACCTGCGTTTTGACCTGAAGGAGCTGATTTTCCATGTCGAGGATGATTTGCTTGGAGAGTTTCTCCGGATCCTCGGCTTTGTCGAGGAGGTCGTTGAGATTGGCGCGGAGGAGGGTGGAGACACGTTCGAGGAGGGACATAAGGGCCTTTCTCCGCTTAGTAGCGGCGGGTGAAGAGACGGTCCAGAGCTACGAGAGCGAGGACTGAGAAGAGACCTCCGCCGAAGCCGGGGCGGCGGCCGAAGCGATTGGAGCCAAAGCCGTTCGAGCCGTAGTAGGCGTGGTGGCGGCCGTAGCGGTGGCCTCGCAGACCGAGCATGCGGAGGACGATGCGGAGGAGGACGATGAAGATGATGATAGAGATGAGGAAGTGCATGATGGGCTCTCTGTGGTGGGTTGTGAAGGTTTGAGGTGGACCCACTCATCGCGATGAAGCTCCGATGAATGGGCACCCGTTGACTTGGATTACTTGGTTTTATCTTCCTTGCCTTCGAGCACGACGTCGTCGCGGCTTGCGTCGCGCGGCTTCATGGCTTTGACATTGGCCATAAGCTCTGACATCTTCATGCCGCTGAGGGCTTCGAAGAGGGCCGGCACCTGCGCGGCGATCCGGGTCATGTCGCCAGTGAGCTTGGCGGCTCCGGTCTGATCGTCACTGCCGGTGGAAACGATGGTGATCTTGTCGATGTTGTTCATGGGCTCGGACATAGCGCGAACGACGTCTGCCATATTGGTGATGAGCTTGTCGACGACGGCGGCCTGCGACCACTCCTGGTAGGCTTCGGCCTTGACGTTCATGGCCTTGGCTTCGGCGTTGCCCTTCTGGAAGATGATGTCGGCTTCAGCTTCCCCTTGCAGGCGCGTAACGGCGGCCTGAGCTTCGCCGGCGGCGCGGGTAGCTGCGGCGCGACCTTCGGCTTCAATGGTGAGGCGAGCCTTTTCCGCCGCGGCGATGTTCTGGATGCGGCGCGCTTCAATCTCCGACCCCTTGAGGATGGTAGAGGTGAGTTCGGCCTCATGGCGCAGGATCTCGGCCTGCTGGACCTTGATCTGCTGTTCTTTTTCTATCTGCTGGACCTTGACCTGCTCGGCGATGACCTGCTGCTGCATGACGTTGGTCTGGAGCTCGTAGGCTTTGTCTGCCTGGGCCTCCTGGCGGCGGGACTGCTCAGTGTACTGGGCCTTCTGGATGTCGAGGTCGCGCTGTGCCTCCGCCTGCTTGCCGAGCGAGGCTGTCTCGGCGATGACGCGGTCCTGGTCGGAGGCGGCCTTGGCGATGGCCGCCTCACGCAGGGCGTTGGCGCGGCGAATGGCAGTGTCGCGCTCGGCTTCGGCACTTGCAATCTCCGCATCGCGCCGGATGCGGGCGACGTCAGGCCGTCCCATGTTGGTGATGTACTCGTTTTTGTCGCGGACCTCGCGGATGGTGAAGCTGATGACCTCCAGGCCCATCTTGCTCATATCATCCATGCAGGTGGCGCGCATGCGCTCGGCGACCATCTCCGGCTCTTTGACGATCTGCTCGACCGTAAGCTGGCCGATGATGCCGCGGAGGTGGCCTTCCATAACGAGGCGGATGAGGCTCTCGCGCTGGTCGGGAGTCTTTGAGAGGAACTGTTCAGCCGCGGTGAGGATGGACTCTTCATCGCTACGGACCTTGATCTGGGCGACGGCTTCGACGGTGACGGCTACGCCCTGCTTGGTGTAGAGGTCCTGCTGGGGGGCGACGTCAAAGCTCATGAGCTCCAAGGTGAGCTCGCGGTAGGTTTCAACGACGGGAAAGATGACGGCCGCGCCGGATTTGATGACGCGGGGCTTGCGGAAGCCGTAGACGATGATCGCCTGGTTGGGCGCGGCCTTGCGGAACATGCGGCCGATGGCGATGAGCAGGGCGAGCGTGGCGACAACAACAAGGCCAACAATGATGACGATCGAGTGCATGACGACGGTTCCTTTCAGGAACGCTGGGGTTAGCGAGTTGAGGTAAGAGCGTCAGACGAGTCCGAGAGCTCGTGGAGAGGGCGAATGGTGGCGATGCCGCGCTCGTAGTGCAGGACGACGACCTCTGTTCCGCGAGGGATGGGGAGGCCGTGTTCACTGCGTGCGGCGGCGCTGCGGCGAGCGCCGGTTTGGGTGAACAGGATCTCCCCGATGTGGCCGTGGGGGCGGATCTCGCCGGAGACACGGGCGAGCACGCCTTCCATGCGGGTGTCCTCGGGCGAAAGGACGCGTTCGCGTGGAAGGAGCAGCTTGAAGAGGGCGAGATAGAGGATGGTCGCACCCATGAGGCCCGCGGTGACGGCGAGTATCAGGACAAATGGCGTGACGATGGAGCTGTAATTTCTAAGCAGGTAGCCTGCACCTCCGAACCAGCAGAGAAAGGCCGGGATGGTGAAGCCGTTGACGGCAGAGAGGGCGGAGTTCGGGTGGGTGTGACCGGCGTGGCCTATGTGGGTGTGACCTACATGGCCGAAGTGCACGCGGCCAAGGCCGGAGAAGGCGGCAACCAGGCTGAGAACAAGACCGAGAACGAAACAGACGAGATAGAAGGTGTTCATTTTTTTGTACCGTCTTTGAGCTTGCGGAGTGCTTTCTTTTCTTTGTTCTTCTTTTTCCTGGGTTTCGCTGGTTCGACTGAGGCTTCGAGCATCAAGAGCGGCGGCTTGGCTGGGGTGAGAACCTCGATAAGGCGTCCGGTGAGGCCGGGGGTGTCGAGGATGGACCTAAGCAGCAGGACGCAGGCGCGGGTGTCGTCATGCTGGGCGAGCGTGATGAGGGCGCGGCAGAGCGCGGGGTCAGTGCGGCCGAAGCGCTCGGCTCCGTTGACCAGCCAGAGGTCGAGCTTGTCTTCCTCGAGCGCCTGGACGAGTTGCGGGGTGCGAAGCTCGGGCTGGAAGTCTTCAGGGTCTTCGACCAGGTAGCCGGGGTGGACCTTGAAGAAGCGCGCGAGCAGCAGGCGCGTGGTGTTGGTGAGGTGGGGGCGGGCACCAGCCTCAATCTGCGACAGATAGGACTGGGAGATGGTGCCCTCGGTGGATTCCTGCGCGATGGCGCGAACGAGCTCCTGCTGGGTCATCGCGCGATTCAGGCCGCGGAGGGAGCCTTCGACCTCACGGAGGTAGCGGATTTTGTCAGAGAGCTTCATGGCGATTCGTCTTATTGCGATATGCAATAAATATATCGCGGATTGCGATATGCAACAAGAACTTTCTTTAAGGTGAGGTGGTGAGAGGATTGTGGGATGGGCGCGAAGGTAACAGTCGGGGTTTGTGGCGGGATTGCGGCGTACCGGGCGGTGGAGTTGGTGCGCGGGCTGCAGGAGGCCGGGCTTGATCCGCATGTCGTGATGACGGCGGGGGCGGAGGAGTTTGTAACGCCGCTGACGTTTGCGGCAATCAGCGGGCACAAGGTGATTCGCACGCTCTGGACGGCCGGCGAGGTGCCGGCGGGGGCATCGGTCGAGCATATCGAGGAGGCTCAGACGACGAAGGCGCTGGTGGTGGTGCCGGCGACGGCGGATGTGATTGGCAAGATGGCGCATGGGATTGCGAACGATTTTTTGAGCACGATGTACCTGGCGATGGACCAGCCGGTTGTAGTCGCGCCGGCCATGAACGTGGTCATGTGGCGCCACGCGGCCGTGTCCGCGAACCTCAAAGTGTTGCTTCAGCGTGGAGTTCGGGTGGTTGAGCCCGGGGCGGGGTACCTGGCTTGCGGGATGGAGGGTGCCGGGCGGCTGGCGGCGACTCCGGAGATCGTGCGGGCGGTCGTTGACGCTGTGACCAATGAGGCGCAGGATCTTGCGGGCGAGACGGTGCTGGTGACCGCGGGAGGGACACGGGAGGCGATCGATGCGGTGCGGTTTCTGGGGAACCGGTCGAGCGGGCGGATGGGCTATGCCCTGGCAGAGGCGGCACGGGATCGAGGGGCGAAGGTGGCGCTGGTGACGGCGAGTGGGTTACAGGCTCCGAGCGGGGTTCAGGTGGTTCGGGTGAACACGGCTGCGGAGATGCTGGAGGCGGTTCTCGGGCGGCTTTCGGAGGCCACGGTGGTGTTGAAGGCTGCGGCTGTGGCGGACTTTCGGGCGGCGAAGGTTGAGCCGGGGAAGCTGCATCGTGAGGGCAGGATAATGCTGGAGCTGGAGGCGACGGAGGATATCGTTGCAGAGGTGGTGCGGCAGCGGCGGCCGGGGACGCTGGTGGTGGCGTTTGCGGCGGAGGTGGAGGATGCCGTGGCTCGGGGGCGGGCTAAGATGGTTCGGAAGGGGGTGGATGCGATCGTGGTGAACGATGTGTCGCGGGTGGGGCTGGGGTTTGACTCGGAACGGAATGCGGGGACGATGCTGGTGGGGGAGCGGGTGGTCGAGATTGGGGAGATGACGAAGCGGGAGATGGCGGGGCGGGTGTTGGACGAGGTGGTGCGGCTGCGAGGCGAGTTGCGCGAGGCGTCCGCCAGGGCGTAGGCTCTTTGGCTGGTGGCATCCGCTGATCGGTGGCGGAGCTGCACAGGAGATGGGCATATGAGTGTTTGGCAGAGTGGAAGTGCGTCTGGCATGGGTAGGCGCAAGGTAACGGTCCCTTCCCTGATTGAGAAGAAGTTGCTGGGCCAGAAGATTTCAGCGGTGACGGCCTATGACGTCGCGAGTGGGCGGCTGGTCGACGAGGCAGAGCTGGATGTGGTGCTGGTGGGGGATTCACTGGCGATGACCATGCTGGGGCATGAGAATACCTTGTCGGTCACCATGGACGAGATGCTGATCTTTGCGCGGGCGGTGCGGCGAGGGGCGGCGCGCTCGCTGGTGGTCGCGGATATGCCGTATGGCAGCTATCAGGTGGATGAGCGGGAAGGGGTGCGGAACGCTCTGCGATTTGTGAAGGAGGCCGGCGCGGAGGCGGTGAAGCTGGAAGGCGGACGGGAGCGGGCGGAACTGGTGCGGCGGCTGGTGGAGGCGGAGGTTCCGGTGATGGGGCATATCGGGCTGACTCCGCAGGCGGTGCATCGCATGGGTGGATATAAGGTCCAGGCGCGGACGGCAGAGGCGGTGGAGCGGATTCGGGAGGATGCGCATCTGCTCGCCGGGGCGGGGTGCTTTGCGGTGGTGCTGGAAGGGATCCCGCGGGAGGTTGCGGCGCAGCTTACGGCGGAGTTGACAGTGCCGACGATTGGGATCGGCGCAGGACCGGAGTGTGATGGCCAGATTCTGGTGTGGCATGACCTGCTTGGGTTGCATGAGGGCCAGGCTAAGTTTGTGCGGCGATTTGTCGAGGCTGGAGCGTTGATGCGCGAGGGGTTGGAGGCGTATCGGGCAGCAGTGGAAGACGGCACGTTTCCGAAGGATGCGGAGAGCTATCACTTGCCGCGTGGGGTGCGGGAGACGGTGGCGGTTTAGGCCTGAAGGTAAAGATGATGGGTGCGAAGGCGATGCAGGTGCTGGAGACGGTGGATGCGATGCGGGCGGCCTGTGCGCGGGCACGCGCTGGGGCGTACCGGCTGGGGCTGGTGCCTACTATGGGTGCGCTGCATGAGGGCCATTTATCGTTGTTTCGGAAGGCGAAGCAAGAGTGTGGGCTGGTGGCGGCCACGATCTTTGTCAATCCGCTGCAGTTTGCTCCGGGCGAGGACTTTGAGCGGTATCCACGGCAGCGGGAGCGGGATCTTGAGCTGCTGGAGGCGGCCGGGGTGGAGCTGGTGTTTGTGCCTTCGGTGGAGGTGATGTATCCGGCCGGTGCGGTGACGACGGTTGAGGTCGGTGGGTTGAGCGAGCGGCTGGATGGAGCGCATCGGCCGGGGCACTTCAAGGGGGTGGCGACGGTAGTGACGAAGCTGTTCCAGATTGTGCGGCCGGACAGGGCCTACTTTGGGCAGAAGGACGCGGTACAGGTGGCGGTGCTGCGGCAGATGGTGCGGGACCTGAACTTTGAGGTCGAGGTGCGGACGGGGGCTACGGCACGGGATGCGGATGGACTGGCTTTGAGCTCGCGGAATGTGTACCTGAGTGCGGCGGAACGGGCGCAGGCGTTGGCTTTGCCTCGGGCGCTCGAGGCTATGCAGGGGGTAGTTGCGGCGGGGGAACGCGGGCGGGAGGCGGTGCTCCGAGCCGGAATGGAGCATTTGGGCGGGGTAAAGCTGGAGTATCTAGAGGCGGTGGATTGGGGGACGCTGGAGCCGGTGGAGCGTCTGGAGGCGGGAACGCTGGTCGCGGTTGCGGCGAGTATAGGGCGGACGCGGCTCATCGATAACTTCGTAGCCACCTGATTGTTGCTGGCGAAATCCGGCGAATAAGGTAGACTTCGGCTAACGCGCATCCCAGTGCTGCGACATTCCCAAAAAGAACTACAGACATTTACGAGGAGACGATCCATGGATTTGAAGGTGAAGACCCGGGAGGTAGGCGGGGTTTCGGTGATTGATCTGAGCGGCAAGATTACGCTGGGCGACGGCAGCATCACGCTGCGGGATGCGGTTAAGGACGCGCTGGCGAAGGGCGACAAGAAGATTCTGCTGAACCTGGCGGATGTGAACTACATCGACAGCTCGGGGATCGGCGAGCTGGTGAGCGGGTTTACCTCCGTCAAGAACGCGGGCGGCGAGCTGAAGCTGCTGCAATTGACCAAGAAGGTTAAGGACCTGCTGCAGATTACGAAGCTTTATACCGTCTTCGACGTTGAGGATGATGAGGCTACAGCGATCGCTTCGTATAAGTAGTCGCGGAAGGAGGAAAGCCGTCGCAGGATTTGCGGCGGCTTTTCTGGCGGTATAAGGCTATTACGACGGAGTTCCGTGTAAGCTGCGCTACACGCACCGTTGTATACAAAAGCGGACAGCATAGAAGAAGTTGGTAAAGCTGCCTCCTGTGAGCGACCGCCACTATAATCACTACAAAGGATAATGACCGAGTCTGTTTGAGGCATTAAGCCGCGCTCGGAGCCTTCGGGTCGATAGACGAACATAGCTGTTTCGCGGGATCAGGCGTAAACCGTGAGTCTTGCTTCATCGTCGAGGTATTGTGCTCTACGAGCCGCATTTCTTGCTCTGAGTGTCTCGATTGCTCAACGGGAGTCGCAGCCAGCCCGGAGTTTATCAGGAGGGCATAATGGCGAATAAGCGTATCACAATTAGGCTGGTGGGCTCCGAAAGAGACGGCGGTGACGTACGCTTATCTGAATTTCTCGAACAGCTAGAGGCGTTCAGTGAAGCTCTTCGACAAACTGAACGGGCACTCTCCGGTCTAACTAGCAATTTTATCTACTACAAAGTGGTTGATCTCACGCACAGCAGTCCGGCGACACTCACACTGGAAGGGGTTGGAAGGCCATCGGCTCCTGTGAGTCCCCGCGTAGTCACGAACAATTTCATCGCTGGTGTAAAGAGCATTCGTAACAAACGGACTGCCCCACAGGCGGCTGGCCTCGCTATGCTTCAGTCCTATCGTGCCTTGGCAATCTCCCCCAAACGGAATATCCAACGAGTTGAGATACTAGAGAGCTCAAAGAAAGTCATTCCGATCGATTCCGTGTTCTCCGACCGAGTCGAAGAAATCATTGGTCCCGACATTTACTCATTCGGAGAGATTTCGGGCCGCTTGGAGAGCATCAATCTACACAACGTTCTCAAATGTGTTATTTTCCCGACCGTTGGCCCGTCTAAGATAGCTTGCGACTTCAAGCCGGAACTTAGAGGACGTGTTAAGGCGGCGTTCGACAACTATGTGACTATCTCTGGACGGCTTCGGTACAAAGCAATTGACAAGTTCCCGTACGCCATTGATGCGAAAGATATCGATGTTCACGAAGCGCACAGCGACCTGCCTACCTTGCATGATCTAAGAGGCATTAGCCCAAACTCGATGGAAGGAATGAGCGCAGAAGATTTTGTGCGCTCTCTCAGAGATGCCAACTGGTAGAGACCACATTGTCTATTGGGACACTTGCATCTTCCTCGCTTGGATGAACGACGAGAAGCGGCCTGTGGGAGACATGGAAGGTCTCCTACAAATTGCACAGTTAGTGGAAAGGGCTGAAGTGATCCTGATCACATCGACCCTAACACGGGCCGAAATACTGCAAAGTCGAACAAGCCCAGAGGCAATGAAAAAGTACGATCTCATCCTGCGCAGAAGCAACGTGGTTCCACACAATCTGGATCTCCCCATTGCCAAACTTACCAGCGAGTTAATGGATTTTTATCTGAAAAGCGACTTCGAACTATTGATTCCCGACGCTATCCATCTTGCTACCGCCTTGCACTACAACGCACATGAATTTCATACCTTTGATGGAGCGGACAAGACGAAGAAGCCTCGCCGTCCTAGTAAATACTCCCGTTGTGGGCTACTTAGCCTTGACGGGAATGTAGCTGGGCGCACACTAAAGGTCACGAGACCGTCTGCGGATCAGTATGAAATTCGTTATCCACCATTTGTCCCTTCTGACGGGACAGATGAGTTGTTTCAACTTACAGCCATGAGCGAGGTCCCTGCTGAACAGGCGAAGCTTCATCTTCTCCCTTCTCCAGAGGCTAACCAAACAGAGGCGCAAGAGGCTGATGCTGATAAGGAGACACCCTCAACTCCCAACGATGAAGCCTAAACTACGCCGAAAGGAACGGTTCAGGCCCTCCTTTACCAGCTCAGGCGGATGGCGAACTGCACGACGCGCTGCTCGGCGGAGGTGGTGGTGATGGAGCCGAAGGCGGCGGAGCCGAAGCTTCCGTTGGGCTGGCCGAAGTCCGGGGTGTTGGTGAGGTTGAAGATTTCGGCGCGGAACTCGGCGTCGGTGCGTTCGCCGAGGTGGGTGTGCTTGACGGCGGCGAGGTCGAGGTCGCGGTAAGCGGGGCCGCGAACGGGATTGCGGGAAGCGTTGCCGATGACGAAGGTGCTGGCGGTCGAGAAGGCGGCGGTGTTGAAGAATTGCTGTGGGGTGCGGAGCGCGGGAGCGAGCTTGGGGTTGGCGACGAGGTTGGGGCGCTGAAGGGAGAAGCCGGCGAAGGCGTTATTATTGGTGGCCTGGGTGACGGTGACGGGCATGCCGGATTGGGCGATGACGATGGCGTTGACCTGCCAGCCGCCGAGAGCTGCGTCGGCGATGCCATGGCTGAAGAAGCGATGTCCGCTGCCGGCGGGGAGATCGTAGGTGACGGCTCCGGTGGTGACGTTGGGGGTGTCGCCGTTCGAGGAGTCGCGCTCCAGGCGTGGGTTGAAGGCGTCGGCGGCGATGAGGGAGCTGGAGTTGGGGGACGACAGGACGGTGGAGGAGAAGACGCTGGAGGCGTCGTCAATGAGCTTGGAGTGGGTGTAGGCGGCGAGGAGGTAAAGGCCGTGCGCGAGGCGCTGCTCGAGTTTAGCTTCAATGGCGTTGTAGTTGGTCGTGCCGGAGTTGTTGCGGTAGGTGGCGACGTTTTGGAAGCGCGGGTAGGGCTTGAGGAGCTGGGCGCCGGCGATGGTCGGGGTGTTGAGGGTGCTTCCGGCGGGGAGCTGGCCGTAGTAGGGGTTGGTGACCTTGCCGGTGAGGGCGGTGGCGGCGGCGTTGCTGGTGAGGCCTTGGGCGAGCTGGGCGGCGGTAAGTTGGTTGAGGTTCGAGTCCGGGATGCCGACGTGGACGATGTGCGAGCCGACGTAGGCGAGGTCGAATGAGAGGTTGTTTGTGATGGCGCGTTGAAAACCGAGGTTCCACTGCTCGACGTAACCGGAGCCGGCGTTGCGGTTGACCGTGTAGACGCTTTGGCCGAGACCGGCGTTGGGGGTGAGGGCGATGGGCGCGACGGTGGGGCCCGCTGAGAGCGCGAAGGCGGAGGTGATGGAGTCCTGGGTGCGCTGCTGGACGTTCTGGATGAAGGGGAATTGCGGCGTGGTGAAGGGTGTGGTGATGCCGGATTGGTCGATGAAGACGATGCCGGAGCCGGCGCGGACTACGGTTTTGGGGGTGATGAGATAGGTCAGGCCGACGCGCGGGCCGAAGTTGCCGAAGTGCAGGGTGCGGGCGGACTTGGAGTAGCCGGGCTGGCCGCTCTGGGGGCCTAGATAGTCCAGCTGCTGGGTGGCGAGGTTGAAGACGGCGCCCTGGTTGTTCTTTTCAGTCGATGGGAAGGCCAGGGTGTAGCGGACGCCGAGGTTGAAGGTGAGGCGGTCGGTGGCGCGCCAGTCATCCTGGAGGAAGTACTCCTGGATGTGGTCGCGGGGGCGAAGCTTTGAGGTCTGGAGGTCGATCGAAAAGGTGTCGACCTGGCCAAGGAGGAAGCTGGCGATGGAGTTGCCGCCAGTGGTGGTGGTGGCCGCGGCGGTCTGGGTGTCGGTGCCGGTAGTGGTGAAGGCGAAGCTACCGGTGGGGTTGGGCGGGGAGACGGTGTTGAGCTGGTAGAAGCGGAGGTCGAGGCCGAACTTGAGGGCGTGGCGGCCGCGGGTATAGACGAGGGTGTCGGTCGTCTCCCAGACGGCAGTCTGGTACTGGGCGAAGGTGCTGGCGGAGGGCCCGAGCTGCTGGAAGCCGGTGAAGGTGAAGAGCGGCAGGGCGTTGTTGAAGGCGGCGTTGGTGGGGATGCCAGGGATTCCGAGCGCGGTGGAGGTGGTGGCGGAGCCCGTGGTGGGGCCGGCGATGCCGTTGCCGCGGCGGGTGTAGCCGAGGCGGTAGTCGTTGACGAGGTGTGGCGAGAAGGTGTGGACTTCGTTGAAGACGGCCTGCTGGCCGAGGACGTGCGAGAGGCCCAGGACGCCGCCAGTGCCGATGGCGGTGCCGGTGATGACGCCGGAGCCGTCGGGCAGCGGGGTGACGGGGTTTTCAACGTCCGAGAAGTAGCTGTAGCGGCTGAAGGCGCGGTCGTGTGTTCCCAGGGCTCCGTCGACGCGGAAGTCGAACTGATTCTGATGGTCGGCGTCGTTGGCGGTGCGGGTGTAGTTGTTGGCGGCGGCGCTGGTGGTGGGGGTGGGAAAGCGCTGTAGAAGAGCAAGGGCGGCGGGATCGAAGCCGGAGGGGATGGTGTCGTTGAGGAACTCCTGGCGGATGAGCTTGCCGCCTACGATGGTGGAGGTGGCGGGATTGTAGATTTTGGAGACGCCCGTGAAGATGCCCTGGCGCTCGGCGAGGGTGGGGATGGTGGAGATGAGGGTGCGGCCGATGAGGGCCTTGATGCCTTGGTAGTCGGCGAAGGCGAAGAGCTTGTCGTGCAGGATGGGTGCTCCGAGGGTTGCGCCGTAGAGGTTGCGCCGGTACTCGGGCTTGCGTGCGGGGGCAGGTGAGGCGAAGAAGTTTCGGGCGTTGAGGTCTTCGTTGCGGAAGAACTCGAAGAGGCTGCCGTGGATCTGGTTGGAGCCGGAGCGGGTGGCTACGTTGACGACGCCGCCGTTGAAGCGGCCGAACTCGGCGGGAACGTTGTTGGCTTCAACGGTGAACTCCTGGATGCCGTCGAGGATGGGGAAGAAGGCGACCTGGCCGGGCTCGGGCTGGAGGGCGGAGATGCCGTCGTAGAGGTACTCATTGGTACGCGGGCGGCCGCCGTTGATGCGGGGCAGGACGGTTCCGGGCGGGAGCGAGACGCCGGGGGCCAGCTGGGCGAGGTTGATAAAGTTCCGGCTGTTGAGCGGGATTGCCACGACGGTCTCGCCGGGAATGTGGGATTCGATGTCGGACTGGGCGGCCTGGAGGAGTGGGACGTCGGCGGTGACCTGTACGGTCTGGGTGTCCTGGCCTAGGGTGAGGGCGAGATCGGCGGAGACGGTTTGGCCGACTGTGGCGGTGATGCCGGTGCGGGTGAGGCGCTCGAAGCCGGGGGCGACTACGTCGACGCGGTAGAGACCGGGGTTGAGGGCGGTGAAGGTGTAGTCGCCGGCAGAGGTGGAGACGGTCTGCTGGTGGACATTGGTGGTGATCTCGGTGAGGGTGATCTGGGCGTTGGGAACGGCGGTGCCCGAGGGATCTATCACGCGGCCTGTGAGGCCGGCCGTGACTTGGGCTTGGATCGCAGAGGCAGAGAGCATGGCAAAGACGAGGGCAGAGGGAAGGCGGTGCAGTCTCACGAGGAGGGCTCCTGCCGACGCGCGGCGGGGGCGCGTACGGGGATGGTGGGGAGATTACGTGCAGCGCACGGGGTTCCCATGGGTCTTACGCAGGAGGAGGGTGGCCCTGTGAACGGTAAAAACGATTTTATATGGATGCAAACGTAGGGTCAACTTCGCGCAGGCGGGCGCTGAAGTAGAGTGAACGTGGCTGCGGTGCTGGATGGGGATGCCGGGATACGGCAGCGAGGGACGGGGTGAGGCCGGGCGCTCTGTCTGCGTCTCGTGCAGCCGCGTTAGTCTTCGAGTTTCTCGAGCTTTTCGATCATCACGTCGGTGCTCTTGATGAGGGCGGCGGCGGTGTCACCTTTCTTCAGGCGAAGCTCTTTGACGGCGGCGGCGGTAATGATGGCGGTGATGTGAGTGTCGAGCGCGGCGATGACGACCTCTGCCATCAAGCCTTCGACGCGGATGCTGACGACCTTGCCGGCGATCTGGTTTCTGCCGGAGACGCGGCGGAAGCGCTCGCGCGATGCTACGGGGGTCCTGGCAGCGTCTTTATCCAGGAAAGGGCGCAGCGCCGCCTGAGTGATGCGGTGATGGCCGCCTGGGGTGGGTTTCGTGGCGAGTTTGCCGGAGAGAATCCACTGCTTGATGGTGGGGTAGCTGATGCCCAGCATGCGGGCGGCTTCGCGGGGAGTGAGCATGGGAGTTGGTTCGGGCATCTTTTTCACGCGGAAAGCGCACCTTTGACTGGAGTCATCCAAGCAATGGCCTGGGTGAGGTACTGCTTGAGGTCCTTGCGCTCGACGACGGCGTCAAGGAAACCATGTTCGACGAGAAATTCGGAGCGCTGGAAGCCTTCGGGGAGCTTCTGGCGGATGGTTTGCTCGATGACGCGAGGGCCGGCGAAGCCGATGAGGGCGCCTGGCTCTGCGATGTTGAGGTCGCCGAGCATGGCGAAGCTGGCGGTGACGCCGCCGGTGGTGGGATCGGTCATCAGCGAGATGTAGGGGATGCCGGCGTCATCCAGGCGGGCGAGCGAGGCGGAGATCTTGGCGAGTTGCATGAGGGAGGCGATGCCTTCCATCATGCGGGCGCCGCCGGAGGCGGAGACGATGATGAGCGGGTGGCGGGCGGCGAGCGAGCGGTCGACCGCGCGGGCAATGGTTTCCCCCACGACCGCGCCCATAGAGCCTCCGATGAAGGCGTATTCCATGACGGAGAGGACGACAGCGTGTTCGCCGAGGAAGCCGGTGGCGTTGATGATCGCGTCGTTGAGTCCGGTTTTCTTCTGAGCTTCCGCGAGACGGCGTTTGTAGGGCTTGAGGTCGGTGAACTGGAGGGGGTCAGTGGACTTGAGGTCGAGGTCGACGAGTTGGTAGCCGGGTTCGAGGAAATTGGCGATGCGGGAGCGGGCGTCGAAGCGGAAGTGGTAGCCGCACTTGGGGCAGACCTGGAGGTTGGCTTCGAGGTCGGCCTTGAAGATGGGCTGATGGCAGGAGCCGCACTTGGTCCAGAGGCCCTCGGTCCGGACGGTCTTCGTGGCGTCGTTGACAATCTTGTTGGTGAGTTTGGAGTCTTCGCGTTTGAACCAGCTCATTGCGGGAAAGCCTCGGTGGGTGCTCGGACTATTGTAGCGGGGTTGTATGAGCGGATGGAGTCCCGAGATTTCCGCCTCTCCCATCCTGAATTGCGCAAAGTCTCCGAACCAGAGACTTTCGATCCGGACTTGGGGGTTTGCAGGTTCGGACTTGTGGGCTTAGACCCGTACCGGCGCGCGAGTAGACGAGCGACATCCTTATACATGGGATGTACGGGCTGACCGTGGAGGCGATGTGGCGATGGCTGATGCGGCGGTGGGCAGAGGCAAAAGGCCAGGGTTGGCTGATCCTGTTATCCGATCATTGGATAAGGTGCTGCTCGGAACGCCGGCTGTTAGGGTCTCATTGCTTGAATCTTATCCGCTGCAACGGGCGGAATTGCGCGCGGAGCGTTTGCGACCAGTACATCCACCAGGGCGCGACACTCATTGATCGCGGTCGCGAGGAGCTCGCGGAAGGAGCGGATGCGCGAGATCGACCACAGAAACGCGGCTACCATCCATGCTGGACTTGCGTGGAGCCACGCCTTTCCCGCAGGGTAGATGGGGTAACCCAGGCGCTGGATGAGTGTGAAACTCTCCTGCATGCCGCGCGCGATGACGAGCGACTCGTTCCAGGAGGCGCCGCCGCCGCGCCTCATTCCGGCCACACAGACACTTTCAAAGGCGGCGCCGAGCGGCACATGGCAGCGGAGCCAGAGGAGCATCTGCGGCTCAAAGACAGCGGGAAGACCGGCGGCGATGAAGATTTCGACCCAGCCCCGGTGGTTCATCTTGCTCTTCTGACCGCCGCCGCCGATTTTGGCTTTCAGCTTTCCATTCTGGTCGACGGTGGCCTGGACGAAGGGCATGCCGAACGAGCAGCGCTCCGGGTCCACGGCGTCACGCAGGCTTTCGGGGTCAAACTGATTGAACATGAACTGGATCCACATGGCCTTGCTTCGCTGAAGCGCGGGAAGCACGGCCTCAACCTGATGGGCCTGTAGGGTGACGAGGACGAGATCGTATGGGATGGCCTCGTCGAGCGAATCGGCCACCAGGACCTCTGCGCGCTCGCCTTTGATGTTGACAACGGCATGGTCGCGCTGCAGTTGCTGCCAGCGGACGGAGCCGGGGCGGGCGATTGCGGTGACCTGGTGGCGGCCGAAGCGGGCGAGTTGAAACGCGAAGGTGCTGCCGATGCCGCCAACGCCGAGAATCGCGATGCGCAACGGAAGTGCAGTGGACTCGCCATCCTGCTTGGTGGTCATGGTTCCATGATCGCGTGAAACGGCATGCGTTTCAATGAGAAAAGTCCGCACGTTCCTCGTGTGACTCCCATAAGCTATTGCCATGCTTAGACTCAGGTGCACGCGGTGGATGGCGCTGGTTGGGGTTTCTCTTCTATTTCCGGTTGGCGGGTGGGGGCAGGGGGATGGGATTGTTTATCCGTCCGCGGTGGGCTCGCAGACGGAGACCGACGAGTATACGCGCTATGAGCTGCTGGCTCCCGAGACCTCGAGCTTCAAGATCTACTACGAGGTGACGGCGACTACGGCTGGCGCGAAGTACTTCTATAACCCGATCCGTAAGGGAAGCGTGGCGACCGATGAGCAGGTGCTCGATGCGATGAGCGGGAAGCCGGTAGCGTTTGAGGTAGTGCATGGAACGGATGCGCGGAAAGACCCGCTGATGGCCAAGGCCGATCTTGATACGGACTACATCAAGGTGACGCTGGCGCGACCGGTGCCGGAGCATGGGCAGGGGCGGGTGATCATCATCAAGACGTACAAGGATGCGAAGAGCTATTACACGGATGGCGCGGGGATCGTGTTCAACCGGCCGCTGGGGATCAAGCGCAACAAGATCGTGCTGCCGGCGGGGTACGAGGTGACCGGATGCACGGTGCCGTCGCAGATCTTGACCGAGACGGACGGGCGGATTGCGGTGAGCTTCATGCATGCCGGCACGGGTGAGGCTCCGCTGGTGCTGCATGCTGTGAAGGATGCGCAGGCAGGGGTTGCGCCGAGCGCTTCGGGGAAGGCTAAGAGCTGGGAGTCGCCGTTTGATGGGCCCACGGAGCGTGCGCGGCTGAGCGAACGGGCACACCAGGACCGGGATATCGTGTACTTCCTGCAGCAGCCGGAGACGCACTCGTTTTCGCTGTACCACGATTACACGGAGAGCCGGCCGGGGATCAACGCGTATGCGAATGTGGTGCGCGAAGGCAGCAAGGCTTCGAACCCGAGCGCGTATGTGGTCGATACAGGCGAGCAGTTGACGACCAAGGTGATGACGGGCGCGGCGATGAAGGCGGCGAAGATCAACGCCGGCGAAGAGGTTGGGGATACGGCGGATGTGGTGGTGATTCCGTTTGCGGCGGTGAAGGCGGGAGAGTCAATGCGGCTGCGGATCTCTGAGACGTATACGGCGCCGGTAAGCTACCGGATGGCAGGGGACGAACTGGTATTTGATCGTAGCCTGGGTCGTCCAAGAAATGCGGTGGTGCTGCCGAGCGGATGGTATGTGACGGCAAGCGCGGAGCCCGCGACGGTAACGCAGATGCCGGATGGGCGGGTTCGGCTGGAGTTCTGGGCGGATGGGCCCGAGGCGGCGGATGTGCTGATTAAGGGACGCAAACGCGTGGGGCGGTGAGGGAGCAGTAGGGCTGCTCTCACCGCCCGCATGGATCGCGCTCCCTTCCAGCGGTTACTTGTCGCTGAGCGGCTTTGCCATATCGTCGTGCATCTTGCCTTTGAGGGCTCCGGGGACCAGGTTCATCATCGCGCCTTCAATTTTGGTTTTGAGGGCGGCGGCGTAGACGTGATCCTTGCCGGCCATGAGGGCTTCGAGGCCCTGGCGGGCTACGTCTTCGGGTTCGGACTCCTTCTTGCCTTTGGTTCCGGCGTCGGTATCGTCGAGGCCTGCCCGGTGGAAGAAGTCGGTATCTACGGGTCCGGGCTGGAGGGCGGTGACGGTGACGCCGGTGTCCTTGAGCTCGTAGCGGAGGCTGTGGGCGAAGCTGAGGACGAAGGCCTTGGTGGCGGCGTAGACGGCCTCGCGGGGCGCGACCATCTCGCCGGCGATGGAGGCGGTGAAGAGAATCTTGCCTTCGCCGCTTGCGACCATCTGGCGCACGACGTGCTTGGCGAGGTGGACGGTGTGGCCACAGTTGAGGGCGACCATCTTGAGCTCCTCGGCGAGATCGGTATCAACGAAGAGGCCGCCAACGCCCACGCCGGCGTTGATGCAAGCGATCTCGATGGGCTGGCCGGCGGACCGGCAGGCCTGCCAGAGGGTGTCGACGCCCTCCGAGGTGGCGAGGTCGGCCTGGATCGCCGTGACTTGTCCACCGCTTGCGGAGATTTCAGCTACGGCTTCGTCGAGGCGATCGCCGGCTGAGCAGGCGATGACGGAGTAGCCTTCTTCTGCGAGGATCTTTGCCAGCTGAAAGCCGATTCCGCTGGATGCTCCGGTTACGAGTGCCAAACCTTTTATATCTGTGAGTGCCATTGATGCACCATCCTGTTGCGATTGACTTCCCTTGCAGCAACCGGTCAGATGCGCGGTGTGGGCGCGGGGTTACGCGGGTGGTTTTAGGGTGGTCGGCGTCTTGTAAAGGAGCTGGCTTCGAGGATCTGGAAGGAGTGCTGGAGCAGCGCCTCATCCAATTGCTTTAGGCTCGGATCAAAGGTGCGGTTGCTTCAAGACGTGTGCAGGGCTGCCGGGCTAAAACTCGATTCCCTTCTGGGCGAGGATGCCCTTCTGGTACGCGTGTTTGACCTCGCGCATTTCGGTGACGGTGTCGGCGAGCTCGACGAGGGTGGGGTGGGCATTGCGGCCGGTGAGGATGACGTGGAGCATCTCGGGCTTCTGGCGGAGGACCTCGGCGACGCGTTCGGGGTCAAGCATCTTGTAGCCGATGGCGTAGTTGATCTCGTCGAGGACGATGAGGTCCCATTCGCCGGAGAGGATGGCCTCGGCGGACTCGGTCCAGGCGTCTTCGACCATTTTCAGGTCGGCGGGGTCGGTTTCCGCGTTGCCTACCTTGACGAAGCCTTTCCCGAGCTGCTTGATGACGAAGTCTGGGCCGAGGACCTGGGCGGAGTCGAGCTCGCCGTAGTGCCAGGAGCCTTTGAGGAACTGCAGGATGAGGACGCGCATGCCGTTGCCGGCGGCGCGAAAGGCAGTGCCGAGAGCGGCGGTCGTCTTGCCCTTGCCCGGGCCGGTGTTGATAAGGATGAGGCCGCGCTTGGAGATTTCTTCAGTCATATCTGTCATATCTGTCATATCTGTCATATCTATAGAGGAGACCATAGATTGGTCCTGCCGGACTGCCCACTCTGACCATCCTAGTGACAGGGCGCCCACTTCGTGAGGGATAAACCTGGTTGAGGCGAGTTCCGTCAGCGGGGGTCCGGACGTTGTCCGGCCTGTGCGTTGCTAGTGGCCGGAGTGGTATGGGTGGCCGGCGAGGATGGTGAGGGCGCGGTAGATTTGCTCGGCGGCGACGAGGCGGGCGAGGTCATGCGGAAGCGTGATGCGGCCGAAGGAGAGCAGGGTGTGGGCGCGGGTGCGGGCGGCGGGGCTCCAGCCGTCGGCGGGGCCGATGGCGAGGAGGATGCGCCGGGTTCCGTCATCACGAAGCCGGCCAAGAAGCGCGGCGAAGTCTTCCGAAGAGGTGAGGGTGCCGCGAGAGTCGAAGAGGATGGTGAGGGCTGGGGTGCGGCCTGGATTGCGGGCGGCGTAGGCGAAGAGGGCGTCTTCGGAGTCGAAGGTTGCGGTGCTGGTGGGGAGGTATTTGGCGGCGCGGGTGATGTATTCGTCGAGGAGGGACTGAAGTGCATCGGCTCTGGCGCGGCGCCGTGTGGTGAGTATAGCGGCTAGGGTGAGCTCAGTCATTTGTTTCCATGATGTTAGAGACTTAGTAGAAGATTTCTACACATTTTCATAGAAAAAAACTATTCGGCCTCCCGGAACTCTCAAGAGTCGGGGAATTGCCTGATTTTGACAAGGTTCAGTTTGGCGATCAAGTTGCTTCAGGTCTGAATACAACACAAATGAAGCTTGCATGGAACCGGGCGATCTGCTCGTGCATACTCCGTCCTTCCTGCAATCAGTACGCAAACGAATTCCACCTTTCGCTTTCTCGCCGGGAGCCCCTGCCGGGAGAGTCTGGGCTTTTGTCTGTTCGTTGAGGAGAGTTGTCGATGAATTTTGGGAAGAAGCATCTGGCCGCCGTGGCCACTGTCATGCTGTTGGTTGGATCAGCTGCGGGTTTCGCGCAAAGCAATATTGGTGGCAGCTTAGGTGGCGTTGTGAAGGACCCTTCAGGGGCGAGTCTGCCGGGTGGCACGCTCACTTTGACGAACAACGAAACTAGCACCGTTTATAAAGGTACGATTTCCAATCAGGGTGCGTATCTTTTCCCATCGGTTCCTCCTGGCAACTACACCCTTGTCGTGAGCGCCCGGGGATTTAGTGAAGCCAAGTTCGACCACGTGGTCATCAATCTGAACCAGGCGGAAGAGCTTCCTGTGACGCTCTCGGTGGGCGGTGAGAACTCGACGGTTGAGGTTACTGGCGAGAGCGAAAAGATTGTCACGCAAGACACCGCGGTCGTGGGTCTGTTCACAGCGAGTGAGATTGCCAGCCTTCCCTTGAACGGGCGCGACTATCAGAATCTCGCCTACCTCTCACCGGGTGTGACCCGTTCCGCAGGCGGTACGGGCCAAGGGTCCGGCATCATTGCGGCCGGAACACGCGGCACCAATAATAACTTCCTGGTGGATGGTGTCGACAACAACGACCCCGTGGTGCCGTCGGGTGCAGCGGGTGCGAGCGGCGGCAACATTGGCGCGGTGCCTCTGGATGAGATCGCAGAGTTTACCGTCATCAGCAGCAACGGTTCGGCGGAGTTCGGCCGTTCCTCAGGTGCTGTCATCAATGTGGTTACCAAGTCCGGAACGAATCAGCTTCATGGCACGTTGTTCGAGTTCGTGCGCAATCCGAAGTTCAACACCCGCCAGTGGTTCGATCCGCTCGGTTTTAAATCGGCATTGAAACAGAATGATTTCGGTGGCCGCTTCGGCATTCCGCTCATGAAAAACAAGACGTTCATGTCCGGGGCCTATGAAGGCTATCGCCAGCGCCAGACCTACACGACGACTGAGTATTTTCCCTCGCTCGAACTGATCAACACGGTGACGCAGCCAGCCTTCAAGTCGTTGCTGCAGGGCTTCTTCCCGGCGGTGTCCAATGGTGGCATTGCCATCACCGCGTCCAACTACACACAAACCAATATTGGAACGCTCACGCAGATCCGCAAACTGAGCAACCCGCTGGATAACGACGGCGGCTTCGTTCGCTTCGACCAGAACTGGTCGGATCGCCACCAGACGTTTCTCACCGGGAGCATTAACAATATCGTTTCCAGCCCAGGCAACACGGCTGCTGTGCTCTACTCCGGCTACGGTTCTACGTCGCGGCCGTATCACTTTGTGCTGGGCGACAACTTTGCCTTTGGCCCCCGTTTGGTCAACACCTTCCGGATTGGATTCCAGCGCACTGCGTACTCGTTCCCGGGCGAGGTCGCTCCGACTTCGGTGCTGGCTTCGGGAACCACGCGTGTGAACGGCCCGTTTGCCGGAACCGCGTATGCTCCCAGCGTTGGAAGCCAGAACGGTATCCCCACTGTGACCGATCTTGACGGCCTCTTCTCTACGCTGGGCGTTCCTTCGAACTTCCCCCAAGGCCGTGCGGCAAACACCGCGATCTACTCCGATGAAGTGAGCTATCAGCGAGGCAAACACCAGTTCAAGTTTGGCGGCGAGCTTCGCCGTATCCAGGAGAATGGCTACTTCTCGAACGCGGTTCGGCCTTCAGTCACCATCAGTGACGGCACGCTGGCCGGCTTTGATACCGCTGCAATTTATACCGACACGCAATACTTTTACCTGACCGGCACCTCCAATCGCGGCTTTCGCGAGCTCGAGCAAGGATACTTCGCTGAGGACAGCTGGCGCGCTTCGGATAAGTTGACAATGGAATTTGGGCTTCGCTATGAGATCTTCCCGCCGTTCGGGGAGTCCAAGGGCCTGGTCACCAATGCGTACCTGTTGGATTCGAACAACAGTCCACTTCCATGCACATCGCTGCCCGTGGGCGGCTCGCTCAACAACCTGGCTCTGGTCAATTCCAACCGCTTCGGTATTAAGGCCTTCTGTGAAGACTTCAACAACTTCGCGCCCCGTATTGGCTTCTCGTATGACGTCACCGGAAGTGGAAAGACTGTGATCCGCGGCGGCTGGGGCGAGTACTACGACCGCATCTTCGATAACGTGTATGGCAATACACGCTTCAACGCTCCCTTTGTCGCTACGACGCAGCTGACCAGCGGCGTCTATGACGGCATGGAAGCTGCGAGCACGCTCTCGCCCACCACAACCTATACGGGCACCATCATCGATCCGAAGCTGAAGACCCCGTATACGCAGCATTTCAATCTGACCGTCTCGCATGAGGTGACGAAGAATACGTCATTGACGGTTGCGTATGTCGGCGGTTTGGGGCGCAAGCTGTTCGCTACCGAGAATCCGAACTTTGGTTCAAGCTTCCCGGATGCGTTCCGTCCAACGAATGCGGCAACCGTCGGCGCTACCGGCGTTCTCAATCCGCGTGTGGCTGGAGACATCGCGAACGGCATCATTCGCGGGCCGTTCGGCAATCTCAGCTACCGTACCTCGAATGCCAACTCCTCCTTCAATTCGGCTGAAGTGACGCTCAAGCATCGTATGGCCAGCGGTTTCTCCGCGCAGGTCGCATATACGTTCTCGCACAGCATGGACGTGATCTCGGACGAGATCGCCGGCGCGACGGACTCGGCCAGCCCGCAGTCAACGATCGACAACCTTCTGGCTCCGTATCTGGCGCCGGGATCGCCCTGCACGAACATTCCCGCAGCCACGCTTGCCGCATCCTCGATCTCCTCGGCGGCCACTTATCTCGCCGCTCTGCAGTGCGCGACGGGTAATGCAACGCTGACTTACGCTACGGCGGCTCCGCTATTCCTTGCCAATTATGTAAAGGGGCGCCCACTTGGGTCGAATTACGGTGATTCGTCCTTCGACGTGCGCCACCGCTTGGCCATGAATGCTGTGTACGAGCTTCCCTTTGGCCGCGGCAAACGTTTTGGGGATGGTGTCAACGGCGCGTTCAATGAGGTGATCGGCGGCTGGAATCTGACCACCACGGTGGATACTCAGACCGGAACGCCCTACCTGCCGATTGGCGGCGTTGACGCCAATCGCGACGGCACCACCAATGACCGAGTGATTCTGAACTCGTACAGCAATCGTACCCCGCACCTGGTAAAGAACACCGCCCTATATGGCTACCCTGGCAACGGCGCGAACGTGAGCCGCTACCAGTGCCCCACGACCGCGCCGGTCAACCAGGTCAAGACCTGTACCGACGGTTACAGTGGCACGGTCACCTTCAGCGAGGGCATCGGTGTGATCGATCCTACCCTCCGCATGCATCGTGGCGTTCTTCGCGAGCCTGGTATTTTCGATTGGGATATGGAAGCCTTCAAGAACTTCCATATCTACAAGGAAAGCAACCTGCGTTTTAGTGCCGATGCCTTCAACATCCTGAATCATGCTAACTTCGGTGTCTCAGGCGCAACTTTGACGTCCAGCTCCTTTGGCCGTTCTTCCTCGCAGCGCACCATCAACAACACGGCTTCCCGCCAGTTCCAGTTCGCGCTGAAGTACTCCTTCTAACCGAATCGTAATGTCAGAATGGGCCGACGCTCCAGGCGTCGGCCCATTCCTCTTGCATCTTCGCGAACGGAAGCTTAGAGCAAATTAGCTGTTGCTGTGGAGTGGAAGAATGGTGCAGTGCCATTTTCCTTGAGAGAAAATGACGTTGATAGCAACGCCTCCCTCTACACCCACAGCTAATTTGCTATAGGGCTCTCTACTAAGCTTTCTTTGTAGTGGCTTTCTTTTGCACCGGCTTCTTTGTGGCCGTCTTCTTGGGTGCAGCCTTCTTGGCGGGCGACGTCACCGGGCTCTCCTTGGCAGCGATCTTCTTCGCGGCATGTTTCTTTGCTGCGGGTTCTACGGCTTTGACAGTCTTGGCGCGGGTGCTGGCGATCAGGGCTTTCAGTTCGGCGGAGAGCTCTGCAACCGAGATGGTGGTGGCGGATTTGCGCAGGCGCTCCAGGCCGTAGAAGGCTCGTTTTTCCGCCGAGAAGACGTGGACGATGAAGTCGACGTAGTCCATTAGGATCCACTCGCCCTGGCGGCGTCCTTCGACGGAGTTGGGGTAGGTGCCGAAATCGCGCTTGAGACGGATCTCGATCTCGTCGGTGATGGCGACGTTCTGGCGGTCGTTGGTTCCGTTGCAGATGAGGAAGTAGTCGGTCAGGCCGGACTCGGTGGGGTCGAGCGCGAGGATGCGGATGTCTTCCGCTTTCTTGTCTTCGCAGGCGGCGGCCGCGGCGAGCAGGAGCTGATAGCTTTCGGTTGAGGGCATGGAACTCCTAAACGTCTATGGTAGCGGGTTTGCGGTTAGGGAGTGAAGAAAGTGCACGTGGATTCAGGTCAGCGATAGAGGTGGCGGGACTGGATGTAGGCGGCGACGGCGGGCGGCAGAAGGTCGGCGCAGGGGTCGCCGTGGGCGAGGCGCGCACGGAGGGCGGTGGCGGCGAGGTCGAGGTGGACCGCGTCGAGCAGGTGGATGCGGGTGCGCTCTTCGGGGGTGAGGATGAGGTCCTCGGGGTCGGCGAGGAGATGGCCGGGGCGGGAGACGACGATCCACTCGGCGAGCGCGAGCAGCTGGTGGGGCTCGCGCCAGTGGCCGAGAGAGCGGAAGGAGTCGGCTCCGACCAGATTGAAGCGGCGGCTTGCGGGATGCTGCTCGGCGAATCGGGTGAGGGTGTCGAGGGTGTAGTTGGGGGCGTTGTTGGGGAGTGGGGCGTCGAGGTCCGAGGGGTGGAAGCGTGCGTCTGGCGCTCGGTGGGGCACGGAGGCACAGGCCGCGGCTACCATGGCGAGGCGGTCGGCGAATGGGGTGACCTGGGCGTGGGGTTTGAGGGGTTGGCGGCCTGCGGGGGCAAAGTAGATGGCGTCCAGCGCAAGGTGGTCCGCGGCGGCCCTCGCAATGGCCAGGTGCGCTTTGTGCGGGGGATCGAAGGTGCCGCCGAAGAGGGCAATCCGCGGGGTTGCGTCCGGCATGAGGGTCAGGCCCGGCCGCGGGCGGAGCTGGCTGGCGGAGGGTAGAGGGGCTTGCGCTTCTTGGGCGCTTCTTCGGGCTCGTCTACAGGAATGGGGCGGTGTTGTGCGACGAGGTCGGCGATGGCGAACTTGAGCGACTCGATGCCTTGGCCGGTGACGGCGGAGATCTCGTGATAGGCGAGCTTCTTGCGCTTGGCCATGGACTTCAGCTTCTTGAGCTTGTCTGGGTTGGCGACGTCGATCTTGGTGGCGACCAGAAGTGTTGGTTTTGCCGCAAGTGCGGGGTCGAAGGAGGCGAGCTCGGCGGTGATGACCTTGTAGTCGTCGACGGGGTCGGGGCGGGCGCTGCCCTCGGCAGTGAGCGCGCCGTCCGAAACGTCGACCAGGTGGACGATGACGCTGGTGCGCTCGATGTGTTTGAGGAACTGGATGCCCAGGCCGGCGCCGAGGTGCGCGCCCTCGATCAGGCCGGGAAGGTCGGCGATGGTGAAGGATTGCTCGTGGGGCCAGTCGCCGACGGAGACGACGCCCAGATTGGGTTCGAGCGTGGTAAAGGCATAGTTGGCGATCTTGGGGCGCGCGGCGGAGAGACGCGAGATGAGCGTGGACTTGCCGACGTTGGGGTAGCCGACGAGGCCGGCGTCTGCAAGCAGGCGGAGCTCAAGGCGCAGGGCGCGCTCTTCACCGGGACGGCCGAGCTCGTGCTCGCGCGGGGCCTGGTGGGTGCTGGTGGCGAAGTGCTGATTGCCGCGTCCGCCGCGTCCGCCGCGGGCGACCACGATGGACTGGTTGGGGCGGGTGAAGTCGTGAACGGTCTCGCCGGTGGCTTCGTCGTAGACGACGGTGCCTACGGGGACTTTGAGCACGGCGTGCTCGCCCGCGTAGCCGGAGCAGTTGGAGCCGAGGCCGTGGCCTCCGCGCTGCGACTTGTACTCCGGGTTGAAGCGGAAGTGAACGAGCGTGTTGTGGCTGAGCGAGGACTCCATGAGGATGTCGCCGCCGTGTCCACCGTCACCGCCGGAGGGGCCGCCGCGGGGGACGAACTTCTCGCGGCGGAAGGCCATGCAGCCGTTGCCGCCGTCGCCGGCCTTGATACGAATTCTTGCTTCATCGATGAACATCAGTCTGCTTCCAGGATAAAACGGTAAGGCGTTTAGGCGTCGATCGCCGGCTTGGGACGCTTGTTTCATTGTTTCACGAGCTCTAGTTCCCTTTTGGGAGAGGAGAATGCAGTGTTTGAAGAGCATTTTGAGTGATTGGAGCTGGCGTGCGCGTGGGCTCGATTAGTCTGGCCTGAACTGAACAGCCGACGTCCGACGGGCCCCTTGAAGTTGGAGCTGTTGAGGAGGACCGATGCCTCTTTTCCGCCGCCAGGAGCAGTTTGCGGCATGCTTTCTGATTCTGCTGGGATTCGTGGGTTTGGCACTGTCTGCGCGGGCACAAGGGCCCGTGGATGGGGCGCTGCGAATCACGGTACAGCAGGTGGATGGACGGCCTGCGCAGGCGATCAAGGTGACGATTCAGGCCGGAGAGTCAGGCCTGCGCCGGGTAACGCAGACGGACAAAACAGGGCAGGCTCTGTTCTCAACCCTCAAGCCTGGGTCTTGGCGGGTGACGCTGGCGGATTCGGTTTCGCCACAGAGCGAGTTGCGGCAGGTGAACGTAGCCTTGGGAGAGACGACCGTGATCACGGCTCGTCTGCGCGCGTTGGGCGTTCCGGAGGGGATTACGGTTTCCGCCGGGCCGGAGGGTGCCGGCTCTGGCGTTGTCGGGGAGACGGAGATTGCAGCGATGCCCGCGCCGGGGCTGCGCTGGCAGGATGCGGCGCTTACCCAGCCGGGCGTGCTACCGGATCAGGATGCGGACGGGCTGCTGAGTGTGCATGGGCTGCCTTCGACGCAGAACAGCCTGCTGCTCGATGGCGTGGAGCAGAACCAGAGCTATGGATCGGTGCCAGTGGGGACGGGGAGCGATGCGGCTCCCGACCCGGCGGAGGACTCCGATTCAGCGGAGTTCAACACTGGACCGTCGCAGGGTCTTTCGCGGAGCCGTCACGCGGGGCTTTCGTATGGTTTCTCGCAGGCGGCGGTGAGGGAGTTTCGGGTGGCGACGCAGAACTACTCGGCGCTGATCGGGAACGCGGCGGGCGGAGTCGTTACGACGGTGTCGAAGAGCGGCACGGCGCAGCTGCATGGGACTGGGATCTTCGTGCTGCGATCGCAAGCTTTTGCGGCTACGAATCCTCTATCGGTTGCGACGGGCTATGCGAACGGGGTCGCGACGGACGAACTGGTTAAACCGCATGATCTTCGGGAGAATTTTGGCGGAACGCTTGGCGGGCCGGTCGCGCCTACGGTGCTTGGGGGGAGGCCTTTCTTCTATTTTGCAACGTATGACCAGCAGCGGCGCGGGTTTCCGGCGATCTCCTCGCCGGCAAATCCGGCGTTCTATCGTCTGACGCCGATCCAGCTCGCGCTGCTGGCGACGCGCGGAGTCAAGACCGCGGCAATCGGGAGTGCGTTGAGCTATCTTTCTTCGTTGACGGGCTCGGCAGCGCGGCGGGCGGATCAGGAGATCGGGTTTGGGCGGCTGGATTGGACGGCAACGCCGAACGAGGATCTCGGGCTGCAGTACAACGCGGTGCGGTGGGCCTCGCCGGCTGGGTTGACGGATGCGCCGGTGGTGGCGAAGGGGCGGGCAAGTCTTGGGAATGCGGCGGGAAGTCTGGATTCGGTGCTGCTGCGGGCAACGTCCACGCTAAGACCGCACTGGATTAATCAGGCGCGCGTGCAGTATCTCCGCGACACGCAGTTTGAGACGCCGCAGCCGAACCTGCCGCAGGAGCCGGCGATCGGGCCGGGCGGCCTGGCACCGGAGGTCAACATCGGACCGGAGGGGCTGTTGTTTGGGACTCCGGCGAATCTGACTCGGCAGGCGTACCCGGATGAGCGCCGGATAGAAGGCGGCGACACCATGACCGCACAGTGGCGGCATCATGTGGTGCAGTTTGGGGGCAGTGTTTCGGCCGTGCAGGACAGCGTTTCGACGTTGGGGAATGGGGAGGGGACGTTTCGGTATGACAGTGGGCGTACGACGGCCAATGCGGGTGGTCTGGTGGACTTCATTACGGACTACACCTTCAACGTAAGTGCTTATCCCAATGGGGGTTGTCCCTCCATCACGAGCCCGGTGCACGTGTTCTGCTTCACCAGTTTCAGCCAGAGCTTTGGGGAACAAAACGTGGATTTTTCGACTCTTGCGACAGGTCTTTTTGTGGAGGACTCGTGGTCAGCGCGTGGGTTTTTGCAGGTTCATGCGGGGCTGCGGTATGAGAGCCTGCGGCTTCCGCTGCCGCAGGCCCCGAATGCGGCGCTCGATGCTGTCTTTGGGGCGCGGGGAGCGACGAGCAGCTTTCCAGAGGATCGAAACAACCTTGGACCTCGGGTTGGGGTGAGCTGGCAGCCGTTCGGGGCGGCGGGAGGTGTCGTTCGGGTGGGGTATGGGTTGTACTTTGGGCGGCTGCCGGGGGCGACGATCGAGAGCGCGCTGGCGAACACCGGGCTTGCCGGTGCGCATGCCACGACGCGGGTGCGGATTACGCCGACGGTCGAGACGGTGTGCCCGCAGGTGACCGGGCAGGGGTTCGGGTACCCGTGTTCGTTTCTGGCGCAGCCATCGGGCGTCGTGGCGACGACGGGCTCGGCGATGGTGTTTGCGCGGGACTTTCGGCTGCCGGTGGTGCAGCAGGGGAGCTTTGGGGTGGAGCGCAGCGCCGGCCGGCGGGTGACGCTGACGGCGAGCTACGAGATGAATCTGGACCGGCAGCTTGCCAGCTCGACCGACCTCAACATTGCGCCTTCGACCGGGACCCGGACGTTTCAGATTCAGGGTGGGGCCGGCGCGAAAGGGGTCACGCCGGGGCAGACGTTTGTGCTTCCGGCCTATACGGCACGGGTGAGCACGGCGTTCGGGCCGGTGACGGAGATTGTTTCGCACGTGAACGGGAGCTACAACGGGCTGACGTTGGCAGCGGCCGTGCGCGGCGGACGGAGCTTTACGGCACGGGCGAGTTATGCCTGGTCGAAGGCGATCGACTATGGGGCGAACCTTTCTGCCACTCCGCGAACCAACGGGCAGCTGGACCCGTTCTCGAACGGCTATGACAAGGGGCTTTCCGCGTTGAACTATCCGCAGGCGCTGCACGTCAGCGGAGTCTGGAGACCGTTGGTGCACGGCCAGGCTGAATTGCTGAGAAAAGCTTTGAACGGGTGGGAGGTCGCGCCTATCGTGCTGGTGCATAGCGGGCGGCCTTACAGCTACGACCTGTACGGCGGCACGGAGCTGAGTGGCGGGCATTTGAGTCTGAACGGCTCGGGTGGGGCGCTTTACCTGCCAACGGTAGGGCGAAATACGCTGCGGCTGCCGGTTTCAGCCAACGCAGATTTGCGGGTAGGGCGCGAGTTCGCCGGCGGCCGATTGCTGCCTGAGGGCATGCGGGCAAGGCTTTCGGCGGAGGTGTTCAACGTCACCAACCGGCTGAACATCACCTCGGTTGAGGAGCGGGCGTTTCTGGTGGGGACGGCGGCGGGCGGAGTCACGCCGCTGGTTTACCAGGACGCGGCGGCGATTGCGGCTGAGGGATTGAATACGCAGGCCTTCGGGGCGGTGACGGCGGCCAATTCAAGCCTGGCTCGGGAACGGCAGATACAGCTTTCCCTCAAGGTGGAGTTCTGAGCGCAAATGTCGCGCAACGGACAGAGAACCCGCATCCTATGGAGATTCAGAGGGAAGTCCGATGGATCTGCTGGGCGCGGTCATTCACCATGGGTACGCGATCGTCGCGACAGTGTTGTTTCTGGCCGCGGCGGGGCTACCGCTGCCGACCTCGGTGGTGCTGATTGGGGCGGGTGCGGCGGCGCACCAGGGGATTCGGCTGGATGTGGTGCTGGCGCTGGCCTGGGTTGCCGCGGTGTCGGGCGACACGATGCTCTACTTCGGCGGGCGCGAGATGGGATGGTGGCTGCTGGCAGGCATGTGCCGCCTAACGGTCAATCCGGAGGGCTGCATCTTTTCGTCTTCGGCCTACTTTTACCGGCGCGGGGCGAAGACGCTGCTCTTCGCCAAGTGGGTTCCCGGGCTTGCCTCGATGGCCGCTCCGCTGGCCGGCAGCCTGCACATGAGCTTCAAGCGCTTCTTCCGGCTGGACTCGCTCGGAGTGCTGATGTACATCCTGCCGTGGGTGTTGGGCGGGTACCTGTTCAGCGGCTTCATCCGGGAGATCGTGGACTGGGTTCAGCGGTTAGGTCATGCGCTGCTGCTGATCGTTGTGCTTCTGGTGTTGGGATATGCGATCTCGATCGTGGTGTTTACCCTGAAGGCGCGCAAGTACAACAACATCCAGAAGATCACCGCGGAAAGTCTGAAGGACCGGCTGGATACGGTGGACAAGGACCGGATCATGATCATCGCGGATGTGCGCAGCCACGGGTACTATGACCCGGGGATGCAACGGATCAAGAACTCGATCCGGGTGGAACCGGCACGGCTGAAGGAAGAGCTGGAGGCGCTGCGAGAGTTTATGGCTCCGGAGTGCGAGGTGTACCTCTACTGCTCGTGCATCCGGGATACGACGAGCAAGCGCGTAGCCCATATGCTCGAAGAGGCAAACTGCCGGACGCACGTGATCGACGGGGGAATCAAGGCGTGGATTAAAGCCGGAGGCGAGCTGGAGGCTGTGCCGGCCTCCGATATCGAGCATCTGCCGCGGTTTGAGTAATCTGAGGAAGTTTGCGTCTCCTCAAGGGTGCAGGGTAGAGGGTAAAGGGCAGAGTGGGCAATGAGGCAAAGCGGTGTTCTCAGGCGTAAGGAGAGGCTTCCACTGCGCGCCTTTTCGACCTCTCGTGCTTGCTCCCCGATCGCGCTCCCCAATCGCGCTCCCCGGTCGCGCTCCACGATCGCGCTCCACGATCGCGCTTCACGACCGCGAGAAATGCCGTATCTGGCCCTTCGGTACGGCGGCTTTGGCGGAAGACACGAAGCGCTTCAGAGAAGAAACGCGCCCTTCAGGCTGAGTGAATCGCCGGTCATCCCCATGAGTCCACCGAGCAGCCTCCGAAGACCACCTGTTGCCGCACGGCTGGCGTGAAGAGGCTGTAGAACATTCGCGGATCGGCCGGTGCGCTGACGGCATCGAGCGCTGCCCGGTGCTCTTCCGAGAGCACGACGCCTAAAGCCGCAGCATTCTCCGTGACCTGCTCCGCCCGGCTGACGCCCATAAGGGTTGACGTGACGCCCGGCCTTCCGCAGACCCACGCCAGAGCGACCCGGGCGGGGCTCTCCCCCGCCTCGGCAGAGATCCTCTTCAGTTCCTCGACGATCTTCCAGTTGCGCGGGGTGAAGAGCGTGTCGCCAAATGGGTTGGCGCCGTCAAGACGCTTGTCCCCTTCCGGGCGCTTCGCATCCCGGACCGCCGCGTCGCGTGGCAGGCCGCCTGCTCGCGGGGCCGCGGCTTCGACGACAGCGCGGTCATACTTGCCCGTCAACAATCCGTAGGCAAGCGGACTCCAGGGCACAATGCCCATGCCAAACTCCTTTGCCAAGGGAAGATGCTCTTCCTCGAGGTCGCGGTTCACGAGTGAGTAAAAGTATTGAAGCGCGATGGGGCCGGCAACGCCGCGCACTGCGGCCAACGTAGCAAGCTTGGCGACGTACCAGGCCGGTGCGTTGGACATGCCCCAGTAGCGGATTTTGCCCGCGCGTACTAAAGCCGTCATGGTCTCAAGCAACTCTTCGGCGGGGGTTACGGAATCCCAGACGTGAATCCAGAAGAGGTCCACGAAGTCAGTCTGCAGCCGCTTCAGCGAGCCTTCCAGCGCCGCGTACAGGTGCTTCGCTCCATTTCCGCCGGCGTGCACGCCCTTTCCGGCGGCGAAGCCGGCCTTGGTCGCCACGACGATCTGTTCGCGGAGCTTCCGTTCCGCGAGGAAGCGGCCCAGCATCTCTTCGCTGCGGCCTCCGGCATACACGTCCGCGGTATCGACGAAGTTGCCGCCCGCGTCCACGTACGCGTTGAAGACGGCAGCGGATCCAGCTTCGTCCATTCCCCAGCGAGCTGTTCCAAAGGTCATGGTGCCAAGAGCGAGCGGGCTGACAACGAGGCCGGAGCGGCCGAGGGTGCGATAGTTCGTGAGCGTCATCTTGGGTTCCTTAGTGTTCACTATGGAATCCAGTACAACCTGCTTGCGCCAAAACGTCAAGCTGTTTCATAGTAAGAGCTATGAAAATTGCAGGCGGCGAACAAAGCCGCAAGCCGGGACGTCCGCTTGGGTTCGACCGCGAAGCAGCCCTGCGCCAGGCGATGCTTTTGTTCTGGCGGCACGGCTACGAAGCGACCTCCCTGAACGGCCTTACCCAGGCGATGGGCATCACGCCGCCTAGCCTCTACACGGCGTTTGGAGACAAGGAGCGGCTCTTTCTGGAGGCGGTTCGACTCTATACATCAGGCCCTGTCACGTCCGAGTCGATCATCGACGGGGCAGCGACGGCGCGCGACGCGGCGGCAGGACTGCTGGAGGCCTCAGCGATCGCGTTTACCGGCGAGAGCACGCCGGCAGGTTGTCTGCTGGCGAGTTCGGCGATCAGCTGCTCCGCGGCTGCGGCGGATGTGCAGACGGCTTTACGGGATATCCGGCTCAGCATTGAGGAGCGCTTGAAGAACAAGATTGCCAAGGACCGGTCGATGCGCAAACTTAGGCCGAGGATTGACGGCGGGGCGCTGGCCGGCCACATCATGGCAGTGATCCAGGGAATGTCCACGCTGGCCCGGGATGGCGCAACCAGAGAGAAGCTTTTTTCCGTCGGGTCTACGGCGATGCGGGCCTGGCCGGCTGAGTGGACGGTGTTCCGGTTTGTGCGTTAAACCTGTCTGCCGGGAGTAAGTGAGCCGGGAGTAAGTCAGCCGGGAATAAGATGGAGAGTGATGGGTTTTGGCGAACAATGCGATGTCGTCGTGGTGGGCGCGGGGCATGCCGGGTGTGAGGCGGCGATCGCGGCGGCGCGCATGGGGCTGCGCACGGCGCTGTTCACGCTGAACCTGGATCTGGTCGCGCAGATGAGCTGCAACCCTGCCGTCGGGGGGATCGCGAAGGGTCATCTGGTGCGGGAGATCGACGCGCTTGGCGGCGTGATGGGGGTGGTGGCGGATTCGGTGGGGATCCAGTTCCGGCTGCTGAATACCAGCCGCGGGCCGGCGGTCTGGAGTCCGCGGGCGCAGTGCGATAAGGCCCTGTACCGGGTGAAGATGCGGGAGATGCTGGAGTCGGAGCCGAACCTGCATTTGAAGCAGGCGGAGGTGGCGGGGCTGGTAGTAGACGTAGAAGACGGTCTGCGCGTCGTGCGGGGGCTCCAGCTGCGGGATGGGCGGGAGGTCCGGGCCAAAGCAACCGTAGTGACGACGGGCACGTTCCTGAATGGGCTCATTCACTGCGGCGAGCAGCAGTATGCGGCGGGGCGCAGCGGCGAGCCGGCGAGTGTGCTGCTCGGCGAGGCGTTGAAGGCGCTGGGGTTGCGCGAGTTTCGCCATAAGACGGGGACGCCGCCGCGGCTCGATGGGCGGACGATCGACTGGACGCAGTTTGCCGAGCAGCCGGGCGATGCCGAGCCGACGCCGTTCAGCCTGCGCACGAAGAAGATTGCGCTGCGCCAGATCTGCTGCCACATCGCGCGGACGACGCCCGAGACGATGCGGCTGATCCGCGAAAATGCGCACAGGTCGGCGATGTATTCGGGGCAGATCTCTGCCGTGGGGCCGCGGTATTGCCCTTCGATCGAGGACAAGATCGTTCGCTTTCCGGACAAGGAAGGGCACCAGTTTTTTCTCGAGCCCGAGGGGCTGAGCACGCATGAGGTGTACGTGAACGGCATGTCGACCAGCCTGCCAATGGAGGTGCAGGCCGCGATGGTGGCGTCGATTCCGGGGCTCGAGAACGCGGAGATGCTTCGGCCGGGATACGCGATTGAGTACGACGCGATCGACCCGACGGAGCTCGGGCGGACGCTCGAGGTCAAGAGCATCCGCGGGCTGTATCTGGCCGGGCAGATCAACGGAACCAGCGGCTATGAGGAGGCGGCGGCGCAAGGGCTCATGGCGGGGATCAATGCGGCGCTCGCGGTGCGCGATGAGCCGGGCTTCACACTCGACCGGACGGAGGCTTACCTCGGGATCCTGATCGACGATCTGATCTCGAAGGGTTCGGACGAGCCGTACCGGATGTTTACCTCCCGGGCGGAGTTCCGGCTGCACCTGCGGATTGACAACGCGGACCGGCGCCTGATGCCGCACGGGCGGCGGCTTGGGCTGGTGGATGACGCGACGTGGGCGGAATTTGAAGGGCGCGTGGCGCGGGCGGAGCGGCTGAAGACAGCGCTCGAGACGACGCGGCAGCGGTCCTCCGGGCAGACGCTGGCGGAGGTTTTGAAGCGGCCGGAGGTTTCGATGGAAGAGGTGCTGCCGCAGCTGGGCTCGGCGCTGGAGGAGGATGTCTTTGCGTGCTGGCGGGAGAGCGAGTTTCCCGCGGTCGTGCGCAACGAGCGGCGGGCGGTCGAGACCGAGATCAAGTACGCCGGGTATCTTGCGCAGCAGATGCGGTCGATCGGCAAGATGAAGCGGGCAGAGGAGATGCGGATTCCGGCGTGGTTCGACTACCAGAGCGTGAGTGGGCTTAGCCGGGAGATGCAGGGGGTCTTCGAGCGCGTGCGGCCAGTCACGCTGGGGCAGGCGAGCCGGTTGCCGGGGGTGACACCGGCGGCGGTTTCGCTGGTGCATGTTTATATCGAGATTCAGGGTCGGCAGCGGATGACGGCCTAAGAGCAACCGCAAGTGCGCCCTGATGCCGGGCGGGCGGTGCTTCGCACGGTTCTCGACGCTTCGCGTGGAAGACGCCTCCGGGAATCTGCTTCAGCCCGGCTTGCGTCTAATCTTCAGAGGGTGTTGCGATGGCGCGTGGTCAGATTTTGCTGGTTTCTGTTGTTGTGGTGGCACTTCTCTTCATGGGGTACAGGCGAATGGCGATTGCAGACGTGTCGAGCAAGACACCGATTCCGGCGGCAAAGGTTGACGAAACGCCCGGCGAACACAAGGGCCTGGAGAAGGCAGTCTTCGCCGGCGGCTGCTTCTGGGGCACGCAGAGCGTCTTCCAGCGCGTGAAGGGCGTCACCTTTACCGAGGCAGGCTACGCCGGCGGCTCGGCCAGCACGGCAACGTACGACCAAGTGACGACCGAGACCACCGGCCACGCGGAATCGGTTGAGATTACCTATGATCCGGCGAAGATCACCTATGGGACGCTGCTGCGCATCTTCTTTTCGGTCGCGCATGACCCAACGCAGCTAAACCGGCAGGGGCCGGATGTGGGGACCAGCTACCGCTCGGCAATCTTTACGTCCTCGCCCGAGCAGGACAAGATCGCCCATGAGTACATCCAGCAGCTGGAGGCGGAGCACGTCTTTCCCGGCAAGATCGTGACCGTTGTCGGGCCGCTGAAGGCCTTTTACAAGGCCGAGGACTACCACCAGGACTACGCGACCAACAACCCAAACAACCCGTACATCCAGATCTGCGATGTGCCGAAGGTGAAGGGTCTGGAAGCTCAGTTTCCGGAGCTCTTCCAGAAGTACAAAGGCCACTGAAACGGGCCACTGACGGGCCACTAAATAGGGGGACGAGGCAGTCAGCCGGCGTCTTCATCGCCTTCGCCGAACTCGTTCAGTACGGATTCGATCTCATTGTCGAACCCTTCGAGCAGACTGGCCAGGAAGGCTTCGGCATCGAGGTCTTCGTCGTTATCCAGGTGAACCTGAACGATGGAGCGGGCGAGATCGGCCAGCATGACGCCCCAGGCCGAGGGGTCCTGCCAGATGCCGGGGCGGAGGGTGACCTGCTGGCTCTGGTTGGCGATCCAGAGGCGCAAGAGCTCGAAGGCGGCGGGGTCTTTGGCGGCGGCAGAGGGGATGGCGAGCTGTTTCTCGGGGGTTGTCGGGGCCATGGTTCAGGGTAGCGCATCTCTAAGTTCCTGTTATCCGCGTTCCTGTTATCCGCAGGATTAACAACAGAGCACGATGTACACGGTTGCACGTCCTGGGTGGGGGCGGTCTACTGGAAGCATGGCGACGTATCCCCGACTCTTAGGTTCCGATGAAGACAGCCGTCCCGCGTCGCTCCATGCGGAGCGGACGATCCTGGGTGCGATGCTGGTCGAGCCGCTTGCCATCGTCGATGCGACGATGCTGCTCAAAACAGACGACTTCTCCCTCGATTCACACCGCAAGCTCTATGAGGCAATCCTCCACCTTTCTGAGACCGGGTATGCGATCGACGACATTACCGTGTGTGAGGAGCTCTCGAAGCGCAAGTACCTGGATTCGGTAGGGGGACAGGCCTGGGTGGCGGGGCTCAGCGAAGGCCTGCCGCGGCGGCTTTCGATTGAAAGCTATGTCCGCATCGTGCGCGACAAGAGCCTGATGCGGCAGCTGATGACGGTCTGCGACATGGGCATGATGGAGGCGTCGGATCAGTCGCTCGAGGCGATCGATGTCTTGAACCAGGTGGAGACGCGCCTGATGGAGATCTCCGAGCATGCCGTAACGGGCGGCTTCTCGGATATCTCGGCCATTGTCAAAAACAGCTTCGGGACGATCGACAAGCTGTACGAGCAGGGCCGCGAGATTACCGGGCTGGCGACGCACTACGTCGACTTCGACCGCATGACGAGCGGGTTGCAGGAGTCGGAGCTGGTGATCATTGCGGCGCGGCCATCCATGGGCAAGACGGCGTGGGCGATCAACATCGCGCAGAATGCTGCCGTGAAGGATGGCAAGGTGGTCGCGGTGTTTTCGCTTGAAATGAGCAAGGAAAGTCTGCTGCGCCGCATGCTGGCTTCTGAGGCGATGGTCAACTCGCGCAAGATCCAGACGGGATTTCTGCCCCGGGAAGATAAGGGCAAGCTGCTGAGCGCACTGGAACGGCTGATGGAGTCGAAGATGTTTGTCGACGACACGCCGGGAATTACGCTGGCGGAGATGCGGGCGAAGGCGCGGCGGCTGAAGCAGCAGGAGGGCCGGCTGGATCTGATCGTGATCGACTATCTGCAGCTGATGTCGGGGTCCGTTGGAGCGAGCCAGAAGAAGTTTGAGAACCGGACGCAGGAGGTCTCGAGTGTCAGCCGCGGGCTGAAGGCTTTGGCCAAGGAGATGCGGGTTCCGGTTGTGGCGCTGTCGCAGCTGTCGCGTGGATCGGAACAGCGAACGGGCGACAAGAAGCCGCTGCTGAGCGATCTGCGCGAATCTGGGTCGATTGAGCAGGATGCGGACGTGGTCTGCTTCATCCATCGCGAGGAGTACTACGACCGGGACAACGAGGACATCAAAGGGCAGGCGGAGATCATCATCGCCAAGCAGAGAAACGGCCCGACCGGGACGGTCAAGCTGGCTTACATGTCCGACTACACGCGATTTGAGAATCTGGACACCTCTCACGGCGGCGGAGACGACTACTAGTCCTGCCGGACGGGCCGCCTGCGCGGTGGGCGATCCCCTCGTGACGTGTCTTGGGGGCCGTATAGGCAACGCAGACGGCCTGGGTCCGGACGTTGCCCGGCACGTAGGATAGAAGGCATGGGGTTGGGTGCGAACTGGGTTGAGGTGGATGCGGCTGCGCTGGCCGGAAACTTCCAGGTGATCTGTGAGCAGGTGGGGAAGGCTACGGAGGTGGTGGCGGTCATCAAGGCGAACGGCTACGGGCATGGTGCGGAGACGTGTGCGCCGATCCTGGTGCGTGCCGGGGCGAAGTGGCTGGGCGTCACATGCGCCAGCGAAGGCGCGCGGGTAAGGCAGGCACTCGTTGCAGCCGGGCTGCCAGCCGAGATCCTGATCATGTCCGGGTTCTTGCCGGGTGACCTGGAGGCGATCGCAGAGGCGGAGCTGACGCCGGTGCTCTGGACCGCGGAACAGATTGGCTGGCTGGACGGCCTGCGGACGAAGGTGCACGTGGAGATCGACACCGGCATGGGCCGGCAGGGAGCCCGGCCGGGAGACGAACTCGGCGGAATCCTGGTGGCGCTGCGCGAGGCTGGTTTAGAGCTGGATGGAGTGTTCACGCACTTCTGCAGCTCGGAGGTGAGCGGTTCTACGCTAACCAAAAAGCAGGAGGAGCGGTTTGAAGAGGCGGTGGCGCAGGTGGAGGCGGCAGAGCTGAGGCCGCGCTTCGTGCATGCGGGGAACAGCTCAAATGTGGACAACCCAAGGGGGCCGGTGCTGGGCGATGCTTCGCGGCGCGATACCTGGCTGGAGCGGCGCGACTTGTGGCTGGAGCGGCTGGCAGCGAGGGTAGGGGCGCAGGCGATGGTTCGGACCGGGCTCGCGCTCTACGGATACTGCCTGCCCATCGAGCTGCCAGAGGAAGTGGAAGCGCAGGCCATTGCAGGGACGATCCGCAACCGGCTGCGGCCCGTGATGACGTGGAAGGCGCGGGTGCTGGCGGTGCGGGCGCTCGAACCGGGCGAGACCGTGGGGTATGGTGCGACCTTTACGGCGAACCGGCCGATGCGGATGGCGCTGCTGCCGGTGGGGTATGCGGATGGACTTCGGCGGGAGTTTTCCTCGGGCGTCGAGGGCGCTGGCGGCTGGGTCATGGTGGGGGGCCAACGTGCGCCTGTGCTCGGGCGCGTGTCGATGAACCTGACGGTGGTGGATGTGACTGCGCTGCAGGGGGTCAGGGCCGGAGATCAGGTGGTGCTGCTCGGCGAGGGCATCACGGCGGAGGATCATGCGCGGCAGGCGGGGACGATCGCGTACGAGATCCTGTGCGGAGTTCACCCGTGCGGCTGAGGACGATGGCCGGGGCTTGGATTTGGTAGCATCGGGGTATGGAAGCTAACGGAAACAATGCTGCTCGCCGTACTGAGGATATTGCGCTGGACCTGCTGAAGTTTGTGGCGTCGCAGGCGAATGTGGGAAGCAAGGGAGCGGCAACGACCACCGGCTTTGCCGCCCCGAGCTCGGCCAAGGCGGAAGACCAGGTGGACAGCCTGCTGAAGCTGTATGCGCGTTGCCGTGAGGCTGTGGAAACGCCTGCGGGCGAGTAGGTGGAGGCTGTTCGGATCGCGGTTGTAGGCGCCGGAGCGTTCGGCCGCAATCATCTGCGGGTCTACCGGGAGCTGGAGCTGGCCGGCAAGCCCGTGCAATTGGTGGCTGTAGTGGATCGAGACGCGGCTGTCCTGACCGCGGCGCAAGAGACCTATGGGGTCGCAGGGTTTCAGACGGTGAAGGAGTTGCTGGCCTCTGACGTGACGCTGGATGCGGCGAGCGTCTGCGTCCCGACGGTGCATCATGCGGCCTCAGCGATTCTCTTGCTCGCAGCCGGAGTCGATGTGCTGGTGGAGAAGCCGCTGGCTTCGTCGCTCGAGGAGGCGGACGCGATCCTGGCTGCGGCCGCCAAGGCTCGACGGCTGGTGCAGGTGGGGCATCTGGAGCGCTTCAACCCGGCGGTGAAGGCGGTGCGTGCGTTGCTCCATCGGCCCATGTTCTTTGAGGCGCATCGGCTGAGCGTCTTCACGCCGCGATCGCTGGATGTGGACGTGGTGCTGGACCTCATGATCCACGACCTGGATCTGGTGCTTTCGCTGGTGGATTCAGAGGTGCACGAGGTGCGCGCGGTGGGCTTGCCGGTGCTTTCGCGCACGACCGACATCGCGAACGTGCGGGTGGAGTTTGAGAACGGCTGCGTGGCGAACTTTACCGCGTCGCGGGTTTCGACCGAGCGGGTGCGCAAACTGCGCTTCTTCCAGCCGCATCAGTATCTTTCGCTCGACTTCGCCCGGCAGGATCTGTTGCTGATCGATGTCACCGCCGCCGCCGGGCTCAGCGATACGGAGCTGGCCGCGCTGATCGAGCGGCATAGCAAGCCGGAGGCTCCGGGCGAGCCGAAGCATCCCACCGCCGGGCTGACGATGAGCAAGGTGCCCGTCGAGCCGGGCGAGCCGCTCAGACTCGAGCTCGCTTCTTTCGTGGAGGCGGTCCAGACGAGATCGATCCCCGTGGTGGACGGGATTGCCGGCCGCAGAGCCCTGGCGCTGGCGCTGGAGATCAATCGAGCGGCCGCCGCGCACCGGCTTCGCGCCGGGCTTTAGCCTTTACATCTTGGTGATGGGAACGCCTTCGGGAAAGTTCAGGACGAAGGCCTCGTCGTCGAGCTTCGGGTTTACCAGCAGCTTGGTGATGTCGATGCGCAGCTTGAATTCATCGACCGGCCGGGTAATGGTGATGATGGTGGGATAGGTGACGTCGCCGAACTTCTGGTACTTGTCATACTGCACGCTGGTGACGATGCGCCCGTCGTGGTCGTAGATGTCCTGCTTGTAGGGCTGGAGGGTAATGCGGCCGAAGTGGATGACGCGGACGGTCTCCTGGATGTGGTCGGTCGTGGTGCGCAGGATGGTGATGTCGTAGTCGGGCTCTTCGACGATGTCCTTCTGGCCCGGCTGAACGGGCAGCAGGCGGGAGTCCTTGGTGAGCGAGACGTATTCCTGCGCGCCGGCGGTGGGGATGAGCAGAGCGTCGCGGACCATATAGGGCCGCAGATTCTCAAGACCGTTTTTAGAAGACGCGCTGAACTCGTCCGCGCCCGTAATGGCCTTATTCTTGGACGGGATCAGAACTTTGAACTGCTTTCCGTCAGAGACCATCTCCACCGCGCGGGAGCGGACGACCGGGACAAGCATGATGACGTGGAGATCGCCTGGACGGCGGAGCAGAATATAACCGGCGAAGGCAGGGCTCTCTTTAATCTGACCCTCGTGCTCTCCGCCGGTGGTGCCGGTGAAGTCAACGTCCGCGCGCAGGGTCTGGATGGCAGAATCCTGCTGGGCAAGCTGGTCCAGCAGCTGCGGCAGCGTGGCGTCCAGAACCTTGGGTGCGATCACCACATGATTGACGGTGCGGACGCGAGCTGAGTAACAGCCGGAGAGCAGAAGCGGCAGGGCGGCCAGGACAGCCAGTGCGGCTCGCTTTGTGCTGGCTTGCCTTGTGCTGGCGCGCCTTGCTTTAGGGTGGTTGGAAAGATTCATCTGGGGGGCGCAACTCGCAATACAGGCATCTCCTGGGTAGGTGGTGGCAGGTGCAGCTTTAATCGTGTCACCCAATCGTAATCCTTTGGATGTTATCGGCGAGACATCCGATGCGGAGATACCCCTTTCACGGGTTTGTCTGGGCTTTGAGGGCGTTGCGATAGGCCTGGACGGCGGCGGTATGCCCTTTCAGGTCTTTGGAAAAGACGCTGTGGCCCTGGGCATCGGCGACGAAGTAGAGGAAATCGGTCGGGGCCGGGTGCAAAGCGGCCTGGAGCGCAGCCAGGCCCGGGTTCGCAATCGGCCCGGGAGGCAGGCCGGCCTGGCGGTAGGTGTTGTAAGGCGAGTCATACGCCAGGTCCGACTGGTAGATGGTTCCGCGCCAGCGGTTGTTTAACAGAGCCGCGTAGATGACGGTGGGATCGGTCGCGAGCGGCATGCCCTGGGCGAGCCGGTTGCGGAAGACGCCGGCGACCAGCGGCCGCTCAGCCGCGACGGCCACCTCTTTTTCAATCAGGCTGGCGAGCGTGACGGTTCGGTTGACCTCGCCATGGTCCGCCAGGTGCAGAGGAGCCGTGGCCTGGCGGAAACGCCGCACCATCGCCGCCACCATCATGTCCGCCGTGGCGTGGCGGGAGAAACGGTAGGTATCGGGAAAGAGGAAGCCTTCCAGCGAGCCGGCGTGGGGGCTCAGATCGGCGATGAGCGGCGTGTTAAGCCGTTCGGCAGCCAGAAAAACGTCAGCCGGAGCGAGTTTGGCTGCGGCGATCTCCTGCGCGATGTCGAAGGTGTTGAAGCCCTCGGGAATCACGACCTGGATGGTATAAACGTCGCCCTTGGCGATGCGGGCATAGACCTGGGCGACGGGCGTGGGATGGTCGAAGCGGTATTCGCCCGCCTTGAGGCGGCCGCCCTTCAGCTTGCGGAGAAGGTCAAAGGCGAACGCCGACCGGATCACCCTGGCGGCGGCCAGCCGGGAGGCGATCCCCGCCGTGCCGGTGCCGGACGGGATATCGACGAAGGTCTCCTGGCTGGGACCGTAGGGAACCAGGAACAACCACGCCAGGCAGGCCGCGGCGATCACTGACAGAAGCAGCAGGAAGCGGACGAATCGCATGGACGGGCCTCCTGTAGGAGTTTACCGGGCCAGCCGGGTCATTGTTCCCTGCGCACGGCCTTGATCTCGAAGATGGTGGGCCACTGCTTGCCCGTGACGAAGAGGCGGTCGTGCTGCGCGTCGTAGGCGATGCCGTTGAGCACGCTTTCAGCGTTGACACTCTGGCTGGCTGGCTGGCGGGCTGGCGGGCAGCATTCCGGCGAGCTCCTTCCACGTCTGCCCCGCGCCGGGTGACCGGAACCAAGGCGCGCCCGCATGGATGGGTCCCAGCTACTTCAGGTGAACGATGTCCATGATCAACGTGTCCGAGATCTTCCACACGCCATCCTTCTTCACCAGCACCTTCAGATAGTAGGAGTGGCGGGGTGCCATCGGGTGCCCGCTGATGTCATTCACCAGCCCCACGATCTGTTCGTCGCTCCACACAGAGGCGGTGGTCGGCGAAGTCATCCGCACGTCCAGGATCTTCGTCGGCGCCGTATCCTTGCCCGCCCTGTAGCCCGGCCGAGCCAGCAGGTCGGTCAGAAACTTCTCAAAATCCGCCTTCCCATGGATCCGCACGCCGAAGGGATTTTGCCAGATGAGATCGTCGGTAAACGTGCTAACAATCTCCTTAGCGTTGAACGTATCCCAACCCTCGGTCTCATGGGCGAGTACGGCGCGAATGGCGGCCTCATCGGACGGAGCTTGCCCCACCGCGGGCGAAGCAGCCAGCAGCAAGGACAAGAGAAGCGTGGCGAAGGTGAGTGGAACGCGCATAGTCAATCTCCCGCAAACAAGGTGAAGAATCGCTTTCCCTAAGAATGTACGGGATAGGATCGCTCCATGGCCCAACCCAGCCCGCAAACCGTTGGCGGACAGAACCCGCCCGGCCCAAAGCCGTATAATTCAGGTTCAATCCCACCGCCGCAGCCGGGGTTTCCCACGAAAAGGGAGCTCATGGCCGGGCAGCGTATTTTAAGCAAGCTAGCAGTTCCTGTAGCCAGAAGAAGGTCCCATGCCCGAACACATCAAAGCCAAGCTTGCTGAAGAGATCAAGGCGCTCGAATACGAGCTCACCACCGAACTCCCCGCCGAGATTAAAAAGGCTGTCGCCCTTGGCGACCTTAGTGAAAACGCCGAGTACCACAGCGCCAAGCAGCGCCAGGAGTTCGTCAACGCCCGCCTCGGCCAGCTCAAAGAACGCATGGGCGAGCTCGCCATGGTCAACCTCTCCAACATCCCCCACGACCGCACAGGCTTCGGCTCCATCGTCACTGTCTTCGACTCCACCAAGGACGAAGAGATCGTCTACAACCTGGTCACCAGTGAAGAATCGGACGTCGCCAACGGCCTCATCTCCACCACCTCGCCCATCGGCCGCGCGCTGCTCGGCAAGGTCATCGGCGACGTCGCCATCGTCACCACGCCCAACGGCAAACGCGAGCTCGAGATCCTCAAGCTGAAGACCATTCACGACGTCGCCGCCGAAAAAGACCACGCCGTAGCGGCCGCCAAGGAGTAACCGCGTGCTCGCTCAGGCGTCGATCATCGGAATCCTGCCCGTGCATGACCTCGCTGCCGCCCAGGCATTCTACGGAGGCAAACTGGGTCTCACGGTCGAAGCCAACGATGGCTTCGCCCTCGTCCTGCGCACCGCCGGCGGCATCATGGTCCGCTGCGCCCTCATCCCCGACGCCCAGCCCCAACCCTTCACCATCTTCGGCTGGGAGGTCCCGGACATCCACGCCGCCGCCAAATCCCTGCGCGCCGCCGCCATCGAACCCATCCTCTACCCCTACTTCACCCAGGATGAAGACGGCGTCTGGACCGCGCCGGACGGAAGCCAGGTCGTCTGGTTCCACGATCCCTTCGGCAACGTCCTCTCGCTCTCGCATCACGCCGCCTCCGGCCCTGACCTCGTAAGAGACGAGGCAGTCGCCCCATGACCTGGACCAGCGCCTTCGGCAAGGGCAGCGGATGGCTGCTCCAGAAGATTGTCAACGGTCTCGCCATCAGCAAGATCTCCCCCAACGCCCTCACCTTCATCGGCCTGCTCATCAACGTCGCCGCCGCCTTCTTCTTCGGCTTCGCCCGCGGCGACCACGCCGTCCGCTACTTCCTCTACGCCGGCCTCATCATCATCGGCGCCGGCGTCTTTGACATGGTCGACGGCCGCGTCGCCCGCCAGACCAACCAGGTCTCCGTCTTCGGAGCCTTCTTCGACTCCGTCATGGACCGCTACTCGGACGTCGCCATCTTCTTCGGCCTGCTCGTCTACTACGCCCGCGGCAATCGCCTCTTTTACGTCGGCCTCGTCGCCTTTGTCATGACCGCCTCGCTCATGGTCAGCTACACCCGCGCCCGCGCCGAAGCCCTCATCGGCCAGTGCAAGGTCGGCTTCATGGAGCGTCCGGAGCGCATCGTCTGCGTCATCCTCGGCGCGCTCTGCAACCGCTGGGGCGTCATGGCCCCCGCGCTCTGGGTCCTCGCCTTCTTCTCCACCACAACGGTCATCCATCGCATCCGCTTCACCTATCTCGAGACCGAGCGCCGCAAAGCTCTCGCCCTGTAACGCCCGCATCCTAAAACCTATGCAGACCAAACCCGTTCTCGTCGTACATGGCGGAGCCTGGGCCATGCCAAACGCCGAGATCGCCGCGCACGAAAACGGCATCGCCCACGCCCTCGCCGCAGGCTATGCCGTCCTCGAGCGCGGCGGCACCTCCGTTGAAGCCGTCGAAGCCGCCGTCGTCGTCATGGAAGACGACGAAGCCTTCGACGCCGGCCGCGGCTCCTTCCTCACCCGCGACGGCCGCGTCCAGCTCGACGCCCTCCTGATGAACGGAGCCGACCTCCGCGCCGGAGGCGTCGCCTGCGTCGAGCGCCTGCGTAACCCCATCAAAGCCGCCCGCCTCGTTCTTGAAGAGAGCCCCCACATCTACTTCGCCGGCATCGGAGCCGAGCGCTTCGCCATGCAGCACGGCATGAGCCTCTGCGACAACATGGACCTCGTCATCCCGCGCGAGCAGAAGCGCCTCTACGCCGCCCAGGAAGCCGAACTCCAGGGCCTCAAAGACACCACCTTCTCCGGCTCTCACGACACCGTAGGCGCCGTAGCCCTGGACATCCACGGCAACCTCGCCGCCGCCACCAGTACCGGAGGCACCCTCAACAAGGCCCCCGGCCGCGTCGGCGACTCTTCCCTCATCGGCTGCGGCTGCTACGCCGACAATCTCTCCGCAGCCGTCTCCCTCACCGGCTGGGGTGAGCCCATCATGAAGCTCGTCCTGGGCAAGTGGGCGGTCGACCGCGTCCAGGCCGGAGCTTCTCCTGCGCAAGCCGCCCAGGACGCCATCGACTACCTCCACGCTCGTCTCGGCGGCCATGGAGGCGTCATCCTCCTGGGCCCGGACGGCCGCATCGGCCTCGCCCACAACACCCCCCGCATGGCCTGGGGCATCGCCACTCTCGAAGGCAAAAGCCTAGGCACCACCCGCAATAGCTAACCCCGCGAACAGGCCGAGCAACGCTCGGACCAAAGCCGCCAGGGCCACCCCAACCAGTTAAAACGGTACGGAGCACCCGCCTCACGCGCAGTGGGCCCGTCCGGCAGGACACCCTCTTTTCAGCCTTGAAGCTGGCGATGCAAAAATTCATCGAACAGCGGCACGGTAAACGCATTGTCCCCATGCGCCGGGCTATAGATCATCCCCTTCCGGATCAAAGAGCTGCGCAGCGGGCCAATCGACGTCGGCCTCACGCCAAGCTCCTCCGCAATATCACCGGACCGTTGCATCTCGCCGCCGATCCGCACCATCGCGAACAGAAAATCCTTCTCCCGCCGCGTCAGCCGGTCGAACCGCACCCGGAAGAAGCTGTCATCCAGCTGCCGAATCGCTCTCCCCGTCGCAGCCGTTACGGCATCCTCACTGATCGGCGAAGCCTTCGCCACATTCCACGTCTCGTAGCCCCACTGCTGCAGAAAGTACGGATACCGCCCAGTCTGCCGCAGAATCGCCTCCACAGCCTCCGTCGTCAGGGCCACATGCAGCGCGGCGGCCGGACGCTCGATGGCCTGCCGCGCCGCAACCGGGTCCAGCACACCGATCCGAGGAAACGAAAACAGCCGCTCCGCGTAAGATTTCGACCGTCCGGCAAGCCCCAGGATCGGTGGAAGTCCTGCCGCATACAGTAGCATCGGAAGCCGCCTCTGCGACACCTGGTGCAGCGCCATGATCAGCGCGCTCAACTCCTTCTGCTCCAGATATTGCAGCTCGTCGATCAGCAGGCAGACCGCCACGCCCCGCGCCCGCGCCGCCTCGGCAATCGCCACCAGCAGCTCGGAAAAGTCATGCTCCAGGTCCCCGCTGTCGGCAGACCCGGCCTCCAGCGCAATCCCCAGCTCCACGTCGATATGCTCCGCAATCGAGACTTTGCCTTTGAAGTTGCTGGCAAAGCTCTTCAGCACCCGCAAGCCTCTCCGGGCAAACTCGCTCACCTGCTCGGCCGCGTTCAGCTTCAGCAGAATTTTGCGCAAAGGCGGAATCAGCAGCGCCGGGAGCGACTTATCCTCATGCGCCTCCACAAAGATCGTCATGAAACCGGCCTCTTCGGCCAGCTCCCGCACCCGGTTCAGCAGAACCGTCTTGCCCACCCCGCGAAGCCCCATAAAGACCGAGCTCCGGCTCGCCAACCCACGCGCCACCCGGCGCAGCGTCACGCCTGCTTCGGCGAGTACATCCTCGCGGCCAGCCAATTCAGGCGGCTGCGTCCCGGCTCCGGGAGAATACGGGTTGATCTCTGGATCCATCCCTACCAAATTTACCTCACAATTGCCTCTAATTCCAATTCCTCTATAAACTCTCTATGAGCGCCTCTGAAAGCGTCACAAGCGAGCCGCTACAAACTTTACCCAACAATATCCACTTCTCCCAATTCCTCCATAAACTTTCAAGCACTCCTGAAGAGTTCCACTCCCAAATTGGATACCATGAGGAAAATGCAGCCCGCTCCACTCTTCCCGCAGACCCCGGAAACCCCAGACACACGCATCCTTGAACTCCATCGCCTGCTCCTCGCCCACTACGGCCCGCCCCCGCCCCGCGACCCCTGGGACCCGCTCACCCAGTTCATCTACTCCCTGCTCTCCTCCCGCACCAAAACCCCCGAATCCCACCAGGTCATGCGCGATCTCCGCACCCGCTTTCCCACCTGGGAAGACCTCCGCGATGCCCCGGCAGAAGAGATCGAGCGCACCATCCAGATCGTCACCTTCCCCGAGGTCAAAGCCCCACGCCTCAAGCTCGCCCTCCTGCAGATCACCGCCCGCTACGGCTCGCTCACCCTGGACTTCCTCGCCAAGTACCGCACGGAAAAGATCCGCGAGTGGCTCGAGCAGTTTGAAGGCGTCGGCCCGCAGATCTCTGCTGCCGTCGTCAACTTCTCCACCCTCCGCCGCCGCGCCCTCTGCGTCGACGCCAACCACCTCCGCGTCGTCCAGCGCCTCCGTCTCACCCCCCGCGCTGATGGCGGCATCACCGAGCAGCGTCTCATGCGCCTCATCCCGGAAGACTGGGACGCCGCCAGGCTCGACGAGCATCACTCCCTCGTCAAACTCCACGCCCAGACGCTTTGCCTCTTCGCCGAACCACGCTGTACCCCGTGCCCACTGCTCCAGCTCTGCCCCGAAGGCCAACGCCGAACGTCCCTGAAAACATACCCTAAGGCAAACTAGCTGTGGGTGTAGAGGGAGGCGTTGCTATGAACGTCATTTTCTCTCAAGGAAAATGACACTGCACCATGCTTCCACTCCACAGCAACAGCTAATTTGCTCTAGAAGCTCCAGTTCACCTTCAGAAACCCACTCCGCGGCACATACGCCGCCTGGGAAAAGCTCGTGTTGCTGGGAAACTCCAGATGCCGGGGCGTCAGCAGATTCGTCCCGCCCGCCTCCAACTGCAACCCATGCGGCAGCGTACGTGCCGCATGCACGTCCACCCGCGTATAGGCTGGTGTGATCGACGGGGAGCCGTTCGCAGGCTGTAGAACCAGCAGCCCCACCGAAGGCGTCAGCCGGTCCACAAACGACACAAAACCGCTCGCCCACCATCGCCGGCTCGCCTGCCAGAACGCCGTCGCGGAAGCCGTGTGCCGCGGTGTATTCCACTGATCCAGCAGGTACACCGCGCCGGAAGCAAGTGCCCTTGTCCGCGACTGCATCCACGTATAGCTCGTCTGAACGGAAAGCGTCCGCGCCGGCTTCCAGGTCAGGTTTGTCTCAACCCCCACGCTGTGCGCCTCAAACCAGTTCGTATAAAGCAGCGTGCTCAACCAGGAAGGCTGCGTCCCCGCCACCGGCACCGGCGCCATCGCATTGATCGATTGGATCCGCCGATTGCTGTTATAGAACGCCGCCGTATCCAACGCCACCGTCCGTCCCAGCCGCGTACGCGCCCCCGTTTCATACGCAATCACGTTCTCCGGCAGGTACCCCGGATTGCCCGTCAGCTCGCCCGTCAACGGCAGCCCCTGGAACTTCCCCAGTGAGACCGGAATGCTGTACCGCGTATCCTGCAGGGAAGGCGCAACCACCGCCCGGCTGATCGCCGCCCACACCGAAACCCCCGGCCCCGGCGCATACAACACCCGGGCACTCGGCTGCAGCTGAATCCCCGCCAGCGTGCCTTCCTGAATCTTGCTCCCTGCCGTCAGCGTCAGCCGCCGTCCCCACATCGCCACCTCATCCTGCGCAAACCCGTCCACCAGGTAATTCCTTACCTCATCCGTCGTCCCACGGACCAGGGACCCATCTGCATCATCAGCCGTCAGCCGAAATCCCGCGCCCCAGACCAGATCATTCCGTCCTCCGGTCGTCCGATGATCCTGAAAGTCCGCGCTCAACGTCCGCGTTCGTACATACGCGCTTAGCTCATGCCTGGCTTGGTCGTCCACAAACACCTGCAGCTCCGTCTGTTCGCCCGCTTCCTCGTGCTTCCACCTTCCCAGCACGTGCCCGCCCGCCAGCGACTCATGATCCTCCCGAAGCGGCCCATTCGCCAGGTCCACCGTCGAGATCAACTGCTCCTTCTGCCGTCCGCCGTACCCGTCCCCGTCCACCGTGAAGCGATCGGCCGCGTTCCTCCGCCAATCCACCACAAACCCGCCGCGGACCATTGCCTCGCCATCGAACGCCGCCGTCCCATCCGCCAGAACAAACGGCAGCCGGTTCAAATACGTCCCAAACGCCGCATACTGTACCCGGTCCCCCACCGTCCCGCCGTACCGCACCAGCGCCGCATCCTCCAACCGGCTCGCCAGCGCGGAAACCTTCAGCCCCTGCGTACTCCGCGCATGCCGCGTGATGATGTTCACCACCCCGCTCACCGCATTCGTTCCCCAAACTGCCGCCCCCGGCCCGCGAATCACCTCAATCCGCTCCACCTCATCCAGCGGCAGATCGATCTGATCCCACTGCGACCCCGAACCTGTCTCCGCATAGATCGTTCTCCCGTCGATCAGCACCAGCAGCTTGTTCGAAAACACGCTGTTGAATCCGCGCGCGCTCACCGCCCACGTCGACGCATTCAGCTGCGCCACCTGGATCCCCGGCACCATCCGCAGCAGACCCGGAATCGTCGGCGCACTCGCATGCTCGATCTCCTCCCGCGTAATCACGTACACCGCCGCCGGCGTCCGCCAAAGATCCTCCTCCCTGCGCCCAAACGAGCTCACCGTGATCTGCGCCGCAGAAAGCTCCTCCAGGCTCATCTGCGTCACATCCGCAGCTCCTGGCGTCGATTGAGCGAGCAGCGCCCAACCGCCAAGCCCAAAGCCCAACAGCACCACGCAGACCATCCGCAGGAAGACCTTCCGCATCATCGCCAAACCCGAAACCCACAAACCAAACCCGCGCCCATACCCTGGAAGTTCTCCTCCCAGGGTTCATCGGCAGCAAACCCCACCACGCGAGTCCTTACCCCGTCACTGCACCCATCCGGCCTTAACCGGCCCCGTCGACTCCCGCACCATCAACTCCGGCTCCACCATCATCCGTCCCCGAGCCTCTTTCTCCCCCGCAATGCAAGCCACAATCTCCCGCGCCGCCAGCCGCCCCATCGCCGCCAGCGGCTGCCGCACCGTCGTCAGCGCCGGATTCTGAAACGCAGCCGACTGCACGTCGTCAAACCCGATCACCGAGCAATCCCCCGGAACCTCCCGCCCCGCCTCTTTCAGCGCCCGGATCGCCCCAATCGCCGTCACATCGTTGAACGCGAACAGCGCCGTAAACCCCGCACCCCCCGCCAGCAGCCGCCGCGCCGCCTGGTACCCCGGCTCATGCGTCGGAGCATCCCCTTCGAGCGCCGTCACCGCCACAATCTCCATCCCTAACCCCGCCGCGGCCGCCTCGATCGCCCCAAAGCGCGGCTCCGTATCCGAGCTGAAACTCTGCCCCTTCACCACCGCCACCCGCCGATGCCCCAGCCCATGCAGATGCCGCAACGCCAGCTCCGCCCCACGCCCGTGGTCGAGCACGATATCCGTCGCCAGCCCCGTCGGATCTGGACATGAGACGGTGACCGTAGGCAGCAGCCCATGATGCACCAGCGCCGTATCGATCGCCACCACCCCATCCGCCGCCCGCTCCACAAACATCGTCTGCGACCGCCCCACCACCTCCGTTTTGTGGTGGTGGCTGCACAGAAAAAACGCGTATCCCGCCTCCAGCAGCCCTTCCTCCAACCCCGCCAGCACCAGCGTCGTATACCCCTCGGAGATCTCCGGCACCAGCACTCCAATCGTCATCGAGTGCCCTCGCCGGAGCGACCGCGCCAGCACATTCGGCCGGTACTTGAACTCCTTCGCCGCCGCAAAGATCCGCTCCTGCGTCCCCGCCGGAATCGCCTTCGCCGCCGGCGACTGGTTCAACACCCGCGAGATCGCCGCCTGCGACAGGCCCAGATGCTCCGCCAGCGTCGCCAGCGACACCTGCCCGCCCCGCCGTTGGCCCCGTTTCTCTCCCGAAATTGTTCCTCCATCGTCTTTGGGAATCACCCGTTCAGTGTTGCACACAAAGGCACCCGCCAAGCCTTGACAGACGTGTTGCGCCGGGTGCATAGTCTCCTCCGGCTCAAACGTTTGCGCAAAGCAGTTCGCCCGACCCCAAACACCGGGTCCTTCGGCGGCCGTTTTCCAGGCAAACGTTTGCTCAAGACCGATTGGAAGATCGACTTAGCACCTCGTTCCACCCCTTCAGGAGGCAACATGCAACGCAATCGCTTCAACCCGCTCTTAGGAAAACCAACCAACAAAAATCTCCGCCGAGCCGCTCTCGCCCTCGCCGCCGTCTCCCTCGGCACCCTCGCCGCCCACGCCCAGTTCCGCGCCTCCATCCAGGGCACCGTCACCGACAACACCGGCGCCGTCATCCCCGGCGCAACCGTCACCCTCACCGACACCGACAACGGCCACATCCTCACCGCAACGTCCAACGAGAGCGGCACCTACAACTTCGGAGCCCTCGCCGCCGACCACTACAACATCGTCGCCGCCGCGCCCGGATTCAAGCAGCAGACCGTCAATAACCTCACCCTCAACCCCGACCAGGCAAACGCCTTCAACCTCAAGCTCGAAGTCGGCGACACAAGCACCACCGTAAACGTCTCCGCCGAGTCCGTCGCCGCCCTCGATACCGAAACCGCCTCCATCTCCGGAAACGTCGACTCCAACGAGATTCAGCACCTGCCCTCCGCCGGACGAGACGTCTTCCAGCTCGTCCAGCTCGCCCCCGGCGTCTTCGGCGATGGATCCCAAACCTCTTCCGGCACCAACAACCTCCCCGGATCCCAGGGTCCCGGAGGTCCCGGCCACTCCACTGGCATCTTCGCCACGGAAAACGGCGTCCAGGCCAACGCCAACGGCGGCCAGTATGAGACCAACAGCATCTCCATTGATGGCATCAGCACCGTCTCCGCCGTCTGGGGAGGCACCAGCGTCATCACCCCCACGGAAGACTCCGTCGGCAACCTGAAGGTCCTCTCGAACGGCTACGACGCGGAAAACGGACGCTTCGCCGGAGCCCAGATCCAGGTCACCTCCAAAACCGGCACCAACGACATCCACGGCAGTCTCTTCTTCCGCGCCAACCGCCCCGGCCTCAACGCCTACCAGCGTTACAACGGAGCAGGCTCCATCGCGCCCTTCACGCCCCTCGCCACCTCTGCCCTCACCGCCGCCAGCCGCGGCCTGCTGCGCGATACCACCTTCTCCAACCAGTACGGCGGCTCCGTCGGCGGACCCATCCTGCACAACCGCCTCTTCGCCTTCTTCGCCTACGAAACCCAGCGCAACACCCAGCAGGCCCAGACCACCGGCTGGTATGAGACCGCCGCCTTCCGCGCCCTGGCCCCCGCCAACAGCATCTCCTCCAAGTTCGTCAACTTCGCCGGCTCCGCTCCCAATGCCATCGGACGCTCGGAGATCAGCTGCGCCAACGCCGGCTTCGTCGAAGGGGTCAACTGCCGCACCATCGTCGGCCAGGGCCTCAACCTTGGCTCCCCAATCGCCACCGGCCTCGGCACTCAGGACCTCGGCTGGGTCAACTCCTCCAACCCCGGCGTAGGCGGCGGCCTCACCAACACAGCCGACATTGCCAACTACACCCTCTCCAATCCCACCACCTCCATCGGAGCCCAGTACAACGGACGCATGGACGGCGACGTCACCAAGAAGGATCACCTCGCCTTCGCCATCTACTGGGTCCCCCTTAGCATCACCAACTACACCGGAAGCGTCCGCTCCTATAACCTCTACCACCACGACCAGGTCAACGACGCCTACTCCATCATCTACAACCACGTCTTCTCCCCCACCTTCCTCAATGAGGCCCGCGCCAACGACGCCGGATGGCGCTGGAACGAGATCGCCACCAACCCCCAGGAGCCCTTCGGCCTGCCCACCGATACCGTCGACAACATCGGCGCCAACAACATCAGCATCGGCACCTTCGGAGCCCCCGGACCCTCCAACTACAACCAGCACACCTATACCTACAAGGACGTAGCCACCAAGATCGTCGGCAACCACTCCATCAAGTTCGGCGGTGAGGTCACACGGCTCTACTACCTCAACAACCCCACCTACTCCGCCCGTCCCGCCTACAACTTCTACAACATCTGGGACTTCCTCAACGACGCGCCGCACGCCGAATCCGGCTCCTTCAACCCGGCCACCGGAACCCCCATCACCAACCGCCAGGACAACCGTTCTGACCTCTACGGCTTCTTCATCCAGGATGACTGGAAGGCGCGTCCCAACCTCACCCTCAACATGGGTCTCCGGTACGCGTACTTCGGACCCTTCTCCGCCAAGGGCAACAACCTCGGCGTCGTCCAGTTCGGCTCCGGCGCCGCGGCTTACACCGGCCTGAGCGTTCGCGAAGGCGGCAACCTCACCCAGGCCCAGAAGGGCAACTTCGGCCCGCAGTTCGGCTTCGCCTACAGCCCGTCCGCGCTGCACGGCAAGTCGGTCGTACGTGGAGGCTACGGACTTAACTTCAACCAGACCGAAATCGCCATCACTGGAAACTCCGGAAGCAATCCGCCGTATGTCTTGAACGCCACCTACAACAGCGCCAACCCCACGGCCATCAACCCCAAGATCGTCTACGCCGTTCCCAGCAACTCCTACACCCTCTTCGGCTACCCGGCTAACCCCAATGCCGTCGGCGGCTTCAACGCCGCCAACCTGCCCACCGCTGGAGGAGCCCAAATCACCGCCTACCAGGCCAAGCAGCCCACCATCTACACAGAGCACTTCTCGCTCGACACCCAGACCGACCTCGGCCACGGACTCGTCTTCTCCCTCGGCTACCAGGGCAGTCTCACCCATCACCTCGTCGTGCAGACCTTCTCGTACGCCAGCACCGCGCTGCTCGGCTACGCGCAGAACCCGCTCATCTCCAACATCGACTACTACGGCAACACCGGCCACTCCAACAACAACTCCCTGCTCGCCGGCCTCAAGAAGACCATGTCCCACGGCATCCTCTTTGACGCCGAGTTCACCTACGCCAAGAGCATGGACACCGGCTCCGGCCCTTATTACTTGGATCCCTACCCCTTCCGCCCGGACCTAGCCTACGGCCGCTCGGACTTCAACTACGGCAAAGCCGCCAAGCTCTACGCCCTCTGGCAGCCGCAGTTCTTCAAGGGAAACAGCTTCCTGGACAAGATCGCCGACGGCTTCGCCTTCTCCGGAATCTATAATCTCCACACCGGCTTCCCCTTCACCCCCACCTTCAACACCCAGAGCCTCTACTACGCCAACAGCCCGTACAGCAACCTCCGCCCTGCCGCGTACAACGGCGGAGCTGGACGCAGCCGCTCCAACCTCGCCTTTGAGCAGGGCCGGCCCAACGCCAACTTCCCTCAAATCGCCAACACCAACGCCGGTGTCATCGATCCCTACTTCGTCGTCCCCAACACCGGCACCCCTGCCTATCCGGGCGCGGCGTACACCACCCCGGCGCTTCCCGGAGTCGCCCGCAACTCCTTTGACGGTCCTGGCTACCAGGACCTCGACGCCTCCATCTCCAAGCGTTTCGGCTTCCCCAACTTCAAGGTCATCGGCGAAGGCGCCGGCCTCGAGATCCGCGCCGACGCCTTCAACGTCCTCAACCTGACCAACCTGAACGCCGGAACCGTGATCAACAACATCCAGTCGGTCAACTTCGGTCAGGCTACCGGCGGTCTCTCCGGTCGCACCGTCAACCTGCAGGCGCGCTTCAGCTTCTAAGCCCTATCGACCTGTTCTGGCACCGTTGTTCTTCAGTGAAGAACAACGGTGTCATCCTGAGCGGAGTCTGGCGCGCTCTTTGCGCCAGACGCAGTCGAAGGGCCCCGAGAGAGTCCGTTGCGCTTCAATCATGTCCAGTCTCGCGCGAGTATGCCGGACACTGCTGGCCCCCGTCGCACAAGTCTTTCCATACACACTAACGAGCAACTGAAGTTGTCCTACCCAGCGCTGTTGACGCCGTTTCAAGCTAAAGGCCAGTCCAGCCCGGGGCAAGTCCCCCGTTCTCGGCTGCCCAACCAAGCGTCACCACCCCTTTGAGGCTCACATGAACCCCTTCCGCCTCTTCGCACGAACTGCCGTCCTCGCACTCGTCTGCGCCACCCTCCCCGCCTCAGCCCAGCAACCAACTCAGCAACCAGCCCAGCAACCCGAGCGCCTCACCATCGACGCCCGGGCCAAAACCACGCCCTTCCCCCACTTCTGGGAGCAGACCTTCGGCTCCGGCCGCGCCATCCTCTCGCTCCGCCAGAGCTACCGCGACGACCTCCGCACCGTAAAACAGGCAACCAACTTTCAATCCATCCGCTTCCACGGCATCCTCATGGATGAGGTCGGCCTCTACGACCCCGACCGCGTCGTCAAAAATCCCGGCCTCGCCGCCGAAGCCGCCCACGATGCCTCCACCTACAACTTCGCCTACATCGACCAGATCTACGACGGCCTCCTCGCCGCAGGCGTCAAGCCCTTCGTCGAAATCAGCTTCATGCCCAAAAAGCTCGCAGCCGACCCTACCCTCATCCATCCCTTCTGGTATCACCCCTTCGTCTCACCCCCCAAGGACTACAAGCTCTGGGATGACATGATGCGCGCCTTCGCCTCCCACCTCGTCGAGCGCTACGGCATCCAGGAGGTCTCCACCTGGAAGTTCGAAGTCTGGAACGAGCCGAATCTCGACTTCTGGGGCGGCGCCCCAAACAGGCCACCTACTTTGAGCTCTATGACCACACCGCCCGCGCCCTCAAGGCCGTCTCCCCGCGCCTCCAGGTCGGAGGCCCCGCCACCGCGCAGGCCGCCTGGGTGACCCCGTTCCTCGCCCACACCAAGGCCCAGCACGTCCCGGTCGACTTCGTCTCCACCCACGTCTACGCCAACGATACTGCCGACAACGTCCTCGGCACCACCGAGCAGATCCCCCGCCAGACCATGGTCTTCCGCGCCGTCCAGAAGGTCCATGAAGAGATCCTCCACTCCCCCTACCCCAAAATCCCCCTCATCTTTTCGGAGTACAACGCCAGCTATTCGAACGAGCCCGACGTCACCGACTCCACCTACATTGGCCCCTGGCTCGCCAACAACATCCGCCTCTGCGACGGCCTCACCGAAAGCATGGCCTATTGGTCCTTCTCGGACGTCTTTGAAGAGCAGGGCGTCGTCCACAGCCCCTTCTACGGAGGCTTCGGCCTGCTCGCCGCGGACAACATCCCCAAGCCCTCCCTCAACATCTTTCGCGCCCTCCACAAATTAGGCGACCGCCGCCTGCCCGCTGCCTCCGACTCCGCCCTCGCCACCCTCACCCCGGACCACAAACTCACCCTCGCCCTCTGGAACTACGCCGAGCCCGCCGGCACCGGAGCCGACTACACCCCGCCCGGCCAACCCGGCCCGGTGAAAACCTTCAACCTCCACCTCGCCCACGTCCCGGAGAACGCCGCCGTCGAGGTCTGGCGCATCGACCCCGATCACGGCAACGTCCTGAAAGCCTTCGACGCCATGGGCCGCCCCTCCGGCTCCCTCACGCAGGACCAGATCGCCAAACTTAAAGCCGCCGGAGCCATGGCCCCCGCCGAGCAGCAACACCTCACCCACGGCGACCTCACCCTCACCGTCCCGCAACGAGGCCTCGCCGTCCTGGTTGTATCCCAGGTCGTCTCGCAATGAACCTCACCCGCCGCGCCGCCCTGACATCCATTGCAGCCGCGGCGGCCTCCCTCCGCCTCCCCGCTGAACCCACCGCCCCACTCGCTCCAACAGACGACGCCTTCCTCGACGACATCGAGCGCCGAGCCACCCGTTTTTTCCTCGAGCAGGCCGACCCCATCTCCGGCCAGGTCCTCGACCGCGCCCGCGCCGGCAACACGGACGGCCAACGCGACCCGCGCAAACTGGCCAGCATCGCCGCCACCGGCTTCGGCCTCTCCGCCCTCGCCATCGCGGACCATCGCGGCTACGCAGACCCCAAACTCCTCCGCGAACGCGTCCGCGCAACCCTCCGCTTCCACGCTCACCAACTCCCCCAGGAACACGGCTTCTTCTTCCACTTCAACGATGTCCTCACCGGCGTCCCCGCCCGCGGCAGCGAGGTCTCCTCCATCGACACCGCGCTGCTCCTCTGCGGCGTCCTCACCGCCCGCGCCCACTTCGCCCAGGGTCCGAACAAAGACCCGGAGATCGTCCAACTCGCCACCCTCATCTACGAGCGCGTCGACTGGCCCTGGATGCTCAACGGAGGTGAACTCTTCTCCATGGGCTGGCATCCCCCGTCCAGCTCCCAGCCCGGCTTCCTCGCCTCCACCTGGAACCACTACTGCGAGCTCATGATGATCCCCCTGCTCGCCCTCGGCTCCCCCACTCACCCGGTCGACCCCAGGGTCTGGACCGCCTGGAGCCGCCCCAAAATGACCTACGACGGCCTCACCTGGATCGGCGCTGATGACCCTATCTTCGTCCACCAGTTCAGCCACGCCTGGTTCGACCTCCGCGACCACCATGACCAGTACGCCAACTACTTCCAGAACTCCATCACCGCCACCCGCGCCCACAAAGCCTTTTGCCTAGACCTCGGCAAGCCGTACAGCAACCGCTACTGGGGCATCACCGCCTCGGACTCAGCCGCGGGCTACCAGGCTTGGGGCGGCCCGCCAAAAATCGGCCATATCGACGGCTCCGTCGTCCCCTGCGCCTCTGCCGGCTCCCTGCCCTTCCTCCCCGCCGACTGCCTCCTCGTCCTCCGTTCCCTCAAGCAGGACTTCGGCGACCGCTGCTGGGGACGCTACGGCTTCTGTGACGCCCTCCACCCCGCCGCCAACTGGTATGACCCCGACGTCCTCGGAATTGACCTCGGCATCGGCATGCTCATGGCAGAAAACCTCCGCACCGGCTTCGTCTGGCAAACCTTCGCCCGCAACCCGGAGGTCGCCGTCGCCATGAAGAAGGCCAACCTCACCCATTCCTGAAACCACCCAAAACCCACGTGCAAGGCGTTTAAATCCACTGAAAACCCACGCGCAAAGCACCAAAACGTGGCTGAATACGGCAAAATCGCTGGTCTGGCTCAGGCCGTTTCACCTGCAGTATCGAACAATTCTAAATTGTTCCACGTGGAACAATCCTCCATCTGCCTCAAAATGAACAACATAGCCTAAGCCCGCACCTTACGCCTGCCGCAGGTGCGGCTAAGATCATCCACAGATGCCGAAAAACCAGCGCGAATCGAACCGCAATCAACCAGCCAGAACAAAAACGGACCGTCTCCGAGTCCTGTTAGCGGCCTTCGCGCTGGTCACGGGAGCAGCCTCAGCCCAGGACCTCAACCTGAGCCCCACCCGCCCCACCATTGCCAACAGCGCGACCATCCAGAGCCAGGGCGTCCTCCAGGTGGAGCTAGGCTATGACTCTTACCCGCGAAGCTCCCCGGAAAACCTCCAAACTATAGGCGCAACCGTCTACTACGCACCCCTGCCGCGCCTCCGCCTGGACTTCGGATGGTCCCCCTACAGCTATCAGCAGCAGGCTCCCGGATCGGCTGCCAACGGCGTCTCCACCGTTACGATCGGCGGCAAGGTCGAGCTCAAAAAGGAGGACTACCACAAACTAGCCCCCGGAGTGGCCCTCCAATACGAAGCCGAACTCCCCACAGCCTCGAACGACGCCCTCAACAACTACGGCCAGCAAGCCATCCTGCTCATCAACCATCACTACGGCCCCAGCGGCGACCTCGACGTCATCGTGAACGGCTCCCTCGTCCAGGCAAACTGCCAGGCCCGCTGCACCTACGGCGGCCAGCAATCCCTCGCCGTCAGCTACCATCTTCGGGAAGACATGCGCCTCTACGCCGAGGTCTTCGGCCAAAACAACTCGGAGTCCAACACGCCGCCCGGCACCTACCTCTTTGGCGGCTTCTACAAGCAGTTCGGCGACGCCTTCGGGATCGACGGAGGCCTGCGCTTCGGCGTTAGCGACCAATCCGCCAGAATCGGCGCGACAGTAGGCCTGGTCTTCGGCAAGCGTCTCGCGGGAGAAAAGTCACCGCGTCAGGCAGGAAAATAGAGGAATAAGGCTATACAAATGAGAAATGGTCGGGACGACTAGATTCGAACTAGCGACCTCACCCACCCCAAGGGTGCGCTCTACCAGGCTGAGCCACGTCCCGACTTGTTGCGGAGCGCCTTCGCCTTAGCGGCAAACGCGCGGGGTTCGTTTCAGTTTACACCAGCGGCGGCGCTCAGTGGCTGGGAGCCACGTATTCCTTCGGGAGCGCGCCGCCCTCGCCTTCGCCGAAGAAGAAGCCGTTCATCTGCTCAACGAGGAACTCCTGCGCCTCGCGGGTCCAGGGCTGCAGGCGGTACTCATTCAGAAGCATCTTCTGGCGCTCCACCCACTCGCCCCACGCCTTCTTGGAGACGCTCTTGTAGATCTTCTGGCCGAAATCAGAGTCGAACGGCGGCTCGTCGAGCCCTTCCATTTCGGCTTTGTACTTGCTGCAAAATACCATGTGCGGCATGAGGGTAAGTCTCCTGAGCGGTGGCTGCCGGACGAATGTTCCTACTGGAGCTGCTGGGGCAAGTATAGCCACTTCGCACGAAGCTCAGCGGCGCTTGCCTTTGGTTTTCTTGTTGCGGTCGCGGGTCTTCGACTTCGTTCTACCCGGCTTCCCGGTCCGTGTAGGGCTGGAGAAGCCCTCCACTTTTAGGGCCTTCGGCTTACGCAGGCTCTTCGGCGCTTCCCCTTGCGGCTCTGCGGATGGGACAAGCGCGAACTGCAGCCGGCGTGCCGGCCGGTCGATGCGGTCCAGCAGAACATGCACCCGCTGGCCCAGCCTGAAGGTACGCCCGGAGCTCTGACCCACGATCGCCCGGTCGGTGTCGCGGAACATATAGCGCTCCTGGTCGCGAAAGGACCCGGACGCCGTAAGGGTCTGGATCGGGACAAGGCCTTCAATGAAAAGATCGTCCAGCTCCACGAAGAAGCCGTACTTCGTACAGGAGAGGATCGTAGCCTGGAAGTCCTCGCCGACGCGGGACTCCATGAACTTAATCTTCTTCCATTCCATGAGCTCACGCTCGGCTTCGTCAGCGCGGCGTTCGGACTGGGAGGATTCAAGGGAGATGGCGGAGAGTTCCTCGAGGGGTAAGGCGAAGCCGAGTTCTGGGGCTGAGTGGTCCGGAGGGCTGTGGCGGGGCTGAGATCCTCGGGGTCCTTCGACTCCGGGCTTCGCACTCCGCTCAGGATGACCGGCTTTTTGGGGAGGACTGGTGCGTTTGGAGGACCAGGGCTGGGGGTCGGTGGAGAGGATGGGGCTCCCCGTGGAACTGGCTCCGGCGCGGAGGGCGGCGCGCAGAAGACGGTGGATGATCAGGTCCGGATAGCGGCGAATGGGGCTGGTGAAGTGGGTGTAGCTGGGACTCGCGAGGGCAAAGTGCCCCTCATTCTTCTCGCTATATCTCGCCTGCTTCAGCGAACGGAGCATGAGGAAGCTGAGGATGCGTTCTTCCGGCGTTCCTGCAATCTTGGCGGTCAGGCGTTGGTACATCTGCGGAGTTACCGGGATGGATTGGGGGACCTCGTGGGCTTGAGATGGCCGGGCGTGACCTCCATGGCGGTCCGCGTTGGACCGTGAGCTTCGTTTGTCGGACTTCATGGTGAACTTCTTTACCGGAAGCGAGGAGAAGCCGAGGGTCTGGCCGTAGGCAGAGGCGGTTTCTTCGAAGTCGAGGATGCGTTTGGGGTCAGGGAGTTCATGGATGCGGTAGATGGAGTCGCCCTGGGCTTCGAGCCAGTGCGCGACGCACTCATTGGCGGTAAGCATGAACTCTTCGATCAGGCGGTTGGACCAGCCACGCTCGGAGCGGGTGATGGCGGCCATGTTGCCCTGGGGATCGAACTGGATGACAGCTTCCGGAAGGTCGAAGTCGATGGAGCCGCGGCGGTGGCGCTTCTGGTTGAGCAGCAGGGCCAGGGCGTGCATCTGCTCAACCGCGGGAACGAGGTCGATCTCGGCGGCTCGGGTCTCGGGGTCGCCGTCCAGGATTCTTTGCACTGCGGTATAGGTGAAGCGCTTGGCGCTGCGGATAATCCCTTCGCAGATCTCGAATTCGGCGACCTCGCCCTGGTTGTCAATCTCGGCAAGGCAGGAGAGGACCAACCGATCTTCGTCAGGGCGGAGCGAGCACATGCCGGAGGACAAGGAGGGCGGGAGCATGGGGACGGCGCGGTCCGGGAAGTAGACGCTGGTGCCTCGCAACCTCGCCTCGAGGTCTAACGAGGTTCCAGGCCGAACGTAGTGACTGACGTCCGCGATATGGACCTGGAGCTGCCAGTTGCCGTTCGAAAGCTGCTGGACGAGGACGGCATCGTCGAAGTCGCGGGCGGTTTCGCCGTCGATGGTCACGATGGGGAGGCCGCGGAAGTCTTTGCGGAGGGCCAACTCTTCGTCTGTCAGGGTGTCTACGGTCTGGGCGGCGCTGTCGGCGGCTTCGGCCAGGACGTTCGCCGGAAAAGCGTAGGGCAAATGGTGTTTACGAATCACGATTTCAACGTCGACCCCGAAGTCGTCGGGGTGGCCGAGGATCTCGAGGATCCGGCCCTGGGCGGGGCGGGTGAGGGTCGGGAAGTCGGTGATCTCTACGTCTACGGCCAGCCCCTCCAGGGAAGAGGGATCGGGGATCAGGGTTGAGGGCTTCGTTAGGGCAGCTTCTTCGCCTAAGGTGCGATGCTCAGTGGATGGGGGTGGAAGGATGATCTGCCCGTCGGGGCCGTTAGGAATCAGGATGGGCTGGGTCATGCGCTCGTCAAGCGGGGTGACGTAGTTGAACCTGGCCGTGCTGTAGGGCTGAAACTCACCTTCCCAGCGACCGGCAGGCTTGGCATAGTGGAAGATGCCGACCACAGTAGGATTCCGGCGGGTGAGGATGCGGAGGATCCGTCCTGAGCGGCGGCCATCCCGGCCGGGCGGGGCCTCGTCGACGAGGACCTCGTCCCCTTGCATGGCTCCGTTAAGCTCATTGGGAGGGATGAAGAGGTCGTCCTCCCGGGAGCTTGAGCCGTTTGGGCGCACAAAGCCGAAGCCGTCACGGTGGAGATCGAGCTTGCCGGCGATGAGGTTGTCGCGAGTGATGCGCTGCGGGGTAGCGGGGGCGTACGGGGCGTCTTTGGCGGGGCGGGCGGTCTTCTCCGGGGTGGCGTGAGGGAGAGACCAATGACCCGTTTCAAGTTTGACTAAGTCTCCGCGCAAAGTGATCCGCGCGAGTTGCTCCAGGAGCAGGCGGCGTTCGCGCCCTCCGCCAAGACCTAGCTCACGGATGAGCTGCTTGTAGCCGGCGCGGTGGGATGGAGAACGGTCGATGAGGCGGATGAGCTCGCGGTCGGATTGGGGGTACGGGGTGGAGGGCTTAGGCATCCTGTGTTGATTCTAGAGCCGAGGTCTCCCCCATCTCACACGCGAGATACGGGGGCACCCGATGGGTGCTAGCGGGGCTACTTTTGGAAGTATTTTGGTTCCGCTCCTGCGGCCCAGGGGTCGTAGTACTTGGCGAAGGCGGCGCGGTGGCCGATAGAAGGGTGGGAGTAGGTCCAGAACTCCAGGAGCGGGCTGGGATACGGATCGTCATAGGAATTCTCGCCGAGGAGGTCGAAGGCGGTCTGGGCGGTCGTTTGCGGGTCTTTGACGATGCCGTGGACAGCCTCCTGCCCAAAGACATCGGCGGCGTGCTCATGAGCGCGAGAGAAGGTGTTCGCAATGGGGTTGGTAAAGAAAGCGATGACCGAGAAGACAAGCATGAGAACGACGAAGGCAGCCCAGTCCGACTGGGCCGGAACGCGCCAGGGCTTACCGAACCGGCGGAGCAGGAACTGAAAGAGATGGAAGCCAAGGAAAAACGACACCAGGATCATGACAAAGGAAAAGACGATGCCGGAGAGGATGTGGCCGAGAACATAGTGGCCCATCTCATGGCCGAAAATAAAGGAGATCTGATCGGGCGTGCCCTTGGAGATGCTGGTATCCCAGACGACGACCCGTTTGGAGGCCCCGAAGCCGGTGACATACGCATTGAGGGTGGTGACCTTGTCGGAGGCCTTCATGAGAAACATGCGGTCTGGCGGGATAACGATGCCTTTGCCGCGGGCGACGACCCTTTCCAGCTGATCGACGAGGGCAGGATTGGTCTTGCTGAGCGGCTCAAAGTGGTTGAAGAGAGGGTCGATCACGTATGGAGTGATGAAGACGCCTAGCAAGGTAACAAGCATGATGGGAAACCAGAGAACCAGCCACCAGCGTTTGGGGAACTTGCGGATGAGGTAGAAGAGCAGCATGACGAGCAGGCCGCCGATGAGATAGGTCAGCAGGAAGGACTTGAACTGATCGAAGAACCAGCTACCCCAGTGCTGGACGGAGAGGCCGTAAGCCACAGAGACGTGGTGGCCGTAAAGATCGAACGGCAGGCCCAGGATCGTGGTGAGGATCAGGAATTCCAGGAAGAAGAGGAAGCATTGCGCCCACCGATTCTTGCTGAGGTTGTTGGCGACGTTGCGCATGCGGGCGGCAATGCCAAGTTGCAGGATGAGCAGAAGAGACAGGATGCCCCAGAGCTCCTCGGCAAAGTGAGTGGCGGTGCGGATATGCGAGAGGGTGACGGCCTTGGCCATCTTGTCCGGCGGAAGGGTGTAGGCGGTACGGTCCTGCTCGGCTGCCTGGAGCGCGGCGGTCTCGGTGAGGGTGGGATGGTCGCAGCCGGTGAGGGGCAGCAGCGTGAAGACGGCCAGGAGAAGAGCGGCAAGGGTGCGGAGGCGCATGGAGGTATCGTGCGCGAAGGACGGCGGAAGTGCAAGGTGCGGGATTCGGATAAACTTTCTCCCAGCAGGTGATGTGGATGTGCGAGTCAGGCGGAAACCTTTGAGCAAGCGGACAACTTTGGCGTTGGCGGCGGTCTTGGTGCAGGCCGGAATAGTTGGGACGGCGGCTTTTGCAGCGGTGGGAGATAAGGGGACGGCAAAGGCCCCGGAACCGGTTTTGATTCAGGCGATGGATACGGAGCTGAACCGGGCCATGGGGGCCCTGGGGTCAGGGACGCCCGATGCCAAGGGTGTGACGGCTCCCAAACCATACTTTATGAGCTACGCGGTCTCGGATGCGGAGAGCGTTTCCATGAACGCGAGCTTTGGGGCGATTATGGGCTCGAACGAGAGCCGAAGGCGGAGTGCGGATGTACAGATTCGGCTGGGATCGCCTGCGGAAGACAATACGCATGGGGATCACCGGGCAAGCGCGTTGACAACGGTGCCGCTGCCGCTGACCGATGACGAAGAGGCGCTGGCGCGGAGTCTGTGGTTTGCAACGAATCGCGGGTATGGACGGGCGCTTGATAGCTATCTGAAGGTGAAGACGGAGCAGCAGGTTCGGGCGAAGGAAGAGGATAGCTCGGCCGATTTCTCAGCGGAGAAGCCGAACGATGCGTTTGTCGCAGGCGACGCGAAGTTTTCCCCGGCTACGCCGCTAATGTCTGCCGTAGAGAAGAAGAGGTGGGAGGCTCGGGTGCGGGAGATCTCCGGATTGTTCAAGCAGTTTCCGGATGTCTTCGCGAACTCGGTGGAACTCGAGGCCTCAAACGAGACGGACTACTTTGTTTCAAGCGATGGCAGCCGGGTGAGCACGCCGAGCCATGTGGCGCGCTTGGTCATCGTAGGGCGGACGCGAGCGGCGGATGGAATGGAGCTGTTCCGGGTGGAGACGTTTGAGTCGGACGAGCTGGGACGTCTTCCGGATCAGAAGACGATGACAGAAAAAACGCTGGACATGGCGAAGAACCTGGAGGAGCTGCGGGTTGCGCCGATTACGGAGCCATTCGACGGACCGGCGATTCTAAGCGGGCGGGCGAGTGCGGTGTTCTTCCATGAGGTGCTCGGGCATCGCCTGGAAGGGCAGCGGCAGCGGGGGGATCAGGAAGGGCAGACCTTTACCAAGCTGCTCAATAAGCCGATTCTGCCGTCGTTTTTGTCGGTCGCGGATGACCCGACTTTGAAGACGTTTGATGGGGTGCCGCTGAGCGGGCACTACGCGTTCGATGATGAGGGCCAGCCGGCCCGGAAGGTGGATCTGATTCGGGATGGGGTGTTGGAAACCTTCCTGATGTCGCGGCTGCCCATTGCCAGCTTCAGTTCCAGCAACGGGCATGGCCGGGCGGAGAGCGGGCACATGCCGACGGGACGGCAGGGGAATCTAATCGTGAGTTCGTCCAAGACGATGACCGAGGCGGAGCTGAGGGAGATGCTCAAGGCAGAGGCGAAGCGGCAGAATAAGCCCTATGGGCTTTACTTCGAAGATATCTCTTCGGGATTTGCGGTGACCAGCCGGCAGGCTCCCCAGGCTTTCAGCGTGATTCCGCTGGTGGTTTACCGGGTCTTCGTCGATGGGAGACCGGACGAGTTGGTGCGGGGGGTGAGCATCGTGGGGACACCCCAGGCGGCTTTGAAGCAGATCGTCGCTACGGGCAATAAACAGGATGTCTTCAACGGGATCTGCGGCGCGGAGAGTGGAAGCATTCCGGTGAGCGCGGTGGCTCCAGCAATGCTCGTCAGCGAAATCGAGACGCAGCGGCAGGCGCAGGGAACGTCTCGGCCGCCGATCGTGCCTCCTCCCAGCGTCGCGGAGGTCTCGCGATGAGGGCGCTGCTTGCGGCTGGAATTGGACTGGCGCTCGGAACGGCGGCTTCTGGGCAGATCGGGGCAACGCCGGAGATGCTCAAGGTGGCGGAGACGGCAGCAGCGGTCGATCCGATGCTTGGGGCGATGCAGGCGGAGTTGGAGAGGGAGGAGAAGTTGCTCTTGCTGCCGGGAATGCAGCGGCCTTACTTCGTCGAGTACAGAATGGACGACTTCACCAGCTTTGAGGCGGTGGCGAACTATGGAGCGTTGACGCGGGAAGAGCATGGGCATCAGCGGATCGTGCGGGTGACCGTGCGGATTGGGGACTATGCGGCGGATTCGAGCTCCAGCCGCGGGGATGGGTTCGTTGCGCTGGCGCCGGGGGAGAACAACCCGGAGGCGTTGCGCTACTCGCTGTGGAATGCGACCGACGAGGCGTATAAGAATGCGCTGAAGGCCTTCTCAACCAAGCAGGCAGCGCTGAAGCGGTTTGAGCGGGCTCCGCAGGCGGAAGACTTCGCCAAGGAGGCGGCGGTGCAGAAGGTCGAGCCTCTCGTTTCGCTGACGCTGGATGAAGGGGAGTGGAAGAAGCGCATTGCGGAGGCGAGCGGGCTGTTCCTGACCGATCCCGCGCTGAAGACCACGGCGGAGACCGTGCAGTACTCCAGCGCGAGTGTGCGTGGCTTGGCGGTGAACCGTTACCTGGTCAATAGCGAGGGGACCGTGCTGCGGCATGGATACACCGGATATACAGCGAACTATTCGGTCGGCGGGCAAGCGGACGATGGGATGCGCCTGGGGCGGGATAACGGGACAACCGCCGCAGCCGCGAAGGAGCTGGAGAATGCCGAGGCTTTCCGGAAGCGGGTTGTCGACGATGTGCTGAGCTATGAGACGCTACGGAGGGCTCCGCTGGCGGATGCGGAGGACTTTCATGGACCGGTGTTGTTCTCGGGCGATGCTTCGGCGGATGTGCTGAACCGGCTGTTTGTGCCGAATGTGGAGGCGACGAGGCCGGAGATGGGAACCGCTTCACGGACGGAAGGAGCGTATCGTTCGAGCTTCCGGGCGAAGGTGCTTCCGGAGATGCTGGACGTCGTCGACGATCCGTTGGAGGCGACCTTTAAGGGCAAGTCGCTGGTGGGAGCTTACGACGTGGACGATGAGGGTGTTCCGGCGAAGCCTGTGGAGTTGGTGGAAAAGGGCAAGCTGGAACGGTATCTGATCGGGCGGACGCCGATTCGGGATTTTGCAACTTCGAACGGCCATGGACGGGCAGCACCGGGGCAGGCAGCGCGGGCGCGAGCGGGAGTGATGGTGTTCAAGGGAGTGAATCCTACGCCGGCTGGGCAGATGGAAGCGAAGCTGGTGGCGCTGGCCAAAGAGCAGAGCCGCGACGTCTACGAGGTGGAGACGATGGGCGGAGAGAGCGCGCCCCGGATGCTCTACCGGGTGCATCCGGACGGATCCAAGCAGCTGGTCCGCGGAGCGGTGTTCGATGAGCTGGACAACCGGAGTCTGCGGTCCGATGTGCTCGCGGTTGGGGATGATGCGTATGTGGCGAACTCGCTGGGGCCGGTGCCGGAGACGGTGATTGCGCCGAGTCTTCTCTTCGGGGATATCGGGGTGAAAAGGGCCAACGAGGAACAGCAGAAGCTGCCGTACTATGCGGCTCCGCATTGAAAGCCGCGAAGTTTCCTAGTTGAGGCGCACCAGGTAAGGGTCGGCGTCTGGGAGGTGGATGGCCTCGAGGATGGTGGTAGCGGTGGTGCGGTCTGCGTGGGTGGGGTTGATGCGGACCCAGAAGCCGGTGGGGCCCTGGAATTGGATGACCTTGGAGGCGGTGAAGCGGCTGGCTAGGTCGTTCTTGGTCTGGATGGCCTCTTCCTGGGTGAGGAAGGCTCCGATCTGTACACACCAACGGCCGGCCGGGTCGGCGGAGAGGTGCGGGAAAGCCTCGACACGGACCTTGGCGACGCCGGCGCGGTAGACGTCGATGGATTTGGCGGCTGCCAGAGAGAGATCGAGGATGCGGTTGGTGACGAAGGGTCCGCGGTCGGTGATCTTGACGGTGACGCTTTGACCATTCGCCAGATTAGTGACGCGGACCGTGGTGCCCATGGGGAGGGTTCGGTGGGCTGCGGTGAGGGCGTTCTGGTCGAAGATGCTGCCGTCGGCTGCCTGGCGGTTGTGGTAAGGGGGACCGTACCAGGAGGCGAGACCGGTTTCGGCAGAGATGGGCGTGGAGAGGTCGTCCGGGGTGGTTTGTTTTGGGGCGGGGCTTAATGGTGGCGTCGTTGGGTGACGGGGGCGTTCCACCGGCGCTTGGGTATAGATGGGCGGCGGGGGTGGGGCGCTGGCGGTGTAGGTGGTGTGGGAGTGGTGGCAGCCGGTGAGGGCGAGCAGGCAGACGAAGAGGCTGAGGCGGGTGAGGGGCGGGCTTGAGCGGCGGTGGGGCATGGATAGCGAGCGAGGGCATCGGGCTTTGCCCGATACCCCATCCCTTGCGGTGACGCTGCAAAGAATGGGGCACCCGTCAGGGCTTGGTTGGCGGCGGTGGGGTTCGATTGGCTTCTTCCATGCGACGCGCGAGGCGGTCGATCTCTGCGGCGGCGGAGCGAAGGGCGGCGGAGGAGTTGCGGCGGACGTCGGGGACGACCTCGTCGTTGACGTAAGTGATGAGTCGCCTAAGGTCGTCTTCGACGTGGGCGGCGGCTTCGCGGAGTTTTTGTTCGAGGTTGGTGGAGTTCATTGGGGAGCCTCACGGGTAAGGGACTGCGTCAGCCCACTGCGGATTAGACGTGTTGTTGGGGTCAGTATGCGGAGCTGGGAAGGAGGATTCTAGATAAATTCCCGCAACGGTGCTGAGTTGATAACTCCGGACGGATAGGTGGGGGAAGGCGAGATACAACTAAGACCGCGTTGGGGCGTCTAATCACAAATCAACCTGTTCGCATGAAAGCAGCAGACTGTTTGCATGGAAGCAGCAGACTGGGGCGTCCAGTCACACAATAAGGCGTCGGAATGAACGAGGAAGAACGTCTTGTCCAAATATGATGCGGTACGGGTTTGTGATCTGCTAACTCGGGGTGCGCTTTCTTCTTTTTTCAGAGGACTGACGGGTGCGGCACTGGCCGCAGGTTTGCTGAGACAAGCAGGAGCCGCGCAGGAGGTCAAGGTTCCGGCCGGAGCCATGTTGACGGCGGCCGCGGCTGCTACACTGCCGGATTCTCCGGGTTTTTCGAGTTCTAACAGCTCTAATTCGTCTGATCCTGACGGGAGCGGTGCCCGGCAAGACGCCCATGTCGACCATGCCCCGGCGGGCAGCGAGGCTGCGAGTCATCTCGATAAGGTGATCGAGCCTGGACAGAAGGCGGATCGGCTGACGGTTCCGGATAAGGTGCTACTTGGCATCCGGGAGAATGCGACGCTGAGCTCCGTGGCTGGTTGGGTGATCAGCGCGGGATATGAGCAGGTTTTTAATAACAGTCCTAACTATGGACAGACAGGCAAGGGATTTGCGCAGCGGCTGGGCGCCGCAGCGGCTCGTGCTTCTTCTGAAAACATCTTTTCGGACTCGGTCATTGCGCCGATTCTGCATCAGGATCCTCGCTACTACCGGATGGGATCGACTCATCCGTTCTTCTCGCGCCTGTTCTATTCAGGGACGCGCGGGTTGATTACCCGAACGGACGGCGGCCACAGAACGATCAACTTCGCTAATCTTGGCGGGGATCTGGGCGGCTCGGCCATGACACAGTTTTACTACCCGCCAATAAATCGGGGCTTTACGGAAGTGATGCGGACGTGGGGTGGATCGATTGGCGGTGACGCGTTGGGCTATGTGGTCAACGAATTCTTTCCAAATGGCTTCACGACGCCGCACTTGCATAAGAATTCTGACTAAACGGGCCAGAGCAAGAAGCGAACGACATTCCGCCTGCGCCGATATAGCTTAAGGGTGAGGACGCCGTATGAGCCGGGTCTGGGTTGCTGGGTTGATGGTCTTGGCTGGATTGCCTGCATGGGGCTTGCAGCGTCCGGTACTGGCGATCGCCGATGCACTCCGGGATGCACTTCCGGACTCTCCTGGAGAGTTGCAGGATGGCACGGCGACGCAGAAGGTGCCCCCGTGTGATCCGAGAGCCTCGGTAAACCCGGCGGATACGGCTGGATTAACCCAGGATCAGAAAGACAGTGCCCAGAATCCCTGCAACGTTAAGGCTGGAACATATAAGCAGTTTCTAAATGGTCCGCAGCCTCTGCCTTTGACTTCGCGCCAGAAGGGGATTCTGGCGGTGCGGGATATCGTGGACCCGTTCAACCTGCTGACGATTACAGCGAATGCTGGGTTTACGGTGGGGATCAACTCGCACAGCGCGTATGGACCCGGGATGAAGGGCTTTGGGCGCGATGTGGGGTACAGCTTTGTGCAGGATGCGACGGGTGAGTTTATCGGGACGTACGGGATGTGCTCGCTGGTGCACCAGGATCCGCATTATTACCGGGAGCCGGACGCTTCGAACTGGCGCCGGGTAGGTCATGCGCTGAAGCATACGGTGATCTCGCAGCATGATGATGGGCGGCCGATGCCAAACTACGAGAACTTTGTGACGTATCCGGCGTCGGCGATGATTGCGAATCTATACGTGCCGGGGGTGCATGGGAATGGGCCGTCGACGGTGGCGCGGTTTATGACAGGATTGGCGACAGATCCGGTGAACAACATCATTACGGAGTTTCTGCCGGATTTTGCGCGACGGTTTCACGTGCGAATTGTGTTTGTGCAGCAGATCTTGAACCAGATTGCGGCGAATGGGACGTTGTAAGACGAAGGATCAGGAATAGTGTGCGTCCTCTCTGGGCGAGCGGTAGACTGCTGGGATGACGAGAGCTCGGTATGGCGCGGGTGTGGTGTTGCTGATGGTGTGCGGGTTGCTGGTGGGCGTAAGCGGGCGAGCGCAGGCTCCAAGCCAGGCTCCGAAACAGGCTCCCTCGGCGTTCGATGTGAAGGCTCATTACGAGAAGCATGAGTATCACGTGAGAATGCGGGATGGGGTGACTCTGTTTACTACGGTGTATGCGCCTCGGGATACGAGCCGGAACTATCCGTTTCTGGTGACGCGGACTTGTTACTCGGTGGCGCCGTATGGGGCTGAGGCTTACCGGACGTCGCTCGGGCCTTCGACTTCGCTTGCAGAGGCGGGATATATCTTCGTGTACCAGGATGTGCGGGGAAGATACGGCTCGGAGGGGAAATGGGTGGAGATGACGCCGCACATCGATCATCCGAAGGGGACCGAGCATGACGAGTCCACCGACATGTACGACACTGTGGAGTGGCTGCTGAAGAATGTGCCGCACAACAATGGCAAGGTGGGGCTCTGGGGGATCAGCTATCCGGGGTTTTATACCTCGGCTTCGATCATTGATGGGCATCCAGCGATCAAGGCGGCGAGTCCGCAGGCTCCAGTGACCGATCTGCATGATAACGATGACGCGTATCACAACGGGGCGTTCATGCTGGAGGCGAACGATTTCTATCTGAGCTTTCAGCCTCAGGCTGGGCCGACGACCGAGGCGGCCAGGCAGGTGATGAGGACACCGAAGAGCTCGGCCGACGCTTATAACGAATATCTGACGCAGTGGGAGCCGCTTAGCAAGGCGAAGGCGTTTGTGGACAATCCGCTGTTTGCGGATCAGATGGATCATCCGAACTATGACCCTTACTGGGATGCTCGGGATATTTCGCGGCATCTGCATAACATTCATGCAGCGGTATTGAACGTGGGCGGGTGGTTCGACGCGGAGGATTTAAGTGGGCCGCACAAGACGTTTCGGTCAATTGGGGAACAGAGCCCTGAGGCGGAGAATCGGCTGGTGATTGGGCCTTGGGTCCATGGCGGTTGGGGGGCGCTGGATGGGGAGCGGATTGGGGAGGTTCGGTTTGGGTCGAAGACGGGAGATTATTTTCGGGAGAAGATTCAGTTTCCTTTCTTCGAGCATTATTTAAGGGATGCGCCGCTGCCAGAGCTGGCGAAGGCTACGGTGTTCGAGACGGGGACGAATGTCTGGAGGAGCTATCCGGCGTGGCCGCCGCCGGGGTCGAAGCCGCGGACGCTTTATTTTGGGGCGGAGGGGAAGCTCTCGTTTGATCGGCCCACGGCGAAGGCTGCGGGGACGGGGTTTGACGCGTACTGGAGCGATCCGGCGCATCCGGTGCCGGAGGTGTCGTTTGCGGCGGATGCGGGTCCGAACCGGACGTACATGGTGGCGGATCAGCGCTTCGCGCAGACGCGGCCGGATGTGCTGACGTACCAGACGGACGTGCTGACGGAGGATGTGACGTTTGCGGGGCCATTACGGGCAAAGCTGCATGTGGCGACGAGCGGGACGGACTCCGACTTTGTGGTGAAGCTGATTGATGTTTATCCGCAGATGGAGGCGCCGCGAACTCCCAGAGCACCAGGCGCGAGGCTGGCCGATGTAGAGGTTCCGGCTCCGCTGATGGCGGGGTATGAGCAGCTGGTGCGGGGGGAACCGATCCGGGGGAAGTTCCGCTACAGCCTCTATAACCCGCAGCCGTTTGTGCCTTGGCAGGTTGAGCCGGTGGAGTTCACGATGGTTCAGGTGAACCACACATTTTTAAAAGGGCATCGGATTATGGTGCAGGTGCAGAGCAGCTGGTTTCCAGTGGTGGATCTGAATCCGCAGACGTTTGTGGATATCTCCAAGGCGAAGGCGGAAGACTTCAAGCCGGCGACGGAGCGGATTTATCATACGATCGACGCGCCGAGCGGGATTGAGTTTCAGGCTTTGAAGTGAGGACACGCGTGTCCTGCCGGACGGTCCCGCTGCGCGGGCTGCGATCACTTCGTGACCTGTGATTGCTTCGCGTGGCCGTTCCGTTAGCCGGGATGAAGTCTGTAGCGACCAACGGGAAAACGGCGCGAAGTCGGAGGACGGCACGGAAGGCGTTCCGGCGGGGTTGAATTAGTTACCGCTTAATGCAGTCTTGCGCCGTTCGCTGCTTTCGCGTTTCTCTTATGGGCACTGCAACTATAGGCTTAGACCGGCAGAAGGAACGTTCGCCGATGTGCTGTGAGGCAGGATGACGGGATGGAATCAACGTCATCACTTTGTCGGAGCGCAGGCGAAGCAATAGCATCAGAGCACACATTCAGCGAAATACGAGACGAGTTCAAGCGGGACGAATACAAGCAGGATCAAGAATTTCAGGAGATGACCAGAGATGGCAAAGGGAAAGCCAGCAAAGCTTTTTGAGAACGGCCTTGTACAGGTGGCGAAGGCGGGTTGGAGTGTGTTCAGCCGTCTGAACCAGATCAGCCCCAACGCGAGTTTCACCCCGAAGTGGAGCGACAAGCCGCTGCTCAAGAGCTACCAGAAGGAGAAGCCGCCGCTCGGTTGGCCGCGCACGACTGACTCGCTTTGCCCTAAGTGCGTTCCCGCCATTCGGCAGCAGATTGTGGACGGTAAGCTACCACATGAGATTCTGCTGAACGAGAAGGTCGGCGAAATCAAGGCGCAGATTATCGAGCGCGATGGCCAGATCCTGATGGTGAAGGATTGCCCGATCCACGGTCACTTTGAGGATCTGATGTCGATCGATACGGCTTTCTTCAAGCACCTGGAAGAGGTCTTCCCGGGACGCGATATTCGCGCCCACAATGACGAGAAGCTGCACAATCACGGGACATCGACGGTGACGCATGGACGCGGTTCGGTGCTGACGATCGACTTAACGAACCGCTGCAACATGATGTGCGATCCGTGCTTCATGGACGCGAACCAGGTTGGCTTTGTGCATGAGCTGACGTGGGATGAGATCAAGACCATGCTGGACAACGCGGTGACGATCAAGCCTCGGCGGCAGATGTCGGTTCAGTTCTCGGGAGGCGAACCTACGCTGAGCCCGTACTTTCTGGATGCTGTCGCGTACGCCCGTAAGGTGGGTTACACCTCGGTGCAGGCGGCTACGAACGGCATTGAGTTTGCCAAGTCGAAGGAGTTCTCGAAGGCCGCCGCAGATGCGGGTCTGCGCTATGCATACCTGCAGTTCGATGGGATCGGCAATGCGGCGAACTCGCACCGCAAGGTCGGCAACGCGTTCGACGTGAAGCTGCAGGCCATCCATAACCTGCATGAGGCCGGCGTCGATATCGTTCCGGTGACGACGATCATCAACGGCATCAACAATGAGCAGGTCGGACGCATTATCGAGTTTGCGCTGGATAATCCGAAGAAGATCAACTTCCTTTCGTTCCAGCCGGTGAGCTTTACCGGGCGCGATGAAGCAATTTCGGACGAGCGGCGGCTGGCGCAGCGGTATACCCTTTCGCACCTTGCGCATGATGTAAAGAATCAGACCGGCATGGGCGAGCCGACACGGGACTGGTTCCCGATCAGCTTTATGTCCACGTTCTCCGACTGGGCCGACCTAGTCCATGGGCCGGATCGCGACTGGGGCCAGCTTTCCTGCGGCTGCCATCCGAACTGCGGAATCTCCATGGCGCTGATGATCGACAAGGAGACCAAGGAAGCGGTTCCGGTTACGGCGTTCATCAATGCGGATCGTCTGGCGAAGGACGTGGCGCGGATCAACGACGCTGCACGTGGCAAGTGGTTGTCGATTATCGGTGTGACGCTTGCGCTACTCCGTAACTATACGCCGAGCATGGCTCCGACTCACTTCAAGATCAAGGACCTGCTGGAGAAGTTCGACAAGAGTTTCGGCGCGACGGGCCGCAGCTATGGCAAGGTAACGGCCGATCGCACGATGGAAGACATCAAAAAGCGCCGCGGCGATCGCTGGAACTTCCTGTTCATCGCGGGCATGTGGTTCCAGGACCTGTTCAACTACGACTTCCGCCGGACCGAGCAATGCATTATCCCGTACGCGACGCAGGAGGGCGAGATCAGCTTCTGCGCGTATAACACGGGTGTGGGCTGGCGCAACATCATCGAGAAGATGCACATGACGAGCACCCTGACCAAGTGGTACGAGGAGCATGGGCGGCATGAGATCTTTGCGGGCGGCAAGAAGGTTGGGCTTGAGAAGGAGTCAAGCTACGACCTTGTGCTGAACGATTCTCACGTCAACTCGGCTGCGAACGATACGTTCGATAAGACGGGTGTAGCGAAGAATGCGCGCGAGGAGAAGATCCGGGCGCGCGACCTGAAGATGAAGCAGGAGGCGGAGAACGCGAAGATGGCGGCTCTCTATCGGAAGGAAGTGCTGGGCGAAAAGGCTCCGGAGGGCGGGTTTGTCCCGCTCGGGGCGATCGGCGGGCTGGGCGGGATTACACCTGCTCCGCAGGCTGGTGTGGAAGTGGTCAGCCAGATTGAAGAGACCGTCTCCGGCGACTGAACTTCTTCCGTTCTCGACGCTTCGCGGTGAGGACACGAACAATCGCCTTGATAAGTGGGCTGCTCCTTGACCGGAGCGGCCCTTTGTCATGGTTGGCTGAAGCATAGCGTGTGGATTTGTTGCGGGTTCAACAGGCGATTATGACTGGTGCTTTTGGGGGATTGCAGACAGTTCTAGGAGAAGTAGCATCCCAGCCTTTACAATCAACCGCGAGCGGTCGACTTGATCCCCTGTATGATCGACGAAAGCTGACATTGCGCCTCTTCCAAGGAGAAATACGCCTGATGAAACTGATTGCACGAGTTCCGGTGACCGCCGGCCTCCTGGCCCTTATGTTGTCTGCTACGGGATGCGCCCGTCTCCGCTCCGGCGACCAGCTGAACAAGGGTGTCGCTGCATTCAAGAACGCGAAGTATGAGGATGCGACGAACTACTTCCAGAACGCGGTGAACATTGACCCCTCCAACGAGAATGCAAAGCTGTACCTGGGGACGACGTACAGCTCGCAGGTGGTGCCGAATCTGAATACACCGGAGAATATGAACTTTGCCAATAAAGCGCGGGCGATGTTTTCGCAGGTGCTTGAGAGCGATCCGAATAACTTGACGGCTCTGCGGCAGATCGCGTCCATTGACCGCATCACGGGCAAGATTGTGCAGGCGAAAGACGATGAGCGCAAAGTGATCTCTGTGGACCCGAACGATTCCGAGGCGTACTACACGATTGGGCAGGTGGATTGGAAGGAAGCGTTCGATAACGCGACCAAGATGGTGAAGGGCCAGGGTTTGCCGTCGGATGATGGCGAGGGCAATATCAAGCTGAGCAAACCCAACTGCGCGACGCTGGTGAGTCAGAATACCCCTCTGGTGACCGAGGGGCTTCAGTATTTGCAGAAGGCTGTCGATATGAACCCCACGTACGAAGAGGCGATGACCTATCTGAGCCTGATGCAGCGGCGCAAGGCGGATCTGGAGTGCGGCAACAAGGATGCGATCAAGGCGGACCTGCAGGCTTCCGATATGTGGGCGCAGAAGTCGATGGGGGCACGCAAGGAGAACGAGCGGCGCAAGGAAGAGAAGTCGCACGGCGTGGCGATGTAGAGGCGGAACTCGCCTGGGTGAATCGAAGGCCTCCCTTGCGGGAGGCCTTCTGCTTTTTGGGTTGCGATCTGGAGGTTTGGAGCTAGAATCTGTCGCATACCGAAGGAGCGTGAGTTATGGCGTTTGAGACTGCAACGGGTGCGATAGCGGGGGCGGTGTCTTCACAAGGGTTAGGACAGGTGGAGCGGGTGGTGGATGCGTTTATGGCGCCCACGAAGACGTTTACAGACATTCTGCGGAGTGCGAGCTGGTGGCTGCCGTTTGTGCTAATGGTGGTGTTCAGCTGTGCGTCCAATTACACGGTGGCCAAGCAGGTGGGGTTTGAACGGGTGTATGAGAATCAGCTGCACAATGCGCCAAAGCAGGAGGACGCGTTGAACCAACTCTCGCCGGATGAGCGGGCGAAGCGAGTCGCGATTGGGGTGAAGATTACCCAGTCGGTTACGTATGCGGTTCCGGTGTTTCTGGTTGTGGGGTTTGCTTTCTATGCTCTGGTGCTTTGGGGCAGCTTCAACTTTGGGCTCGGAGCGACGGCGAAGTTCGGGCAGGTGATGGCGGTATGCTTTTATGCCGCGTTGCCGTACCTGATTACGAACATCTTAACGATAGTGATGCTGCTGTTTGGCGGGAACGCGGAGGCGTTCGACATCAAGAACCCGGTGGGGACGAATCCGGCGTACTACATGCCGGATGCTAGTCCGGTGGTGCGGGCACTGGCGAACCGGCTGGATCTGATTCAGCTTTGGACGCTGGGATTGACGGTGCTAGGGATGGCGACGATTACGCGGAAGACGGTAATGCAGTCGGCGATGATCGTGGTGGGGTTCTGGGTGGTGGTGACGCTGGTTACCATAGGGTTTGCGGCGGCTAGTTAGGGGCTGCCGATGAGAGCCGTGGCTGCACGACGCACCCGCTACGCGGTGTCGCCGTGGGCGTTGGGGTTGATCCTCTGGTTCTGTGTGGGATACGGGCGGCCCTTTGAGAGGACATCTTCGAGCTGCTTATCGTAGCCATAGATGTCGTCGAAGAAGTGGACGGCTCCTTCGTCGTCGACGTTGGCGGTGGCGTAGAAGATAACGATGGGGATCGGCTTGGCGAGGGAGACGGTCTTGTTATCTTCCCCGTTGTTCATGGCGTCCTGGACCTTGTCAAGGTCCCAATCTCCAGGGGTGTTGCGCAGGACCCAGACGGCAAGTTCGTCGGGGTGCTGAACGCGGACGCAGCCGTGGGAGAAGTCGCGGCGGGAGCGGCTGAAGAGCTCCGGCTGCGGGGTAGAGTGGAGGTAGATATCGTACTCGTTGGGGAACATGAACTTGATGAGGCCGAGCGAGTTCTTGGGGCCGGGCTTTTCGCGGACGATGACGCCGCCGTGCTCAATCTGCGCGGCGGAGGGTTCGACGTGCTGGCCTTTGCTGTCGACGGTCTCAAAGTTGTGCGCAGCGAGGTAGCCTACGCCGCTTCTATCGATGTGGCCGGTGAGCTCCTTTTTGATGATGGAGATAGGCACGTTCCAGAAGGGGCGGAAGATGAGGTACTTCATCATGTGGGCGAAGACAGGGGTCTGGTGCTCGCCAACCACTTTACCGACGACGACCTTCATGGTGAAGTCGAGGTTGTGGTCAGAGGCGGTATTGCCGGAGAAGCCGCGCAGGACGAACTCGGGCAGGTTGACCATGAGGGGGGCATTGACGTAGTCGTTGGGGAGCCAGCGCCAGCGCTCGAGAGTGTCGTTGAGCTGGGTGACGCGGGCGGTGAGGGGAACGTTGAGCGAGGCGATGGTGGCGGGGGTGAGCTTGCCGTCGTCGGTGAGGGAGTGACGGGCCTGGTAGTGCTTGACGGCGGCGGCCAGGTCGGCAGTGTAGATGGTGGAGGCTACGTGGGGTGGCGTGGCGGGAGCGGCTAATTCGTCCGGGGTCGAGGATTTTTTATGGGTGTGGGTGCGGTACTCGTCCTTCACCTTGGACTGAACGTTGGAGAGGGCTTTGCCGAGCGAGGCTTTTGCCTTGCCGGTCTTTGTGGTGGGGGTTGCGCCGGTGTCCGGGGCTTCGGGGGTTGGGCCGCCGAGGGGTTTGGCGGTTTCGGAGTCGGGGGTCTCTACGGGTGTGCCTTCGAGGTCGCCTTCGAGCTGGAGGCGGGCTGCGAGGGCGTCGGCTGCGGGGTAGCGGCCTCCGGGGGTGATGAGGGCGGGTAGGGTGGGGAGGGGTTCGGGGTTGGCAGCGGATTGCTGTTTGGCGAGCTGGAGGTAGTGGACGAGGGCTTGCTCGGTTTTGCGGTACTGGTCGGAGTCGGGCTCGACGGAGGCGATGAGCTTGGGGACGTCGTCGGCGTCGACGGCGTTGTCGGAGACGAACTCGGGAAGGTTGTACTTCTTTTGCTGGGCGTCGATGTCGAAGTTGAATTGAGTGGGATTGATGCGGCCGATGCGGAGGTCGGAGATGTAGCGCATGACGCAGACGGTCATGACGGCGTCGAACTGGGCGATGTCGTCGTCGGAGCCGTGGGAGAGTTTCTGGACGCGTGCGCTCCAGAGGTCGGCGTCGTAGTCGGCGGGGAGCAAGCCCTTTTCAGGGGAGTGCTGGAAGGCTTCGATGAAGGCGGTGGCCTGGCGGGTGGGGCGATGATTGTCGTCGAGCCAGGCGACCTCGTAGTTGCGGTCGTCGTAGAAAGTCTGAACGAGGGGCTCGAAGTCCTGGAAGTTGGGCCAGTGCATGACCTGGATGTGCTGGGAGGCGACGATGGGACGGAGTTTGTTGGCGTAATCGGCTGATTTGGGGGAGGAGGTGGTTTTGCGGTGAGGCTTGCAGCCGATGGGCAGGAGCAGGGTGGAGAGGACGCAGGCAGTGGTCAGGGAACGGGCGTTCATCGGGTCCTCAGAGAGTCGAACGGTTGGATGCCATGATTGTACGGCGCGTTCGTCCTGCTGGACGGGCCCGCTGCGCGCGGGGCGTCACGCCGTGACTTGTAGTGGGCTCCGCGTGGTCCTGCCGTTGGTCGGCTTAGGTCAGGTGGGGGAGAGTGGTGAGGGAGACGGCGGCTTGCAGGAGAAGGATGAGCGTGGCGAGGGCTAGGAAAAGCTTGCGGTGTTTTGTTTCGAGCACGTCGGCGAAGACGCCGCCGATGAAGGTGAGCAGGAACGGCAGCGCCCAGAGCCAGGGCGCAGAGAACACCTGCGTGGTCTCGAGCGGGAGGATGGCCAGGAAGGTGAGGAGAGGGGCGGTGTTGCCAAAGTAGCGGCTGCGGCGGAAACCGGCGTAGATGACCAATGAGACGAGGGCGGCGATTAGGATGGGCCAGTTGTTGGGGGTGAGCGCCAGGGTGCGGGCTCCATCGAGCGAGAACCAGAAGCGGCCGCCGCCGCCGGTGAAGACGTAAGAGAAGGGCGCGGGGCGGAAGGAGAAGGCTGCGAAGAGGATGACCAAGGCACCGATGGCGGTGTAGATAATGATGGGCATGACGGCGGAGCGGCGACGGTCGGCGAGGTAGAAGAGGAAGATGAAGAGGGCGACGAAGCCGAACATGCCTGCGAGCAGATGGGCCGCGCTGGCGAGGCCGAGAGCGAGCGTGAGGAGCGCGATGCGGGGTCGCCACTTTCGGCGTGGGCCTTGGAGGGCGTGTGCGACGCCCATGGCCGTGTAGACGGTGCCGTAAAGGCCCCAGGCGGCGAGGATTTCATTGTTGGGGGTGACAGCGGCACGCAGGATGGCGGGTGAGAAGGTGTAAAGGGCGAGCGCAAGGAAGCCGCCTTCGTTGCCGAAGAGGCGGCGCACAACCCACCAGAGGCCTCCGCCGAGCCAGACGGCGAAGAGCACGAAGGGCAGGTGCATGAGCCACTTGACGGCGGTGAGGGAGATCTCATGGCGAGAGTCCCAGACCGAGCCTTGCAGGCCACCGGCAGCGTAGAGGCGGTTCTCCGGCTTGCGGAAGCGATCCAGGGTGAGCAGGGCGAGGCGGTTGACGGTGAGGGGAAGGGCGGCGGCGCGGTAGGCGAAGGTGCCATCGCCGTGGAGATTGCCGCAGGTGGTGAAGTAGCCGGCGAGCGGGCTGGGCCGCTCCCACATCTCGCGGCCGCAGCGAGCGTAGCGGTAGTCATCCGGGGACGGCTGCTGGTGGTTAATGACATAAAGACATTGCGCGAGGAAGAGGAGGAGCAGGACGGCGGCGACGCGCTGGGGTGGGCCGATATGGATTCTGGGAAGACTCATGCTGGGGCTTGCACTGAGGGCGTTTGGGCCCAGGTTCGAGTGTATCTTGAAGGGATGGAGTCGCTTAGCTTTCGGCCTGGACGGGCGTTTCTTTCTGTGAACTCGACGGCGGTGCCGTGGACGGTGGTATTTGAGGATGAGGGAGTTGCGGGTTACTTTTATGCTTGCGACCGCTCGCAAACGACACAGGAGGAGAGCATCCTGGATGCGATGCTGATCTATAACGTGGGGACGATGCAGAATCCGGAGGCGGAACGGCTTGCTTCCGTGGAATGGTCCAAGGATGGACTGCAGGCGGTGCTGTATCTGGACGGGACGGCGCAGGCTATGTTCGACTTCGCGGCGCGGACGGGGTACTGCCGGATGGATTTCCCGAATTTCCTGGCGGAGCAAGGGGATCAGTGGCAGAAAGCCACTCACGCGTGGAATGAGGCGGCTTTTCTGCGGTTTGAAGCCACTTTATATGCTTAGAGGCTTGTGTCCTGACCAACGGCCCCGCTCCGCGCGCAGCAAGCCCGCCCGGCAGAACCTAGTTTTACTTCTGCGGCGTCGCTGAAAGTGCTTTGACGACGTCAGTGCGCACATCCTGATAGGCGGGTTCGCCGTCTTTATAGAACTTGATGAGGCCTTGCGAGCACGCGCTGGGATAGGTGTCGAGCGAGTAGACGCGCTTGCCCGGATCTACGTTGGCAGGTTGGTCGGTGTCGTCGGACTCAAGATCGAGGTAGGGGCGAAAGTCCGGGTTGTTGCACTGCGCGCCCGCATCCGAGTTGACGCCGGCCTGAATGGACGCTTTTGCGGGGCTGGATTTGGGCAGCAGGAAACGGTAGAGGGTATGGTACTTATCCGATTGAAGCGGGAAGACGATGGTCTGGACGTTGACCTGGCTGTCTGGCGGGCCGGCAGCGAAGCCGTCGATGAGGAAGCCGGAGGAGTCGTCGAGTTGGTGGTCTTGCCCGGATTTCTTTGCGGTACGGAGTGCGGTGAGGTCACGGTTGAAATCGTCCCAGCGAGCCATGCGGCCGTAGATCTGGAGGCGCGCGAGACGGAGCGGCCAGGGCTGCGCGGGATGCTCGTTGAGGGCGCGGTTGAAGAGGTCGAGGGCCTCCGAGTTGTGGTTGGAGTAGAAGGCCGACTCGGCGGAGTAGCGCAGGACAAGGAGGTCTTTGGGAAAGTCCTTGCGGGCTGGCCAGAGGACCTTGTAGGCGGCGTCGAAATCGTTCTTCTTGAGGAGGTCGAGGCCGGGCTGGAGCAGGGCATTGCGGCGTGCGGCGTCGGCGGGAGAGAGGCCCTCCGGGTCAAGTTTCTGCGCGTGGGCGGCTGGGAGAGCGGCGAAGAGAAGACACGTAGCGGCCAACAGGGGGCGGAGAACTGCCATGGGGAACGAGGACCTCTGACAAAGGATACAAGGGTTAGGCGGGGCTGGAGAGATGGCAGTTGTAGCGCTTGTATGCAGGACTGGCGCCGCGGGCAGGACCTGTGATGTCCGCAACCTTTGTGAACCGGATGGGTCTAATTGGACAGGAGTAAAGGACAATGCAAAGGACTCTTGGTATCGGAATTTTAGCTTTAGCGGCGGCTTCGGTTGCACAGGCTCAGTACACGGAGGCGAACGGAGGCTATGCTCCGGCCGTCTCGCAGGTTGCGCCGGTCCTTCGGCCAGACCAAGCGTATCAAGGAAGTGCGCAGCAGATCTTTGACTTGCAGCCGAACCCGGGTGTTTCAGTGCGCAGCGATGTAAGCAATGGTGTTGAGACCATGAACGCGTCTGGCGCTGTGACGGAGTTGCGTGTCGTGCAGGGGCGGGCGGATGTTGCGGTACATCATCCGGCGGACCACTCGGAGATCCTGGTGGATCTTCCAGGTGGGCAAGTCTCTCTGCTGAAGGATGGGCTTTATACCTTTAATGCGAGCACGAATACCGTTCGTGTGTTGCACGGAGAGGCTGAGGCTTTCGACGGCACGAAGTCTCCCGAAGCAAAGGGTACGAAGGTTAAGGAGACGCAGCAGGTCTCGTTCTTTGGCAATGCAAAGCTGAAGGCGGTTAATGCGTATCCATATGAATTGAGTGCGGACCTGCTGGGTGGCGATCGTACGCATGGTGATGGAGCTTACAGTGGTTCGGCCTACGGGGAGGGTTTCTACGATGGCTATCCTGCGTATGCGTATGGGAATCCATGGGGCTTTTACCCTTATGGCTACGGCTTCGGCTATCCAGTCGGACTCGGCGTAGGCTTCGGCTACTATGGCGGTTTCCACGGCGGCTACCGTGGCGGCTTCCGGAGATAAGGTTTGCGCAATCCATTCACGAACGCAATCGTGAAGGGCTCTCTTCGGAGAGCCCTTCACATGTTCGGTGATCTCGCGAGGGCCTCTTGCCTCGATCAGGATTCAGGGGCAACGGGTCGGCAAGAAATGCAATAATCGGCCCATGGGTACTGCTTCTGCTCTGAGCCGCCGACATTTCATTGCTGTCACCTCTGCTGCTGGACTGGGGCAGACGCTCCTGCCAGGGGCTTTACTGGCCCTGGCTGCACAAGGCACCGCCGGGCAGGCGAGTGCGAGCGCTGAGAAGCCGTTGGGGAAGATTACGGCGGCGATGATCGATAACGCGGCGGCGATCGCAGGGCTGACGGTGACGGATGAGCAGAAGGCGATGATGCTTGACGGGTTGAACGCGCAGCGGGAGGATGTGCTCGAGATTCGGAAGCTTCCGCTGCCAAATAGCGTGGCTCCGGCGGTCGTGTTCGATCCAGTTCCGGGTGGAATGGTGCTGGATACGGTGAAGAACCCGTTGAAGATGAGTGCGGCTCCGGATTTGAGCGGGTTGACGGCGAAGCTGAGCGGCGAGAGCCAGGATGCGGCGGCTGAGACGTTGGCGTATGCGACGGTGCGGGAGCTTGCTGAGCTGGTGCGGACGAAACGGGTAAGCTCGATGACGCTAACGCGGATGTATCTGGCTCGGCTGAAGCGGCTGGATGCGAAGCTGCACTTTGTGATCACGCTGACCGAAGAGCGCGCGTTGAAGCAGGCGGCGGCTATGGATGCGGAGATTGCAGCGGGTAAGTATCGCGGGCCGCTGCATGGGATTCCTTGGGGCGGCAAGGATCTGCTGGCAGTGAAGGGGTATCCGACCACATGGGGGGCGGCGGGGTTCGAGGATCAGCATTTTGAGGAGGATGCGGAGGTGGTGAAGCGGCTCGATGCGGCGGGGGCGGTGCTGATCGCGAAGCTGAGCCTGGGGGCCCTGGCGCAGGGGGATCTTTGGGGGTATCCGGCGGGTTTGGGGAAGGCGGGGGCGCGGACGCGGAATCCCTGGAATACGCGGCAAGGGTCGAGCGGGTCGTCCGCGGGAAGTGCGAGTGCGACGGCTGCGGGGTGTCTGGGGTTTGCGATTGGGACGGAGACGCTGGGGTCGATTTCAAGCCCGAGTACGCGGTGCGGGGTGACGGGGCTGCGGCCTACGTTTGGCTTTGTGCCGCGCACGGGCGCGATGGCGCTGAGCTGGAGCATGGATAAGATTGGGCCGATCTGCAGGGCGGTGGAGGACTGCGCGCTGGTGCTTTCAGCGATCTACGGGCAAGATGGGCGCGATCTTGCGGTAAAGCCGGCGGCGTTCAACTGGGATGCGGGGCTTGATTGGAAGCGGCTTCGCATCGGCTTTATCAAGAGTGCGTTCGATGCTCCGGTGATGCCGGAGCTGAAGGCTCCTACGACGGGTGGGGATGCGGAGATGGAGGCGTTCCGAAAGCGGCAGGTGAGGGTGAAGGCGGGGTTTGAACGGGCGACCTATGATGCTCAATATAACGCCGCGGCGTTGAGTGCTTTGACGAAGATGGGGGTGACGCTGACGCCGGTGGAGATGCCGAAGCTGCCGTTTGCGGCGATGGTTCCGGTGCTCGAGGCGGAGGGTGCGGCGGCGTTCGATACGCTGACGCGGAGTGGAAGGGACAGGCTGCTGGCGGGGCAGATGCCGTTCGATTGGCCGAATAATTTCCGGGTGGCACGGTTCTACTCGGCAGTGGACTATGTGCAGGCGATGCGGGCGCGGACTCTGGCGATTGCGGCAATGGACGGGCTGTTCAAGACGGTGGATGTGATCATGACGCCTTCGCAAGGGGTGCAATTGACGGCGACAAATCTAACCGGGTATCCAGCGGTCATTGTGCCGAATGGAGTGCGTGGAGAGGATGCGCCGCCTTCGCCCAATGATGTGGATGGGGCGGTCGATAATGCGGGCGGGCCGGGGACTCCGGTTTCGATCACGTTTCTGGGGGGGCTATATGGGGATGCGCGGGTGGCTGCGGTGGCTCGGGCATACCAGGAGTTTACGGGGTTTCATAAGCTGCATCCAGAGGTGGATTAGCGCGGGTCTTCTTTCAGGAAGGCTTCGATTTCTGGGCGTGGACGGGAGTTAGGTTCTCTCGTACCATGCGGGGTTGTATGGTAAGGCGAGACGGTCTCATGAGTGGTAGTGCCGCCATTCGACTGCGTCTTGGGGACTCGAGGCCGTCATTTTACTGAACCGGGGGCTTCGCCGCAGGCTGGTACAGGACGCGCTTTTCAACCCTGCGTGCAGGATGTGCTAGCGTTGCAAACGATCTATGGGCTGAGGGCCGGGTGTTAAGATCGGGTAGCCGTGTCTGAGTTCCCTTCCCTACAAGCCGAACGTACAATAGCGCCGCTGTTTGCGGTGCATGGGCTGACGAAGGTGTATGGGGCGTCGAGGGTGGTGGATGATGTGAGCTTCACGATCCGGCGGGGGGAGACGCTGGGGTTGGTGGGGGAGTCGGGCTCCGGCAAGAGTACGGTGGCGCGATTGATGCTGCGGCTGATCGAGCCGAGTGGGGGGGAGATTGACTTCGATGGCCGGGATTTGCTTGCGGTTCGCAAGCGGGAGCTGAGGGCAATGCGGCGGCGGTTTCAGATGGTGTTTCAGGATCCGTATGCGGCGTTGAATCCGCGGATGAGAATTCGGCAGATTGTGGGGGAGCCGTTTGCCATTCAGGGAGGATTTACTCGGGATGCGGTGCGGCAGCGGCTGGATGAGCTGATGCGGGACGTGGGGCTTGATTCGGAGGTGCTGGGGCGCTTTCCGCATGAGTTTTCCGGCGGACAGCGGCAGCGGATCAACATTGCGCGGGCGATTGCGCTGAAGCCGGAGTTTCTGGCGCTCGATGAGCCGATCAGTGCGCTGGATGTCTCCGTCGGGGCGCAGGTGGTGAACCTGCTAAAGGAGCTACAGCGGAGTTTGGGGCTCACGTATCTGTTTATCTCGCACTCCATGCCTCTGGTGCGGTATCTGTCTGACCGGGTGGCGGTGATGCAAAAGGGACGGGTGGTGGAGATGGGCGGTGTGCTGGAGGTGTGTGAGCGGCCGCGTGAGGCTTACACGCAGCGGCTGATTGCGGCGACTCCTGAAGTTCCTGATTTCACGCTTTGAGACGCTGCTTGAGCAGGAACATGAGGGCTAACTCTTCCTGGCGGAGATCGTGTGCGGATCTGGCCGCTTCTTCCTCCGCTTCTTCTTCGGCGACCCGCTTGTTGATGGTTTCGATCATTTCTCCGCTGAGATAGCAGTCGAGGACGGCGGGGTGGACGTAACATTTGCGGCAGACGGAGGGTGTGTTGCCGAGTCTTGCGGCAACCTGCTCGATGGCGTGGACGATGTTCTTTTTGGCCTGCGTGTTGGTGCTGAAGGGCTCGAATTCGCGGAGCATGAGCGAGGCCAGAACGGTTCCGGCCCAAGTTCGGAAGTCCTTGGCGGTGAAGTGCTGTTGGGTGATCTCGCGGAGGTAGTCGTTGACGTCGGCGGAGTCGATGGCGTGATGGTTGCCGTCGTGATCGATGTACTGGAAGAGCTCGTAGCCGGGAATGTCGCGGCATTTCTTTACGATGGTGGCGAGGCGCCGATCGTGGAGGCCGATGGTGTGATGGACGCCGCTCTTGCCTTTGAACTTGAAGGTCACGGTGGCGCCGGTGACGTCGACGTGGCGGTTTTGCATTGTGGTGAGGCCATAGGAGTGGTTGGTGCGGGCGTATTCCTCGTTACCGACGCGAATGAAGGTGGTCTCCATGAGGCGGACTAGGGCGGCAAGGACCTTGACGCGGGGCAGGCCCGGACGGGCAAGGTCGTGGTCGACCTGCTTGCGGATGTGGGGGAGGGCTTCGCCGAAGTGCATCATGCGCTCATACTTGGTTTCGTCGCGGACCTCGCGCCATTTGGGATGGTAACGGGCCTGCTTGCGGCCGCGGACGTCGCGGCCGGTGGCTTGTAAGTGGCCGTTGGAGAGGGGGCTGATCCAGACCTGCTGCCAGGCAGGTGGGATCGCGAGGGACTTGATCCGGGCTAGGCTTTCTGCGTCTCGGATGGGCTCGCCATGCTGGTCGACATAGCGAAATCCCGTTCTGGTCTTTTTGCGTTCGAGGCCGGGTTTGGTGTCGGGCAGGTAACGCAGGCCGGCGGCCTTGGCGGAGTCGCGTGGGGTGGCGATCTCTTCTGGGATGGATTCTAGCGGATTGCTTGCGACCGGCATGAAGGCTTCGGATGCGGCGGGGCGGTCTTGTGTTCTCTTGGTTTAGGGGTTGTTTTCGCAGGGTGCAATCGGAGCTCATACAATGGAGAGAGAATGTTTTCTGCTCTCTCGCTGCATTGGCAGTATCTCTGGCTTGTCATCACGTCGTTTCTGGCGGGCGTCATCAACGCGCTGGCGGGTGGAGGCTCGTTTCTTTCGTTTCCGGCGATGCTGGCGATGGGGGTAGCGCCGATTGAGGCGAATGCCACGAATACGGTTGCGCTTTGGCCGGGGCAGTTGACGTCCTTGGCGACGCTGCACGGGGATGTGCGGCGGGACCTGCTGCCGACGGTGCTGGTCACCTCCTTGATCGGTGGCGTGGCAGGTGCGGAGGTGCTGCTGCATACAAGCCAACCGACGTTTATGCGGCTTATTCCCTGGCTGCTGTTAACGGGGTCGCTGATCTTCGGGGTCTCGGGGCCAGTGTCGCGGTGGCTGCGGGCTCGATCGATTAAAGCGGTGAGCGAGCATTACCAGGAGCCGCCGATTCCGGTGCTTCCGCTGGCGCTGGCGATGCTTCCGATTACCTTCTACATCGGCTACTTTGGTGCGGGCGGCGGCTTTCTACTGATGACCGTACTGGCGGTGTTTGGGATGGAGTCCATGCATCAGCTGAATGCGCTGAAGGTGGTTGCGCTTGTGCTTCAAACTTTTGCGCGATTGTGACGTTTATCGTGAGCGGACGCATCCTGTGGCACTACTGCCTCATCTCCATGGTGTTTGCGGGCGTGGGCGGGTTTGTGGGGCTAGTTACGCACGGGCAATGAATCCCGCTGTCTGCGGGGAGTCGTGATTGTGTCCGGCGTAGTCATTGCCGCGTACTTCTTCTGGAAAGAGGCCTGATTTTTGGGCGGTGAAATTTCGCTATGAGTCATGAAGGAATTCGGATTGTGAATGAAGAGACAGCGCGGCAGGAGATGCAGGCGGAGAAGCCCTTATCCGCCAACGCGGTGACTCCGGTGAAGGTGCGGGTGATGAAGTCGGAAGGCACGGGTGTTTCGATCCAGTGGAAGGACAATCATTGGAGCTCGTGGAGCTTTGGCTGGCTGCGTGACGCTTGCCCTTGCGCGACGTGTAATGAAGAACGCAAGGCGGATGGACGGGAGCCGGGTGAGCCGAAGCCGAAGCCCGGCGGGCCGTTGGTGCTGTATCAAGCTCCTCCTCGTCCTGTTGATGTGACGCCGGTGGGCAAGTACGCGCTGCGGTTCAAATGGAACGATGGGCATGAGAGCGGCATCTACTCCTGGGAGTACTTTCGCCGGGTTTGCCAGTGCGGGGAGTGCCAGAAAGAACGGGCCAGCCATGCTTGAGACAGCTGTTGAGACGACCGCCGCAGTGGAGATGGAGCGGTTGAAGGCGAGAGTAGAGCCGCTGTATGAGCGGCTGGGATCGCATCCGCTCTATCGATCTTTTCAGTCGGTTGAGGACGTGAAAATATTTATGCAGACGCATGTCTTTGCGGTATGGGATTTCATGAGTTTGCTGAAGACGCTGCAGCGCGGGCTGACTTGTGTGGATGTTCCGTGGCTGCCGGTGAGCGATGCTGCGAGCTGCCGGCTGGTGAATGAGATTGTGCTGGGCGAAGAGTCTGATGTCTACAAAGGCCGGGCGGTAAGTCACTTTGCGCTTTATTTGGAGGCAATGCAGGCATGTGGGGCTTCGACGAAAGTGATTGAGTCCGCTTTACGCGAGCTTCGTGCGGGACGACCGGCAGTTGAGGCATTGGCGGCGGCCGGCGCCTCCAATGCGGCGCAGAGGTTTCTCGGGGAGACGTTTCAGGTGATTGAGACGGGGCGGCTTCATGCCATTGCGGCTGCTTTTACCTTTGGGCGCGAGGACCTGATTCCGGATATCTTTCGGGGCTTTATTCGCGATCAGGATGAGCGGCTTGCCGGACAACTGAGCTTATTCCGATGGTATCTAGACCGGCATATCGAGGTGGATGGCGACGAGCATGGCCCGATGGCGCTGCAGATGGTCGCCAATCTTTGTGGGGATGATGCAGTGAAGTGGCAGGAGGCTCGGGATGCGGCAGTGGAGGCGGTTCAAGCACGCCTCGCACTATGGGATTCGATTGCCGGAGAGCTTGGTGCGAGAGGCTAGGTTCCAGACTCCAGCTTCGCCTCCTGGTAATGTCCAATGTGCTGGTACACCTCATCAGGGAACTTTAGGTTACGGTAGAGGTTGCCGCAGTCCGGGTCTTCGGGGTTGGGCAGGATGGGGAAGTCCTGCTGGGATTGCCATTCGAGGATTCGGTCGCGCTTGGGTGGGTTGTAGTCGCGGCCTTCGACCTGACGAAGCATGACGCGGGCGTCTTCTTCCGAGAAGTCTCTGTCGTGCATGAGATGTTCGAGTACCTCTTCGTGCGAGAGGAAGTGGCGGGCTACCATAGCGAAGGTGAGGCGGCCGTAGTGGCCAATGTCCTTGCCGGATGCCAGGGAGTCGAGCAGATGGGCCATCATGGAGTCTTTGCGAAGCTCCTCTTCCCCGCCCCGCATGGGTTCCGATGTAGCTTCGCCTTCGATGCCCTCTTCGTCCTCCACGTCTGCGGTACTAATCTTCGTGCTGGGTGTAGGCGGAGACTTAAGGGCCGCGTCTGAGGTTTTGGGCGGGGCTGGCTGTTTTGTCTTCAACTTTGCAAGTTCGGCTTCCGCTTTCTCCGCTCGTTCCGTAGTCTTCCGAAGCACTTCACTCTGCTCATCGAACAACGTTGGTTCATCCAGGACGACTTCCCGCTCTGCCATAATAACTCCTTCACTCTTGCGTGGTGGACTTCGCCATTTATTCGCTACTGCACGTGAGACGCAGGGAGGGTTTAGGGTGTTGCCCAGCGGTTTACAAACCTAGCTTGGCGAGGGCTTCTTCTACCGTGTTAGCTACCAGGAGGATCTCGCGGTTTTTCTGCTTCAACATGCCTTCTCGGACGCAGTGGTCAAGGAAGGCGAGCATGGGATCGTAGAAGCCGAGGGTGTTGAGCAGCAGGATCGGTTTCTTGTGCAGTTTGAGGGTCTGCCATGCGAGCACTTCGAAGAGCTCTTCAAAGGTGCCGAAGCCGCCAGCCAGGATGAGGAATATGTCGGCGCGCTCGCCCATGAGGGCCTTGCGGGTGTGCATGGTGCTGGTAACGTGCAGCTCGGTCAGGCCCCGATGGGCGACTTCAAGGTCGACGAGCACCTCTGGGATGACACCGATGACCTTGCCGCCGGCTGCGAGCGTGGCGTCGGCGACGGCTTGCATGAGGCCGACCTTTGCGCCGCCGTAGATGAGACCTACGTTGCGTGCGGCGAGAGCGCGGCCAAGCTCTTCGGCTTGCTCGCGGTAGATTGGGTTGGTTCCGTCAGCGGAGGCGCAAAAGACGGCCACGTTGTGAATTGCCATACTGTAAAGCTTAGTGCAGATGCATCAAGCCCGGATGAAAGCGATATGGCTGCCAGAGACACGGGGCTGAAAGGAGCGGTGAGAAGGGGTGGCTGATGGGTTCCCACCGCTTCGGCTGTGCCGGTGCTTGTGCGCTTCCTTCAAGGTGGATGAGTTATCTCAGTTGAGGTTCATCGTGGTTTTGTTCAGTTCGGGCATGAGCGCCACCAGCACGTCGCCGCGCTTGTGGAACGGGACTGCGCTGTCGAGGTAGACGAGGGTGCCAGCCGGTGCCTTGATGGTGACGGAGTGGCTGAGACCCACCTCATAGGAGCGGCCGTCCACCTTGATGTCGCAGAAGCGGGTGCCGTGGTTGACGAGGGTAATTTCGACGCGGCCGTCCGCGGGGAGAGGGTGCATGTGGACGTGGCTGCCGAGGTTCGGGATGGCGGCAAGCAGGACGAGGGCGAGAGAGCTGAAGATCATGAGAGTTCCCTTGGTGGTTCGGATTTGATCGACGGGTTAGGCTGCCATGGTTCAGTCGAGCTCGTCGAAGTTCTCTTACGTGAAGCGGTTGACGGTAGTTCCCGCAAAGCGAGACGTTCTCAAACCTTTTTCAACAAGAGGCGCCGCGCACAGGGACGTCCGTGAGCGGACGCGAGTGTCTATTTCCATGCACATTCGCCGTTGGCTTAAAATAGGACTGGAGTTGTTCCCTCATGCCGTCGCGCCTCTTGGAAAATATGAACGACCAGCAGCAGCAGGGGATCCAGGCCGTGGATGGGCCGGTGCTTCTGCTGGCCGGCGCGGGATCCGGCAAGACCCGCGTAGTGACGCACCGAATTGCTTATCTGATTGAGGAGCGTGCTGTCGCTGCGGACTCTATCCTGGCCGTGACCTTTACCAATAAGGCTGCGAAGGAGATGGCGGAGCGGGTGGATAAGATCCTAGGGCATAGCTCGCTGGCCAAGCCGCTGCTGAGCACCTTTCACAGCTTTTGCGTACGGGTTCTCCGGCGAGATATTGAGGCGTTGCAGTTGAACGGTAAGGGGCTTACGCGGAGCTTCGCGATCTATGACGAGACCGATCAGCAGGCGGTGGTGAAGACTGCGTTGAAGCGGCTGGGGATCGATGATAAGAGCTTGAAGCCGCGGGTTGCGCTGGGACGGATCAGCTGGGCGAAGAACCACATGATTGATCCGCAGGAATATTTTTTAGCATCGACCAATCCGATCGAGGAGAAGATCGCGCATATCTTCGAGATCTATAAGAAGGAGTTGATGAAGGCGAATGCGCTGGACTTCGACGATTTGCTGCTGGAGACGGTGCGGCTGCTGAAGTCATCTGCCGACGTGCGCGAGCGGTATAATCGGCGGTTTCAGTACGTGATGATCGACGAGTATCAGGACACGAATAAGCCGCAGTATGAGCTTATGAAGCTGCTGGCCGGAAAGCATAACAATATCTGCGTGGTGGGCGATGAGGATCAGTCGATCTACAGCTGGCGCGGCGCGGATATCAAGAACATTCTTGACTTTGAGAAGGATTTTCCGGGTGCAAAGACGATCCGGTTGGAGCAGAACTATCGCTCGACACAGATGATTCTGGAGGGTGCGAGCGCGGTGGTGGCGCAGAATAAGCAGCGCAAGGGCAAGAACCTTTGGACGGCGCGTGAGGGTGGGTCGCTGATTGGGCTGTATGAGGCTCAGGATGGAGAGAATGAGGCATTATTCATCGCGGACCGGATCCAGAAGTATCTGAGGGCGGCGCAGCAGGTGGAGATGGATGAGCCGGCCCGCTGCGCGGTGTTGTACCGGACGAACTCGCAGTCGCGGCTGGTAGAAGAGGCGCTACGGCGGTATCAGATTCAGTACCACATGGTGGGTGGGTTCAGCTTTTACGATCGGGCGGAGATCAAGGACATTCTCAGCTATCTGAAGCTGGTCCAGAATCCGCATGACTCGGTGGCGCTGGGGCGTAGCGTGAACTCCCCGCCGCGCGGCATTGGCAAGACGACAATGGAGACGCTGGAGCGGATGGCCTTGACCACGGGGATAAGCACCTGGGATGCGATCGGACGGGCGATCGACGACAAGCTGCTGCCGACGCGGGCTTTGCAGGCTTTGAGCGGGTTTAAGCGGCTGATTGAGGACGCTCGGGCGATGCTTGGGCCGGGATTTGCGGAGAAGCTTTCGAAGGATGTGGCGCTGGGGGAGATCGAGGAGCCGGATGATTCCTTCGACCCTGATGCATTTATAACGAGTGATGATACAGATGGCGGCGGAGATGACTCATCTGCGCCGAAGTCGTATGCGGAAGACGCGAGGCCGGGTGAGGCACCGGATTATCACGCTGCCGGAAGCTTTGATACAAGCTTCAATTTTGGGTTTGACTTTGGGCCTTCCGAGGAGATTTCAACGTTGGCAGCTGAGAACGCGACGGATTCGGATGCGGCGCATGGGATCGATGCGGTGAGCTTCAATCCGTTTGCTCCGGTGACGTTGAAGAGCTCGGCAAGCTCTGCGTCCGAGGCGGCTCGGCGGGCGGTTGCGAGCGAGGCCAAGGCGGAGCCGGCAGAGGAGCGAGCCGCGTTTCGCAAGCCGGGTGATGCGGCGACGCTGGCGGAGTTGATCAAATTTTTGAATGACCGCTCGGGTTATATCCGGGCGCTTGAGGATGAGGCGACGCCGGAGGCGTTCTCGCGAATTGAGAACCTGAAGGAGCTTGCGAATGCGGCGCAGGATGCGAGCTCGCGCGGGGAGACGCTGGCGGAGTTCCTCGATCATGCGGCGTTGGTATCCGATGCAGATCAGTACTCGGCCGAGGCTCGAGTGACGCTGATGACGCTGCATGCGGCGAAGGGGCTAGAGTTTCCGCTGGTGTTTCTGGCTGGGATGGAGGAAGGATTGTTTCCGCACTCGCGGACGTTTACCGATCCCACGGGGCTCGAGGAGGAGCGGCGGCTCTGCTACGTCGGGATGACGCGGGCGATGGATACGCTGGTAATGACCCGGGCTCGGTACCGTCGGCGGTATGGGAATGACATGCCGGAGGCTTCGGTACCCTCGCGGTTTCTCGAAGAGGTTCCAGGGCGGCTGGTGGAGGATCTGGGGAGTCCGCCGGCGCAGCCGCAGTTTGGGTATGCGGGCAGTTTTGCGGGCTCGGCGTACGCGACGCCTTATCCGCAACGGGGTGGCGGGCGGTTCGGGCAGAAGACTGAAGATCCCTATGCTGCGGGGGAGCGGCACTACAGCTATGAGGACGAGGACCAGTCGGGCGGACGCGGAGCATCTACCGGACGTCCGGCAGCGCGGCCGGTTGCAGGGCAGCAAACACCCTCAAAGTCGCTGGACAACATTGCAAGCTTCTTTGCGGCGCGGGGTGGGGCTCCGGCGGGAGCGAAGTATGCGCGGCCGAAGCTGGAGATTCCGGCGCCTATGGGTAAGACGGGGCTGGGCAAGGGGGCGCGAGTTCGGCACCCGAAATACGGAGATGGAATCGTGTTTCAGCGCGAGGGGGATGGGGAGGACGCCAAGATTACAGTACAATTTCAACAGCACGGCGTGAAAAAGCTGGTGGAGAAGTTCGCCCAGCTTGAGCGTCTCTGAAGCGACGCTCCGCCCCTTCAGCAAATTTTCCGGAAAAGAGATCTCCATGGCCAATACCAAGAGCATTACAGACAAAGACGAGCGCAAGAAGGTCAAGCGCGCGGCCCGCAGGAAGGCTGCACCCAAGGCGCCCCGCACCGGCGCACGCGGTGAGAACAAGGCGAAGGTGAAGAAGCTGAGTCGCGGTCAGTCGAAGCGATAGTTCTCTTCAGCAGAAGGATGGAGCTTGCGCCGCCCGGATCTTCGCCCAGGGCAGCGCAAGTCTTTTATGCGCCTGTGCCTTGTCTCTCCTGTAACGTGGTAGTTAAAACCCCATGCTTCAGGAGCATTACCCTGCCCCGACAAATCTTTGCCACAAAGTCCATCGACAAGCTTATCTCCGAGTCCGAGCAGCCGGAGAATGCGCTGAAAAAGACGCTCGGGCCGGTTTCGCTGACCGCGCTGGGGATCGGCGCGGTCATCGGTTCGGGGATCTTTACGGTGATTGGGACGGCGATTGGCGGGAATCCGGCTAAGCTGGCGGATTGGAAGGGCTCGCCCATCCTGGACCTGGTGATCGGCTGGGTGCATCACACGAATGGTGCGGTGGCGGGGCGACCAGGTGCTGGGCCTGCGCTGGCTTTGTCGCTGGTGCTGGTGGCGATTGTGTGCGGGCTGACGGGGCTTTGTTATGCCGAGCTGGCGAGCATGATTCCAATTGCGGGGTCTGCGTACACGTACACCTATGCGACGCTGGGCGAACTAGTGGCGTGGATGATCGGCTGGGACCTGATACTGGAGTATGCGTTCTCCAACATGAGCGTCTCGGTGGGTTTCGCTGCCCACATCGTGGACTTATTAGACTGGCTGGGGATTCATCTGGACCCCAAGTGGCTTTCCCCGGCATATTTGCCGCTGGGATTGCAGGATCTTGCGGGCAAGGACATCTTTGCGACCGGCTGGCATTTTGGGTTCGACATCCCCGCGTTCGTTGTGGTGCTGCTGCTGACGGTGGTGCTGGTACGCGGCATTCAAGAGTCGGCCCGGACCAACAACATCATGGTGCTGGTGAAGATCACTGCGATTCTGCTGTTCATCGGCTTTGGCGTGTCGTTTATTCATCCCGCCAACTACCATCCATTTTCTCCGAACGGCTTTCCCGGGGTGCTGGCGGGTGGGTCGATCATCTTTTTTACGTATATCGGCTTTGACTCTGTTTCCACTGCGAGCGAAGAGTGCAAAAACCCGCGGCGCGATGTGCCAATTGGGATTGTGGCGACGCTGATTGTCTGCACGATCCTTTACATTGGGGTGGCGGCGGTGCTCACCGGCATGGTGCCGTGGCAGACGGTGGCAGGAGATGGTGCGCCGGTAGTGAATGCGCTGAAGCGGCTCTCGCTTGAGCCGGGAGGGCACCGGCTGCACTGGGTACGGCTGGGCGTCCTGATTGGCGCGATTGTGGGAATGGTTTCTTCCATTCTGGTGTTTCAGCTGGGGCAGGCACGCGTTTGGTTCGCGATGAGCCGCGATAAGCTGCTGCCGGATATCTTTTCCAGCATTCATCCCAAATTTCGTACGCCCGCGTTTGCGACGTGGGTGGCAGGTATCCTGGTGGCGATTCCTTCGGGGCTGTTCGACGTGGGCACGTTTGCGGAGATGTCCAACATCGGGACGCTGTTTGCGTTTGTACTGGTCTCGATTGGCGTGATGGTGCTTCGCTACAAGGATCCTTCCCGTCGGCGCGGGTTTCGAGTGCCCTTCGGGCCGATAATTCCGATCCTGAGTACGCTTTTCTGCATCCTGCTCATGGCCGGGCTGCCGGCCATCACTTGGATTCGGTTCTTCGTGTGGCTGGTGATTGGACTATTTGTGTACGGCTTCTATAGCAGAAAACGCAGCGAATTTTACGCGGGGTAGTAGCTATCACCTGGTCCTGACGACCTTGCATCCGCTGAGGCTGAAACGTACGTCCATGTGCGAGCCAATGACCAAGTGCACAGCGCGGGGCAGCAGGACGCCTTCAAGCTGTGTCTGCTCGATGCCATAGAGCACCTTGGTGACGCCGATGGGCTCCTTGTCGGTCGTTTCGTTGCCGGCGAAGACCAACCCGGCCGGAGTGTTGGTGAAGGTGGGACGTTCGTCGATCTCACCATCCTTAAGGTGCGTGAGGATCTCACGCACGACCAGATCCTTGTCCAGGCGCAGCTCTGAGCTGCCACCGGCGGCTCTAACGGTGACTCGATAGCCTTCGCCCTCGCGCTCCACCCGCTCAACCTGTTTATCGCGTGGGATGGGTCCGCTGAGACCCTTTACAGGCCAAGTCTGGAAGAAACCCTGCACAATTTCCGTGATCCACGTGGTCACGCCGGCCACGATGTCCTGTGACTGCGAGACAGCGCCGTCAGGAAACTGATAGTGCAGCGTGGGACCCGCGGACGTAACCTTCAGGACGAAGGTTGCCGCCTGCAAGAGCGTCCGGTCCGCCTGGTCCGAGTCTGGCAGCAGACTCTTGGAAATGGTTCCAAGATCAAAGTTCACCGCGCAGGTAAATGACTTCAATCCCAGTCCCGTCAAGTTGTAGTATCGGGCCCGCGCTGATTCCAAGATCCGCGCACGCTCGGCTCCTGCAAATTCTTGCGCTCCAATGCCTGTGGGCGACATCAGAGCGAAGAGCACGGCAACGACACGCATCCGCATAGGCGTTTTGAGTTTACCGTGAACCATACGCCTACCGCGCGGCCGCTACACTAGAGAGATGGCTCGCCGTCGCAAGCAAGAATCCGCAGCGCCCTCCCAGACAGTAGATATTCCCGCCTGGCTCCGCGGCCTTCCCAAGGCGGAACTGCACCTGCATCTTGAAGGCACTGTCACCCCGGAGACTCTGGTTATCCTCTCGAAGCGGAACGATATTTCGCCGCTTACTCTGGAGGCTGCTCGGGAGATTTACACCTACGAAAACTTTCAGACATTTCTCATGGCCTTTAAAGCCGTCTCGGAGCGGCTTCAGACTGCCTCTGACTTTGAACTGATCGCCTACCAGATGATCAAGGCGCTGGCTGCTCAAGGAGTCGTCCATGCAGAGGTTTATATATCCTGGGGGATCCTGTATCGGTTCAAGCCGCAACTTGCCATCCCGGAAGTCATGGACGCGATTGAGAGAGCCCGTATCCGTGGAGAGCGGGAGTTCGGAACCTCTGTGCTGTGGATCATCGACGCCGTGCGGCACTTTGGTCTTGAGGAGGCGGCACACGTGTTTCGCACAGCAGCCGAGCTGCGCGAGCAGTACCCGAGCATCATCGGGATCGGGATCGGAGGGGACGAGGCGCGCGGGCCAGCCGAACCCTTTCGCGCGCTCTACGCTGAGGCAAAGGACGCGGGGCTTCACCTGACTGCCCATGCCGGCGAATCAACCGGCCCCGTCGATGGGCCGGCAAGCATCTGGTCCGCGCTCAACATCGGGGCGGAGCGGATTGGGCATGGGCTGGCTGCGCAATACGACGCGGACCTGCTACAGGTGCTGGCTGAGCGGCAGATTCCGCTGGAGCTAAACATCACGTCGAACCTCCGCACGGGCTGTTGCTCCGCGCTCCACCAACATCCGGTGCGCGAGTACTTTGACGGCGGGCTGTTCTTGACGCTCAACTCCGATGATCCCCCGATGTTCGGCTCAAACCTGCTGGGCGAATACATTCTGGTGCAGGAGGAGTTCGCGTTCTCCCTGGAGCAGATGCGAGAGTTTGCAGCGAACTCCGTTGAGGCGAGTTTCCTCCCGCCAGACCGAAAACTCAAGCTGCTGGCACAAGTCGAACAATATCAGTAGCCACTTCAAGTTGTGACGATGAGAAGAGGCATCAAAGGGGTCTCTAAGGAGCCGGTACCATCACGGCATTGGGATCCACCTTCGGGATGCCGAAGTGGCCGCCGAGATGCAGCAGGTCGAGCGGTCGCATGTCGCCTGATACCTGTACGACGTTCATAACCTTGGCACCCCGCGTGAGCACGGTGAGGTGATCGATATATGCGCCGGCGAAGTGCAGCCAGAGATCTGTCACCATCTTGCGCGGCTGGGCCGTGTTGGCCGGCGTTTCATTGGCGTTGACCATGTGCTTCCAGCCAGCAGCGCGGTACTGGTTGATCAGTGCCTGCATGGCCTCCGGACTGTAGAAGGCCGGCTGCGGGTAGCGGTAGGTGTCGAACGCCACACCGGTCAGCGCGATCGCTGCGCGATGCGCGTCCATGCCCTGCGCCTCCAGCATTCCCTGTGCAAACTGCATCATGTTGCGATCGAAGACGAAGCCACTATGGGTGGCCGGCTGATCGGCCAGCGCGACAAGCGCGTCATTGAAGGCGCCGGGCGGTACTGGTGTCGCCGATGGCGGCGGCTGAGTGGGATCATAATAGTTCGGAGCGCTTGGCGGCATGGGAGCCCCACTATACTGCTGCTGCGCCACTGCGCCCAGTGAGATTGACAGGGTAAAAGCCGCCAACGATGCATACCGTATGTGCATACTCATCCACTCCGTAAGGTGTTAGACACAGCTCCGCAGGAACAGTTACGCACAGATTGGAGAAGCTGGGCTGAAATCAAGAAACTCCTTTGTAATCCTTAGACCGGCAGGTTCGTCCAACAGCCCAGGGACTCGAGAACTCCTTCGGCTCCCGTGGAGTTTCAAGTTGTCCAACCTCCTACGGAGCACATCTGTTTGCCTCTCGCAGGCGCTCGTTCCTCTTTCTCTTCTCCTCTGCCTCAGCGGATGCGCGGGTTTTTTTCCGGATGGAAGCTCGAAGACCGTGCTGACAAGCTCCGCCACTACGGCCGTACTGGACACCTCTATCACCTTGACTGCGACCGTAGCCCAAGGCAGTTCAAGCGAAACCACCACTCCCACTGGAACCGTCACCTATTATGACGGCTCCACCAGCCTGGGCAGTGAGACGCTCTCGAGCGGCATCGCCGCGCTGACGAACAGCACCTTGGCGGCCGGCACCCACTCCCTTACCGCGGTCTACAGCGGTGACGGAACGTACAACGGGAGTACATCCGCGGCTGTTTCGGTCGTGATCAGCGCAACTGCAACTGCTACTACGACGACGGTCTCGGCATCCTCAAGCAGCATTAGCTTCGGGTCTTCCGAGACGCTGACCGCGACCGTCTCCGCGATCGCCACCACGGGAACCGTCACCTTTTACTCCGGTTCGACTGTCCTGGGCACCGGTACGCTCTCGGCCGGCGTGGCCAGCTTGACCACCGCCGCGCTGCCTGTCGGGACAGACGCGATCACTGCCAGCTACAGCGGAAGCACTGCCAATAGCTCGAGTACCTCCGGCAGCGTCACGGTCACTGTCACCAACGCGAATTGACTACTGCGGAGGACGAGGGGCGAAATAGCCCGTCCGCGCACGCACCTGGTAGCGCGAGTCCGTCGAACGAAGCAGGATGGTTCGGAAGCTGCCGTCCTGCTTGAAGTCTGCCGGCTGGTACTCCAGTGAGTATTGGCTACGCAGCTCCGTTTCGATATCCCGGAAGGCGAGCGCAACGTCTTCCATCCGGTTCGGAAAGAAGGTGCGGCCGCCGGTTGCGAGGGAGATCGCCTCCAGCACGTCGCCTCCCTTTCCCCGAGTCGGGCTGGTGTCGGTCGAGATGGTGTAGACGATGGTCTCCGCGCGCTGGCACATCTTGATGGCGTCCACCATGTTAGCCCGGCTGTAGTTATCGTCTCCGTCCGAGACAAGGATCAGTGCCTTGCGTACCGAGAGGTCCGGCTTCAGCGTCAGCATCTGGTCGCGGCATGTTTTATAGAGGGAGTCATAAAGGGCGGTGCCGCCGCCAGGGCGCAGCTTGTGAATGCCCTGATCCAGCAGGTCAATGTTCTGGGTGTAATCCTGCGGCAGGAAGGTCTGCACATCGAAGCCTTCGACGAAGGCGCGGTCGTCGGAGTGCAGCACCTGGAGGAAGAAGTCGGCGGCGGCATCCTGCTCAAACTTAAAGCGGGTGCGGATGGAGCTGGAAGTGTCGAGCATAATGCCGACGCGCAGCGGCAGATTTGTCAGCTGCTTGAAGTTCACCACTCGCGCCGGCTGACGACCGTCGTCCAAAAGGCCAAAGTTACCCAGCTTCAGGCCGGTCACGAAGCGGCCTTTTTTATCCGTCACGGAGAAGGTGAGGTCCACCTGATAGGCCCGCGCTCTGAGGGTAAAGGTAGGCTGGTCGCCGTCCTGCGGTTTTAGCACCGGCTGATTGGTGGGGCTCGTCTGACCCGGAGTCTGAATAGGGGCTTGTATTGGTTGGCTGGCTGGAGTGGTCGCCGCAGGAGGTGTTGTGGGAGGAGTCGATCCCTGTCCGAATGCCTGCGCGAAACCAGCTGCAAGCAAAGCCGCTAAACTAACGCGAAACACAGCCGTCATGAACACCCGATCTCTCACGCCCCTGATTCTACTTGCTTTGGTCCTTGGCCGTCCTGCGTGTCTCCGCGTAACCACTCCAGGAACTCCACCAGCTCCGGCGCAAGGTCGGCCTGCGTCACCACCTCCGCAGCGGTGCGGGGATGCACAAACTCCAAACGGGCGGCGTGCAGGAAGTTGCGTTTAAGTTCCAGCGTTCCTTCTCCGCCGTCCACACGACGGATCACATGCGGCGCGCCGTATAGAAAATCCCCCACCACAGGGTGGCCCAATGCCTGCAGGTGCACGCGGATCTGGTGCGTTCGTCCCGTCTCAATGCTTACCTCGACTAACGTAAACATGCCATAAGGCGTAGTTAGGCGCTTTAGCACATGCATGTGGCTCACGGCGGAGCGGCCGTCGGCACGCCGCGTCGTCATGCGGATTCGCCGGACGAAATCGCGTCCGATGGGCAGGGTCACCGTCGTATCGTCTTTCGCAAGATGGCCGTGCGCCAGCGCCAAGTAGGTCTTGTGGACCTTCCGCGCGGCGAACATCTCGCCCAGCTTGCGATGGGTTACATCGTCTTTGGCGACGACGATGGCGCCGGAGGTCTGCTTATCCAGGCGATGAACGATTCCCGGACGCAAGTCGCCGCCGACGCTTGAAAGCTCGCCGATGCCGTTACCCATGTGAAAGAGCAGCGCGTTGACCAGCGTGCCGCGGTTGCGCTCGTCGTCGCTCGAGCCAGCGCCAGCGTGGACCATCATCCCCGCGGGCTTGTTGACGACGGCCAGATACTTGTCCTCATAGAGAATCTTCAGCGGGATGTCTTCCGGCGTAGCGTGCAGCGGCTCCGGTCGTGGCTGGCCTTCCATCTCAATCGCCTCGCCGCCCTTCAGCTTGGCCTTGCCCTTGCCGGGTGCGCCGTCTACCTTGACCTGCCCGGCTTCGATCAGGAGCTGCACGCGTGCGCGCGAGATCTCCGGCAGTGCCTGCGCCAGATACGCGTCCAACCGCATACCCGCTGCCGCAGCGTCGGCTGGAAAGGCCCGCACTCCGGACGCATCGCTCTCTTCGTCGTCGAAATCTAGGACGGGTACCATGACCGGCATCTTGGGCTCAGCGAAGCGCGTCGCCACGTACTCCGGCCGCACCGTGTGATGCCTTTGCCCTTTGGGGATCATACTTTTTGACGGCATGGGCCGGGCACACTCCTCATCCAACTGTACCTTGTGGGGCACAATCTCGTGCTCGCCGGAGCGGCTACTTCGGTGAGCTCGGCTGCGACCACGGGTTGTACTCGCCGACCGACCAAATGAAGCCTTCGGGATCTCGCACTATGAAGGACCGGCCGCCGTAGCTCTGCGTTTCCATATCCTGTAGCAGCTCCGCACCGATCGCTACGGCGGACGCATAGGGCTGGTCGCAATCAGGCACCGCGAGGTAGACCGAACCGGTCACCGCGCCGGCGGTGTTGGGCTGGGTAAACCAGTGCGCCGTCTTCGCAATGTGCCCTGCCGTGCCGAGCATGATCATCCCCTTACCCAGCACCAACTCCGCATGCTCGACGACACCTTCGGGAGAACGATAGACTGCTTTCTCGGTAAAGCCCAGAGCCGCTTTAAGCCACTCGATCGCCCTGTTTGCGTCCTCGTAGCGAAAGGCGGGGATAGTTGTCACCAAGATGTCTTGGGTTTGGGACATTGTCTCCTCCTACCTGCTGCAGCGTCCCGTCAATGCTAAAGCAGGGAACGGTGCATGGGACGGGAATTCCTGAATGTTAGAAGAAGCCATCCTGCAACCATCATCGCTATGGCGATCCACTCCAGCGCGTCCATTCCTGCGAACAACTCGACCCCAGGCTGGCGCATGAAGCTGATCAGGAACTGTCCGAGCCCTGCGCCGAGGAGCGCCCAGGCCGCTGCGTCTCCGCGGCCCGCCCGGTGGTAGATTGCGCCGGCCAGAGTCCAGGCATAGACGCAGGCATAGAGCGCTACGGGGTGAAGCGAAGTCGATTCATCGGTCATGCGCATACCCCATGGCAGGTTTGTCGGCAGCCCAGGGTCTGAGCCTTCTAGCAGATGCCCCAGCGCCAGGAAGCCCCACACCAGTAAGGCACAGGGAGCCCAGGCTTCAAGAGAACGGCGGGCATTAAGCTGCTTCCAGCGCATCCACAGATACGTCGCAAGGACAGTCATTGCGAGTCCCGAAGGGGTCAAAGCCGGCACGGCCAGGAGAAGCAAAGGATAAGCAAGAAAGCTTTTGAGGTTGGCCGCCACCAACTGCAAGCGGGAGAGGCAAAATGCCGCAATGACGACGAAGAGCCCTGCGTCCCACAGCTTGGCAGGCTCAACCCCCGCTCGCACCGCCGTTCGCTCCGAGAGTGCGAGTCCCCCCAGGAGTCCGATCGCGGCCAGAACGCCAAAGCTCGGCAGCGAGAGATGCCCGACGTGAAACAGGACAGGGTGCATCGCTCAAGTTTAGGGGAAATGCAAAACCGACCCGCTGGGCCGTGCGTAGAAGCGCAGGTGAACCCGTCTTAGACGGTGGGACTCAGCCGTGGCTCTTTAGGCTTTCCGGACTGGCGGACCTAGCACACCGAGCCATATCTACGAACCGAATCCCTGTTCAATGAATATTGGTTCAACCTGCGTTGTTCTCGCACCTGCTTTGCAGGCCGGTTTCTGATGTGGATACTACCCGCGACTCTCCACAACCGCAAGTCAAGCGGACGCAAGTTGCAGATTTTATTCCCACTTCAACCGGCGCGCCGGACCGGTTCCTCAAGCACCTCATCCAGCATGCCGGAGAGGGAGGCGGAACGGGTGCGCATGGTGGTCTGGGATTGGGAGATGGTGCTGGCTAGTTCACGGTAACTCTGACGGAGGGTTTCGAGCTCGTCGGCTATGTTGAGGGCGGCCAGGACGGCTACGCGGAGGGAGTCGACCGTGTTGCCGTGGGCGGACACGGCTCGCATCTTGTTGTCTACGATGCTTGCAAGTTGTTCAATATAAGCGAGATCGGGGCCGCGCAGATGGTAGATCTGGTCGTAGATCTCTACGGCTTGAGAGTCGGTTTGGGTGTTGAGCTCACGGTCTATTCCGGTCATCGGGATTCCGGCCTCCTAGAGCAGCTCGTCGATCTGGCTGAGCATTTTTTCTACGCGCAGGCGGACGGACTCGCGCTCCTGGTTGAGGGTGGTGATCTGGGTCTGGGCGGCGTTCGAGGCGGAGGTGAGCGCATCTAGCTGATTTCGAAGGGCTTGGACCTCGGCTTCAGCGGCGGCGCGGGCTTCGCGCTCGCGTTTGACGATCTCCACGGCGCGGAGAACCTTCTGTTCGAGGGCCTGAAACTCGTCCTGCGAGATGGGCGTTGCGGTGTCCACGGAATCTCCCTCTCGCGAGTATAGATACGGTGGGCGTGGATAAGTGAGGTCGAAATAGCCTCGGCATCGACCGTGGTTCCGGCGAAAGACGTGGTGATTCGATCGCTTGCGCGTGGGTTTTGGGTGGATTTGTCGTGCTTGCGCGTGGGTTTTAGCTGCGTATGGTTCCGCCGAGGTGTTCAAGAGCTGCGATGATGTCGGCCCACCAGGCGGTGAGCTCCTCGTCGATGAGGGTGCGGTCGAGGGACTGGAAGCGGGCGCGGATGAGGGTGGAGTAGACGCCGGGACCCTTAGCCGGGTTGCGGAAGATCTCGATGGGTTGGAGGGTGAGGAGCTCCGGGATAGCGAGGGCGCGGATGGCGGCTTCGATTTGGGCCCACTGGACGGAATCGGGGAAGGTGAAGGAGAAGTCGCGCTCGACGGCCTGGAAGCGGGAGAGCTCGCGGGCCATGGGGGTGCGGAGGGGAAGATCGAGGAGAGCCTGGAGGTCTAGCTCGGCGAGCCAGAGGGGCTGGCGGAGTTTGCGGCGTGCGGCTTCGGGCTGGGAGAGCTGGCCGAGATGGGCGATGACGCGGCCCTGGAGCGAGACCGAGGCGGCGCGGCCGGGCTCGAACACGGCCGGGAGATTGGAGGCGCTGAACGCGGGTGCGGGGGCTTCGAAGAGGGTGAGGAGGGATTCGAGCGCGCCTTTGAGCTCGTAGAAGGGGGTGGCTTCGGCTTGCTGAAGAGGTGGCACGGGGGCGGCGCCGGTGATGCCTAAGGTGAGGGAGAGCGATTCTTCGACGGCATCGCCGGAGGCTTGGAAGCGGGCTCCGGTTTCAAAGAGGCGGACGTTTAGAACGTCGCGTTTGAGGTTTTCGGAGAGCATCTCGACCATGCCGGGAAGGAGGGAGGGACGGAGGTTGGCGGCTTCTTCGTTGAGGGGGTTTTCAAGTGCGACGGCGAGGGTGTTCGGGGCGAAGAGGGTGGAGTCATGGGCGCTGGCGAAGGTGCTGCTGAGGGCTTCGGTGAAGCCGAGGGCGAGGAGGCGCTGGCGAGTGGCTTTTTCCTTGGTAGCGAGGGGATGCGCGATGACGGTGGCTGGGGTGGGGAGGGTGTTGGCGAAGCCGTTGTAGCCGTAGACGCGGGCAATCTCTTCGATGAGGTCGATCTCGCGGGTGAGGTCGAGCCGCCAGCTGGGGAGTTGGACCTGATAGTGGTCTTCCGTGGTCGCGGTGAGGGTGCAGCCTAGCGCGGTGAGGAAGCGTTCTACGAGGGCAGAGGTGATGCCCTCGGGGTCGAGGGTTGTGCCGAGGTGGCGGCGGACCTCAGCGATTGAAAGGCCGATAGGCGGCCGATGGGCTGTGCGCGCATCGTGCTCCGGGATGATGATGTCGACCATGTTGCCTTCGAGGGCGCCTCCGCAGGCTGCGAGGATGTGCCGGGTGACGAGGGCGTTGGCAGTGGGGGCTGCGGCGAAGTCCGCGCCGCGCTCGAAGCGGTGGCTGGCGTCTGTGTGGATCAGGTGGCGGCGGCTGCTGGCACGGACGGTGGCAGGGTCGAACCAGGCGGCTTCGACGAGGATGTTCTTGGTTTGTGCGGTGATGCTTGAGTCCATGCCTCCCATGACGCCGGCGAGGGCGAGGGCCTTGACCTGGTCGGCGACGACGAGGTCTTCGGGGTGGAGGGTGCGGGTTGTGCCGTCGAGGAGCTTGAGGGA
>CBDIOH010000008.1:0-582033 GCA_964282815.2 uncultured Granulicella sp.
CCACATCCGTCCTTGGTACCGTTGACGGCTATCAACACAGGCCGGTGGGTGTGCATGTAGCTCACTGACTCTCAGATGCTGTCTGCAGCTACTGCTGAGAGATTGACGGCATGCTGCAGCTGACCTTGACACTTTAGAGAAAGCGTGATGCATAATGTGTGACGGTGAACTTCCTTGGAGGTGTTACGTGTGGTGCAAGATTGATGGACGATATCTGTTAACACTATTGGACGTGATGCTGAACATGCCTGCTCAACAGCTTTGCACGACAACTGCTGCAACTGATTGCATACCGGTGTTCTTACCACACCTTAAAATCCATAGACCTGATATCAGATCGCCTGCTATATTCATGCAGCTGGGTACGCGTACAGCTTGTCTTGAATCATATTTGGATGCCAGTGAATGCAGTTGTCGTGCATGCCAGTGGTACGCCCACAGAGGTTGGAATGTTGCAGAGATATGCCTGATCATACATCCCTGATGCTGTGAAATCTGCAGAACAGAGCACTGTACACGATACCTCATGATGCGCACCCAATTGCGATTGCATTGTCCCATCTGACCTTGTGGGCAAGCAGCCTGCTTACATATGTGCAGTCTTGATCTATAAGCTGTCAGGTATACCTTGCATGAGCAGTGCAAAGTCGACAGACGTCAGCGCAGACCTCTGCGGGCTGCCTAGCCATCACAGACAGTCTTGTCAAGCACTGACGATGCAGGATTGGAACTTGCCCTCCAGCTCAGAGCGATTCAGGTTGCGGCCAATGAAGATGAGTCGATTCTTGCGCGTCTCTCCTGCGTTCCACGCTTCCCCCGATACCGTCCGCACTTGAGCCAAAGCTCAGCAGCATGTGAACACCCTGGAAGAAGTGCCTGCAGCACACTCACTTGATATTGGAAAACTGCCATGCATCAGACTATGGAATGCGTCTGGACACTGGTTAGAGCAGTTGAGGTATCCCTCATCAAGCAGAACGCTACATAACCATTCAACGTGTCCTCAGGAGGCTCTTGGGTATGTCAAAGCTAATACATGACTCTGAGCTTGGTGTTTGATCAGTGCCACATGTACAACATAAAGCACCTCATTAGGCCTGGTCTGAATGGCCAAAGTCATGAGACTGTCACTGAGAGCACGCACTTCTCTGAGGAACCTTGGATGGCAAGGATGCCCTTTGAGCGGAACAAGTCTGTCCCCTGGGTCACCATCAGCTGACTTAACCACTTGTTTAAGCGGCCAAAATGGCATTCCCCGTCTACCTCAAAGCCCATTGATGTCACGCTTGCATCGTGCTGATGCTCTGCCCCCTCTGCCTGGTAAATGCAGATGACACCTTAGTGCATCAAGCTGACTGGGCAGTCAAGTGAACATACTTTGACAGATAAAACATCATTCAAGCAAGGTGAGCAACCCAACTTCCCTTACTGCAGAGTTTCAGGATGTCCCGCTTACCTCGAGAAATGATGGGTCAATGTCCAAGATCTTTTGCAGGCTGAAAGCATTCCTGCCAATCACTTTGTCCAAAGGTACATTGCACTTGGTAGTCTCAATGATGTTGGTGGTGCCATTGATTGCCTGGACAAGCAGCGTGGCTCACACCTTTTCTAGGCAAATGCCCAAGGATCAATGACAAGGCAGGATAGAGAAGAGCCTGGATAGCACTGCTTACAGTGGACTGGGCATTGCATCAGATAATCTCACAGGGGAGAAGGTCTTTGAGAGCGATGCATGTGTCAGATAGGCACCCAGCGACATCATCATTACAGCTCACATGCTATGCAATTCTCTCCATGTACGGTTGTGTGAATGGGCAGCTGCAGACTCTAGGTGACAGCCTCCAGCCGCAAGCGTTGCTGAGGACGTCACCTTGATGCGCTTGGTGAGGCGCTCCCTCTCAGCCTCACAAACAAGGTCTGCTTTATTCAGCAGCAACACATCTGCAAAGGCGATCTGCTCCACGCTCTATAGACACAGGCCCATCATTAGACTCCACTTTTGCGGCTGTGGTTTGAGATGGCATGGGCTTGCACAGAGCCGATGAGTGTGTGGGTGCTCTTGTAGGTCAATGAGGCTACTGGGGCAGGGGCATGCCTCATTCTCCACACCCTCAGGTTTCATCTCATCCAGGTGCTGTTCATTGTGCTTAGCATCCACAACTGTCACAATGGCATCAAGCAGAAGCCGCTCTGCAAGAAAGTCCTGCAGGGACACAGCTCATGATAATGTGCGCTCCCTGAGCTATGAGAGCTGGGCTACACTGAGGCACTCATGCGAAGTGCCCCTAGAGCATACATCTGGGTACTTCTGAAAGTTGCTTCCATCACCTTTTGACTGCACAAGCGCACAGTCACATACAATGGGAGCCAGGCAGCAGCAGTATAATGGCCCTGTTGCATCGGCAAAAGTGCATGTGAGTTTGCAGGGCTGTATAGCCAGACAGCGCACATCGACAAAGAAGGTCTGAGCAACCGGAGCTGGGTCTGCCAGCCCGCGGGTCGTCTCAATGATGATGCCGTCATATCCGCTCTTCTTCTTCTTCTTGAGGAGCTTGGTGAGGATGCGTACAAGGTCTCCTCGCACTGCATCAGAGGCAAGAGAGGTATCATTGTTCCAGAGCCTCAGAGATTTGCACATCCTGCTGTCCGAGCTAGATGAGGGAAACAGACAAAATGAAGTAGCGAGACATCTCTGTGACCTGTGCAACAGATGCAGCCATTGTTCATTTCCACAATCTCTTCCTTAGCGTGTACGACAAGGCCATCATCAATCCCGATCTCGCCTGCACACCGTCAAACAATGTCAAAATGCCACTGACCTTCAAAAGAATTATTGTGAATGCACACAGACTCCAAAGAACGTGACGAACGTACCGAACTCGTTTTCGATAACGACGAACTTCTTTCCGTGCTGCTCTGTCAGGATGCGGTTGACCAGGGTGGTCTTGCCGGCTCCTAGGAAGCCAGTGATGATGGTCACAGGAGTCTTGATGGACGCCATGATATTCACAGCCTGTGATGGAGATAGATTTGTGCGGCGACATGGTGCGTATAGGGAGCAACCGGCTCTCCTCGTGACGCGCGTGTCAGGCACGCTACACACGCGCAACGTGTACAGTCTCGTCCGGCATCAGCAATGGGATGAAGGAGCTTCTGATGCTTGTCCAAGGTAAGTGATGTCCCATATACAGAGCAGTCATCAGATTCCAGGCCATTGCTTCGACACTCAGGAGGAATGAATAGCTAGAATCTCTTCAGCCTCTTGTACGTGCGACAGAGACCCAATTCACAACAAGCCATCTGAAGCGCCTTGAGATCATAGCCATTCGCAGCTACGGAAACTCTACACCACGGATCTCGCTCCATTGAAACCTCGTTCCACTTTGGTATCTCGTTCCAGCCGAGTATCTCGTTCCACTAACGCTGCGAGAGATGACAATACTACAAGACAGGCCATGCGTTGTTGCTGCGTTCGCGAGCAATGCCGCAGCACTCATATCTGCATGTTTGCACTCATGTGATCTCACAGCTGATACTTAAGTATCAGCCCCGCCATCATTATGCGATGGTGCATGCGGCATGTGTGGGCTAACGACACAGAAAGCTCCCCATGGTGCGCCTTCAGACTGATGAAACCGCGCTGCCAACATTTATCATTCGTGGGCCCGCCTGTGGGCGGCCATTCAGACATTTCCACCAGTGCCTCTCAACGTGTATCTGACAATAGGATTGTGGCCTGCGGAAGGGCACAGCTGAAAGGTCTGCTAATCATTTTGATACATGCTGTCTACCAGAGCATAGTTTAAGACAATTTGTAGTCATTGAGTCTACCCATGCGTTGAAGTAATTCCTGGCTGCTGCAACATCCTTAGCCATAGTCGAAGGGCTTTCAGCAAGCGAGAGATTTCCAGGCTAGGGGTACGTCCACATGTAGCATAGACCCGCAGCGGGCTGTGCATGCCAGGCTTTTGCATGCTCTCGGACCTTCTCATGAGGCACCACCTCCATGCGGCGGGCCTGTGCGCCTCACCTCATCATCAATGATGGTCTGCCGCTTCTTCATGAACTGCATCAACCACGCAGTAGCCTCAGAGACCTCAGCCAGTCAATAGACAGCACCTCGCTCCAAGATATTGCTCAATAGAGGGCATAGATGTGCAGCATTCACAGCCTCATAGCGACAGGAATCTGCCAATTCTCAGACTGGGCAACATGACTGGCCTATCAGCTGCATAGGAGCACATTGATCACCTTGTCAGTAATGCGCTGCACTGAGTCTCGGCCCGTCACGATGAGGCGGGTGACCTGCAAGGCGAGCAAAGCAGACCACCAGTCATGCAGATACTCAAGCGTTCCACTACGATAGTCTGTGCCAAATGCAACGGGACAGTGCCAAGCTTTTCGGCACTTGAGTGCATGATGAGGACGTGTGTACACAACATTCAGGACTACTGCAGCCCAGAGAGTCGGTGCAGGCCAAATTCTTGAGTGCGCCTGCGGTTGTGCGATAGCTTCACACCATCTCAGGGTCGGTGTGATGCCTGGTGGTGTCAAACTCCTGCCTGGCGCTCTTCCTGATCACATCACGCCTGCAGCGCACAAGGGGAGGGGTCTTGGAGAGCAGCTCAAAATCTTGACATCAGCGCGAAGTTGCTGGATGTGGACAACTTCAGGCAGCGTCCTGCGCCGTTCTGATAGGACAGGTGATTGATAGTGATGGCTTTGGGCCCCCTTACCATGGCCTGCCGGGTCTCATCATTCCAGACGAAGAGGCGAGAGTGGCGCAGTATCTCTCGATACCTGCGCATGCATGCGCTTATGCCCTCTGCTCTCACAGCACCACACTCCACATCTGTGCTTGTAAGAGAAGCGCACTTGCGCAACGGACTTGCAATATATAAACTGGCCTTTTGTGGCCTGGATGCTCATGCCCACATTGTGCACACCATCCTCAATGCATACAGCAGTGCGCAGTATCTATCAGCATGCCAGCATCCCCTCTGAGGCAGGCGTGTCATAGAGCATGGCTGCAATGGGAGAAGGCTCACAATGCAAGGGCTTCCCGCCGTGTGGTGCGTAAGGTGGGGTCTGCAGATTGTCAGCTTGTTGTTTTGTGACTGCAGCAACACACCCACCACCTCATGTCTCGACTGCAAAGTTTGGCTCAGGCAATTGTCACTGAGGATCCCTGCTTACCACATTGCGGTCGATGATCTCCTGCAGCTGACCGGCATCCGGGCCAAAAACGATGTCGCTAAAAGCCCTGCTACATGCAGGTATCCCGTCTGCCCAGCGATGTGATAAGCATGCCTTGCCAGATCGTTTCTACCTGTATCCCATTGCCAGCACACAGCTCACGGCTCTTTGTCTGTGCAAGGAGCGCTTGACTCTGTATGACTTCAACATGTGCGCCCGGAAGGCGTGCTTTCTGAAGGTGTTGTCTGTAAATGTCATTAGGACATTGGCAGGCATGACGTCAACCCTGGAGGAGAGCAACTCTCGGGACTCTATGACTTTCCTTCATTTCCGCACCGTGTTCAGAGTGCCCAGCTTCATATGCTGTTGACCATACGAGCAGCATGAGACGTCCTAACAATCCAGACGCACTGCCATGCATGGCATCCTGTTCTTTCGCCGCAAGTGATCTGAAAGTCCCTGAAGCGGCCACACAGACTTTGCACTCGAACATGCCGGGAACAAGCTGTAAGAACTACAAAACATTTCCAGATATACACTGCACATGCTGCAGTCCTATGCCCTCTGTTGCAATGCAACTGCCTAATGCTTGCTGTCCAACCTTCAACGAGTAACTCAGATGATGTGTGCACAGGCACGCACTCTGCAGTGCTCACACAATTTGAGCTCAATCCCCTGCTACGAGGGGGAGACGCTGTGCGCGTGGAAAACCTTTCAGCTCAGTCCGAGTATCAGAGGAAGAAGATGGACTACACACGGCACAAACGGGAGCAACAGGAGCGCGAAAAGATGCAAATGCGCTTCAGGTCAAAGGCTGAGACGCATCTCCGGGTTGTGCCCATTCAAGGAGATGGCCGCTGCTTGTTCAGAGCACTGGTGAGCTCTCAGGCTGGACCTCAGCCTTGTGCAGCTATGAACACGATATCGATGCTCACATCTCCACTGACAACTGCGTGTGTATCCACCTGCGTGCGCATACACAGCCTCACAGGCTTGCTGCTGCTGCTGCAGGCGAAGGGTCTGGCACATGCAAAAGGGCAGTTTGTGGGTGGGGAAGCCGAAGAGAAGGACGCAGACGAGCTCAGGATGGCAGTTTCAGACGCGCTCTGCCGCAGCCCTCAGCGCCTGAAGAGCTTCAGCGAAGTGCTGCCCAGCATTGAAAGCATTGAGGGCGGCCTACGCAAGTGAGAGGGCTGGAACTCTACATCTTTGTACTAAGAGTTTCTCGTGTGAGACTGTAGCAGCTGAGCCCAATCATACACATCGATCTGCTTTCGCCAGACTGTTGCGTGTGCAGAAGGAGGGTTGTGACCATGCAAGTCAGATGAGCTGCTGCTAGGACATGTGAGGCGAGGCCTGTACCTGCTCACAGCAGGAGCCATGCTTCCCAGGTACTGCAGGCGACTTGAGTCGCCCCAGTTTTGGGGCGGCGAGGTGGAAATCCTCATCCTGAGCAAGATGCTGCACGTGCCCATCCACGTCATGCAAAGCGCCAAAGAGGCTGGCAGGTAGGCGGCCATGCGCCATTTTGATCTACCCCTGCAAGGGTGGCCCGCAGCATGCAAGGGTGGCTGCTGTGCAGAGATCGGCTGCTATAGCATGACGTCTTGGCAGAGTGCTTTTATTGCGCTATGGAGTCATGTGCAGCCTGCTAAGAGACCTCCTGAGGCATCTGCTTGCCGGCTTGTGTTTTGCTCAATGGCTTGTAAGAGCGCAAGGTCTGACTTAAAATACATCTCACTTTGCATAGCCACGTCGCCTGTCAATCCTTGCCTTTCTTTTGTGCATGATAGGGTACTGTGATGTGTCCTTCTAACAGTAGTTGTGTTAAATGCAGAGAGGAGAATGGTTATGTTCCAATTGTGAAGTATGGAGAGGAGTTTGAGGCAGCTAGGAACGGGAGGAAGGAGAGGAAACCAGTCAAGTTGCTGTACTCTGCAGGAAATCATTATGACCTGCTTTTGCCAAGCCTGCTCCATCGATAATGCATATGGCTCAGTACTTTCATGCCCTTGCTGCGATGGGCAGGGGACTCTGAGGAGTGCTACAAACTTGGCCATGGCATACTCTCCAGAAGCCGACAAGGATTGACTGTTGTAAGCCAGCTCTCGCATTAGGGTCACCCAAGCTCAAATGACACCATGCTAGGCTAGTGATAGTTACACTGCACTGTCAATGAGAATTGGAGCAAAAAGCTGAGCGAGAGACCTGTCAATGTCAACATCCGGAGTGACGTAGGTGCAGTTGGGCCTTGTATTACATATGTTTGCATGTATATGCAAATATAAGTGGTTTGTCAATGTTGCACAAGTCAACGCCTCATTGGTGGGTTGATGCAAAGATGCTCACCAGGCTGCTGCGTTGGCAGTCTTGACGGCAGGTGCAGTGACCACATCACTCTAAAGCAGTGATGAACAAATGTTTGCGCCACTGTGGCATCCTTTACAGAGGCACACCACATCAGTCGCAGGCCCTTATTGACAGGCACATGTCAGCCAAACGCAGGCTATATACAGCTATACACACGGTGGGCACTGATCTTGAAATCTGTCAGCCCAAGCTGGCAAAATGACAGGCAATCAATATATAGCAATTGAATTGTCCAAATGCATCTTAGGCACCTCTTGCTCTATTCATGCCGCAGGCTGCTTTGCACCACGTCTCCATACACTAGATGGCAGGCACAGCATATGCTGCCGACATAATCATGCCCACTCTGCGAGCTGCACACAAAGATCACCAGCAGGGTACAGTCTCTGCCAATGGGCTAGTCCAGGGGCATATTGCAGGGTTCACATGGTCAGAAGTCTTCAGCAATGCAGTCATGCAGGAGCTTGGCTGGGCAACACATCCATGGACCAGCATGCACAGTACACGCACACATTTGCCTAAGCAGTGCTGACACCTGGATCGCTTTTTCTCATCAATATATACTCACACCAGAGCAATCAGCAACGATTGCCAGGGCCAGGGGCGTGATTCCTCCCAGCCAGGGGGATGAGATTGGCAAGTGTAGCCTCATTTTGCGCTTGCCGGACGCTGCAAATCCTTCCTCTTGAGCATGGTTAGCTGCTTGCTGACAACAGCCCTAAATCTGGCACTGGGCATGTGCGAGGATGCCCTTTTGCTACGAGCTCGCAAAGCATAGCTGCACCAACTGCCAAGAATCGCTCAAAAACACCATCGCAAGTTCCCTTTAGAAGTGCTGCGCAGTGTGCGACCTTGGGCTTTGCATGTCCGTCCTCCTCCCTTCAATCAGGGCTCGGAGTTCAGAGGCTCGACTCAGAACACCCAACAGTACTCCCCGTGGAATGAAAGCTTTGTATTGCCGAGGACCAAATTGGTGAGGCACGCTGTGGCTCATCCGCATGGTTCCAACACAATACCAGGCACACCCAGAACAAGTTGGCACAAGAATACAGCAGTCCAATGTATGACGCCTGTGACAGAGGAAGCAAACAGATGTGCCATAAAGCACGCTGACTGAATACAAGGTGTGTATATATAAGGGGCCTACCAGAAATCCTATCCTGCCTCATACATAGATTGCTCATGCGATGTCTCCTGGATATGGCATTGCATGAAATGACGTCTACTGTCATGCTGCGGCATATTGGGGGGCCTCAGAGAAGAGCTCTGTCTAGTACATGAGCGCCGCGCAAAAAGGTGTCCCCTCGGGTGGTATGTGCAACGGCAGCATCCCCAGAGATCTGGGCCCAGGCCCAGCAGCGGGGCCACCAGATCATGAAATGGCGTAGCCGCCCGATACCATACCGAAAACCTTCCTTGCCTCCTCGTGCTTGTACTTCTTGCGCCCTGTCCTGCGCAGGCGCTCCGGGCCAAAGTGCCCCAACAGTGCTGCATGCGCTCCTGCAGGCCCCTCGCAAGAGGCAAAGGGGCACCCCAGTGACGCCCCTGCGCAGCGGCTGCTGCCCCCAGAAGCAGGGCTCCGCCCAACACCAAGCCAACTCCACAAATCCTCCCCATCCCAAAGAAAGAGTCAAAGGTGCCGCACCATATGAAGTCAAAGGGCACACACTTGAAGACTTGCAAGTACCCTGCGAAAGCGACTGGCATAATGGCTCCTGACCCGTGCAGCTACATCAGTCTGCTATGTTCAAATCGTATAAGGTCCACAGCCCTCGTCCTTCCAGCTCTTGTGGCAGCTGCCTGGCAAGAAACTTGACGCTCGGCCCTTGACAACCCCTCAGTGCTTGCCAGCAGAGACAAACCCCCCAATGCATGCCATCTAGTGGACAGGTGAGTCGCTCGCCTGCCGCATTTCCTTGCATGCGTGGCAGGCACATGCCGTGCTGCTGGAGCTCAGGGCTTGCTCTCAGATGCCGGGTTGATATGTCAGCCCTGCTGATTGGGCCTCTTCAGATGCCAGGGGTTTTGGAGGTAATTTGCATCTAAGCTCCCATGATGCCTTGCCTGCGGACGCAAAGTGTTGCCCGTGCTCCTTTTTCATGCAATCTCTCCCATGCGTCGGTTAGCACATGCCAGCCTGTGCTGGGGTAAATTGCTCCACAGCATGGCTGCTGCCCCCGAGTGCAAACGTGCTGGTGGTATAGATCTGGCAGCTATGAGGTTGTGATGGCGATCATCCAGTGTAAGCAGCTGCACCACCCTGCAATCAGAGCACTTCTTCAGCATACAGCTCACAACATCATAATAGGCCTAGCCAAAGTTCCAATAATCCCTGCCAGGGCTGACATATGCCTGTCCGATGCAGTGCCCCAGGAAAGCGCACACTAGCCAGGCAGTGAGGCAGGGCCTTGCACACCTATGTAAGCTCAGGAGGCGGTGGGGAAGGTCCAGGTGGTCTGCTGGGTAGCAGCGTGCATGAAGAAGGCGCGGCCTTCGGGGTCCTTCAGCTGCAGCCAGCCGGGGGGCAGCTGTGGTACCTTATGGCTGAACAGCGACCCTGCGCTGCTCAGGCTGCTGGCTGGGCTGCCTGCAATTATGTCAGTGTCACATCAGTCATGACAACTCCAGGGAAGACCCCTCTTGAGCAGGCCCTGATAGGCCTGCAGTACAACATGCTTGCCCATGCATGTGGCTCAAACATATATGGCACCGCTGCGGTTGACACACAAGGCTCACAGAGTACTCATCCTCTGAACAATGTAAAATTGGACGACACACAGCAGATTAAGACAACCTCTGCCTTGTAATGACAGACAGCCAGCATCAGCAGCACACCATTAGTGAGGGGCTGGCTCTGCGGGGCAGGCTCAGCGGGGGCCGGTGTGCTGCGGCCCAGGTGGGCAGTGTCGGGCATTGGGAGCGAGCCGCCGGAGGGCGGCAGGCCGGGGGGCAGGCTAGTGTGCATCTGGTTTGCCTGCATGCCGTTGCCGAGGCCCAGGCTGGTTGCTGCTGCCTGGCGCAGGGCCGCAGAGCTGCCCAGCGAGCCCATAGAGGCGCTGCACACATTATTCGCCATCTATCAGCAGCTCCCAAGCAATGTGCTTCCAAAGCAACAAGCCTGACACACTGGCAGGGTCCCAAACACATGCACACAGCAGGGGCGTCATCCCTGCTTGCATGATTGGCAGTTACCTGCAAGAGCTGCATGACCAACTCCACGAATGAAGAGGAGTCACTGGCACACCAGGGCATGCCTCCAGCGCAGAGGCAGGCGCAGGACTGACCTGCGGGGGCCGGCTTCGAGCTGCTGGCGGGTGTAGGTGGGGGCGCTGCCGCCAGAGTGCATGTCCAGAGAGGAGTCCAGGCCCAGGCGAGCCGCTGCTGCAGCGGCGTTCAGATCCTGCAGGAACGCTGTTGACTCCGGGATGGACACAATCCCTGTCGAGTGTGCTGCACATGCATGTATATGGTCAACAGACAGCTACATGAGCCACCGGCAGGCTGCAAGTATTGTGCATGACAGTCCAGATCTTTATGCCAGCAGCTGACATCATAAGCCAAGGGGCCATGACACAGGCACTATTTTGAGCACACATGTACATGCTATAGGCAGTTGACTATCAAGACTGTAGGAGCATTGATGCCAGGCTAAGGGCTCACCAGCGCGGCTGGCGAAGAGATCGAGCTGGCTCTGAGTGGCGGAACCATTCACCAGCGCATTCACTTCGCTTGCGCTAAGGTTGTTGCTCAGCTGTGTTCCAAATGTGGCAACTGCACAGCAGTCAGAACCCCCTTGATGCGGCTCAGCCTCATTCCACTGCATGTTCCAGCCATGTCCCAGCCCGCACACAAAGTCTGAGACCAGCCGGCAAAGGCAATGCATGCATATGGTGGGCTGAAGTTTAGCACTGGTTTGGATGTCAAGCAAAGCTTACTTGCGCTACGAGGGATGTTTGGCAGGCTCTGGCCGTATGCCAGGCCCAGGCTCGGGTGAGGAGACCCAGCTAGGCCCTGCCCATTGAATGTGGATGTTGATGCGGAGCTCGGGCTGGTGCCTGCACAGGATCCTGAACTCAACCAGCACAGCAATGTCCATCAACAGGCATTGCCCTGCCACAAATAAAGTGTACTTGAATGCACACTTGCCCGCCAGCTGACCATTGGATAGCCAACATTGGCAACGAGCACAGTGTTCCTGTAAGGACAAGGAAAAATACACTGTGCGTGCACAGCTTCCCCAGCGGTGCAGGATGCATAGGTGCAGTGTCAGGAACTGAGATGTGCTCTATTTGGCAAGCCTTGCCTGCTGACTGCTCCTGGTTGGGCCAGCCGCCTGCCGAGATGAGGCGCCTAGCAGCCAGGCCATGTGCTGCAGAAGTGGATGCCGCCTTGCCTGCAATAGCAAGTAGGTGTCAACTCAGCTGCACAACACCTTATCCCCGAGCCCAAAAGGGAAGGTCACCCGGGTAGCCGGGACACACAGGGCAGCTGAAAGTAAGTACTTTGCTGCTGCAGTGGCTTGTGAGCCCTGCAAGTGGCACCAAGACAAGACAGGCCCTGCCGCCTGCCTCATGCAGCAGGAGGGAAAGAAGTGGCACCTTGGCCAAATAGTGGGAGGGCACCCAGTGGGGTGGAGTGCACTCCGTTGGCCAGTGCATTGTTGTAGGCCAAACCATTCTCCAGGGCTGCATTGCCTGCATACCCTGAGTAGCCATTGTGGCCCTGCAGCACAAGCCAAGGGGGTTCAGCACACAGGCTAGGGCACAGGCGGTCAACCCTGCTGTTGGTGGCTCCGACTTGGCCACACTTCTGCCTGCTCACTGTAGACAGCTTCAGACAGCCCTCCCCTCCCCAAGGGCACAGGTCTGAGCCAGGACCAGAGTGTGGCCTTGCGCCAGAGGCTCTGTGCACAGTGTGGAGCACAGCACTTGCTTGGGGGTGTCAGGAGCATGCACAGCCTGCTGATTGTAAGCTGAAGGCAGAAAACATCACACGATGACGGGTAAATGGAGGCCCGGGACCCACCCCTTGTGTCAATGCTGGCGACATGCCTTCTATGGCAGCCAAAGCACCGTCCTGTGTCAGAGCAGTCTGGTTCAGCGTCTTGGCCAAGGCTGCCTTCGGATCCTCCATATCAATATACTGCAAAACAGTCGAGCGAAACAGTGATCAGCCAGCGCCGGTCATCACGCCAAACCCTTCCACGGTAGGGGAGAAGGCCGAAATGCTGGAGTGAACGGCTGGAGCGAAGCTGGAAACATGACAGAACCTCATGAAAGCCGATGCTGGGCGTCAAATGCAGATCTAAGCTATGCAAACGACTGAAAGAGCCCGGGCCTGGCGGGCCAGGTCGCAGAGCAACCCGTCCCTGCACCCGCTTTTGTGACGCCAGCCGGCCCGACAGAAGTTCGAGTGAAGAACACACCTGCGATGGAGGGACGAACCCGTATCCCTGCACAAATATACAAAAGGTTGGCGTGTGCGGGGGCTGCCAAGAGCAGAATTGGGCTGTACCGCACCGGCAAGCCGCAAGATACTTCGGAGGAGGGTCTCAGGCCTTACCTCGACGTACACGGGCTGTGGCTTGTGCTGGGTCTCCCAGCCCGGCAGAAGCTTGTCGGGCTGGCTCAGAGTCATTTGCCGCAGCATCGCGAAGCCCTTGAAGTTGCCCGAGATGATATCCCTGCGCAAACCATAAACGCCGGTACAGCCCATCGCAGTTGCTGTACAGCCGGTGAGCCTGCCCGGCGCACGAACAAGGCTGCACAGGGTCTCATAGGGGCTGGATCACCATGGGAAAGGTGGCAATGAGGCGGGGCCGGCACGCCCAATAGTCACAAAAAAGCACATAAAAATGGTTGGCTCACCTGCACATGCTGCCAGCCATTTTCACACTGTGATTGTCTCCAGCGACTGTGACCCGCGTCGGGTCCTGGCTCTGGTCGATCTGTATCATCGCTCCTGTAAATTGCTGCAGCGCCTTGATGGTCTCGCCGCCCTTGCCTATCACGCGCCCCACCATGCTCTTGGGGCACGGTATGGTCTGCGTCGACTGCAGCGCGCTGGCACCGCATAGCTGGCCAGAGAAGGGATCCAGCACGCCTACGCCTAGCAGGCCGTCCACCTGCTGTGGGAGAAGCATGGCTGCGTCCATGGCTGCAGCCTCAGAAAGTGTAATGCACACTCCAGACCTGCAGATGCAAGCGCTGAACCCTAGATCTAGATACGATCTGGCCCCGTTCAACCCTATTTCGGGCGCCCCAGTGCCCCCAGTGGCGCCCACGCGCCGCTGACGTCCAATTGATGATAGAGGCATCTCTAGCCTGTCCGAGAGCGTTATGTTCACATCTGACAAGAGCCAGGCTGAGCTTGCTGCACGGTTGGGTGGGGAAGGAGGAGGGGGGAAGTGTGTTCGCCTCGACGGCGTGTATTCATTTAGCCATTCGCGAGCGTGTGCTTAGAAACTGACAGCGCCTCCTGAATGCCTACAAGACGTTATGTCTGGCAGTACGAGGGTGCGCCAGTATGTCTGATGACGAAGAATGCTGCCTTTACCCACCTACTGGAGACGCGTGCCAGGCATCATCATTGCACATGATGCTGCAGCCGACGGTCAGCTGTCGCCAAACAGGCGTCCCAACAGAGTCACGCAGTATTGCATGCGAGCCAGGAGCGTTTGCTAATGTTTTCCGGGCAAGCACTCCATGCTGCAGAAGGGCGTAGGGCACGCCAGTCACATGCCTCACTTCATAGACACCTATCAGACAGCCTGGGCAAAGTTCCCTTGACCGCCAGGGCGTTCTTCCTGCGGCACCACAGCTCCATCCAGCAGCGCCTCTCCCTCACCTTCAACTGCCCTGTCATGCTGCTCCAGCAGCAGAAGGGCTCTCTTGGCCTCTGCTTGCCAGTCAAATGCTGACACCGTGATGAGCATTGCCAGTCCCTGCGCCATGTGGCCATCGAGATATTCAGACCCTGATGCAGGCAGGCAGGCACACAAGCCACCCGCCCTCCCTTACTAGCAACCCGCACTTCTGTCAGGACAGATCTGGGATGCTGTCTTGACACTGATGTTTGCAACTCCACAAACATGCACCACTTAAAATGGATGATGGTTGCACAAGCAGATAGGACAAGCTGCATGTCTGCTCTGGAAGAAGCCGTGCATGTATTTTTAGATGCACCTACGACAGGATTCAGAGGCCATGCCCACCTGCACAGAGGTTGTGATGCAAAGCGCCCACCACAGGCCTTCGACCCCAAAATTGAAGTGTACGCCCAGCAGGATTGCCAGCGGCAGTCCGAGCACCCAGTATGTGATCAGATTCTCAATTGAGGCCAGCAGCTGCCGGCCCGCTCCCCGCATGACGCCTGCGCCAGCCCATGCAGAATGACATGAATCCCAGATGCCCGCATTGCCACACCTCAGTCATGCAGCATGCACGGGACTGCCAATCGTGCAATTATAAACGCATGCCTGTTTGGAGCTCTCAGATGTGAGACCGAGCACAGCTTTAGGGAGGCATGGAGCTCAAGCCAGTCTTGGCAGGCAGGCATGCGTAAAGCGCTTGCACACCTCCACACACCCCATTGAGCCCATCTCCAATCTCTGAAAGGAAGACCAAGGGCAGGATGTACTCTATGGCATCAATGACCTGCACAGGCAGACTTGCCTCACTCTTGGACATGCCCTGATTCCCCAATGCAAAGTCAATCAGGCATCACCCATACCTAGGAAGCATAGAATAGAAGCCCTTTCTGGCATGCAGTCCTTCAACATCACAGCAACACATGCAAGCAGAGCAGCTGCACTTTGACAAGGCATCGCACCTCAGGGTCACTCGTAAAGAGGTATCCCCAGACATCCCTGAGTGCAATGCCCAGAATTACCACAACCACCATCAGCATGACCTCCAGCCCAATCACAGTTGTGGCAGCCAGCTGCGCCCGCTTGGGCTTCCCACTGCCCAGCTCATGCCCAACCCTAGTGCTTGCAGCACCTGCATAGTACAACAACAATTGCCATCCAGGTGTCCGCCAGCCCTGAATGTGCCCAATGTCTTGTCAGAGCGGCTGTAAGCTGAGGCAGAGGGGAGCTCTGCAGGACAGGTCTGGCTTGTGGTGGTGCAGCAGCCAGCTGCGCCCACTTGGGCTTCCCATGCCCAGCCCGTGCCCACACCCAGTGCCTGCACTTGGCGCAGCACGTGCACAATCTCAGCAGCCACCATCCACCAGCAAGGCTGCATGAGGCTTGACCCAAGACTCCCGGCCATCAGCATCAGGCCGGTGTGTGATTGGCACTGCAGAGCTGGATGCAACAGGAGAGCCCTCTAAATATGAGGAGCGAGCAGCATGAGCAGGCGTACCGCCAACACCAAGGGAGATGGTGTAGGTCAGTGCTGTTGTGTTGAACCCCACGCCCATGGCGGCCACAGCCACGTCAGCATTTGGGAACCACCCAGCCATCAGTATCAGGCCTTCATACAGCCACCACTCCAGGCAGCAGGCGCCCACAGACGGCAGCGCCAGCTTCAGATAGGACCACCACCCATGAAAGCATTTGACTGACCTGCTCATGCAGCAAAAAGCCTCAGGGAGGCTTCCATGCATATACATCAGGTGACACATGGCTGCAAGACCTGCATGAGATATATCAAGCTATGCAGCAGGTAAGGAAGGAGCCCGGGCGCACCATCCAGGCCATGTCTGCTGTGGCGTGCCCTTGATGCAGTGATCCCTGGCCAGCACATACACCGCGAGCCCCACCAGAACAGTTGCCTGCGTATGGGCCGCTGTCCATCACTCTTATCAGACCCATGACAAGAACATGCCTTCTCTGTTTTCAGCCATGAGCTACAGTGAAGGAGCAAGGATATATCTGTCACACAAGATAAAGGCCCGTGCGCCCAGCAGAGGGGTTGTGCAGCGCGCAAACATCATCGACTGTGCAGCAAGTCAGTACCTGAACAGCGTCATTTGCAAGGGCTGCACCGGCCAGGCCCACATCATACACGTCCACCAAGAGCCAGTTGTAGAGAGGCGCCAGAGCGGCGGAACACGCAGTCACAATGGTGGCCGGCGTCACAATGCCCTGCAGCATAGATCTTGCCATTAGCAACCCCTCACTTGACAAGGCCGCCCAAATAGGGCTCCAAGTTCATCAGAATTCAGGCCTGATAAGAAGACAAAAATAGGGCGGTGTGCTAGTATCCACGTGGATGTCTGGCAGCAAAACACATCTACTGTTGTCTTGACTACCTCATGGCGTTCCATCACACCAGTCCGGCTTTCACCTGGGCAAGGAGGTACCGCTTGAGGCACTCTGCCATGACATAGCACCACAGCGCAGGAGCGCTCAGCTGCAGATACATGACCGCTCCCTCCACTATCTCTGGCTCCTGGCCTGCAGCCATTGATGCAAGACCTTGCTAGAGATGCCAGCAGCAGCACATCATCACAGACACTTGCACGGGGCCAAGCTGTGACCCAGAGCTTGCAGTGATGCTGTGCAGGAAGTCACCACATGTTGCACTGATGCATGCCTGCTGTAAAGGTGTGAGATTGGATTACCTGCAAGGAGCAGCAAGGGGCCAGCCTGGGTCCACAGAGCCAAAATTGCCAAGAAGACCAGGTTCGAAATGATGAGCGCCTGCTGCAGCACTAGGCCCAAGGCCATATAGTTGCCTGCTCCATATGCCTGCGCAGCACTCCACGCAGATATGCGCTGTGTTTGAGGGCAGTATGATGAGCCAAGTGCTTGTGCAACCCATGCTCTGACATTGCAATAAGCCTGTCTCTCATAGCAGGCATGTAGTGCAGCAGAAGGAGCTACCTGGCTGCAGAGAGTCTCCATTCCTGAGGCGAGTCCCAGAAGCATTGACACTCCGGTGATGTTGTAGGCTGAGAGCGCCAAGACAGCCTGGGAGAGGCTGAGCTTTCCCAGATGGCCGGCAAAGGCCAGGCTGACCAACGAGGAGATGAAGACAAGCGCTGCCTGCAGGCTGATTGGTCCCCCCAGGCGGCTGACCCTGTCATCAAGCTCGGTATAAGTGGGCGTGCTGTTGATGGGGCTTCCAAGCCCATAGAGTGATGATTGTCATATCGCTGCATGCACTTCAGGAGATAATACTGTCTCACCGCGAAGCCTCGGTGGCATAGTCTCTCCATACATGTTTGGTCGTTTGCTCATCCTCAAGGAGTGCATCCTGAGTATCATGAGCTCTCAAGCACATGGCCAAGGCAAAGGCGCGCTTGACGTTCAGGGTTCTCCCTACCTCCTCTGCTCAATCAGGATTGAACAATCGGACACCTACTCATATCGTAAAGGCAACTCTCAAAGCCATTTGCGTAGCCTCCACAGCAATGCAGGATTGCTTTGAGGGCGCACAAGGTTCCGGAACAAGGTTTCTGCTTCTGCCTGACCTAACCGAACGGCACGCTTCTCACTGACTGGCTTGTGGTGGAAGACATCCTAAGTTGCAATCTAAAAGATTGCGAAGGAAGTAGTCTGTCGAATCAAGATGAAGCCTCTGCAAAGATTCCGCTCCCATCTCAGCAGTCTCGGAGCTCGACACCTTGCACCCCTGTTGAACCCTAAGCCTTCGAAACTTGTCTCGGAATGCAAGCCTGCAGCTCTGACCCATCAGTAGTACCACGAGGGTGAATTGTCACTGATCAGGTATGTTTCGTGTAGCCGTACAGACAGTGCTTGTGCCCACTAAGGTTTGGAAGCCGTTTGTCGTCTAGGACCTTACAGCAGCTAAGTCGCATCAAGTCATCTCATCGGTATGACAGCTGATATTGGAGCTTTAAAGATCTAAAATTGCCATGCTTGTAAGCACAACCGGTTAAAATTGTGCCAGATTGAGCTGAGGCAGCAAGAAGCATGGTCAGGTTGGCGGGCACACTAGCCGACTATAGTCCAGCGAGCTGCAGCCCGCGATGCAGCAGAGCCGGCTGTCCATTGGGATCGAAACGTACACCACCGCTTTCAGAGCGTAGCAGAGGCAATCATGCCATCCACATTGGACATAATGTGGGGCACTCTTGTGGGAACAATGAAAGCCGGCTATGGAAGCAATTGTCCTGCAGCAGGGCCATAAACAGGCTTCACCCCGCAAGTATAGCAGCTCCCGAGCGTACAGAGGTGAGCACGGTTGACGGCATCATGGTCAGTCATCGCCCAGCAGTGAGGGAAGCTCTCGAATAGGGACTCCTCATTTCTGAAATTCCTTGCCTACATTTGATCAGTGCAAGAGCATGCATGAGCTTTCACAGCAAACTTGGCCTTGCCAGGATGCCTTGCAGTACTGAACTTGCTCCTCAGCACTCAAGTGACAATACACAGGCCGCCACAGCTGCAGAAGGTGAGGAGGGTGACTGGGACACTGAATGGATTAATGATGAGACTGGAGACTCTCAAGCAGTGGAGTGGTTTGTAGAGGAGGACAATAAGAAGGACTCCACAGACCAGGTTGACACTTAGATAGAATGCCATTGGGGTTGCTCATAAAAATCGCAAAGCGCCTTGCCCGCGTTGGCCAATGCAATCACACAATGCCTTTGCTAGATATGGGATAATCTCCCTCATGATCATGCTCCTCAGCCAAGGCCCTGCTGTGCAGACATGCGTTCAGAAATGATGACCCAACAAACGCCATGCTGTGCAGGATGAGCACTCTGCACGCAAGCGGCTGCCTGCGGAGGTGCGCTGCTTTGACAATGCGCAGATCTACGTCAAGGCGGGGGACGGCGGCAAGGGCTGCGTGGCCTTCCGGCGCGAGAAGCACGTCCCCAGAGGTACATCTTACGCTCGTACAGCAAAGCCGCAGAGGAGGCTGCAGCTCAACTCCTGTAGCGGTTCTGTTTCGCACTGTCCTGTGCTTTCTTTCCCCTGCACCACACGGTATTGGGCATCTTCTGCAGGAGGGTGCACAGCCCTTAATCGGTGGCCTGTCCTCACTTAGGATAGGTCTCCCAATAAGTCAGCTCGACGCCATGGATCTCATTCACATGGGACCCATGCACTTGGCCACCACGAAATAGATTACACAGCACAATGTTGCCAGGCAGGTGTGCTGGCAGGTATGGAGGCAATAGGCATGCGGTGTCAATGGTGAGCAATGTGTTGCTGAGGTGGCTTACCTTCCACGAGTTGCGCTCACATCTCTGGACGTGGCCAGGCTGAGTCAGCGGCTGCGCACTCACCTGGCATGCTGCTGCCAGGTGGCCCTGCTGGCGGCAACGGGGGCAACGGGGGCGCTGTGTGGGCGGTGGCGGATGCCTCGCTCAACTCGCTGACCACCTTCAGGAAGAAGCTCCACTACAGGGCGACGCCGGGCGCAGCAGGCGGCGGCTCAAACATGCACGGGTCGAATGGGGCGGACCTGGATGTCCATGTGCGTGCCACCAGGACTGCTCTCCATAAAAGGCCCTGTCGTTACCTCATCAGTGCCAGTTTCTGTAGATTGAGTGGCATTTAGAGAAACACTCCAGCTCATCGGCAGGCCTGCTGAGAGACGAAGGTCTGTATGCGCCATGATGTCTTGAGCAGCAGCATGCATGCCTTCAGAGCTGTGAGATGCTCTCCTATGCTTGGTGTTTATGCTGTTTGGCTCCAGCGCTCACTGCGCTTATATGGACGCGCAGGTGCCTCCCGGGACGATCATACGGCGAAGGGATGCCCCCGAGCACGAGAAGCCGCTGGCGGAGCTCGTCGCGGCGGGCGCGCGCGTGCTGCTGGCGGCGGGGGGCCGCGGCGGCAGAGGGAACGCCTCCTTCAAGACCGGCCGCAACAAGTGAGGCCATGCATCATGTGCTGCACCGTCACCGCTGCTGTCGTCCTGGTGATGGCCTGCATGCCAAGGCTCAAGAGTACTTCATGCAGGCTTTGCTGTGTAGCCTTTCTTCCTCAGACGTTGCATTGAGGTGAGCAGAGCATCATCTCATAGGCATGTACAATTGGTCCAGTTCCCTACCAGGGGGCTCTCTCCAGGCAGCGGCATTGTATCCGGTCTGTCTTGTAATTGCGCTTATAGACAGCTGATGCGGTGCAGCGCGCCCACGCTTGCAGAGGTTGGGGAAGAGGGGACCGAGCTGTGGGCCACCCTGGAGCTGAAGCTGGTTGCTGACGTGGGCATCATCGGCGTCCCCAGCGCGGGAAAGTCCACGCTGCTGTCGGTGCTGTCCAATGCGAAGCCCAAGATTGCCGACTACCCCTTCACCACCCTGGTGCCCAATCTGGGCGTGTGCGAGCTCGACTACCGCACCACTGTCTTCGCTGACATCCCAGGTGCTGCTCTGCTGTGCCTCTGCTCTGCTTAGGCGGCGCCCGGTTGCTGACGTCCTGTGCCATGCTGAGGCTGCCACGTGCGACTTAGGATCGCATCATATCCCTGGTGCAGAGTATGGAGGCGTATCATGTCGCAGACAGTGCTTGCAAGACCATGTGATAGGTACAGGCTTGCCAGAGAATGCAACTTGCTTGCACTTGTCTGGCCAGCGTGAGTGCCAGTGGCTTGCAGCCTGTCTTCTGCGTTGACAATGGCAAATAAGGCCGCCGCGTGCTCCAGCCTTACAGGGTGGTGACCCTCAAGGCGCCGGCTGGGTCTTGGCTTGTCATGCCAATGCAGCGCTGCAGGCTTCTGGTATACGGCACTGAAGAAAGACTTCTATGCGATGTTTTACTGCCTTCTGCAGGACTGCTGGAAGGGGCGCATCAGGGCGTTGGGCTCGGCCACGAGTTCCTACGCCACACGCAGCGCTGCAGGGTGCTGGTGCACGTGATTGACGGGACTTCCCCAGATCCCATTGGCGACTACAACGCCATCCGTGTCGAGCTGGAGCTGTTCAACCCTGCCCTCATAGAGAAGCCGGAGGTATGGGCCCCCTCTGAGTACCAAGTGAAAAGCCCTTCCTGACGCATCAGGGATTAAATGGCTGCATATGAACCACATGCAGAGATGACAAGGGTTGCATCAAGCCCCTGCGCTGTAGGCTATTCTGGGCAGGAGAGATGTGCTGTGCTAGACAAGACAAGCTGAGGTGCAGCGGCACCCTGCTGCGGGCCAAAGCTCAGGAACAGATGGAGACTCAAGACTCCAAGGATGGGACGGCCCAGCTGCATGTGCGGCATGACGGGGAAAGCCCGCCTCGCCATCAGCGCTCTCACAGGGCAAAGGCACCGAGCCTGGGCAGGGCATACTGAGCTTGGTCGAAAGTTGAACGATTGGGTGTGTGCTGCAGGTGATAGCATACAACAAGATAGACGTCCCTGACTCTGGGGACTACATAGAGGAGGTGCAGGAGTTCCTGTGGGGCCAGGGCCTGGCCAAGGACGATGTGCATGCCATCAGCGCTGTGACAGGGCAGGGCGTGCTGGGGCTGGTGAGGCGAGCCAGAGCAGTGTTGGACCAGTTGCCAGCTGAGGTGGGGAATCTTGGGATCTTCTCTCTCCCTCTCTCTCTCACTCTCTCCCATTCTTTGCTGCTGGCTGCATGCTCTGTGCTTTCTTTCTCAGCAGTGCGGGATCTCAGGGCGCAAGGTGATACTACCCCTCATGGGCTGCTCGGCAACAAGCTGGCAGTGCATATCTCCTTGGAACTTTGCGCGCCGGACTTATCTGTGGTTGTGCAGGCCCCCACGCAGACAACGGATGCCCTGAATATGACAGAGCTGCCCAGGCGCATCTCAGCAGCAGAGATCGATGACTTCGCCATCACCTCGGATCTGGCGCATGGCAGGGCGTGGCATGTGGAGGGCGAGGCCATTGAGCGCTTTGCAGCGATGACCAACTGGGACTATTACGAGGCCACGCTGCGCTTCCAGAAGGTCCTGGAATCTGCAGGTGAGCACAGCTTCCCGCCTCCGGTGACCAGAGAGACAGGAGAGAGCAGCATCCCAAATCTCTGTAAGTCCTGATGCATTTGATGCTCTTCAGACCGTTTTCCGGGGGCGGAGAGCAAGAGCATCGTATATCTCCTGCATGTGTGGTCCCAAATGGCATCTATCCTGGATGGGACAAGGCAAAATTGCGTGTATGCCCTGGCATCACAGTGCGCATCGATGCAGTCGATTTACACATGTCGCGGCGCAGGCATTAACAAGAAATTGAAGGCCAGAGGGATCCAAGAGGGCGACACGGTTGTCATAGGCGGCATCGAGCTGATGTGGAGCGATGATCAGTCCGAGGGGGCGCTGTATGCCGCCTGGCGGGAAGACAAGAAGCGCAAGGGCACTCCCTGGCAGGGGTCACACAGCTGGCCCCATGCGGTATAGGTCCGGACTTATGTCCCATGGGGGAGCGCTGCCCTGTGGAGAGGCACAATGCTACTTTCATTGTGAGTTTGTGAGAATGCTGTCATTGATTTAGCACTGTGGCTGCCTTGCCAATGTAGAGCACGACAAACAACAGAATGCACATGTACTGCTCAGCAACTCTGGCTTGCCACCCACGCGCTCCAAATCATAGCCGCTTTCCCTCCATGAAGTATTCCCAACAGCTTGACATGTGTCGCGTTTTGTCATCCATCCCACGTATAAGTGTGAGACAGAAATTGTGCTCCAAATGTGGCATCCTCCTGAGCAATTGTGTAACAAAGCAGATGATGCATAGGAACATGGCCTGCCCAAAGGGCAGGCCTAATCTGGTGTGGTGGTGGGCCTTTCCCAAGGATGCACTCTGAGGTCGGACACAACTCACTGGAAAGGACATTACGCCCGGATGGCTTTACATGGTTTCGGAGGCTAGAAGATTCAACGACCGCATACAACACTGATGCAACAGGAAGGATACGGTGCGTACGACCTACTCGAACCACTGTCAGGAGACGACGCCAACATGCAATACTCAGACTTCGAATTAGAAGATCCGGACGAGGACGACTTACATCCCGCACCAAGGGATATGGAAGGCCGGGAAGAAGATAGGCCCGCAGAAGACCCGCCTGGTCAGACCGCGCCTTCGGACGCACAAGTGAGTCCACGGACCACTGAAGGATTGACTTCAAGCGGATCTTCTGCGGGCCTATCTTCTTCCTGGCCTTCCACATCCCTTGGTGCGGGATGTAAGTCGTCCTCGTCCGGATCTTCTAACTCGAAGTCTGAGTATTGTATGTTGGCGTCGTCTCCTGACAGTGGTTCGAGTAGGTCGTACGCACCGTCTCCTTCCTGTTGCATCAATGTTGTATGCGGTCGTTGAATCTTCTAGCCTCCGAAACCATGTGTAGCAGTGTGGCCAAAAACGCAGCGCACGCGTGTCACAATCGGGGTTTCTTTCCTATTTATCCCCTCATGTGCCTCAGGCAAGGTGCCGCTCAGGACGCCTAGCGCCCTTTCTGTCTCCTCTGTTACAAATTGCCTCTGGGAAGGCTGCTATGCCATCCCGGTGCAGGCATGCCAGGCACGCATAGCAGCAGCACCTCACTGCATCAGCCCACTAGTGCTCGTCCAGGTCCATGCTCTCAGACCCCACACCCAAGCTGGCATTTCCCCGGCGATAGCTCCAGGGCTTCTTCTTGCCTTCAGGCTGGCACAAGGGGTAGCGGCAGTTCGTATTCACCTTCTTCCCAGCCGCAAGCATGGTGTTGCGCAGAAATGGGGAAGACAATGGCCTAGGGCCCATTGTGTGCTTGCAAATAATGGTCGCAGAATCACCCCGTGCTGCAAAGGCGACATCATGGGTAATGGACAGGCTCAGACGCTTAGAGATCCTGATATCGAGGTGCTTGAAGGCCACCTGATTGCCCGGGATGCGCATGTGACACTCTCAGGCTGTGATGAGCACTGCCTCAGCCTGCATCAGTCCTGGAAGCTCCGAAAGCTCCAAAAGCTCCAGTTGCAGCGTGCCAGCCCTCAACCTGATCAATTTCAAGTCCCTCTTGACTTTCAAGGGCCAGAGCTCCTATGCAGTGGTTGCATGCTCAGCACTAAGGTTTGGGTCTGGCAGGAAGTGCACAGATCTGAGGGGAAGCCATTCGTTCAGTACGTCAGCCTGTCTCCCTGCCCACAGCCCAGGGTGCTTCTGGCCTGGCGCAAATCTGAAAGTTGCATGCAAGGAAGCCCTAGGCGGCAGCTCAAGGAGGGTTGGCCAGAAGCTGTCAAGGTGAATCGACTTCAGGTGCTGCATGCTGGGCAGGCGGACATTGACAGAGTCCTCCGGGTCGGTCTTGATCCCGTCAAAAGCGCTGCATGCGCAGCCAAAGCCACGAATGAAGCCGATGTATAGTCTCTCCAGCTGGCTGTGGTTTCCAATGTCAGCCATTGAGGTGTTGAGCTGTGACGGCTTGTCAAAGTAACATCCCAGTGGATCTATCATCAGTGTGAGACGACGCAGCCTTGAGAAGCTTGAGGGGAACTCTCCCTGTAATACTCCGGATGTCCCCAGCAGAATTGGTGCAACTATATTCACCACCTGGAGAGTAACACCTCTCTATCGAGCTTCCAAAGAACAAGGAGCCCCACAATGCATAGATGTCTCTAAGCAAACCATTTAGCCTATGCAGAAGGAGAGGAAGAGCACACCTTGACGTTTGCGAGCAAAGATCTGAAGCTGCTATGTAGACATGTAGCTCGTTGACACTGGCTGCAGAGGTAGCGTGCACGTGACACTGGCTTGGGGGCTTCAGTCAGGCACCTTCCGCCTATAGTGATCTGCTCTACTCTTGGGAAATAGTTCCCCATGTTGAAAAGGTAAGGACTTTGTGATGCCAGAGTTTGCATTGCTCCATAAAAGCCATTGAGTGTGCTCTGGTCATAATGACCAAGAACAGATAAGGACGTGGCGGTGCAGCTACGCCTGAGCACAAACTCCCATCCTGCAGCATCAGCATCTGCTTGTAAGGTTCAGCAGAATATGTGAGGGAGTGCAAGTGCTTGTGTCACATCTTGCTTTCGCCAATCTGAACACTTTGCAAGTAGGATTCCTAGGCTAATCATCTTCCTCGCGGTACTTCATGTCACCAACTGGCATGTGTGCACTCTGTCTGTCATGTTTGTGTGCAAGACACAGGGGGCGATCCAGATGCAAGTGATCTGGCTCATACCTCCGATTGGCAGATGAACAGGTATCTCAACCTTAAGGAGCCCGGCCTTCCATGCGGCTCTGCAGCTTGTAGATGCTTTGACACGGTCCTGCAGGGTGTCCAGGTGCTGCAGTACAAGGGCCCAGAGATGCTCGTCGAGCGTGGGATGTACTGGCTATCTCTTCAGAGTGAGCCTTTTCATCCTTCTCTGAAGAGCTTGCAGCAGCGCTGTGCCCATCGCGAATCGTGACCCTGTGAACCCACAGATCCACAGGTCAGCAGCTGCTCACAGATCGCTTCTTATCTGCTGAGCAATCTGATGCTGTAGGCTGCATTTATCATGATAGTAATCCCTGACCAAAAAATGTCAGACCTTTCAGTGGCAAAATCGGCCATTACTCGCCTGCATATGCTTCAAACGAGCTCATCATTACAGATCTCGGACGCGATGAAGATGAGTATTAGGTCAGGACAGCCATTCTTTGTTGCAACACAACACAATAACTATCAAAAGACTTACTTGGCGAGAGTCCGTCCCTGAACCTTTAAAGGCCAATCTGTCTCACATGCGGCTTCGACCCAAGCTGTCCTATGCCTTCATCGAAGCGAATGCGCAGCTCCAAATTCCATAGGCAGGCCCTAAAGTTGTAGGCAAGCTCCTCACATGCCAGTGAACGCACGAAGTGCAGCATACATCCGCCTGCCGCTTCGGTCCCCCGACGATTGCAGGCGGGCCTTGGAGCGGCATGGAGATCCTGGATCCGCAAAGCTGCATGCACCTTCCTAAGGGTTGAAGAAGGGTAAGGGGAAGAGAAGGGAATGTCACATCTTCTGTCAGGCTGACTATAAAAGATGTTAATCTGCCTGAAGATGCTGCAGCCATATATATGGCAGGTTTGCCCAAGATACCATTGTGTTCTGCTGCATCATGCTGGCCAGCTGGGTCTCCTGTGAAGTAGACTGTGCATCATGCTGTCAATGGAGCCGCACTTCAAGCAATGTAGGCCTGGCTGTAGGGTATCTAGAGGTGCAGCGCTGCTGCACATTGCCCTTACAGCTCGTGCATACACTGGTCAGAACAGCAACATGTATGCAGACCGATCTGGGTGGAGTGTCATGCGTTCATGGTGAGCATCGTACACATAACCTGTACTCTATATCTTCTATCCATTGCGGCCAACCAATGCAATGCGGAGGATAGCTTGGCACCCACACTGCACTACACCATGCACAGCTACAACGACAGCAGGATGACGCTGCTATGGGTGGCTCGTGGATGAAGGAAGCATAGTAACAACGTGTATGCAGCGCCCGCTCTCTGCGCTTGAGTTCATGCATGCATGGCTGCGCTGTCAGCTCTGCTCTCGCCTCCGCTCATCCTGTGGCATGTCGACGCTGCCTGTGGTGGCCTTCTCTGCTGCGGCAGCCACCTGCTGCTCCAGATTCCTCACTGCTCTCGCGGCCGGACCTTCCGAGTTCCGCTCATCTTCGGACCACCGACCCTGCGGAGTGATACAGTTCTTAGGATGCATCCTACTGGGGAACGCAACGTTCTTTCATGCATGACAGGCAAGCATGGCGGCGCATGCAGCCAGGACAGACCAGGGAAGTCTGCAGGGAAGAGGGCAGGCAAGATCCCAGTCTGCCACCACCTGACCAGCAGGACTTCTTTGAGCACTTAGCGGCCTGCCATGCATAATGTGGGCACCACCTAGGGTGCCCAATGTGAATCCAGCGCATCCTGCTACTTGAGAAGCCAGTACCACTACAGATGTCATCGGACGCAGAAGCTGGCATCTCACCACAGAGGAATTGCTGCTGCCATAGCCCTCGCCAGCCCTCCCAGGAGATGTGAGCGCCTCTCTGCCGGCCATGCGGCTGGCGGCTGCCAGGGCAGGCGAGGTCAGGCGGGCCAGCATGCTCTCGGCGCGCGCCAGCTCAGCCTCCTCATCCTCCAGCTGCGCCGCCTCCTGCGCCTCTGCCAGCTGCTTCTTCAGCTCCTCATACCTGCAGAAATGGCCACAGGCACTCATTGATCTCGGTCTGCATGGCACCAAGGCCGCTGCAGGGCATCACACGGCACCGACAGGATGGCACCAACAGAAACAATATACAGCAGAGTACTAGCATGAGCATGGCAGTTGTAGTCGACATTGAAGGCTTGATGTGGGGCCCACCTGGTCATGAGCTCTTGCCGGCGGGAGGTGAACTGCGAGGGGAAGAAGCCGGGGAAGTACTTCTGGAGGAAGCTGAAGATGAGCACGTGGCCCACCGGCGTCAGCGGCGCGATCAGGATGATTGCAAAGGGGATGAAGGTCAGCAGGTCCCTGGCAGTCCGCCGGAGCGCTTGCACCTGCGGAATCGGGAGACGCCTGATGACGACCAGGTGTGTTCCAGTCTGAACCTGTGACCCTACCTTGTTCTCACAGCCCCCAGAGGCAGTCAGCATGACGCCGGCACAATTGCAGCAAGACAACATCGTCCGCCTGGGGCGAAGTGCCGCCTGACAAGCAGGCTGCACTGCTGCGAGGGGGCGCACAGGTGCAGCGCCGGTGTGCAACTAGAAATAGGATCAGCAAAGAGCTCCACCCTGCGTCTCATGGGAGACTGGGGTTGGGCCGCACCTCGCGTGGCCGCAGCGAGGCGCCCGCCCCGGCGCGGTAGAAGAGGCGCCCCGCGGACGACACGTCGCTGCCCAGCAGGCGCACGCCGCGCGTGAAGAAGCCGATGCCCTCCCGGATCTTGCCGGCGCCCTCGCCCATGGTTGCCTGCGCGCGCACCAGCGTCCACCCAGTCCCCGCAAACACCCGCGCGTCCCTGCAGGCAGCACCGCCGGCTCCTCAACAGCTCAAGGGACCAGTCCTGTCTGTGCAGTGACAGTAGCACATGCCCGTCCCGATCTGCAGTGCCAAAGCTGCACGGGCCAGCGTCAGGGCCTGCATCAGCATTGAGTTCTGCACAGCCAGCAGCACCAGATGATGACAGGACCTGTCTGATTACCTCAAGCACCGCAGGGCAGGACAAGCACCTTATTTGATGCTTGCTGGCCAGCTAAGATCTGCAGCACGTGCATGAGGAGCAAGGGCTATCAAGGCTGCCTCTGCAGTTTTTCTCAAAGCGCTCACCCAATGCCCAGGCGCATGCGAAGGTCGGGGATCTCCACGGCGAGGCGCGCCAGCTCGTCCTCATTGATCCGACCGGCCTCACCCTTGTCCACGTCCTCCGCCAGCGTGGCGATGGGCCCGTCGAGCAGCGCAAACTCAGCCACCAGCAGCGCCACCTCATCACTGGTGCCCTGCACCGCATCACCAAGCATGCTCGCAGAGCCCTTGACCCAGCAAAGACATTGACAGCCTTTTTCCAAGCGAGCCAGTACAGCTTATGCCATCTCAGCAGCCCACAGCTCAGACCTTGGCACGCAGTGTATTCGCAGATGGTCCCCTACTGCCACAGGGGAGACATGCAATTGAGCATGGAGTCTGTGCTGGTCCGCACACATACAGGCCACTTCGCAGACATGCCAACATCTTGATGGCATCGAGCATGCACTGCTGGAGCTGGGGACCAGACCTGGCGGGACAGCAGGAAGGCGGGGTTCTGGGTGCCCTGCCCAATGTCCAGCGCCTCATCCTCCAGGCAGCCGCAGATATACTCCAACTCCAGCTGCAGCGTCCGCACTGCCAGCGCTCTGCTCAGCGCGCCGACCTGCAGGATACAACAGGTGTTCAGCTGCGCCTGTCTTCTTCCTCATGCTTGGCCAGGACAGACTTCAGTATGCAGGCATTTAGTTTGCCTGAGGTGAAGAAAGCTTATAGGACGTACTGCAAGCGTGTCGCAGACAGCAGTACAAGATATAGACTGAGGCAGTCGGGGTTGCTGGGACAGAGAGATGCCAATTCAGCAGCGCAGCTCACCTCATCATCCATGTCTCGCAGCTCCCCTGCCAAGCGCGCTCGACCCCCTATGCCTGCCCGTCTCACCTTGCTTTCTCTCACCTGCAGGCAGCTATGAAGTCAAGTCACAAAAATCACAGGTCTTGACAAGACTTTAGTTACATTGTACAGATACCAGACCTAATCGTTATGCATCCCTGCGACCATTGCAAAGTCAGCAGGGAAGCTAGCGGCACAGCAAGTGGTACTGAGCTCTCTGCAAGGGTGGTGAAGGCATCTCAGCCAATCAGGGATGCCTGCTGCAGCGCAGACCTTGCTAGCCTCCTGCAGCTTCTGCTCGAGCGCGTCGATGTCGCGCGACAGCTGCGCGATGGCCGCTGTGCGCGTCGCCCGCGTGTCGACAGGCATGGGCAGCGGGTAGGGCAGGTTGAGCCCCGCGCTGCCCGCTGCCATCCTGCGGCCGCCGCCGTTCAGCCGGTCCCAGAGACCCTTGGCATAGTTGGCGCCGCTGCTGATGCCTCCGACCACTGCGCTGACTGGGGTTGTCCGCGCCTGCTCAGCTACAATTGCTGTCAAGATATGGGTCTGGTGAGAGAGGCTGCAGCACTCCCGCCAGGACTAGCTCAGATAGCAACGCATCAGTGGTGCAACATGTGAGGTTGCCAAGCCCTTCTTCTGCTGAGGCATAAATGGATGAGCTCTGCAAATGTCATGTGAGCTGCAGGTTTATGTATTTCTAGAGGCTGTCAAAGCTTTTTATCTGTGGGCCTCCAATTCCCTCAAAAGCTTTATATAACACCCTTGTATGCAAAGCACATAGTTTGACACTCCCAGAGCACAGATTTGCAGATTAAGACTGGGGATGGCACCTTTTCAAGGCCTGGCTGCACAGCTTTGAGTCTTCTGGACACAAACTTCTCCACAGCCCTCTCGGCCTGCTCCAACCGCTCCTTGACTCTCTCTGAGGCGTCTGATGCATCATCGTCATCTGAAGACTGCCGCATCAGAGCTGACTTGTAGCGGGCATTCCGGACATCCAGCGCTGCCTGAGCAGCTTGGAGGCTGCAGTGCATGCAAGCGAGTATTGAGTGATGGCAAGCACGGCGCGCATGCTTGGACATGGCCAATTCTAGCAGGCCAGGTACTGGCACCACTTTTCTGCCCACCTGACACAGCTCAAACACTTCTTAGGTCATGCGCCATACTCTCCATGTGGAACAGCACATCTTCTGGTCCTTCGAGAATCTCTCATCCTCTCACATAAGAGGCCAGTTTGATATTGACACAGGGCATCTCGAGTCCTCTGTCGGCATTAAGCTTACACTCAAGCCTACACTCAGAAGGGGCCAGCATTGCATCATTGCTTTCGGAGAGCTGCACAGCAATGTCTGGGACCTGCGGGAAGAGGGCCCAAAACGAGAGCGCTTGAGTGCCCTTTCAGTGTGCGGGGAGAGATGAGCAGGCTCACTTGGGGAAGGGCAGCTTCCGGACTTCCTTACGGGCGCGCTCGGACAGCTGCGCAGCAATCTCGCGCGCGTGCCGCGTGACGCGCGCCTCCGCCTCCCGGGCGCTCTCCGCGCGAAACACCAGCTCGCCAAAGTTGGCGTCCATCGCCAGCAGCGCCCTGACGCCTCCCTGCAACGTGCGCAGCAGTGAATTAGCAAGCGCGCTCCTAGCTGACCCTTGATGCTGCAGATTCTCCCTGGTCGCATGCTCCCAACAAGCTTCCTCGGGAAACCTGGCTCTCCGCAAGCACTTCACAGTGGCCTGTGAGAAGTCCGTAGTTGGGGCATCCAGCCTCATGTGGCTGGCACTTGCCACATGGCGCAGAATCCATGCGATGGGGGGTGCCAGCGGTGGCCCAGCCATCCTCACCTTAAGCTGCTCTGCAGTGAGCTGCATCTCGCCCACGACCTCCACAGCCGCCTGCCGCCGCTCCAGCTCCTGCTCTGCCTCCTCTTCCTCTGACAGCTCCTCGCTCCTCCGCCGATCTGCAGCATCAGCAAGCAGTGCATATGGAGTGGTGTCTGAGGATTTCAATCCCAACAATCACGCCAATTTCCTGCTCTTCTGATAGCTCCCTGCTCGCCCGCCAATCTGCAGCATCAGCAACAAAGGCCTCGGCAGATACCAATGCCAGCAGTTGCGTCTTCATGCAGCTTCCTGCAGTGGCACACATGAGCACTGTCCTGCTGCTCCAGGATGGACTGGCCTCATGTAACATACCGAAAACCGCAAATCCGCTCCAGGCCCAATCAATGTTGCGCCAGCGGTGACGCACCTGGGCGCTTTGGAAGCTGGTAGACAGGAGTTGGCTGCGCTAGGAGCCGGTCAGCGCGCAGCAGGTTCCTGTACAGCTTGCGCAGCCTGATCAGGGTCTCCAGGCGCTCCACGCGGGCGGCGGACATACGGGGAAACTCCTCATGCTCTGGGCCCGCAGCGGTGCTGCTGCTACTCCTGCAGAGCAGCTTTCCATCAAGCATGGGGCTGCTCCATTGGTACAATTGGCACTATCTGCAGCCCTAGATGCGCTTCCAAAGTCACCATTGGGTGTCCTGCAAAATGGTTTCCGTGGAAAATGGTGACCAGCTGCACCCTGCTGATACCCATGTGAGATACACAGCTTCGCATGGCGCAGTATCACCAGCACTGATGCAAATGGGTCAAGACATCTCGAAGCACTGACCGCACCTGCTTGTTGCTATGCCATTGCATGAGCATGAGCGCCTCCTTGCTGTGGGCAAAGGGTCTTGCTGGTGCCACTGGCGCATAGGTGAATCCATGATCCCATGGCTTTTTCTCCTGTGTGTATCAAGGAATGGCTACAACAAGCTGCTATCATAGGCAGCATTCTGTCTGTATGTCTTCAACAGGGGGAATCGCTCAGAAAGTCGAGCTATAGCACAATAACTGATTACATAGTAAAGACCAGATATTGGTGATCAGCACTCGGCTCGATACATGCTGTGCATGAACGCACCTGCGTGGTATGCTATGCTTGAGACAGTCTCGCTGCATTGCCAGAGGCCTGCTGTGCTTGGCATTCCGAGGCACTGCTAAAGGTCGAGCTGTTAAGGCAGTGCTATTTTGCCTGAGGCATATGTGCCCCATAGCCTGCAGAGGGCATAATTGGAACATGCTTGCACCGTCTATGACGGAAGAATGGCGATAATCGCCTGCCTATGTACTACATAGAGAGCAGGTGCTGCCTAGCAATAAGGGACACAGAATCGCGACACAGGAAAGTCCGGAAGGTTGCTTGGTGTCTAATTCACATCGCCGGACTTGTCTGCCATTCATCCAACGAGCAGAGACTAAAGTCTTGGCACAAGCAAGGCCGATGTGATGGCTGAGGTGGCAGGTGTGAATATGTTCTACACCCTTGCGCCTTTGAAATTTGCTGCCATCAGCCTTCTTGCCAATGCTGCGCCAAGGAGACAATGCAGCGGGAGCAAAGGCGCTAGATCATGGTCTAAGGAGCTGTCTGAAGCCTTCCCAGGCCCATCGGCAGTGGAGCCAGCAAGCGTGACGCAGCGGTGATTGCATCTACATCACTCATACTGCAGTCAGCAGTGGCTCCCGGAAGGTCTGCAGAAGGGTTCTACAGAATGCATGAAAATTCTTTGAAGGACGCTCAGGGTCCCTTCAGGCCGTAGCGAGGATGTTCGGCAGACAATCTTGTAACATAGACGTGCTTGGATGTGACTGTCATCCCCCGCTAAGTCGTGCAGCGAACCCCTAGGAAGGCGTGAAGTATCAAGCTTAGGATTAGATCAATCTGCTGATAGGAGCGCCGGCAATTGAACATGTTCGGGGACACGAGCTATGTCCTAGAAGAAACGCACGCAGTCAGGGTGCTTTTGGCAACCCTGTCTCTTCAGGGTGTAGAGAACTGCCTTGATGTACCTGTGGATGTACAATCAGTACCAAACCTCCACAAGGCTCCCGCCGTGGGCTTGATAGAGATGCGCGTATAAAGTGTGATCAGCTGCAGTGGCTGATGGGTGTGGTGTTGGCACGCAGCTCGCGCGATGAAGGCCCTGTTCACCGGCAAGAAGACGCACATCCCGAAGGTAATGGAGGCTATGCTCTGCGCATTCTGAAGCGTCTGGGGACTGCCTTAATGTGCCTGGCCTCATACTAGACATTGATCTCCTGCTCCTAATAACCTGGAAGCTTCCCACCATGCTGGTAAAGGGTACTGACTCTTGCAAGTCATATACAGAGGAGCATTGAAAAATGGGGCGCGGATGAGATCAAGCGCTGGACATCAAACACTGGCCTTGCAGCCTACAACGACGTCCTTGCGTGTAAGGGTGGCCAGGTATCTCCTTGTGCATCCTGCTCCTTCTGCAGGACCACCTGCCTGCTCTGCATCTGCCGCAGCAGCTCCAAGCCACCAAGTCTGACCTGCTGCAGCTGTAAAGCCCACATGCATGGCACAAGGCCATACATTGCATGCAAGTACCATTTAAGGAAGCCTGGCTCAATTGACTTTGGGATACTCAGGGCCTGCGCAGCTGATGGAGATGGCAAAAGGTCGAGTAAGCGAAGTTGCCGCAATTTTCTACAGCCAAAGAGGCAAGGCTCACAGCGTGGGCATGTAAGGCAATTGTCTGCTTCTGCGCAGGGCCTGCTGGAGCTGACTCAGCTGGACATCTATGAGATGGCGCGCAGCAAGAGCGATGCTGCCAGGCTGCTGGACGAGCTCTATGCGCTGCACAGCCGCGAGGTGGGCTGGCCTCTCCGCTTTCAGTTGCTGGCTGCTCACATCCTGCGAATGAGCTCATTCAGAGACACATGTTGCGTCCTCAAGGCGCACCAAGCAGGACCGCTCTGAGCTCCTTGAGAGTTCGGTGCTTGCATCACAAGTCTGAGCCTTGCACCCTTTTTGGTGTGCTCTCAGCGAGCGGTGGTAGATAAGATGGATGAGGCTCTCTGTGCAGGGCACTGGCGTGAACCTGATGTCGGTGACTCCCAGCTCTGCGGGAGACAGCCGGCCCATAACGCCCGGCAGCTCGCAGGCGTGCCCCGCTCCCTGCATGACACCAAACTCTGGCACTCAGCAGAAGATTGCACCACTTCTGAATGTCAGAGGTACTGCAGCACCAGGCTTGCATTGCAAGCCGTCGCTGAGCTGGCTGACAAAGGTCAGGGCTGGCTAGCAAGCCCTGTCCTATGCTGGGAATCGAAAGCTCGACTAAGTGTGGACCGAGGCTTGATGGAAATGATGCGGCTGCACAGGAGGCCATGCCTGCTGGAGGGAACAGCACCCGCTTCGACAGCCTGGCAGCCCACTTTGGCGAGCTGGGCATCTCTGGGCAGGGCCTGGAGACCGCTGCCCAGGGCATGCCCCTCGTCGGCCCGGTCATTGGTGCGGCCAGCACACATTTTGTACTCAAAATACACTTCATATGCATGCATCTGTTCATGGAGCTGGTTCAGCTGCTCCTGCCAGCATTGCTAGGTCATCTGGCAAGCCTCAGATCATTGGATCTTCAGCATATTAGACTCCCTATACAGTGGAAGCTTAGGCCATCCTGTAGGTCTTGCTGAGCCCTGAAGGCAATCACGCAGGGTCATTGTGGGACCTGCACACGGCCGCGGTGGGCGCCAAGGGCTTCAGGCGCAGCTGCCTGGAGCTGGACGCGTACCTGAAGAACATCCTGCGCGTCTTCGACGCAGAAGGTGCGGATGCTCCGCCTCTATTGTTGATGGTTGTCGCATGCTGACGGGGCCCGCCTGCTGCCTACGTCAGGCTCTATAGAGCTTGGGACTGGGGAGGAGGAGCGCTGTCTGAGGTCTTCATGCTGGTGGCGGCAGGGAGGCGCCTGGCGGCTGCGAGCGGGGCCTCTCTGAGGCGGCTGCTGGAGGTCGTGGACAAGGCCAAGGCCCTGGTGGAACCCTGCTGCCTCCCAGGTGAGCCCCCATGCACAGCTCCACACGAAGACAATCACGCACTCGCTAGAGACATTGGGAGTCTGCGCAGCCCAGACCATTCATGATTCCATGCCATACACCACACAGTACGCTTTGAGCTACTTGTCCTGTTGCCAGGGGCAATTCTCAGCATGTGCCAAAGATATCATGCTGATGTCAGAGCTCACTTCGGTGGGGTCTGATGCAGGCTGGCTGGGGCTCATGATTGCTGAGGAGAGGGTCGACATGTTTGCGGCCGTCCATAATGCCATGCTGCAGGTGCTCAAGGTGAGCAGCACAGATGCTCTTCCAAGCTTCACATGCTTCAGCTACAAGGGCCTTGACATGTACTTTGCAGCTCCTTTCTCTGCCGCAGCATGCCCTTGACAGAGGGTTGTTGCTGTGCAGGACGAGCACCTGGACGTGCTGCCCAATGGCAGCCACCTGTGCTTTGGCAACTACCAGGAGGAGTCCCGCCCCCTGAGGCGCCTGCTGAAGCAGGCGGGCGGCGGCTCCATCGAGGGCGGCCTGCTGGCTGTGCAGCAAGAAAAGAACGCGATGGCTGAGCTGGTGGACATGCTTGACATCGATGCCAAGGTTGGCACTCTGGACAGGTCACATAAGGCCACATGACCCATAACCAAGCATTGCATCAAGCTCACTGTCTCGCCAGCATGCCAACCTTGCAAACAGCTTGCACACAGAAGGACCCATGCACTGCCGCCATGGCACACTGTGCAACCCAAGCCCAACTGGCAGATGTCATAGGTTTTTCCTGAGTGGCAGCATGACACATCGGGAGTGGCAATGCAGGTGCTGCTGCTGGAGATTCAGACGAGCAGGGTGACGCCTGACATGGCCTCTGATGCCATGGCTTTAGTCGCCATCAGTGCGCCCTCCAAGCCTGGCGCCAAGGACTCCTCCCCGGACATTCAGGCAAGGCGCTTCAAAGCACCACTTAAACTCTGAATGGCGGGTCTCCTGATGCTGATTAGCTTCCAGCAAGGCCATGTTAGGGCGCAGACAATAAGCATCAATCGTGGCGCTGCAGGCTGATGGAGCTGTGAAGCAGCAGCAGGCAGTAGAGACGACCAATGGCTTGGAGCCCGCAGCTGAGAGTGAGGCCTAATGTATTTCTGCACTCTCGCCACTTCTATGTCTGCTCGGTCTTTGTTTGAGGCTTGAGCATCCCGAAGCAGAGGACTCCTTGTAGGTCAGATGTGTGCCTTGAGATCCTTTCTTGAGCAGCTAAGGCGTATGTCAGAGACAGCAGTGAGAGGACCTGTTGGACGCTAGTCCTTATCAAGAAAAAAGGCAGCAGCATGTTGCGTCCTGAGGCGATGCAAAGCAGCTTGCCAATGGGCCGTACTATGTGTCCTTTCATTCTGTCATGGCAGTCCCTGCTAACACGTTGCGAATGCATGCAGAGGATCTGCTCAAGGCCTTCTGCAGCTTCGCATCCTTCGGCGCTCGCGAGGTAAGGCGCACCACTTTTATATAGCCTGAAATGTAGTGTTGCATGAGCATCTGCTTGATCCAGTGCAGCTAGGGCTTGCCCTGAAATACAGAGATGCTCTGCCAAGGGATGGCAATGTCTGCTTGCAGCACACTGAAGAGATGGACGGCGCCAAATTTGCCAAGCTGTGCCGCGACAGCAAGCTGCTCTCCCGCACTGTCACTGCCTCAGATGCTGATCTGTTCTTCGCCAAGGTATGACCTTCTGCTTCAAACCTATCAAAGTCTCCCCTGCACTTTATTCTGAGAAATTCTCTACTTGTGCTGGACAGCCTTCGCAAAGTCCACCAGTTCCTTCATATGTGCAAGCACCGCTTGACTGCGCCCACTTTGCCTGAAAGTTGCGTTATCTGCACTTGAGTGCTTCTGCGCGCGATGCAAATACGTGCGTGATTCAGGTGAATTGTGCCTGAGCACCTGACCTTGCGCATCACCCGCTGAGCAGCATGGCCGGCGCACTGCCTGCAGGTGAAGACAAAGGGGGCTCGGAAGATCAACTTCCAGCAGTTCGTGGATGCGCTTTCCCTGATCGCCGCCAAGAAGGGCATCAGCCTGGGGGAAGCAGCAGATACAGTGGTGGCAGCCAATGGCCCCTGCGTCAGCGGCACCAAGGCAGACTATGTCAAGTTCCACGACGACAAGGCAGGCTCCGCCATGCTTATGCCAAAATTTGAGCTGCATAGAACGATGAATCTGCTGAGGCAGGTAAAGCCAGAGACGATCTGACCTAGAAGGCGTTTCTGCACTTTGTCCCTCTTCCAGCAGAGAGTGAGTCCTGAGGGTTGCATTGTTTCCTTGCAGAGCACCTACACCGGGGTGTACAAGAAGGGCGGGCCCACCTGCGTCGAGCCTGGCAAGAGGCTGTCTGACCTGGTGGACCGCTCCCAGGCTAACGCCATGGCCAGCAGAAGGGCGTCCCTGGGGGTGTCACCCCTGCAGGCAGCCCCCAACGGCAACAGCGCCACCAACGGGCGCAAGCCTGCGCCCATTGTGACCAGCCTCGTCCCCACCTACTCTGGCAGGTGGGCCCCCTTGCCACACGCAGGCCTCCTGAGATGCCTGACAAGCAGGCAGACGCCTACTGTGTCTCATGCCGGGCTGCGCAAGTCTAGCACTATGTACACACTACACTCTACTGATACTGTGATTCCCGACACAGGTTTTGCTAGTCTGCAGGGGTTCCTTGCGCAGGAAAAATTGATGTTGACATTGCTTGTGTGCACTGCAGCGGCCTGGAGTCCCCAAATGCCTGCTGGGGCGTCACCTCGCCCCCAAGCTTGGACAGTGCCTCCGCGCAGACCTCCAGGCGCCGCAGCACCATCCCTGTTGCCACCCCCGACTCTGCGGGCAGCGGGCCCCAGGCAAGGCCTACCCTACTCTGGCCTGGATGGCCCCAAGCAGATACCTCACCAGCATAACGCCACACAATCCAGGATGGCAAGCTGCATGTGGGGCCTGCATGCATGCAGCTCTTCCATCTTCACCTTGCATTGCAGCCACTTAGACACACATCCTTATATCAGCTTCACGATGGCAGGGTGCATGGGACGTTGGGTGCGATGATGAGCTGCTGGCGGCCTTCCGGGCGTTTGCCAGCTTTGGCAGCGGCACGCCCAAGTCAGGCACGCCCAAGTCCGCTGAGCTGGACGGCAAGGGCTTCGTCAAGCTGTGCCGCGACAGCCACCTCCTCGACTCCCGCCTGACCACCACCGCCATCGACCTCATCTTCTCACGTGTGCGCGGCCAGGTGAATCATCCGCTTCTTCAATTGCCCTCGGCTGTGCCCATCGGACTTCACCCTCCATGTGCATGTCACCTGTACAGCAATGACTTCTGTGAACATGGTCCGAGATTTTTGCCTCACCAGCATTAGCCCGACACAAATGCCGTAGTCTGATCATTCTGCGCATTTACGGCCAGGTATAACACTGTCATATACATATAAAAATACAGATACAGATACATTCAATCAACCTCTCTTGGCTTGCTTTCAGCACGCATGCTGCGGGGCGGCTACAGCTCCGCATGGCGCACAGTCCCTCCCCATGAGGATCGAGGATCAATGGCAGGGCTGATGGAAAGCTCCTGGCTGGGCCTGCAGGGCGCGCGCAAGATTGACTTTGCGGCGTTCCAGAAGGCGCTGCCGCTGCTGGCCGCAGAGAAGGGCTGCCGCGCGGAGGACGTGCGCCGCAGCATCGTGCTGTCGGAGGGGCCGCGCCGCAACAGCAGCGTGACGCCCGACTTCGTGCGCCTGCACGATGACAAGACCACCTTCACAGGCGCGCCGACCACCTGGGCGCACCTGAGCCTGCTTAATGCATCTGCTGCCCTTGATCATGATTTGACGGTGGTCACAGAAGGCCTCATGCTTTTGTGCATGCTTGCATCCAATCCCGGCTGTCAGTCACATGCTCTGCAGTGCACCTCCTGATCTGCACTCTGCCCTACAGGGGTATATGCCAAGGGTGGGCCCTCCACTGTCGACAAGAGGATCACTGCCGCAACCATCACCGATCGCAGCGCAGGCAGCAGGGACTCCGCCTAGAGCTGCACAACCCCACATGCGCATGCAGTTGCGCGGCTATGCTTCATTATGCAAACAAATAATGTGCTGCCTTACATGTGAGCAGGAGGTGCAGACAGCCACGATTTGCACAGTGTGTGTATATAGCGAGTGTGAGCCTTCAGTGCTCATCGCAGAAAGGGTGTCCTGCGTCATGTAAATCAGCTCCTGCTGATGAGTGTGACATGATGGTGTGGACCTTGCATTAAGTCAGTCATTGGAGTGCGATATGTCCTGAAGTGAATGGGTTGTGCCTGTGGCTTTGCCTACATGCCAGCTTGATTCAAGTCAGTTTCATGCTGAATTCAAATTCAACTGACAATTTCTTCTGCTCCTTTGAATTTAGCAGTGTCATGGTTTTGTTGCAGCAGCTATTTGATGATGAGACCTGCAGCAAAAAGCACTGGAAATGTTCTGACTTGGGACATGTAAGAGAAGCCTATTGTTGGGGTCTGGCTGCATGCAGACGCCTGCATATGTATATCTTGCTTGCATTTGCATTTGACTGTATGCATCAAGCAATTGCAACATCAGATGACTCCAGCTGGGCTCGGAATCTGACTGGTGGCAGCTACTGATATGAGAGGTCGCTTTCCATCCTCAGGGCTGTGGGATAAATACGTTGCATATTCTCTCTTCCCATTGAGCAATGATGAGATGCAAATTCAAATCCCACGCATGTCCTGATCAGGCGGTGTAGCCATCGAGCACCGAAAGTCGCCTCAGTGAAGCAGCATGCCTGGAGCCTGACATTTTCGGATAAATAGGCAGCATTATCCTCTATAATACCCCGAGCCACTAGCGCATCGCGAGGGAACATACAAAAGCCTTCTGGTTGTATGAGGTGAGAAGTCTGTCATGCCCTCATGTCTTTTGCGCCCGGCGCTCCACAAAGTGAATACAAGGGAAATCCAGGATTGACATCTTTTGTTTCGCATTGCAGTACCAAGGAGGAGAAGCCAACCCTTGCGTAAGTGTCCCCCCTTCATGTGCCTCCATTCATGATCCAACCTGGTGTCTTGCATTTTCCTCAACCTTGTGCGCTGTAGATGCAAGCTGCTAGATGAACTGAGGTGTATAGATATTCTTATATAGCTTCCATTCACCACACTGTGTCGTAGCATCACGCATGGCAGGTGGGGAGGAGCTAAAGACGCCCTGGTTGGTCTGGGCAGTTTGACAAGATGCAATATAGGCTGCCGACAGCATGTTCTGGAGGAGGATCGTTTACATGGGTCTATCGCGTGCCACTGTAGATGTTGCAGGGCAGATCCGGGATCGACTAAGGTTGATCGGCTTTTGCAGCGGCGTGCAGATCAAGACTCGCAAGCGGAACATCGCAGTCGCACTTGACCCAGGATCCTTCGCAGAGGCTGTTGTGACCATCTTCGAGGACCAGAAGGACGGTGATGATCTCGAGAAGAATCTACTTGCTGGCGTGAAGGTACAGCAGCTTTTCAGCATTATGTTGGCAGTCACACACGCAATCCTGCTCATTTGCAGCCGTTGCTGGTCGCCCGCACCTCTCTGTCAGAGCATATGCTTGTACTTATCAGCTGCAGAAGGCCTAGTGAGTGCGTGTGCATCTGTGAAATAGCTCAATGATGCTGACTTTTCTCCCGGTGCATGCCAGAACCCTCACATCATAGTGTGGTGGTCATGTATGTCTTTCCATGCAGGTCCTTGAGGCTACAGCGCTTGACTTTTCGCGGTACGGGGACACACTCTTCGAGGTCCTTTTTGCTGGAGGCCGCTTGGCAGCTGGCGGCAATGTCGTGGAGGAGGGAAAGAAGCTTGACACAAATGTAAGCCGCTCATCTGCATTCTGCATTCCCTCGTCTCTGGGAGCATGTGCTCCTCCACCTGCAGGAGGCTTCTTCAAGGCTGCTTCTGGGAAAGGGGCAGATTAGCTGATGAGGGGTCTCGACAAGGAGCTCTGCACATGCTCTTTGAAGTGCTGCATCTGCGAGTGCCCGCAGGGTCCTTTTGAGGCTTTCGTATGATGGGCCCAAGGCACCTGAAGCTGATCGGTCACTGCAGAGCTGATGTGGCATGCGCGGCGCCTGCCTTGCAGGTGCTGGCAGCAGAGCCGAAGAAGGAGGCCATGGTCCCCTACATCAAGGTCTTCCAGACACTGCTCAGGTGTGCCTTTTGCGAAAATGCGTGCATCCTTGTGGCAGCGTTCAGAAACTATGCCTTTAGATGCTACAGGATCACGCTCCCTGTTGTGTCCGTAGATAGAGCCTCTTATACCTTCCAGACCCTTCTCAGTCTGTCATCGAGTCCTTTGCAGTCGCAGAGTCCAGACATGATGTGAAATGTGGTGTGCAGGAAGCGGCCTTTTCTCATCCGGCCACTTGAGAATACGCTGATCAAGCTGCTGAAGTCCCTGGACTTCTATGATGAGCTTGGCCGTGACAAGATTGCCATTGGTGCGCCACTCATCTCTCCCTTTTGCATGCATTGCGTGCACACCATCCATGCCTCATGGATGCAGCGCATCCATGGCAATGTGCGGGAGTCAAACTTAGTGCGGAGTGGCATTGTTGGAGGGGCTCAGGACCAATCTCCAAAGCATCAGCAGCGACATGTAGTGCTCTGCACTTGGGTTATGCCAGCCGGCTGCCTGCTGCACTCCCTGCCCAGAGGCGCACCATCATTTTGCAGCAATTCTGTGACAGCACTGCCCACCTTTCTCCTCTGCATGTGCAGCGACGGGGAGGTGCTTTGCAATGAAGCTGGGCGTGCAGCCGGACCGCGTCTTGCAATCCATGCTGAACGACCGCATGGTTGCCAAGGGTCTCATCCTGCAGTACGCCACCACATTCTTCCAGGTCAGCGCCTGACCACATTTCCTTCGCCCGTACATATCACACTCGGAGGGCCCGACAGATCTCTTAAGTGTGCATTTGCTGTAGATTGCGTCCCTCACAGCAGCACAACAGCAATTAGGGGCTTTAGCTCTGTCTCAACATGCGGGCATGCTGCAGAGTAATCTTCTGTAGCACAGTCCCTCATTGACAGGCATCACCCAGAAGCAAGCGCCCAGCCCGATTCTGTAGTCACTCCTCTCCACGTGACTCTTCCGCAGCGCACTCCTCACACATGCCAGAGCATTGTTTGACAGTCATCGCAGGGCCAAAGTCTGCAGTGCTCCGTTGCAGCACGCCTGTCCTGCGCAAGTCAGAGGCATGACGGCGCGTGCGTCTGTGCTTCCCCAGGACTACCTGGCGACGGAGAGCATCGACGACCTGGTGTCGCTGCTGCGCAAGGCGCGCCTGGACACGCACCTGCTCGACCTCTTCCCGCCTCAGAAGCGCACGCTCGCTGACCTGGACGAGCACTTCAAGGTGGTGCCCCGGGCAACCCACCCACCCCACCCACCAGAAGCCCCGAGCCTCCACGCTAGACCTGCTGCTGTCATTTTTGCACTGAACTGGTCCTTGCAAGGCGCGCTGAGATGTGGCTGCACGGCCTCACTGCTGTGTCATGGCAGACGCGGCTGCCTGATGCTCCTGTGCTTCAACCAAAGTGGGAAGTACCATGGAGATCGTCATGAACAGCTCCCTATGTGTTTGTGCCGGAACATGCAGGGCGCAGGAGGTTGTCATGTACACCTCTCAATGTGTCTGTGCCCGGGCATGCAGGGCGCGGGGCTGGAGCGGCTGGTGGAGTACAACCGGAAGAAGCAGGAGGAGGTGCACCTGCAGGAGCTGAAGGTGGCGCTGGCGGAGTCCATCACCGCCGACCCGCCGCTGCCCGTCTCCGAGTCCATCCGCATCGTGCACGACGCCAAGAAGGAGTGGCAGCTGCCCGACACCGAGGTCATCAAGGTGCTGACCTGTCACTTCACCCCTCCTCTACACGCTGCTTTGACCTTGCCCTCTCCCTGGCACAGAGAAGGACTGAGTGGTAGTGCAACGTGGATCATGCGCTCGTCAATGCCATATTGGACGCCTCTTGTGGCACACCGCGCTACCGACCACATGATCTGGGCAAGTACGGATGGACTGCTTGCATAAGAACAAGTTGCAGGGTCATCTGCAAGTGCTGCACAGAGGACAGATGTGACCACTGTGCAGCATCGCAGGTGGTGTGGACGGTGCTTGTGGAGGCCATCCCAACGGTGGGGAAGAACACGCAGCAGATCAAGGGGGCAATCCTGAAGCAGGTCAAGGCGTACGAGAAGCTGCTCAACGCCTTCTGCGGCAGCGCCCGCGTCGAGGCCTCCCTCATTGTGCATCTGCAGGTGCGGCGTGCTAAAAGACCTTGTGGCAACTTATGTTTGTGCAGAAGCGCCCTAGAAATTTTGCTGGAAACATCTGCTCTTCGGTTGCCGGCCACACATCAGGCATCTGCTGCATGTGGGCGGCCTGGATGCATCATGAAGCTTACACCCAGATTTGTCTCTCTTTGCTTGCATGGCGGCCAGCTGCAGCCAGCTTGGCTGGTGGGTAGGCCCTACAAGGTGTGACGCTGGCGCCGGCATTCAGGTGTGCTGCTATGAGGACAGCAAGCTGTTAAAGCTCTTCACGGACATCGTGCGCATGCTCTACGACAATGACATCCTGGCTGAGGACACCATACTGTGGTGGGCCAAAAAGGTGATTTCCTACGCGCCAGCCTGATGATAATTGACAGATCTCATCCTGTTGCCATCTGAATGGGTGCCTTTCCTTCTGGCAAAGCTGTGCTGCTGTGGACCCTTGCTATAGAAGCTCATGTATAAACTCATTGACATGTGCAGGGCTCTCACCCCAAGGGGCGCAATGTCTTTCTGCGAGACATGGAACCCTTCCTGAAGTGGCTGGAGGAAGCAGAGGAAGATGAGGACGAGGAGTGATAGTATTGACAGGCATTACAGGGTATGAGGAATGTCTGGCGTCATCAGCTTTCCAGAATGTCAGACCACACATCTTGTCAGCCTGATTGGACAGCTACAGATGACAAGGGATCCTACACAGAGAGTGAGCATCTGCCAAAGTTGATGCACATGTGAATGGTACAACATCATGCAGCATGCTGCTGGGAAGTGTGAAGGGTACAGCAATGCTGTGGCGAGGACGCTGCGGAATGGTTCTGATTGAGAGTGCTAACCAGCACTGTCCTCCGACCAATCCTTGCAGCACCGTCCAAGGTCTCGGTGAACATTGGAACTAGTCACTAGTACTGCATGCAAAGACACCTTTGTGCTCACAACCTGCCTTACACATGTGTACAGCAAACTAAAAGCTCAAGCTTGTGTCACTTTCAGCTTGCAAGCTTACTTGAGCTCCAAACCCTCTTGTACATGGTCCGTCGACGTCAGTTGCACGACATTTGCGCATGCATATGCACATGAGCTGCTTGCTGAATGCTGCCTAGCGAAAGGAGCCCAAGTGCCCAAGTGGAACTGAGACATTGGTGATCACATCACAGTCGAGTGTGTGCAGCAAGCTGCTTCCTGAAAGCGCGCCAAAATCTGAGCAGGGTTGCACACCAGCATGCTTCATAAGACTCCAAAACATGCCGCGCATGCACATAACAGGCAGAGGATGTCAAGCACACAGCTGCTCAGCCTCTCTCCAGGCAAGCTGCAAAAATGAAGACTGTGATCAGTCTGCAGATGGGCAGAGCTGCTGTCAGCCCTCCTCCTCTTCCCCTCCGCCTTGCGCCATGCTTGCCTTCATCCGCTCCTCTAGGGCTTGAGGCCCAAAGCCGCCCCCCAGCTCCTCCTTCAAGTCGTCAAATGGGAACTCCTTGGGAGTCTGCAGCAGCAGGCAGCCTGTCAGGACCATGTAAGGGAAGCACACTTCTTACTCGACTCTGCTTCCTTCTAGCTTTATTTGGCAGACCTTCGTTTGCTGGTCCCTGGTCAGGAGTGCACCTGGTGTGCTTGTCTTTCGCAGCGTCTGTGTGCTACAGTGCGTGTAAGCTGCCTTTGCTTGCGAGTGCATTTTGGCGATGCCAGGCTATGCAATTGCATGCTTGGGTGTCCAAAGAGATGCAGATAAATGACACTCCAGGAGGGTCCTGTCAGCATTCCAGTCAAGCAGGAGGTCATGCATGGGAGCCGCAATTTACAAATGGCTTGTTGTGGGACTTGTCATTGTACTTTGCTGCCAGCCCAATTACACCGAAAAACGCAAAGCCTCCTGCGAGGTAGCCCAGAGCCTCCCACTGCGTAGCCATAAGAGGAGTATAAGCAGCACCATGGCTCTTGAAGTTCGAAATGCTGTGTCAAAGCCATGAATATCATGTCAAGGGAAATGAACGCTTGCAATCTTCAAGGCAAGGTGTTGTATACAGCTACCTTGCTGATGAGTGGAAATTGATCCAGGCAATACTCAGGCTGAGCGCTGCCATCATCCCAGAGCAGCTCGTCTTGCTCAGGAAGCTGCACATACTACCCTCGTTAGCAGAAGGCCGTGTCAGAGATCGCTCGAGACTTGAGGTCGAGGTACGAGTACGGTCGGTGAGAAGTGCATGCCAGAAGCACTGCATCTTGGCTCACAGCGCAGGTGGTACTCCAAGATTACTGTTGGTAGGACGCAGGCTTACTGCATGATCGATTGGGCGGCCCATCTTTACAGGGCCCCCTCCCTCTCCTCGTGTGGGCAGATAAGCCTGAGGTGCCCTAGCCCGTTGTGCCAGCACCCGGAGATTAGCCAGGCGCCCTGCCATCTTCCTGTACTTTAACACTTTCCCTTACGCGACTCTTTGAAGTCTGTTGACGAGGGACACTACATGCTGTGCAAGCCTGCTGAAGGCTTCTTTCTGTCGCCCCAGACTCTTTCTATGTGGAGGTGAGAGATGACAGTCTCAGCAGCGCGACGGTCTTACAGGTTCTGGAATGTCTGTTGTTGAGCGAAGCGACAGTTGATGTGCATTTCCTCGGAACATAGATGCAAGTAATACATGAGGGTGAACTGACCTGCCCTTAGACAGGGTCTCCCCACATGGAGAGGAATATGGGCGAAGGACTGCAGAAAATGTTCACCGGTGCATGGCACTGGACTCCTGCAAGTCTGCTATAGGGCCACGCAGTAGGCGCAAGAATTGGGCAGGTTCCATGTATAGAGCTGTCATTGACATAGGCTATCAGCTTGCTATCAGACTGGATGACATGGATGCTATTGACATCACCGCCCTTCGTCATTTTATCACACAGCGCCATGATGCAGTGTGGGAGGGCCTTGATGTTTGCCCAAGAACCTGCCCTTCAGTCGGAGCTCGTCTTTGTACATATGCTGCATGGTTTGCACGGCCACCTCACAAGCATGCTAGGGCATTGCTAGACCTTCCCCTGAGCTCTAGGTGTATGCAAACCTTATTCAGGTTCCGAATGGGTGTGCACCGTCTCCCCAAGGATGAAGGCTCTTGGAGCAGAGTGCCTCGGCATGACAGGATTTGTCTCCTCTGCAATTTGGGGTCATTGTGTGATGAGAAGCATGTCGTATTTGAATGCCCAGCTCTGCAAGGTCTACGCGATGAATATGCCACTTTATTTTCAGACGTGTGTACAATGAAGCAATTTCTGTGGCAAGATGACTTAGTGTTGCCAAGTTTATTCATGCATGTTTAGACAAGATGTTCTCTTGTGCAAATGGCTTGTCCAATGACAGCCAGGCATCTGATCAGCCTGATGTGGCTGGAAGAGATGTAATCTGATTCTGATTCTGACTGGAGGGTCGGTACATGTACAGTGGAGCAATGCTGGTAAGACACCTCCGTCTGTGATGCGGAACTTGTCAATGTGTGCCCACTTGATAAGCACCTTTCAAAGAGAGATAGAAAGGTCACCATCGCTGACCTTTTCACACCTGGCTTGCAGCTGCCCAGGATAATTCAGTATCAGCCAGGCATCTGAGGAGTCCATTGGGGCTAGGAGAGATGTATTGTGATGGTGATGAGGACAAAATCAAGGACGGTCCATGTAGTGACAGCTGCGCATGCCAGCCTACACTTCCTGGAATCATTTGGCTGCACCACATGGCATGCTATGGCAACTCTGCTGCTGCTTCCGGCCCAAAAGTCACAGGGCCCTGCAAAAGTTTTCCGCCCGGCCAACACCACCAAGCATGCAGCTGCACACCTGGCAGGCAGCTGCATCACCTTCTGAGTGTACGCAAAACACTCTCTGTTTTGCGCACCTGGCTGCAAAGAGACCGTGGCACCTTTCAGCAGCGGTATGTGGCCTCCTTGAGCACAGCGCTTGATGAGCAGCTACCCAAGCATGAAGTCCTAGTACCAGGCTCAAGCCTGGGCCCAGATCTGCCTGGCGACCTCCTTGATGTACTTACAATGATGTCTGCCTCCCTAGCTCTGGAAGAATGCCTGGTCCATGACTTCCTGTCTCAATTCAAGTTCACCGCTTCATCCCCCCGCGACTATGCCATCTCACTCGGATTGCTCTGGCTGGCAGCTGGCTGGGAGTCTCCCTATCTAATGCTGCTGCGCTGTTCCACAGGCTCTAGCAGTCGTTCACGGATTTGCCACGCTACAAAATTGCAGGGTCATCTGCATTCCTTCCTCCAGGAGAAGGCATGCAGTGGTTATCCTGAGACTAGCTCCTATATTCTCTGCAGCTGCTTCAGAACGCTCTTGGAGATTCACAAAAGAATTTCTCCGTCACCCATCAACATCACTCAGTCTTCAAGTACAAGTGCTGCATGAGCCTGGGCTCTCCAGTCAGCACCAGACTGGCTGCACATCAGGAGAGCAGCAGAATCATGCCCGAGCACCCTTCGATGTCTGCTCTGCGGCTGTTATCAAGACAACATTGTGAAGACGTCCAAACCCCTCAGCTTGGTATATGTTCATGGTCTCCCAGGGCTCCTCCATGCACATGTACCCTGGCGAAGCAATCATGCAAGGGTGAGGATAATTCCCCTGCATCAGCTTGCCCCATAGACGCCACCATCAACCCTCAGGTATGGGATGCATGTGCACTGGGCTGGGCGCTGCCTGCTGCGGCACAGGCTAGTTGTCGGGGCGCCGGACGTGCCCCAGGGGCTTCTGCTCGGCGCGGTCGTTCCAGCCGAAGCAGCGCTCCAGGGAGCCAAACCAGTCTCGCGTCTGGTCCGTCTGGGAGATGGTCGGCACAGGGTTGGTGCTCATGCGGATGCGCACCGCGTCCCCGCGATGCAGCTCCTGCCTGCGCAGCCGCACCAACGACCTTATCCTTGAGACTCCAGATTCCTGGGAGCAGTGCCATGCAACACTCCGTTGCTATGTGTGCACACTGTTTCTTGGACTGCATTCATGAGCCTGCACCCACTTCATGCAGTAGTTTTGCTGCTCCAGCCAGGAATGCCCGCTGCTCACCTTTGCTTGCCATCAAAGCACACCCAGGCAGGACATCTGGCATCTGCAGGTATCCTGAGCTCCAGCTCAGCATAGTCTGGCAAAACCACTGGCCTGCACACAATGCACCGCTAAACTGAGCCAAGCATGGACGGGAGTCTTGTCCTGGTGCAGCATGGGTGTCAGACCAGGCTGCAAACACCTGCACAATCTAAATGGCCAATCACTTTCCTGTAGGACCCTACATATGTCAAGTTGACTGACAGGCTGTGGTCCGTCTTGGCAGCAAGGGGTAAGGACGGCCCAGCTGGAGAATGGAAGAGGCAGACCTGAAAGACAGGGAGTGGGGGCAGATGGGCGTGAAGAGGATGGCCGGGACATTGGGGTGCACCATGGAGCCGCCTGCCGCCACAGAGTAGGCGGTGCTGCCCGTCGGCGTCGCCAGCATTACCCCATCTGCTTGCACCTGGCCAAACAAGGACGTCTTAATTCTCCAAGCCCACAGCACTGGTCATGCAGATGCATGGGTGACAGGGCAGTCTTTGAATGGAAAGCGGGCATTGCACCTGGCCAAAGAAGAATGTCTGAAGCCTCCAAGCACAGCAATGCTTGTACAGATGCATGGGTGACAGGGCAGCCTTCGAGTGGACAGCAGGCAACGCTCAATGCCAAGGGCTGTCGAGGGATCTCCCCAGCCAGCAGCTTGCGACAACCGGCCAGCAAGTGAGGCCGCAAGGCATCGCGCATGCGTGCTCTGTTCAGGCCTGTCTACAGATCTGATCGCGAGGGGAGTCACGGCAGGGGTGGCACCTTGGTGATGAGGGTGTCGCGCTCCCAGCACTCGATCTTGGCCAGGTAGGGGTTGGCCCCCCGGTCCACCACCACCTCGTTCATGACCTCATAACGCTCCTCAGCGGCCGTATCCTCATCAGGATCACGCCGCACGATCTTGCACTCCAGCCGCATGCGCAGCGTGATGTGCACCCCCCGCATCTGCACCAGCAACACAGCAGTTCAAAACGCATACCCTGCCAGAGAATCTCATGGGCAGCACATCTTCATGTGACCGTGAGGATAGTCTCTCCTAGGTCTGGATGCCGGCTTGCAGCTTTCATGACATAAGAGCGAGCAGCGTAACCTGCTGCTGGACACAACACCTTACAAGACTTCAATGCGTGCGATGCTAACAGACCGCACCTCTTCTTCCAGGCTGCACTGGTCCAGGTCCTCGCTGCCGTAGATGACTGCTTTGAGATCCGACTCCACATTGGCCAGGCTGTGGTTGGTCAGGAAGCCCAGCGAGCCTGCGGAGAAGGAGATGACGGGCGGGATGGCCCACTGGAACAGCGAGGAGGCGTGCAGGATGGTCCCGTCCCCGCCCAGGCACACCACAAAGTCCACGTGCTGGTGCAGCCTGCCGACAGCACACCGGCTCAGCCTGCCTGCCTGCTGCAGGTGAAGCAGGCCCACTGGAACAGCAGGAGGCGTGCAGGATGGTGCCGTCCCCTCCCAGGCACACCACAAAGTCCACGTGCTGGTGCAGCCTGCCAGCAGCGCATCGGCTCAGACTGTCTGCCTGCTGCACCCGAAGCAGCACCCAGCTGCAACTCTACTGAAGAATTTAGTGTGGAAGTGATGCTCTCTGATGCAAACTGCCAGCAGCACACCCAAGCAGCACCCATCTGCAACCCTCCTGAAGGGCCAGCTTCAGATGTCTCTGCTGCTGCATACATGATGTAGCTTCCCACGCAAGGCAGTGCCTAGATTAGTGGGGGCCATATCAGCCATCATGGCACCGCATACAATGTGTAGGGCTGCCTGTGTCTGCAGCACTGTCAGAGCAGATGCAGGCCAGGCGTGGGCCTGCTCACTTGTCGCCCTCTGCATGGTTGTAGGTGTCCACGAAGTCCATGTCCTCCTCGCTGCTGAGCTTCAGGTACTCGTGCGGCTCCACGATGACGTGCATGTCCTCCTCCTGCCCCAGAAAGCGCAGCACCCTGAGGAAGGCCTCCCGCTGCTCGTCCCCAAGCTTCTTCAGCACCATCACGCTGCACACGCAGTGCCGTAGCTGTCAGTCTCACACACCTTGGACGATCGCACAGCTTTCTTCACGGCTGTGCGGCCCCCAGGGACTCGAGCAGCTCTGTGCTGAGCTGCAGGTCTTGCTGGCGCTATCGCTAGGAACAGCAAAACATGGCCCTCTAGATGCACTGTCAGTCAATGGCGGAGAAGCATGCTGCCTGTTCCAAGGGATAGCAATCAGCTTCAGGACCCTTGCATTGCCCACTTTCTCTGAAACGAATGGCAGGTAATCTAAAGTGGGAAGTGTAGGCATGTCTCAGGATGCTGAGATCTCACCATCTGGGGTGCCCTCGCCATACGAGCAGCTGCTGCTGAGTGCTTGGGTGCGCAAAGGAAAGGCAGCCAGATGCTGCAAGGTGCAGAGAGCTTCTGTGGAATTTGCAACCAGGTCAGAATGCTATCTGGATGCACCATATTAAATATGGCATGGCAAAGCAGGTGAGGACCCGCAGAGACTGTCAAAGCTGGTATGTAAGCAAGGGGGAGGCATTATTGAGGCTATATATATGTACCTCGTACAGTCTCACGTGAGCAGGACATGCCATCTGTTCGCACCAGGTACAGATCTGCTTTCTTTGGCCAGTTGCGGGGGCTGCAGGAATACACCCAGAATCTGATTAAGCAATCTGATGCTGCCCTGTGGCAACCCCTCTGACATATCAAAGTACAATAGCACATGCAAGCTGAGAGAATGAGCTGGCGCTCAATGCCAACCAGGAGGGCTCTCACCCCACGGATATGGCTGGCGGCAAGCAGGAGAATCACATCTGCCTTGCTGCATGGCCATGTTGCAGGTAGACAGGAGGCAGCGAGGAGCATCACCTGTTGCCGTTTGTGAGAGGCGTGAAGTCAGGCAGCACGAGGGGCCCATCGCCGTTCTCCTCAACCTTCTTGATGCCTGGAGCCTGCACTGGGGGTGCAGAGGCCGCCTCCTCCTGCTCCTTCTGCCTCCTTTTCTCCCGTATCTTGACCGTGTCCTGCCTCTGGAGCTTGGTAGCATTGACACGAGTCTGCAAGGCATCAGGCACCACATGCGGCAGGCTGCCGGAAGGAATGGAGACGCATCGTGAAGAGGCTAGATCTGGCATGCACCGGAAGGGATAGACCAGCCTGTCATTGGCCTCTCATTGCACAAATGTGCCATGCCTTTAGGCGAGGCTGTGCCATCATGATGCAAGCCAGACGCGCCTTTAATGCCAACGTGCATTACATGCTTGTTCTGCTGTGTTGATAGAATAAAGTGCCGACCTTTTGCTTCTGTTTGCAGAGACAAGGCTGAGATGTCAATCTTTGCCATGGTACCGACGTTCCGTTCGTGCTGCGAAGATTGTGACCAGAGAAATACTTTCTGCCTCCTTCGAGTGAATTTATCCCAGTCTCCAGGGCCCTCATGTGATCCTCACTACCTACCCTGCTGCCATTTCCGAAGTACTACCATGGCATAGCTGCGCGAGCCTACAAGCCTCGATGATACAAGAGTGTACCGCAATAGCAAAGTTTCTGCAAGGCACGCAAAGTCCTGGTGCTGCTATGCACCACTGACAGTGAACGATGCAATCATTGTCCTCCAGAGCAGTACTTTCTGAGTAAGCATGAGCCGCACGTGTGAATCGGACGGCCTTCGATTAGAAGGCCGCGATCAGAGCGCCCTGATTCTTGCAGCTTCCGTGATATTATGAATTCTTCTCATTGGTAAGCAGGCTCTGCCAGAGGCATCACGTATATGTTCCTATAATGCGAAGGTCTGGTCTCTGCAGCTAGCGTAAATTTAAGGTCGGTGTTGGGCTGCCTCGTTCGGGGTATGCCAACGCATGTGCAGCTTTGCACGTTCAGGTTGTGTTTGTCTGTCTCGCGATTGAAATTCGGGAAGGTCAGTAGGGCCCCAGCGAGGTTAGTACAGCAAGCGTACTGTGGCCAGATTCGGACGCAGGACGGTGTCGACATGGGGCGGAGACATCTCAAAGTGGTGATGCTCAAACAACCTGCAGCAACGTGTTGTACACAAGCTTCAGTGGCCATGATATCCATTGCATCTGTGCCGTGGTGACGTATGCAAGCTTATATAGAGAGGTGGACCAGCCACTGCGCCAGCCCTGATCCACACAGCATGGCACACCTTGCATGCCACGGTGCCATTGCCCAGCAGCATACACCAGTAGCACTTCTCAGGTGTTATGGTCTCCATGCATGCGCTAGGCGGGGAATATGGTGCCCACTGCAAGCCGAAGATGGCATGAACGCATGGCATACAGACTGACGGCTAAACCCGGCTTCATCTGCAGGCAGTCATTGGCGCGGGCGCTGCAGGGCTGGTGGCAGCAAGGGAGCTTGCGCGGGAGGGACACCAGCCAACAGTGTTCGAGCAGGGGAGCAGGCCTGGCGGTGTGTGGGTGTACACAGATGATGTGGAAGAGGCAAGCATGCCAGGTGGAGACTCCCATGCTCATTGCACATGGGCTTGTCATCACGCAATCAGCAAGCCAGCATGGGCCGTGCCTCTGGCAGCCTCTGGGTCTGCACAGATGTCACGGCAGAGCCCAGCATGCCTGGCATGCAGCCGACGCGCCCTCCAGCACCGTTGGGCTCGAGGGCGCACCCTGCAAGCTGGGAAAGCTGCTTGCGCAGTTCTTGTTCGGCATATGTATGAGCGCAAGATCTAGCAGCTTGCTGTAGTCTGGATCTTTGCACTGGCCTGTGCAAGGCAGGAGAAGCAAGGCCAAAGGTGCACAGCAGCATGTACAGGAATGAGCACCAAGCTGCCAAGAGTACCCTCTTCACTCGCATGCCTTCCGTTAGGTTTTCTTCTGACTTGGGAAAATAAAAATTTCACTAAGTGCTGTCAAGTGTGCAGGTGCCAGGAAGGTGAGGCCGCAGGTGCACAGCAGCATGTACAGGAATCTGCGCACCAACCTGCCGCGGGAGGTCATGTCGTACACAGACTTCCCCTTTACGAGAGCCTGGCTAGATGCCAGGCGCTTTTGCAGCCATGAGGAGGTATGCTCCGGTTCTCATGTCCTTCCAGCCTGTATGTGGGGATTCAATGCCTTTGGAGCAGGTCCTGCTAAAATTCACTCACACTGTGACATGGCAAACAGTCTGCTTACCCCAAAGCCAATTAGAATGCGGGATGAGGGTCTGCTGCTGCCCACTATCACCCCGTCAAGGCATGCCATTTAGAGTATAAGGGAGCGCCTCCCTTTCCTCTGCGAAGAGCCTGCTGCGGGGGTTGTAGATTTATCCTTGCCTGTGAGCGCTCGCAGTGCGCCACGTATGCCTTGCTGTGCAGGTGGAAGCATACTTGGAGGCCTTTGCCGACAAGTTTAATCTGCACCAGTACATCCGCTATGAGACTCGCGTCTTGACTGTCAGGCCCATACAAGCAGCTGCGGCTGCAGAGCCTGCTGCCTGGCATGGCAATGGGCATAGAGCACAGAGCGCACAGGATCTGCCCTCACACTCGACCGCAAATGGCAATGGGCCTTCACATCAGCACATAGCTGAAAATAGGGCAGTGCAGAGCCATGATTCGTCAGATCCGCCCAGGTGGCAGATCACGACAGCTCCAGTAGATTCACAGGTGTGCTTCGGCAGCACTTGACGCCGAGCAGACACTGGGCTCAAAGACAACGCCGTCATGACTGATATCATTGAAGTGGCTGCAAATCACGTGACTGTTGTTTTAGCTTGACACAATTCCAGTGAGAATGAGCCAAAACGGACCCGTGATGAGTCTGATGCTTCTATATCCACACGCAGGGTGCAGCTGCATCAGCAGCACCGACGCAGGACTTCGATGCTGTGGTGGTCTGCAATGGGCATTACAGCGATGTGCGGAGAGCAGAGCTTCCTGGTGCTGAGCAGTTCCCAGGAACTGTTGTCCACAGCCACAGCTATAGAGACAATGTGGCCTTCAGGGGGCTGACGGTCGTGGTCATAGGCGCATCTGCGTCTGGAGAAGACATCTGCAGAGAGATCGCGCTGACTGCCAACAGGGTGAGCCTTCCAGTCTCCCGCTGGCAGCAGGCACACAGTGGCATGAGAGGCATGAGAGGCTTTGCATGAACGCCATGCAAGCAGCCCAAGCAGCTTTGGCGGCCGCTCGAACTCCCGCTGTGACAGATCAGCTCGCAGCTTCAGTGTGGGGTTGCAGCTGGAGTGGCTCATTTGCAGCAGAGGGTCTTTCAGGTCACATCATTTGGCCCCCTCATTGCAGACCTGCGCAATATTGCCTTCACTCCCTGCAGAGCAATGCGGAAGCGCGGCTTACTGGCATGTGTACCTAAGTGGGAGTTCCTAGCAGATGTGCCATGCGCACAATTCGCCCCGTGTCCGGTGAGCAGCATGGATGGATCCTGAGCAGGCCCAGCCTGGTGCTCTCACAGCACTGCAGCACTCTGTGGGGATGAGAGCCGGGAGAATGGTGCAAATGTGTATCCTTACCGCGCAGGTCTATCTCAGTGCGCGGTCCTGGCAGAACCCTGAGTGGGCGCATGACAGCGCAGCCTTTGGGCCCCGCAGCAACATCCTGCGCAGAGGCGTCCCGGTGCTGCTGGGCGCTGACGGCTCTGTTGAGTTCGAGGGCGGCGAAAGGGCTGACCGGGTCGATGTGGTCATGCATGCCACCGGCTACAAATACACATTCCCCTTCCTCCAAGGGGCTGGCGTGGTAGCTGTCAACGACAACAGGCGAGGTCTTCAGCTGTGCATGCCAGCTCCAGACAAGAACGGCACTGCCTAGAAGTAAAGCAGTTTTCTTCGCATCCAGCTTCACAAGTGAAGGCAGTGCAGTGCACTAAGCCAATAGCATGCACGTGCAGAACCAGCTGGCCACATGATGGTTGTCGAGTCCATAGGCCGCCTCCTGACATGCCATCTGCTGCCAAGAGATAAATTCTCTTTCTGAAGTCTGCCCAGCTGATACTGCCTATGCTGACAGTCACCTGATGCGCTGCAGAGTAGAGCACCTGTACCAGCACATCTTCCCACCAGACCATGCGCCTACGATTTCCTTTGTGGGCCTGCCGTGGAAGGTGGTCCCTTTTGCGCAGTACGAGCTGCAGTCCAAGTGGATTGCCCGTGTGCTGTCCGGGCGGGCTGGGCTGCCCGCTGCCCAGGCCATGCACAAGCACATCGAGGCCTTCTACAGCGGACTGGAGCAAAGCAACATACCACAGAGGTGTGCACAAGCGCAGGCATGGGGTGCTTGCTTCAACACAGCATATTGTGCTATGCATCTCCTGCTTATGGTAAGGGCATTTATTGAAGAGGCAAGCTTGCTTATCAGGAAAATTTTGACATCTTGCACACATGTAAGGGACGTGCAATGGGCAGCAAGAAATGTCTTGCAGGTTGTGAAATTTGTCTGCTTGCAGGTATACACACATGCTGGGTGACAAGCAGTGGGCGTACAACGACTGGCTTGCAGATGCATGCAGCTCTGACGTGGAGAGGCTGCCAGCGTGGCGCCCACTCATGTATAAAGTAGCTGGTGGGCAGCCCACCCTCTGAAAGAATCAGCAGATATGTTGGTAGCAGAAGCTTCATGTGGAAACCCTTACTGGCAGATCTGCTGGTAAGTTACTATATGGACGGATTGGATATGCTGCATGCTGATGCCTGTCCTGCAGCGGATATTCTTTGTGCTGCATCTCTGCACGTACTTAAGCTTGCAGCAATCTCTCCTCTGTATCTACACTGTACATGTTGTGACAATACCTGGTGCCGATGCCTTCGCCTGTGCTCCTTTCCTGAGTGGACTGCCGCCCGCAGGAGACACAAAGAGGGCTTTCCCCGAGCGCTACAGGGACACCTGGCCCGAGTCTGAGCTTGTGGGCATTGCTGCTGAGGAGGCACAGGCTCTAGGTGCTCCTGTGGAGGTGGCGGCCTGAGCATTCTGTGAGCCTTCTCTCAAGCTCAGCTAGCTCACTGCCTGTCAGCGCAGCCGCGCAGAGAGTGATGCAGTTGGCGCCCTAGCGGGGTAGCCAGCTTGAGCTGTCTCGTCTCTTGCTATCTGAGCACTAGACAGCAGAGCTGCCAGGTGGCGTCTCAGTGACAACGGCAGGCTGAGACCAAGCATTGCATCCCTGTCATGGATGTCAGCAGCAACCTTGAAACGCATGCACCAAAGGCAAAGCTGGAGTGGGGCAGCGGTGCAGCTCCCTGCCCCGCCTGCTTTATATATGTATCTTAATTTCAGCACTACAAAGCTTACAGTGAGAGCTCCTGGTCTTTCTGCTCACCACAACACTGGACAAGCAAAGAGCCGGGCTCCTAAAATCCCCAAACTCACTGAGTGTATCTTCTTCAGTTCAGTGTATTAATTCAAGCATAAGAAGGAAAGGGGTGAGCATTTATCTGACAGAGTCTGCTCGTATGATACTAATTGCTGGTGGACCATCAGTAACACTCAAGCTGCATTGCTGAGCTGCTGCAGATCAGACATTCGGCCAAATACCTGTCCATGGACAGGCATCAACACCCCGAGGACGTCTGAACAGTTGTTGGCTGAGCAGCACCAGCTGCCAGGAAAACCTGCTGATATGTGCACATCTGGTGTACTCTTTCCACCAGCCACCGCCCAGTGGCCAGGTTATTAGCCATCGCCACCATGTGCATGTCTGCTTTTCAGAGGTGCTGAGCAAGGAAAGTACAGTCTGTGTTTCTCAATATGCATGTACACAGCAAAAGGTTCACGACTCGCATGCACCTGTTTGTCCATTGCAAGGCGGACACACAGAATACGTGAAGCGTCGGACAGGGTTTCAGGGGTCGTGACTATGTCAGAGCATCAAACCCTAGTTCTGCAGCTGGCTTCGTTTGCCCACTCAGATGGGCAAACCTGCCCAGAACATTGATTCGGACTAGAGGATTGTGCAAAGAGGTCATCAAGCTGGCCAGCGGGCTCCTGAGATAGCTACGCTGGTGCTGAAAGCGGCGGGGGCATGATTCGCGCAGCAAGCAGGGGGTAACAACCAGCAATTTTTGAGGTGAGCCAGCGCCTTGAGCAAGCGTCTGACCAGACTTGTGGCCTTTTATGTCACGCTTCTTGATGTTGAGTGTCTGACCAGCCGCTGGCAGCGTTTAGTGTGCAGCAGGGCTTCTGTGCTAGCAAGGTTCAAAGCCTGAGTGCCATGTCACAGGGAAGAGCGGTTCTCCCAGATCATGGAGCAGGATCAGGGGCAATCACTGCCTCCAGGCATCTCTTCAGCGCAGTATGCAGCCCCAGATATGCAGGCTCAGCCCATGCCCGTCCAGGAAGGCCCATTTGCCCTTGGTCTAGCAGCAGATGCTGGCAGGGCTTCCAACATCGCCTGGACCACCATCCCGCCCATGCACCCGTTGTCCGGACCCTTGGTACAGATGTTCAAGGTGCGCAGGCCGTCACACGGCTTCACAGGGTGCCGGGCCATCGCAAGCGTGCGAAGCCCGGAACCCGGGGCTGTGGGCAGTTGCCCAAGTCTTGCCCGAGTGGCCACCCTCGGGGCTTGTGGTACCTGGCGATGTTTTTACATGACTTTGCCTGCCTTTCTGGTAGGCGGAGATGCGCTGAACCTCCCGGACCACCCCCAGATATCTCTTAGGCACTGCTGACCATACATCGCTGGGCAGTCGGATTTGCACCGTATGCACTCATACCATGGCAAAAGTAGTGACCTTTGTGTCAAGTACGACCTGACGAGAAGCCCAGGAAATTTTGTGCTTCTGCACGTCAGGTGATCCCAATGCTCATTTTGCATGTAGTCCAGCCCTACCTGAAGGCTTGCTGAGCTCATGGTATGACGACAATGTATGGAGTGTTGAGGACAAGGCAGGCACGAGTGGACATGAAGGCTGGTACAGCACGATTACAGCAGAGCTTCAGCACAGAGGGTAGCCAAGCTCCAGCTTGTTGCCCGGTCTGACCCAAGACCCTGCGCGCTCTGACTTGTGCAGGATGGTGCGCACACGATGGGCAAGCACGGCCATGGCAGAAGGCAGACGCTGCCCAGCTTCAGCCCATCGACATAATAGACATGCAGCAGCAGGTCATCGAGGCTTTCAGAAGCCGCTCAATAGGGACCTGAGTCTGCCTGATTGGGGTGCGCAGGATGGGGAGTACAAGACAGGCAAGAATGGGAGTGGTCCTGGCAATGGCAACGGCGGCAGCAACAACTCCAGCAACGGCGCGGGCAGCCAGGGGCAGCCCGCTGCCCAGAGCCAGCCCACGCAGATGGCCGACGTGCAGCAGCAGGCCATCGGGGACGTCGAGAGCTTCTCTCTGGTGGTCGGCCCGTCTGGGGAGGTCACGCACTGCGCATCGGGGGGCCTGCGCAATGTGAAGAATTATCCGCATTTCAACCAGGCCTGCAAGTGAGCACGCCCTCCCTCCCTCTGCACTCTGGTTCTTTGGGCGGCAGAGACGCTCAGCATGATAAGAGCATTTCTGGCTGCAGGCCGCTTGGCACAGGAATGACTACAATATGCATGCAATAAATCAGTTTCTTAGCTGCATTCTCCTTACAGACTGCAGCTCCGTTGAGCTTCTCAGCTTCCCAGCTTCTCAGCACTCGAGAGGAGAAGTTGTACGATGAGCTCCAGGGCTGCAGGCCCCCGCTGTGTGTGCAACTCAAGCACGTCCTGTGCTCTGCAGATACCTGGTGCACATGGTGCAGCTGGATGCGGCCGCCATGAACCTGAAGCGGCGCTTTGAAGACCCCAACATCACCGCCTCCCTGGAGGCGCAGCAGGCCTACACCCGGGCGCTGGCCCCCGGAGGTGACTTGCTGCGCGCCCCACTGCACTCTGCAAGCGCTGCGCCTGCGCCCCGCATGATCTTGCCAGCTTCCGGCGTGAGAGATGCGCAGCACACGGTCGGCCCCTGGCGTCTGTGCCAGGCTCTGCTTGGCTTGCCGGGCGCGCTGATGCGTCCGAGACAGGGCAGACTGCTGCGGGTGCCTTTGCGGATGGCTGTGTCATGGCCATAAATGCCGTGCCCCACTGCATGGAGTCGCCTTCAGCTGTGCTCGTCTGTGCGATGCAGGGCAGGAGATGGTGCAAGCCCCGCCGCAGATGACTGTGCTGGCCAGCCAGGCGATGCCTTACCCCCTGACCTTCCAGCCGCAGCCGGGCGCGCCGCCCGGGCAGCTCATGCCCAGCGCCGACTATGCTGACCTCGGTGAGGGCTCTCTCTTCAACACCCGCGGGAACCCAGGCGAGAGTAGCATCAAGTGTGACCGTGGTAAAGTGTGTTGCCTGGCGCATGTTTCTTGCTTTGGAGTGCGTGTTGGCATTGAGCATTGGCACGTCTGCAGGCTGCAGGGGGCTGCTGGCTGGCACCATTGTACAGTGCAAACTCCTGGTGTCTGGGACCTTGCACCCTGAACCAGATTCTGGCTCACACATCTGGGTGTGCGCAGGGGGCGGCGGCCTGCTGTCGGGTGCCAGCGCGCAGGACAAGAACCTGGCGTTCAGCAAGGTCGTGCGCAAGGCGTATCGCACCGTCTTCAAGCGCGTCATCCGCCCGCTGCTCAACCGCAACTTCTCCAACCAGCTGCCCCTCTGCACCAGCAACCACTGCATCGTGCTGCCAGGTCAGCCCTCGCCTGCTTGCCTCCCGAGCGGCGCCTCTCTGGGCATCCATCCTGGGCCCGACTGCAGCGGGCTGGCTGCAGGGTGCTTGGCAAGGGCACAGCGCCCATGCAGGCGGCAAGTACCAGAGCAGCTGCGCTATGATGCATGCTGGCTCAAGCAAGCAGTGCAGAAGATGGGTGCCCCTGGACACGTGCCTTGTGACTCAAGCCTTGTGCCTGTCCTGCAGTGGGCATGGAGGACATGAACCAGTTCAGCGCCACGACTCCCCCGGACAGCAAAGACCCCAATGCGCCCTGGTACCACATGAATGTCAATGGCACAGGTGAGCAGCATGCCGCCATCTGGGGTCCCCTGCATGACACCGTCTCAACTGTGGCACACCTGTGTGCGCAAAGGTGCTCCGGTCTTTGCCAACCTGCCCTTGCAGGGCTGGAGAGATGCAAGGCGGCGCGCTCACGTTGATGCTTGCTGCATGGTTGCCTTGAGCTTGAGCATGAGCATGACTGCTGTGCAACCGCCTGACTGAGAAGCTGCTCTGTGTGCAAGATGCAGTTGGCGGGCCAGAGGCTGCTACGCCTCAGGCGCAGTTTGCTGGCCAGCTGTCGCCCGAGGGCACTCCTCCAGGGCCCATTGGGGCTGTGCAAGCTGCCCAGGCTGCCCAGCAGCAGGTAGCTTTGCGGACTGCTGTGCTGACAACTTATTTGACAGTACCTTCAGTGCAGATGTTATAAGCCCTCTTGCAATGCAATGGTTGCATCGTGGGACAAGCTCCTGTACTCCCGAGTCCAAGGCCGTTGGGCTCTTGACACGCAAATTTGTACGAAAGCTGCATTTGGCAAGCACTGCTTGTTTGATAGCCGCATTGCAGAGGTCTTCAGCAGAGCCTCTGAGTGTCTTTCTGGCGTGATGCTGCAGCAGCAGGCGGCGCTGGGGAAGCCCAAGTGCCAGGCGGGCGGCGACTGCGCGCGCACGCGGGCGGCGCTCAACTGGCCGGACCACCTGCCCTGCGTGGACCCCAGCAAGGTCTCGGTGCCCGTCGACAAGTCCATCGCGCTGCTCAAGTGGTTCGAGTCCCTGGGCCACAGCGTGCCCGAGCTGCGCGAGCTCGAGGCCATCAAGCGCAGGCAAGCCCAAAAAGCACCTCCCACGCATCTGCCAGGGCTCAAGACAGCTTTGCCGGCACAGAAAGCCGGCCAGGGGCTCCTTGCCTTCTCCACACAGGCCTCATCCTGAGCCGGAATCGCGACGCTGGCAGCTTATCGAGGTACTGAGCACCTATCAGCCTGTTGCTTGCTGCTCTGCTGGCGCTGAGGCGTTGCTCTGCGCAGTGGGCGCTGCCGCACGATGCAGGACAACCCGACGCGCAATGTGAAGCCGCGCGTGGCCTCCCCCGAGGGCCAGTCTGACAGGGATGCCGCTGCTGGCCTGGCTGCCCTGCGCTCTGCAGCTGCCTCCCATGATGACTCCGATCCTGACCCGGAGCAGGAGTGAGTGTTTGGGCCCGGTCAGCCGCTTGGGGTGTCTTGCACGCCGGCCTGGCTCCATCATGTGTGACCCCACAATGCCTGATCGTAAGCAGGACTGAGTGCAAGGGTCAGTCCCAAGGAGCACAGAAGATTTTCATGGAAAGGGTGAGATTCTCTTGCATCCCGATGCTTGAGATGTGTGTCTACAGGAGGGCTGAAAAAGACTTTGCAGCAAGACAGACCAGGCCTATCGTAGCAGGGAAAGGCTGCCTCAAAGACGGTTCTGCTGCTGGCACGGAGTATGGATCAGGCATCCCCCTATGCCGACCAGTGTGAGACGATGGCGTCTGTGTCTCAGTGCTGAGTGCGGAGCCAGATTAAAGGGTGCCCTGACATATTGCTGTGGATGGGCAGTGGCAGAGACTAGTCTTTGCTTTGAGTTGAACATGCTGCTCAATGCCCAAGACCCATCAGGTGTTGTCACGACTACCATAGGACAGCAGCATAGTTGTGGAGACGAGGAGCAATCAAAGGAAGCTGCGGAACGATTGATATTATGTGAGTCTGAATTCACGTGAGAAAGTTCAAATTCTAAGTCTTCCTGCATTAGGACTCCTCGGAGGGCAGCCCATGTCATTCCAGAGCTCAGGGCAGCCAATATCAAGAAGGATGGCATGTCAGCAGACCTTGCTAGTATCTGCACCATTGCTGCTGCTCCATTACATCTGGCCTGCCCATACTTTCACTGGCATGTGTCTGTCTGACTGGAAGGTACTGCAATGGTGCGATGAGTATCATAATCTACTTATGACCTCTTCAATATCTTCCTTGGTGTAGAGATGGTAGCTTGGAGCAACCGAAGCAATGTCCACATTTGTAGGAGTCACCTGCAATGGTGTTCATTGCACTCACACATGACCAATTGTGCTGGACATCTCTCCACTTTAACATTGCGAGCTGGCCTTGATAGTTGCCTGAGGTCATGACAAGCAGCAAACGCTCAAAGACCTCCTAGAGCTGAGCTCTCACCTTCTCTTCCATGACCTGCTTCAGAGTTGAGAGCGCCACTACTTCGGCTTCCTTGAGGGTCATATCCTTCCTGTACTCCTCCTGCAAAGGAAGTACGCAAGGACTCAGAGGTCGCCTTGGCACCCACAGACCTGGGCAGTCAATATGCTGATGCGCATTGTGCTTGCGCACGGCAATAGGCTTTGCATAGTCTGGGGAGGCAACTCTTTGCACACACTGACAGAGCCAGGCAGCAGCCTGACTATGCCTGCCTCTGGTGACTAGCAAATGCATGACAGTTGCATGGCAGCCGCGCTGCATCCCTACAGCGCCAGCAGCGGGGCTGCGCTCACCTGCAGAGTCGTCTGCGCGCCCTCGCTGCCGCTGCCGATGGCCTTGGCGTCGTGCTCCACAAACATGCCGGAGGGGTCTGTGTGGTACAGCACAGGCCCCGACCCTTCCTGCCAGCCGGCCACCAGCAGGGCCACCCCAAATGGCCGGCTCTGCAGGCAGTGACACCAGTCAGGCAGCCTCAGCTGATTGCTCTTGTGGCCCACAGCATGCCACGGTATCCTAGGCTGACGCAGCACTGACCAGAGCGCTGTAATTTTAGCAGGTGCTTTTGCATGCCACAAAATGCAAAGCAGGCTGTGAGGAGAAGCTGCAATGTGTGGTGTCGACAAGAGTTGCTGAGAGTGTGAGCAGAGACTGTCTGTGGCAGCCCAGCACGCACCATGCCACCCTCCTCGTCGTCATCCTCTCCAAAGCGCAGCGCCAGATCAGATAGCGCCTGAGTGCAGCTCTCCACCGGCATGGCCTCATTGTAACTGAATCGGTGTTGCTGCATGCACATGAGAATGTCTGACATCTGCACATTCTGCATGGGAGGCTTGCTCTGGCACTCTCCAAAAGGTCCCTCAGCTATCAATTCTTTGCCATTAATAAGATATCCGGCAATGTTTGAGCTTATGCATGGTGTGGAAGTCCGCTGTGATCACTAGAAGCAGCTGTGAAGATGTTCCCCCACCGATGCAATCGCTGCATTGGGTGTTGTTAGATGTGCTCTGGCAAGTCATAGGGGAGTGTGAGCATTGAGATGCAGCATGAAAGACCAACCTGTGTCTCTACACGTGCATGCTCTATGAGCGTTCTGGCATCTGCTGTGAGGCCGCTCATGGCCACACCAATATGGGTGTCCACCTCTGCTATTTTCTCAATGCTGGAAGGCTCCTGTGCGTTCCAAATTTTGTTCTCACAAGGACTTCGTGGCACACGGCCAAGCAGGTGGCAGGTTACCAGATGAGGAGACGGACTTGCCAGTAAGAGTGAGCAAATCTACAGTGCTGTGATGACGTTGCATTCAATGGTCAATGGATAATGGATTTACCAGCAATGGCGATGTGACACGCTTTTCCACAACCAGCACAACTCCTTCCTTCGATCTGACTCCGATGGCGGTTGTGCCAAGCTGCATAGGATAGCACGATCATTGGTCAGAAGAAAGATAGTGAAGTTTCTTGCATTCAGTATTGCTGACCATCACATTGCATGCTGTCATGTCGACCTTGATGGTGGCTTACTGAAGGCGAAAGTTGCAAAGGTGAGCCCGCACCTTAATGGCCTCAAGGGCGTACTCTACTTGGAAGAGCCTTCCCTCTGGACTGAAGGTATTCACACCACGATCGTACTCGCTCCGTGTGAGAAACATGGTATCACCTCGAGAATCCTCGCTTCTAAAATGTTGCGTTCAGCGGTGCGGGATCAGCATGTCACAGCAAAGAATGTATCGAGAATACCGGATCGCCTTGAGTGTCAGCGGTGTCCTGTCAGCTGTGCAAGCTCTGCATGCAAAGGCAAGGAGGGCAGGACACATGTGATGGAGCATGACTGCATGCTCCTCTTGCAGGCTTGTTGACTCGTCTCCCGAGCGCTGACCTGCTTCTGATGACTCGGCTGATCTTCTGCCATGTGAAGAATGCCACTGAAGGCCATAAGGGACATTAGCGTGTCAGGTCAGGCCCATGTCAGCTCTTAGTGTACATCGTGTATCTGCACAAAGCCTATCACCTTGATGGAGAGGACGACGTATACCACAGCGCTCCACATGACTGTATGACAATACAATGAGGCGAGCAGCGGCTCCAAGGCAGCTGCTGCATCGTTGCAAGAAAAGAGTGAGCTGAACGTGGACTCCGCACCAGTATGAACGAAACGAGGGACAGGCACGTTCCGTGCACCATTCCCTGCAGCGAAAAGTCTGTTGGGATGTCTTCTTTGGTCTGGCCTTCCCGTCACTGGACAATGTCGTCAAAACAGCTTTGTCTCTTAAGCCCTAGCCCTGGTACCATGATACTTCATACATGGTGCACAGGTCCAGCTCGGTGTACTGGATTCTGTGCCTCCTGGGAGTGGCAACATTGCTGCCCTGGAATGTCTTCATCACAGAGAGCGAGTTCTTTGACATCCGTGTACATGTCCCACCTACCTATGGCAGCATAGCAGACAGCTTTGAGACTGCCATAGTGCTTGTCTTCCAATTCATGTGAGCGTCCAGCCCCTCTTCATAGCCAAAGTGATGGCCCTCTTCTGCACATGATGAAAATCACAGTTCTGCGGACTGCGGTCACTTATCTGGCCGCTTCAAGACATTCCATTGCTGAAGAGACAGCACAGCACTGACATTGCAACTCTGTGCAGAAATTTCTTCGCCTTGCTGGCCTTGATACCGCTGCAGAGATATATTCCACTACACCACCAGGTACTCTGCAGGCCCTTGCTCACAACTGCCATGTCGTATCCTTCACCTGATGCGACATGTAGAGCAATCATGCATGGACCAAAATCAAAGCATTCTGGCCTGCAGAGGCCACCTTGCCTAGAAATCAATACAATCTCCTCCAGCCTTCAGTGCAGTGCTGTACCTGCAGGTCATCACGCCGCTGGCGCTCACATTCCTTGTGCTGGTTCTGGCAGCCGCCATCGCGCTGTGGACCTCAGCATCGGGAGGCCTGGTCATCTGGACCATGCTGAGCAGCGTCGGTCTGATGGGCGCCACCACAGCCCTGCTGCAGGGCGGCCTGTTTGGGCTCGCGGGCCTCTGCCCACCCATCTATGTCCAGGTGTGTGCCGCAGCGCCTCACACTGAGGATGCCATGCTGGAGGCAAGCAGAATTAGCATGGGGGCTGCTGGTAGACAGCAGTCTGAACCATGTGTATGCCAGCATGGCTTCCATGGACGCCACATTAGCGCTGCGGCAGGGCCTGATAATTTGCCTGGAGTCTCATCATTGTAATAACTTGAGCCTCTGCATGCAGGCCACATCTGTGGGCCAGGCAGTTGCCGGCTTTGCTGTGAGCGTGCTGTCCTTCATCACAACATGGGCTGCCCTGGTGCCTGAGCCTGGGCAGGAGAGGAGTCCAGCAGATGTGGCTGTCACAGCTTTCGCTTATTTCACCCTTTCAGCAGCTGTGATAGTGGCGTCAGTAGCGGGCTACTTCCTGCTGCAGTACCTGCCCTTCTGGCTGCACCACACCTCATCCCACAGCGGCCGTGGTGTGCTCATCATGTCTTTCTGTCTCTTTCAGCCGGCGGCATCAGAAGGATTTGTGGTCTGGCTTCTGTAGGCATGCTCAGCTTCAAATTTTTGCGACTTGTATGCCATATAAGAGGAATATGCTTCATGCAGTCAAGAAGGATAGCGAGGTCATACAGGAGGAAGGAAGGGCTGTGGTGGATGGCAGGCCCGCGGATGACGGGCAGGGGCCTTCTGAAGAGGTTCGCCTCTGAACTGAGATGTGTGCTGATAGCTGGAGGGTGGAACTGTGTTATTGGCCTTCACGGGCAGGGGCTTCTGATTTCAAGTGATGTTTGGATCAGAGAGGCACAGGCATGACATGTCAGTGCTTTCACTGCAGGGAACCACAGTGGATGATGTGCCGCTGCTGCGGGTCGCCAACCGGCCCAGCCCAGCCAGTGGGCTGAAGGCAGCCAGCAGCGGCTCTCTGGCAGTGGCTCTGCCAGACGGAAGGAGAAGGTACAAGAGGCCTGAGAGACTGCCCTCTTCACATTTTGGTAGTGTGGCCTTTCTGTTTGAATTCCTCTCACCAGCAAACCTGGGTGTGCCTGCCTGCGGCGTGATGTGAGAGTTTCGCCGATTTTGGACGTGGGGATGCTAGGTGCATGAATCAGCATGCATATTGTGGGCGATCTAAAAAGAGATTGGCCCTAGCCTTGACAGCAATAGTCGACAAGCAGCGGGATCCTGCGGAATGCAGGGCTGTGCCGGTGAAGGAGCTGCTGTGGCGCATGCGGTGGCACAGCGTGTCGCTTGGGCTGTGCTTCGCCGTGACGATTGCGGTGTTCCCCAGCATCACCGCGTCCATCTGCTCAGTGCACAACCCGGCAAAGCGGCCGCCCTGCCTGCCTCAAACGCGCTATGGGCGCCTTGCTGGTGAGCGCTGCCATCCGCGGCTTTTTGCGAGGATGAATCTGGCTAAATGCTTCTATTCAGTAAGACACTTTCTGACTGACGAGCTTTAGCAGGCTACACAAGCATCATGTTGTGTGACATCTTGGATGGCCATGATCCGCTTTGCACTCATGAGCTGCACCATAACCGCACTGCTGATGCACCCTGCAGGCGACCTGTTCACCCCGCTGCTGTTTCTGCTGTTCAATCTGGGGGACCTGCTGGGTCGCCTGCTGTCCGGGATTGGGCCGTATGTACATAAGTCTCCGCGGCCCAGCATGCTCATGGGCTACGCCCTGAGCCGCATCGTGCTCGCTGCAGCGCTCATCTTCTGCCATGTAGTGACACCGCACGCATGGCGTGCGCCGGAAGTTTTTGGGTGAGTCCCCTGATGCTGTGCACATCCTTGTTCGCTCCTTGGAGTACCTCTCTAGTATGAAGTGCTGTGTTCTGGGACTATTCCTCTGAGCTCATATGTCAAAAGCCGCTCTGAGCCTGTGCCATGGGATAAAATGATATGCACGACACACCCCAAGAGTGTTCATGCAAAGCCTGCGCACCCCTTCTGCGTGCACGCCGATCGGCTTCATATTGAGTATTCAGATAGAATGAGTATGGAGACTTGCGTGGTAGTGTGTTGAGGAAATCCAGGAGCAGAGTGTGTATGGCAACATGTCAGAGGCTCAAGGCTAGGCCGAAATGCGAGAATGCTTCCTTGAAAGAGCGGATAGATAAGTACACCTCCCTTGCTGCGCAGCTCTGACATAATCCCGATTATCTTGATAGTGGTACTGGGCATCAGCAATGGACACCTGGGCAGTCTGGCTTCCATGCATATGCCATCACTGCTGCCAAGCACTTTCAGGTGAGCAGGCCCACCATCCTGAATTGCAAATTCACGCTGAGCTTGCAATCAGGTGACATGTGTTGAATGTTATGGACCCTGCTGTGAGTGGCCAAAGCTCCAAATGCACAAGTCCAAAGCCTTGAAGCACTGGTATGTTGACAGGATCATGTGGCAAATGTAGGGATCAGAGTGGACCAGTGATTGCCTTTGCAATCACTGCAGGACTCACGCTGGGCTCTATCCTTGCACTGCTGCTAATGGCTGCCATGCAGATGCATTGATCAATTGCGCATTCATCTGGCAGTAGAATAGCTCAGGGCTACATGATGCTGCAATAGGTATCTTGAGCTGATTTCTGTGGTGTCACCACACTCTGCAGTATGATGCTCATGACTAGGCATGTCATGTGCGATTACAGAAATTCGAATTATGCGTCTCCCACTTGGTCAACTTCACGTAGAAGCTCTCTGCGAGTCAGGTTTGTGTCTACACTACTAATTGAGAGCAACACTCAGCTTTGGACAGAATTATTGTGCCTCACGGACGCAATGTAAAATAGAATATAAAAAACTATAGACGCCCTGGTGAGGTCTGGGGACGGACGCAATGTATTCATTAATTGCCACGCTCATGCTCCTGCAACACTGTAAATTGCCTGATGGCAGACTCAATGATTCCCTGTCTGATGCCAAGTACTTCTGCAGCCTGAAAGACCAGCTTTGCATTGCCTCCAAGTCCTTCCATGCCCGCCAGGTCTGGAACCTCTGGCTGCTTCAAGGTCTGCAGAAGCCGCCGCTTCCACTCACGCTTGTAGTCGATTCCCTCTAGACCAGCCCTGGTACCATCTCCTGGGCAGCAATGTAGATCACATGATTGGCCTGTATGGCTGAGTTGCCCCAGATTGTTGATCAGGATGCTGCGTTTGGTACTCGACCAAGCTCTTGATAACAGCAGAGAGGGCAGATGGTGTCAGATCATGCAATAGTCTGCTCGCTTAGCTTTGACTCTGAGGCTACTGTGCAATATCCCACAGAAGGTCTCTCAAGTGTCCGTCTATGACTTACCTTGAGCGCCCTCATCAGGTTCCAGTGCCTCCTCTTTTTCTCTGATGCTACAAGCACCCTGCTTGTTGCTGCTGTGGGCAAATGCTGCAGCAGGCGACGCCGATGGACCAGCAACAAGCTGGAATGCGCTGCCCGCCTGCCCAGAGTCAGGCACTCCGGACCCATCTATACTACTGCTGCCACTCCCCTCTGTCTTGACAGCTGCTGTATGCAAAGAGCCATGCTCCATGGGTCTTCTGTCTCCCTTTGCTGCCCCCTCTGAGGTAGCAAAAAGCATGCTGCACCTGCAAGAGCGCAGGAAGTGGCTCACACCTGGTCGAAGCATGGGTGAGGCTTCTGTCATGTGATCAGTGCGAAATGTACACTTAAGTACAGATCAATGCTGCTTGACACTGCCCCCTTGCATCCTGACCTGGATAGATAGACGAAGAGTGGCAAGCTTGCTGTCTGCTGTCAGGGACCCATAACTATGGGATATGGCCAGCCCGCAAGCCTCAATGGCAACCAGCATCTCATAGATGCGTTGGATTGAAGCACCTGATTCAGATGATATAAGGGCGCAAGCAGCCACGAGGAGGCTTCAACGCCTGAGGTGTCTGGATTGACGCAAGGCACAAGCTCTCCGCGGGGACTGATTCGTGGCAGGGGCAAGGGCGGCGCCTGCCACCCCCTGCAGCAATGCCAGTGCTCTTTTGCAGGTGTGTTCTTATGTCTGGCTCTCGTCCTGACATAGGCTGCTCTCAAGCATGTCTGCACGTGGAGACTGCATATCGGCCATGATGCTTGCCTTTGGTCGGCGTGGTGGATCCTGAAGCAGCGCTGCACGGCTCTCTCAAATGGAAGTGGCCGCTTCAGTGCCCAAACAGGCGCTGCTTGATCGACTGCCGCGCCAGCTGCTCTGGCATTGGCTCGTGCGCTGTCAGGGGATGTGACTGCTGCTGCGCCTGCGCCAGAGTAGGGTAGATGCAGCATCAGGCTGCGCTCCTGAACTTCGCCCTTCATATTCTCCCTCAGCTGTACCCTCCTCGGCCAACGCCGGGCCAGTGCAGCCTCTGCATTGAGGTACAATGATGTCAGACCCATGCTGAACCCATCAGCAGGTGTTGCTGGACTTTGAGCTCCAACATCACAGAGAGAAGGAGCACGCTACAGGTTTGCCATGCATGCCTAGAGAAAGATGGCGGACTGAGCTGGCCTGGCATACATGATGCTGGGATTGCTGAACACCTGGCAGGCACACAATGGCGGCAGTCACTATTCTGCAAAGCAGGACGCACCTGTCAGGCTGTGAAGAAAGTCGCAGCTCTCCTCAGCATCGCCCTGGCAGACACCATGCGAGCCTCCGCCGGCGCAGGCATCGTGGCCAGCCGCTGCTGTTCCAGCTGCCAGGCCTGCCTGCTGCTGGCTGCCCGATGGCAACGAGGCTGCCGTTGCATCTCCTGAGCCGCCTGGTGCGCTGCTCACAGGGGATTCATCCGCCAGCTTCGCCAGCAGGGCGCGCGCCAGCCTCAGCAGCGCGCGGCGCAGCGGCTGCCACGGATCCTGCTTGGCTCTGGCATGGCAAGCAGCTGGCGCCTCAGCAGACCCGCCTGCCTTGCCTGGGTTCAGGGGCCCATACGCGCCTTCAGGTTCTAGGGACCCTGGAGTCGGCCGCAAGCTCATCCTCAATTGATATCTGCACAATGCAAGCACTAACATGGAACTGCCTTGCAAGGCCTGAGAGTCTCATTTGCCATGAGAATGGGAGTTATGAATGTCTGCAGGGTGTTCAGCCGCTGACAAGGCTGCAGTGCAGAACAATCACGCCACCTTGAGATATGTCTGGGAACACCTTCACATATAGAAGCGGAGATCTGAGTTGCAGGTCGCATTTTCACCTCCCACTCGCTGCTGTCCCCTGAGAGCTGTGCCTGGTCAGGCGCTACAGCTCTAGGCGCTTGAGATGGCTCAGCATCGCTGGACTGTACTCCACGGAGGCTCTTGGGGATTACGTCAAGCGTCCTGATCGCTGCAGGCTGGCAGGGCTGTACCCTGTCACCTGCATAAAGCGGTCCTCACATGTGAGGCAATGGGCCTGTATGAGAGCCTCATGGAGGAGCCCCTTGGGGCTTGACATGAACACAAGTAGCAGCACTGCGGCACATGAGGGTTTCAAAACTGTCCATTCTCTCATGCTAGTGGAGGAAGCATCGATCTTTCAAAGGAACGAGCAGATGGGGTGCACCATCTTTTGCAGCAGCGATGTAGGCGTCGACTCGTCATCGAGCACGGTGACAACGGGTTGCTTATCCGCGGGCAGCGCGTAGCTGTCGGCCACGCCCTTAGCCATCTGCCGAATGCCGTCCAGGATCACCTGCCGCGACTTGTCGGAGAAGGCGCGCGTCGTCAGCTCCAGCTTCACCTCGTTGGGGATGATGTTGCGCTTGGTGCCGCCGTGAATATCCCCAACCGTGAGGACGGCGGGATCGCTCGGATCTTCCTCACGGCTGACGATCGTCTGCATCTGCAACGATCAGCATCGCCGCCATCATCACTGGATCCTTACCCAGGCTGGGCATCGCGCCGTGCCCGCCAATCCCCTTCATCGTGATGTCGACCGAGGTGGAACTCGCCAGGGCCGGTCCGGCCGTGATGCCAACCGTCCCCGCCGCATGGCCGTTGGTGTCATGCAGCCCGATCACCATGTCCGGCTTGCCGAATCGCTCGTACATGTGGTCCGCGACCATCGCCTTCGCGCCATCGATCGTCTCCTCGGACGGCTGCCCCCACGATCATTAAAGTCCCGTGCCAGCTTGCTCTTTTGGCCGCCAGCAGACGCGCCGTGCCCATCAGCACCGTGGTATGGACGTCATGGCCGCAGGCGTGCATCACGCCGACATCCTGGCCGGCCTTGTTCTTCACCACGACTTTGCTCGCGTAGGGCACACCGGTGTCTTCGATGATCGGCAGCGCATCCATGTCGCCGCGGACCAGCAGCGTCGGCCCAGCGCCGTTCTTCAGCATGCCCACCACGCCGTAGGCCTTGCTGCCGTCCGGGTAGACGCCGACGCGCTCGGTGACGGTGTAGCCATCCTTGCGCAGGTCCGCCGCCAGCAGCGCGGAGGTGTTCGCCTCCATGTGAGAAAGCTCCGGATGCGCGTGGATGCCCTTGTAAGTCTCCACGAGAGAGGGAAGCTCGCCCTTCACATACGCCGGAACATCCTGCGCTACAAGCGGCCCCGCAACAACGGACAAAACGGCGAGCGAACCCGAAAGACTTGCCTTCAGCATGGGCAGGGGAGACTCCTTGAAAAAGGTTGATTTCTCCAGAGTCTACACGTCCCGGCGCACTGTCCGCGCTAAGCCCACATGGAGAGCGGCTCCGCCTCGTCGTCGGGTCCGTCGCCCTGCTGCCGTTGTCTTCGCGACCCCGAACCTCCGCCTGAAGACGATCCCGAGCGCCCGCCGACCGTCCAACCACCCTCACCTCCTCTCTCCTCCGCTTCAGCTGCCGCCCGCAGCAGCGCCCGCCGCGTCTCCGCCGCCCGCTGACTCGCCGCCGTCTTCTCCGCCGAGGGAGCGTACACAATCGACCCCAACCCAAGCTGATTAGGTATATGGCTATGCATGGACGCCTCCGGCCCCAACGGAAAGCAATCTCCGCGCCAAATGAAGGTCGCCAATTATTAGAAAACTCTCATTCCTTCACGCTCACCCCAAGCGTCTTCAGCTTCCGGTATAGATGACTCCGCTCCAGCCCCAGAGCCTCTGCCGCACGGCTCATATTCCCGTGCGTCTCGTCGATCTTCTTGAGGATGTAGTCCCGCTCATACGCCTCCCGCGCCTCCAGCAGCGTCGCAAACTCCTCTCCGCGCGCCGGCGCAGCCTCCTTGCGTGAGCCCTCGCGATACACCAGCTTCGGCAGATGCTTGCGCTCCAGCCGCTGCACCTTCGGGTTCAGAATCAGCACGCGCTCGATCAGGTTTCGCAGCTCGCGCACATTGCCCGGCCAGTGATACTGCTTCAATGCATTCAGCGCATCATCGGTCATCTCCACCCGCGGCCGCCCATACTGCGTCCCGAACTCCGTCAGAAACTCCTTCACCAGCAGCGGCAGGTCTTCTTTGCGGTCGCGCAGCGGAGGCACGAAGAACGGAATCACGTTCAACCGATAAAACAGATCCTCCCTGAAATTCCCCCGCGCAATCTCCTCCTCCAGATCCTTGTTCGTCGCCGCGATCACCCGCACATCCACATGCACCGCATGGCTCGCCCCCACCGGCAAAAACCGCTGCTCATCAAGCGCCCGCAGCACCTTCGCCTGCGTCTTCAAACTCATATCCCCACTTCATCCAGGAACAACGTCCCCCCATCCGCCCGCTCGAACGTCCCGCGCTTCTCATGCGGCGCACCCGAGCCCCCGCCCGGGGCCGCGCCATTACGGTACCCAAACAGCTCCGTCTCGATGTAATCCTCCGGAATCGCCGCGCAGTTCAGCTCTACGAAGACCCGGTCCTTGCGCAGGCTTTCGGCGTGCATGGTCCGCCCGATCAGCTCCTTGCCCGTCCCGCTCTCGCCGAAGATCAGCACCCGTCCGTTGGTCGGCGCCATGAGCTTGATCTGCTGTCGCAGCGCCTTCATGGGCACGCTCGTGCCCGTCACCCTCCCCCAGGCCAGCTGCCGGCTGAACTCCGCATTATCTTCACGCATCTGCCGCGTGCGCATCGCATTCTTCAGCACGATCAACGTCCGCGCCAGGCTCAGCGGCTTCTCCAGAAAATCGAACGCCCCGAGCTTCGTCGCCTTCACCGCCGCTTCGATCGTGCCATGCCCGGAGATGATGACCACCTCCGGCACGCTCGCCGGCTCCATCGCGCGAATCTCACCCAGCGCATCCAGCCCATCCCGGTCCGGCAGCCAGATATCCAGCAGCACCACGTCGAACGCCGCATCCCGCAGCAGCGTCAACGCCTCACCCGCCGTCCCCACAGACGTGACGAGATAGCCTTCCTCCTGAAGAATGCTCTCCAGCGAAAGCCGTATCTCCGCTTCGTCATCCACGATCAAAACATGATTCAACCCAACCACCTCATCGCCAAACTGCCTCTCCACCGACTCATCACTGCATCTTTACTGCCTCAACACAGTCTCACCCAGCCCCCGCGCCTTCTCTTCCGTGCCAACCTCCACATCCATCCCATCCAAACTAGCTGGCCGCAGCTCCACCAGGAACATCGCTCCCGCCGGCTCATTCTTCTCCGCTCGAATTGTCCCGCCATGCTCCTGAATAATCTTCGCCGCAATCGCCAGTCCCAAGCCCGTCCCCCGCTGCTTCGTCGAAAAATAAGGCAGAAACAGCCGCTCCCGCATCTCGTCGGTTAGCCCGGTTCCTGTATCGGAGACGGTCAGCTCCACCATTCCATTCTCCAGCAGCCCCGTCGAGATACGCATCTCCCGCAGCAAACTCCCCTGCATCGCCTCGAGCGCATTGTCCACCAGGTTGCCGAGCGCCCGCTTCATCGCCTCCGGGTCCGCCATCACCAGCGGCAGGTCATCCCGCAGCCGCCGCGTCAGCCGAATCCCCTGCATCCGTCCTGCAAACACCGCCAGCGAGTTCTCCACGATCGTATTCAAATCCGCCGGCCGCGGCCGAGCGGTCGGGAACTGCGCTAACGCCGCAAACTGGTCCACCAACCCTCGCATACTCTCCACGCTTGCCGAGATCACCTCGCTGCACCGCCGAATCACGCCAACCGAGTTCGAGCTAGCGCCCGCGCTCGTCACGATCTCCTCCAGCCGGTCGATATGCCGTCCAATCTGCTCCGCACTCAACGAGATCGGCGTGAGCGGATTCTTGATCTCATGCGCCACCCGCCGCGCCACCTCCTTCCAGGCGCTCTGCTTCTGCGCCCGCAGCAGCTCGGTCGCATTCTCGAGCACCAGCACGTATCCCAGGTGCTCATGCGCGGACCCCTCCAGCAGCGCCACCGTAGCCAGCAGATTCAAGGTCCCCGCGCCGTTCCCATTCGAAACGCTCGCCATCTCCATCTCGCCCGCCGCCGAACCCATCCGGTGGCTCCGCCGCATCAGCCGGTCCAGCTCCCCCATCAGCTCCGCCGGAAAGATCTCCTCCATCGCCAGCCCGATAAAGGGCCTCTGCCCGCCCGGGTCCAGCATCTCGCTCAGCGCCCGGTTTGCCAGCACAATCCGCCGGTCCGCATCGAGCGTCGCCACCCCATTCGGAATCGTCTGCAGCATCGTCTCCAGCTCACTTCGCCGCGTCTCGAGCGCCCCATTCGCCGCGCTCAGAAGCGCCGTCGATGCCTCCACCTGCGCCCGGCTGCCCTCCAGGTCCTCCGCCATATGGTTGAAGCTCCGCACCAACTCCCCCAGCTCCTCGGTCGCACTCTCCTGCACCCGTTGCGCGTAGTCGCCGGACGCAATCGACGCCATCGCATCCGCCAGCGCCTCCACCGGCTTGGTCACCTGTTTGGACAGATGCAGCGCCAGCCAGCTCGAAGCGAACAGCGCCAGGCTGGTAATCATCAGCAGCAGAAGCATGTAGAAGTTGCGAATCTCCCGCCGTCCCCGCACCAGCCGCCAATACGTATCCCCCGCCGCGCGAAGCTGCGCCATCGTCGCCGCCATCCCATACGGCAGCGGAAGCCCCACCACCACGCTCACGGCCGGACCCTCCCGCTTGATCACCGTCGCCATCCCAAGCGAGTAGTCCCGGTTCGCACTCGTGTAAATCGGCGCATCGCTCCGTTGCGCCGCCTCCAGGATCGCGTTGTCGGAGGCATCTGCCGCCACGAACACATCCCCACCCGCCTCCATCCCACGCGTCTCATCCGGAGCGTCCTCGCTTACCTGTGCCGGCAGCCAGGGCTTCACCGCGGCCGGACCCGCACCCTTGCGCCGCAGATGGAACACCTCCGCCGCGTGGCCATCCTTGAAGACCACCGCAAACCCGCCCTGCAGCGTAATCTCGTGCTCGCGCAGCACCCGCTCGATCGCCGCATCCGTGGCCGCCACACCGCCCGGCAGCGCCCCCGCGATCGCCTCTGCCTCCACCCGCGCATTGCTCGCCGTGTACTGTGAAAGCTCCACCGCCATCCGGTCCGAATCGTCCCGCATCTCCGTCACCGGCTGCGAAAACCAACGATCCACCGCACGGTTCATCAATAAGTAACTGAAGCTGAACATGGCGATCAGCGGCACCAGGCTCACCAGCACCGCCCCAATCGCCATCCGCGTCCGCAGCCGGCTCCCCATGACCCGGCTCTTCTGGTCCGCATACAGCTTCAGCACATTGCGCAGAAGCATCAGCAGCACACCCACGAACACCAGGAACGTCACCGCTGAAAGCCCGGTATAAACAAAGATCTGCCCCGTCGTCGAAGGCTTCAGCACCTTCGGGTCCCAGGCGTTCAACGTCGCAAACAGCGCAAAGATCACCAGCCCCGAAGCCCCCAGCACCAGGCTCCAAATCTTCCTCTGCCGCGCCGTCGTCGTCATCGCTGTCACTGCCTCACACTGCCGTTTACAGCCTCACACTGCCTTTCACTGTCTCTACTTCCACTCCAGAATCGCCGCCACCGGCTTCCAATCCTTCTTCTGCGCGGTCGCCACCGCCTCATACGTCAAATGCCCGTCATACGTATTGACCCCCTCGGCAATGCCAGAATCCGCCTTGATCGCCGCATCCGCCCCCATCCGCGCCAGCTTCAGCAGGTAAGGAAACGTCGCATTCGTCAGCGCCAAAGTCGACGTATACGGCACCGCCGCCGGCATATTGGTCACGCAGTAATGCACCACCCCGTCCACCACAAAACTCGGATCGGTATGCGTCGTCGGACGAGCCGTCTCAATGCACCCTCCCTGGTCGATCGCCACATCCACGATCACCGCGCCCTTCTTCATCTTCGCCACCATCGCCTTGGTGACGATCTTCGGCGCCGCCGCTCCCGGAATCAAAACTCCGCCGATCACCAGGTCCGCCTCGCACACTGCCCGCTCCACGTTATAGCTGTTGCTCGCCAACGTCATTACCCGCCCGCCAAAGATATCGTCGATCTCCCGCAGCCGGTTCAGATTCAGGTCCACCAGCGTCACCTGCGCTCCCATTCCCAGCGCAATCTTCGCCGCATTCGTCCCCACAATCCCTCCGCCGATTACACAAACCTTACCCGGAGGCGTCCCCGGAACCCCACCCAGCAAAACTCCGCGCCCGCCATGCTCCTTCTCTAAGTAGGTGGCCCCAACCTGCACACTCATCCGCCCCGCAACCTCGCTCATCGGCGTTAGCAGCGGCAACGTGCCGGCCGTGTCCCGCACCGTCTCATACGCGATCCCCGTGACCTTCTTTTCCAGCAGCGCGTCCGTCAAAGCTTTCAGCGGCGCCAGGTGCAGATACGTAAACAGCACCAGCCCCGGCCGGAAGTGTTTGAACTCACTCTCCACCGGTTCCTTCACCTTCACCACCATATCCGCCAGCCGCCAGACATCATAGGCCGACCCCACAATCTCCGCCCCCGCCGTCTGGTACTCGTCGTCCGCAAACGCAGACAGTGCCCCCGCATCCTTTTCAACCAGAACCTTGTGCCCGGCCTCCACTAGCGCCTTCACGCCCCCCGGCGTCACCCCCACCCGGCTCTCATGATCCTTCACTTCCTTCGGCACGCCAACGATCATCCCAATCTCCTCTTCAAACCTCCTCAGATTGTACCCACTGCAGCCGTTGTTGTTGCCCGCCCCTACTTGCTCCAGCGGTTGTCTGTTCCTGAAATCCTGCATTTCTCCGTTCTATCCTCGTTTCGCCCTGTGTTTCCCCGCCGCGCCCTAACCCTTTCAGGCCGTACAATCAGAGTTGGCTCCCGGCCACTTTCCGAGCGAAGGATAAAGATCCGCCGAATGTCGTCAAACAACTTCCAGATGCGTTACTCGCGTGTTCACAACATGCGCTCTCTCTTCAGCCTCTTCTCGTCGGACCTCGCCATTGATCTCGGCACCGCCAACACCCTCGTCTTCGCCCACGGCAAAGGCATCATCGTCAACGAGCCCAGCATCATCGCGGTCAACCAGATCACCGGTGAGGTCGAGGCCGTCGGCAAAGAGGCCAAGGAGATGCTCGGCCGAACGCCCGGCAACATCGTCGCCATCAAGCCCATGAAGGACGGCGTCATCGCCGACTTCAAGCAGACCGAAAAGATGTTGAACTACTTCATCCAGAAGGCGCACAACCGCAAGATGATGGTGCACCCCCGCATCGTCATCGGCGTCCCGTCTGAGATCACCCAGGTAGAAAAACGCGCCGTCATGGACTCCGCCTACCGCGCCAAAGCCTCTGAAGTCCATCTCGTCGAACAGGCCATGGTCGCCGCCATCGGAGCCGGCCTCCCCATCACCGAGCCCGGCGGAAACATGGTCGTCGATATCGGCGGAGGCACCACCGACATCGCCGTCATCTCCCTCGCCGGCATCGTCTACTCCCGCTCCGTCCGCATGGCCGGAAACCAGATGGACGAGGCCATCATCACCTACATCAAACGCAAGTACAACCTCCTCATCGGCGAGCGCACCGCCGAACAGATTAAGATGGAGGTCGGCTCCGCCTACCCGCTCGACCGCCCCATCAACAAGACCATTACCGGCCGCAACCTCATCGAAGGCGTTCCCAAGACCATCACCATCGACGACTCCGAGATCCGCGAAGCCCTCGGCGAGTGCATCGCCACCATCATCAACGGCATCCGCGTAGCCCTCGAGCGCACCCCGCCTGAGCTCTCCGCCGACATCTCCGAACGAGGCATCGTCCTCACCGGAGGCGGAGCCTTGATCAAGAATCTAGACAAGCGCATCCGCGAAGAGACCGGCCTTCCCGTCTCCGTCGCCGACGACCCCCTCGCCTCCGTCGTCCTCGGCACCGGCCAGATGCTCAGCAACTTCAAGCTTCTCCGCAAGATCTCCATCGATTAATCGGCTGCGCCTCATCCGTTGCTCTTGCCGTTGCCTGTCCCTTTGTTTGTCATCCCCGAAGGGGATCTGCTTCTGCTGGCGCCGTTTTCTGCCCTCGCTCGCCTCCGCCAGGCGCTAAAATAATCCTGTCCAGACGGAAGGATCCTCATGGCCGCAATCTCACAGACCGTCCCCGAACTCCTCACCCTCGATGAGTACCTCCGAACCGTATACCGGCCCGACTGCGACTTCGTAGACGATCACCTCGAAGAGCGAAACATGGGCGAATCCACTCACAGCCTGCTGCAAGGCGAACTATGCTTCTGGTTTCGCTCTCACCGCGAAGCCTGGACCATCCGGGTCATGCCTGAAAGTCGCACCCGCGTCAGCCCATCTCGCGTCCGCATCCCCGACGTCGCCGTCGTCCGCATCGATCTCGCCCTCAAAGAGCCCATCCGCCTCACCCCGCCCCTCATCGCCATAGAAATCCTCTCCCCCGAAGACCGCATGAACCGTGTCATCGTCCGGCTCAAAGACTTCCTAGCCATGGGCGTAGAAAACATCTGGCTGCTCGACCCCGCCGAGCGCGTCGCCTACACCTTCTCCGCCGGAGCCCTCGTCCTCGTCGATACAGACCGCCTCACCGTCCCCGACTCCCCCATCTATCTCGACCTCCCAACCCTCTTCTCCGCCCTCGACTAACCCCAACCCCCTAAGCCCGGTCGAACCTCAAGTCCAGTACAAAATCCTCGCCCCCGGCAACTCCCTCGCAATCGTCTCCTCAAAAAACTCCCGCATCTCCCCCATCGAGTCCTTCGGATACACGTACTTAAACCCGCCAAACTTCGTCCGCTTCTGCGTCCGAGCCTCCTCTCGCAGATCGAGCGTCGTCTTCGGATACCAGCCCAGCAGCACCTCCTTCGACCCCGGCGTAAACCGGTGCGTAATCAGCTCCGCTGTCAGGTCCACCGATGGCACTCCGCGCAAAGCTTCCGCAACCCCGCGCAGCAACTCCCCATACTCCTCCCGCCAGCCCGCAACCGGCATAATCGGCGCAATCGTCAGCCCCACCGGATACCCCGCCAGCGCCATCTTCCGTAGCGCCCGCAGCCGCTGCGCGACACTCGCCGTCCCACCCTCGAAGTCCCGCGAAACGCTCGCCGCATTCAATGAAAACCGCACCCTCGTCCGCCCCTTGTGCTCAAGCCCCAGCAGCCCATCCACCCCATCGAACTTCGTCGTCCAACGCAGCTGCACCGGAGCCTCCCACGCCCCAAAGAATCGGATCGAAGCCGCCAGCGCCCCGGTCAAATGCTCAATCCCCAGCGGATCGGTGTAGCAGGAAGCCTCAAACGTCGTCCCCTCCCCAGCCCGATCCCGCGACCGCGAGGTCACCGACCCCTTTCCCGCATACGCATAAAGCCCCTCCAGAATCTCCGGCAGGTTGGCATAAACCCGCGTCACCGGTGGCCCGCTCAGCGACCCCGCCAGGTAGCAGTACTGGCAGTGCGCCGGACATCCCTGCGCCAGGTGAAACTGCCAGTCCGCAGAAAGGAGGAATCGGCTGCAGCCGCCGCTGCCCCGGAGGCGAGACCACAATCGCCAGCGTCGTCTTTGCCTCCGCATACGCCCGGCGTTCATCCTCCCCCGTCAACCCCGTCAGCCGATTCGCCTTGAGCTTCACCACCTCCGCCCCAAACGATTCCGCCCGCGCCAGCATCGCCTGTCCATCCGCAAGCCCCAGCGCCTCCGGCGTAATCAGCACCCGCCTCGGCCGCCAAAGCCGCCCTGCCCGCTCCGCCCGCGCTTGGACGGCCCCACCCGCAGCTTCTGCCACCTCGACCATTCCTCCTTCGAGTCCTCACCCGATCCTTTGGCTGCCCGCGCCCGCAAAGCCCGCATCCCGCACCTTCATCCCGCAAAAAAAACCGCTCCAACCCGCCCAAGCGGCCGTATGATCAAAACCGCCCCCTCAAAACTGTCATGCCCAAGCCCCCTGAATCCCCATCCACTCTCATCGACCAGCGCATCCAGTCCCTTCCCGACTGGCGCGGCCAAACCCTCGCCCACGTCCGCGCCCTCATTCACGCCGCCGACCCCGAAGTTCAGGAAGAGTGGAAATGGCGCGGCGTCCCCGTCTGGTCTTACGCCGGCATCCTCTGCACCGGGGAGACCTACAAGTCCATCGTTAAGCTCACCTTCGCCCAGGGCGCCCACCTGCCGGACCCCGCTAGCCTCTTCAACTCCAGCCTCGAAGGCAACCAGCGCCGCGCCATCGACCTCCACGAGCACGACGCCCTCGACGAGCAGGCCTTCCAGACCCTCGTCCGCGCCGCCATCGCGCTCAACCTCCAGTCCAAAGCCAAGCCTGAGCCCAAACCTAAACCCAAGCCCAAAGCAAAGCCGTAAGTAACCCTCGCCCAATCTCAAGGGATGCAAATTCCATCCCGTAAACAATTGGCCAGACAAAATCGCCAAATTCTGAACGCATTGATAGTCGCGTAACCATCGGCAAGTAAAACCAAAACCAGAAGCGTGCCTCCAGGGCCGCTCTACAAGAATCCAAACACTTATCCTTCTGAGGCCAGATGAAAAAGTTCCTGAACGCTTCCCTTGCGCTGCGTGCCTGCTTGCCCGCCGCAGCCCTCTTCACCATCTCCTGCGCCTACGCCCAGCAGACCCTCGGCGGCCTTACCGGCACCGTGGCAGACGCCACCGGAGCCCTCGCCGTCGGCGCCCAGGTGCAGCTCACCGGCGAAACCAACGGCGTTACCCAGACCACCACCGTCTCCAAGAGCGGCACCTACCAGTTCCTCAACCTCCCCATCGGCGCCTACACCCTCGTCTTCACCCAGCAAGGCTTTGACGCCGAGCGCATCGCGCACATCCCCGTCCAGGAGAACCGTACCGGCACCATCAACGCCAGCCTCAAGGCCGGCAGCGTCTCCACCACTGTCGACGTCGTTGAGCGCCCGCTGCTCAACACCACCGACGCCACCAACGGTGAGGTCTTCGACAACAACCAGATCGAGGCCATCCCCCTCGCCACCGGAAGCTTCACCCGCGCCGCCACCCTCACGCCGGGCGTCAGCTCGGAGCTCCTCGCCGGCATCGGTACCAACGCCGGCCTCGGCAACCAGCCTGTCTGGGCCAACGGCCAGCGCGATACCTCCAACGGCTTCGCCGTCAACGGAGTCGACGTCACCAACCTCTTCAACGGCAAGAGCTCGTCGGAAGACAACTCCCAGCGCTACGCCTTCAACATCGGCCAGGGCGGAGCCACCGGCGGCCAGCAGCAGACCAACACCTCCGTCTACGGCTCCAACGGCAACGGCCTCGCCACGCCGCCGCCCGAGTTCATCCAGGAGCTCCGCGTCAACACCAGCGAGTACGACGCCCAGCAGGGAAACCGCTCCGGTGCCCAGATCGACGTCAGCACGGCCACCGGAGGCAACAAGTTCCACGGCCAGGCATACGGCACCCGCGCCACCAACTTCGCCAACGCCGCGCCTTACTTCAACAAGCAGGGCGTCCTCTACCAGGACAACCTGCCCTACAGCTTCCTCGTCCCGCAGCTGCACCGCGACACCCTCGGCGGAACCCTCGGCGGCCCCATCATCAAAAACAAGCTCTTCTTCTTCCTCGGCTATCAGAACCTCCATGACGCCGACTCCCTCAAGGGCTACTCCTCGCTCGCCGTCCCCGCCGGTCTCTCAGACGATCGCTCCACCAACGGCATCCTGGCCGCCATCAACTCCTACAACGCCCTCAGCACCTCGATCAGCACCACCACTGGCAAGCCCATCGGCACCGCCACCGCCTTCAACGGAACCTTCGATCCCGTCGCGTTGAACATCCTCCAGGCCAAGCTCCCCAGCGGGGCATACCTGATCCCGTCCGCGCAGAACACCGCACTCTCCGCCGCCCAGAGCTCAAACGTCTTCTTGAACTCAGGCTCACTCTTCAAGGCCACCCAGGCCACCGCCGCACTGGACTACAACGCCAGCTCACGCGACCGCATCTCCGCCAAGTACTACTATCAGCAGGCGCCGGACCTTAGCCCCTTCACCAACGCCAACACCGCTGGCTTCCCCGCCACCGAAGACACCGGCGCGCAGGTCGGCTCGCTCTCCAACTCCATTTCCATCGGCTCCAAGATCAACTGGGATCAGCGCCTCGGCTTTTCCCGCCAGAAGGTCTATAGCACCTATAAGTCCGCCTTCGGCTCCAACACCTTCGGCGTAGGCTTCCCCGGAGCGCTCTCAACCCCAGGCCTGCAGCTCCAGAAGTTCAACTACTCCGGCGGCAACACGGTCACCGTAGGCCCCAACAGCAACTTCGCCAACGCCGGCTACTTCCAGAACCGCCTTGTTCCTTCCACCAACCTCATCCTCTCGCTCGGCAAGCACAACCTTTCCATGGGGAGCAACTATAGCTACACCCAGCTCAACGTACGCAACCGCCGCGCCAACCTCGGCAACGCGACCACCGGCAACTTCGTCACCTTCGTCGAAGGCCAGGTCACCGCGTCGAGCGACCTCACCGGCAACCCCAACCGCTACTACCGCACCAACGAGGTCGGCAGCTACTTCCAGGACCAGTGGCGCGCCCTGCCCAACCTCACCATCACCGCCGGCGTCCGTTATGACTACGACGGCGGCTTTACAGAAAAATACGGCAACATCTTCAACTTTGAACCCACCCTCTACAACGCTTCCCAGACCGCCGTCATGAACGATGGCTTCGTCGTCGCCGCAAACAACGCCTTCTCGCCCACGCCCGGCGTCAGCAAGTCCACCCTCACCGGCCGCCAGTGGGGCATCTCGCCGCGCCTCGGCTTCGCCTTCACCCCGCCCATCGACAACAACAAGCTCGTCATCCGCGGCTCCTTCGGCACCTACTATGACCGTGGGGAGTACTTCAGCTATCTCTCCCAGCCCGCCGGCGGAACCATCGGAGGCCCATTCGGCGCCACCGAGGCCCCGCCGCTCGTCAACTACGTCACCGGCTCCGGCACCCGAACGCTTGAAAATCCCCTCGGGTCCACCGTCATCCCAGCCTCATCCTCAGACCCCTCAGCCTTCCTCTCCAAACTCCCCACCGCCGCCGCCATCCGTGCGGGTTGCACCGGCGTTGCCGTGGAAACCGCCACCGGAGATTGTGGCGTTCAACCGCTCTCCTTCGCCGCCTACGCCCGCAACAACAAGCTTCCCTACACCATCAACTACGCCCTCAACCTCCAGTACCAGCTCTCCGGCAGCACGGTGATGACCCTCGGTTACACCGGCAACGTCGGTCGCCACCTCGTAATCCCCGTACCCTTCAACCAGCCCGGCATCGCTACCCTCAGCAACCCCATCAACGGAGAGACCAGCAGCTACGGCTACGAAGTCCTCAACACCAACTCGCCCACCAAGGCCGGTTCCACCCTCTACAATCCCATCTCCACCGAGCCATATGACTCCTATAGCGGCGGAAACGTCGACCTCCGTGTCCCCTACGTCGGCTACAGCCCCAGCGCCGCCCTCTTTGAAGCCGCCGGCATCTCGGCCTTCAATGCATTTGAGTTCCACCTCGATAAACGCATGACCCATCACTTCAGCGCAGGCGTCTCCTACACCTTCTCGCACGCACTCGACGAGCAAAGCGACGTAGGCCTCTTCTTTACCGGCGACAACCCCAACAACCTGCACGACTCCTACGCTAAAGCTGACTTTGACCGCACCCACATCCTCAACTTCAACTACGTCTTCGAGCTCCCGAACTTCAAGGTCAATCACGTGCTCGGCGGCTTCGTCAACGGCTGGCGTCTGGTCGGCATCACCACCCTGCAAAGCGGCCAGCCCTTCAGCATCTATGAATACGACGGCGCCGTCGGCAGCATCTACTTCGGCAACTTCCCCACCTTGAACAACCCGGTCCTCGGCATCAAGAACCCAAGGAACCCCAAGTCCGCCCTTACCGGACACCCCGGGACCCAGCTCACCAACATCGTCCAGAACGCCACCAACACCTCGTCCAGCTACGCCTACGTGCCGTACATCGACCCCACGCAGCTCCAGATCAACAACCTCGCCCCAGGCCAGAAGGGCGTTCCACTTCCCTCCGGCAATGAGCCCGCCGACATCTTTGAAAACGACTTCACCCCTGGGCAGCGCAACATCTTCCGCCAGGGCTTCCAGAAGGACGCCGACGCCTCCATCCAGAAGAACATCCGGGTCACCGAACGCTTCGCCATTCGGTACACCTTTGACGTTTACAACCTCACCAACTCCTTCAGCCCGGACATCCCAAACAACAGCGCTCCGGTCAGCCAGAGCCGGCTCGGCGCACCCACCAGCCCCACGGCCCGCACCACCGTAGGCTACGGTCAGATCGCCAGCAACCAGACCCAGACCAGCCAGGGAACGGCCAGCGCGGACTACAACGCCCTCTACGTCACCCCGCCCAACACCAACGCCTTCGGCTCCGTGCGCAACGCCATCAGCCTGCCGCGAACCATCGAGATGTCCCTCCACCTCGTCTTCTAATCGCCGCAAAAGCAAACAACCGCCCCGCGAACGTTGCGGGGCGATTTTGTGCTGTCAATCCCCCAAAGGTATTGGTTACTCATCAAAGCTCAACAAAGACGCGCCTAAATCCATTTCAGAAAGTTGGCAGAATCCCTGGCGCAAAAGCGTATCCTTTAATTAGGTGGAAAAAACAAGCAAAACTCGGCCCAGCGAACGCCGCCCGTTCCGCGTAAGGGCACGTCTTTAGCCGTGCCGTAAACTCCCGGAGCGCAATGCGGCTTCAGCCGCTGAGGTCCGCTTCTTCACGCCTCAGTAAACAAGCAAGCAGCCCCGTGAGCTTTGCCCCACTGCTAACATCAATGGAATGAAGATTTTACCCATAACCCATCTGGAATGACGATTTTGCGCTCCATACCTTCCTGTAAGTCGTTCATTTGAAAAATTTTTAGTCAAAATAGCGGGGGGGGGACCCCTTCCAGAAAGGACCCGATGCGCCATCTACTAGCCCTGTTCCTCGCCACGCCCCTGCTCGCCCAGGCTCCGCAACAAGCCCCCGCCACCCCGGAGCCCCAGCTCAACCCGGACCACACCCTTACCTTCCGCCTCACCGCCCCTGAAGCCCAGAAAGCCGCTGTAGCCCTTGAAGGCTACAAGATCCCCATCCCCATGCAGCGCGACGAAGCCGGCATCTGGACCCTCACCACCGCAACCCTGGCACCCGAATCTTACAGCTACCACTTCGAAGTCGACGGCCGCACCCAACTCGATCCTCACAACCCGGCCGTCGCCGCCAGCTACATCGCCGTCGGCAACACCGTCCTCGTCCCCGGCTCACCCGCCCAGCCCTGGGAGCTCACCGCCGTCCCTCACGGCGAGATCCACCACCACCGCTTCCTCACCCACGTCGCCCAGGGCCTGCTACTCAGCCAGGACGAGTTCTACGTCTACACCCCGCCCGCCTACAATCCCAAAGCTGCGCAAAAATACCCCGTCCTCTACCTCCTTCACGGCTGGTCCGACACCGCCCAGGGCTGGTCCGCCATCGGCCACGCAGACCTCATCCTCGACAACCTCATCGCCCAGGGCAAAGCCAAACCCATGATCGTCGTCATGCCCCTCGGCTACGGTGAGATGAGCTTCCTCCACAACGGCTTCGGCGTCTGGCAGAATAGTCCAGCCATCGACAGCAACGTGCGCCTCTTCCAGCAATCTCTGCTCACGGAGGTCATCCCGCAGGTCGAAGCCGCCTACAACGTAGCTCCCGGCCGCGACAATCGCGCCATCGCCGGCCTCAGCATGGGCGGCCTGGAGGCCCTCTCGGTCGGCCTCACCAACACGCCACAGTTCGCCTGGGTCGGAGCCTTCAGCGCAGCCGTCCACAGGCTCCGCCCCGAAACCCTGCCGCCGCTCACCGCCAAACAGGCCAACCTGCACCTCCTCTGGATCGCCTGCGGCACCTCGGACGATCTCATCGAGCCCAACCGCAAGCTCATCGCAGCCCTCACCGCCGGAGGTCTTCCCGTCACGCCCATCGAAACCCCCGGCCTGCACACCTGGCTCGTCTGGCGCGACAACCTCGTCCACTTCATCCCGCTCCTCTTCCAGCCTGGACCAGGCCCGCAATCAAGCTAAGCCGGAAGAAAGCACCGCGGAGTTTCCTTGCTCAACTCCTCCAGCACCCACCCGCGGCTGCCCTGATCCAGAAAAGAAAACTCCACGCCAATCCGCTGATCGCTCTTCGAACGCCAACGCACAAATCCTTGTCCCTTCAGTTCGTTGCCTCCAGCGTTGCCAACCGTCTCAAAGCTCACCTTTCCCAGCGTCAGCGGCTGCTCGCAGCGTACGCTGAAGCCGCCTCGGCCAAGCCGTAGCCCCACCCCGTCCTCCGCTCCGATCCTCAGCGTCTGCCGCGGAACGGACTCCATCGGCTTCAGCCAAAGCACGCTGCGCTCCGCCAGCGCACGCTGAATCGCCAGCAGCAGCTCCCCCATCCGCAGCGGCTTGGACAAAAATGCCTCGACGCCTTGCCCATACATCTCACGCTCATCCACATCGCCAAAGCCGCTGACAAAGATGATGCTCGGAATCGTGCTCTCCCGCTCCGCCAGCCGCCGAACCAGCATGATCCCGTCCATCTTCGGCATCCGCACATCGCTGATCAGCAGGTTGAACCGCTCGCGAGCAAGCGTCGCCAGCGCCTCCTCGCCGTCGCCCGCCGTCTTCACCTCGCCGCAGCCGGCGGAAAGCAGCCACTTGGCAAAGATCTCCCGCAGCGCCGGCTCATCGTCCACAATCAGCACCTTCGCCTCACCCAGCTCCATGCATCATCTCCTCAACCTCACTCACGCCGCTCGCCATCTCCGCCGGAAGCACCAGCCGGAAACAGGTCCGCTCACTCTCCGCAACCAGGCTCAAAGACCCGCCATGATCCTCCGCAATCGCCCGTGACAGGCTCAGCCCAACTCCCATTCCCTTCGTTGCGCCCTTGGTGGTGAAGAACGGCTCCATCAGGTGCGCCTTGAACTGCTCCGCAATCCCCGGTCCGCTGTCGCTCACCTCCAGCCAGATCGCTCCATCCCTCGCCACCACGCTCAGCTCAACCCACCGCTCCATGGAGCCAGCCATCTCGATCGCATCGAAGGCATTGTTCAGCAGATTCGTCACAATCTGCCCAATCTGCACCTCGCGGCACAGCAGCAGCGGCAACTCCGCCTCCATCTTCACTCGCAGCTCCACGCCATGCCGTTCGTAGCGAGACTCCTGCATCTCCAAGCACTGCTCCACAATGGTCTCTACAGGGGTCCACTCCATCGGGTCATTGCTCGCCTCCCGTGCAAATCCCCGCAGCCCGCGCAGAATCCCCAGCGCCCGGTCCGACGTCGTCACAATGCTCGTACAAACCTCCACCACGCTCGCGCCGCTCAGCGCAGGATCGATTGCCGCCGCCTCCTTCAGATCGCTCGCCTTGGCATGGATGATCGCCAGCGGATTACTGATCTCATGCGCCAGTCCGCCTGCCATATGGCTCAGAGCCTCAATCCGTTTCTCCCGCAGAATCTGCTCCAGCTCCAGCTGCTCCCGGATCTTGTGGTCCTCGGTGACATCGCTGAAGAAGCAGCTAATCCCTTCGTCGGTCGGAAAGACATGCACCCGAAACCACCGCTCATACGGTGGGTAGAAGATCTCATACCGCGTCGGCACACGCTCGTCCATCGCCTTCCGCAGGCTCTCTTCGGTAATCGTGCCGATCGTATCCGGAAAGCATCCCCAGTAGTTCTTCCCCACGCCAAAGTCCGGCAGCGCCTCCACCGTCTTGCGATTCCCGTACAGCAGGCTCCAGTCCTTGCCGATCGTCATCACCATGTCGGAGGTGTACTCCAGCGCCGCACTCAACTGGGAGTACGCATACGCCACCTCTTCCGCAGCCTTCTGCCGCTCCAAAGAGATCAGCTCCCACGCGCCCAGAGTCGAGACGGCCTCATCCCGCTCGTACTCCACCCGCGCCACAGACTCCACGAACGTCCGTATGTTCTTCGCCAGCGCCGGCGTGCCCCGCGCAAATAGCACTGCCGCCGGAACCGCCGCCAGCGCACACGCCACCTTGATCCCAGTCGTCACCGGGTACAGGGCCCACCAGATCGACGCGACGCCCATCACCCGCGACGCTCCGCACGCAAGGATCAGCATTTCGAACCAGAACACCGTCCAGAAGTTCGCCCGGAAGCCCCGAAGCCGCCGAAGCCTCACCGCTCCCCAAACCAGGCAGCTCAGCAGCAGCCCATATGCCGCTGCCACCAGGGTGTCCGACACTGCTCCCAACCAGACCAGCGCCGGGCTTCTCCGCAGTGGGGTCGTTCGCCGCATCGGAGCGTACGGAAGATGCGGCGTCCACGCAAAGCCAAGGCGTGTAACCTCGCCCCAGGCTGCATGCGCGACATGGCCGAAACTCACAAAGTGTGCCTGCATCATCAACGCTCTCTCGCCTTTATCGGCGCAGCCTGCCTTTAGGCGAGCCGCGCGCACGAATGGCTCTTCACACCCCCACGCGCCACGTTCGCCACTCCCCATTTCCGCCGCCACCCTCGAAACAAACCGCCCAAACCCTGATAATGGACCCAGGAGCCCCGCGCGCCTCAGCACCCATGGAATCCTTCTTCTCCCGCTTCAAAGACGCCCTGGTCCTCATCGCGATCCTCCTCGCGCAGACCATCGCGCTCGCCATCCAGGTCCGCCGGCCCGCCGACCCCTACAACCCCGACGCCCCCCAGGTCCGCCTCCTCCGTCTCTGGACCCTCAGCATCTTCTCCCCCTTCGAGCGAGCCAGCACCGTCACTGGCCACGGCGTCCGCTACGCCTGGTCCAACTACCTCGACCTCCGCCACGTTCGCCGCGAAGACCAGGATCTCCGCCAGGAGATTGCCAACCTCCGCCTCCAGCGCGCCGCCCTCGCCGAAGATGCACTCGAGGGCCAGCGTCTCCAGACGCTGCTCAACTTCAGCCGCAACTACGTCTCGCACACCGTCGCCGCTCACGTCATCGGCACCTCCGGCTCCGACCAGAGCCGCGTCCTGATCCTGGACAAAGGCGCCCATGACGGGCTCAAGCCCGACATGCCCGTCATCACCCCCGACGGCATCGTCGGCAAGCTGCGCGACGTCTTCCCCACCACCAGCCAGCTCCTCTTAATCAACGACACCTCCGCCGGCGCCGGCGTCGTCCTCCAATCCACCCGCATCCGCGCCATCGTCCACGGCAACTCCACCGGCCGCGTCCAGATCACCAACCTCACCCCCGACGCCCGCATCAAGCCCGGCGAAACCGTCCTCACCTCCGGCGGCGACCAGGTCTTTCCTCGCGGCCTCCCCGTCGGCACCATAGAATCCGTGGCCCCGGACCCCGAACACCAGCCCTACACCGCCATCACCCTCCACACCGCCGCCAACCTCAACCAGCTTGAAGAGGTCCTCATCATCACCGGCACCTCCTCCGCGCTAGACCCCGCCGTTCAGCAGCAGCTCAAAGGCGAAGCCGCCCTCCACGCAGCCAAAACCGCCGCAGAGAAAGCCGCCGCAGAGAAGGTCAAAGCCGACGCCGCCGCAGCCGCCCTGGCCGCCCAGAACTCTCAATCCAGCGCCCAGATCATCTCCGAGCGCCTCCCATCCCTCCACGACGCCGCCGACGCCGACAAACCCCCCAATGTCAATTCAGACCCCAACGCCCCGCCGCCCTCGGACAACGCCCGCGACCTCGTCCCCAAGCCCAAACCCGCCGTCCACCCCGACCGTTACACCTCCGGCTCCGCCCCACCCGCGACAACCCTGACCCCCGGAGCCCCGGCCCCACCCCACTAACCGGTCTTTACTGCCTCACACTGCCGTTCACTGCCTCACACCGCACCATACTGCCCTTATGCCCGACCGCTCCTACACCTCCCGCAAAGAACTCGAAGAGTATCACTTCAGCCTGCCCGTCGCGCTCTTGGCCCCGCTCGTCCTGCTCTTCCTTCAGGCCTTCCTCCCCAAGGTTTTTCCCCGCCTGCTCATCCTCGATCTCCCCCTCATCGCCGTCATCTTCTTCGCCGTAGCCCGCCGAAGCCCCATCGCCGGCTCCATCACCGGAGCCGTCATCGGCCTCCTGCAGGACCTCCTGACTCATCAACCCATCGGCGTCAACGGCATGGCCAAAACCCTCATCGGCTACTTTGCCTCGTCCATCGGCGTCCAGGTCGACGTGGAAAACCTCCTCACCCGCATCCTGCTCAACTTCGCCTTCACCCTCTTACAATCCGGCCTCCTCTTCCTCATCGACCGTCAACTCCTGGGCGTCCACGACATCCATCTCCTCTGGGCCCACGAGCTCATCCGCGCCGGCCTCAACACCGCCGTAGCCATCCCCATCTTCCTCTTCCTCGACCGCTTCAAGCTCCGCGACTGACCTTTCCGAAAACGGAACCATCCGGGATACCACGAATCCCGATTCGGGCTCCAAATAAGCCAAATACTTGCTAAAGTTGAAGAAACTCACATCCAAAAGCTGCAAAATCGGGCCATGAAGATAAACAACGCGATAAGCAGTACCACTGCCAGCGAGCAACACCGAACACTCTTCGAGTTCCCCATTGAAATCAGGTTCGGGAGACACCTGAGGACCCTCCGCAGTCAGCGCGGAGTCACCCAGCAGCAACTCGCCGAAGCCTCCGGCCTGGACCGAAGCTTCCTCCAGAAGGTGGAAGAAGGACAAACCGTCATCACCCTCTCCCCCATGTACAGCGCCGCAAACGCCCTAGGAATGACCCTCACAGAAATGCTCCAAGGCCTCTAACCGGGTGCCCGATTCTTTCGGCTTCATCGAAAGAAGGTGCAATCGAGCAAAGCTCGACGCCTCCTTGAGGCATCGGCATCCTTGCCTGCTAAGGCCATTTCTGAGCCCCATGCAGGATTCGGGCGATGTGAATCACCTCGCCATCGTGCACGTAAATGATGAGATAAGGCAGTGGTCTCACCACGAGTTCTCGTGTGCCAGCCTCTCGTCCCGGACGGCCCAACCCAGGAAACTCCAGAAGCTTCTCCGGAGCCTCATAGAGAGCGTTGATAAGGCGCCCAACGTGCTCGCGCGTCTCCTCAAAGAGATAATCCGCAATCCGCTCGAGGTCCGCTGCCGCGGCCGCAGTCCACCGAAGCTCCATTAGGCTCGCTGCTGTTTCCCTGCAAGATACGCCTCAAGGCGGGTACCCACTTCAACATGGCTCAGCGCTCGTCCCTGTTCAATCTCGCTCAACCCCACCTGCACCTCCGCCCGGAACCATTCGTCATGGTTCACCATGCGCTCGATCGCCTGCTGCACCAGCGCCTCGCTGTCGAGACCCTGCTGCACGGCCAACCGCGTCAGCTTCGCTTGCACATCGGATGAAAAGTGGACTTCCATACCTTAGAGGGTAGGAACTGAAACGTCCGCTGTCAACCATCTCAAGCCGCCTCCCGCAACCGCCCAATCCGCTTCCGCGCCCCCTGCGAAGCCACCCAGAAATCATAGTGATGCTGCATCCTGAACCAGAAATCCTCCGACGTCCCCAGCGCCTCGCCCAACCTCAAAGACATCTCCGCCATAATCCCGGCCTTCCCTCCTACGGACCGCGTCGAAAGGACCCGCCATAGCGAGCCCTCCTTGCATATACTCCATCCCATGATCCTGAGAACCCGGAGTCTAGTCCTTTTAGCAAGCTTGACGTTCGGAACGGCCTCGGCACAAGAAGCTAGACCGGCATTTCCCGACCAGATACTCGTCGCAAGGCATACGTATTTTGATTTTGGTCCCCCTTTCGATTTCTACGAGGTCATGTCACTCACAAATGAGGGTTCCTCTACCAAGGTCGAGCGGATCCTCGTGACGCCCGCAGGTTCAGCCTGCGTTCAGCCGCCAACTGTCGAAACAAAAACCGTTGTGATAGAAATGCCGCTATCCCAAGTAATGCAATCCAAGAACCCCTGCGACATCCCTGAAAGAGCCCTGCGATAAGAACGTAAAAGATGCAAACATTGTCTTACCTTCAGCGGGGTGAATGTCACATTTGCCGTCAGTTGCAAGACCGGAGATCGACATCTCCGTGCCGACATTCTCGATAAAGATCTTTTCGACCATTCCGCAAAGATGCCTGCGAACACCTCTTGGACAATGCAAATCTTCAATCAGCTCGACGGAAGCCTAGGTCTAGGCGTGATGGATAAACCGATATTTTCAATTGCTCCTGCCGCCGCTCAGATTGAGAAGCCGTCACATCTTGCGATTTTAGAGAACCTGAAAAATGGAAGCTATGATGGGCTATTGACGTCCGAGAAAAAACTTTCTGAACTTTACACCGAATCTCAAGCACCCGTAAGAACACCGTCTGTTGAAGTACTTACAATAACTCCGACCTTCCCACTCTCCGCCGATGCACCACCATATCCTCCAATCGCCAGAGCAGCCCACGTTGAAGGTGAGATCAACCTCTCCTTTGAGATTTCGGCTGTCGGCAAGGTGGAACAAGTATCGTTTGGAAGTGGCCCGGCACTTCTGCGTAATACCGTCAGCGCCGCCGTAGCCAAATGGCAATTTCCTGAGTCTGCCGAGGCCCGTCACGAGAACGCAAGGATAGCTTTCAGGCTGAATTGCCCGCAGACCAAGCCTTAGAATGTCGCAGACAGCATACGTGCAGTTCCTTGAAGCAGGTTCAGCGAACGGTTCCATCCCGTAATTGACCAAGCACCCGTCGTCCTCCTGCTCCGAACCGCCCTTGCCCTTCGTCTAAACTCAAGACAAGCCCATGCAGCCCCCACCCACCCTCCACGACCGCGAAGAAAAGCTCTCCCCCATCAAGCTGCACGTGGCCCAGTACCTCATCGTCCTCATCCTCGCCATCCTCGTCTCCGGCCTCTGGAATCTGCAGGTCCTCGGCGCGGAAAAGTACCGGGCGGACGCAGAAGAAAACCGCATCCGCAAAGTCCCCGTCCTCGCCCCCCGCGGCCGCATCTTCGACCGCGAAGGCCGCCTCATCGTCGACAACTACCCCAGCACCTCCTGCTACATCCTCCGTGAGCAGCTCAAAGACGGCGACCTTGCCCTCATCGCCAACGGCCTCCACATGCCGGTCGATCAGATCGCCTCCACCCTCCGCCACTTCCAGGGCGCGCCCAAATACCAGCCCATCCCCCTCAAGCAGGACATAACCCCGGACGAGCAGGCCTTCATCGAAGCCCACAAAAATGAGCTTCCCGAGCTCGAAACCCTCGACGAACAGCGCCGCCTCTACCCCCGTGACGGCTTCGCCGCCCACCTCATCGGCTACGTCGGCGAGGTCTCTGAGCAAATGCTCGCCAACGACCCCCGATACGCCGCCTACGACCCCGGCCAGGTCGTCGGCCGCTCCGGCGTCGAAATGACCTACGACGCACTCCTCCGCGGCCAGGACGGCTACCGCGAGGTCATCGTCAACTCCCACGGCAAGGAGGTAGGCCACCGCGGCCAGAAGCTCGCCGTCCCCGGCCAGGACCTCCGCCTCACCATCGACCTTGACCTACAGCGCGCCGCGGAACAAGCCCTCGAAGGCAAAAACGGAGCCATCGTCGCCATGGACCCGCACACCGGCGAGATCCTCGCCATGGTCAGCCGCCCCACCTTCGATCCCAACCAGTTCTCCGTCCGCCTCACCAAGTCCTACTGGAACTCGGTCATAGAAAACCCCGACCACCCGCTCCTCAACAAGGCCATCCAGGCCCAGCTGGCCCCCGGCAGTACCTTCAAGATCATTATGTCCGTCGCCGGCCTCCAGGAGAACGTCGCCCAGGACATGCACGTCAACTGCGCCGGAGGAGCCAGCTTCTACGGCCACTTCTACCACTGCGACCGCCACCACGGCGGCGTCAGCATCAACACGGCCATCCCCTACAGCTGCGACACCTTCTACTACACCCTCGCCAACCGCCTCGGCATCGACAAGATTGCTCAATACGGCAGCTCCCTGGGAATAGGCCAGAAGACCGGCATCGACCTTCCCGAAGAAGCCACCGGCATCATGCCGTCCAGCCTCTGGAAGATGAAAACCCAGCACCAGAAATGGTTTGCGGGCGAAACCATCTCGGTCGGCATCGGCCAGGGAGCCGTTACCGCCACCCCCATGCAGCTCGCCCGCGCCCTCTCAGGAATCGCCAGCGGAGGCGTCCTGCGCCGCCCCCACGTCGTCTTCGCAGACGAGGTCCCGCCCGAAGAGCTCCAGGCCGTCCAGGAGACCTTCCCCGGCTCCGGCGAAAAGACCATCCCTCTCACCACCGCCAACTGGCAGCTCATCACCGACGCCATGGCCAACGTCACCTCCAGCCCCATCGGCACCGCCTGGGTCGCCCATCTGGAAGGCATCGACTTCGCCGGCAAGACCGGAACCGCCGACGTCATCGGAGCCGACGCCCGCGCCAAGGTCGGCAAAGGCCGCAACACCGTCCCCAACTCCTGGTTCGTGGGCATGACCCCCCGCCGCAATCCCGACATCGTCGTAGCCGTCCTCTGGGAGCACGGCCATTGGGGCAACAACTCCGCCAAACTCGCCTCCCAAATCATCAACACCTTCGTCACCAAGCAGCGCACCAAAGACCACAACATCCTGGCCGAAGCCCCACCCACCCCCAAACCCGAAAACTCCACCCCCACCCCCAAACCCGCCCCTTCCGCCAAGCCCGCCACTTCCCGCGCCGCCGAATAGCCTCGCGAAGAAAGTGCGTCTCATGATGGAGATAAACCGTATCGTTTGAAGACTTTACAGCGGTTCCCCCTACAAAACAGAGACTTTACCCGCGCCCAAACCTCCAAGTCCGGACCTAACTCCAATCCTTTGAATACTTTGCGCAATTTACCACAGGGGGAGGGGGGCAGCCAGGAACCACTAAAAAGCCCTGGACGTTGTCTGTTCTTATCCCGCTTTTCTCCTTCCTATCCCCGTTAAAGCCGTTGCTGTTGCACGACAGACTAAACTACCCAAAGCATGTTCCGCCTCTCCTCCTTCCGCGACTTCGACTGGCCGCTCCTCTCGCTCATCGGCATCCTCTCCGTCATCAGCGTGCTCGAGATCAAGTCCGCCACCCTCATGACCAAGTTCCGCGGCTTCGACCATAAGCAGATCCTCTTCCTCCTCGCGGGCATGGTCCTGATGTTCCTCATCTCCCTCATCGATTACCACCGCCTCCTCGACATCGCGCCCTGGGCTTACGGAATGGGCATCGTCTCCCTCGTAGCCGTGAAGTTCGTCGGCACCCGCGTCCTCGGCGGCCGCCGCTGGATCGCCCTCGGCCCCATCCACTTCCAGCCGTCCGAGTGGATCAAGCTCATTCTCATCCTCGTCATCGCCCGCTTCTTCTGGTCCCGCGTCGGCAGGGAACTGACCTGGACCGATATCGCCAAGGCCTTCTTCCTCGTCGGCGTCCCCCTCCTCTTCGTCCTCAAGCAGCCCGATCTCGGCACCTCCCTTACCTACATCCCGATCCTCCTCATAGGCCTCTTCCTCGGCGGCATCAACTGGCGTCAGGCCGGAATCCTCCTGCTAGCCTTCGCCCTGGTGGCCGGCATCGCTGTCAAGTCCGGCAAGGTCCTCAAGCCCTACCAGGTCGCCCGCCTCACCAGCTTCATAGACCCCGACACCGACCCCAAAGGCTCCGGCTACCAGATCCGCCAATCCCTCATCGCCGTCGGCTCCGGAGGCATCTGGGGGAAGGGCACCAACAAGGGCACCCAGACCCAGGGCGACTTCCTCCCCATCCCCTACACGGACTTCATCTTCGCAGCTCTCTGCGAAGAACACGGCTTCCTGGGCGCCATCGTCGTCCTGCTGCTCTACTTCCTCATCCTCATGCGCCTGATCCAGAACGCCCAGACCGCGTCCGATCTCCCCGGAAGCTTCATCGTCATGGGTGTGGTCGCGGTGATCGTCTTCCAGATCGCCGTCAATGTAGGCATGGTGGTGGGCCTGATGCCGGTCACCGGCATCCCCCTGCCGCTGCTCAGCTATGGCGGCTCGTCCGTGTTATTCACGTTTTTGGCGCTCGGAATCGTCATGAACATCCGCATGCGCCGCTTCGTGAACTAAGCACTTCGTGCCGTGCTGGGATTCGCGGGGTGCTCCCGTCGGTCGCCACAGGCTTCGTGCCGACCAGCGGGAGGACCATGCGAGCCCAATACAAGTCACGAAGTGACCGCACACGCGCAGTAGGCCCGTCCGGCAGAACGCATCCGTTAAGCCCTTTGTGACAGTCGAGTTACAATAACTTCAGACCCAATCTGCCGCGAGTCGCAGATCTGGTGCATACTGGTTTTAACCTGACCGGCCAGATGCCGGTTCAGCGCACCACCCGCTCCTCTTTGGCGCCAGGCGCCGCCGAGCGGAAACAAGACTTTTTATCCAAAGGCCGGCCAGGCTTGAGCTTCGAACTCCGTTGGCCGGACAGGTTCTGGGAACTATGAACGTTGCGATAAGGCAAACGGCCCCGCCTCCCTCCGAGGTTGAATCGGTCACCTTCTCCTGCGTTGATCTGCTTGAAGCATCCCCCCGTGGCTCCGATCTCTCCTGTTTCGCCCCATCCCGCGCCCAGCAGCGCAGGTCCCGGGCCGAAGTGTGCCAACACCTCGCAACAACAGCAATCGCATCCGCAGCTTCCGCAGTCTGGTCACTCCCGCCCCTGTCCAGCACCATGGCGGGCCACGCCTAGCACCCGCTAGCGCGTCGCCACCGAACCTCTCGCCTTGCCTGCCGCTTCCCGACCAAAGGTCGAAGAAGCAGAAAGCAGAGCAATGTCGAAAGAAATCTATATCTCCTCCACGCCGCATGAGACCCGGCTCGCCATCGTCGAAAGCGACGCCCTCACCGAGATCTACTACGAGCGCGAGAACGAATACACCCTCGCCGGCTCCATCTATAACGGCCGAGTCACCCGCGTCCTGCCCGGCATGCAGTCCTCCTTCGTGGACATTGGCCTGGAGCGCGACGCCTTCCTCTACATCACGGACTTCATGGAAGAGGCCGGCGACTCCGCCGACTTCGAAGCCAACGCCAACGCTGGAGACTCCCGTGCCCCACGCAATGAACGCGGAGGCGAGCGTAAGGATCGCGGCGAGCGCAACGGCCGCGAGAGAGGAGATCGCGGAGGCCGTTCCGACCAGCCCCGCCTTGCCGCTCCAGCCGCCGAACCCACCGACGCCGACCTCTTCACCCAGGCAGTCTCCAGCCTTGACCCCGCCCGTCCATCCGGAGATGCAGACCGCAACGGCAACCGCCGCGGAGGCCGCAATCGCCGCGACCGCAATTTCAATTCCGATGGCACCCCCCGCCGCGACCGTGGCGACTTCAACCGCGCCGACACCCCGCGTATCGAGACCTCCCGGATTCAGGAGCCCGTCTCCGACTTCACCCCAGAGATCGCCGTCCCACACCCCGACCAGCTCGGCGAAGCCGCTCCCGGAGCCGACGGCAGCCGCCGCTGGCGTGGCCGTCGCGGCCGTCGCGGCAATCGTGGACGTGAGGAGTTCGGTATCCCCGCCCAGGCACAGGACCAGACCCCGGTAGAAACCGCTTCCACCTACGACGAGCCAATCTACGAGGTAGGAGCCGTTGCCGCCCCCATCGAAGCTCCCCCCGCGGAACGCACCCCGCGTGAGGGCCGCCGCGACAGAGAACGCAACCGGGGCGCGCAGCAGCCCTCCCGCGTTCCCCGGGGCTTCGCTCCCTCCCTTAGCCTCTACCAAGTAGACGGCAGCGCCGGTGAAGCCACAGCCGAACTCCCCTATGGCCAGGAACCGGAGATCGCACGGCCCATCGAGCCCCTCATCCTCCCCGGCGAGTCCCTCTCCAAGTACCGCGCCGGCTCCTCCGAGCCCGCACCCGCACCTATTGCCACAACCCCCGCCCCGGTCTCTGATTTCACCCTTCCCGGAGCCTGGGACGGCGGCATGGTCCTCCCCGGCGAAACCCTCCGCCCCCGCACCCCCGCCGCAGAGCCATACCGGTCCGAAGAGCGTGGCCCCCGCCGCGACGACCGTGGCGGCCGTGACCGGGAGCGTGGCGGCCGTAACGACCGCGGAGGCCGTGACAACCGAGGCGGAAGAGACAACCGCAATGACCGCGGCCCCAGCCCAAACCTCCAAAGCTTTGCTGCCCCCAGCTACCAGCCCGCACCCGAGCCGATCCTCCCGGAACCCGTCGTTGAGGCCGAGCCGGACTCCGCAACCCACCCCGTCCCTCCTATCCACAGCACCTTCGTAGCCCCGCCGCCCATGCCCACACCGGATGAGCTTGAGGCCCCTCACGAAGCCCCGCCTCCATTCGCAGCAGACCACACCGCAAAGCCCGAAGTCGTAGCCAAGCCTTCCTGGGCCACCGCTCAGGAGGTCACCTCGGAACCTGCTTCCCAGCCAACTCCGGTCCCTGAAGCAGACTTCGAGCCCACTGAAGCCTCCGCTTCCTTTCGCGTAGACCCAATACCGCCCAGCGAGTACCGGCAACCCGCGCCATACGTCGAACCAGTCGAGCCGCAGCCGGCCTTCGCCGCACCCGAAGCCGCCGTCGATCTCTCACCTGTTGCACACTCGGATCTGGAACCCGAAACCCCACGCATCCATGGAACCCCGGCAGGCCTCACCTCTATTACCCCGGAACATCGTCAAATCGAGGAGGCAAACGAGGCCGCCTCGCCTGAGCTCACTAGCATTAACGCCTTCGGCGAGATGCATTCCGAGCCCTTCATCGAAACTGCACCGGCCATCCATGACTTCGAGCCCGAGCCTCCCGCCCCCATCCAGCACGAGTCCGCGATCGTCGACTCCTATCGCTCTCCCGCGCCGCTCGACTTCGCACCCGGTGACGGCCACCTTGAAGAAGAGGAGCTTATCGAGGACGAAGAAACCCTCCCCTCCCTTCAGGCCTCCGCTTTTCAAGACCAGGAAAGCCTCCGCGAACAGGAGACCCTGGAAGGCGTAGCCGACCTCGGCACCATGCTCCGCGAGATGTCCATCGACCAGATCACCCGCTCCGAACCCTCCCTCGAAGAGGATGATGAAGAAGGCTTCGAAGAGGACTTCCTCGAAGAAGATCAGCTGGAAGACTCTGAGTCCGAGTATGCCGGGGAGGACAGCCCAGAAGAGCTCGAAGCCCATGAACTAGGCGACTCAGAAGACTCCGAAGAATCGTTTCGCGATCTCGAACCCTCCGGCCTTCACGGCGCCCAGACCGCCCCCACCGGTGAAGTATCCACTCAGCAGGAGAGCAACCGAGAGCCTCGCCGCGACGATCGTGGTCGGCGCGACGGTCGCCGTGGCGACCGCAACCGCAGAGACGGGCGTGGCGACCGCGACCGCAGCTCCTCTTCCTCTGACAGCAGCACCGGTGGGGACCGCAACCGTGACTCCCGCGGCGGCCGCAACTCCCGCCAGTCCATGCAGAGCACCAATCTTCCGGCCATCTCGGACCTCCTCAAGCCCGGCCAGGAGATCCTTTGCCAGATCGCCAAGGAGCCCATCGCCAAGAAGGGCGCGCGCATCACCTCGCACATCGCCCTGCCCGGCCGATTCCTGGTCTTCATGCCCACCGTCCACCACACCGGCGTCTCCCGCAAAATTGAGTCCGACGCCGAACGCCGCCGCCTGAAAGAGATCCTCATCTCCGAGAAGTGGCGGCTCCACCGGCGGCTTCATCGTCCGCACCGCCGCATCACGGTGCCAGCGAAGAAGAGCTCCGCTCCGACCTCCGCTTCCTCCTCAATCTCTGGGACCGACATCAAAACCCGCTCAGAAGCCAGCAAATCGCCAGCCCTCATCTATCCACGACCTCAATCTCGTCGAGCGCGTTCCTCCGCGACCAGGTCACGGACAACTTCTCCGCCATCTGGGTCGACTCGGAATCTGAATACGAGCGCGTCCTGCGTTTCCTCCAACGCTTCCAGCCGTCCCTCATCCGCCGCGTCAAGCTCTACACCAAAGACACGCCGCTCTTCGAGCAGTTCGGCATTACCGAAGAAATCAACAAGGCCCTTCGCTCCAAGGTCTGGCTCAAATCCGGCGGCTCCATTGTCATCAACCAGACAGAAGCCCTGGTCGCCATCGATATCAACACCGGCAAGTTCGTCGGTAAAACGGCGCGACTCGAAGACACCATCGTCAAGACCAACCTTGACGCCATCCCTGAGATCGTCCGCCAGATCCGTCTGCGCGATCTCGGCGGCATCATCATCATCGACTTCATCGACATGGATGAGCGCAAGAACCGCAACAAGGTCATGGCCGCCCTCGAGGAAGAGCTCAAGTCCGACCGCGCCCCATCCAAGGTTCTTCAGTTCAATGACTTCGGCCTCGTTGCCATCACCCGCAAGCGCGTCAAGCAGTCGCTCGAACGCACCTTGTCCACCACCTGCGGCGTCTGCCAAGGTACCGGCATGGTCAAGAGCCCCGTCTCGGTCTGTAACGACATCTATATCGAGATGCGCAAGATGCACAAGCATCTGGACCGCGGCGACGTCATGCTCCGCGTGCATCCGGAGGTCGTCAAGCAGCTCAAGTCAACCACCAAATGGCTCCAGGAGATGGAAGAGATGTGCGGCAAGACCATCCTCGTCAAATCTGACCCCAGCCTCCACCCGGAGCAGTTTGACATCCACTAAGTCCCGCCGTTCGTACCTCCTAGGGCCCCACAACAAACCCATCCACAGCGTGAGATGGAGTCGTTGTGGGGTTCTTACTTCAAAGCGAGTTTTCTTACCGCTCTGATCCGCCATGCCATGTAGCCCGCACAAGCATTTCCGCGTCAAACCACAACATGAGGCCCGTTTCAGGGTTCACACGTCTTAGGTAACAGCAAGTATTCAACGGAGTTCAAAAGATGCCCATCGATTCATCCAAGTCTTCAGCCTCTCTGTGCCGCTTAGCCGCAGTCGCCCTCTTCACCTGCGCCTCGACGGTCGGCCTGCACGCGCAACAGTTGGACTCCGCTCCGGCGGCCAGCACCATCCAGGCGGTCACGCCGAAGCTCGACCTGAAGCACGTCGACCTCTCCGCCCTCGATCTCGCGGACTCGAACGGCGTCTCCTATAGCTCCAGCGCCGCTCCCATCGCGGACACCACCCAGACCGCAACCCTGGACTTCAAGGGCCTAGACGCTCTGCAGCCGCCACCGCGCCGCCGCTATGGCCGTCCCCGCTACAACGACTCCAGCCACAACGCCGACGGCTCCCCCAAATACGCCTTCATCGCCGGCGTCGGCCTCGGCGGAATCCCGATTGGCAACCTCCACAAGTACGACACCGCCAGCTACGGCTTCCAGGTCGGCGGAGGACGCAACTTCAACAAGAACTTCGGCGTCCTGCTTCAGTTTGACTACGACCACTTCGGCCTGCAAGGCGCGAACCTCAACAATCAATCCATCGTTGAAGATCCAACCAACACCTATGGCATCCAAGGTTCACTCGATGGCACCAGCCACATCTGGTCCTTCACGCTAAATCCTACCTATAGCGTCTTTGCCCGTGAGAGCGTCGGTGCCTACGTCGTCGTCGGCGGCGGCTTCTACCACAAGACCACCAACTTCTTCGTGCCCGTCAACGTCGAGGGCTACGACTACTACTACGGCCCCGTCGAGTACACCGAAAATGAAACCATCGACAAGTACAGCTCGAACTCTGTTGGCGTCAACGGCGGCTTCGGTCTGACGTTCAAGCCCTCACGCTTTGCCAGCGAGCGTTTCTACATTGAAGGCCGTTATGTCTTCATGGACAACCAGCATCGTCCGGGCGTCACCATCGCCAACTACACCACTGCCCCCGTCAACTCCACCAACCTCTACCCAGCCAATAGCAACCGCTCCACCTACATCCCCATCAAGGTTGGTATCCGCTTCTAACCCATCCCGATCGGATTACCAAGGCCCGGCTCCCCAGCCGGGCCTCTTCTTTTCTCTCGCTCTTAGGCATTCCAAGGGTCGATCAGACGAACTCCCGCAGCCAAAAACGGGGTACGATCACGACTCGCGACGGCAAGCCATGAACCTTCGCAATCGCCGCAATCTGAGAGTCACCCACCGATAGAGTGACTCCGCCCCGGCGAGCCTTCGCAGCAAGGGAGGCGCTTTCGATCGCGGCAGTTTAATCGAAAGCCGGGATCCGTGAACTAAAGAGCCTGTCGACCACAGACCGGAGCGAATTGCGTAACATTTCCCGCCTCTTGCCTTCGGGAAGGATCTCCATGCCGGTCAGCAGCTCAGAAAGGCTCGTTGCTGTGAAATAGAGGGGTCGCCGCCTCCTGTCGATCAAGCCATACGAGGACGGACGGCTCTGGGAGAGGCTTGAGAGGCTCTGAAACGACATTCGTATCCAGAATTATCATCGCGTTCGAAGAAATTTACTCGAAGTCCGCAGCCTCGATCGGCTCTGAACTGCGCTCTACGTTCAACTCAAACCGCATCTCGCGCATCCTCCGCCCGAAATACCGCAAGCTCCGATCCAACCTTGATCCGCTCTGCCGGCAGCACAGCTCCGTCCAGAATCGCGCGAATCTCCGACTCGGTGCTCTTGCCGCTTAGCTTCGCACGATGCTTCAAAGCCCGATGTGTCTCGTCGGAAAGGTTCCGAATGGTAAGAGCAGCCATCAAACGCCTCCAGCCTTAATGATAGCCCTTAGAGGGAACGATAGCGCAAAGTCAAACACCCACCGGGTAGGGCTTCTCATGCCCCTCTTCTTGCCTAACCCCAAACCGCTCAAAGCGTCCCTGCATCAGGCTCAAAAGCCCCGTATACCAGTATCCAAAAACAAACAAAATCAAAAACGGCACCGTGAAGAAGTTCTCGCTCATCACCGCATACCACACCGTAAACAGGAAATAGCACCCAATCCCCATCTCGATCCAGGGTACGATCCCCAGCCGTTTTCGATATTTCTGCGCCTGGCTTCGCTCACCCTTCTTCTTCACATTGAACTTCGGAGTGCGCGCAAACGCGCTCTTGATCCCGAACAGCGCCTCCAGCACTGCCTTTGTGTTCGTAATCGTCAGCCCAACTCCGCCCAGCGCCATCACGAACGGCACATACAGGTACCCACGCATCCATCGCTTCGGATAAAGCTCCCGCTGTGCCACCATATAGAACGTCGAAACCGAAAGCGTACTCGCAATAAAAAGAGGGAAGTCGATCAGCAGCATCTGCATCCACCCCTGATAGCTGCGGATGATCATCGCAGGCATCAGCAGCACGCTCAGCACAATCATCAGCGGATAGCTGATGTTCGCTGTCAGGTGATACCAGGCCTCCAGCTTCGTATGCCAAGGCGCATCGCTCTTCATCACCATCGGCAGAATCTTCTTGCCTGTCTGAATCAGTCCCTTGGCCCAACGAGCCTGCTGCGTCTTGAACGCTGTCATCTCAATCGGCAGCTCCGCTGGGCACTCCACATCCTGCAGATACATAAAGCGCCACCCGCACATCTGCGCGCGATAGCTCAGGTCCGTATCTTCGGTCAGCGTGTCATGCTGCCACCCACCCGCCTCGCCGATCACCTTCGTCCGCCACATTCCCGCGGTCCCATTGAAGTTGAAGAAAACCCCGGCCCGCGAGCGCCCTCCATGCTCCAGCACAAAATGCCCGTCGAGCAGCATCGCCTCCACCTGCGTCAGAAAGCTGTAGTTCCGATTCAGGTGCGTCCACCGCGTCTGCACCATTCCGATCTCCGCCTCCGCAAAGTGATGGATCACCTTCATCACCCAATCCCGCGGCGGCACAAAGTCCGCATCGAAGATCGCCACAAACTCCCCACGTGCAGACTTCAACCCCTCGTCCAGCGCCCCGGCCTTATACCCATACCGATTCTCGCGATGCAGGTAAAAAATCGGCTGCGGCTCCATCCCGTCGAACCCCGATGCATATCGCTCCACCACTTCACGCGCCACATGCACGGTCTCATCAGTCGAATCATCCAGCACCTGAATCTCGAACCGGTCCCGCGGATAGTCAATCCGGCAGCAAGCCTGAATCAGTCGCTCAATCACAAACTGCTCATTGAAGATCGGCAGCTGAAGCGTTACAAATGGCAGCTTGCCTTCCTCGAAGCGCGCCACCGACTCCCGCCAAGTCGCAGCCTTGCTCTTATTCCGGTAGTAAAGCCAAACCAGCTGATACCGATGAATCCCATAAAACGCCAGGATCAGCATCACGATGAAGTAGGGAATCAGCAGCGCCAGGTCAAACCCGCTCAGCCGATACAGATGCTCGAACGTCTTATCCGCATAATGCGTCCGCCAGTAATGCCCCAGCCCCTTGGGAGCAAGCATCACGGTCAGCAAAAACACAGATTTCGTTGGAATCAGGTTCAACAGGCAAAAACTCCGCAGACGATCGTGACCGCTCGATCACCTCAGATTGTACAAGCTAGTTCCAGTACATCGACCCATACACCTGGTCCCGCTGCGCCGGCCGGAACCCCGCATCCCGAATGATCCGGCGCAGCTCCTCCTCGGTCGCGCCTTGGCTCGGTCCGCCCGGCCCGGCTTCCAATCCCACAGATCCCACATCATTCCCGCCGAACCGCAGCGCCATCTGCACCACCTTCAGCCCCTGGTTCTCCCAGCTCGCCTGCACATTCACCACATTGTCCAGCATCATCCGGCAGATCGCCAGCGTCGTCAGATACTCGACGCTGGTCGGCTCCTCCCAGTCCCGGCCACTCGCCGCCAGATGCTTCGCGTCCGCGGCAAGCGGAGTAAAGGAAGTAAACCCGCCTGTCTCTTCCTGCAAGGCACGAACCGCCTCGAGATGATCCACCCGCTGCTCCAAACTCTCCCCCATCCCAAACCGCATCGCAGCCGTAGTTCGAAGTCCCAACCCATGCGCAACCCGATGCACCCGCAGCCAGTCCGCGCTCCTGCACGTCATCCGTGTCCCGCGCCGTCGCACCCCGTCCTCCAGAATCGCCGCATCCCGCCCCGGAAACGATCCCAAACCCGCCCCCTTCAAACGCCGCAGCGTCTCCTCCACGCTTAGCCCGGAATGCTCCGCCATCGCAAGCACCTCGGTCGCAGAAAAGCAATGCAGCCAAACCTCCGTAAACCGCTCCTTCACCCCTGCCAGCAGCCGCTCGAACGCCTCGACCTTCAACCCGTGCCCGGCCCCGCCGCGCATCAACACACCGGATCCGCCCATCTCCACCGTCTCCCGCACCCGCGCATACACTGCGCTCAAATCCTCCCCACGCAACGCATCCGCAACATCGATCTCCCGATCGATCGCATACGAAACCACACCCTCCGGATGCAACTCCCGCCGCATCGCATCCGCCTCCATCCCAATCCCAATCAAATCGTGGCTCGCAAAACGATCCAGCGCCTCTGCCCGGCTCAAACCCATCCCAACCCTCCAAACCTGCTTCTAGGTAGCCCAAGGCTTCAGCCTTGGGTCTCCCTGTGCTCCCCCCAGAAGGGGCTTCAGCCCCTGGGGTATGCTTTGGCCTTGTCATTCCGCCGCAAAATCAGCGCCATCACCGTCGCCAGCAGCAGCACCGTCACAATCGTCTGCGACCAGACACAATAGATACACCACTTCTCCAGCACATACGCCTCAAGATAAGTCAGAAAACAAGCCGCCCCAAACCCGATCTCCGCCAGCTGCAGCACCACCCAGAACCGCCCCAGCGCCGCGAAAACCAGCATCACGGCATACCCGCCAATCCCGATCGCCGCCACCGGCACATGCACCTTGTGGCTGGTTGCGTCTTCATCGAAGCTCATCGGTGGAAACACCGCAAAGCGCGAGTGATTGACGGCCCCGCAGTCCCAATGTTCGCTGATAGCGCACGGCGGTGCCGCTCCCGGATCCATAGTGTGCACCCGAAGCGCCAGCACGCTCACCACCAGCCCCGCCAGCGCCAGTGCCCCAATCAAGACTCGCATGACAACGTTCCGCATACCTTCGATTCTACCGCTCCTCAACCTGCCGCCGGAGCCCCTCGACCTTGCTCCCACCCCCAGCCTCCGCTAAGCTAAACCCATGTATGAAGACTTCTCGGTAAATGACCGCTGGACGGACGAGGCCCTGCACTGCACCTGGAAGGGAACCGTCGTCGCCATCGCCACCCGCCACGCCGACGCGACCGACATTCGATTCGCCGTCAACGGGCGCGCCGTCTGGATCGCCATGCCCAATACCGCATGGATCCAGATGAAGCAGAACACCGGCCACGTCATCACCGACTATCTCGCCGCCCAGGCCGCCGGCCGCTACCTCAAGACCGCTATCGAGTCCGGCTATGACAACGGCCGCGAGATGTACACCATGACCGTCGACGAGGTCCTCGAGCACGCAGACGCCGTCGTCCGCGAAGCCGGCAGCACCAACAAACTCCCCACTCTGCCCGTCATCTCAGACGACATCAAGCCTGAAAAATTCCTCGGCCAGCTGCCCGGCGACCCCGGCAGCGCCGCCTATTTCCGTTCTCCGGAGCCCAACGAAAACGATCGCGTCAAGCTCTGATGAGGACCACGAGGCGCACGCTCCTCAGAAGCCTCTCGACCCTGGCCGCCGGCCCATTCGCTGCCAGCCTCGGCGCTCAATCAACCCCACCCCCTGGCCAGCCCGATCCCGGCATCGAGTCACGTATCAAGAACCGCCTCAAGCGCAAACCTCCCGCTCCTACCCCACCTCCCTTCGTCTTCTTCGGTTCCGATACCAAGAGGGGCGGCAAAGGCATTTACCTCTCCCGCTTCGACCCCGCCACCGGACATCTCACCTCCGCCGCCCTCGCCGCAGCCTGCATCAATCCAGCCTGGATCGTACTGGGCCAATCCGCCAAACGCCGGCTGCTCTACGTCGCCAACGAAGGCGACCAACACACCTCCGGCATCTCTGCCTATACGGTTGACTCAACCGGCGCCCTTCACCTGCTCGGCCAGGTCGCCTCCGGCGGAGCCGGTCCAACCTATCTCTCCATCGATCCCAGCTTTCAGTCCCTCTTCGTCGCCAACTACGCCGGCTCCTCCATCGCCAGCTATCGCATCCAGCCTGACGGCACCCTCTCGCAACCCGTCGAACGCGTCAGCTTCCGAGACCCCCGCTTCGGCTCCCTCGGTCCCGACCACAACCGCCAGGACGCGCCGCACCCCCACGCCGCCATGATCGCGCCGGACAATCGTTTTCTCTTGGTCACGGACCTTGCGTCGGACACCATCATCACCTTCCCGGTCGACATCGCCACCGCCCGCCTCGGCCAGCCCCATCTCAACCAGCGCCGGGCAGGTGCCGGTCCGCGCCACCTCGCCTTCCACCCAAACGGCCGTTGGCTCTACGAGGTCGATGAGCTCGACAATCACGTCGATCAACTCCTGCTCAACACCACCCGCGGAGACACCGCCCATGGCTTCGGCCCTCAGGCCCTCATCACAGACACCAGCCGCAGTCTTCCCACCACCGATCCGGGCTTTCACGGCACGAACACCGCCGCGGAAATCACCATCTCTCCAAGCGGCCGCTTCCTCTACATCAGCAACCGCGGTGAGGACTCCCTCGTCTGCTTCGCGCTGGACGAGTCTACCGGCGCACCCACCCTCGTGCAGCGCATCGCCTGCGGCGGCAAAACCCCACGCCATTTCACCCTCGATCCCACCGGCGCATGGCTCCTGTGCGCCAACCTGGACTCGAACTCCGTCTCCGTGTTCTCGCGAAACGAGTCTACCGGCCACCTCACGGGCCCCGTCCAGACCGTCCCCGTTCCCGCACCTCAGTTCATCCTCTTCGTCTGATTATGTTTGCTCGCACCCTCGTCATCGAATGCATCGACCTGCTGGGCAATGCCACGCCCTGTCCCATCCGCTGGATCGACAACTTCGCCATGCGCAACTTCACCAACGACGCCATCTTCGATGACACACTTCCCATCGCCGACGGCCTCATGGAAGCAGGCAACCGCGTCCCGCTCGCGACCCTGCAACCAGCCATGGAGGACTGGTTCCGCCGTAAAAGCTACCTCAAAAAAGAAGAGCATCTCCGCATAACGGAGATGCCCTCATAAGAGCGCTCGAGTCAAACAACGTTCGGACCTACGCAGCCTTGAATCACCGCGACCGGATAAAACCGTACGAAGTACCCGCTCCACGCGCAGTGGGCTCGTCCGGTAGGACTAAAGCGTTTTGGCGTCCAGCACAAACCGGTACTTAACGTCTGCCTTGACAACCCGAGTCCAAGCCTCTTCCAGCTTGTCGTAGCTCGTCATCTCAATGTCGGAGACAATGTTGTGCTCTCCGCAGAAGTCCAGCATCTCCTGTGTCTCGGCAATGCCGCCGATCGCAGATCCAGTAATACTCGTCCGGTTCCCAATCACCGCAAACGCATGAATGTTGATCGGTTCTTCCGGCACACCCACCGTGCAGTACGTCCCGTCCCGCTTCAGCATCTCCAGGTACGGCGTAATGTCGTGTTCGGCAGAAACGCAGTCCAGAATAAAGTCGAACGTTCGCAGATGCGCCTCATGCCAGTTCGTCTCCTTGGTCACGATTACCTCGTCCGCGCCCAGCTTCTTCGCATCCTCAACCTTGCCCGGTGAGGTCGTAAACATCACCGTATGCGCGCCGAACGCGTGGGAGAACTTCAGCCCAAGGTGACCCAGTCCGCCCAGCCCAACGATCCCGATCTTCTTGCCCGGACCAGCCTTCCAGTGCTTCAGCGGACTGTACGTCGTAATACCCGCGCAAAGCAGAGGAGCCGTCGCCGCCGGATCCAGCTTCGCAGGAACCTTCAGCACAAACGCCTCATCGGCAACGATGTTGTCGCTGTAGCCGCCAAACGTGATGTTGCCCTGCTTGTCCTTACTATTGTAGGTAAACACCGTCTGCTGCCGGTCGCAGTACTGCTCATCGCCCGCCTTGCAGGACTCGCACTCGCGGCAGGAATCGACCATGCATCCAATCGCCGCCAGATCGCCTACCTTGAACTTCGTGACGTCCGCCCCGACAGCCTTTACCGTCCCGACTATCTCATGCCCCGGCACCATCGGGTAGATCGCATTGTTCCACTCATCGCGCGCCTGGTGAATATCGGAATGGCAAATACCGCAAAAATCAATGGCAAGATGCACATCATGCGGCCCGGGCTCACGATGCTCATAATCAAAGGGCACTGGCGACTCGGTAGCAGACTGCGCCGCGTACCCATGTGTCTGAATCATTAACAAATCCTCTGTCCACCTCAGATGTCCAACGCCGCCACAACGATTCGCAAGCCTGACCGAACAGCGCCACACCGCCCCAAACTTTACCTACTCGTCATAATGAAGCAGGCTGAACACGTCATACTCCTGAAACTTGTTTCGCCCCTTCAGAAAATCCAGCTCGATCGCAAACGCAATTCCCGCAATCTCCCCGCCCAACTGCCGCACCAGCTTCACCGTAGCCTGCATCGTCCCGCCAGTAGCCAGCAGATCATCCACAAGAATCACCCGCTGCCCTGGCTCGATCGCATCCAGATGAATCTCCAGCGCATCCGAACCATACTCCAGGTCATACGTCACCTTCGCCACCGCAGCCGGCAGCTTCTTCGGCTTTCTCACCGGCACAAACCCCGCATTGAGCCGGTATGCCAGTGCCGGCCCAAAGATAAACCCGCGCGCCTCAATCCCCAGCACCAGGTCAATCTCCTTGCCGATATAGTGTGCCGCAAAGGCATCGATCAGCTGTGCCATCCCGGCCTTATCCCGCAACAGAGTCGTAATGTCATAAAACAGAATTCCCGGCTTTGGAAAATCCGGAACCGTCCGGATCAACTGCTTCAAAGGCTCACAACTCACCGCGTTACTGATGTTGCTCATCGTTACCACGCTCCTTCAATCTCAAACGGGCCCAAACCCGTGCCTTCTTCATCTTTCAGCGCATGCTCAATCACCGCATCCACCCTGCTTCCACGCGATCCCTTATGCAGCGCATCGTTCAGCTCCGCCATCGCCTCCGCATCGCCCGCGGCAACAATCTCCACCTCGCCCGAATCCGTATTCCGCACCCACCCGCGAAGCCCAAGCTCCGCCGCCTCCCGGTGCACAAACCACCGAAATCCCACCCCCTGCACCCGCCCCCTCACCAGGTAATGCCTGACTTGTATCTCACCCGCCATCGTTTCAGTGTCGCATCCTCACCCGCACCCGGCAAACCCGCTGAACGCAAGAAGGGCAGAGCTCCCAACATAAGCTCCGCCCTTGCCCAACCACCAGCAGAATCTCAAGCCCGGCTCATATAAGCCCCTTCTGCCGTATCCACCCGAATCCGCTCCCCTTCATTGATAAACGGAGGCACCTGCACCACCAGCCCCGTCTCCGTCTTCGCCGGCTTGGTCACGCTCGAAGCCGTAGCCGACTTGATCCCCGGCTCCGTCTCTACCACCGTCATCTCCACCGTTCCAGGCAGCTCGATCCCGACAGCCTTCCCATCATGGAAGCTCACGCTGATCGAAAGGTTCGGCGTCAGGTACTCCACCGCATCCCCCAACGTCTCGCGCTTCAGCAGCGTCTGCTCAAACGACTCATCCATGAAATAAAAATCGTCGCCATCGGAGTACAGGTACTCCATCTTGATCTCATCCACCCGCACCCGGTCGATCGGGTCCGGCGAGCGAAAGCGCTCGACGAACATCGCCCCCGTACGCACATTGCGAAGCTTCGCCTGAATAAAGGCGCGCAGATTTCCCGGCGTCCGGTGCTCAACAGAAAACACCAGGTGAAGGTCATTATTGTGCTTGATGATCATGCCGGGACGCATTTGCGTGGCGGGAATGGACATATAAGAAAGCCTTTCAGCAAAGTCGGTTGCTTGTTTTTGGTCTTGATTCGTGCCGAAGCACAACCCAGCCGCAACCCTACGATTGTAGCGCAGCACTCTGCTGTTCCGTCTCCCGCCATCCGTGCAGAACCGTCGCCTCAGACCGTCTCTGCCAGCCCTCGGGAGCTCCTTTCAGATGCTCCCGCATCCAGCCGCTTCGCAGCAGCCTTTCGTCCAAAAAACCGTTGGCATCCCGCATTGCATACATGCAACAGCGGTACGAACACAAACAACACCGCGAGAATTCCCACCGCGATCAGGAAAGAAAGCATCATGTCTGACATAGGAGACTATTCTCCTTACCAAGTTGAAGTGATACTACGGGAGTAGCCGGTCGATCGGATGAACTCCGGCCGGACTAAAGCTCGATATCGCGATGCGGTCGCCGGGCGAAGCTTCCACTCCAGACAACCTGTCGTCACGCTTTGGGGAGGCGTCCTAAAGGAAACTTCAAAAGAGCATATTGGCCCATATGCCGGAAAGTGTGGCCAGTCTGCCATGCTCCGCAGATCATTGCAAGCAAAACCTCACTCACACTACGTGCCGCACCACAAGCCGGATTGCCCATTTCAGGAGATCCCCGAAGGATGCTCCGCCGGTCCCGCACCCGTCTTCGCCTTCCGGCTCAGCAGCCTCGACCGCTTCGTCCGGGCGCGTTCGCTCGCATGGTCGATCTGCTTCCAGAATCCCCAAAAGTAATCCACGGCCGAGATAATCGAAACCACCGTCATCCAGTAGATCGCCGTCACCGCAATAAAGTGCACCCCGACGATAAACCCGCCCCAATTCCAGGTATCCCAACGGTGCGCCAGGATCGCCGCCACCACACTCACAATCTGGATCACCGTCTTCAGCTTCCCGATCTCGCTCGCATCGATCGTGAAACCCTCGCTCGCCGCAATCGACCGCAGCCCGCTCACCAGGAACTCTCGCCCAATAATCAGCACCGCGATCCAAGGCGGTACGATCCCCGGGTTATAGGCCACCAGAATGATGTACGCCGCCGTCACCATCAGCTTGTCCGCCAACGGATCCAGCAGCATCCCGATCGTCGTAATCTGCTGTCGCTTCCGCGCCAGATACCCGTCCAGCCCGTCCGTAATCGACGCCGTTATAAAAAGCGCGGACGCAGCTATCTCCTGCTCCCCATTCGCGCCATGAAACGGCGAGTGCGGACTTAGAAACCAGATCAGCAGCGGAACGCTGGCAATCCGGCTCATCGTGATGGAGTTCGGCAGATTCATTGGCCAAGCCGCTCCGCGCGGGGTGCGATCAGCCGCCCCTCTATGGTTCTGCCATTCTCCCACATCCCACCTTCGTTCCGTTCTCCGCCACCCCAACCGGTGCTAAAGTCATCCTGTTCTTACCCGATAATCGCTTCTGGAGCATGAACCCGACCCTTTTGGCCCCGCAAATGAGCCCTCCCCAGCTCCCCAACCATTCCACTCGCCGCCTCCCCCAACTGCTCGCGCTGGCCTTCACGCTCGCGCTGATGGTCCCCGCTGCCGCACAGACCTTCCTCCAGCCCACCGTCATCCCCACCGGAAACTGGCCCGCCGCGGTCTACTCCGCGGACGTTAACAACGACGGCTACCCTGACCTCATCTACATCGACCAAGGCGCAACCGCCACGTCCTCCACCACCCACGTCCTGCTCAACGACGGTAAAGGCAACTTCACCCAATCCGCCATCCTGCAGACCGCCGGCTCTGCCCTCGCCATCGCGGACTTCGACGGCGACGGCAAGCCCGACATCGCCTGGGTCACCGCCTCCTCAACCCAGGTCTCAGCCGTCCTCGCCTCAGGACACGGCGACGGCACCTTTGCCGCCGCGCGTACCTTTGGCACCATCGCTGCAGCTCTCTCGCAGCCTCCTCAACTCATCTTCCCAACCGCCCTCCAGTTCCAGGATACCGGGCACCCTTACCTCCTCGTAGAGGACGCCGCCAACCAACTCCTCTACTACCTCACCGATCGCTCACCCACCACCCTCACCCTCCTCTCCACCAGTCTCCCGGATGGTACCGGTCCCATCCTGCCCGTAAGCCTCACCAGCGCTACCCACCAGCAGTTCGCGATCGTCGGCAGCAAGGGAGCCGTGGATCTCTTCTTTCCCACCGGACTTGGCCAGGTAGGTCCGTCACCGGCCGGCTCCGCCTACGACCGATACACCGGCTCCGGCACTGTACTCAGCGCCCTCATCCAGCCCGTCGACAACGACGCCAACCCAGACCTGGTCCTCGAAGGCGCAAACGGCCGCTTCGACATCTTCCACGGCAACGGTGACGGAACCTTCGCCACCACGAGCGAAGGAGGCTCTGGCGCCCTCGACGGTCTGACCGGCCACGGAGGTCGTCTCATCGCCGAAACAACGGTCGCCGCCGGCGTCCGCCGCAACTTCTACACCGCAACCCCCGCCGGAATCTCCGTCCTTACCGGCAACGGCAATCTGACGTATACCCTCCAAGGCATCTCGAACGCCGGCCCTGGTCGAACCTCTTATGCCTTCGCAGACTTCAACCACGACGGCTTCCCCGACCTCGCCCTCGACTCCCCCGAAGGTATCGCCATCCTCTTCGGCAACGCCGACGGCTCCTTCCGAAGCTCCCAGGCATTCGCCGCCGGAGCCCCCGCCACCTCCCTCGCTCTCGGCCCCTTCACCTCCGCCACCCTCCCCGACGCAGTCGTAGCCACCGCCGCCACCCAGGCCCAGCTCCTGCGCAATAACAGCGACGGAACCTTCACCGCCGCATCCACCCCCACAACCTCCCAGACCGGCACCCCCAACCTCATCGCCACCCTCCAGACGGGAGACTTCAACGGGGACGGTCACCTCGATCTCGCCCTTACCGCCGACGGCCCCAACGCATCCCTCCCCGCCACCGGTGCTACCGGCATCGCCGTCCAGTTCGGCGACGGAGCCGGAAACTTCACCGCCCCCGTCTTCCCCACAGCAGCCGCCCAGTTCACCGATCCCAACCCCGCCGCCTGCTCCCCACCGTTCGATCACTATCCCAACACCTTCTTCGGCACCAGCGTCCTCGCCGACTTCACCGGCGACGGCCTCGCCGATCTCGCCAACCGCGACGCCTCCGCCTACCGCATCCTCCGCGGCAACAACGGCTCCTCCGCCGACAGCTCCACCACTCTCCCCACCCTCTTCTTCTCCCAGGTCGACGGCCCACAAACCGGAACTACCGTCGACTGCCACCTCCACGCTCACGACCTCGTCGTCGCCGGCGACCTCGACAACGACGGCCACCCTGACCTCCTCTATCAGGGCTCCGGCCCCAACTCCGGCTCATTCACCCTCTTCCTCACCCACGGCTCCGCCGCTCCCACCCTCCTCGGCGACCTGGCCGTCGACGGCTCCCTCACAACCCCAGGCCAGCTCACCGCCCCCGCCCTGAGCCCGGTCTTTGGCGGCATATCGCCCACTCTCGGCTTCCCCGCCTTCCCCGGCTCCGCCGTCATCGCAGACCTGGACGGCGATGGCCTCAACGACCTCGCCATCCTCTACCACAACCTCTCCGCAGACCTCACCGCTCCAACCGCCAGCGCTCCCAACTACCTCTACATCTGGTACGGCTCCGGCGGAGGCAAATTCCTCACCTCCACCCGACACCCCACCAACCCCGTCCGCATCACCCCATCCCGTAACTTCTACCAACTAGCCGCCGCCACTCTGAACGGAACTCCTGTCCTCCTGATGAGCGACGGCTCCGTCCTCAGCTACGGGCCGCCCGGCTCCGAGACCCACCTCCTCGCCGGCCAGGGAATCAACGCCATCGCCGCCGCCGACCTCAACGGCGACGGCCGCTCCGATCTCGTCCTCGCCAACGGCGGCACCCTCCTCGCCAACCCGGTAGCCAACAAAGACGTCCTCACTCCGAACCCCGACGTCAACACCGGCGGCATCACCGTCCTGCTCGGCCAACGCTCTGCCACCCCCACCGGCACGGTCAGTGCCACTCCCAACCCCGCGCCTTTCGAAGCTGCGTACACCCTCACCGCCACCTTAAACACAACCTCCGGCACAGGCACCGCCACCTTCTCGGTCGACTCAGCCTCGGCCGGCACCGCCGCCGTCCTCAACGGCACCGCAACCCTTCCCGTCGCCGCCTTCCTCCAGGGTTCGTCGACTCCACCTCTTCTTCCCGGCACCCACACCCTCACCGCCTCCTACAGCGGAGACGCCAACGATACCTCCGCGACCCTCGCCGGCTCCTTCACCGTTTCGCTCGCTCCCACCGCCGTCACCCTAACCCCCACCACCCCGCTCTCCACCCCCTACGGCAACCCTATCAATGGAACCTTCCTCGTCACCGTCGTCGACCAGGCCTACCCCGCCACGGGCACGTACACGGTCCTCGATAACGGCGTCGCCGTCCCCCAGTGCACCGCCCTCACTCTCCTCGTCAGCTGCCCCTACGGAGACCCGCAGCTCCTCCACGCCGGCCCCCACACCCTCGCTGTCGCCTACAACGGCGACCCCATCAACGCCCCCAGCCTCTCCAACGCCGTCCCCTTCATCATTACGCCGGACACCACCTCCGCCAGCGTCACCTCTTCGCTCAACCCCGCGACCGTAGGCTCCGCAGTAACCTTCACCGCAAACCTGACCGGCAGCGTTCTTACCCCCACCGGCCAAATCCAGTTCCTCGATAACGGCGTCATCCTGGCCACCGTCACCCTCAGCCCCACCGGGGTAGCCACCTTAACCACCAGCACCCTGACCCTCGGAACTCATCCCATCACCGTCGCTTACGCCGGCACCCAGGACTTCCAACCCTCCACCAGCCTCGTCCTCAACCAGCAGATCGTAGCCGCTGCAGCGCCCCCGGTTGCCCCGTCCGGGTTCACGCTCACCGTCACTCCCAACCCCGTCATCCTGGGCGTCGGCCAGACCGCTCTCCTCAAGGTCACAATCACCCCCACCGGCAGCTTCGCTCAACCTGTCCAGCTCACCTGCTCCGGCCTGCCGTCCGAAGCCACCTGCGTCTTCGTCCGTCCGCTCCTCCCCACAACCGGCGGCACCACTACCCTGCAACTCACCGCCGCCAGCCCGCATGATTGCAACGTCAACACCCCGTACTATCCACCCAGCACCACCACAACCATGCTGCGCCCGCTCAGCGGCCTCACTCTAGCCGCCCTGCTCCTCACAGGAGGTCTCTTCCGCCGCCAACTTCCCAAGGTACTCCTGATCGCCCTCTTCTCCGCCGCACTCCTGACCGCCCTCACCCCCATTACCGCCTGCGGTCGCTGCACGGACCTCGGAACCTACCCCGGCTCCTACACCGTCACCGTCACCGCCACCCCCCAGGGCACCCCCAACACCACCCCACAGTCCCAACCAATCACTATGAAAGTCACCCTCCAGTAGCTCCACCCATCAGGTAACATTCCCGGCAGTTACAAACGTTGATACAAGCCTAAAGCTATTGTTTTGAATATTTTGCACAAAAAGACCCGGGGGGGGGTAAACCCTCCGGGTCTTTCCACTGCCTCATACTGCACCATACTGCCCTAAGCGTACATCCCTCGCTGCTTGGTCGTGTAAGCTACCCGGTCGATGGCCAGCATGTAAGCAGCGATCCGGTTATTCACCTGGTGAGACTCCGCATACGAGATCACATCCGCGAAGCTCTGGCTCATAATCGCGTCCAGCCGCTGGTTCACCTCGGCCTCAGTCCAGAAATAGCCCATCCGGTCCTGAACCCACTCGAAGTAGCTCGCCGTCACCCCGCCAGCATTCGCCAGGATATCCGGCACCACAAACACGCCCTTCTCTTCCAGAATGTCATCGGCGACCATGGTCGTAGGCCCATTTGCCCCCTCACAAAGAATCTTGCACCGCAGCTTAGCCGCATTCTCGCTCGTGATGACGTTTTCGGTCGCGGCCGGAATCAGGATCTCGCACTCCCGCGTAATCAGCTCGTCCTTATCTACGGATTCCGCTTCGCTGAACCCGTTGATCGTCCCCGCCTTCGCCCGATGCGCAAGCAGCGCAGGAACGTCGATCCCGTCCGCTGCATACAGCGCCCCGTCATACTCCGTGATCCCGACGATCGTATAGCCCTTCCCGTAAAGCAGGTTGGCCGCATTCGACCCCACATTGCCAAACCCCTGAAGGATCACGCGGCAACCCGCAATATCCATCCCCAGGTGTTTCATGGCCGCATCGCAGCACACGCTGATCCCACGTCCCGTTGCCTCACGCCGCCCACGCGAGCCACCAATATTCACCGGCTTGCCCGTAACCACAGCCGTCACCGTCTGCCGCATATGCATGGAGTAGGTATCCATAATCCAGGCCATCGTCTGCTCATTGGTATTCACATCTGGTGCCGGCACATCCTTCTCCGGCCCGATAAACTCAATCAGCTCCGCTGTATACCGCCGCGTCATCCGCTCGAGCTCCCCTTGGCTCATATGCTTCGGGTCGCAGATCACCCCACCCTTCGCCCCGCCAAATGGAATATTCACCACCGCGCACTTCCAGGTCATCCAGCTCGCCAGCGCCCTTACCTCATCGAGCGACACATCCGGCGCATACCGGATCCCGCCCTTGCCCGGTCCACGCGCCACCGAGTGCTGCACCCGGTACCCCGTAAACACCTCAATCGTCCCGTTATCCATCTGCACCGGAATATGCACGATAATCTCTCGCGAGGGGTACCGCAGCACCTTCCAGATCCCCTCATCCAGGTTCAACTTCTTCGCCGCGAGGTCAAACCGCGCCGCTTGTGCCAACCAAGGGTTCTTTTCGTCTTCCAGGGTCATTGTCATCTTCTGCTCTACCGGCAGAGTGGTATCCATTACAGCCATGTCGACTACCTTCTTTTCTCGTATCCGTTGTTGTTCCATTACTGGGATCAATGATTCCGTGACCATATCGAGTCTCGCCTTCCCCATGAACACCCAGCAAATTGGATGGATTTATACGGGAAGCGATTCGCTTTCGCGGCTTTCGTGGCCATATTCCGACCCGAAGCCCTGCGTACTATAGGCCTCCCTCGATACGCCTCGCAACTCACCATCAGCCGCGCCGCTGCGGCACCGCAAACGGACGTTTACCATGACCTTATCGACCATGAGCCCCAAATCCTCCAATGACCTCCGCAACACTCCCCCCGAACCCGCCTTCAAGAAGCTCGCGAAGACCCACACCCTCGTCCCCGTCTTCCGCACCATCACCGCAGACCTAGAAACCCCCGTCTCCGCCTTCCTCCGCATCGCCAACGACGCCCCTGAAGCCTTCCTGCTCGAATCCGTAGAAGGCGGCGAGCACGTAGGCCGCTACACCTTCATCGGCATCGACCCCTATAAACGCATCACCGCGTACGCCCACACCATCACTACCAGGGAAGGGAAGCGCACTCGCACCCACCAGGGCGACATCTTCGAGGAGCTCAAAAAGGCGCTTGCCGGCCACACCCCCGCCCGCCTTCCAGGCCTCCCGCCCTTCACCGCCGGAGCCGTCGGCTTCTTCTCCTACGACGTAGTCCGCCTCATTGAAAAACTCCCGACCCTCGCCGCCGACGAGCTCCACGTCCCGGACGCTTGCCTCATGTTCTTCGACCAGGTCCTCGCCTTCGACCACGTCAAGAAGGAGATCCTCCTCATAGCCACCGTCGACCTCACCCGAAAAGGCACCTATGCTCAGGCCCTCCGACGTCTTGACAAAATGGAACGCCGCCTCGCCCAGGCCCTCCCCAAACCCCGCCGGCGTCAAAGCCTCCCCAAGCTCAAGATGATCCCCCGCACCAGCAAACCCGCCTTTCTCAGGGCCGTGCGCAAGGCCAAGGACTACATCACCGCCGGTGACGTCTTCCAGTGCGTCCTCTCCCAGCGCTTCGACTGCACCCCAGCCGTTCCCGCTTTCGACGTCTACCGCGCCCTCCGCATCGTCAACCCGTCCCCGTACATGTACTTCCTTCGCTTCAACATGGAAGCGCTTTCAAAGAAGGTCAACTCCACCGTAGCGCACATCGTAGGCTCATCCCCTGAGCTCTTAGTGCGCGTCCACAACCGCGCCGTCGAGTATCGCCCCATCGCCGGCACCCGCAAGCGCAGCCCCGACGAGGTCGAAGACCGAGCCTTCGAAGCCGACCTCCGCGCCGACCAGAAAGAAGTCGCCGAGCACATCATGCTCGTAGACCTCGGCCGCAACGACGTAGGCCGCGTCTCCGAATTCGGCAGTGTCCGCGTCAAGGACCTCATGTTTGTCGAGCGCTACAGCCACGTCATGCACCTGGTCAGCGCCATTGAAGGCCGCCTTCGCCCCGACCTTGACCCCATCGACGCGTTCAAAGCCTGCTTCCCCGCCGGAACCCTCTCCGGAGCCCCCAAAATCCGCGCCATGGAGATCATCGAAGAGCTCGAACCCGCCCGTCGCGGCGTCTACGGAGGAAGCATCTTCTACGCCGACTTCTCCGGCAACCTCGACTCCTGCATCGCTATCCGCACCCTCTTCATGAACGGAGATCAAGGCCACATCCAGGCCGGAGCCGGCATAGTCGCCGACTCCATCCCCGAGTCAGAATACGAAGAGTGCGCCAACAAAGCCCGCGCCGTAGTCCGCGCTATCGAACGCGCCCGCGAGCGCTACTAGGTGTGATATTCCCAGTTGCTAGGTGTAACATTCCCAGTATGGATATACTGCTTACCATTCCCGAAGAGACCGCAAAGTTTATTCAAGGCGCTGGTAAGAACATGTCCAGAGCTGTGCTTGAGCTAGCCGGATATGACGCTTACAGACGCGGACGAATCTCGGCACATCAGTTGCAGATTCTCTTGGAATTCGAGACTCGCTATGAGCTTTGGGATTTTATAAAAACCAGCCAAAATGAAGGTGTAAGCGAGGAGCAGGAGATCTTTCAAAGGGAGTTCGGCAACGCTTCTTCCGCCTCGATCGCTCACAAGGCGGAACGCTCTGCTTGATCGTCAGCGATACTGGACCGCTCCAATATCTTATTCTGCTGGACTACGAGAGTCATCTCCCGATTCTTTTCCGTTCTGTACTCATCCCCTATGAGGTAAGCCTGGAACTCAGCCATGCCAAGACACCGGATAAAGTCAAGCGTTGGATGAGAAATCACCCTGGCTGGGCCGTCGTTGCAACACCTAGCCCTCAACCCCTCGCAACCGGGGATCTTCATGAGGGTGAACTCGCCGCGATTCGGCTCACCGAGCGAAACGCCGGAAGCTTGTTACTAATTGATGATCTGCTAGCAAAGCACGAAGCTCAGTCGAGAGGGCTGCTTACGGTAGGAACCGTAGAGGTTCTGTTCCAGATAGCCGCCGATAACATGCTGAACTTCGAAGACATACTCGACCGCCTTCTCTCCACAAACTTTAGGCTTAGCGGACACATGACCCTTACTTACCGGCAGAGATGGCTTCTACATCAGCAAGAACGCTAGCCTTCGTTATCCTCCACCTTCTCCTGCTGCAAAGCCCACCAGACCCCACCCGCAATCTGCGCCACTCCAATTGCCCGCGTAAGCCCCGGCCGCTCATGCAACGTCTGCATCAAGTCTTTCCAGGCCTTCGGCCCCCGTTGCCAGGCCTTCGCATCCTTCTGCGGATGAATTAGAGCCATCATTCCATCTCCAATCAGGACCATCGCCGTAAAGTGCTGCCACCGCTTGGAAAGCATCATGCGTCTCGCCCTCAGTCTGCTTTGACTCGCCCGCGCAACTCCCTGTTGCCGCCAGAGTAAAATCACCTCATGGTCTTCGTCCTCGACAACTACGACTCCTTCACCTACAACCTCGTTCAGTACATGGGCGAGCTAGGAGCCGAAATGGTCATCCGCCGCAACGACGAGATCACCCCCGCCGAAGTCGAAGCCCTCCACCCAGACCGCATCCTCATCTCCCCCGGCCCTTGCACCCCGCAGGAAGCCGGCATCTCCATCCCGCTCCTTCAGCACTTCGCCGCTCTGCAGCAATCCGGCGGCCCCAGAACTCCCATCCTTGGCGTTTGCCTCGGCCATCAAGCCATCGGCGCAGCCTTTGGCGGTAACGTCGTCCGTGCCCGCAAGCTCATGCACGGCAAGACCAGCCAGATCGCTCATGACGGCCGCACCATCTTCTCGGGCATACCCGCTACCACCACCTGCACCCGTTACCACTCCCTCATGGTCGCCGAGGAAGACCTTCCCGAAGCCTTGGAGATCTCCGCACGCACTATCACCCCAGAGGCCGCTGCGGGCGACGCAGCCGAGACCATTATGGCCTTACGTCACCGGACCCTCCCTATCGAAGGCGTCCAGTTTCACCCGGAATCCATCCTCACCAGCCACGGGCGTCAGATGATCGAAAACTTCCTGAAAATGTAGGGGTAAGAAGCATGTCCAGGCTCCGCCACCTCTTCGCCCTGACCCTCGCCACCATCGCCGCCCACGCAGCTCAGGCCCAATCGCACGTCATCGCCTCCGTCCCCGTCTCCCAGGCCAACACGACTGGCTCCCTCTCCGTCTCCGGCTCCCGCAACCTCCTCGGCGACTCCAGCGTCATTACCGCCCTCGACCGTCCCGCCCACGTCACCCTCTTCCGCGGCGGCGATATCCTCCTCTGTCAAACCAGCATTACTCACCTCACCGGCGGCCGCAACACCCAGCAGCTCGCCGGCAAGCTTGACCCGCTCCTTATCGCCCTGGACCGCGGAGCCCTGGAGCTCCAAATGCCCCTTACCCGCGACGACGCCCTCATCACCCCTGACCTCCGCTTCACCTCCGCCGACACCCACGACAAGCCCGCCCAACTCAGCCTCGCCCTCCGCGTCACTCCCAATGGCGACACCTGCGTAGAAAATCGTGGCAAAAAATCTCCCAACCTCACCATCACCGACGCCTTCGGCCAATCCTCCTACCTCCTCAAAGGCGGTCAGCACGTCCTCTTCGAGCATGGCTCCCTTAAAGAGGTCGTAGACACTGAATCCAGCCCCTGCGGCTGCCCACCTCCGCAATCCGTCTCCCTCGCCGATGCCGCCGTCCGCGGCGCAACCTTCCCCGCCGCCGTCAGCCAGGGCCTATCCGCTCCCGGTCCCATCCCCCCGGACAAACCCGGCGACACCCAGGTCCAGGTCTCCGCCACCCTCACCTACGACCCCGCTAACCCCGCCGCCGACGCGCCCGCGCCACCCACCGGCGACCTTCTCCAGCCCCCAATTCCTGCCCATCGGCAACCCGCACCCGACGCCCAACCGAAGAAGGATCCCGTCCACGCCATCGGTCGCTTCTTCAAAAAGCTCTTTATCCGCTGAGCCTTCCTGTTACATCCATACGCGCCAGCGCCGATATAGAATCAGAGCGCCGAAGCAAAGCTGAAACGAGGACCCGAACAGTGAAGCCCCGCCAGCCCTTGATGCTCGTCCTGAGCCTCTCCGCCGGAGCCGCTTCCGCCCTCGCCCAGCACTCGATCGCCTCCGTTCCTACCGCGGAGGCCACCGTCTCCGATCCCTTGAAAACCTCAGGCCTGAACACAGTTCTTGGCCTCGCCAGCGATGTCTCCGCCTCCGATCACCCCGCGCACCTCATCCTGGAACGCGGCGGCACCCTCCTCGTCTGCCAAGCCTCTTCCATCCGCCTCGCCGCAGATCAGAGCCTCGCCACCGCCGGCACCAAAGAGGTCTCTGACCCTCTCTTGCTCACACTCAAGCGCGGCGCCATCGAGCTTGCCATGCTCATCCTTCCCGCAGATACCATCACCACACCGGAAATGCGTGTCGAAAGTGCCTCCTACGCCAATAAGGCCATTCCCATCGATCTCGCCATCGCCGTCTCGGCTGACGGAGACACCTGTATTGAAAGCCGCAACTCCGCAGCTCCTCCCCTCAAGATCACCGACGTCTTCAGCTCCTCCACCTACAAGCTGAACCCCGGCCAGCACATCCTCTTCCGCCATGGCATGGTTGAGCAGGCCACCCTCGAAGACAAGTCCTTCTGTGGTTGTCCGACCGCCACCCAACCCGGCCTCACGGTCGCCGACGCCGCCCTCCGCTACGGCACCTCCACCGCTCCACTCTCAGACAACCGTGCCGCCACCTTTCCGTTTCCGACCGCCGCCAGCCAGGGCCTTGAGTCCCCCCGGCACGCCCCCGTCGACGTCCCCACCTCCGGCAACCTGCCCGCCGGGGCCCATCTCGCAAACGAGGCGACCCTCACTTTCGACCCCAACCCCGTTCCAGAATCCTCCTTCCCCAAACCCGCTCCAGCAACGCCGCCACTCGTCCTCACCCCGCCTCCTCCGGCTCCCGCGCCCACTTCCAGTCCCGCGCCAGCCGCCATCCTACCTGCTCCGCCCAAGCCCGCTCCGTTCCCCGGGCCAAGAGCCGAGCCAAAGCCAAAAACCTCGTCCGCTCCCTCAAGCCCCGCACCGCCCGCAGCCCAACCAGAAGCCGATCCACCGCGCCCGATCATCATCCTCCCCGCACCGTCGCCGACGCCCGAGCCCGCGACGACGCCGTCATCCACCCGGCCCGCACCTGCAGCTCCCGCTTCAAGACCCGCACCAGTCCAACCCGCAGCCAATGCAACTTCCCAACCTAAGCCCGCGGAGCCCATCTACGTCTACGCTCCACCCGCCACCGCTGTCGCTCATCCCACCCCTGAGCCGCCAAAACCGGCCCTGAAGCCTGAATCCAAGCCCGTACCCAAGTCCCGTTCAACCCCCAAGGCCAAACCCGCGTCTCCGGCTCCGCCGTCGCCCGCAGAGAAGCCTCAGCCGTCCCCGTCAACCGCAACACCCAAGGCGACCCCGCCCGCAGCCCCGAAGCCCCAGTCCACCGATCCCCCTACTCACAATGCTGTCTTCTCCACGACTCGTACAGTCGGTATTTCCATCGGCCACTTTTTCAAGAAAATCTTTAACCAGTAACTCCCCGCCGTGCTGCAACCGGCTCCCCTGAAGTAGGCTAGAAATCATCCGGTTAGCACTCGCACCAGGGAAAGGGGAGCAGCGATTGAGCCAGCGCACGCACTGCCTGCTCGCCCCTGCCTGCCTGTTTGCTCTTGCCTGCTCCGCTCCCATCGCCTTCGCCCAGCGACTCGTTGCCTACGTTCCCACCGCCGAAGCTACCATCTCCGGCGCACTCACCCTCTCCGGAGCAAACAGCCTGCTCGGAGATGCGAGTGTAGTGACAGCTTTGGCCTCCCAGCCGGCTCATCTCACGCTCTCCCGCGGCGGCTCCATCCTCCTCTGCCAGGCCAGCATCGTCCATCTCACCGCAGGTCAGGCCGCCTTCAACCCCAAGGCCAAAGACATCTTCGATCCGCTCTTGGTAGCCCTGGAAAATGGCGGCTTCGAAATCCGCATGCCCATGGCCGCCGGGGACAGTCTCGAAACTCCTGAAATGCGTCTCTCCAGCGCCGCGAGCCCAAATAAATCCACTCCGCTCGACCTCGCCCTGCGCATCACCGCCAACGGCGACACCTGCGTTGAAAATCGTGATAAGCACTCTCCCACGATCAACATTACGGATGTCTTCGGCCATCAGCAATACCGCCTCAAGCCCGGCCAGCACGTCCTCTTCCAGCACGGCCTCATCCAGGAAGCCGTCGTCTCCGACACCACCTCCTGCGGTTGCCCACCCGTCTCCCCCACCGGCCTCTCGCTCGCCGATGCCGCCCTCCGCGCACGCCCCAGCAGCACCCCAACCTTCAATCCAAACGACTCCCTTTTCCCCTTCCCATCCTCCGGCCCGGAGCCCGCGACAAACACCGCCCCCAATCAGCAACCCTCCGGCCCACCCGTACAGGTCGCTGGAACTCTCATCTACGACCCGGCAATGCGCGAGCCCGAGCCGGCCCTCAACGCCGCCACTAGCACCACGCCCACCTTGACTCCGCCCCCACTCGACCCAAACCCATCCTCCGCTGCCTCCATGCCCGTCTCCGCCAACCCCAACCGGCACAAGCTTGCCCAGCCTGCTCCCGCCCCAACCCCCGCCGTCGTAGCCACCAACAAGCCGCCGGCTCCGCTTCCAGGGAAGACTGCGCCGCCTAAATCCACGCAACCCAAGCCCAATGCGGTCAAGTCAGCCTCTACGAACCGGCCATCAGCCCAAGCCGCGACCGCAGCGGTCGCTGACAGCAAGTCCACCGAAGCGAAGTCAAAGCCCAGCCACTCCCTTGGCGGTTTCTTGAAGCGAATCTTTGGGCGATAGCGCTTTCCACCGCATTCCACAGCAAAATCCCCTAAAAGGGTTACAGATAGCTGCCGCCCGCGTTACCATCACTCATCCACCCCGTTACCACCCTCCGAACACCCGATGCGCACGGGCCCGCGCCGGACCGTCCGGACCGTCATCCTATGCCCCCCGCCCATCTCTACATCCTCGCGCTCGGAGCCGTCGCCCTTACCTGCAGCCCGCCGTCCCTCGCTCAACGCCCCGTCGCCTTCGTCCCCGTCGCGGAGGCCACGACCTCCGGATCCCTTCGCCTCGCAGGAGACCAGACCCTGCTCGGCCCGGTCAGCGAAATCCATTCACTCCCCACTGCCGCTGCCCACGTCTCCCTCGCACGCGGGGGCGAGATGCTCCTCTGCCCCGCTAGCGGTCTTCGCCTCAACTCCGCCCAACTTCCGCCCGGCCTCAAGTTCAAAGACCCCTTCGACCCGCTCGTCATCGATCTCTCCGCCGGTGCCGTCGAGCTCCGCATGCCCATCGAGCTCGCAGACGCCATCGTTGCCTCGTCCGGCATGCGCATCGTCAGCCCTCAGCGGCTCGGCAAATCCGCCCCCATCTCGCTCGCGCTCCGCCTTACCCCTACCGGAGACACCTGCGTGGAAAATCGCGCCCTCCAGTCTTCGCCCCTGACCCTCATGGACGCCCTTGGCCACACCGCCTACGCCCTCAAGCCCGGCGAGCACGTCCTCTTTCAGCATGGCCTCATCCGGGAAGCCGTCTCCTCCATCACCTCCTCCTGCGGCTGTCCTCCTCCGCCCACCCCCGGGTTCTCCATCGTGGACGCCGCCCTCCGCGCCGGAGCCGGAAGCACCCCAACCTTCGCAGCCAAAGCCGACCCCTTCCCCTTTCCCTCCACCATCGCGCCAGCCGATCCCTCCCCGGACGCCCTTCCCGCCTCCTCCGGATCGCGCCTGCAACTCGCCGGTACACTCCTCTACGATCCCGCCGCCGTCGATCCCCTGGGCGCTCTCACCGACGCCGCCAGCTCCCCGGACCCCGCACCCCCCCTGCCTCCGCAGCCCACCCTCGTCGCCGCCGCCGCGCCCCTCGCTCGCCGTCGTCTCTTCGTCGCCTCCACCCCAGGCGCGCTCACAGCCTCCTCCCCGCCGCCCGTGAACCCCCGCTACAAGCAGACCCTCTCCACCCCCTTCAACGCCCCGGAGCCTCGCCACGGCGTCCTCCATTCCATGGGCGGCTTCTTCAAGAACCTGCTCAACCCTTGATCCGCGCCCGGCTCTTGCCGCAATCCACCCAGAGCTGGTCGCGATCCAGCAAAACTCCAAGACCTGAAGACCAAGACGTGGACAAATACACGAAATCCCCAGCCCGCCCAGGTCGTTTCACCACCCGTAAATACCTCATCCTACGAATGCTCCACGTGGAACAATGCCGCTAGAGCAAATTAGCTGTTGCTGTGGAGTGGAAGTATGGTGCAGTGTCATTTTTCTTGAGAGAAAATGACGTTTATAGCAACGCCTCCCTCTACACCCACAGCTAATTTGCTATAACCCCGGTCATTGCCCCAGAATCGCCACCCCGCCCACACTCTGGCTTGCCGCGATCCGTTTGGACCACTCCGCCGGTCCCGTCTGGTGTACGCTCGTCCCATCCGCGCTGACAGCCACGGTTACTGGCATATCTTCCACGTCGAACTCGTAGATCGCCTCCATCCCCAGGTCCTCGAACGCCAGCACCTGCGAGTGCTTGATCGCCTTCGACACCAGGTACGCCGCACCGCCAACCGCCATCAGGTACACCGCATGGTTGTCCCGAATGGCGTCGATCGCCTCAACGCCGCGCTCAGCCTTGCCGATCATCCCCATCAGCCCCGTACTCTCGAGCATCTGCCGCGTGAACTTATCCATACGCGTAGCCGTAGTTGGCCCGGCAGGTCCAACCGCTTCATCCCGCACTGCATCCACCGGCCCAACGTAGTAGATAAACCGCCCCGTAAAGTCCACCGGCAGCTGCTCCCCGCGGTTCAGCATGTCCGTCATCCGCTTGTGCGCTGCATCGCGCCCGGTCAGCAGCTTGCCCGTCAGCAGCACAATCTCCCCAGGCTTCCAGCTCTCAACATCCGCCCGGGTCACAGTCTGCAGATTCACCCGGCGCGCGGTATGAACGTCATACTCCAGCTTCGGCCAATCCTTCAGGGAAGGCGGCGTCAACTCCGCTGGCCCGCTCCCATCCAGCACAAAATGCGCATGCCGCGTCGCCGCGCAGTTCGGAATCATCGCCACCGGCAGGTTCGCCGCATGCGTCGGGTAGTCCAGGATCTTCACATCCAGCACCGTCGTCAGACCGCCCAACCCCTGTGCTCCGATCCCCAACGCATTCACCTTGTCATAGAGCTCTACTCGCAGCTTCTCAAGATTCGTCTGCGCTCCCCGGCTCTTGAGCTCCTGCATATCGATTGGGTCCATCAGAGACTGCTTGGCCAAAAGCATTGCCTTCTCCGCCGTCCCGCCAATCCCGATCCCCAGCATCCCCGGAGGGCACCATCCCGCTCCCATCGTAGGCACCGTCTTCAACACCCAGTCCACCACACTATCCGACGGGTTCAGCATCACAAACTTTGACTTGGCCTCGGACCCGCCGCCCTTCGCAGCCACTGTCACATCCACCGTCACGCCCTTGACCAGTGAAACCTCCACAACAGAAGGCGTATTATCCACCGTATTCTTCCGTGAAAAGGCCGGATCCCGCAGGATCGACCCGCGCAGCTTATTGTCCGGGTTAAGCCACGCCGTCCGAACCCCCTCATCCACCATCTCCTGCAACGTCATCGTGGCCGGCCCACCGTCCGGCCCGATAAACTGCACCTCCATCCCCACCTTCAAAAACGTAGTGACGATCCCCGTATCCTGACAGATCGGTCGGTGCCCCTCCGCGCACATCCGTGAATTGATCAGGATCTGCGCCATGGCATCCTTCGCCGCTTTGCTCTCCTCCAGCTCATACGCCCGAGCCAGATTCGTAATGTAATCCACCGGATGGTAGTAGCTGATGTACTGCAGCGCGTCCGCCACACTCGCAATCAGATCGTCCTGCTTCACCTTCGTCATCTCACCACAAGCCTCAATCCCATCTTAGGACCTGAGCACCCTCTGAGTCATCTCATCAAACCCGACTGCATACCGGGAATTTTTCTGCATCCAACGTTAGGTACTCTGCACCATATAAGGTTCGGAACCATGCCGTCTTCACAAATGAACGCTCAACCCGCCGCAAACTCCATGAGCGTCTCCTCCGTTCAAGGCGTCCCTCGTTCCTCCCTGCGCCAGGAAGACCAGCCCTGGCAGGCCCTGTTGGACTCAGCCGGAGAAGGCATTTGGGGCGTTGACCTGGACGGCCGATGCACCTTTGTCAACCGAGCCGCCCTGCGCATGCTCAACTACGAAGCCGACGAGCTCATCGGCGTCAACATGCACCAAATGATCCACCATCATCATCCCGACGGCACCGCCTACCCCGCCGAGGAGTGCAGCATCTACAACGTCTTCCGGAAAAACACACCCTTCTCCAACCAGATCGACCACATCTTCCGAAAGGACGGCTCTCTCTTCTGGATCGAGCTCTCCGCCCAGCCCATCCTGCACCAGGGCGAGCTCCGCGGAGCCGTCGTCACCTTCCGCGACATTACTCAGTCCCGCCTTGCAGAAGAGGCCCTCCGCCGCTCGGAAAAGCTCGCCGCCGTCGGCCAGTTAGCCAGCTCTATCGCCCACGAGATCAACAACCCGCTCGAGGCTGTTCTCAACCTCGTCTACCTCATCCGCAACGCCGAAACCCTTGAAGAAGCCCGCTCCTACGCCTCGCTCGCAGAATCCGAGCTCGTCCGTGTCTCCGACATCACTCTTCAAACCCTTCATTTCCATCGCCATCAGGCAAATCCCACACCGGTGGACCTAGAAATCACGACCGCCGCCATCCTGCGTCTCTACGCCTCCCGCTTTCCCGCCCGCAACATCACGATCCACCGCCGCATGAAGCCCTCACCCAAGGCCCTGCTTCTTGAAGGTGACATTCGCCAGGTCCTCAACAACCTCGTCCGCAACGCCTACGACGCCATGCCCTCCGGCGGCCTGCTTCACCTGCGTCTGCGTCCCGCCTCCTGCGTGAAGACCGGCAAAGACGGCGTCCGCTTCAGCGTCGCCGACACCGGCACCGGCTTCCACCCGTCGATGCACGGACACGTCTTCGAGCCCTTTCACACCACCAAGGACGTCACCGGCACCGGCCTCGGCCTTTGGATCTCCAAAGGCATCATCGACAAGCATCAGGGCCGCATCCAGATGCGCAGCCGCGAAGGCGCAGGCACTGTCTTCTCCATCTGGCTTCCCCTGCAGCCCATGGGCCACGCCTGACCGAAGAAAATCGGTGCCAAAGAAAATCAACAAAGCCCAATAAACGTCACGCTGTGACCGCCACCTGCCGAGGGTGCCCGTCCCGCAGCTCTAGCCTCTACCGCACCCGTCCAAACCGATAAACCAGCCCAAAGTTCACACCCTTGCTGTTCTGCGTCGAGCTCCCATACAGAGTCCCCAGGTAATTGGGATTGAGCCGAACCGCCAGATTTGGATAGAAGTTATAGTCCAGGTTCAACCCCGCTGAGAAAGCCGCCGCCGTCCCTGAAGGCCAAAGTCCAACCGTAGTCGAAGGAAAGTCCTTCGGCCCCGTGCTGAACCGTCCATATCCCGCCCCGCCTGCCCCATACAGGCTCACTGCAAACTTCTCCCGCCGCACCAGCCGAAACGAAGGCCCAGCCAGAAAATCGTAGTTCTGAATCTGCGGGTTCACCGCATTGACCGCCGTGTCATTGAGCTTCGCACTTCCAAACCCGCCGCCCGCCAGCCCAATGACCCCCAGCTTCGGCGTCAACGAGTACATCCCGCTCGTCCAGAACGTCACCTCATTGTTCTGCTGCTTGTACTCGCCGCTGCGAAATCGCAGATACCCGCCTCCAGCCCCAACCTCCCAACGATGAGAATAGGTATCGTCGATCGTCCGCGCGATCCGCGCCCGGCGGTTCGCATTGGTCTCCCGGCGCGGCCTCCGGGAGCTTTGTCCATCCGCTGATCCGCCAACCAGACCCACAATCAGAATCGTGAGTCCCGCCATCCCCGCAGCCCGCCCGAATGCAGAAACCATCCTCAATCCAGCCTGTCTTGCCTCAAACAACGAACGAAAGATCAACTCGACACTCCTGCCTATCCTGAAAACGCTCCCTCGCCGCGTTCGCCGCGTCCGAACGCAAACGATTCACAAGGCGCAAAGCCGCTCTTTGTATTAGAACATCCATAGCGACCCCCACGCACTTCGAACCCATCCCGCTCCTGCTGATACTCTCCTCCCGAACCTCCAAAAACCCTCCCAAACGAAAATCCTCACAAACAAGGATCACCGCCATCGCTCCCCGTTCCCGCCGTTCCTCAGTCAATTCCTCCCCCCGCCGCTCCGGTGGCAGACTCCTCCCGTTCTTCGCCGGAGTCCTCGTCTCCGCAGCAGGCGCTGCCGGCATCTGGTCTTATCTCCACCCCCGTCTCATTCCTGGTCTCCTCCACGACGCCCATCCATCAGCCGCCGCGAGCGGCAAACCCGCTCCCCAGAAGATCCAGACCCCGCACATCGAACCCGTAACTCCCGCAACCCACTCATCCGGACAGCCCCCCTTCGGCATCAGCGAAGATGTCTTCGAAGCCGGTGCCCGGCTCTATGAAGTCAACTGCGCCCGTTGTCACGGCACACCCGGACAGGATGCCCCCTTCGCTAAAACAGTCTCTCCGACAGCCTCACAACTCTGGAGCAGGAGCCCCCACAACCATGCGCCAGCCATCGCAGAACTTCCTCCTGGAGACATCTTCGCCACCATCCAAAACGGAGTACCCCACTCCGCCATGCCCGCCTACAAACATATCCTCACCTCCACCCAGATCTGGCAGATCGCCCTCCTGCTCAAGAACGCTGACCAGCCGCTTCCCGACCCGGTACGCGCTCTGCTCATCCGCAATCCCTGAACCGCCCACACAGTCTTCCCATAAAAGTGCAGCAAAATCAGGTCATAGTCCCACTCCGGGAATCCAAAAACAAATGATTGCCAACCGTATCAAATTAGGCTTACTATCCGTTTCGCACTCGGTTCAGTTCGGCCTTTTTTGGCCAAACGCGCCAGAGTCAACCGTTAGAGGCCATTCCCCACCAATCTGGCACCACCAACAACCAACGCGTGATTGGGCTCTCAGACCCATCAGCGTGCTTTGGAGCGAAGAACATGTCTTGGTACGCATACTGCATCGCAGAACGCAAGTCCTTTTCAGAACTCGCACGTCACCGCCGTCCAGTTCCCCTTGCCGGTGTCTCCGGCCTGTTCGGAAACCAGACCTTCCTCTTTCCTGCCGGTGACCTCGCTGTCATCGTCTCAGAGCACTCTCCGGAAGACGCTGCCCGCCTCGGAGCGGAAGCCCAGACCGCAGCCCGCGAACACGCCCGCGTCATCGCAGACTGCTTCAAGCTCTCCACCGTCCTACCCTTCCGCTTCGCCACCACCTTCCAGGGTGACGATAGCCTCCGCCGCTCTGTCCGTTCCAACCAGCGCCACTTCCTCGCCAACGTGGAACGCCTCCGTGGCAAAGCCGAGATGCACTTAAAGGTCCTCGTAGACGATACCTGCCCTGGCAACTTCACCAAGGACGCGCTCTCCCGCGCATCCGCCGTCGGCCAGCAGTATCTCTCAAGCCTGCGCGACTCAGCCTCCCGCCAACGCGAGCGTCAGTCCAAGGCCCGCGCCCTTTCCATCCAGATGCATCGCATGTTCCTTCCCCTCGCAGAGGAGGTCACCTGCAAGCGCATGGATTCCGGCAAGATGCTCCTCGACATCGCCCACCTCATCGAACACAAAACCGTCGAGCGCTACCAGAATAAGTACAGCTCCGCCACCGTCGAGCTCAAGGATTGCCGCATGCAACTCTCCGGCCCCTGGCCGCCCTATCATTTTGTCCACCGGCAAACCACCGCCGGAGCCAACTAACTTTTTTCCGCAACACCCGTACTCTCCTTTTTCGCCCGTAGCCCGCGTACACCATGCGCAGGCTGCGGGCTTTTTCTGCGAAAATAGCTCTTCCAAGAACTAACAACTGAGAACTGACAACCCGACCGCCACTCCATGCCCCCCCAAGCCTCCGATCCCCCTCCAGACCCCGGCCTCCTCGCCACCCTCATCGCAGACGGTCGTCCCTTGCTCGTCCTCGTCGCCCTCGGCCTCATCCTCTCCGGCCTTTTTGCCTTCTTTCTTGCCGTCACCGGCTCCTTCCTCCCGCATGACATCGCCTTCTTAGGCATGCAGCCTGCCGACCTCTGCAACCTCCACCAATGCCGCCTCGTCCACTTCCTCTTTCATGATCGCGTCTCCTTCGGCGGAACCCTCTTCGCCATCGGAACCCTCTACCTCTGGCTCCTCGCCTTTCCGCTAAGGGAAGGCGAAGAGTGGGCCTGGTGGACGCTTCTCCTCTCCAGTATCATTGGTTTCCTCAGCTTTCTCGCTTACCTTATCTACGGCTATCTCGACTCCTGGCACGCCGTAGCCTCGGCCGGCCTGCTGCCTCTCTTCATCGCCGGAATCTGGAAGACCCACGCCCTCCTTCCGCCGCATCGCAAAGGCTGGCGCAGCCTCCTGCACCCCGGAGCCCTCTTTACCCTCCGTACCCGAGCCGGACTGGGCCGTATCTTCCTCCTCGCCGTGGGGGCTGGCATGATGACTGCCGGAACCGTCATCATCCTCCTCGGGTCCACCGTCGTCTTCGTCCCGCAGGACCTCGCCTACTTCGGCTACACCCCCGCCCAGCTCACCGCCATCAACCCTCACCTGATTCCATTCATAGCCCACGACCGCGCCGGCTTCGGAGGAGGTTTAGCCTCCTGCGGCCTCGTCGTCCTGCTCATCGCCTGGAAGTCTCACCCCTCCAAAGCCCGCTGGCAGGCCCTCCTCGTCGCGGGTCTCGCAGGCTTTGGCTGCGCCATCGGCGTCCACTACCCGATGGGCTACACCAGCACCTCCCACCTGGCCCCCGCCTGGCTCGGAGCCATCCTCTACGCCATCGCCATCCTCTGCCTCATCCCGAGCAACGCTCGCCCTCCGCTCCCCCAAACTCTGTCATCCTGAGCCTCAGCTTCACCCATTGCGGCGGACCCTTTTCACGTCCCAGACTTTGTCATCCTGAGCGAAGTCTAGCGGGCACTTTGCACAGACGCAGTCGAAGGACCCCGAAGAAGCTCAAGGCGCCGAGATCATCCCAAGCTCCGCGCGAGAATCTTCAGCAATTGCCTACTAATCGTCCGCATGAAGGAACTTAAGGTGACTTCTCCCCAAAGCGCCCGCAACGCGGTTCTAGAAGAACCCACTCGCCCCTGACCCCTCGCTCCCATGGACGACCACCTCACCCTCAACCCTTCAAGCGCCACAGCCACACGAACCCAAGCCCAGCGTGCAAGCACGCAAAGCAACACAAGCGCCGTCGCCGCAGCGATCGCACCAGCCTCCGGATGCCGCAAGGACAACCAGGACATGCCCGCCGCCGCCGCATCCTCGGTAACACTCAGCACGATATTGCTCACCGGTTCCGGGCTAGGCGTCACCGCAACTCGCCCTACCAGCTTCGTCCCATGCGCCGCACTCGCCACCACGGTCGCTAAACACACGACGAGCGTGTGCATCTCCGGCGAAAGATGTTGCCCAGCTCCATAGGCCATCAGGGCCGCAGCCGGAATCCGCACAAACGTATGAGCTGCGTTCCAGATCAAGTCCAGGCCCGGGACTTTGTCCAAAAAGAAGCCACCCGCAAAGAGCACGGCACTCGCGCCAATCACCCAAGGGCTCGTCACCACCTGCAGCGCAGATGGGATCGTAAGGCCTCCGTATCGCCCCAGCAAGCCCAGCGTCAAAACCGTCAAATAAGCATTGATCCCCGCGGCAAACGAAACAGCAACAATGAAATCAAGCACGGGAATCATGGCGCAGAGCCTACCACACCGGACCGCCACACAGGTCCTACACGAACCATTCAATCGTGCCCCAATGCGATACAAACCCCGGCAAACACCCCGTCTCCTTCATTCCAAGACACCCTTTACCCCGCAAACGGGCATCCGTACTGTTAGTAGCCGCGATCCGCGCACGATACGGACTATCAGGAGAACGGAATGATCAGCATCACCCCTCGCAAAACCCTCTTCACTGCAACCCTCTTCCTTACCGGTCTTGTCGGCATCGCTTCCGCTCAGGAAGCCAATCCCACCAGCGTGCCCGCCCCCCAGGGCTCAGCCGTCGTCACCCAGAACGGCGATATCTTCTTCTACAAAGTAAACGTCGTTCGGCGGGACATCGACGCGGTGAACTACCTACACCGCTCCGGCGAAACCAGGCTCGCCTTTGAAGGTACCAATCTACTTCCCAACGGCAAAGGCGAAGCCACTGTCAAGTCGGAGCGCGGCGTCATTAATGTTCACGCCGAGTTCAAGAACCTTACCCCAGCCAACGGCTTCGGGCCCGAGTACCTCACCTACGTCCTCTGGGCCATCAGCGCTGACGGCAGCCCCAAGAACCTCGGCGAAGTTCTTCCCGCCGGCACCAAAAACAACATTGACGTGACCGTCCCGATTCAGTCCTTCGGCCTTATTGTCACCGCCGAGCCCTACTTCGCCGTCTCCACCCCGTCGGACGTCGTCGTCCTCAAGAACGTCATTATTAAAGACAGCACCAGCGGCGTCATGGAGAAGGTCGACGCACACGCCACCCTGCTCCCGCGTGGCATCTACCAGGAGGCGACAGACGGCCAGCACACCGTCTCCCACCCCATCACGCGTGATGAAAAATCTCCGCTTGAGCTCTATGAGGCCTACAACGCCCTCCGCATCGCCCAGGCCGCCGGCGCAGAAAAATATACCCCCGATATCTATGGCAAAGCCAGCCTGAACATAAAGAACGCTGCGGACATCGACGCCTCCAAGCACCCGGACCGCAAGCTCGAGATCACCTTCGCCCGCGCCGCCGTTCAGGGCGCGGAAGACGCCCGCATCTCCACCCTCCGCAAGCAGGCGGACGAGCGCCAAGCCAACGCGATCGCAGCCCGCAATCAGGCCCAGGAACAGGCCCAGCAGTCCGCTCTCCAGGCCCAGCAATCGCAGTTAGCCGCCGAGCAGGCCAAGGCACAAGCCGCGCAGGCTGCCGCCGACGCGAAGAATGCAGCCGCGGAGAAGGCCCTCGCCGACGCCCAGCGCCAGCAGGCTGAACTCGCCGCCAGCCAGGCCAACGCGAATGCCGCTCGCTCCGCTGCAGACGCTCAGCGTTCCGCAGCAGAGGTGACTGCCACCCGCGAACGCCTCCGGGAGCAGCTCAACAAGGTTCTACAGACTACCGAAACCGCCCGCGGCCTAATCGTCAACCTCTCGGACGTCCTCTTCGACACCGGCAAGTACAGCCTCAAGCAAAACACCCAGCTTTCCCTCGCCAAGGTAGCCGTCATCCTCCAGGCCTATCCCAGCCTGAAGCTGCAGGTCGAAGGCTACACCGACAACGTAGGCTCAGACATGCTCAACCAGAAGCTCTCTGAGAATCGCGCGGAGTCGGTAAAATCCTTCCTCATCGCCCAGGGCACGGATCCAAACAGCATCACCTCCGCCGGCTATGGAAAGTCTAACCCTGTCGCCGACAACTCCACCGCAGCCGGTCGTGCCCAGAACCGCCGCGTTGACCTCATCGTCTCCGGAGCCGCCATCGGCGTCACCGAGTCAGCACCCCCAGCCCAGTAACTCCCTCCCATCGACCGACTCCGGTGAAAGCCGGAGTCGTGATTTAAGAGTGGAGGGGAGTTGCAACTCGGTACACTCATACACCCTGTGGAAATCCTTGATACAGACCTAAAACACCTGTTTTGAATATTTTGCACACTTTTGCCGGGGAGGGGGGGTAGGTCCTCGAACTCGCAAACGTAGAATCGAATCCATGCAGTCTCTCGTCGGCAAACTCGTCTTCATCACCGGTGCAAGCTCCGGCATCGGGCAGGCCACAGCCCAGGCCTTCGCCCGCGAAGGCTGTCGCTTACTCCTAGCCGCCCGCCGCCTCAACCGTCTCACCGAACTCACCCCGCAACTCCAGGCGCTCGGATCCGCAGAGGTCCGCAACCTGCAACTTGACGTCACCGACCCCAAATCCGTCACCGAAACCCTGGCCAGTCTCCCACCGGAGTGGCAAGCCATAGAAATCCTCGTCAACAACGCCGGCTTAAGCCGAGGCCTCACCAAGCTCTACGAGGACGATCCGCAGAACTGGGAGGAGATGATCGACACCAACGTCAAGGGCCTGCTCTACGTGACCCGAGCCATTGTTCCCGGAATGGTATCCCGCCAGTCCGGTCACGTCATCAATCTCGGCTCAACCGCCGGCCACCTGACCTACGCCGGCGGTAGCGTCTACTGCGCCACCAAAGCCGCCGAGAAGGCCATCACCGAAGGCCTTCGTATCGACCTCATCGGCCAGGGCGTTCGCGTGACCTCGATCGACCCCGGCATGACCGAAACCGCCTTCTCCGAGATCCGCTTCCGCGGCGACAAGGATAAGGCCGCCAAAGTCTACGCCGGCATCACCCCCCTCCAGCCCGCCGATATCGCCGACACCATCCTTTATGTAGCCACCCGCCCCCCCCACATGCAAATCCAGCAAATCATCCTTACCCCCACCGATCAGGCCAACGCCAACACGATCAACCGCAAGCAAGCCTCATGACCCTGCGTCCCTGGATGTCGGTAGCAGCCGCAGTCGTAGGGTTCTTCGTAGTCCTCGCGTGGCGAGTCCAGGAGGGCCGCACCCCCGTCACCCTCCGCAAGATCATCATCCCGCCCTTCGGCATGGCCACCGGCTTCTGCATGTTCTTCCTGCGACCCTTCCGCGTCCCATGGCTCTGGGCCCTCGGCGCATTCGCGGTGGGAGCCTTGCTGCTCGCCTACCCGCTCATTCGAACCTCGCGCCTCTCTATGCTTGGAAATACGGTTATGGTTCACCGCTCCAACAGCTTTTTCCTTGTCTTGGTGGCCCTCGCCGCCATCCGCATCGCCGCCCACAGCTACCTGGACGGCATCCTCTCCGTCCAGCAGACCGCTGGTCTCTTCTTCATCCTAGCCTTCGGCATGATCGTCCGCTGGCGCTCCAGCATGTTCTTCGAGTACAGGCGTATTAGCAGTCACTCCGGCTGAGTAACAGCAGCACTGACTGAAAGCGGTGGAAGCGGTGCCGTGGCCACGATGCGGTGGTCGTGAAGTGCGCGTGCGTTCTGAAGAATCAGAGCGATGCGCGGATCTTTTGAGTACGCAGCAAGAGTCGAGTCGGACTGTAAAGCCGATCGCACGTCATAGTTGGCCTCTGCCGACTTCGTCAACCAGGTGAGAACAGCCTCATCGTCATGCCGGTGGGCCGCGCTGCGGGCCAACTCAAAACAGAAACGACCGCGGTCAGTGGAGGTCATGATCCGTGCCTCAGTTCCAGAGCCGTCCTTCTGGTTGTAGAGGGTTGGATCGTAGTGAAGTGCAACATCTACTTGCTTCCGAGTATCTTCGTAGTTCTTCAGGGCAAAATAAACGGTCGCAAGGTTAGCGTGAAAGATTGCGTTCGTTTTTTGCAGCTTGATTGCTTTCTTGTAGTCGCGAAGAGCATTCTGCATATTCCCATCAAGGAATTCTGCGACAGCTGCATTGTTCCAAAGCTGAGCGTTCTTGGGTTCAAACGCGATAGCACGGAGGAAATACGACCTCGCAAGCGTCGCTTGACGCAACTCCAGTTCGATCATGCCAAGCCGATTGAGCAGCCGTGGTGCGTTTCCTCCGCGTTCAAGCGCGAAGCGGTAAAAGTCGAGCGCGTCATACTCGAAACGCCGTGCCCGCAGAACGTCGGCCGCTATCTCCAACTCTGCAGCCGAAGCGGTCTCAGATTTCGGAAGATGCGCTTCTATATCCAACCACTCCGCGGTCTGGTGCTGTTGTGCTCGTTCCGAGTCCTCTTGTCTGGACTGGCCTGATCCGGTGCTAATCAGGACCCAGACAATGCTGCAGAAAAGAAGTTTAGGAGCCATGACGTGTACCTCCACTCTGAAACAGCAAGCAGGGTGAGATTGTCTGCCTTGGAGATAAATCGGGTCAAGGGGAATCGCTGAAAGCCGTAGAATTGCGGTTCAAAGACGGTAAGAACGCGTGAATTCACTTAGTTGGTTGTACTTGGCGAAACCACAGGAGCCACCGCCCCGGATGGATTGATCTGGAGAGCGAGGCGGGGAAAAGTAAAGGCACCCCCTGCATCGTCAATAACATTGACCTGGCAGGTATACAGGCCGGGTTTGAGCGGACTAAGTGGAACATCAAACTGAAAGCTGACTGCCCCTCGCTCCGGACTATTGATCGTGGTCGCCTCGACAAGCGGCGTCTCGTAAACTTTGACACCGCCAAGCATGAACTCGATGGAAGTGAGAATGCGAACACCAGAAAGTGGCGGCCGGCGTGTCATGTTCGTTGGTGTCTCAGGAGCAGGTGTCGCGGAGGCTTGATGCACCGGATCGTAAACCTCGTAAAGAAAATAAAGGTGCTGATCCTGACGGAAAACGTGCGGAATATTGGGAATCCACTCCACGCCTTCGCGGATGAGTGGGGAGTCGCCCGGCCTTTTGGTTGTGACCGGTACACGTTGACTGGCAAGCACAATAGAACTGAGCTTGAGTGGAACTTTCTTGAGGTCGGGAACATTCAAGTCCGTTTCAAACGACCCCATGAGGCCCGTCTGGTTTTCGCGCACTACAAACTTTAGATGGTACCGGCCCGGAGCGAGGTTAAAACCGGTACTGTACTGGATGTTCTTACGTTGCACCTGCTGTGAGCCGTCGACTGCGAGTTTCACGGTGTCACGCACGTTGCCCACCGGGATCTGCTGAGCATTCTTGATCTGGCCGATGATATCGAGCGTCGCTTTATCACGATCCCCGTTCTTGATAAAAGGAATCTGTGAGCCGGGCACGATAAGCGAGACGGGCACATAGAAGCGATTGCTCTCCATTCGGAAATACAGCGCCTGAAGGTAGACCGAGACATCGGTAGCTGGCAGATCGGAGCGAAGCTGATCGTTCAGCTGGGCCTCACGGTCCTCGGTTTTGGAATGCTGAAAGTCAGCGGGCGCATAGTAGCCGGGTCGGTAATCAAGCTTCACATCCGTACGGTTGACCTTGACAGTGAGGTGGCGGAAGGCGCCATCGCGTGCCGGATTGGTAGAGCGGAAGCCGAGAATGTAGTAAGCCTCCGTGTCATGCTGTACCGCCTGAAAGGCGGGTGCGAAGTCGTTTGAGTCGCCGAAGAACTTCCCGCCGGTGTCCGCCGCAAGCGTTCCCAGCGTTTCCTGAGAGGCAAAGTTGGCGTTGAACTGCGCGGTGGCTGCTCCTCCCGAGTAGGCGCTGGTTCCGCGTAGAGACCCTTTGCTCGCGTCTCCTAACGGCGAGAGCGCCTGCAAGCCCCGAGTGTCTACAGCATAAATAGCCATATTGGCCTTGGCCGCTTCATTGGTGGCGGCCCGCAGGCTTGCCTGATTCTCTATCCCCTGGCGGGTAAGACCACCCGAGAAATACATCATCGATTTACGCTGATCTACCCTTTCGAGCGATCGTGCAATTGCCCGGATGGCTAGGAGCTCGCGGTCGGTATTCAGGGCGTTGTACTCGGAGTCGTCAGCCGCGAAGGCCGAGGTGTCGTCGGACGTAGCGTCGGTGGACCCAGTGGTCCCATTGGCGAACCCAGTCTCATCCGTGCCGTTGTATTTCGAGAGCACACGCAACAAAGAGGTCTTGTCCGAGGTGAAGTCCTGGTCGAGTGAAAGTCCAGTGGACATCGAAACCATAGAGACAAGATCGGCTGGCTGCATCTGCTTGCTAACGTAGTCCTTGGCAGCGTCCACCGCACGATCGATGTCCTCGTCCTGCATGGATGAGAGATCGAAGAACATGACGATCAGGCGATGGTCACGGAGCTGCGCGGGATTTGCTGCAATCGTATTGGCAAGCATGTCGGCGATCGACGTTTTACCTGCGACAGTGCTGTTCTCTGCGAGAACAGCCGCTTGATCGACATTCTGATAATCGAAGGACGCGATCCGCTGAGGCTTATTGTTCTCAAACATCGTGAAGTCAGAGGCTTTAAGATCTCTGACGATGGCTCCCGTCTTCTTATCGCGTACGACGACATTGGTGAGCACGATATTAGCTGACGCTTTGAGGACGTAGGTGCCGGACGCAGATTGTCCAGGTTCGGACTGCTGGGCAACAACAGGCATGAGCGTCAATGCGGAGAGCACAACTAGTGAGGTGAGGCGGCGGAAGACAGTGGTCGCACAGGATGCGGAAGGCGTCATATTGGGCGTCCTTAAAAGCGGTACCGGGCGTAGAAATTGATGGCGCGCATGGCGGCGGCGTTCAGGACCTGTCCGTATGTAGCAGAATTTACGGTCGTGTTGATGGTGCTGTACTGGACCGTGTTGAAGACATTGGACGCGGTGATGCGCGCCTCGAAAGAACGTGTATCTCCGAGAGGGATCGTACGTGACAGCGCTGCGGTGGTCGTCAACGTGCCGGGACCCTCAATTGAGTTTCGGGAGGCGCTGCCGTAGGAGGCGGACGCTGGCGCGGTGAATGCCGCGGTGTTGAAGAAGTTCAAAAGATGACCGGAGCCCTGGATCGGCTGGGTAAAGACACGGTTTGGGCGTTGCGTGTAATCGTTACCGGATGAGGCCTCGGTCTGTGAGCCGCTGTATTGAGGCGTGAAGTAGGTGCCACTGGCGGCGGTGATGGTTCCAGAGAGAGAGAAGTTGTCGAGCAGCTTGGATGCCAGGGTTCCTTTGTTGAGGAAGGCTCGGTTGGGTCCGAAGGGCAGCTCGAGAAGCCAGTTCCCGGTGAGATTGTGTCGCTGGTCAAAGCTGGAGTTTGCCTCTTCGAGATCGAGTCGCCGGAAGTTCTGTACAGTTGTCGCGCTGGTTCCGCCAATTGAGGAAGCATTATCAATCGTGTGCGAGTAAACGTAGGTTAGCCCCAAGGCAACACCCTTCTGCTGCCGCCGCTGCACGCTTGCGATCAGCTGGTTGCTGTGCGAACCCGCAACCGAGGACTCATACACGAAGGGAGACACCCCAAGGGTCGTGACGCCCGTGGGCGTCGAGTTGGGTGAGCCCTGCACATCCAGGTTCGCTCCCTTCGAGCCGTTATAGCCCAGATTCAGAACAGTTCCGGTCAGCACCGTCTTCTGGATGTTCAGGTTATAAACCTGCACCAGGCCTAGGCGATAGTTCTTGTCCACCGCGTAGTTGTTCTGAATAGAGGTGAGATTGGCACAGCCGAAGCCATTGGCAAGGAGCAGGTTCGCGTTGGTGGCGGGACGGGACACGGTGGCACCGGTTGAATCTGTATAAGTGTACGTGGTCTGGGTTGTGGTGCAGCCGGTGGCCGCCGGCGTGGAATTCGTTGTCGTCGACGTTGGAACGGTGTTGGTCTGGGTAGCTGCGAACGGGGCCTGAAATGCCAGGTTCTTCGCGAAAGTGCCGAATTGACCGGTGTTGTAGTTGACCCCGTAGCCGCCACGGATAACTGTATTCTTAGTCAAACCACTGTTTTTTGGGCGGTAGGCAAACCCGAAGCGGGGAGCAAACATAGTGCGGTCGGGATTGACGAGGGAGCTGTTGAAACCGCCTTGGTAAGGGCCCGTTTGGTTTGGTTGGACAACGGCGACCTGCGAGAAGTCGGCATTGTGATCCAGGTTGACGAGATGGTTGTTCTTTTCGGTGTAAGGGGCGAAGTACTCATACCGGAGACCGTAGTTGAGGGTGAGCTGGGGCAGGATACGAAAGTCGTCCTGCACATACCAGTCATATACGTTCTCGCGAAGATAAACCTTATTCAAGCCTGCCTGGAGCTTGGTACTGGTTGGTAGGCCGAGCAGGAAGTCAGCAAAGCCGGAGCCGCTGTTCTGGCCGCCGAGGCCGGCGATCTGATCTCCCGGGTTCGAGGTAGCGTAACCGGAGAAGGTGAACTGGCCGAGCGGGTTGTCGCCGCCGATGGAGTCGGCGTGGACGCGACGAATGTCGAGGCCGAAGCGCATATTGTGCTTCTTGTGGCGCCATGAGACAAAATCCGAGAAGGAGATGGTCTGGCTGATGGTCTGAACAGGAATGGTGTTCGACAGAGATGCAAAGTTAGTGATCGCGAGCGAAGGGACGCCGTTGTAGAAGCGTGGGTCAGCGAAGCCGTTGGATTGATTGGGAATCGAAATGCCGGCCGAGGCAGTAGGATTGTTGGCTGTGTCTGTAAAGTAGTTGCGGGTCTTCGCATCACTGCGATTCCACGTGAGAGAGGCATTGTTTGAGAGGCGTCCATACGAAACGGTGTAGCCGGCAGTGAGAGCGTTACCGTTGGTCTCGGATCCGCCACCCAATGGCTGGAAGATATTGCGAATGTCCTGCGCGTTATGGCTGTAGTTGTAGCTGAAATTGATGTTCTGGTGCAGAATGGGCGGCGTGTTCGCATTGCCACGGTTGCCGCCTCCGCCTCCGCCTCCGCCGCGACGGTCAGCGGGCGTAGCAGCCTGGCCCAGTTGGCGAATATAGCGGGTATTGATCGCGACGTTGTTGTTTCCCGCGTTGGTGACGGTCTGATAGTTGTAGACCGTGGGGTCAGTGGAGGTGGTGTTGATGTTGGGCAGAGGGTAGTAGGAGAGGAGGTTGAGCGCTTGCTGGGAGATGGGAGTGGGAGAGTTGGCCAGGTTATTGCCGGGGATGGGCAAGCCGGTTGCGGGACTGTAAAGGTTCACCGGGACGAGCGCGTTATTGACGCGCTGGAATGATTGGGAGAAGTTCCCGGTGCGTTCGAGTGCGGTCGGGACTCTGACCGGGCTGAGGTTGGTAGCGTTGAGGTTCTTCTGGCCGGTGAGATTGATGAAGACAAATTGCTTGGTATTGGGCCTGGTGAGGCCGGGGATGTATGGACTGCCGGCGAGGGTAACCCCGTACCTGTTGGTATAGGAGTATGGCTTGGTCTGGGGGAGAAGGTCCGGGAGCCACTGTGCGGAGTTCAGCGCGGAGTTGGCTCCGGTGTAGAAGATGCTGCCGTGGGGTTGGGCGGGGTTGAAGTTGCGGAAGGCGCCGCCCCCGCCACCGCCTCCTCCACGCCCGCCGCGGCCACCGCCTCCGAAACCTCCTGGTCCGCCGCTGCCCGGTCCCCCTCCGAAGCCACCTCCGGCCATGAGCCCGCCAAGCATACCGACCACGGCGTTGATCTGGTCCGGGGAGGGCTGGCCGCCTCCTCCTCCTCGTTCCTGCATGGCGGACTGGATGCGGTCGCGGAGGTCGTCCTCACTGATGCCGGCGAGGCCGTTGGTGGTGCCGGCGACGCCTGAGACGGCGACCGAGTCAGCGGAGGTGTTGGCGCCGCCCAGGTTGGCAAGGGATGGGGTTCCGGCGTTGGCTGCTCCGGTGGAGGCGTCTGAGGTGTCTGCGTCCAGGCCGCTGGTGACGGCGAGGGATTGGGTGCCGCGGCCGAAGGCGGCGGCGAGAGTGCGGGCTGCGGTGGCGCCGGATTCGGCAGCTTGCTGGGCGGCGGCGCGGGAGGCTAGCTGGAGATCAAAGGCGGTTGTCTGGTCGTGCGCCTCGGCGGTGATGCGAACCTCTTGCGTGAGCGTCGCGAAGGCGGCGAGCTCGGCTCGGACGACGTAGCGGCCGGTGCGGGGGATCGTCATGGAGAAGGCGCCGGTGGTGTCGGTCGTGGTGGCGTACTTCTTTCCGGTGAGGGTGTTGGTGGCGGTTACGGCTACTCCGGGGAGCGGGATGGCGGACTTGGCTGGCCCGGTGGTGACGGTTCCGCGGATGGTTCCGCCGTCGCTCGTCACGGCGGCGGTTGGAGGTGCGGGCTGTTGCGCCTGGGCACCTGGAGCCGCAGCGAGCAGGGCTGCGGCGAGACCGTGAACCAGTTTATGGACGGGTTGATACGGCTTTGGCAAGGCCTCTCCTGGAAGCGTTGGATGAAGCTTATGCGGGTCTGTGGGAAAAAACGAGGGTTAGGTCCCCCCTCCCGTGTTTTTGCGCAAAATATTCATTCGTCACGGCTTAGCTTCGGATCAGAATTAGCGATGCACCACGATGTGTGCGTAGGTCGACGACGATTTCCACAAGATGTCAGGGTTGATTGCTGGGAGGAGCGGGGGTTGATCCATCGGCAGGGCGGCGGCGCTGGCCGCGGGCGGCTGGATCTGCGATGGAAAGCTCGGTTGGGATGAAGACGCCGTTTTTGACCGCACCCGGCCCACCCACCATATCGCCGACCTTGATGTCTGCCAGGGTGATCGACTCGCCGCCTCGGGCCTCTGTCGGCAGAGAGGCGCCATTGCTACTGGTGGCGCCAACGCCCCCGCGCCGGCCTCCACCGCCTGCGCCCGGTCCAAAGTCCATGCCCTCGCCGCTCATGGCCATCTGCATATTGCGTCCGCCGCGTTTGAAGCTGGTGCCTTCGTCCACCTGGATGACCTGGGTGACGCCGTCGGAGCGGAGGATGGTGAGCTTGGTCTCATCCATGGCGGTGAGCTTGCCGGTGATGTAGGTTTTGCCCATGTCCTCTTTAGCCTTCTTGATCTGTTCGGCGGTTACGACGAAGAGCATCATGGCGTGGACGGTTTTATTGGGGCGGTCGATCTCTCCCATGGCTCCTACGCCATCTCCGGGTTTGACCTCGGCGAACTTCATCTGGTCTCGGCCTTTGCGGACTTGGGTGCTGGAGGTGACGGCTACCTGGAAGGTGTCGCCGTTTTCCTGCTTAAGGGTGAGGTGGTCCGGGGTAACGGCGGTGACGGTTCCGCGGATCATGCGGCCGTTCTGGCCGAATGCGGCGGGTGGACCATCCTGGTTCTCGGGGGCTTGCGCCAGCGTCCGCAGGGCGAGCGATGAGGTGGAGAGGGCGGCGATGACGACAAACGCGGCGACCCGAACTTTTTGATTGAGGTTCATAGGATCCATCCTGCTGCGGAATTGCTGGGAACTTGATGATACAGACGGTACTGCGGGGGGAAAGACTCTTTGTTGCGAAGATATTGCGGGGTGGTGGAGGTTGAGATCGCCGGGGCTGAACCCCTCTTCTTGATGCTTTATTCGTAAGGCAAAAGCCCCACGCTTATAACCTTTGAAGGTTGGGGCGGCCTTCAGAGTGCTGGAGTGCTCGGGTTAGACTGCGAGGATGCGGGATAAGGGTCAGGGCGAGCACCGGGAGCAGCACTTTACCGCGTCCGAGACGGTGCGAGATGTGGTGATTGGGCTTTCCGATGGGTTAACAGTGCCGTTCGCTCTGGCGGCGGGGCTGTCCGCGCTGGCGAACGCGCACCTGGTGGTGCTGGCGGGGCTGGCGGAGATTGCAGCGGGCTCCATAGCGATGGGGCTGGGTGGATACCTGGCGGCGCGGGGGGATGCGGAGCACTATGCGTCCGAGCTGGCTCGGGAGCGGGATGAGGTGGTGACGCGGCCGGAGGATGAGGCAGAAGAGATCTACGAGATTTTTGCCGGATACGGGGTGAGCCGGGAGGCGGCTACACCGGTGCTGCAGGAGCTGCAGGCGAGGCCGGAGGCGTATGTAGAGTTCATGATGCGGTTTGAGTTGGGGCTGGAGGAGCCGGAGGCGGGACGAGCCTACCGGTCGGCGGGGACGATTGCGGCGAGTTACGTGGCAGGCGGGCTGGTGCCGCTGCTGCCTTATATGTTGGTGGCGGGGAGTGACGTGGCGCTGCGGGTGTCGGTGGGGGTGACGCTGGTGGCTTTGGGAGTGTTTGGAGGGATCAAGGGACGGCTGTTAGGGACTGGGGCGGGCAGAGGAGCCGTGCAGACGGTCGTGATTGGAGGGATTGCGGCGGGGGTGGCTTTTGGGCTGGCGAAGGTGTTGGGGAGGTAGGTCGAGCGGAGGCACAAGGAAAAGCGTGCCCTGAATGACGGGGCACGCTTTGGTTTGAGGGAAGGTAGGGAGGCTAAAAGTCGAACCGTCCGGCAAACTGCATGATGCGGGCGTCGCGGTAGCCCGTGACCTCCCCGAAGATTCCGGAGGAGTTGGCGGCGGTGCTGATGGATTGGACGTTGGTGTGGTTTGCCGCGTTGAAGGCCTCAGCGCGGAACTGGAAGTTGAGGCGGTTGTAGAGGCGGAAGTTGCGGTGAACGCCGATATCCAAGCGGTTGAAGCCGGGACCCTGAATGGTTCCGCGTTTCACGGTGGGCGCGAGATTGGTCTGGCTGGGAGGCGCGGCGGCGAAGGCTCCGGTGTAGAACCAGAGACCGTTGTAGGTCTTGTTGTGGATCTTGGTGCCGTAGCCTTGGTTGGGGTCGCCGATCTGGTTGAGGCGGATACCAGCGCTGGTGGCACCGAGAGAGCCGAGACCTGCATTATCGGTGATGATGCCCGTGTTGGTGCGGCCGTTGAGGACGCTTGCGGTAGGCAGGTTGTAGTTGGCCGAAGTCGCTGAGGTGGCCGAAAGGGTGAGTGGCAGGCCGGAGTCAATGGCGTAGATACCGGAGACCTCCCAACCTCCTACGACGTGGCCCACGAGCCCCTTTTGCTCCTTGTACCAGGGCAGTTCCCAGACGCCGTCCAGGTTAATGATTGTGGTGCGGTCATCGGGAGCGCGACCGTAGTCGCCGTTGGGGTTGTAAATGTCCTGGATGAAACCGGAGTAGTCGGCCGGGGCGTTGGTGAGGTCACGAGACCAGGTGTAGTTGGCGTCGATGAAGCTCTTGCCTTTAAAACGCTTGGTGGCCTTGACCTGGAGAGAGTTGTAGTTGGAGCTGAAGATGGTGCGCAGGGAGTCAACGGCGGAGTAGCCGAGATAGGGGCGTATCTGGTTGATGACGCGGTCGCAGGTGGAGTTGAGGAAGGATTGGGTGCCGGTGTCGGTGTCAATGCAGGTGGAGGCGAGTGAGTTATTCGGCTGGACTTTGCCGACCCAGGCACCGGGCGCGGGTTGGTCGAGATTTTCCGCACCGAGCAGGTGGGTTCCGTGGGTGCCGAAGTAGCCCGCATCCAGGATGAGAGTGGGCGTGATCTGCTGCTGGAGATCCAAGGAGTACTGCTGGGTGTAGGGAGTCTTGTAATCGAGCGGAACCGCCTGGATGCGTCCGGGAGTTGAGGAGAGAGCGTTGGTTGCGCCGCCGGCTGGACTATCAAACGAGGTCTGACCTACGGAGTAGGTGGCAACGGCAGGTGGATTGTTGAAGACGGTGGTCTCGTAATAGCTGACGGCTGCGTCATCAAAGGCCCAGCCATAGCCTCCGCGGAAGGCCGTGCGGCCGTCGCCGAAGACATCCAGCGCGAAACCGAAGCGGGGAGCGAAGTTATTCTTCTGGGCATTCCCGACCTTGTTGCCGTAAGTCGAGGCCTGGTTATTGTTGGCGGCGTTCGGTCCGTTGTAGATGATGCCGTTGATGTAGTTGACCCCGGCATAATCCGCGCCTGGGTTGGAAGTCGTGGAGAGGCCAGCGTTGCTGTTTGCCTGGGAGCAGGCGGCGGTGAAGCAGGCGAGGCCGGTACTGGCGATGGTCGGGGCCTTCGAGGCGCTATAGATGGAAGGACTGAAGTTGCTCAGGAGGCCGTTGGCATCCCAAGGCTGACCGTAGTAGGAGTAGCGGACGCCGAGGTTAAGAGTGAGGCGGCGGGTGGCCTTCCAATTGTCCTGGACGAAGGCTTCGTAGAGAGCTTCCTTGATGTCGGTGACGGGATCGCGGGAGAGCTGGCTGAAGCCGGTGTTGGCGTTGCCGGTGAGGAAGTTGGCGAAACCCTGGGCTTCATTTGCACCCGCGTTGGTGTTGACCGGGACGTTGCTGAAGGCGGTGTCGTTGCCGAAGGAGAACGCGCCCTGGGTTCCGGTAGTGTTGTTTTCGAGCTTCTGATAGTGGTCGTAGCTGAAGCCAGTGATGATGGTGTTGCTGTGCAGGGTTTTCGTGAAGTCCCCGAAGACCTGGTGGTTGGTGCCATGGTCGGTGTACGCGATGCTGCCGGCGAGGTTGGCCATGCCGGCGACGGTGACGGTGGGGATGACGCCTACCGTGTTGGGATAGACGAGCGAGGGCGTGATGTCTGGCGACTGGGCTGAGCCGAGAAAGCCGGAGGGCGTGCTGACGATGTTGCCGTTCGAGAAGGCGTAGCCGACGTTGATCAGCGCGGTGGGGCTCAGGATGTATGTGCCGTGCGCCAGGTGCTGAGTTCCCGGGTTTTGAGCGACGGTAGTGTTGGCGCCAGGAATGGAGACGGTGGTGAACTGGCCCTGGGGCAGAATCTCCGGGAAGGTGTCATGGACGTAGCGGTAGAAGACAGTCAGCTTCTGGCCGAACTGCTGGTCGATGCGGACGACTGAATCCAGGTTGTTGAAGGTGTTCTTGAAGCTGGAGAGGAGGGTGTGCGGGTCAAGATTGTGCGCGAGATTGTAGGCGACGTTCGGCACCGGAATCTTGCTGTAGACGTCGCGCAGATATTGCTGGGCGGTGGGCGAGATCTTGGTGACCTGGGTTCCGGCTGCCGTGCAGGTGTTGACCTGAGTGGCGGGATTGGTGGTGTACGCGGTACAGACGGTGACGGGCTGCGTGGTCCAGGTGGTTCCGATCTTGACGCCGGACTGGGTGAAGTCACCGGCGCGTTCCGAGGCCTGTGGCACCAGAGCGGAGGTGTTGGGCAGGTCCTGGATGATGCGCTGCCATTCTTCTGACACGAAGAAGAAGGTCTTGTCCTTGCCGTTATAGATCTTGGGGATGCGGACCGGACCGCCTACCGAGAAGCCGTAGACGTTGTAGCGATAGGCCCCAATGCGGGTTCCGAGGAAGTCATTGGCGTAGCCGTTGGCGTCGAAGTAGTCGTTGCGCAGGTACTCGTAGGCGCTGCCGTGGATGTTGTTGGTGCCGGACTTGGTAACGACGTCGATCTGGCCGGAGGCGTTGCGTCCGAACTGGGCGCTGTACTGTCCGCGAAGGGTCTTGAACTGGGCAATGGCGTCTGGGCTGGGGTAGGTGTAGAGGGTGAGGTTTGCGCCGCGGTCGACGTTGTCGGCTCCGTCGATGGTCCAGTTGTTGGAGGTGCTGCGGCCTCCGTTGACGGAGAAGTTGACGGTGCTCGATGCACCGGAGAGGCCGGCTGGGCCACGAGTTAGATCGTCTGTGGCACCGCCGTAGGAGACGCCGGGCTGGAGATTGAGGAGGGTCTCGTAGTTGCGGGTGACGAGGGGCATCTCGTTGAGCTGCTCTGAGTCGATGAGGCCGGCGGAGGTGGCGTCTTCGAGGTTGACGCGGGCCTGGTCGGCGGTCACGGTGACGGTCTCGCCCTCGTTGCCGACGGTGAGCTTGCGGTTGACGGTGAGGGCGTCGGCGACGTTGAGGATGAGGCCGGTGACGGCATCTGAGCGGAAGCCCGGGTCCGTGATCTTTACGGTATAGGCGCCCAGCGGAAGGGCGGTCGCGGTGTAGAAGCCGGCACCGCTTGTGGTCAGGGTCCGCTCCACATGGTTGCGGTCGGTGTTGATCAGGACGACGGTTGCTCCTTTGATAAGGGCGCCCGAAGAATCCGTGACGGTTCCGCTGATGCTGCCGGTTGTGGCGTCCTGCGCGCCGGCGATTCCAACAAAGAGGGTGAAACATGAGACCGATGCAACGGAGAGAACCGGGCCTGCGAAGCGCTTCGTGAATAGCAAGTACTGCCTCCTGAGGTGCAGCTACACAATCCGAGACGGCCGAGAGGATGGCCGGAATGCCCGCCTGTCCTCGCAACGCCCCGCTCTCTGTGAGAGCAGGAGGGATCGTAGCGAAGGCAACGTGCTTTTGGAAATACTATGAGAATGCCCAGCTTATTAAAGTTTGGCCAAATCGTCAATCGTGCGCAAAATCCTGCGCAATGGTTGCAGGCATTCTCTTTTGCGTGCCGAACGCGTTGAGAAGACAGAATATGATCGGGGCGAACGGATGCGGCGCGGATGCCGGGAAACTCATCCGATGTTTAGGGTTCAAGGGAGAGTTGCGCGATGGCGATGGACGAGGCGGTGCGGACGGATGCAGGGGTGGCGGCGGGGCTGCTGGCGCGGTTCAAGTCGGTGCGAGCGGCTACGGTGGAGTTTGTCGAGCCGCTGACGGCGGAGGACCAGATGGTGCAGTCGTGTGCGGAGGCCAGCCCTACGAAATGGCACCTGGCGCATACATCCTGGTTTTTCGAGACGTTCTGTCTGCGCGAGTTTTTGCCGGGATATGCGGCGTTTCATCCGGAGTTTCACTGGCTTTTCAATAGCTACTACAACTCGCTGGGGGAGATGCCGGAGAAGAAGCTGAGGGCTTCGTTTTCGCGGCCTGGGCTCGAGGCCATTCGAGGGTATCGGGCGTATGTGGATGCGGCGGTGGAGCGAATGCTGGAAGGGGATATTGCGGACGAGGCGCTGCGGCGTGTGGCGTTGGGGCTGGAGCATGAGCAGCAGCACCTGGAGTTGATCGCTACGGATATCAAGCATGCGCTTTGGACCAATCCGTTGAAGCCGGTGTATCGGGAGGGTTTGCCAGAGGCAACGGCAAAGGCAACGGCAGATTCCTCCGCTGCGCTGCGGGAGGACAACACAGGGGAACTGCCGCATGACCACAAAGATCAGCTTCGGGATGACAAGCGGGGGGAGATGCGGTTTTTGCGGTTTGAGGGTGGGGTGACGGAGATTGGAGTTTCTCCGGATGCAGGGGATGTGGCGGCCTTTGCTTTCGATAATGAGACGCCTCGACATCGGGTGTTTCTGGAGCCTTATGCGCTGGCGAATCGACTGGTTACGTGTGCGGAGTATCTGGAGTTTTTGAACGACAACGGGTATTCCCGGCCGGAGCTTTGGTTGAGCGAGGGATGGGGGACGATGCGGGCGGCGGGATGGCAGGCTCCGCTTTATTGGAAGCGGGATCCGGAGGCGGCGAGCGGGTGGTCGGTGTATACCCTGCGGGGGTTCAAGCGGCTGGAGGATGTGGCGGAGACGCCGGTTTGCCATGTGAGCCTGTTTGAGGCGGATGCGTTCGCGCGCTGGATGGGATTGAAAGAGAAGGGCTGTCGACTGCCAACGGAGTTTGAATGGGAGTCTGCGGTGGCGGCGAGTGGGGCGGGGTGCGGGACTATGTTGGAAACCGGGGCGCTGCATCCGGTGGCGGCGCGGGGTGAGGGTGGGATCGAGCAAGTGTTTGGAGATGTCTGGGAGTGGACGGCATCGGGGTATACGGGGTATCCGGGATATCATCCGCTGCCAGGTGCGTTGGGGGAGTACAACGGCAAGTTCATGTCGTCTCAGGTGATCTTGCGGGGTGGGAGCTGTGTGACGCCGGCTTCGCATATCCGGGCGACGTATCGTAACTTCTTTCCCCCGGGGACGCGTTGGCAGTTCTCGGGGATTCGGCTGGCGAAGGATGTGCTTTAGAGGGTTGCGACGCATGGGATAAAAATGCATCCTATGGGCTTGCTGCGCGAGAACAAGTTTTGGAGTTGCGGGTGCTTTCTTCTGTCGATGTAGTGAGCCCGGTGGCCGCGGCGGCCCGGGAAGGTTTGCTGGGAACAACCAAGACGCTTCCTCCGTGGCTGTTCTATGACGAAGCGGGATCTGAGCTGTTTGAGCGGATTACGGAGCTTCCGGAGTACTATCTGACGCGGACCGAGCGGGGGATCCTGAAGGCTCGGTCGAGGGAGATTCTGGAGGCCGTGGGCGGGCCGGTTACCGTTGTCGAGCTTGGGGCTGGGACGGCGACCAAGACCGGGATCGTGTTGCGGGCGGCTGCCCAACGGCAAGGCAGAGTGTTGTATCAGCCGGTGGATGTGAGCGGGTCAGCGCTGGACGAAGCGAGGCGGACGCTGGAGCGGGAGATTCCGGGGGTTGTCGTCACGACGCAGGTGGCGAACTACATTACTGAAGGGTTTGCTGTGGAGCGGCCCCACGGAGCGAGGGTGTTGGCGCTCTATATCGGGTCCAGCATCGGCAACTTCACGCCGGTCGAGGCATTGGGGATCTTGCGGGGGCTGCGAGGGCAGTTGGAGCCAGGGGATGGTCTGTTGCTGGGGACGGATCTGGCTCCGGGGCCGAACAAGACGGTGGCTTCGTTGATGGCGGCTTACGATGATGCGGCTGGGGTGACGGCGGCGTTCAACCGGAATGTACTGGTGCGGCTGAACCGAGAGCTGGGAGCGGGGTTCGAGGTGAACTGCTTCCGCCATCTCGCACGTTGGAATGCGGTGGAGTCTCGGATGGAGATGCATTTGGAGTCCTTGGTCCGGCAAGCGGTGACGGTGGATGGGGTGCGCGTCGAGTTTGCAGCAGGGGAGACGATTCATACGGAGAATAGCTACAAGTTCGATGAGGGCAGCTTGTCCGGGCTGCTGGGCGATGCGGGGTTTGCGGTTGCCGAAACGTATAAAGACGCAGGGGAATTATTTGCGGTGACGCTGGCGACGGCGGTATGAAGACCTATCGGGCGAAGCGTGAAGGGCAGGTCTTGCTGGTTTGCGGAAAGTGTGAACGGAAGCTGGATGGAGGGCTGGAAATCCGAAAGGGGTTGAAGAAGCTGGCGGAGCGAGATGTTTCGCCGGTCAGCTTCCATGTGATCCGGGTGGGATGTTTGAAGCTTTGTCCTAAGGGCGGGGTGACGGTTTGTACGCGGGAGGGATTGAGGAAGACTCCCGTGGAGATGGGGATTATCTGGGGAAAGCCGGACTTGCAAGATCTTTATGAAGGGGGGCGTGAAGGCTTCGTCCTGCCGGACGGGCCCACTTCGCGTGGGGCGGTCACTTCGTGACTTGTCCTGGGCGTCGCGTGGCCCGAGCGTTGCTCGGCGCGTAGACTTCCTTCAGGAGCGGTCATAATCGCCTGATTTGCCTCCGGATTTTCGGACTAAGACGATCTCGCGGATACGGATGGACTTGTCAAGCGCCTTGGTCATGTCGTAGACGGTGAGGGCAGCGATGGAGGCAGCGACCATCGCTTCCATTTCAACGCCGGTTCCTGCGGTGGTGGTGGCGGTAGCTTCTATGGCAACGCCACCGTCCGTAATGGTGGCTTGAACGTCGATGTGAGTGAGGGCCAAGGGGTGGCACATGGGGATGAGGGTCGAGGTCTGCTTGGCGGCCTGGATGCCGGCGAAGCGGGCTACCTCGAGCGGATTCCCTTTAGGATTTTGCGGAAGGGCGGTGAGGACGGCGCGGGAAAGCTCGACGAAGGCGGCGGCGGTGGCGGAGCGATGGGTGGCTGGTTTGGCAGAGACGTCGACCATGTGGGCCTGGCCGGAGGCATCGTAGTGGGAGAGCTTTTCTGGCATCTGTTCCTTCTAGGTTGTGCGGGTAGGTAAAAGCAGAAGCAGGTCCCTCGCTTTGCTCAGGATGACAAGGAAAGCGGAACGAGCAACAGCGACGACAGCTGCTCTGTCTCCAGCGAAGCTAGCGTAACAGGACTCTGACAGGGGTCCCGGCGGGGATGGTGCCTGAGCCGGCGGGGAGCTCTGCGTAGCAGTTGGCTCGGGCGTTCGCGGCGAGGTCTCCTGAGCCTTGCCAAGGGACGATGGTGATCTGGGTGCCGGCCATGTGGGCTGGAAGGAGACGGGTGAGGTCCGGCTTACGAGGTTCAGGCTGGGTGAGGGTGGCGAGAGCCCAGCGGGGAGCGGACGGAAGGGCTCCGGCCAGGGTGCGGAGAAAAGGCTCGACGAAGCAATGGAAGGTGACCTGGGTGGAGATGGGGTTTCCAGGGAGGCCGAAGAAATACGTTTCCGGGCGCGAAGCGATGGCGGGCAGGCGGCCAAAGACGACTGGCTTGCCGGGCTGCATGCGGACGCCCGTGAAGAGGAACTCGGCTCCGGCGGCTTGGAGGACCTCTTCGACAAGGTCGTACTGTCCCATGGAGACACCGCCGGAGAAGACGATGAGGTCTGCCTGGCGGGCGCGTTCAAGGCTTGCGGCGACGGCTTCGCGGGTGTCTGGGGTTATCGGCAGGCGGTATGGGTCGGCTCCGGCGGCAGTGACGAGGGCGGCGAGGGCGTGGGAGTTGGAGTTCCAGATCTGCTGCGGGGCTAGTGTGTTCCTGGTTCCGTCAAGCTCGACGAGCTCGTCTCCGGTGGCAACGATGGCGATGGCAGGTTGGCGGAAGACTGTGAGGGTAGGTTGGCCGCAGGCGGCGGCGAGGGCGATCTCTGCGGCGGTGACGAGGGTTCGGGCGGGGATGAGACAGTGGCCGGCGCGGGCTTCGGCGGCGCGGGGAACGATGTTTTCGCCGGGAGACCAAAGGCGATCAGGGACGGCGGTGAGGACGGCTTTGTCCCGGGTTACGTGCTCTACCATGGCGACGGCGTCTGCGTCGGCTGGAACGGGAGCGCCTGTCATGATCTCGATGGCTTCGCCTGGTGCGAGTGGCGGCCCGTTCCAAGAGTCGCCGGCTTTGAGGGTTCCTGTGATCTTGGCTTGTCGGGTTTGTGTGAAGTGGGCGGCGCTGAGGGCGAAGCCGTCACGGGTGGAGCGATCGAAGGGAGGCTGGTCGCGGTCGGCCCGGACAGCTGCGGCGAGGACGCGGGAGAGGGACTGCGCCAGGGGGATTGATTCAGATTGAGCGGGAGTGCGAAGTGTACCGGCTCGGGTTCGCAGGAGGGTGAGCGCGGATTCGAAGTCCAGGACGATCTGGGGTGCGGAGGTCATGGGAGCTCTGGAGGAGGCTGATTCAGCGGCTAAGGTCGCCTTCGGGGCGATGGTGAATGGCACGGCTGAAGCCGTACCTGAAGCAGGACGGGCTTTTTCAGCTGGCGATGAAGCCGTGCCCCTTAAGCTCCTGAGACAAGAAAACCCCCAGGGTCTCAAGCGACTCTGGGGCCTCGGTTGTTGGGTGTTCAGGACTTCTTCTTTCCGTTGGAGGCTTTGAAGCTGTTTTTGATGGGCTGTCCGAGGTTGGTGAGGAGGTCTTTGACCTCGGCGGCGTGGGCGCCGTTGGGGTCAAGCTCGAGATACTCCTGGTAGGCTTCGACGCAGCCCGGAGGGGCTACGATCTTCTGGGTTTTGGCGTCGACCGTGGCGTTGGGGATGAGCGCCTGGCCCTTGATGTAGTAGAGGTCGGCGCGGTTGGGATCGGCTGCAATTCCCTTGTCGGCCGCGGCTGCGGCTTCAGGGAGCTTTTGCGAGTTATAGAAGGTCGCTGCCTCGTTGAAATAGGCGGAGGCGGCGAGGGTGGGGTTGGCCTTCACGGCCTTTTCGTAGGCGTCTGCAGCTTCCTGGTTCTTGCCGGATTTAGCGAGACCCTCGCCCATGTTCAGGTACGCGGTCGCTACGAACTCTGGATTGGGCTTGGCGGCTTTCGCGTTGAGGTCGATGCCCTTCTGGTAAGAGGTAACGGAGTCGGTGTACTTCTGGACGATTGCGGCGTCCATGGGGGAGGTGTGGGCGGCGCGGGCGGCTTTGGCAGCGGCGTTGGCGTCGGTTAGCTGAACTTCGCCGAGGGTGATCCAAAGGAGGGCTTCGTCGGGCTTCTGCTGGGTGAGGCCCTGCATGGCGGTGATGGCGGCGGCGGTATTTCCGGATTTGGCATCGGCGCGCGCCTGGGTGAGGGTCTTGTTGATGTCGGCGATCTTGGCGTTATAGGCGTTGGCTCCGGCGTTTTTCTTTTTGACCTCTTCAATGGCCGTGCGCTCTTCCGGGGTGAGGCTCTTGATGTACTCCTCGCGAGTCATGTCGAAGTTGAGGGTCTGGTCGGGGCCGGGCTTGAAGGCTGGCGGCGTGAGATAGTCGATGACCTTGCCCTCGGAGTAAACGACGATGATGTATTCGCCGGGCTTGATGCCGTCGCCCTTGTAATCACCGTTGTTATCGAGGGGGAAGGTGTACTCGTATTTACGATCTTTGCTGGGACCGGTTTTGTCCGTGGAGAGCTTGATCTCCGCGCTTTTGACGGGCTCGCCAAGGGGGTTATTGACGTGGCCGTGAATGGCGACGGTTGGAGCGGCAGGGGTGGTCTGGGCGAACGCGCTGGGCGGCTGGGTTGCGGCGACGGTCGCCAGGGAGGCGAAGGTGAGGGTGGCTGCGGTGCCAAGTTTGATGAGTATCTTCACTGCATTCTCCCGCGCTGCATCGAGCCGCGCATTTCGGTGTGACGTTACCTTCTGACTGTAAATCAGATGCCTGGGCGAGCTATTCCGGGGGCGTATGGGATGGGATCTTCGGTTCCGGCCTCGCGGAAGGCTCGGAGGCGAAGAACGCAGCTGTCACAGATCCCGCAGGCATCTGCTTCGCCTGAATAGCATGACCAAGTTACATGCAAGGGTGCGCCGAGTTCAACTCCAAGGCGGACGATCTGGCTTTTTTTGAGATGGATGAGCGGGGTTTCGACTTGGATCCTGCCTTCTTTGGTGCCTTGGCGGATGAGGGCGTTAAAGGCTTCATAGTAGGCGGGACGGCAGTCGGGGTAGCCCGAGGAGTCCTGCTCGACGGCGCCGATGACGACCTTTTCCGCGCCGAGGACCTCTGCCCAGCTGACGGCGGCGGCGAGGAAGTGGGCATTGCGGAAGGGGACGTAGGTGACGGGGATCTCGGCGCCGAGGGAGGCTTCCTCGGCGGGCGCTTTGGGGACGGGGATAGAGGCGTCGGTGAGGGCGGAGCCTCCGATGCGGCGGAAGAGATCGAGTTTCAGGTGGAGGAAGTCTTTGGCTCCGGTGAGGCGGGCGATGTCCTGGGCGGCGAGGAACTCGCGAGATTCGGTTCGCTGGCCGTAGGAGACGTGGAGGGCGTAGAGGGAGTGGGTGCGCGCGACGAGGGCGGCGCAGACGCCGGAGTCCATGCCGCCGGAGAGACAGAGGATGGCTTTCTTCATTTGGCTCCTTTCTGTCGCCTGTTTGATCTGTATGGGCGCTCCAGGAAAGAGGGATGAGGAATCATCACGCCGCGTTCTTTCCCCTTGTCCCTTTTCCCTTGCTCTAGTCGGCTAGTTCGGCTTCGGCTAGCAGGACGCGGGCGGTTTCTTCGTCGGCTGGGTGGACGGAGAGGCGGACGCGGAAGGCCAGGGGGACAATAGCATTGGCGTTGACTCCCTGGAGGAAGACCTCGATGCCGGAGGACTCGAGCATGCCGCGGGCGAGTTGGGCTTCTGAGGGGTCGAGAAAGCGGCCTACGGGGACTAGTCTTTCTTCTTCGGGGATCATTTGGCTTCGACGCTCTGGAGGTGGAAGGTGATGGTGCCGAAGAAGAGGCGGGCGCGGATTTGGACGGGCATGTGGCGGGCGTCGTCGGTGTACCAGATCCAGATGTTGCCGCGATTTTTTACGATGCCCTCTTCGGCGGTGGGTTGGACGCGGATGGTCTGGAAGGTTCCGGCGGGGGTTTTGATCTCTTCCTTAGCTTCTACCTTCATGGTGACGGTGACGGTGCGCATGGAGTCTGCGAGCGGGAAGCGGACGGTCTGGCCGATGATCAGGGGACGGCTGGCTACGTAGAAGATGGCTGACAGGGAGTCCTGGACGCAGGCAGGGACATTGGCCTCGTGGTTGGCGGTGGTACCTTTTACCAGATTTTTGGAGACTTCGTCCTGCTTGCCCTGCTGGTAGCTGAAGGTAAGGTCGCTGGTGACCTTGCGGCGGCCTTCGGAGAGCTGCTTGGAGAAGCCGGTGGAGCAGCCCGCTTTGGTATCGAAGCCGGACTGAAATTTGTCGATGACGGGAAAGAGCATGTTGACGTTGCCGACGGTGTCGGCTGTGGCGGAAACTTTCTGGACGGTGCCTTGCTGCTCGACGTGAAAAACGGCGGTTCCGGCGGTAAAGACGCGCCAGTCTACGTTGAAGGTGAGGGTTTGGCGCTGAGGGAAGGCGAAGGCTGGGTCGGGCGGGATGAGAGTGGGAATGATGACCGGGGGGGCGGCCTTGCCAAGGCCAAGGATCTGGCTTTGGGCGGCGGGAGCGAGGATGGCCGGGGTGAGAAGGACGAAGGTTCGAGCGATTTGCAAAGGGCGTCACCGGGGGCTTGGATTTTGGCAGCTCGGGGCTGTCGGTGGGCGGGTCAGAAGGCAGTGGGCAGAGCAAAGGCGTGCAGGTGATCGAACCAGAGACGCAGGATGAGAGCCAGGTAGATCGCCACGGAACCTATTAGGGAATTGTACTCGCGGTGTTGGAGGTAGAGGGCTCTGGAGAAGACGCCGGGGGCGGCGTCGCTCGAAACGGAGGTGAGGCGCGGGAGCAGGCGGGGCACAGATTTGGCGTACGCGTCGAAGGCGGGGAAGTTGGCACGGAGGAAGGCTTCTTCGCCCTGGATGGTGGGGGTGTAGAGGATGGCGAAGAGTGCTGCAAGGAGGATCAGGATGACCCATGAAGCTGAGGCGCCGGCGAAGCCGAAGGCTATGAGGATGGAGCCGAGGTAAAGCGGATTGCGGGTGTGGGCGTAGGGGCCGGTGGTGGTGAGCTCCTGATTTTTCTTGACATAGCCGGAGGCGTAGGCTCGGAGCCAGAGGCCGGGGAGGACGAGGAGGAGACTCAGGATGACGGAGAGGATGCTCGGATGGGCAAAGCCGAGGTAGAGCGCGGCGAAGGCGAAGCCCATAGGGACGCGGATGCGTTTGGCTATCCGTTGATAGGCGGTGCGCTGCCGGGAGCCTCTGCCGGACGCATCAGGCATGGAGTTGAGCTTCTTTCGAAAGTTGGAACGGAGTTTGCGCGAGGAGGATCAGGGCGGCTTCGAGGACCTCGTCCACGGTGATTTGCAGAAGACCGGGGTCCGTTTGGGGGTGGCGGCGATGGTCGAGGCGGCTGGAAGGGTGGCGGAGGGTTCGGGTGCGGGCTCTGGGAAAGTTAGGGCCGTTGCGGGCGGGGTCGGTGGGGCCAAAGAGGGCGAGTGTCGGGATGCCTTGTGCAGCGGCCAGATGGATGGGGCCGGTGTCGCCGCCGATCACGAGGGAGGCGTAGGTGGTGAGGGCAAGGAGTTGTTCGATTGTGCAGTCTAAGGATGAATTTGTGCGGACTTTGTGGCCCTGGGCGCGGAGTTCGGCGGCAAGTTGAGAAAAGTGTTCGGCGGGCCACTGCTTGGCTCCCCAGCCGGCGGTGGGGCAGAGCAGGATGTAGCCGGGAGTGCCGATTTCGGCTTCGAACCAGGTCTGCGCGGCGGGGGATGGGGTTAGAGAAACGGGTGTGGGGGTGAGTGGGGTGGCGGTGGCGGCGGAGAGGAGCTCGGCGGCCTGGTCGATGACGTGGGGCTGGCGGAGGGGGATGCGGGTGAGATAGAGGAGATGGGCCTGTCGCTCGCGGGGAGCTTCGGGGCCGAAGAAGCGTGGGGCGCCGGCCAGGCGGCCGATCATGGCAGAACGGATGGTGCCCTGAAGGTCGACGGCGAGGTCGTAATGGGCGGCGCGGAGGATGCGGCGGAGGGTGAAGATGCCGGCGAAGGTGGCTGGGGAGAGCGGACGATGGTTCCAGGCTTTCGTGGGAACGAGATGTATGGTGTCGATCAGGTGCTGGGGAAGCAGGGGTGCCCAGTGGGGGTCGACGGCCCAGGCGAGGTGCCAGTCGGGGTGGGCCTGGCGAAGGGCGGTGACGGCGGGAAGGGCGTGGAGGATGTCTCCCATGGCTCCGGTGCGGACCAGCAGGAGGCGGATTGGGCGTGCGGGTGCCAAGCGTTCATTTTCGCATGATGGGAGGGCTAGAGGTCTCGACGAGCGGTTGAAGGGCTCTCCAGACGGCGGCTTCATCTTGAAAGCTAACGGTGAGGCCGGCGATGTGGAGGGTAATCTCTTCCGTGAGGGCGCGTAGTAGGGCGGGTGTGAGCTTGACGGCGTCCTTGGCGGTGGTCAGGAAGGCGCTGGCGCGCGTCTTGGCGGCGACATGGCGCATGGCGCGGATGTTCTGGAAGGTGTACGGGTGATGGTCCGGGAAGATGAGGGTTCCGGCCAGGGTGAGGCCTCTTGGACGCAGAGCCCGGGTGACATCAGCGAAGAAGGCGTCGGGGCGGGCGAGGGCGCAGAAGGCCACCGGGCTGAAGGCAAGCGCCGGGGGAATCGAGATCGTCCGCTCAATGAGCCAAATTGGGGCTTGGGTATGGAGGCGGAGGGCGGGGGTAAGGGCTTCGGCTTCGTTGGTGCGAAGGATGAGGATGTCGGCGCGGCGCAAGGCGCTTAGGGGCTCGCGAAGGTTTCCGGCCGGGATGAGGTGGTCGGCGAGATCTTTCGCGGTTACGAGGACCAGGTCGAGCGAACGGGCGAGGCGGCGGTGCTGGAAGCCGTCGTCGAGAAGGTGAAGCTGAGTGGAGGGGTAGAGGGATTCGGAGAGCTGGCCTGCCTGGTAGCGGCTGGGCGCGACGAAGACGTTGAGACCAGGCTGGACCCCGGTCTGGGCGAGCAGGAGAGGCTCGTCGCCGAAGCGGATTGCGGGACCGGAGGGGTCGACCTGCTCGGGGCGCGTGGAGGTGCGGCCGTAACCGCGGGTGAGGACGTCAACGGCGATCCCGTGGGCGCGCAAGAGGCTGGCGAGCGCGAGTACGACCGGGGTCTTCCCCGCGCCGCCAGCGGAGAGACTGCCCACGCTGACGACCGGCCGAGTGAGGCTCCTGGGAGCCGGCGCAAGGGCGTTCTGCAGGGCCTGGCCGGCGGCGTAAAGCGGGACGAGCGGAAGCAGGATGGGCCTTTTCACGGCTTGCCCTCGGTGATCAAAGGGAGGAGTGCGGCTAAAGTGCGGGTGGTGGCTCCGGTTTGCGATTCGAAGAAGAGTTTGGCACGCGGGCCGGAGGACTGGTTCATGTAGAGGTGGAAGAAGGCGTCGCTCAGATCGTCCTGAGCGACGATGCGGATGGCTTTAGCCGCCTCCATATCCTCGACGATTTCACGGAAGTTTTCGTAGGACGGGCCCATCACGATGGGAACTCCGAAGCGGGCGGCCTCAAGCGGATTATGGCCGCCTCGTGGTACGAGGCTGCCTCCGATGAAGGCGACCCTGGCGAGCGAATAGACCGAGGCGAGATCGCCGACGGTGTCGAGCAGGATGGTCTGACGGGGTTTGTCAGGCATTGCCTTGCCGGCGAGGAGCTCTGTAGCGGAGGTAACGCCGCGGCTGGCTGCGATGGAGTATGCGTCAGGGAATCGGTTCGGATGGCGCGGCGCGAGGATGAGCAGGACGTTCGGCCAGAGCTGCCAGATATTGTCCATGGCTTTAGAGACGAGTTCTTCCTCATTGACGGTGCTGCCGGAGACGGTGCTTCCCGCGATGATGATCTCGCGCGAGCCCGCTGCGATTCGGATGAGTTCGGCGACTGGAGTCAGCTTTGGGGGAGCGAGGTCGTACTTGAGGTTGCCGGGGATTAGGATGCGGCCGGTGGGGACTCCAAGGGTGCGAAGGCGGTCGGCGGTCTCTTCCGATTGGGCCAGGAAGAGATCGACCTTGGCGAGGATGGGGCGCCATAGGACACGGAGAGCTTTATAACGGGGGAAGGAGCGGTCGGAGATGCGGGCGTTGGCGACGGCGATGGGGATTTGACGGCTGTGGCACTCAGCAATGAGGCGGGGCCAGAGCTCGGACTCCATGAGGAGCAGGAGGTCGGGGCGGATGAGGTTGAGGAAGCGGCGGACGGGTGTGGCGAGGTCGAGTGGAAGATAGAAGACGTGGGCGGGGTCGTAGCGCTCCGGTTTCTCTTTGGCGAGCTTCTGGGCAGTGGCGGTGGTGGTGGAGATGACGATGAGATGGTTAGGGAGTGCGGTTTGAAGGGCTTCGATGAGTGGGGCGGCGGCGAGGAGCTCGCCGACGGAGACGGCGTGGAGCCAGAGGGTGCGGCGTCCCTCTGATTGGGCTTGGTATACGGCTTGTTTTAAGGCTGGAGGGAGGAGGCCGAGGCGCTGGTCCAGGCCTTCGCGATAGCGTTGGGTGGTCGCCATGCGGTAGAGCCACCATGGCGAGGCGAGCAGCAGGACAAGGGTGAGGAGCGCGCTGTAGGCGAGAAGAAACAAGGGCGGCGTGGGCTCCTGACGGGCTCGCTAGCGGACGTAGCTATAGGTGCCGCAGAGGTCGGTGGAGTTAGGGATCGCCTCGGGGGTAAGGACGGGCATCGTGTTGCCGGAGAAAAAGGCGAGCGAGAGACTGCGGCCGTTGGCGTAGGCGACGATCCATTGGGTGTCGTCCGAGCCGCAGAGGGTGTTGTTGTGGAGGAACTTGCGCGTGGCCGGGATGCTGAGGCGGTAGAGGGTGCCGGGGAAGGTGGGGGCATCGTCGGGATTGAAGACGGCGGAGACTTCCTCCGGTTTGAGTACGCGGATTTCGGCGATGGTGAAGGGAAGGAGGTTGATGTAGAGCTTGTCGGCGGTGAAGGCGAGGTCGCCGGTGATGGCCTTGGCGGTCTTGCTGGAGGCCCGCCAGGCTCCCTGCTCGTGGGTTTGAGCCGGGGCGTGCGGTGGAACGGCAAGGCTTAGGGCGCAGGCGAGCAGGACACAGGCCGGGAGAGAATGTTTCATGAGTTCAGGATGACACTTGAAGGGGTGGGAATCAAACGGGCGTAGCAAGATGGCGCGCGCGAACGTCTATACGATGGAAGGGATGCGGGAGGAGCGGCGGCGGATGAGAGTTTGGCGAGCGATGGCGGGGGTCGGGGCGGTGCTGTTGGCCGGGGTGGCCTGGGGCGGAGATAAGCCTCGTCCGGCGCCTCCGGTGAAGCCGGCGGTGGAGTATCCGCTGCATGATGTGCATGAGAACGAGAAGGTGACTGTCGCGGCGGATCCTTGCACCGAAGAAGAAAACTGCAAGTTCTTCCGGCTGGCGTATGTTTCGCATGGGTTTTTACCGGTGCGGGTGATCGTGACCAACGACCGGGATGAGGCGGTGATCCTGGATGATGTGCGGATACAGTTTCTGCCGGCCGAAGGTGACAAAGAGCCGGCGGCGAGCGATGAGGACTTGAATCGCCGGTTTTTTTCGAAGAAGTATGCGGAAGGAACGAAGATCCCGCTGATTCCGGTGACGATCCACAAGGAGCCGATCGATAAGAAAATCGTGAGCGATGACGAAGACTTTGGGTTTCAGTCAACGACCGTGCCGCCGCATTCCACGCGGGCGGGATACGTGTTTTATGACACGCGGGGGATCGACGATCCGGTGCTGAAGGGATCTGAGCTTTACGTCAAGATGATGCATTACGTGGATGCGCATGCGGAGAAGCATGAGCTGTTCGGGTTCTCGCTGCCGTTCAACACGTGGCTGGCGGTGCAGCCGAAGGTGGAGAAAAAGCCCGCAGTCGCGGACGCGGGCAAGAAGGATGCGGGGAAGTGATGGGAGTTTTGATTCGGCCGGCTGTGCCGGAGGACGTGGGGACCATTCTGCGCTTTATCCGGGAGCTTGCGTTGTACGAACGGGAGCCAGATGCGGTAGAGGCAAGCGAGGCGGACCTGCTTCGTGACGGCTTCGGATCAGACCCGAAGTTTCGCTGCGTGATGGCGGAGTGGGAGGGTGTGACTGCGGGGTTTGCGCTTTTCTTCGAGAGCTATTCGACGTGGCGCGGTCATCACGGCATCCGGCTGGAAGACTTGTATGTGACCGATGGGCTGCGTGGGAAAGGTATCGGAAAGGCGTTGCTGGCGCATGTGGCGCAGGTGGCAGTGAGCGAGGGATGCGTGCGGCTGGAATGGGATGTGCTGGAGTGGAATGCGCCGGCGATCGGGTTCTATGAGGGGGCCGGGGCGAAGATGATGACCGAGTGGAGGATTATGCGGGTGGCAGATGAGGGACTTCGCGCTTTTGCGGCGGTGACGGTTTGAGCGGTCGGCGGGTGCGGGTGATTGGCGGGGGTTTGGCGGGTCCGGAGGCGGCGCTGCAAGCTGCCAGGGCTGGGTGCGAGGTGGAGCTTTTCGAGATGCGGCCTCTGCGTTCGACCGAGGCGCATCAGACCTCCGATTTCGCCGAGTTGGTTTGTTCGAATTCGCTGAAGAGTGAATCGGAGAACTCGGCGCCTTGGCTGTTGAAGGCGGAGATGCGGGCTGCGGGATGTTTTCTACTGAAGGACGCGGATGCAAGCGCGGTGCCTGCAGGGCATGCGCTGGCGGTGGATCGGGAGGTGTTTTCCCGGTTGGTGAAGGAGAGGTTAGAGGCGGAGCCGCGGATCACGATTGTGCGGGAAGAGGTTATGCACTTGCATCCGGATGCGGCGGCGCTGACGATTCTTGCGACCGGACCGCTGACCTCACCGGCTCTGACAGAGGCTTTGCAGGCGATTACCGGGAGCGATCACCTGGCCTTTTATGACTCCATCTCGCCGATTGTGGACGCATCGACGATCGACATGGACAGGGTTTACTTCGCGGCTCGTTGGGACAAGGGTTCGGCCGATTACATCAACTGCCCGTTCACCAAGGAAGAGTACGCCGCGTTTATCGACGCGCTGGCTACGGCGGAGCAGGCGGAGACCAAGGAGTGGGAGAAGGCACAGTACTTTGAGGGATGTCTGCCGATTGAGGAGACGGCCCGGCGGGGGCGGGATACGCTGCGGTTTGGGCCGATGAAGCCTGCGGGGTTGACCAATCCGAAGACCGGGCGCTGGCCGTATGCGGCGGTGCAGCTGCGCAGCGAGAATTTGCGCGCGGATAGTTACAATCTAGTGGGATTTCAAAATCACTTGAAGTTTGGCGAGCAGGCGCGCATCCTGCGCATGATTCCAGGGCTGGAGCGTGCGAAGTTTCTTCGGTATGGGCAGATTCATCGGAATACGTATATCAACTCGCCTACGCTGTTGACGGAGACACTGCAGCTGAAGGCTCGGCCGGATATTCTGGTTGCCGGTCAGCTTTCCGGGGTTGAGGGGTATACGGAGTCGATTGCGGCGGGGATGCTGGCGGGAATCTTTGCGGGAGAGTTGATATCCGGGCGTGCGCCTGTTGCGGCTCCGCGGGCCTCAGCGCATGGAAGTCTGGTTCACTACATCTGCCATGCGGAGGCGAAGAGGTTTCAGCCGGCGAACATTACCTTCGATCTGCTGCCGCCGCTCGAGGAAGAGTTGCGTAAGAGGATCCGGGACAAGAAGGAAAGGCACCGGATCCAGTGCGAACGGGCGTTAGCGGCCTGGAGCGCTTGGCGCGGAGGCGAACGTTCCGCGGCGACCGTCGAGGACCAAATTCTCACGGCGTTGTAGCGCTCGGCCGAGGGATGCGCGTAAGCTGCAAGGGTATATCGAGGGTTTCTATGGCGAATGTTCCCAGGCTGGCAAGTTTGATCGACGATCTGCTTCATCCGAAGAAGGAACCCGAACATGATCCCGGGCGGCCGTTTACGCCTCCTCCGCCGGGCGCTTCGAAGGATGAGAAAGACGACGATGAGGAGGATGGGCCTCGGTTCCCCATGGACCCGGCGCTGGCGTGAGTGTGAAGGCTATTTCCTGGCCATCTCCTGGCTGTACCTTGGCGGCTTCGGTCTGAACAGGGCGGCGGAAGCCGGCGAGATGTTGGACAAAGTGGTTGAGGGGCCGCTCGACGGCCAGGTAGGTCAGGACGCCGATGATCGCTGAGAGCGGAAGCGAGAAGGCCATGGTGATGGCATCGTCCTGCCATAGGACGCGGCCGAAGACGAGGACGTGGGCGCGTTTGAGCAGGAAGGTCCAGAGGCCCATGAGGGGTGCGTGGGTGAGATAGATGGAGTAGGAAGCGTCGCCGAGGAGCAGGAGCCAGCGCGGGATGTGGGAGCCGATGCGGGGCTCAAGCTGTACGGTCGCGTTAAGCGCAAGCAGGGCCAACAGGCCCCACTCGAGGCGGGTGAAAGGATTTCCGGCAGGCATGGGCAGGGACCAGAGGGCAAGGAGAGCGATGGCTCCAAACGGCGCCGCTACGAGGGGTCGTCTTTGAGGATGGACGCGCTGTGTGAGCTTTCCGAGCCATAGGCCCGCGAGGAATTCCAGCAGGAGCGGACTAAGGAGGATCGTTGCAGCGGGCCACGCCGGTGTTCGCAGAAGTGCGCCGAGGCTGAGCAGGCCGAGCACGACGGTGAGTGCAATGAGGACGCTGCGGCGCAGCCAGAGCGCGCCGGCGAAGCAGAGATAGAAGAACATCTCAAAGGTAAGTGTCCACCCGGTTCCGAGCAAGGGAAAGACGTCGCCGTGTGCGTCTTTGCAGGGGATCAGGAGGAAAGAGCAGAGCGCGTAGAGGGGCCGGATTGGATTTGCGTTGGCGTGGTTGTGAACCAAGCCGAGGGTGATCTTGGCGAACAGCAAAGCGGTGATCAGCCAATAAAGCGGATAGATGCGCACGAAGCGGCGCTTGAGAAAGAGCCATGCAGCATGCGAGCCGTTTGCGCCGCCGAGGCTGCTGGTCGCCATGACAAAGCCGCTGATGATGAAGAAGAGATCAACCCCGGAGGCTCCGGCAAACCAGGCGTGGGTGTCCGTGCCGGTGGTCGCGATGGACCAGTTCTCCGTCGCGTGAAAGAGGACGACCATGCAGGCCGCGATGCCGCGCATCGCTTGAACGCCGCGGAAGGTCCGGGCGGGCGGCATGGGGCTTACTCCTCGACCTTTTTCTTGTTGCGCGGGCGTGTCTTGAACCAGATGGGGCTTCCGATGAAGCCGAAGGAGGCGCGGATCTGGTTGGCGAGGAAGCGCTCGTAGGAAAAGTGCATCTTGACGTCGCGGTCGGTGAAGAGGACGAAGGTCGGTGGGGCTACCTGCGCCTGCGTCATGTAGTAGATGCGCATGCGCCGGTTCATCGGGACGGAGGCCTTCTGGAAGTCGACGTGTTCCAGGAAGCGGTTCATCTGGCCGGTGGAGACGCGCTTGCGGCGCTCGCGGGCTACGAGCTCGATCTTGGCGAAGAGGCCTTCGAGGCCCTTGCTTTCAGAGGCAGAGATGAAGAGCAGCGGGGCGTAGTCGAGGTACTTGAGGGCGTCGCGCACCTGCTGGGTGTAGACCTTCTGGTCGGCTGGAGGTTTGCCGTCGGTGCGGGCAGTGGTCATCAAGTCCCATTTGTTGATGACGATGATGACGGAGCGGCCGGACTCATGCGCGTAGCCGCCAATGTTGGCGTCGATGCCGGTTACGCCCTCGGCGGCATCGATGACGAGCAGCGAGACGTCCGCGGCTTCCAGGTGCTTGCGGGCCATGATGACAGAGAGTTTTTCCGCCATCAGCTTGGTTTTGCCTTTCCTGCGAATGCCGGCCGTGTCGACGAAGCGGAAGATGTGGCCCTTGCGCTCAACGATCTCGTCGACTGCGTCGCGGGTGGTTCCGGCGATGGGGCTGACGATGGCCCGGTCGGTTTCGGTAAGCGCGTTGAGGAGGGTGGATTTGCCGACGTTGGGGCGGCCGATGATGGCGACCTTGGTCTCTCGCGATTCGTACTCACCGTGGGAGCGGAGGGTGCGCGGGCGATTGGGATCAGCTTCCGCGGCCTCGCGCTCTTCGGCTTCGATCTCTTCGTCGAAGGGGGCGAACTCGGGGGCTTCTTCCTCTTCTTCGCCCTGGTCCGGTGCGGGAAGGGAGGCGAAGACCTCGTCGAGGAGGTCGCCGATGCCGGAGCCGTGCTCGGCGGAGATGGGAAGGACGTTTTTGAAGCCGAGGCGCCGGAAGTTTTCCGCTGCGGCCATCATGGAGTCGGCGTCGATCTTGTTGACGGCGAGGAAGAGCGGTTTTCCGCCGCGGATCAGCAGGCGGGCGAGTTCCATGTCGGGCGAGGCGAGCTCAGTACGGCCGTCGACGACCATGACGATGGCGTCGGCTTCGTCAAGGGCGACCTGGGCCTGGCGAAAGATTTCTGAGGGGATGAGGGCTTCATCGTCCGGGATGACGCCGCCGGTGTCGACGAGGCGGGCGTGAACGTTCTGCCATTCGATTTCGCCGTAGATGCGGTCGCGCGTGATGCCGGGCTCATCGCCGACGATCGACCGGCGGCTGCCTGTCAGGCGGTTAAAAAGGGTGGACTTGCCTACGTTTGGACGGCCGCAGATGGCGATCAGCGGAAGCGCGAGGGCGGCTGCGGATTCGGTCGTGACGGAGTGCTGGAGGGCGGCAAGTTCGGCTTCGCGCCACTCTTTCTCCGTGGGGTCCTGGTTGGCAGTGATGCGGGAAACGGGCTTGCGGGGCTCACGCGCGGGGCGATCCTGCGGGGTCTTGGCGGAGTTGCGGCCGAGTGTTTTTTCGGCGTCGTCGCCCGTGATCGTGCGCTTGGCTTCAAACTCGGGCGAGCGGCGGGAGACGGTCTTCTTGGCGGCTTCCTTGGCGCGCTTGGTGGCGACGAGCTTGCGCTTGCGTGGGTCGAGCTTGCCGGTGGCTCCGGTGGTGGGAGTCGATTTGGGAGCGCGACCCTTCTTGGGCCGGGTGCTGGCCTGCCGGTGCTTCTTGCCTAGACGCTTGGTGGTCTTCTTCGCTGCCATGGATTGAGCCTTCTTGTCGGACGCACGGCGCCATGTCTCATTATAGGGACGAGGTCGCGGAAGGCCGGGAAAGCTGAGCCTGGACCGAGGAGCGACCGCAGAGTGCGCATCGCTTCTCTTGTGCGATCAGGACTTCAGGGCGACTCCTACGGTTGTGTTAAGGGTCGTGGTGGGGCGGCCGATGAGGCGGCTGAGCGTGTGGGTGGAGTCGTCGAGTTCGCCGTTAGCGGCTCCGGAGTCTGCGGCGGCGAGCATTTCGGCTACGGGTGCGGGCAGGCCGAAGCCGGCAAGAGCCCTGGCGAACTCCTGCTCGGGTAGGTTCTTGTAGAGGACTACGTTGCCGGACTGGGCGGAGACTTCAGCGGCTAGTTGGGTAAGGGTGTAGGCGGTGTCGCCGGCGAGCTCGTAGATTTTGTTCGCGTGGCCTTCGGTGGTGAGGACGTGGACGGCTGCGGCGGCGTAGTCGGCACGGGTCGCGGAGGCGAAGCGGCCATCCGCTGCTGCGCCGAGGATGACTCCGTGTTCGAGCGCCGGGGCGAGGTTTTCCGTATGGTTTTCCAGGTACCAGCCGTTACGGAGCAGGATATAAGGGATGCCGGAGGACTGGATATAAAGCTCGGTGGCCTTGTGCTCCGGGGCAAGCGAGAGCGTGGTCTCCTGGGCATGGAGGACGCTGGTATAGCCTATGAGGCTTGCTCCGGCGTGCTTGGCGGCGTCGACGACGGCCTGGTGCTGCGGGATGCGTTGGCCGACCTCATTGCCGGAGATGAGCAGAACCTTGGTTGCGCCCTCAAAGGCTGCAGTGAGGGTTTCGGGCTTCGCGTAATCGGCGGTGCGAAGCTGGATGCCGAGCGAGGCGAGATCCTGCGACTTTGCCGGGTTGCGTACTATAGCCACTATTTCTTTGGCGGGAATGATCTTCAGCAGACCTTCAATAACGTGGCGGCCTAGTTTTCCGTTTGCTCCTGTGACTGCGATCATTGCTTTCTCCTGGTGGGTTCTACTTGCTGAGACAAGGCTAGGCCACAAGCTTACTTTTTGTAAGTACGTACCTTCAGGTAAGCTGGTTGGATGAAGGCTGCGACGAAGCAAAAAGGTGTTCGCCTGGTAGGCAAGCAAGGCGATGCGTATGATGCGAATTGTCCGACGCGACAGGTGCTGGATCACGTCACGTCGCGTTGGGGAATGCTGATTCTGATCATGCTGCGTGAGCGGACGCATCGGTTCAGCGAGCTTGGACGGCGGATCGGCGGCGTGAGCGAGAAGATGCTGGCGCAGTCTTTGCAGGTGCTGGAAGCGGATGGATTTGTGCTGCGAACGGTGATTCCGACGGTGCCACCGAGGGTGGAGTACAGTCTGACGACGTTGGGGTTGGAGATTGTGCCGTATGTGGAGGCGTTGACGCGGTGGGTGGAGGAAAACGTTGCCGCGGTGATGCGGGTACGCAAGCGGAAGGAAAGAAACGGGAAGCGGCAGGCGAAGGGTGCGGCTTGATTACGCCTTTCTTTCGCCATCGCTGAAATTCGTCGCTATGATGAAAGGAGTTGTCTGCCGCCGCGCCCATCTCGCCTGTTGCCGCGCCTGAGAAGCTGCCGACGCTGCGCGACTTTTTCTCTCCTGGTGGGGCGCTTTCGAGGTCTTCGCTTGCGTATGAGTATCGCAAGGGGCAGTTTGAGATGGCGCAGGCGGTGGAAGCTGCCTTGCAAGATAAGCGGCACCTGATTGTGGAGGCTGGCACAGGGACAGGAAAGACGCTGGCCTATCTGCTGCCGGCGCTCCGCTTTGCGCGCGAGCGGCAGCAGCGGGTGATTGTTTCAACCGGCACGAAGAACCTGCAGGAGCAGCTTTACTTCAAGGATGTGCCCTTTCTGGAATCCGTGCTGGGGCCTTTGAAGGTTTGCTATATGAAGGGTCGGGCGAACTATCTCTGCAAGAGCAAGCTGTATGCGCTGCGGGATTCGCCGCTGCTGAGCGGGCTTGAGGAGATTGAGCAGTTCCACCACATTGCAACGTGGGAGAAGACGACGGCGACGGGCGACCGGAGCGAGCTGAATCATCTTCCAGAGACGAGCTCGCTCTGGAACAAGCTGGATGCGCGGACCGAGGCTTGTCTGGGGTCGACCTGCCCGGACTGGGAGCAGTGTTTTGTCACGCAGATGCGGCGCAAGGCGATTGAGTCGGACCTGATCATCGTCAATCACCATCTCTTCTTCGCGGATTTGAATATCAAGCAGCAGGCGGCCGGCGCGCCGGATGCGGGAATTCTCCCGGATGCGGCTGCGGTGATCTTTGACGAAGCGCATGAGCTGGAGGAGATTGCCAGCAACTACTTCGGGATCGGGCTGAGCCACGCGCGGGTGGATGAACTGGTGCGCGATGTGGAGACGATGCTGAGGGCGAAACAGGCCTCCTCGTCGGCCATTGAGAGCGCTTGCGCGATTTTGAAGGACCGGACGCGGATGTTCTTTGCGGCCCTGCCGGCGCATCGGTTTCAGGCTCTCGGACGCATGCCGTTCGAGGGGCGGGCGGAGTTTCTGGAGGAGTCCGGCGATGCCTATCTAGGGGCGATGAATGCTCTGCAGCGCCTGGAGGGACAGCTTGGCGAGGTGAAGAATGTCGACGAGATTAAGGGCTTGATCAAGCGGACCGCGGATATTCACTCGCACCTGAAGTTCTTGTTGGAGTCCGATGATCCGAACACGGTGTTCTGGATCGAGCGGAGGGCGACGGGTGGGGTGAAGAACTTTGCCAGGGGAGTGGGACATCAGGCTTACTCGACGCTGTTGCAGGCGACACCGATCGACGTGTCGAGCCTGCTGACGAGCTCCTTGTTTGAGGCGTACTCGTCCGTGGTGCTAACCTCCGCTACGTTGACGGTGAGTGCGAGCGACGGCAAGAGCCCGTTCGGGCACATTGCGGGACGGCTTGGACTGAGCTTGAACCGGGAGCTGGTTGTGCCGAGCCACTTCGACTATCCCCGGCAGGCGTTGCTTTACCTGCCACCCTCCATGCCAAACCCGAATGAGCCCGACTTCGCCATGCATGCGGCGGAGCGTGTGCGGCGAGTGCTCGAGATCACCGAAGGGCGGGCGTTCTGCCTGTTCACCAGCTATGCCGCGATGCGGGCCATGCACGATACGCTGCTGACGCAGTTGCCGTATCCGCTGCTGCTGCACGGGACGGCTCCGCGCCATGTGCTGCTGCAGCAGTTTCGCGATACGCCGAATGCGGTGCTCTTCGGCACGTCAAGCTTCTGGCAGGGGGTCGACGTGCAGGGCGAGCAGCTTTCGTGTGTGATCATCGACCGGCTGCCATTTGCGGTGCCAACGGATCCGGTGGTGAAGGCGCGCATGGACCTGATCGAGAGCGCGGGGGGTAAGCCGTTCTTTGAGCTTCAGGTGCCCGCGGCCGTAATCACGCTGAAGCAGGGATTTGGGCGGCTGATCCGGAGTCTGGAGGACCGCGGGGTGCTGATGTTGCTGGATCCCCGAATTCAGCGGTCCAGATACGGCAAGGTTTTTCTGGATTCGCTTCCGCCGTATCGGGTGACCGGGCGGATTGAGGATGTGGAGGAGTTTTTCGCTGTGCCGAGCCGGATGGATGCTGGAACTTAGCTGGTCTTTTGGCGCTGTCGTACGGGAGCTCTACGACATAACTCTGCCTGCGGTATCCTCAAGCAGACTTGCTATGGGGCGGAATCTGTACATCTTGGCTGCAACGCTTGGCGGGTTCGCGTTGGTGTGCCTGCTGATTTCGTTTACGAATATCGCGCAGCAACCGGGCTCTCCTGGAGATGTTGCGCTCTGGCGGACGATGTCGATTGGATTCCTCGTCTTGGGGATGGTGATCACGTTGGCCGGGATGCTTTCGACGCTGTTCGAGCAGGCGGAGCGGCGGGCGGAGTTGGATCGGCAGGAGCGACGATCCCGGCGTAAGGGCTAAGGTCCTGCCGGGCGGGCCCGTTCGACACGGGCGGTCACTTCGTGACTTGTATTGGTCTTCTATTGTCTTCGCACGGTCCGGGCTCGGCCCGGCACGGGATCACCTACAATGAATAGGCTGAGCCTGTTTTGGAGATGTTGAGCCTGAAAGCTCGCTTTTTGGAAGGACGTCTAAGCACAATGTTTGAAGTGACGGTCGAAGCCGGATTCTCCTCCGGCCATTACCTAAGGAACTACCGCGGCAAGTGTGAGAACCCGCATGGGCATAACTACAAGGTCTTCGTGACATTGGTAGGAGCGGAGTTGGATGAAGCTGGACTGCTGCTGGATTTCAAGCTGCTGAAGCAGGTGATGCGACCGGTGGTCGAGTATCTCGACCACCAGATGATCAATGACCTGGAGCCATTTACGACGATCAATCCTTCCGCCGAAAACCTGGCGCGCTACTTCTTCGACAACACGGCGAAGCAGCTGGACGAGATGACGCACGGACGGGTGAAGGTCAAGGACTGCAGCTTGTATGAGACCGACACGAGCTTCGCGCGGTATTACGAGTAGCGATGTATCTCATTGAGTTGTACAAGTCCGTGCAGGGGGAGAGCAGCTTTGCTGGTCTGCCTTGTATCTTCGTGCGGTTTGCGGGATGCAACCTGCGCTGCGCGTGGTGCGACTCCGAGTACACCTTCACTGGGGGCAAGCCGGTTACGCAGGAAGAAGTAATCGCGCAGATCCGGGGTCTTGCGCCCTGCAAGCTGGTGGAGTTTACCGGCGGCGAACCCATGCTGCAGGCTAAGGAACTGCTGCCGTTGATGGACTGCCTGCTGGCTGAGGGCTACACCCTCATGATGGAGACGAGTGGGGAACGGCCTTTGCATGAAGTGCCCAAGGCGGTTCATAAGATTGTGGATGTCAAGTGTCCGGGTGCGGGCGCAGCGGCGGGAAGCTTCCGGATGGAAAATCTGGACTCGCTGACCAAGGCGGATGAGGTCAAGTTTGTGCTGACCGATCGGGCCGATTATGAGTTTGCGTGCGGGTTCATCGCCATGCACAGCTTGAACGAGCGGGCGGGTGGGGTGCTGTTGAGCCCGGCGTTCGATAAGAATCCGAGTCCGCTGCGGACGACGGAGAACGCAACGTTGGATCCAAAGACGCTCGTTGAGTGGATGATGGGCGATGGCGTGGATGCTCGGCTTTCGCTGCAGATCCACAAGTTCATCTGGGAGCCGATGAAGAAGGGCGTTTAAAGCAGAAGCTTGTCCTGCCGGACAGGCCGCTGCGCGGGGCGTTCACTTCGGCACTTCGTGCTGTCTTGGGCTTCGCGGGGTGCTTCCGTTGGTCGCAAACAGAAGCTTACGCCGACCATCGGGAGGAGCGACGCCAAGCGGAGAACGGCACGAAGTGCGTACCTAGGTTGGTACGGCGGTGGAAAAGGTGTGCAGTCGTTTCGCCTTTGCGATGACAGAATTGAAACAGCGCGAACGGCCTTCGCAAAACCCGATGTACCCCAGGAGAAACACGTTCCCCATGTCTGACATGTCCGCGGTACCCGAAAATGACCTTCGTATCCACTACCACGACGAGATGCCCCGCGGAGCGCGGATCAAGGTGATTGGGGTGGGCGGAGGCGGCAACAATGCGGTGAATCGTATGATTGCGGCGCATGTGGAGGGGGTCGAGTTCATCGCGGCGAACACGGATGTGCAGGCGCTGCAGGTTTCGAATGCGCCGGTCAAGCTGCAACTGGGCGTCAAGCTAACGAGCGGGCTGGGCGCAGGAGCGAATCCTGATGTGGGGCGGCGAGCGGCGCTCGAGGACTCCGATAAGATCATAGAGGCGCTAGAGGGCGCGGATATGGTGTTTGTGACCGCAGGGCTGGGCGGTGGAACCGGCACTGGAGCGGCGCCGGTGATCGCCTCGCTGGCGAGCGAGATGGGCGCGCTGACAGTCGCTGTGGTGACTCGGCCGTTTGCTTTTGAAGGGAAGCGGCGGATGATGCAGGCGGAGCGAGGGATGCAGGAGCTGCTTGACTCGGTGGACACCGTCATTGTGATCCCCAATGAAAAGCTGCTTGCGGTCGCGAAGGACGCGGGCTTCTTCGAGAGCTTCCGGATTGCCGATGACGTGCTGCGGCAGGGAGTGCAGGGGATTTCGGACATTATCACCATCCCCGGCGTGATCAACCGCGACTTTGCGGATGTCAAGACGACGATGGCCGGCATGGGCTATGCGGTGATGGGAACGGCGCAGCGTTCGGGCGAGGATCGTGCGAAGAATGCGGCGGTTGCGGCGATGGCGAGCCCGCTGCTGGAAGCGGGGGCGATCGATGGGGCGCGGGGGATTCTGATCAACATTACCGGGTCGAGCTCGCTGAAACTGAGCGAGGTGAATGAGGCTTCGAGCCTGATTCAGAGTGCGGCGCATGAGGATGCCAACATCATCTTTGGCGCGGTTTTGGATGAATCGATGGGCGATGAGGTGAAAATTACTGTCATTGCCACGGGTTTCAAGCAGCAGGAGCAGACGGACCGGCGGGAGAAGATGCTGGCCGGGACGACGCTGCCGACGGCGCGGTGGGAGGTTCCGATTCAGCCCCGGGTGGAGACGCCTCGGGTGGAGGTGGCGTCGGTCGAGGTGCCGCGTGTGGTGAAAACCCCGGAAAACGTGGATTCTGCCCTGGAGGGTTCGGGTGAAAACGTGGTGAATGTGTCTCTTCCGATGGAGGTTTCGGTGGCTTGCGTCCAGGAAAAGACCACACGTGCGGAGCTTGTGCCGGTGCCCCGGTCGGTGTTTGATGATGATTTTTTTCGGGTGAGTGCAGGGAAGGCTCCGCAGGGTGGCGCGGCGGAGGAATGGCTGGGAGGTGACGGCGGCCGTTCGTTGCGCGTCCAATACTCCGACCCGGAGCGCGGGAGCGTGGAGCCGGCGGGCGGAGAGAGAGCGGCGGAGTTTGGCGAGGCCGTGGTCCGGGTGCCGTCTTCCTTTGTGGCGGCGCTTGCGCCGGAGCCGGAGGAGTCTGACGAGCTGGATATTCCGGCGTTTCTGCGACGGGGCAACTGACGCGAAAGGGTTAGCGGGCCGTTGATGCTGCGCTGCCTGGAGATGGAATACTGATGATAGCCGGCTTAGACAGCCGGCGTGAGTTTGGCCCGGCGCTTGCTCGTGAAGCCCTGAGGTTGGCCTTTTACCTTGGAGTTGAGGGACAGGGAGTTGAGGGACAGAATGATTCGATTTTTCGGTCTGGTGCATCGGGCATTGGCTTTTGGGCTGGTTCTTGGGGTATGTTGTGGGGCTTCGGCGGTGCGTCCGGTGAAGAAGGCAGCGGCCAAGACGACGACCAAGGCGACGACCAAGACGTCTGCCAAAGCAAGTGCCAAGGCCGGGGCAAAAGGCGGTTCCGCGAAGGCGGCTCGCGTGGTGACGTCTGCGCCGGTTCGAGGCAAGCGGGGCGCGGCGGCTCGGCAGGAAGAGGTTGCGGCGGCGGAGCGTGGTTCGGCAAGGGGGCGGCATGGACGCGCGGAGCGTGTGGCGGCGGAGCCGCGTACGCGTGGGGCGGAGAAGGAGACGGTCACGACGCGTCTGGTGCGGGGCAAGCATGGGCGGCTGGTACGGGTGAAGGTCGGGCGGATTACGGTGGGGCCACGCGTGGTGGGAGAGCGGTTTTACGCGAGCTCGTTTGCCGATACGCAGACGGTGGGGGATGTGATCTCGGGCGAGGACCCGGTGGTGCGGGCTGCGGCGATCTCGGCTTTGGGGAATATGAACGGGACGGCGCTGGCGATCAATCCCGATACGGGACGCATTCTGGCGATGGTAAACCAGAAGCTCGCGCTTTCAAGCGGGGCTGAGCCTTGCTCGACGATCAAGCTGACGGTGGCTTTGGCCGCACTTGAAGAGGGTCTGGTGAAGCGGGATACGCCCGTAAACATGGGCGGCGGCTACAAGGTGGATCTCACGTACGCGCTGGCGAAGAGCGTGAATCCGTACTTCGAGACGCTGGGACGGCAGCTTGGCTTCGAGCGCGTCAAGCACTATGCCAATCAGTTCGGGCTGGGCGAGCTGGCCGGCTACAACATTCCCGGCGAGAAGCTTGGCGTGTATCCGGACCAGGAGCTGCCGGCCTCTCTAGGCGGCGTGGGGCGGATGTGCTCGTTTGGTGAAAGCGTCAGCATGACGCCGCTGCAGCTGGGCGCGATCGTCTCCGCGATTGCCAACGGCGGAACGCTCTACTACCTGCAGCATCCAACCACTGCCGAGGAGGTCGCGACCTTTCAGCCCCGGGTGAAGCGCACGCTGGACATCGGGCCGCTGATTCCGGAGATGATTCCGGGCATGACGGGGGCGGTCGCGGCTCCGTGGGGCACGGCGCGGCGGCTGCAGGCGAGCTTCACGCAGTTCCCCGTGATGGGGAAGACCGGCACATGCTCGAACAACGGAACGCGCTTCGGCTGGTTCGGCTCCTTTGCCAATACGCCGAATGGCCGGATTGTTACTGTGATCTTTCTGGAAGGCGGCCGGCCTACCTTTGGGCCGAAGGCCGCTGAGCTGACCGGGCTGTTCTACAAGTCGCTATATGACCAGAAGTACTTTGCGCCCAAGGGACAGGTCGCGCAAAGTGAAGGGGTTGTGGGGACGAACTAAGCAGTGCAAGGGCAGTGACGGTGCGGTGATAAGGCAGTCCTTAGCGGGAGCGGGGAAGCCACGCAGCAAGGCTGACGGCGATCAGGATCAGAAGCAGGGCGATGAGTTTCATAGGTGTCCTCCAGATTCAGATACGGTCGAGCCCTTCCGAAGGCTGTGTACGACCGCCAGATCCCTCTCATCCTGCTCCTGCATGTCGGTGCCGCCGCTACAGCAAATTAGCTGTGGGTGTAGAGGGAGGCGTTGCTATGAACGTCATTTTCTCAAGGAAAATGACACTGCACCATGCTTCCACTCCACAGCAACAGCTAATTTGCTCTAACAGCGGATGTTTGGAGATCCTTGGCGAACCAAGACGACAGTGTAAGTACAGAGTTCGCCGACAACGCAAGCTTCTAGTTCTCCGTAGGAGTTTCCTCGATGTGATCGATCACGAGAACGGGATAGGGACGTTTGGTTTTTTCGAGTTTGAGACCGAGCTGGCGGTTGACGGCGTCGAAGAGCGACAGGGCGCCGTTGGGGTCGGAGCCGTTGACCGAGTCGCCAGGGGTGGGCAGGATCTTGTCGGCGGAGCTGAAGCTTAGGGTGAAGTCGTACGAGCCCTTGATACCGGTGGCGTCCAGAACGGTGTTGTAGATGTAGCCGCCGGCGACGCGCTGGAGCTCGTCGCCGATCTGGGCGAGCGTCATGTTCTGGCAGGTGACGAGCCGGTTCAGGACGGGACTGGCGAGGCGAGGATCTTTGCCGTCCGGGCCTGGGCCTTCCTTGCAGCGGGTGCGCGCGTTGGGGTCAAATGTGGGCTTGAGTTTGGGTTTGGCTGCGGTCAGGGTGTAGGCGGTGACGGGACGATCCTCCATGTGCCACTTCATCTGGAAGCGGTCGGCGAACAGAACGCGCATCATGCCGCGCAGGTCTTCGTAGTTGATGAGGTTGCCGGAGGAGAAGTGGTCGACGCGCACGTTCGACCCGGCTTTTGCAAGGATGTCGAACTTCTTGTTGAAAAGCCATTCGGGAGCGTTGGCGATGCTTTCTTTGTTATCTGGATTGAGGTTCCAGGCAAAGAAGATCAGGAAATTCAGCGGGAGTCCGCGGTGCTCGATCCTGTCCGCGGTGATCTGGCCGTAGGGTTTCACATCGGGGGCGCTGGGCCGGATGGTAGCGACGTCGAAAGGAGACGGAGGCGGCTCGGGAAGAGTTTCGGCGAGGTTGGCCGCGTTGGGGGTGGGGAGTTCGTCGACACTGACGACCTGAAAGACCGGCCGGGGCGCGGTTTTGAGATCCAGCTTGAGGCCGAGTTGCTTTTCCACGGCGGCGAAGATGGAGATGCCGTCTGATCCCTGCTTCTCCAGCTGGTCGCGGCTGGTCCATTTGAGGGTGAAGTCCCACTGACCGGAGAGGCTGGTTGCGTCGACGACGGGTTGATCGAGGTAGCCGCCGGCGAAGTCGTGCAGAGTGGCGGCGAACGCGGCCATGCTCAGGTTCTTGCACACGATGGTGAGATAGGGCGGGGCTCCTGCCTGCGGCGGCGGCATGCAGGCGCCTTCGCCGGTTGCTTCAGATTCGGTCATTTTGGGCTTACCGGGGGCCGCGGTGAGGAGGTAGGTCGGCATGGCGGCGGAGCCGGTCTTGACGACGAGGTGAAAACGGTCTGCGAGGAGGGTGCGCAGCATGAGCTTGACATCGTCCTGTGTGGTCCCGGCGGGGACCTTTGCGCGTAGGTCGAAGCGGTCGCGCTCCAGCCAGGACGGGCCGCCCTGGACGTTGAGGGCATCGACCCCGTAGGCGGTGGCGATGAGCTCCAGCATGGAGGCCTGGGTGAGGAAGTAGCGGTCAGCCTGGATGGAGTTGCCGTGCATGAAGGGGTTTGAGTTAAAGGGGCTGGGGTGAACGTCTGCGACGAGAAAGGATTTTGCGGCGGGGGTTTGGGCCGGCAACGGGAGCGAGAGAAGCGCGAAGAGGGCGAGGGCTGCTCGCATGGGGACCTCAAGGGTGACGTGATTGCGCGGAACGGGAGACTACGATACTGACGCGAGACCGGGGCCGGGGTTAGTTACGGGTCAAGGGAAAGCGGACTGATCTCAGCGAGGGTTGCATCGCTTGCAAGAGAAATAGCGGGAACGTTCATTTACGGGCGCAGGTTTGGAGTGATTTCGCGGGCGTAGATCTGGTAGGTGATGTGGGGTGGGTCGGGGCCGGCGTGCAGGGCCTGGGCGCGGTCGCGGATGGTGCGGTCGGCGGCGGTGGTGCGTTCGCGGGAGCGGAGGTAGTCGAGCCAGGACTCCATGAGGAAGGTCTCGTTGAGGTGGGTGGGGTCGACGGCGTCGCGGAAGATGCCCCAGCGGAGGGCTCCATCGCGGAGACGGACGGCGCGGAGCTCGTGGATGGCGTGGGTGAACTCAACGTAACGCTCGGGGAGGATGATGTAGTCGAGGGAGACGCGGACTGGGCCCTCGTGCAAATCTGGATGGAAGTCTGGGTGGGATGGGTCTTCGGAGGGTTGGCCGCGGAGGAACGGCGCGACCGGGCTGGGGGCGGGGCGCTGCCATTGGTACGGGGTGTGGTCGGGCATGGGACCCTGCAGGATGGAAAAGCGGCGGACCAAGGGGAGGGTGATGACGAGGCCGGCGGCGGCGGTGGCAAGGGAGTAGCTGGTTTTGCTGTGCTCGGCGATGAAGCCCCAGAGGATGGAGCCGAGCGCCATGCCGCCCTGGAAGGTCATGAGATAGGTGCCGAGGGCTCGGGCTGTGACCCAGGCAGGGGCGGCGAGCTGGACGGAGGTGTTGATGGTCGACATGGTGCTGGTCCAGGCGGCGCCGGAGAGGATGAGGACCGGAATGATGACCCATGGGGTGGGAACAAACGCCATGATGAGCAGGGTGAAGGCCTGGTAAAGGGTGGTGATGACGATGAGTTGGTCGGCGGTGAGATGGCGGCGGATCTTTGGGAGTTGGACGGCGGCGATGACCGCTCCTACGCCGAGCGAGCCGTTCAGGATGCCGTAGCCCAGGGCGCCCTGGTGGAGGTCACGGGCGGCTACTACGGCGAGCAGCGACCAGACGGCGGAGACGAAGAAGCAGAAGGTGAAGGCGCGGAGCAAGGACGCCTGGAGCGGCGGGGAGTAGCGGACGTAGCGCAGGCCGCCACGAATGGAGGCGGCGATGCGCTCAGACGGCAGGGCGGACTTGAAGAGCGGGGTGCGCTTCCAGTTGACGAGAACCCAGATGACGCCGGCAAAGGAAAAGGCGTTGAGGGCGAAGACGGAGGCGGAGCCGGTGTCGGTGCGGCCCATGAAGGCGGCGACCATGAGGCCGCCGAGTGCGGGGCCGACGGCTCGGGCGAGGTTGTTGGAGGCGGCGTTGAGGGAGACGGTGTCGGGAATGAGGTTGCGGGGAACCAGCTCAGGGACGATGGCTTGCCAGGCTGGGTTGTTCATGGCGGAGCCGATGTTGAGCAGGAAGGTAAAGGCGAGCAGCGCCCAGGGGGAGATGTGGCCGAGGAAGGTGAGAATCGCCAGCAGGCCGACTGAGGCCAGCATCCAGACCTGCCAGAAGATGAGGAGCTTGCGGCGGTCGAAGATGTCGGCGGTGGCTCCGGCTAAGAGGCCGAGGAACAAGACCGGGAGCGAGGCTGCGGTCTGCATGAGGGCGATGAGCAGGGGACTCGCGGTGAGCGAGGTCATGAGCCAGGTGCCGGCAGTGTCCTGCATCCAGGTGCCGACCGAGGAGACGGTGGAGGCGATCCAGCGGTCGCGGAAGAGCGGGATGCGAAGCGGTGCGAAGCCGCTTGAGGGCATGGCAGTGACGGATGATTCGGCCGGGGAGGCGTCTGGCTGTTCGAGGGGCATTGGCTAAGGGCAGTTTACGCGGTCTACCGGTGTAGTCCCCCGATTCGGCGGCCAGGCGTGCTGAAGTTGCCGGAGTAGAACGATGCGTCCGAGAGGGTAGGCGGGTCTGGGCGGCGAACGAGATCAGCTGGTCTCGAATGGATTGGGAACGCTGGGAGAGCAGACGAGGGAAGCTTAAAATGGAAAGCCACGCAGCGCGGTGGGGGCTGATGCGTGGCTATTCCAGTAAAGCAACGAAGTGGGTGGACTTCGTTAAGGCCGGCTCAACCATAAGGGAGCCTTGCCCTACAGAAACTCTACTGGGATTTGCGGGAGGAGTCAAGGGCGGCGGTGGAAAAAATGGTGGTTGATGCGAATCGGGAAAGAGTCATGCCGGCTGGGCCCACTGCGCGCGGAGCGGGCACTTCGTGCCGTGTCACTGCTTCGCCGGGTGCTCCCATTGGTCGCAGGAAGAGGACTGTGCCGACCAACGGGAGGACCGCGCGAGGCAGTCATGGTACGAAGTACTTAGAGGCGGCAGATGAGGAGTTCGCGCTCGTAGATCATCTCCGGAGGGAGATGGTCGTGAAGGGCCAGGAAGAGCTCTTCGTGGCCGATGACCTCGTTTTTCCAAGCCTCGCGATCTACAGTCTGCAGGGCGGAGAACTGCTCGTAGGAGAAGTCGAGGCCTTCCCAGTTGATGTCGCTGTACTTGGGGGTCCAGCCGATGGCGGTTTCTTTGCCGCGAACACGGCCGCGTACGCGGTCGACGACCCATTTCAGCACGCGCATGTTTTCACTGTAGCCAGGCCAGAGAAACTTGCCATCGGGTCCCTTGCGGAACCAATTGACGTGGAATACGCGGGGGGTGCTGGTAAGGTTGCGCTGCATGCGGAGCCAGTGCCGGAAGTAGTCGCCCATGTGGTAGCCGCAGAAGGGAAGCATCGCCATGGGATCGCGGCGAACTTTGCCGATAGCTCCGCCGGCGGCTGCGGTGGTTTCGGAGCCCATCGTGGCGCCGATGTAGACGCCGGAGCTCCAGTTGAAGGCCTGGAAGACGAGCGGCATGGTGGTAGGCCGGCGTCCGCCAAACAGGAATGCCGAGATGAGAACGCCGTTCGGATCTTCCCACGATGGGTCGATGGTCGGGCATTGCGCAGCGGGCGCGGTGAAACGGCCGTTGGGATGGGCGGCGGGTGTGGTGCTCGCGGGCGTCCACGGGTTTCCCTTCCAGTCGAGCGCTTCCGCGGGTGGGGCGTCCGTCATCCCCTCCCACCAGATGTCGCCGTTGGGAATGCCGTTCTTCGTGACCAGGGCGACGTTGGTGAAGATGGAGTTGGCGCGGAGGGTGGCCATGGCGTTCGGGTTGGTCTTTTCGCTGGTTCCGGGAGCGACGCCGAAGAAGCCGGCTTCCGGATTAATGGCGCGGAGTTGGCCGGTGGCATCGGGTTTAATCCAAGCGATATCGTCGCCTACCGTCCAGACCTTCCAGCCTTCGAATCCGGCGGGCGGGATCAGCATGGCGAAGTTGGTTTTGCCGCAGGCGGAGGGAAAAGCGGCGGCGACGTAGGTTTTCTCGGTCTTGCCCTGCGCGTCTGCGGGCGATTCGACGCCGACGATGAGCATGTGCTCGGCCATCCAGCCTTCGTCGCGAGCGATGTTGGAGGCGATGCGCAAGGCGAAGCATTTCTTTCCCAGCAAGGCATTTCCACCGTATCCAGAGCCGTAGGACCAGATTTCGCGGGTTTCGGGGAAGTGGACGATGTACTTGGTGTCATTCTGCGGCCAGGGAACGTCTTTCTGGCCTGGAGCGAGGGGTGCTCCAACGGAGTGGAGGCAGGGGACGACGCGCTTGACGTCCTTATCGATTTCAGCGTAGACGGGGGTCCCGATGCGGGCCATGATGCGCATGTTCACCACCGCGTAGGCGGAGTCGGTGAGCTGGACACCAATCTGGGACATTTCAGAGCCGATAGGCCCCATCGAGAAGGGCATCACGTACATGGTGCGTCCGCGCATACAGCCTTTGAACAGCTGCTTGAGCTTCTTGCGCATGACGAAGGGGTCTTCCCAGTTGTTGGTGGGGCCCGCGTTCTCCTTGGAGAGCGAACAGATGAAGGTGCGGTCTTCGACGCGGGCCACGTCGTTGGGGCTGGAGCGGGCGTAGAAGCAGCCGGGCCATTTTTCTTCGGAGAGCTTGGTGAAGGTGCCTCCGTCGACGAGCTGCTGGCAGAGGGTGTCGTATTCCTCGATGGAGCCGTCGAGCCAGTGAACGCGTGCGGGCTGACAAAGGTCTGCCATCTTCTCCACCCAGCGGATGAGGTGCTTGTTGGAGGTGGGCGGGGTGGAGGGAGTGGCCGGCGCTTGAACCTGCGGAGCGAGCTTGATGGGCATGGGTGGCGTCTTCCTTTTGCAACCAGTCTTCGCCTCGCGCGGAAGCACTGTCAACTTCATTCCGGCATGCGCACGCTAATCGGACGCATAAAACTGGAGGTCGGACCAGTAAGGTAAGATTCCCGGCAAAGGAGATTGGCATTGCGCGGATGGCGGAGCGGTGCGGCTTGGTCTTGACGGGGCGGCCGCGGCAGGTCAGGGAGATCCGGCGCGGGCGTTCGATGCGGCGACGGCGGCGGTGCGGCGGCCGGGGCCGAAGGTGCGCGTGTAGCTTATTGGGGATTCGACGCAGACGGACAATGCCGGTTATGCGCGGGGCTTCTGGCCGGGATCAAATCTCATGCCGAAACGGAAGGTCCACGCGAAGCACTTACACGGCACGAAGTGCCCGCCCCACCCGTAGTGGACCCGTCCGGCAGGACACGTTTATGGCTTGATGGGCGGGGCGCCGTGCGTGAAGTGGCGCAGCAGGAACTCCTGAAAAAGCGTGCCGATGGCTCCTTCGGCCACGCCCAACAGGGTGTTCGAGATGGTCACCTGCGTGGTGTGCTGCTCAGCGCGCGGGTAGTAGGTGCCGGAAATGAAGGCTGCGCCGAGGTTGCCGAGGACATTCGAAAAGTTTGGCTGTCGCTTGCCGTTATCGCCTTTGCAGACGACGGTGGTGGAGATGGCGTAAAGCGCCCGGGTGACGATGCGGCCATGGCCCCGGTAGAAGTAGCGCGGATCCTGGTGGAAGAGAGTGGGGAAGACGGCCGCGCCTAAGACTGTGGCTGAGAGGCGGTCTCCATAAGCCGCGCCATACCGTTGCGCGTAGCCGGGAAAGCCGGAGCCGTAGCCGGAGAAGTCGCCCTGTGCCTGCTCGATGCCCGCTGTGATGCCGGTGGTCATGAAGGTAAGTGGATCGACCGAGACGACGAAGGCCAACTTGAACTTTTGCCGCGGCGTGAGCGGCGCGGCGTTGGGGACGTAGGTGACGAAGAAGTTGGGAAGGATGCCGAGGATGCGCTGGTGCTCTTCGGCGGTGATCTGCTGCTCGGCAAGATCTTCCTGGGTGATGGCGTCGACGGTGGTGGTGATGGCCTCCACGCCGAGCTCGACGGCGGGGACGAGGAAGGCTTCGCCCTCATGGAGGACGATGACCTGGGTGATCTTCCAGGGAGAGAAGCCCTGGGCGGCGATGCGGAGGATGTAATTGCCGGGAGGGATGGCGGAGAAGGTGAAGGCGCCGAGAGCGTCTGAGACGGTGGTGCGGGTGATATGGGTGGTGGTGTCTTCAAGGAGGATGTGGGCGTTGGAGATAGCGGCCTGGGTGGTGTCGGTGACGGAGCCGGAGATGCTGGCGGAGCTGGCGCTGGGTGCGTTGGGAAGCATGCCGATGGAGAGGTTCGGCTGGGGTTGCTGGGCTGTCAGCGGACCGGAAGCAAGGAGCACGAGAGAGAGGCCGATGCTGCGGATGCTCGGGTTGTGTAGGCCCATACGCCGCCTTGGGCACGCCGCCGGTGCCGGAGGATCTTGTTTGCCGCTGGAGATGAGGGTAAATGGAAGTCCGGGCGATGGGAAGCGGCTGAAGCTTGCAGTTGGGCAAGGCCCTGGCGACACCACAATACCCAAACGTCGAAGACTAGGCGATGGCAGCGGTGACCAGGGTTTGGGCCTCCTGCTGAATCTGTTTCAGGTGGTCTTCGCCTTTGAAGCTTTCCGCGTAGATCTTGTAGACGTCCTCCGTGCCGCTGGGGCGGGCGGCGAACCAGCCTTCGGCGGTGGTGACTTTGAGACCTTCGATCGCCGCGTGATTGCCTGGAGCTTCGGTGAGGATGGCCGTGATGGGGTCGCCGGCAAGAGACTTCGCGGTGACCTGGGATGGGGAAAGCTTGGCGAGCTTGGCTTTCTGCTCTTTCGTGGCGGCCGCGTCGATACGCTGGTAGGTAGGGTTGCCGTATTTCTCGGTGAGGTCGGCGTAGAGAGCTCCGGGATCTTTGCCGGTGACCGCGGTCATCTCGGCTGCGAGCAAGCCGAGGATGAGGCCGTCCTTGTCGGTGGTCCAGACCTTGCCATTCCTGCGCAGGAAGGTGGCTCCGGCAGACTCTTCGCCAACAAAGCCCAAAGAGCCGTCGATCAGGCCGTCTACAAACCATTTGAAGCCTACGGGAACTTCCAGCATGGGACGGTTGAGGCCCTGGGCGACGCGGTCGATCATAGAGGAGGAAACGAGCGTCTTGCCGATGCCTACGTGCGCGCTCCAGTCCGGGCGATGGGTGAAGAGATACTGGATCGCAACGGCAAGGTAGTGATTCGGGTTGAGGAGCCCGGCGGATTGACTGACGATGCCATGGCGATCATGGTCGGTGTCGCAGGCCCAGGTAACGTCGTAGCCCGCTTCCTTCGATTTGGCGATGACCGAGGCCATGGCGTTCGGGCTGGAGCAATCCATGCGGATCTTCGAGTCCCAGTCGCAGGTCATGAAGCGGAAGGTGGGGTCGACGTAGGGGTTGAGAAGTTCGGCCGAGAGGTTGTACTGGTCGATAATGCGGGGCCAGTAGAAGACGCCGGCTCCGCCAAGCGGATCAACGGCTAGCTTGAGCGTGGAGTTCTGGAGCGGGTCGAAGTCGATGATGTTGGCGAGGTCGTCGACGTAGGCCGTGAGGAAGTCGTGACGGTGCGTGGTGTGAGCGCCGAGGGCGCGGGTGTATGGGATGCGCTTGACCTCATGCAGATTGGTGCGGAGCAGGTCGTTGGCGCGATCTTCAATCCACTTGGTGGTGCTGGTGTCCGCTGGTCCGCCGTTCGGCGGGTTGTACTTGAAGCCGCCGTCTTCGGGAGGATTATGGCTCGGCGTGATGACGATGCCGTCTGCGAGGGCTTTGGGTTTGGAGGCGTTGTATTGCAGGATGGCGTGGGAGAGGGCGGGCGTGGGGGTGTAGGCAAGGGCGGAGTCCACCATGACCGTGACTCCGTTGGCCGCGAGGACCTCAAGTGACGTGGAAAAGGCGGGCTCTGACAGGGCATGGGTGTCTTGCGCGAGGAAGAGCGGGCCGTCGATCCGATGGAGCAGGCGATAGTCACAAATGGCCTGCGTGATGGCCGCGATGTGGTCCTCATTGAAGCTCGTCTGGAAGGCCGAGCCGCGGTGGCCGGAGGTGCCGAAGGCGACCTTCTGGGCGGGGATCGCGGGGTCCGGGTGCAGGTTGTAGAAGGCGGTGATCAGGCGGGGTGTGTCGACGAGGGTATCGAGTGCGGGGTGCTGGCCGGGCTGGTTGGGCATGTTGCTCTTGACCTTCTAACTTTCGCTCGAGGCTGTGTTGGAGGAGTGTAAAGGATGTTGGATGCTGCGGAGATGAAGAAGGAGAAGGATAGCCAGAGCGAGGATTGAAAGGGCCAGGCCAAGGAGTTGGTCCCGCGTGTGGCGGAGCGTGAGATCGACGGTGCTGGTTCCTGCAGGGAGTGGGATGGCGATGAGACCGTCGTTTCTCTGAGACGCCGGATCAACTTGATGGCTGTTCAAGGTGATCTGCCAGAGGGGATAGCGGCGGCGGTTGAGGATGAGGATCTCGGGGGTGGGAAGGGTGAGGGTGATGTGGTTGGGCGCTTGACCGGGTGCGCCGTGGGGAGCCGGGGTGTCGATGGGGCTTGTGGGCGGGATGAGCCAGTAGGGCGGGTCTTCTGGGTGAAGGGCGTCGGGGTCGGCGTCCATGGGGGTGTACTCGTCGGTGGGCTCCGTTCCGGCAGGAGAGCGGTAGAGCGCAGCGCGGGCCTGCGGGGTGTCGGGAGTGTCGCAGGACTGGCGGAAGGCGGGCCAGGAGGGAGCGATGAGCACTGTCGCAAGCGCGAAACTCAAGGGCAGCATCAGGGAAGAGGCATCTGGGAGCAGGGGGGAGAGGGCGAGGGCTGTGGTCAGCGCGAGGATCGGAGTCAGGAGGGCGAGAAGGCGCCAGGGAAACTGCAGGAAGGCTAGTTGCGGAAGGTGATGCCAGACGGGGAGGGAGACGGGGGTGAGCAGGACGGCGATCGTCAAGGTGAGGATCGCTGATGGGAGGAAGAGGGGAGAGGGATGAGGGAAGAGGGATGAGTCCGATCTGCGGCGGATGCGGACGACAGCGGTGACGATAGCGAGGGCAGTTGCGAGGAGCAGGAGAGTGGCAAGGAGCGAAGCGGTGTGGAGCACCTGGTCGTGGGCCTGCGCGTCGTCCAGGCTAACCCCGGGAACCAGGGCCATGTGGTGGAAGAGAGTGTTGTCGGCGGGGGCCATGCCGGCAATGGTGACCATGGCAATGGCGACGAAACGGCGCTCGTAGGCGGCCGGGAGGATGTAAAAGGCCGCGAGTGCGAGGCCCAGGATGGTGCCGCAGACTGTCGTGCGGGCCACGCTGAGCGTTCGGCGCAGGAAGAGGGAAAAGGGAAAGGGGAATAGAAGGCGGACGAGGGTGAGCAGCGCCAGGGCGTAGCTGCTCATGACGGCGGCGGGGGCGTTGGTGAGCCAGAGGAGCCCTAACGAAATCGCGATGCTTTGCATGCGAGGTCGAGGTGTCAGGATCGCGGCGAAGAGGAGTGGGATGAAGGCGGCCGCCAGGAGCTCGGCGTAGGCGGTGCGCTCGTAGGCGGTGAAGAGCATGTACGGGTTAAGCAGGTAGAGGACGGCGGCAACCGTGCTTGCGGCGGGCGAGGCGTAAGGGCTCGCGAGGTGGTGGAGCGCGAAGCCAGCCGCAGTCAGGGCCACGAAGGTGAAGGCGATGGGGACATACGGAAACGGCAAGAACACGGTCAGGAGTGCGCCGAGCAGCCAGGAGAGCGGGGGATAGAACACGAAGCGTGGTTCGCCTGCGTTCCAGGCGGGGGTGTACGCCCAGTGAGGGTATTGCAAGCGGCTGAGCTGGGTGTTGGCTTCCAGCCAGTTCAGAAGGTGGAAGTCGAAGTCATGGCCGCAGGACGGGCCGTGGAGGAGCATGGGGAGAATAGCGGCCAGCGCGGCGAGAGGAATGAGGACGCGGTGCGAGCGCATAGAAGCAGTGTAAGTGCAGCCGTCCGGTCGTCAGGGCTGCAGCGTCAGCGTGTGAGTGGCGGGGCCGATGGGGTAGGTGGTGACGTGGTACCAGGCGGCGAACTGATCCAGGAAGTTGGGACTGGCGGGGTTGCCGGACTGCCCGGTGGTGATGTTGAGCGTGCTTTGCTCGGGATGCGCCAGGTCGGCGGTAAAACGCTCACTGGGACCAAAGGTGTGCGCAACCTGCTTGACGGTCGTCGTGTCGCCGGACTGCGGCTTCGGCCCGGTCCCGGTCGGCAGGCCGAGAAGACGGCGAAGAAAGGGAGATTGGGCGAAGAGGGGATGCTCGAGGTCGACGGTGTGACCGGCGCCGTAGCGCCATCTGCTGAGGTCTGACGGCGCATGGGCATCGTGGAGCGCGAGATCGACTGCGGCGGCGAGGAGGTCATCCCAGTTCGCGTAGTTTTTGGGAAGCCACCGGGCAGGAGTGTGCATGATGATCTGCTCGATGGCGTAGTCGCGCTCGCCCCAGGAGTACAGGCGGTTAAAGTCTTCTCCGGGCTGCTTGTTCTGGATATGCGGCTCCAGCAGCACGCGCCAGAGAATGTTGTGCACGGAGCTGACGATGGCGGCTGCAGGAGAATCGATCTTCATCTGGCCGTTGAAGTTACGGAGGAGGTCCGCGGCCTGCGAGAGCTGCGGCGTCTTCGGCTGGGTGGAGCGATCGATCGCGTAGGCAAGCCGCTGCGCCAGGACTTGGTTGAAGTCGGAGTAAATGTCGGACTGGATGGCGAGCATGTCTGCGGGTGTCAGGTTGTTGCGGTGGGCGAGCAGGCGCCAAATGCGCTCGTTGCGGTAGGGCGCGGCCCAGTTGAGGGTGATCGGATAGGGGTAGTCGTCTGCGGTAACGCGGGCGTTTGCCGTGGCGATGATGCCGCCGGGCGGATCGTAGACCTGGGGCATCTGATCGAACGGAATGTAGCCGGACCACTCGGTTGCGGGGCTGGAGACAACGGGAACAGCGTTCAACGAGTAGGACGATGTGGGAAGGATCAGGTTCGTGCCGGCCGGCAGAGGGCTGGTAGCGTTCGCGTCGCCTGGCTGGCCGGACTGTTCCGCCTGGCCGGACTGTTCGGACTGGGCCTCCGGAGCGGTCTGGACGGGTTGCGCCGGCACGGATGTGGTGTGCGCCGTTCCGCGCAGGGGGATGCGGCCGGAGGCGTGATAGCCGATGTGTCCTTGGTCGTCCGCGTAGACGATATTCTGGCCGGGACCTCCGAACTTCGCGATAGCGGCCAGAAAGCTCGGCCAGTCGTGGGCCTCGGCAAGCTCCTGCTGCGGCATCTGGAGCACGGTAGGGTCGTAGAGGGTCCAGCGGAGAGAGATCGTGCGGGTTTCGCCGGGAAGGACGGGTGTGAGGATCGGGGTGAGGGTGTCGCCGTGGCGGGTGGCCGTGACTTCGAAGTTTTCATCGTGGCCGCCACGGACCTTGATGAGCTCGGACATGTGGGTTATGGGCTGCCAGGTGCCGTCCGCCACCTGGAATTCGGCCTCGGAGCCGGAATTACGGACGCTTTCAAGATAGAGGTCCTGAACGTCCCCGCCGAGGTTGGTGAAGCCCCACGCGATGTGCTGATTGTGGCCCACGACGATCAGCGGAAGGCCGGGGATGGTGACGCCGGTGACGCGGATCGGGGCGTCGCCCCGGGTCTCGAGGTCGGACTCATACCAGATGTCCGGGACCGCCAGGTTGAGATGCATGTCGTTCGAGAGCAGGGGCTTGCCGGAGAGGGTGTGAGCGCCGGAGACGACCCAGTTGTTGCTGCCAGGCGTGCAGTCTTCACAACGCAAGGTGGAAGGGAAGAGGGTGAAGTGTGGAGAAAGCAAGAACGGGCGGAGCGCCGCTTGGGACTCGTCGAGTGGGACCTCTTCAATCGGCGGCCCGGGCACGGTCAGGTCGGGCTCAGGGGTGGTGGGAGGGTGGTCGCGCCAGGAGCCGGTGGGGTAGAGATCGGCGGCGAGGTCTTTGGGCAGACGGGCGGTGAGCGACTCGCGGGCCAGCTTGCTGGGATAGGTGTTGGTCAGATCCTGGAACATGGCCAGCGAGATCAGGATCGAGTCGCGCGGGCTCCAGGGAGTGGGGCTGTAGTGGAGGATGCGGAACTCGACGGGAAGCGTCTTGTTGGCTAGAGCGGACGCGATGGCGGCGTTGACGCCGGCGGCATAGCGCTCGAGAAGGTGAAGCTGGTCTGGCGGCAGGGCGGCAACCGCGCGGTCGGCTGCGCCGCGAAGCTGGAGGGTGCGCTCGATACGATCATGCGGGAGCTGGGATGGGCCGAGAATCTCGGCGAGTTCGCCGGCGGCATGGCGACGGAGGGTGTCCATCTGGAAGAGGCGATCCTGCGCGGTGATGAAGGCCTGGGCAGTGACGAGATCGTCGACCGTGGCGGCGGTGATGTGGGGCACGCCGTGGGCGTCGCGCTCGACGGTCACCGGAGCTGACAGCGCGGCGAGGCGGAAAGAGCCGTCCAACTGCGGCAGCGCGGCGCGGGCAGAGGAACGGACAAAGTGTGCGGCTGCGAAGAAGAGGGCGGTGGCGAAGAGGGCCAGGACAAGGATGGTGACGGCGGCAGCGCGCAGCATGCGAAGCGGAGTGAAGCGGCGAGCCTTGGCGGGAAGGACCGGCTCGTCCGGAGTGGATTCGATGGCGCGGCGGGTGCTGAGCAGGAGTTCGGCGTCGCGGGCGGCACTCTGCTGCGGGCTTATGGGATCTGAAACGCTCATCTGAGGTTGAGTCTAACTGAGGGACTCCCGCGATCGTTTCGCTTCGTCCTCCCGTTCGTCGGCATGAGCTATTCGCTTGCGGGAGGCGAGGACTGGTCGGGGGTCAGGGAGTAGTTCCGGCGCGGAAGGGTGAGATGGATGACGAGAGCGACCAGCAGGAGCGTGGGTAGGACCAGGATGGAGCCTTCCGGACCGGTGGTCGCCCCGGAGAGCAGCGGGTTGCCGAAGGGGTGCGTCGCGTAGAGGTGGTTCTGGACCATAGTGCCGGAGTCAGGTACGCCATAGAGGAAGGATTGCGCCCAGTCCCAGGAGGTGTGGAAACCGATCGCCCACCACAGCGAGCCGGTCCGGTAAAGCGAGAAGGCGAAGACCGCTCCGGCCAGACCCACGGCCAGGATGCCGGGAAGGGTTTCTCCGGGGTTGGCCAGGTGGGCGGCCATGAACAGAAGGATCGAGAACAGGAAGGCGGCGACCCAGAAGCCGACCGCATGGGAGTAGCGGAACTGCGCGTCCATGGCGCGGCTGATGCCGGCTACGCCCCGGGCGACGGTGTACTGGATGTAGCCGCGGGTCTGGAACTCCTCGGCCAAACCGACGAAGAAGAAGAAGAGCAGCCAGCGAAGGCCATTGACGGCGATGGCGCTCCCGTGTAGGAGTTGCGCGTCGAAGGCGAGGTGGTGGGTCCGGAGCAGGGCGAAGACAAGGAGGGTCAGGGCGAGCAGGCCCCAGGCGATGCCGGCCAGGAGGTCGCGTAAGAAGCCGGCAGAGGTAAATCCGTAGCGGCGGAAAGGGCGGCGCTCGATGCGCGCCATCAAGAGGGCTGGGAGGAGAAAGGACGCAAAGCCGATCGATTCGCCAAGGAGCGAAGTGCGGAAGGGAGCCTCCGGGGCCGGTGTGCCGGGCGTGTGCCGTACAGGTTTAGGAAGCAGATGAAAGTGACGGATGAGGAGTGTCGAGAGAAACGCGCAGAGTGCGACCAGCAGAACGAAGAGGGCGAGACTCCAGCCGGCGCGGAGGCCGTCGTCGCCGAAGAAGAGGAGGCGGACGGTGGGTTTGGGTGGAGTGGGCGCAAAGGCTGAATCAGATTCGGAGGCTTCGGGTTCGGGCAACGGGTTACTCCTGCTTGTGGAGTGGCATACGGACAGGTGCGGAGATCAGTTCCGTTGTGCGAGGGTAGTAGAAGTGATTGTAAGGGGGAACGGCAATGTTTCGTGTGCTGCATCATGACCGGTGTTTCGATGGAGCCTGCTCGGCGGCGGTGTTTACGAAGTTTCACCGGGAGTGCGTGGGGGATGCCGGCAGCTATGAGTACGTGGGGCTGGCACACCTGCCGGGAAATGTCTTTGACGACGCGGTGTTTGGGCCGGAAGAGAACGCCATTGTGGACTTCAAATACTCGCGCTCGCCAAAGCTGACCTGGTGGTTTGACCATCATCAGAGCGCATTTCCAACGCCGGAAGACCGGGCGCAGTTCGAGGCGGAACGGTTTGAGCCGAAGGGTGCGCGAGAGTTCTTCGACCCGCATTACATCTCCTGCACGAACCTGATCGCCGATGTAGGGCGCGCACGATTCGGCTTCGATACGAGCGGCCTTGGGGAGTTGCTGAAGTGGGCGGATATCGTGGATGGAGCGCGGTATGACAGCGCGGAGTCCGCCGTCGAGATGAAAGAGCCGGCGCTGAAGCTGACGTTGTGCATTGAGAATGCCGCGGATGAGTTTATCCCGCGGATCATCCCTCTCCTGACCAAAATGTCCCTCCAGGAGGTGCTCGACCAGCCGTTTGTGCAGGAGGCGGCCGGTCCGCTCTGGGAGAAGCACGTGGCCGCGATGGCGCTTCTGAAACAGCGGATGGAGGTCGCAGGAGGAGTGATCTTCTACGACATCACAGACCGGATAACGGAGGGAATCAGCAAGTTCATTCCGTACTACTTCCATCCGGAGGCAACGTACACGATCGGCTTGATGCGCTCGGGATTCCGGACGAAGATCTCAGTCGGAACGAATCCATGGACCACAAAGAAGGAGCCGGAGCTGGTGAACCTGGCAAAGATCTGCGAGCGGTTTGGCGGCGGAGGCCATGCTCGCGTCGGGGCAATCAGCTTCGGCGCGGATGAGGTGCAACGAGGCCGAGAGGTGGCGATGGGGATCGTAGAGGAGCTGCGGGGTTGATAGGAGTCCTCTGCGGCTCGTGAAGCTTGCTCGTCTTGCGGTGCCGAAGCTGCCACGGAGAAGAACTGCGTCTGACGGGTGAAAGGCAACGATAACCAGTGTGGCGGACTCAGAGGAAATGAGGGATCATGCCATGTTGACCGTCATTCTCGTAGTAGCCGCTTTTATCGCGCTGGGTGGACTTTTCTGGATGGTGATGCAGTCGGGCGCGAGGGGTAAGAGGCTGGGCCAGAGCGGAGACACCGTGGCCAACAAGCAGGCGCAAAACACCCCGGCCCCGGGACGGGCAAGGACGAGCGGAAGCGCGAACGACTGACTTGTCGACCGGCTTCATTCGCAAACCACCCAAACGTGGTCCGCAAACCAGCGAGAAACCACAAAGTGTGGTGCGCAGCGTGGGCAAATTTACCGAATTCCTGGCCTCGCTGAGGCTCTTTCATCAGCCGCAAGCACAACAAATTGAAATGTTCCACGTGGAACACTTCATCCAAGCCATTGAAAGCACTAGGTTTTCAGGTGGGTCGGCAGATATTTGGTGATGTCATTGAAGATAACAATAGCCGCAAATAACACAATGCAGATAAAAGCCACCTGGTAAACCCGTTCCTTGATCTGCTGGTTGAGGTCGCGGCGAAGGAGCGATTCAATGGCCAGGAAGGCGATCATGCCGCCGTCCAGGATGGGGATGGGCAGCAGATTGAAGATGCCGAGGTTGAGCGAGATCATGGCCATGGTGCCGATGATGGGAAGCCAGCCGGGCATATCGAAGGCCTCGTGGACCTGGACACCGATACCGATCGGGCTTGAAAGGCTTTTGACGGAGACCTGGTGGGTGAAAAGGCGGCCCAGAACGTCGCGAATGAGCAGCGAGTTTCGCTTGTTGAACTCCCACGAGGCGGCGGCGGCCTTACCGAGCGGATAGTGCTCAACCACGGTAGGTGGAGGTACGGGGTGGAAGCCGATCTGATACATCTTGGTCCCGTCGGTGGCGTCGCCCAGCTCTGGAGTTAGCGATACGGGAAACTGCCCGGTACCGGGACGGGCCGGATCAGGACGGGCCGAATCAGGACGTTCAATGAGCAGGTTGGCGGGCTTGCCCGCCTGATCTTGGAGGTAGGCGAGCAAGGCGGCTACGGAGTGGAAGCGGCGACCGTCGATTGCCAGGATGCGGTCTCCCGGTTGAAGGCCGGCGCGGGCGGCAGGCATGTTGGGGCGCTCGGAGACACTCATGACGGCGACCGGAGAGGTTTGCATGACGGGAACCAGGCCAAGCTTTTCAAAGGCAAAGTCTTCCGGTTTGCCCTTGTTTTCCACGAAGATGCTGGTGTCCACGCGGTGGCCGTTGTGGACGTAGGAGAACGGCGTGTTCTGGTTGAAGTTGAGCTGAGCGCGGTCTTCGACGTCGGCCCAGGTGGGATTCTGCTGATGGTCGAAGGCAACGACGGTGTCGCCGGGCTGGATTCCGGTGCGGGCGGCGATGGAGTTGGGCGAGACGTAATCCACGACGCCGGGGTGAGAGACGAAGTCCATGACCTCGTTGTGCGCCATGTAGAAGACCGTCATCAGGACAAAAGCGAGGATGAAGTTGGCAACCGGGCCGGCCAAGGCGATGAGGGTGCGCTGCCAGCGGGGATGATTCTGAAGCTCGCCGGGGTCCGATGAGGGCTGGCCGTTGCCCGATCCCTGGCTGCTGGTATTTGGCGCGTCCTGGATGCCGGAAGGATCCATTTCGCCGGCCATCTTGACATAGCCGCCGAGTGGGATGAGGTTGAGGCGGTAATCGGTTCCGTCATGGACGAAGCCGAAGAGGCGCTTGCCGAAGCCGACTGCGAAGGCCTCAACGCGCACGCCGCAAAGCTTGGCAGCGGCGAAATGGCCGAACTCGTGGACGAGAACCATGACGCCGAGGACGACAGCGAGCTCGGGGATGGCGGCGAGGGAAGATCCGGAGAGCAAGAGTGAGACCTCGTACGGTGCGGCGGGTTATGCGCGGGCTGTGATCTCGCGGGCTACGACATCGCGAGCGACCGATCTTGCGGCTTTATCGGCTTCGAGAACCTCTGCGATAGACGCCGGAGCAGAGGCCTGGGTGAGCGACAGGACCGTCTCGATTGTACGTGGGATACCGAGGAATGGGATATCCCCCGAAAGGAAGGCGGCGACTGCGATCTCATCTGCGGCGTTCAAGGCGATGCAGGCGGCGGGGGAGGCCGCGGCAGCCTCATAGGCCAGACGGAGGCAGGGGAAGCGTTCCAGATCGGGCGGGAAGAAGTTGAGCTGGGAGAGCTGACCCAGATCAAAGGTGAGGTTATCGCTGGGGCGGGTTGCGGGGCGTTCCGGATAGGCCAAGGCGTACAGGATCGGAAGGCGCATGTCTGTGACGGAGATTTGGGCAAGGATGGAGCCGTCGATGAACTCTACAAGCGAATGGACTGTGGATTGAGGGTGAACGGTGACGCGGACTTTGGCGGCAGGGAGGTCGAAGAGGCGGCAGGCTTCGATGACCTCGAAGCCCTTGTTCATCATGGTGGCGGAGTCGATGGTGATCCGCTGGCCCATAACCCAGGTGGGGTGTTTGAGGGCTTGTGCTGGGGTGATGTGGGCGAAGTCGGCGAGGGGAGTGTTGCGGAAGGGTCCTCCGGAGGCGGTAAGCCAGACCTGCTTGACCTCGTGGGGCGCGCCGCCACGCATGGCCTGGTGAACGGCGTTGTGCTCGGAGTCGATGGGGAGAAGGGCCACGTTGTTGGCACGGGCGGCTGCGATGAGGAGGTCGCCGGCGGCTACGAGGCATTCCTTGTTGGCCAGACCGATGGTCTTGCCGGCCTGAACGGCCGCGTAGGTTGCTTCCAAGCCGGCCACGCCTACGATTGCGGATACGACAAAATCCACGTCCGGGTGGGTGGCTACGGCAATGGTGCCATGAGTGCCGTGAAGGACCTCTGTGCCGGTGATGCCGGCTTGCTTGAGGCGGAGTCGAAGCGCTTCGGCGAGCGCTTCCGTAGCGATCGAGATGAGGACGGGACGCCAGCGGATCGCTTGTTCGGCGGCTAGATCCAGGTTTGCGCCGGCGGCGAGGGTGATGGGGGTATAGCGGTCGGGGAACTGCTCGCAGAGGGTGAGGGTGGAGGTTCCAATCGAGCCGGTGCTGCCTAGGATTGCGATCTTCTTCACGGCTTCTATTTTCGCAGATGGAAGTTCCAGTCGGCTGTGCTGAGGCTGATTGGGGTGATGTCCTCTCTCATAGGTGCAGCGATGCTTAGCGGAGGACGGCTTGCCAGTCTTTGAGCAGCAGGGCGTACCAGAGGACGGGTGCGGCGAGGAGGAGGGCGTCGATGCGGTCGAGGATGCCTCCGTGGCCGGGGAGCAGGGTGCCGGAGTCTTTGACGTTGGCTCCGCGCTTGATGGCGGACTCCAGGAGGTCGCCTAGCTGGGCGGCGATGTTCAGCAGGATGGCGAGGAGGATCATCTGCCAGACGGGGGCGTCGATGTGCAGGGCAGGGAGGTTGCGGTGCTGGCCGGCGAAGTAGAGGGCCATGCCGCAGATCAGTGAGCCGAGGACGGAGGCGATGGCGCCGAGCCAGGTTTTGTTGGGGCTGAGATTCGGGGCCAGCTTGGCTTTGCCGAAGTTCTTGCCGATGTACAGGGCAAAGATGTCCCCGGCCCAAACGCAGACGAAGAGGAAGAGAAGAACGGCGGCTCCGTCGCCTTCCTGGGCGTCGCGATGGGACTTGATGAGAGGCAGCAGGGTGAGGGGATAGGCGGTGTAGAGGAGAGCGAAGAGGCCGAAGGCGGTATCGGGGAGGACGCGGGCGAGCGGGGCGCGGAAGGCGGAGACCGTGAAGAGGAGGAAGGTGAGGAACGAGAGAACCGGCAGGGTGAGATCGGCGGTGTGGCCGGGCAGGGTGAAATAGAAGAGGAGAAGGATGGAAGGGACGAGCCACCAGAGGGGAATGTGAGCGGTGAGTTTTTGGGCCAGATCGCGGTATTCGTAGGCGGCCAGCACGGCGATAAGGGCAGCGAAGAGAGTAATCGACCAGAGGGAGCCGTAGAGGATGAGGGAGACGACGGCGGTGATGAGGACGAGAGCGGTGAGGATGCGCTTCATGGGATTGTGAGAAAGTCTGGAACAAGCAACAGCAACTGCCAATATAGGGGTTCTTCGCTGCGCTCAGAATGACGTGCTGTGTGGGTGCGTTGGGAGAGTTTAGCGGCGGGCCAGTTCGGCGGCTATGGATTCCGGGGTCTCCAGGGTTACGGCGTGGCCTTCGAGGTGTTCGTCGGTGCCTTCGCCGAGGCCTCCGAAGCGGCGCTCGCGCTGCTGGTAGTTGTGGATGGCTTCGAGAAGATGGATGCCGCGGAAGTCGGGCCAGAGGCGGTCGGTGACGAAGATTTCAGCGTAGGCGATCTGCCAGAGCAGGAAGTTGGAGATGCGCTGCTCGCCGGAGGTGCGGATGACGAGGTCTGGGTCCGGCATGTGGGCGGTGTAGAGGTGGGCGGCCAGCTGAGATTCATCGATTCTGGATTCGATGGAGTCGACTTGCAGGAGATCTTCGAGCGAACAGCCTCGCTGATGGGCTTCGGCGATGAGGGACGAGACGAGAGAGCGGGTGGAGTCCACAATCTCAGAGCGGGAGCCATAGTTGAGGGCAAGGGTGAGCGTGGTGCCGGTATTCTTGAATGTCTCCTGCTGGGCCCATAGCATGGTGTCCTGGATCTCCTGCGGAAGGCCTTCGGTGCGGCCGATGTACGCCATGCGGACGTTGTTGTCGTTCATGCGCTTGACATTGCCGACGAGGTAGCTCTTGAGCAGCTTCATTAGAAAGCTCACCTCTGCCTTGGGACGGCGCAGGTTGTTTTCAAGCGAGAAGGCGTAGAGGGTGAGCCAAGGGAGATCGATGCGGGAGGCGGTTTCTACGACGAACTGGACGGATTCCGCGCCTTGCTGATGGCCGAGAAAGCGCTTGAGGGCGCGCTTGCCGGCCCATCGGCCATTACCGTCCATGATGATGGCGACGTGCTGGGGAATGCGTTCGGCATCGAGTTCCTTGTAGACGAGGGTCTCTTCGTGCGAGAGCTCGTGAAGGCGGGACGGAGTGTTCTGACGCAAAAGACTGCCTCTGATAATGCTGGGATTAGCATACCGGAGTGTTGAGACGATGAGGGCTCAGGGTAAGGTGTGCGGGAGAGGAGCGGCGTCCTTGCGGACGCCGCTCAGAGGTCGGTCGCCGCAGGCTTAGGCGGTGCGGCGCCGGCCGGCGGCTAGCTCGCGGACGTGATTGAGGAAGATGCTGCGTTGGAGGGCGTCGAGCTGGGAGGTGTAGGCGGCGATCTCGGCGAGAAACGGATCGTTCATGAGAACGGCCGTTTCGTTGGAGTGGCGGGTGCTGGCGTCGCGCAGGAGTGCGGAGATGTCTACGTCCAAGGCGCGGGCCAGGCGATCGAGCGATGAGAGCGTGGGCATGGCCTTGCCGTTTTCGATCTTGGAGATGTAGGTGCGGGGGACGCCCATCTTCCCGGCCAACTGGCGCTGGCTCAGGTTGCGGACGTGACGCAGGTCGCGTACGGCGGCGGCGACTTGGAGGCCGTTTGCCGGGGCCGCGAGCGCCGGGACGAGCGAGAGGGGCGCGAGCACAGGACCGGGCTTCTCCACCTCGAGGGCCTTCTTGCAGCGCCTGCAGGTTGCGGATGATGTGCGGAATTGCACGAGGCTGCAGTGGTCACAACGCAAGACCTCACGTTGCTCAACAGATGCCATCATGGTTGCCATATTGTGTGTAGCGGGCGGGGCCAGAGCAAGGTCCGCGGCGCAGGCGTCCGATAACGGAGACCTGCGATGAGCCTAGAGTGACACCCGGTATCGGGTGAGTCAAGGGCAAAGGCCAGACACTCCTGAAGAAAGCCGAAGAAAGCCGGAGTGGAACCAAGGTAATAAACAATGGGTTCAAGTTTAGGATGAGGTCTTAGGAGATCCGATGAAGCGTGACGCGGCTTTGCAGTTGATGGAGGATTGGACGGCGGGTGAGAGCCTGCGCAAGCATGGGATGTCGGTGGCGGTCTGCTGCGAGGCGTATGGACGCAGGGAGGCTGACCGATTGGAGCTAAGCGGGGCTGCGGCTGAGGAGATGGTTGATCTGTACGGGTGTGCGGGTTTGCTGCACGACTTCGACTATGAGAAGCACCCAACGCCGGAGGAGCATCCGTTTGTGGGAGTTGAGTATCTCCGGGCCGCGGGATGGCCGGAGGAGATGCTACACGCGATTCTGGCGCATGCGGACTACTCGGGCGTGAAGGCGGAGACGCATCTGGATCGGGCGCTGTTCGCGTGCGATGAACTGGCGGGGTTCTTGACGGCTTGTGCGCTGGTGAAACCGACGAAGGCGATTGCGGAGGTGGAGGTGAAGGGGGTGTTGAAGAAGATGAAGGATAAGGGATTTGCACGGGCGGTAAAACGGGAGGACATGGCGGCCGGGGCGGAGCTGCTGGGGGTATCGCTCGTGGAGCATGTGGGGGTTTGCTTGCGGGCGATGCAGGAGCGGGCGAAAGAGCTTGGGCTTTGATTTTGATGGGCAGCGTGGATCGAAGCGGCTAGACTCTTGGGCATGAGCGACGAGGGGAAGGTTCACGCAGGAGAGGAGCCGGATCCGCTCTTGACGCAGCCGGAGTTGGTGCCCGAAGGTGCGCTGCCGCATGGGGTGACACGGAAGCCCGCGGCGACGTTCATCTTCCTAACGGTGCTGCTGGATATGCTGGCGTTTGGGATGATTGCGCCGGTGCTGCCACGGCTGATCGAGTCATTTCTGCATGGAGATACGTCGTCTGCGGCGAAGATGCTGGGGATCTTCGGGACGACGTTTGCGGCGATGCAGTTTCTGTTTTCCCCGGTGCTGGGGTCTTTGTCCGACCGCTTTGGGCGGCGGCCGGTTGTGCTGCTTTCCAATTTTGGAATGGGCGTGGATTACCTGCTGATGGCATGGGCTCCGGCGCTGCCGTGGCTACTGGTGGGGCGGATTGTGTCTGGGCTGACAGCATCCAGCGTGCCGACGGCGATGGCCTATATGGCCGATGTCACGCCGGCAGAGAAACGGGCGGCTTCGTTCGGTATGTTGAATGCGGCGTTTGGGCTGGGGTTTGTACTGGGGCCGGCGGTGGGTGGAATCCTGGGGTCGGTCAATCCGCGGCTGCCGTTTGTGGTGGCGGCTGGGCTTTCGCTGCTGAACGGGCTGTATGGGGTGTTTGTGCTGCCGGAGTCGCTGGCGAGTGAAAACCGGAGCGCTTTTTCCTGGAAGCGGGCTAATCCGGTGGGGTCGATGGTGATGCTGGCACGGTCGAAGGCGCTGCTGGCGCTCTCCGGGCTTCTGTTGCTGGGGTATTTGTCGCAGAACTCGCTGATGAACGTGTATGTGTTGTATGCGGACTACCGCTATCACTGGACGGATCGGACGGTGGGGATTTCGCTTGGGGTTGTGGGGCTGTTTACGATTCTTTACGGGGCTTTTCTTGTGCGGCCGATGGTGGCAAGGGTGGGCGAACGGTGGGCGATTGTCTTTGGGCTCGTGATGGGGGCTCTTGGGTACACCGGGATGGGGCTGTCGAAGACGGGATTGCTGGTTTGGTACTCGATTCCAGTGCTGAACCTGATGTCTTTGGTTTGGCCTTCCGCGCAGGCTTTGATGAGCAAGGGTGCGAGCAAGAGTGAGCAGGGGCAGTTGCAGGGGGCGATCAACGGGTTGCGGGGGGCGGCGGGGATCGTGGGGCCTGGGATGTTTACTTACATCTTCGCGAAGGCGGTGGGGGATCAGGCGATTGTGCAGGCTCCGGGATTGCCGTTTTATGTGGCGGCGGGGCTGCTGGTGGTTGCGGTGCCTTTGGGAGTGTATGGGACAAGGAAGATCAGGGCGGCTGGCGGCTAGGTGATGTCGAGAGCGGTGAAGAGCTCGGGCAGATCGAGGTAGATGGGGGTGTTGGGAAGGGTAAGGTGAGGGGTGTCGACGAGCTTCAAGCCCTGGGCGGTGTAGGTGTAGGCGACGCGCTCGATGGGGTCGAGGACCCAGACGTAGGGAACGCCCATGGCGAGAAAGTCGTCCAGGCGGACGATGACGCGGGGAAGGCGGTCTTCTGGGGAGAGGATTTCTATGGCGATGAGGGGTGGGGTGTTCAGGGTTCGCTCGTTGAGCGCGGTGCCCCGGGAGACCACAGCGATGTCCGGGATGCGGACGCGCCTTCCCGAGACGCGGGTACGAAGCTCGCTGAGGACGTGGACGTCCCACTCTTCGCGGTGGAAGCGAAACCAGAAGCCAAGCTCCATCTGAAGAAGAGAATGAAGGGGATCTCCCAAGTTTCGCTCTTCGATGTGATCGTCTACGAAGTCGCAATCGGGCCGGTAGGAGGTGTGGAGGTACTCCCCAAGGGTTAGAAGCTCCGGAGTGAGCTCGACGGCGGTTGCCATGGGAATGTCCTCCTGAGTACAGTATGGGCTCGTGCGGGTGGGTTTGGAAAGAGGAAAGCCCATCCTCGGCTTATGCGGAGGGTGGGCTTTCCGGGGGTGGAGATGCGGGTTAGAGGATCTCGTCGTCGCCGATGGGCATTCCCGGTGGGGCTTCGATGGGCTTGGCGGGGACGAACTTCGACGGGTCGCGTTTGAACTCGTTGATGCGGTCGATCATGGCGGCTACGTGGATGTCTTCGGCGGGGTCCTGCTTGCCGTCGAGGAGGCGGGGCTTCTTGAGGGAGTCGAGGACGACCTCGATATGCGACATGGCGATGGCGCGGGCCTGGGAGGAGGCTGCGGGGTTGACGGCGAGGGCGAGCATGGACTCGAGAGCCCGGAACTCTACGGCGCGCTCGACCTCCGAGGACAGGGTGCGACCTCCTTCGGGGCGCTCCGCGGTGGTGGCGGAGACAGATTCCATGAGGACGCGGAGGCTGGGGCCGTGGGCGTCGCGCATCTGGTATTGCACGATGCGGGAGGCGCGGGCGGGGTCGAAGAGGACGGCGAGGGTTAGGTCAGCCGCGGACTCGGCGGTGGCGATCGGGTCAAAGGTCAGGCCGGTTTCAGAGGGGAAGGATTCTGCCGTTTTGCGAAGGCCGGGAGGGCGCGGCGGCATGATCTGCAGGAGGGATTCGGGCAGCGTCAGGACTTGGGGGCTCAGGGTTTTAAGGACCGCGTCGATGGCTTTGTTCTGGATGTCGACGGGAACGATGGTGGGGTTGGGCTGGCCGTCGTCGCGGAGCTGATAGCGGTAGTCGAGACCTCCGATCTCCTTGATCGCGGCTTCGGTCTGGTAGCGGTGGAGGAGGTAGAGCGGGACGAGGGTGTCTTCGAGCTGGGCCATGGGGGTGCCGGGCTTGATGGCGTTGGCTCCGAAGCGGGCGAGGGCTACCTCGCGGATGTGGAGGATGCGGTTGAGCTCGTCGGCGGGGTCTGTGCCGTTATCCCAGAGGTGAGCGTGGGGGTGGGCTCCGGAGAACGGACGGGCGTCCTCGTCGGTGATGTAGATCATGCCGGTTTTCTCGCTGTCGGCGAGGATTTTGTTGAGGGCGGCGTGTTCGTCAGTTTTCGAGGGGAACTGGCGGTAGCCGTAGTCGATGGAGACCTTGTCCCAGATGCCGATGTTGACGGGGTAGGCCTTCGAGAGATCGGGAACGTTGTCCTTGTTGAGGAAGATATAGGGGTGAGGGTATTCCATGACCGACATGGTCTCGTTGAGGTCGGTGTGGGGGAAGGTGGAGGCGGCGAAGTTGTGAGAGAGGCCGAGGGTGTGGCCGGTCTCGTGGGCGGAGAGCTGGCGGATGCGCTGGAGGACCATGGCGAGCATGGGGTCTGTCGCAGAAGTGAACGGCTTCTTGCCCGTGACATAGGGGCTCAGGAGGGCTTCGGCGATGAGGTAGTCCTGGCGTCCGCGGAGGGAGCCGAGGGTGACGTTGCCCTTGATGATCTCTCCGGTGCGGGGATCGGTGATGGCCGCGCCATAGCTCCAGCCGCGGGTGTAGCGGTGGACCCAGGTGATCATGTTGTAGCGGACGTCCATGGGGTCTGCGCCTGCGGGCAGGGGGTCTGCGCGGAAGGTGCCTTTGGCCCATCCGGCGGCCTGGAAGGCCTGATCCCACCACCGGCAGCCTTCGACGAGGGCGGACCGCATGGGTTCGGGTGCGCCGGTGTCGATGTAGTACTGGATGGGAGCGACGGGCTCGCAGGCTTTGGTGCAGCTAGGATCTTTCTTGATGAGGCGGTGGCGGATGATGAACTGCTGGTCAAGACTGTCGCCGAGCGGGGCGCTGTAGTCGCGGTAGGACATGGGGAAGTAGCCGGCGCGGGGGTCGTAGCGGCGCGGGACGAAGCCGGGAGGTGGGGGGTCGATGAAGGACTGGTGCTCGTGGACCGTCATGGCGTGGGGGTCTGGGGTGACGTCCGCGACGTAGGAAGAGCCGCGGCGGCCTCCGACGGCGTCGGCGGTGAAGGTGAGCATGGCGTCGACTTCAGTGTTCTTGGGAAAGGCTTTTGTCGCGTCGAGCGAGATGGTGGAGCGGGCTGGATCGAGCTTGTAGGCGCCCTGCTGCATGCGGACGAGGGTCTCCTGGACGCCGAAGGAGTCGCGGGTAAAGAAGTCCGTGGCGTCGACCATCACGGCGTTGTCGGATCCCTCTGCGGCTACGGTGAAGCCGGCGAGGACGGAGACGGGGAAGGAACGGATGATGGAGGTGAGCTCGTTGGGGTCGGTTGTGGATCCGCGAAAGGCCTCCTGCTGCTCGACGAGGAGGACCTTGGGGCCGGTGCGCTCGAAGCGAACGAGGCTGCTGCGGGAGGTTTTGCCTCGGTCGAGGCCGAGATCGTTGGAGCCGGTGCCCCAGGGCAGGGCTCCGGTGTAGATGTAGTCCTGGCTGTGGCCGGCGGCGTCGAGATGGGGGATTTCGAGGTAAAGCTTGCCGGTCTTGACGTCCCAGTGGAGGGGAAGCAGGCCGGGCATGTTGGTCATGGAGGCGGTGCGGGCGGCGATGGTGGGGATGGGAGCGTCGGAGGGCGGGGGCTGGCGCTGGGCTGCGAGGGGGACGAGCAGGGACAGGGAGGCGAAGACAGCCAGGAGGTAGGTCGGGGTTCGGCGCATGAGTTGTTGTAGCACGGGGCGGTGGTGCGGGCGGAAATTTGTGCTGAGGTGTGGCTGGCCGCAGGGGCTGGCGCGTGCGTTTTCTGATAACGGGCGTAAGCTGCTTGTTTGCTCGGGCTTCCAGGATTGTTCCACGTGGAACAATCCTGAAATGAGGCACTTAGGCAGGTGAAAGGCTCCTCCAGACGGCACAATCTGGTAGATTTCACCACCTTGCGATCCACAAAAACGTGGAGAAATGATGCTTGCACACCAGCTTTGGGAGGTTTGTTGAAAACGGCCCACATCTCAGAGGCGAGATGTGGGGTGCCAGGGTCACGGACGGCCCGCCGGGGTCTAGATCTGGGCCATGCCTCCGTCCACGCAGAGCTCGATTCCGTTGACGAAGCTGGAGTCCGAGGAGGCGAGGAAGAGAGCTGCGGTGGCGATCTCTTCGGGGCGGCCGATGGTGCCGCGGGGGACCATGGAGGCCATCTGGTCCTTGAAGCCTTCGCCGAGGGGGGTGAGGATGGCGGTGTCGATGGGGCCGGGGCTGAGGACGTTGACGCGGATTTTGCGCTCCTTTAGGTCGACCAGCCAGGTGCGGGCGAAGGAGCGGACGGCGGCCTTGCTGGCGGCGTAGACGCCGAAGGCAGGGGTGCCCTTGATGCTGGCGATGGAGCCGTTGAGGACGATGGAGCCTCCGCCGGAGAAGAGCGGCAGGGCTTTCTGGACGGTGAAGAGGGTTCCGCGGACGTTGAGGTCGAAGGTGGAGTCGAAGTGCTCTTCGGTGACCTCACCGATTGGGGCGAATTCGCCTCGGCCGGCGCTGGCGAAGAGGACGTCGATCTTTCCTTTTTCTTTCTCGACGGTTTCGTAGAGGCGATCGAGGTCCGCGAGATTGGCAGCGTCGCCCTGGACTCCAGTGACGTTGCGGCCGATGAGCTTGACGGCCTGGTCAAGCTTGTCCTGGCTGCGGCCGGTGATGAAGACGTAGGCGCCTTCTTCCACGAAGAGCTTTGCGGTGGCGAGGGCCATGCCTGATGTGGCGGCAGTGATGACGGCTACTTTTCCATCGAGTTTTCCCATTTGGTTTCCCTTTTGCACTGAGTGAGTGCTGGAGGATGAGATCGCGGGAAGAGGGTGGATGATTCGAAAGAAGTGTCTTAATGGAGGCTCGTTTAGAGAGTGATTTGTGGCTGTTCTGCGATTCGGGCGGAACAAGCAACAGCAAGGGCATGGGCAGAAGCAGGTCCTTCGCTTTGCTTGGGATGACAAGCAGCTTTGCTCAGGATGACGAGCAGAGAATTTGAGGAACTGCTTGTGAAAGAGGAGCGTATAGGGCAAAGGGAGGGACCGATGAATGCACGCACAGCACAGCGCTACGCCCGATGGGTCGGGGTTCTGTATCTGATTACGATCGTGGCAGGCGGATGGGGTGAGTCTCATGTGCCAGACACGCTGCTTCTCGCCAACGACCTGGCCGGGACCGCTCACAAGATGGCGAGTTCCGTGGAGCTCTTTCGAAGCAGCTTTGCCGCGTACCTGATCGAAGCTGCCTGCGACATCACCCTCAATGTGCTGCTCTATGCGTTGCTTCGACCCGTTAGCCGCAACCTGGCTTTACTTGCAGTGTGCTTCGGTCTGATGGGAACGGCCACCTTCGCGGCAGGAGAAATGCTTTACTTCGCCGCCGCGCTCCCGGCGGTGGATACCGATGTTGCCCGGGTCATCTCGCCGGAGGCCAAGGCAACGCTCACCTATCTCTGCCTGACAATTTACGGTTATGCCTTCGGCATATTCGCCATGTTCTATGGCATTGCAGCGGCGATACGCGGATACCTGATGGTGCGGTCCCGCTACCTGCCGCGCGGGCTTGGCGCGATCGTCATGCTCGGCGGCGCCAGCTTCATTGTGAAGAACTTTTTAGTTGTCGTCACCCCGCATTACGACCTTCCTTACGTCATTCTTCCCATGTTCCTGACGCTGGCTTCCATGGCGCTCTGGATGCTGATGAAGGGCATCGACCAGGCGCAATGGGATAGAAAGCAGGCGGTACTCGCAATGGCTGAGTTCGAGCGCATGAGCGCGAGTCAAGGGGCAGGGGTGATGCAATGAAGCAAGTCTCTGCTCCCATTAAGGCGAGAATCGCCGGATTGGTGTATGTCATGATTTTCCTGGCAGCGCCGAGTGGTGCTGCCAGCGCAACTCCCGTGAAGATGGCGATCAACCTGGCGTGCGATCTCGCCGTTGCTTTGCTTCTGTATGACCTTCTGAGGCCCGTAAGTAGAAGGCTTTCTTTTTTGGCGGCGCTGTTCAGACTCATTTTTGTCCTCGTGATGGTCGTAACCTCGCTCAACTATTTCGGCCTCACAGACTTGTTCCAGCCGCCTCGATCGGCGGATGCGTTCGATGCCGGCTACGGCATGGCCCTGGTGCCTTTCGGAGTGAGTTGTGTTCTGATCGGGTATCTGGTCTTTCGATCCACTTTTTTGCCCCGCATCCTAGGCGTGCTCATGGCAGTGGCTGGCGGCGCTTACCTTATCTTCTTGTGGCCCGCGCTTGGCCATCGTATCTTCTTTCCGTGGATCGTGGTGCCTGCTGTCGTGGGCGAAGCGTCTCTGACCTTGTGGCTACTTATCATGGGCGTCAAAGCGGATCGATGGAAGCTGCAGAAGGAAAAGCAGCAGGCGGCGGCCGGTCCCGGGAGGTGACGGAGATCCAGGAAGCATCTATTCGTTGCAGTCGAGTCTTCAGCGTTCCGCGATTGAATGACAAGTACGGCGTTTCTCGTTACCGATGACCGCCGGCTTTGCTGCTAAGAGCAGGCAGGCCGCGCAGATCGGGAAACAAAGAAAGGGGGTGAAATCGGAACTCATGCGCTGCTAAAAAAACTTAGATCGGCGATGGCTGCCACATCATGGCATAATCACTCAAATCCATAAAGTACAGTGTCCGGTTGTTTCTCCGGGAGACGAAGCTCGATGATCAAAAACCTCATGCTGTTTGCTGCCGTATGCCTAGGCACGCTTCTCCAACAGACTCTTGAGGCTCGCGCGCAAACCTCCACGGAGGACACGGCCGCTGTTCAGTCACGGATCGATGCGGAGGACCTTGCAGTCGGAAAGGCAATCGGTACCCGCGACCTCGCCATCCTTCAAAAACTGTGGTCTCCAGCGTTGGTGGTCAACAGTCCCGCCAACGAGATCGTGAGCCGGGATCAGGTCATCGAATCCACGTTTCACGGAGGGCTGAACTATACGAGCTTAAAGGGCACCACGGAGTGTTTCACCGTGATTAATGGCGTCGCGATCAAGATGATGCATGAAGATGTCGTCATGGCCGATGGCCCAATGGCCGGCAAACACGTGGTTCGCCGCGCAACGAATGTTCTTCAGCGCTTCGGAGGCGATTGGCTTCTCATTGCCCGTCAAGCCACCTATGTTGGCTTTGACGGTGCCATTCTTCGCGGCCCCGTAACCACAACCTACACTGCCCCGCCTGCAACACCGGAAACGACCGCGATCCATGCTCAAATCGAGGCCAACAATCGTGCGGTGGGTCGTGCCATCGTCACTTCAGACTTTGCCGCGCTCCAAAATCTCTGGTCGCCCAGCATGGTGGTCAATAGCCCTGGCAACAATATCCTCACGCGCGAGCAGGTCTTCACAGCCATGCGCGAGGACAAGCTGAGATATACGAGCGCCAAAACAGTTCCCGAAGCGTTCTTCGTCTCCGGCAACGTCGCCATCGAGATGGGGCACGATGACATCGTGATGGCCAACGGCCCGATGGCCGGCAAGCCTCTTACCCGGCGATTTACCAATGTTTGGCAGACGACGAATGACAAATGGGTACAGATCGGCCGCCAGGCAACCTACGTTGGCGTTGACGGCGGGGCCGTCTACGGCCACCCCGATCCCAGCCTGAAACAATGACGTTGCCGGTATATCTGAGCGCAAAGAATGTATCGATTCTTTCCTCGACTTCAATAGCTCAGGATGGCCCTACATGCCACTCGATCGCCGAACGCTCCTCATGTCGTTGCCGTTCTCTAGCCTGGCGGGATTGCTGAACGCCCAGACCGCCAACAGTACTGCAACGGCTACTCTTCCCAAGGATTTTGAGGCAGCGATCCAACGCACTAGGGAAGGGAGCGTGAAGTTTGGAAATGGCGACCCGGGACCGATGAAGATGGCCTATTCCCACGCAAAAGACGCCCTGATTATGGGTGCGTTGGGAGGCTACGAACAGGGCGGAGATGCGGTTGCTGAGCGTTTGGAGTGGGCTGCCAAACACTTCAGCGATACCCGAAACCAATCATTCGAGCGGCTTGCCGCGGGGTGCAGTGGCGAGTTGGGTTACGAAGTCTTCTTGGAAAAAAGCGAATCACGCGTTGGTGAGTCAGATACCTTCTCCCCGACCGTCCTGCGAGTGACGCACGTGTTTCGAAAGGAATTGGGACAGTGGAAGCTTATACAAAGACAGGCCGATCCCCTCAAGCCTAGATCGTGATCAATCAGACTCCGTAAGTAGCGAGAAGTGGCATTGTCGGAAGTCACGATGCGGTGCTGCCGCAGGCCGGTAAGATCGCTCCTCCACCTCATGAAACGATGAATGCCGAAGAAATTGAAGATGGAGAAGCCGACGACTCTCTTGATGGAGATGCTGTACCAGATGTTGTTCTCAAGAGGCCTTCTTCCCCGCAGAAGCAGGTCCTTGGCTACGCTCAGGATGGCCGGTCTCGGGATGTGACGGAGATCCAGGAAGCACCTATTCGTTGCAACCGAGGCCTCAGCGTCCCGCGGCCGGATGACAAGAATGGCGTTTCCCGGTACCTGTCCTGAACAACGATCATAAAGGTTTCGCCACAATGATTACGGCACGGGAAGTGTTGGACGACGGCGGTTCTCGAGTGCGGACCATGAAACCGGTTATCGCTGGATCATCTTGCGGATGAGGCATGGTCCGGCAGAAGTACGAGCTTACCGCGAGCCCGCCCGCTGAGGCTCACTTCGACCGCTTCGCGCCAATGGTCCAGGCTGAAGGTGCGAGCTACCGGGATTGTGAAACGTCCTTCGGCCGCAAGACGGGCGTAGTGACCGAGGACGTCATACCGAAGGACCAGGTCGGATTCGCTTCCTGACGTCCGCACTCCGAGATCTTTCGCATCTGGATCGCCTATGCTCATTACCCGTTGCGGATCTCCGCCGACGAGCCTGATGAGATCGGGCAGCACTCCCGAGGCGGTCGCAGTCTGCAAGGCCAGGTCGGGGGCTCCAGAGGCGAGTTCGCGAACCCGATCCAACATTCCATCACCGTAGGACGTGACCTTGGCACCGAGATCTCGCAAGCGGCTTGCAAAGGTCTCTCCGGCGGTTGCGATCACGTGCGCGCCTCGCAGGATCGCCATCTGGACGGCCGCGAAACCTACCATCGTTCCCCCGCCGTTGATCAGGATGGTCTGGTCCTTCTTCAGCCCGAGGAGATCGAGCGTGCGGGCCGCCGTCTCAACAGCCATTGGCAAAGCGGCGGCCCCGATCAGGCTGAGGCCATCAGGGACCGACTCCCACACTCCAAGGACCGCATACTCCGCTGCACCGGCGCTCGGCTGACCCATGAAAACTGGGACGCCGAAGACCAGATCGCCCACACTGACGTTCGACACGCCGTCGCCCAGGGCATCCACTGCCCCTGACACATCAAGGCCGATGCCGCGTGGGAGCGAACTTGCCATGAAGCCCTGACACAGGGCCCAATCCGCAGGGTTGAGTCCGCAGGCGTGAACTCGCACGCGAATCTGACCGGAGCCTGGGCTGGGAACAGCTACGTCTTCCAGTTGCAGTACCTCCAACGGTGCTCCGTAGCTATGCAGGCGAAGTGCTTTCATCGTGCGGGCATCGAGATTCGACATATTGTTTCTCCTTATTTTGGGCTGTTACGCGGCAGTTTCAGGTTGTTGAGAGAAGGTGCAGGCTGCTGGCGGTCAGATAGAATTGTCAGTGACTGACACCGATTTACTTACGAGCTCGATAGTACACGTATCGTCAGTCACTGACAATCGAGGAGGCGGCCATGCCGAGAAACAGCAGAGAAGTGCGTCGGCGTCTTCAACTGGCAGCATTGGAACTGTTCCAGGAAGCTGGATATGAGGCGACTACGGCTGCACAGATCGCTGGGAGGGCCGGGGTGACTGAACGCACGTTCTTCCGTCACTTTTCCGACAAACGAGAGGTGCTCTTTGATGGGGAGGCTCTGCTGAGCGAGGCTTTGACAAAGACGATCCGAAGCACGGCACCTGAACTTGGCCCGTGGGATACGTTATTTCACGCCTTCCAATCTGTGGAGCAGTTGTTTATCGACAATCGCGCCTTTTCAGAGCCCCGCTTGCGTGTCATTGCCGGGAGTCCAGCACTCCAGGAACGCGCCCATGCGAAGGAAAGGTCTTTGACCCTAGGCCTCGCATCGGCATTGCTTGAACGTGGCGTCGATGACTCGCTCGCAGTGTTGGCGGCACAGGTGGGCATGGCGGCTCTCGCTCATGCCTTTATGTCCTGGATTGCTGGCTCAGGCTCTCTCGACGAACATCTTATGCGGGCTTTCCACCAGGTACGCGATTTATCGTCCTCCGGTTTACCGATGGCTCCGAGTGCGCCAGCAGCGACCAAGTCCCGGAACCGGCGTGAGGGATCGAGCGCTTAGCCGTGTCCGCGTCGCCTTACCTCTGCGTTATGCGATTAATGTTGCCAATGTATGGTCGGAAGTCACGATGCAGCGCTGCCGCAGGCCGGTAATACTCCATGGCTCACTTCGCTGCTCAGATGGGGCTCGTCAGAAGACACGTTCGGCTCATCGCTGTTTGCCTTTGCTGGAGAGAGCGAACTGATTTCCGTCCGGGTCCATGATGAGAGCTGTCGATCCCCAAGGCTCTGTCTTCGGCTCCTGAGCAAACCGGACACCTTTGCTCCTGAGAAGGGCAGAGGTGGCAAATACATCGTCGCACCAGAACGCGATCGACTGGAACTGTCCGATCCGGCTTTCATGGTCTTCCGGCGTGTAGAGCGCCAGACCGGTTTCAGCGCCGGGAATCAGCAGCTCTATCCAACGCTGCGTCTCCGTGAACGGGCGATCTGTCGCCACCTTGAAACCCAGGCTCTCCGTGTAGAACTTCAACGCGACGTTCTGGTCCGTGATGGGGATGCCGACGAATGTAATACCTCGGATCATAAAGTTCACCTCAGATGGAAGCGTATGGACAAATGCCGAAGCATTCAATCAGGTGTTCCTTGCTATACTCATGATCGGTATAGAAGATGCAGCTCGACGATTACATTCCCGGAGTCTTGATGCGCGACCTTGTCGGCCATGACAGGCGGCCGGTCAGCTTTCTGGTGTATCTCTGGCTTGATGTTGAACAAAGCCGAAGGGGAGGCGCTGTGAAGATCAGCTATCAAGCATTGGCTGAATCGGTCGGTGTCTCTAAAAGTTCTGCCCAGCTTGCAATCCGTTGGCTCAGAAAACGCAGACTTCTTACAATGAACAAGGAAACAGCTACAGCCACACCAGAGTACGTGGCCCACCATCCGTGGCGAACAAAGGGTCGGGAGCGAGCCTGAACGCGCATGATAGAGGACATCATGCTATGTGAAAAGAAAAGTTCTTATACGCTGTGTTATGACGACGCAGCCGACAATCATCCGTCCCTTTTCCCTCCTACACGCCGAAGCTCTGTGTTTCCTCTTTGCTTCCTGTGGCGCGTATCATCTGCTGTATCCACATCACTGGGTGTTGTTCGCCTGTCTGTTCCTAGTTCCGGACGTGAGTTTGCTGACATACTTCCGTGGACCGAGCGCTGCCGCCAGCGTCTTCTATAACGTGATGCACAACTATGCGCTTCCTGGTCTCTTAGCCATATTCGCTGCCCTGCTTCATAGAATTCTGCTTGGAGAAATAGGGCTGATCTGGATTGCTCATATCAGCACCGACCGGATGCTTGGATACGGCCTAAAGTACCCGACCTCCTTCCAGTTCACGCATATCCAAAGCACAGCGAATCCAGTGATTGAGCCTGTTGGATCCCGCGCTCAGGCTTAGGGCCGCTTCACGTCAGTTGGTCATTCCCCACGCATAGGAATAGCTTAATCAGCTGAACGGAGTTTCAGAGCTGACAAGGATGGGGTTCGGGGCTGAAACGGCGGTTTCAGATGGCACAGATAGGCGTCGTTTCAAGCAGGTGACTTAGCTTTTGCAAACGTATTGACTACGGCAGTGATGGGTTCAGGTTTCGTAATCATGTCGGAATGACCCATGCCGGGAATGATCGTCACAGGAATATCGTTGCGCCCTTTATCGAAGACCTCCGCGAATTTCTCCGGAAGAAACAGTTCGTCCTCGCCGCCAACGAAGACCTGTGCGGGCTTCTTGATGGCCTGGATGTCTGACTGGTAGTTGCTGTGGGGTTGGAAGTTCTCTTCCAGCCGGAAGGAATATGTGGCGGTCGTGGCCTCAATGCCGGTAGGTACCGGGAAGGCGAGCACGGGCAAACCGTCGAAACGATGAATGCCGAAGAAATTGAAGATGGAGAGGCCGACGATCCTCTTGATGGAGACGCTATACCAGATGTTGTTCTCAGGAGAGGCCTTCTCCCCCGCAGAAGCAGGGCGGACGGTTGGCGCGTTGTAGCGGAGGTATGGAGATACGAAGACGAACCTATCGAAGTCGCTGCCGGGATCGCGGCCGGCGATCCGCAAAGCAAAGCCTCCCCCGGATGAAAATCCAACGAGAGTCCACTGGGCGTTCTGAGATTGCGGATGCACCGCTTTCATGAAATCGGCCATGTCATCGTCAAGCTGACCGAGGTATGAGATATCTCCATGCGGATAGTTGGCGCCATGCCCACGCAGGTCGGGAACGTAGACTGTAACGCCCCTGTGCGACAGCGCCTCCGCCATTTGGTGCATGTCGTTGCTGCTTCCCGCCGAGCCGTGAATCAGGACTGCAACCTGGGCGTCTCCACCTTTGTAGAGGCGATACGAGAGCGCAGCGCCATCCCGCGCCTTGTAGCGTGTGATCGGGGGGAGGTTCGATAGGTCCATTCGAGCAAACGGGTCAGTTACCGATTTGAGGGCCTTCGGCTGAGTGATACGGCCGAAGCCGACCAGCATCCCGGCTACCGTGAACTCTGCCACGAAGGAGATCAATACGCCGATTCCAATCCGTTTCCAGATACGTGCCATCTCGATCCTCCGACCGTGTAACCGCCTTGATGTACCCCGCCATACCTTAGTGCCGTCTCTTCACTTTACCCGCCTGCCGCATGAGACCGCGCACCGGGAAGTGCGTTACCGCTTGAGGGGAGAAGAAGATTGCACTGATCGAGAGATTGAATGCGACCTGGCGGATTTGGCCGGAGATTGGGGCGAAGCTGGTTTTGAGAAGCCACGGCACGTGCAGAAGCAGGCCCTTCGCTACGCTCAGGATGACAAGCAGCGTGGGACAGGCAAGCGGCTTAGAGGGGTGCGGGGGTGCGGAGGGATTTCTGATGGGTTCGCCAGGCTTTGGCGTATTTCCAGCTGACGTAGGCGCTGTGGTAGAGGTGCAGCAGGAGGCCTTCGCGGCCGTCGAGGAAGCCCCATCGAAGGATGTAGTTGTAAAGGAAGGTGAGGTTGGGGACGAGGAAGACATTCCAGTAGAAGGCTGGCCAGGAGTCGCTGGTGCGGCCGGCGGTGAGCAGTAGTTCGGCTCCAAGGGTGCTGTAGCGGTCCATGTGCTCGATGTAGCCGGAGAGGGATGGGTAGGCGTGGTGGATGATGTCGAAGTCGAGGCGGGCGGAGTGGCCGTCGAAGACGATGGTCTCGTGGACGGGACGGTCTTCGTACTTGGGCGGGGTGGCGAAGTTGGCGGCGGTGCGGCGGAAGAGGCGGAGCTTGGCGTCAGGGTAATAGCCGCCGTGCTTGATCCAGCGGTTGAGGAAGAGGTTGCGGCGCTTGATGAAGTAGGCATCGACGGGCGGGTTTGAAGGCAGGAGGGTGCGGATCTGGGTGCGGAGCTCGGGGGAGAGCTCTTCGTCGGCGTCCAGCGAGAGGATCCAGTCTCCGGTGCATTGGCGGATGGCGAAGTTCTTCTGCGCGGAGAATCCGGGCCATGCCTGGGAGTAGATATGGGCGTTGAAGGATTTAGCGATTTCGACGGTGCGGTCGGAGGAGCCGGAGTCAACGACGACGATCTCGTCGGCGAAGGCGACGGCTGCGAGGGTTCGTGCGAGGTTGAGCTCCTCGTTGTAGGTGATGATGGCGACGGAGAGCAGGGGCATCGCGAGTAAGGGTTTCCTTCAACCCGGCGGGGCCGGAGTGCGATAGAGAGCGGTACAGGAGACGCGTTTGTTTCAGGACGCAGGACAAGGCAAAGTTGGCCGAATCTCGATTGTAGCGTGCGGGGATCAGGAGAGTGCGATGGAGGGGTCGGCGAGGTGCTCTTGAAGGAGACGCTGGGTGAGGGTTTTGAGGGTTTCCCCGGTCTTCAGGAGGATGAAGGCGTCTTCTGACTCGGACCAGTCGAGCTTGAAGCTGGTAGTGCGGGCGGAGATCCAGATCTGGCGGACGGGGGTTTGGGGGGTGAAGACAAACTTGGTGGAACCATCCTCAAAGAGGACGTTGAGGACGCCGTTATTGTCCTCGGCTTCAAAGCCGCCTTCTTCTTCGGCCTGGATGAGGGACTGCTTGAGGGACTCGAGGGCACGGTCGGCGACGCGGCGGAAGGTGGGTTCGTCGATCATGGGGCTAGTTTATCGTGGAACGGTTTCGAGGCAGAAAGGGGTGGGCTCGTAAAGCATGGCACCGTGGCGGTGGGGCTAAGGGCGGTGGGGCTGAGGGCGGTGGCTTTATGGCTTGCGGAAAGTGCCACATCTCAGAAGCGAGATGTGGGGCACCCGAGAGCTGAGGCCTGGAGCTAGAAGGGGATGTCGTCGTCGGTGATGCCGTGGTCGCCGTAGTCCGGGGTGGCGGCGGGCTGGCGCTGGTCGTAGCCTCCGGAGCTGGGGGCGGGGCGGGAGTAGGAGCTGGAGCCGCCTTCGGAGCCGCCGGACTTGCTGCCGAGCAGGGTGAGCTCGTTGCAGAGGATTTCTGTTTTGTACTTCTTCTCGCCGGAGGTCTTGTCGTCCCAGGAACGGGTCTGGATCTTGCCTTCGATGAGCAGCTGGGTGCCCTTTTTGACGTAGTCGCGGACGACCTCGGCGGTGCGCTGAAAGCAGACGATGTTGTGCCACTCGGTCTTGTCGGTCCACTGGCCGTCGGCGCCCTTGGCGCGCTCGGCGGTGGCGAGGGAGAAGCTGGCGACCTGCATGCCGCCGGCGGTGGAACGGATCTCGGGATCTTTGCCGACGTTGCCGAGAAGGAAGACTTTGTTGACGCCTTTTGCCATGATTGCGCGCTCCTGATGCGAACTTTAGAGGTTGAGGATAGCACCACTTCGTGGCGTATACCGCTTCGCGTGGTGCTCCCGATGGTCGCGACGGGGAGGGTGGGGATTCGGGAGTTAGCGGGAGCGGTCGCCGATGAGTTTGGTTACCGCCAAAAGCAGGGTGAGGCAGCCGGTAGGAAGGCAGCCCATGGCGAGCATGAGGCAGAGCCAGCCGGCGTTGGTGCGGGGGCCCTGGTGGCCGATGCCGCCGAAGACGAAGAGGGCAAGCGAGGCGGCGGCGGCTCCGGTGAGGAAGATCGCGAGGCCGGTGGTGAGGAGCTTGCGGGTGTCTGGACGCATAAGGGCAGTGTGGTGCAGTGAAAGGCAGTGAGGAGCAGTAAAGGCTAGCGGTAGGCGGCCAGCATGGCGTAGACGATGACGCCGGAGACTGAGACGTAGAGCCAGAGGGGGAAGGTGTAGCGGGCGACTCGTCTGTGCAGTGGGAAACGGCCAGTGAGGGAGAGGAAGAAGGTGATCAGGACCAGCGGGAGGGCGACCATCGAGGCCAGGATATGGGGGGTGAGGAGGATCCAGAGATAGACGAAGCGAGCGGTACCGTGGCCGGGGAAGCGGGCGTCGCCGTGGAGGGCGTGGTTGGTGATGTAGGAGACGAGGAAGAGGGTGGAAAAGAAGAAGGCGGTGAACATGGAGTTGCGGTGCTCGATGAGGGCGCCGCGGCGGATGTAACGGTAGCCGATGAGCAGAGCGATGGTGCAGAGACCGTTGAGCAGGGCGTTGAGGGCGGGGAGGAAGGCGAGATGGGTGTTGGTGGCGTCACTGGGATGATGAAAGTAGACCAGCCAGCACAGGAAGGCCGAGGCCGTCAGTGAGACGGCCACGATGCCGGCGATGGCATTGAGCGGCGTCTTGAAGGTGAGGGGCTTGGGCGGGGTGGATGTGGGCATGGTGAGGGTTTTAGTCTAAATGGAGCGGGAGTTTTACCCGAGGATGCGAAGGGTGGCGGCGTCGGGACGGCCGGCGAAGAAGACGTCCAGGGCCCGGGCGAAGACGTCGTCTTCCGGCTCGTTTGGGTTGCGGGATGCGGCGGCCTGGGCGAAGAGGGTGATGGAGGAGTGGAACTTGAGATCGTCCGGGAAGCCGAAGATGCGGTCTACGGAGCTTTCCGGGTGGGTAAGGACGAGGGCGGTGGATTCGCGCAGGCGGGAGCCTAGGATGGGGTGTTCGAGGAAGGCGACGGCCTCCGCGAGGTCCGCAATGGCGTAGCGCTGGGCGGTGGGGCTGGAGCCCAGGCCCTGAATCTGCGGGAAGATGAACCACATCCAGTGGCTGCGCTTCTGGCCGAGGGTAAGCTCCGCGTGGGCCTGGGCGTAGGTGGAGGTCTGGGCCTGGAGGAAGCGGTCGAGTTGAGGCATGGTGCGGCTCCGGTGACTACAGGGCTAAAACCACACGCGGCCCTGGGCGTTGAGGATCATGGCGGCGAGCAGGAGGGGGAGATAGATGACGCTCGCTTTGAGCAGGTTCCGGGCGATGGCGCGGGTTTCAGGCGCGGCTGGGTTGCGCAGGATGGAGGCGAAGCGGATGGTGTACCAGAGGTAGACGGCCGAGGACAGGGCGGCGAAGACGGTATAGGGCAGGCCGGTGAGATGCAGGAAGGAGGGCCAGAGGGCGACGGGGATCATGAGGACGGCGTAGAAGAGGGCCTGGAAGACGGTGGAGCGAGCGGCCCAGGTAATGGGCTGCTGGGTGGCGGCGAGACGGATGCCGCCGTGGCGGTAGTCGTCGCGGTACATCCAGCCGATGGCCATAAAGTGAGGGAACTGCCAGACGAAGAGGATGGCAAAGAGGGCGACGCCGGGCCACTCGATGAGGCCGCGGGAGGCGGTCCAGCCGATGAGGGGCGGGAGAGCTCCGGGGAAGGCGCCGATGAAGGTGTTGAGGCTGGTGATGCGCTTGAGGGGAGTGTAGATGGCGACGTAGAGGACGGCGGTGAGGAGGGTAAGGGTGCCGGTGAGGAGGTTGGTTTCTACGGCGAGGAAGAGGGAGCCTAAGAACGTCAGGGCGAAGCCCAGGATGAGGCCGTGTGGGAGGGAGATTCGGGCTGGCTGCGAAAGACGGGCCACCATGGGGCGGGAGGCGGTGCGGGTCATGTGGGCGTCGGAGCGGCGCTCGATGGCCTGGTTGAGGACGGAGGAGCCGCAGGTGACGGTGGTGATGCCGGCGAGCGCGTAGAGGGAGTCGAGGTGGAAGGGGCTGATGCCGGAGCGCAGGTCGCCGAGGTAGAGGCCGGCGGCGGCGGTGATGATGACCATGGTGGAGACACGCAGCTTGAAGAGGGTGGCGTAGGCGGCGAGGAGGGGCTGGGTGGCGGTGTCGGTGGCGGGAAGCTCGGCGGTTAGGGTGGAATGGGCCACGTAGATTAGGATATCGCGTCTTGTTGAGGTTCAAGGGAACGTGTATACAAGTGTATGGACGTTTTCGCAGAGCGCGAAGGCCAACTTTTTGCATGGGATAGCGAAAAAGCTCATTCGAATTACGAGAAGCATGGAATCAAGTTCGAGCAGGCGATGGAGGTTCTCGCCGATCCGTTCGCAATCTTCGAAGATGCGAGTGTGCGGGAAGAACGTCGAGAGGCTGCGATTGGTGTCGATCTCTCGCAGGCGCTCTTATTCGTGGTTCATGTCATCCGAGAAGGTGACCGCATGCGTTTGATCTCAGCGCGGGCTGCAACGGGACGAGAGAGGAGACGCTATGAAGAATTTACGTGAACGGCTGGCCGTAAGGATGCGGCGGCCCCGACCCATGACGACGATCAGCATACGGATGCCGGAAGACCTTATTGAGGAACTGAAAGAGATCGCTCCGTTGCGGGGGTTCTCCGGATACCAGTCGCTACTTCGAAGCTACATCGGAGAAGGCTTGCGCCGGGATGAAAGCTTGTTTTCTCAGCCTGAATTCAAGGTGGTGAGTGACACGCTCCGAAAGCACGGGATTGCAGAAGACGTGATTACAGAGGTTATAGCGGAGACGGTGCGGAAGAGCGCTTAGGTTTTGCTGACGTTGACGTAGAAGAGGTCTGTGGCGACCCGGAACTGGTCTTTGGGGAGGGTGTTGGGCATGGACTGCCAGGTGGTGGTGGGGAGGATGGTCTGCCAGTGGGCGGGGTCGCCGACCTGGATGGGCATGGCGAAGGTGGGTTCGTCGGCTTGCCACTTGTAGAGGACGGTGTGGGTCTGGTCGTCGAAGGAGAGTTCCAGGGCGGGGATAGCGGTGTGGCGGAGGTATTGGTTGAAGAATGGCGTGAGCTTGAGGCCGGTGTGCTCGGTCCACCAGGCGACGACGTCTTCGGTGAGGATGGTCTGGTATTTGAAACGGTTGTAGAAGTCTTTGATCAGGGCGAACCATTGGGGGTCGGCTTGAGAGGCGGGGGCTGTTGTGGCTAGCCAGGAGCGCAGGGTGGCGATCATGAGGGCGCCTTTGAAGTACATATCCTGCGGGGGTTCCTGGTTGGCCCAGGGTTCGGGGATGATGGGGGTGCGGTTGCGGACTTTCGGGATGAGGCCGTTGGTGTAGCGGATGGCTTCGGGGCGGCCGTATCGGTGTTCGACGAAGAGGGTTTCGAGGTAGGTGTCCCAGCCTTCGTGGATCCACATGGAGGAGCGGTCGGCTGCGGTGATGGCGTTGCCGAACCACTCGTGGCCGGCCTCATGGATGATGATGAAGTCGAAGCGTGGGCTGATGCCGACGCCGGTCCAGTCGCGGTTGAGGTAGCCGTTGGCGAAGTGGTTGCCGTAGGCTACGGCAGATTGGTGCTCCATGCCGGCGTAGGGGACCTGGATGAGCTTGAAGCCGTCGCGGGCGAAGGGGTACTCGCCGAAGAAGCGCTCGAAGGCGTCGAGCATGTCTCGGGATTGAGGGAATTGTTTTTGGGCCTTCGGCGTGTCCTCTGGAAGAGCATAGTAATCCAGGGTCAGGGGTGGGTACTGCTTTGAGGTGTAGGTGTCGGAGAAGTGGGTGTAGGCGGCGATGTTGAGGGCTACGTCGTAGGAGTTGATCGGGTAGGAGACGTGCCAGTTCCACTGGGTGTAGCCTTCGTCAACTCCATGCAGGGGGATGTTGGAGACGAAGCGGCCATTGGAGACGTCGGTCAGGGCGTTGGGGACGGCGATGGAGAGGTCCATGCCCTCCTGGGGCTCGTCTTTCCATTGGTCTTTGCTGGGCCACCAGATGCTGGAACCGTCGTCTTCGCAGGCGGTGGTGATCCAGGGGCGGCCGGCGGGGTCGGTTTCAAAGGTCATGCCTCCGAAGCGGCCTTTGGCCTGGGGTGCTCCGGAGTAGGCCACGTCGATCGTGTAGGTTTTGCCCTTTTTGAGGGTTTCGGAGAAATCGATGAAGATTGCGCCGGAGTCTCGGGTGTAGTGGAGCGGCTTGGAGCCTTGGGTGATGGCTTCGATCTGTAGGGTTTCGGTGAGGTCGAGCTGGATTCTTGTGGCGTCTTCGAGCATCTTGAAGCGGACTTCATTGTGGCCGACGATAGTTTTGGCGGCGGGGTCTACCTTGACGGTGAGGTGGTAGTAGAGGAGGTCGTTGTTGGCGCGGTAGGGACCGTAGGCGGCGTGGAGGACGTCATAACGGGTGGGTGTAGCGGGGGGTGGGGCGGGGGTGTTCTGGGCGTTCGGGGCGGGGTTGGTGGTGCTGGTGGTGGCCGCGGGGGTGCTGGGGAGGGTGGTGGTTTGGGCCTGGAGGGTGGCGAGGATTAATGCGGGGAGGGTGAGGCTGGGGAGATGCATGGGGGCAGTTTATCTTGCGGCTGCCGTGAGGAGGGATTCGGCCCCAAATCTCAGACGCGAGATGTTGGGCGCTCGGGTGGGTTATCCGGATACCTAAGCTATGTCAGGCGGAGGTGCTGAGGATGCTTCCGGCGATGTTGGAGCTTTGGGCGAGGATGCCGGTAAGGATGTTGAGGGCGTCGGCGGTGTTGCCGGCTTCGAGGGTCGATTTCAGGGTGTTGAGCTGCTTGAGGAGGGTGCTGGAGGAGGAGGTGTCGGCGGCGGGCTGGCGGTTTTGCAGGTCCTGCTGGACTTTGGCGACGTCGGATTTGGCGGCGGTGAAGTTGCCGCTGGAGAGGTCTGTGAGGAGCTGGATGGTATCGGTGGAGAGCGGGGGGGAGGCCTGGGATCCGGCTCCTGCCGGGATGGAGGCTGTGGAGAGGATGACTGAGGCGGTGGATGTGGTGAGGACGCTGGCGGGGTTCAGGCTCAGGGTGGAGGAAGTGCTCGGTTGTGTGGAGTTCTGGGTGGTGGAGGGTGCGTTCAGGAGGCTGTTGGCGACGACTTGAGAGCTCGCGGTGGGGTCCTGGCCGGAACCGGGGCTCGTGATGGGGGAGATGGCGGCGAGGGTCATGTTCGTCTTAGCCTTTCCTTTCCGGGGAGCGCCTGGGTGCCGGCGGAACTCCGAGGTATGGAGTTTATCGTCTGAAATGCGGATGGCTTGAACGAGGTGACCGATTTTGGGAATTAAGGGCGAGGGCGGAGCGATGCTAGGAACTGCTCGGGGGTTGGGGCGGTGCTGAGGACGTCGGCGGCGGTGAGCCAGGCGCGGCGGAGCTGGATGATGCCGTCATCCATGTAGTCGAGCTCTTCGGTGGCGTGGGCGTCGGTGTTGATGATGAGTTTGCAGCCGAGGGACTTTGCCAGACGCATGTGGGCGTCGGAGAGGTCGGTGCGGGCGGGGGCGGCGTTGTGTTCCACTGCGACTCCCAGCCTGGCGGCGTGGGTGAAGACCTGGTGGAGGTCGATCTTGTAGGGGTCTCGGCGGAGGAGCTTGCGGCCGGTGGGGTGGGCGAGAATGCGGACGAAGGGGTTATCGAGGGCGCGGAGGACACGGGCGGTTTGTTCGGCTTCGGTGAGGTCGAACTTGGTGTGGACGCTGGCGATGACGATGTCCAATTGCTCCAACGTTCCATTGGAGAGATCCATTGTCCCGTCGGCGAGGATGTCGCACTCGATGCCAGTGAAGAGGTGGATGCGGCCTTCCATCTCCTGATTGACCTGGCGGACGCGGGCGGCGTGGGCTAGGGCTCGCTCGTCGTTCATGCCGTTGGTCATGGCGAGGTTTTTGCTGTGGTCGGTGATGGCAATGTAGCGGCGGCCGCGCAGGATGGCGGCTTCGGCCATCTCGCGGATGGTGCGGGTGCCGTCGGTTTCGGAGGTGTGCATGTGGAGGTCGCCGTGGAGGTCGGCGAGGGTGATGAGGTTGGGCAGGGCTTCAGGGCTGGCGGGGGTCGAGGAAGCCGGCGGCTGCGGCTTCGAGCTCGCCGCAGTTTTCGCGGAGCTCCGGGGGGATGTAGGTGAGGTCGAGGGCGTTGTAGATGGCCTCTTCGGTTTCGGAGGCGACGATCTTGTTGTCTTCGAGCCGGAGGAGGGCGTACTCGGAGAGGGCGAGGCCGCGTTTGATGGCTCGCTGGCGGAGGGCTACGTTGTGGTGCTTGGAGCCGGTGAAGTATTGCAGGGCTGCTCCGTACGAGGCTCTTGGAAGCAGGCGGACGTCCACCTGGAGGTTGTTGCGGAGGGTGAAGGTAACCTTGTTCTGGCCGCGGGCCATCAGTTTGTCGATCAAGGGGAGGGTGGCGACATGTTCGACGGCTGCGGCGACGACGTCGGGCTCGCAGGCGGGGCCGGTGGCGAGGAGGTCGAGATCGCCTACGGTTTCTCGGCCCGGCGGAGGCTTCCTGCTGGGGTGATGGTTTCTATGCCAGGGAATTCGAGGATGAGGGCGGAGATGCGAGCGGCGTAGTCGCGGGCGTGGTCGATGCGGAAACGGCTGGAGTTGACGCGATGGTCTTCAATGCCCTTGAGGAGCTTGGTGACGAACTTTTCACCCATGCGGGGGAGGGTGTTGAGGTGGCCGGCTTTGGCTGCGGCTTCGAGTTCATCGATGTTTGCGACTTGCAGGGCGGACCAGACGAGGGCCACGGTTTTTGGGCCCATGCCGGGAAGGCGCAGGAGTTCCAGCATGGTGGGGCGGTACTTTTTGAGGAGCTCGTCGCGCAGGGGCATGGAGCCGGTCTGGACGAGGTCCCGGATGCCGGCGGCCATGCCCTTGCCGATGCCGGGAATGGCGAGGATTGCCTTGGGGTCGGCTTCCGGGGTGACCAGGGTGGCGAGCTGGGTGGTTTGCTGCTCTACGGCTTCGGCGGCGCGGCGGTAGGAGCGGACGCGGAAGGGGTCGGCTGCATCGATTTCAAGCAGCGCGGCGGTCTCGTCGAGCAGGCGTGCGAGGGTGATGTTGTCCATAGGTCAGGATGATTGTAAGGGGATGGCGGTTAAGCGACGAGAGCGGCCATGGGATGGCCGCTCCTGTGAAATTGAGTTGGTGAAATTAGGTTGGTGAAATCGGGTGGGTGAGATTCGGTTGGAACGTCAAGGCTGCTGGTGCGATCAGAGTGGCGTCTTCAGCCGGTTGACCTGGTCGGCCTGGGGCCCTTTGTCGCCTTGAATGACGTCGAACTCCACCTCATCGCCTTCTTTAAGGCTTTTATATCCGTCGAGCTGGATGGAGCTGTAGTGCACGAAGACATCAGGACCGCCATCACGTCCTAGAAACCCATAACCTTTTGCATTGTTGAACCATTTGACCTGACCTTTGTACTGTGCCACGGGAAGACCTCCGTCAATATGCGAACAAGGACGTCTCATCGATCGGGACGGCCTAAGGACGTGTGGTTCATGCAGCCAACCTACGTGCCACTTACTGTTCTAATTTCGAGGAGGCCGAGCTTCTGTACGATGGATAACAGAGCCCTGTGATAACAGAATAAATCTTTTCATGTCGATAAAACGGAGCAAGTTTTTGAGGAGTGAGACGAAAATAAAGACTCATTTGGTGCGGTTGGCGACATAAAGCAGCACTGAGAGCATTGTTTTGGCATCTTCGATTTCGCCTGCGCGGATCATGGCTAGAAGTTGGCGAAGAGGAATGTGCAGGAGTTCAATCTTTTCGTCTTCTTCGGGTTGGGCGAGGCCTTCGTGAATGTCTTCGGCGAGGAAGACCTGCATGTGTTCGGCTAGGAAGCCGGGGCTGGCGTAGTAGCGGATGAGGCGGGACCATTTGCGGGCGCGGAAGCCGGTCTCTTCGATGAGCTCGCGCTTGGCGGCGGCGAGTGGGGCTTCGCCGGGCTCGATGCGGCCGGCGGGGAGTTCGAGCAGGAACTTGCCGGCGGCGTGGCGGTACTGGCGCTCGATGAGGATGGTGGGGTTGCGGGATTGGACTTGGAGGAATCACGGCGAGGATGACGACGGAGCCGTTGTGGGCTGAATGATGTCGCGTGTGCTGGTGACGCCGCCCTGGCTCGGTGACGGTGTCCGTGGTGACGTTGAAGACCTGACCGCGGTAGGAGAGTTTGGTGGAAAGGACTTTGGCTTTGCCGGTGAGGCGTTTCTTGAGGACGGCGGGCAGAGTAGACTTGAAGGTCTTCTTTCGGTCTGGGAGCGGGGTCTTTTTCGGGCTCTTCATGTGGCTACGGTATCATTCTGCGTCGGGGTGGAAGGCAAGGGCATCTGACATACGGAACGCCGTGTTCGCACGAAAGCGAGAGCTTGTGCCTTGAGGCGGCGGATAAGAAGACGGACCTCAGCGGCTGAAGCCGTGCGGTTCGACATCAAATTGACGGCATGGTTGACTGCCGTGCCTTTAACATGGCGAAGTTCGTTGAATGTGTGTCGAGGATGAAGGCCGCAATGATTCCAGAATGTTATCCGATGAGCGTTTTGCCGCATGTGTCCAGGTTGTATGCGGATTACCTGGACATGGAGGATGGCAGCCGGGTGCGGGAGTGGTTTGGGTCGGGAGCGATGTCCGGGGAGTGGATGGGACAGGATGTCAGCGTTCCGGATGCGGGGCGGTTGGCGGATTTACTGGTGGAGCAGGCGTGATCGGTTTGGGGCGGGGGAGAAGTTTAAGGCGAATGTGGAGCGGCTGCGGGGCGGGGCTCGGGCGGTGGTGACGGGGCAGCAGGTTGGGTTGTTTGGTGGGCCGCTGCTGACGCTGCTGAAGGCGGCTACGGCGATCGCGCGGGCTAAGGAGGCGGAGAAGAGCCCGGACGGGCGTGCCGCATGTGCCGGTGTTCTGGCTGGCGACCGAGGATCATGATCTGGCGGAGGTGGATCAGGTGGCGATTCCGGGCAAGCGGGCGATGGAGACGCTTCGGCTGGGGTTGAAGGATGCGGGAACGGAGGTTGGCGGGGTGGCGCTGGGTGAGGGTGTTGAGGGATTGCTGGAGCAGGTGAGTGAACTGCTGGGATGGGCTCCGGTGTGTGATCTGCTGCGCGCGTGTTACGCGGCCGGAGGGTACGCTTGGGCTGGCGTTCGGGCGGTTCATGACGAAGGTGTTCGAAGGGCATGGCGTGGTGGTGTTGGATGCGGCGGGTCGCGGGTTTCATGCGCTGGGGGCCGATGTGCTGCGGGCGGCGATCGGGCGGGCGGAGGAGCTGGAAGAGGCTTTGCTGGCGCGGACGCAGGAGCTTGAGGCGCTGGGATATGGGGTACAGGTGCTGGTGAAGGCGAGTGGGTCTTTGCTGTTTCTGGTGGATGAGGGAAGCGGGCTTCGGACTGCGCTGCGGCGAACGAAAGAGGGTGGGTGGAAGGCTGGCGGACGGAGCTACTCGACGGAGGAGTTGTTGGGGATTCTGGAGACGGAGCCGGAGCGGTTGAGTCCGAACGCGCTGCTGCGGCCGGTGTTTCAGGATGCGATTCTGCCCACGGCGGCGTATGTCGGCGGGCCGGCGGAGATTGCTTATTTTGCGCAAAGTGCGGTGGTGTATGAACGGGTGCTGGGGCGTTTGACGGCGGTGCTTCCGCGTTTGACGGCGACGCTGATTGGGCCGGCGGTCGAGGCGGTGATGGAGCGGCATGAGGTGCAGCTGAGCGATCTGTTCGCGGCGAAGACCGTTGAAGAGTTGGCGGCGCGGCTGGGGGCTCGGGCTATGCCAATTGAGGGGAAGCGGAAGCTGGCGGCGGTGGGGAATGCTTTAGAGAATGAGTTGGAGGCTTTGACCGGATATCTGGCTTCGGTGGATGAGAGTCTGGGACGGGCGGCGGGAGTTTCGGCGAGCAAGATGCGTTATCAGATGGGACGGCTGCGGCGGATGGCGGCTCGGTTTGAGGTGGAGAAGGAAGCCAGTTTGCGGAAGCACGCGGAGACGATGATGCTGACCTTATATCCGGACGGGCATCTCCAGGAACGGGTGATCGGTGGGGTTTGGTTTCTGGCGCAGGATGAGGGGTTGGTGGATCGGCTGGTGACGGCGGCGGGAGAGATGTGTTTGGGGCATTCGGTGGTGCGGCAGTGAGAGGCAGTGAGAGGCAGTAAAGGGCAGTGTGGTGCAGTATGAGGCAGCTAAAACAGGAACGGCTGCGATTGCTCGCAGCCTTCCTGTTTGCCGATAGGTTGTGCGATTAGGCGTCGGTGGGTTTGTTGCCCAGGCCTTGCTGGATCTTCTCCCAGACTTTATCGCTGGGTGTTTCCTGGGCTGGCTCGAAGAGACGGGCGGGCCTCAACGGCGATCAACTCCAGGTCGCGGATGAGGGCGGCATAGTTGGGGTCGTTGCGTAATGCTGCGAGGGGATCGTCTTCGTCGGGACCGGCTTGGCCGGCGAAGAGATCGTGGAGGTTATCGGGATTTCCATCGTAGGAGCGGTTGGAGGATTCAGGAGCTGCGTTTGGCGGAGTCTTGGGGTCGTTCATGCCGAGGCCTCCTTGAGGACTGCTTGCTGGGTGTTGGCGGCTTGCTCGCGCAGGAGCTCGCGGAGCTTGAGACGCGCCTTGTGAAGCTGAGACTTACTGTTGCCGGTGCTGCATTCGAGCATGGTGGCGATCTCATTGTGCTCGAAGCCTTCGACGTCGTGGAGGACGAAGACCATGCGGTAGCCGGGAGGTAAGGAGGCTACGGCGCGCTCGAGGGCTACGCGGTCGACGGATCCTGAGAGCATGGGGTCGCGGGAGCCGAAGTCGCGCTTGGGCGCATCTTCCTCGGACGGGCTGATGGTCTCTTCGAGCGAGACCAGGTTGAGGCCCTTCTTACGCAAGTGCATGAGGACAAGGTTGACGGTGAGGCGATGGAGCCAGGTGGAAAAGGCGGATTCGCCGCGGAAGCTGCCGAGCTTACGGAAGAGATGCAGGAAGGCTTCCTGAGTCATGTCCTCGGCTTCTGAGACGTTGCCGAGCATGCGGAGGGTGAGGGTGTAGACGCGTCGTTTGTGGAGAGAGTAGAGCTTGGAGAATGCATCTGGATCGCCATTTTTCGCGGCCTCGATGGCCTCTGCCTCACCGGCGATGGGGGGGTTCCGCTTGAACAAGCCGGTATTCGGTTTTTGCTCCGTCATTAATGCGCCTTCAAGGGTCATTTGGCTCGATTCCGGTCCTCTCCCACGAACAACATAGAACGTGCGGGAGCCGAACGGTCCGGAACTCTTGCCTACCACAAGGGTATCGCAAAAGGGGAGACGAGTGAAAAGGCACCAACCGCTCTGCCTGACTGAGAGCGAAATGGGTTGGGAAAGGTTGTCTATGTCAGGAGGCTGACATAGGCAGCAGATGCAGGCGTTCAAGAGCCTATGAAGCGGGCGTAGAGGGAGCGTGCGAGCGGGATGTCGGTGGTGCCCTGGATGAGGGCCCGGCCGTCCGGGAAGACGGTAAGGGTTTGGGGGGCGCGCTGGAAGCGAAGCAGCATGGCGTTGGAGCGGATGCCCGAGACGTCCGGCTGGCGCTCGAGGGTGGCGTGAAGTTGGGCCAGGTCGATGGGGCGATGATGCTCGTGAATCTGGACGGAGTTGCGGCCACAGAGGGTGATGTGGGGGCGGGCGGTTCCGGCCAAATGGGTGAAGAGGCGTTGGCCGCAGACGGGGCAGTCGGGGTTGGGGGTGGAGGCGTTGATCTCGGCGCGCTGGTTCGACCAAAGATCGTGCGAGAGGAGGGTTCGGCGAAGGAGGTGGGATTGGTTGGTAAGGAGCTTGAGGGCTTCGGTGGATTGGATGGAGGCGGCGAGATTAACGGCGGTGGACAAGATGCCGGCGGTATCGCAGGTTTCGACCGGGCCGCTGGGTGGGGTGGGGAAGAGGCAGGCGAGGCAGGCGGTGGGATTCCACCTCTCAGAAGCGAGATGTGGAGCACCCGGATTTCCCCATAGACGGGGCAGGATGTTCATGGTGGCGGCGTAGGCGCCGATGGCTGCGGCGTAGATCCAGGGTTTGGCTTCGCGGACGGCGTAGTCGTTGAGGAGGTAGCGGGTTTCGAAGTTGTCGGTGCAATCCAAAATCAGATCGACCGGGATGAGGTGGGCTGGGGCGAGGAGGTCATGGATGTTGGCGGGGATGAGGTCGGCTATGACGGCTTCGACCTGAATGGCGGAGTTGAAGAGGAGTATTTTTTTGCGGGCGGCTTCTGCTTTCGGGAGGTTGGCAAGGGCGTCGGCCTCGTCAAAGAGGATCTGGCGCTGGAGGTTGGAGGGCTCGACGAAGTCGCGGTCGATGAGGGTGAGGTGGCCTACGCCGGCTCGGGCAAGGAGGGAGGCTGAGGCGGCTCCGGTGGCTCCGACGCCTACGATGGCGACGCGGGCGGCTTGCAGCCGCTGCTGGCCTTCGAGGCCTATGCCGGGGAAGAGGATCTGGCGGGAGTAGCGAGCGGAGAGCGGACCCTGCTGCAAAGGGCTGTTTAGGTGGGAGCGGGGAGTGGACGGGTCTGGCATCACGCTTTTTGTAGTATAGGCAAGCGGAGGGGTGGGAATCGGTGGGGGGGTGGATGGTTTGAGGCGGGTGGGTGAACGCAGGTTCGAAATTTTGCATCGAACCGCTACAATCCTGTTACAGCCGGGGCAGTATGTTGGTCCCCGCAGTCCAGAGTAGGGGTCTTGAGTGTTGGGAGTGCGGTATTGCCATCGTTGGCACGGACCGGAGCGGGCTGAGAGCAAGGCGAAAGCGAATGCGATGCTGCTTTCAGCCGGGCTGCGGAGGGCCGGGCTCGTGGACGCCTGGCGCAGTGCGTTTGCTGGGCGCTGGTGGGTCACTGCGGCTCTCGCCGGTGCGATGGGTGTGGCGGGAACGTGCGTGAGTTTTGCGCAAGGGACGCCTGCAAGCTCTCCGGCGGGAACAACCGGGGGTGGGGCCACTCCGGGGCAGGCTGGTCTGACGCCGCAGGCTCCGGCGGCAGTTCCGCAGGCGGCGACTGCGGTCACTCCCGGGCCGGGAGGCAATGAGGGAAGTTCGGTCGGACCGGTGGTTCCGGCTCTGACGAGTGGGCTTGCGCAGTACAAGGGTCAGCGGGTGAAGGCGATCCGGTTCGATGGGGTGGAGTTTGACGCGACTGACAAGCTGATGGGGCAGCTCTCGCAGACCACCAACTCGCCCCTGGACCCGGCAAAGGTGGAGGATACGACACGGGTTCTGTTCGCCACGGGGCGGTACCGGAACATTGGAGTACGCGTGGTGAAGGAGGCGGATGGGGTGACGCTGATCTTTACGGGAGTTCCGCGGTATTACGTGGGGCGGGTCCAGATCTTTGGGGTGACGGATAGCCGGCTGACCTCGCTTCTGGAGTATGGGACGCAGCTGAATCCGGGGACGCCGTTTACGCCTTCACAGATCCCCGCGGCAACGGAGTTGGTGAAGCAGGTGCTGGTGCAGAACGGGTACTTCCAGCCGGTGATCAAGGTGGAGACCCAGCGAGACGATGTGGGCAACCAGGTGAATGTGGCCTACACGGTCGCGATTGGGCCGCAGGCGAAGGTGGGCAACGTGACGCTTACGGGGACCGATCCAGGCATTACGCTGGCGAAGTTTCGCAAGAAGGGCAAGCTGAAGAAGGGCAGCAAGGTTGGCCGGGATACGACGAGCAATGCGCTGAGCAGCCTTCGGGATGTGTATCAGAAGGAGAACAAGCTGGAGGCGACGGTCGCACTGAAGAAGTCCACCTATGACTCCGGGAATAAAAGTTTGAACTACGAGTTTCAGGCTGAGCAGGGTCCTACGGTGAAGGTGGTGGTGGAAGGCGCAAAGATCGCGACGAGCCGCTTGAAGCTGCTGGTGCCGGTGTTTGAAGAGGGCACGGTGGATAACGACCTGCTGAACGAAGGCCGGTTCAAGATGAAGGATTACATGCAGCAGTCGGGGTACTTCGACGCGGACGTGCATGTGAAGGTGGTGGGAACCGGGACTGGATCAGAGACGGTGCTGTACACGGTGGACAAGGGTTTGAAGCACAAGGTTGTGGATGTCCAGGTGGTGGGGGCAAAGTACTTCGAGAAGGATGACCTGGAGAGCCGACTACAGACGCAGAAGTCAAGCCTGTACCTGCGCGCCGGGCGGTATAGCGGCGAGGTGATGAAGGCGGATGTAAGCGTCCTCGAGTCGCTCTACAAGGCGAACGGCTTCAAGGATGTGAAGGTCGTCTCTACGGCGAAGGATGTGACCTCTGCGAAGGGCAAGCAGCTGAAGGTGGCGGAGATTGCGGTGACGTTCACGATCACTGAGGGCGCGCAGACGCAGTTTGGCGCCGTGGACCTGACTGGCGTGGACCCAAGCCGGCAGGCGGCGCTAAAGGGGCTGATGAACACGAGCGCGGGGCAGCCTTTTTCGTTGCAAACGCTCTCAGGGGACCGGGATGCGCTGCTGGGGTATTACCTGAGCAACGGGTTCGACCAGGCAAAGGTTGAGGTAAAGCAGACCGACGATGCGGCAGATAAGACGAAGACCGATGTCGCCTTCAACGTGACGGAAGGCAAGCAGGTCCTTATCGGCAAGGTGCTGGAGAGTGGAATCCACTTTACCAAGCCGGATGTGGTGCACAAGCAATTCCGCGTCCATGCGGGCGATCCCCTGGATCAGAGCGCGCTGCTGGAGACGCAGAGGAATCTCTATAACCTGGCGCTGTTCAATGAGGTGGTGGCGGCGGTACAGAATCCGGCGGGGCAGGCGCAGGAGAAGAATGCGCTGGTGCAGATTACCGAGGCCAAACGCTGGGATGTGACGTACGGGTTTGGGTTCGAGGCGCAGACCGGGACACCCGGGCGAGGGATTTATCAGACGGCCACGGGCACGACGCCCGCGCAGCAGGGCAAGGCCGGGGTAAGCCCGCGGGTGTCATTGGATGTGAGCCGGATCAATCTGCGGGGAACCGATAACTCATTGACGCTGCATACAACGTACGGACTGCTGGAGGAGGTAGCAACGCTGAGCTTCCAGAATCCGCATATACGCGGGAATCCGAAGTTCGCGCTGCAGGTTTCCGGCGGGTATACGAATGTGCAAGACATCACGACCTTTGCGGCTTCGACGTTGCAGGGCGACGTGCGGGTGACGCATAAGCCGACGAAGAAGGACACGCTGATCTACGACTTTGTATATCGGCGTGTCTCGGTCGATCCGAATAGTTTGGCGATCTCTCAGTTCCTGATTCCGCAGCTATCCGAGCCGGTGCGGATTGGCGGACCGCAGATCACGTGGTTTCATGACACGCGTACGCCGAGTCCGCTGGATGCGATCAAGGGAAATTACTTCAGCCTGACGGAGTTTCTTGCTTCTTCGAAGGTTGGGTCGCAGACGGACTTCAACCGCACGGACATGACGTATTCCAGCTACTACCACTTCGGCAAGCACCAGTATGTGTTTGCAAGGAATACGCGGTTCGGGTTCATCAACTCGCGCGGCGCGAATCCGAATGTGGGGGTGACGGGTTGCACGGGTGCGTTGCTGAATACAAATGCAAGCTGCAACCCGGTGCCATTGCCCGAACGTTTGTACGCGGGTGGCGCGACGTCGCATCGTGGGTTCGGCATTAATGATGCTGGACCTCGCGATTTGACGACCGGGTATCCGGTGGGCGGGTCGGCTGTCTTTGTGAATACTTTGGAGCTGAGGCTGCCCGCGCCGACTCTACCGTATGTTGGCAACAGCGTGGCGTTCGTGATCTTTCACGACATGGGGAACGTGTTCCAGCACATAGGCGATACCTTCCCGAGCATCAAGCGATTCCATCAGCCGAATGAGCAGACCTGCGAGGTTGCGGTACTGGGGTCGATCGGGACATGCGACTTCCGGTACTTTTCTCACGCGGTGGGGCTAGGAGCGCGGTATAAGACGCCGGTGGGACCAATTCGGCTTGATTTCAGCTACAACCTGAATCCGACGAAGTATCCGGTGGATAACGGAGTGATCTCGCCGGTGCCGCCGTTTGTGGGGAACTCTGGGCATTTCAACTTCTTTTTCAGCATTGGGCAGAGTTTCTAATGACGAAGCGACTGAGTTTGGGCGGTTGGCTGGCTGCAGCGATGCTGTTGAGCGTCGCGGGGCGGTTGCCTGCGCAGGCTCCTGTGGTTCCAGCAGCGACTCCCGCCACGGCTGCTCCGGCTGCCTCGAAGCCGAAGACGGAGATGAACGTGGCGCCAGGTGAGGCGGTGAAGCCCGGATCGACGACGCCTGCGTTGGTGGTGAGCCAAAGTGAGGCGATTGTGGAGAGCGACACGGCTACGAGCCGAATGAGCAGCAGCCTTCCGAAGGAGGACGGCGTGCTGGTCGACCAGGTGGTTGCGGTGGTGAATGAGGATCTGGTGCTCGAGAGCGATGTGGAGGAGGATCGGCGGTTCCAAGTGTTTCAGCCTTATACGAATCCAGGCGGGAGCTTCGATCGGAAGGCTGCAATCGAGCGATTGATCGACCGGACATTGATTTTGCAACAGGCAAAGCTGCAGCCGGATGCCGAAGTGACCGATGCAGAGGTGCAGACGCAGATTGCGGTGTTGCGGAAAGAGATTCCGGCATGCAAGGAGTATCACTGCGAGACAGATGCGGGGTGGCGGCGGTTTGTGGAGCATGAAGGGTTTACCGTCGATGAGCTGGACGCGCGCTGGAAGGAGCGGATGCAGGTGTTGAAGTTCATCGAGGTGCGGTTTCGCTCGGGGATCGACATCACGCCTGCGCAGATCAAGGAGTACTACGATACGAAGCTGTTGCCGGAGTATGCGAAGCGAAATGTAACACCGCCGAAGCTGGAGACGATCTCGGACCGGATTCAGGAGATTCTTTTGCAGCAGCAGGTGTCGAGTTTGCTGGGGGATTGGTTGAAGTCGCTTAAGGCGCAGGGGACGGTGCGGGTGATGGCGCCGGGTGAGGGGGTCTGATGAGCGACGAACAGGAACAGAAGCCGAACAAGAGTGTGGGCTGGAGAGTTGCGCGGGGGCTCGCGTGGACGGTGGGTGGGGCAGTGATGTTGTTGATCGTGGTGCTGGCGGGTGGCGCCTGGTACACGACGACGGAGGACTTTCAGCGGCGGGTGGGCAAGGAGGTTGTGAGTGTGCTCGAGGATTCGACCGGAGGCAAGGTCGACCTGGGGCGGATTACGTTCAACCTTTGGCATTTGGCGATCGAGGCAGATGGGCTGGTGATTCATGGACTCGAAGGGCCGGATGAGGCTCCGTATCTTTCTGCCGACAAGATTTTTGTTAAGGTGAAGATCTTTGACTTCTTGAAGCGCACGAGCGGGACGGGGCAGAGGAATTATGTGGGGTTGAAGCTGCTTCGGGTGGAGCAGCCGCATGCGCACTTGATCATCGACAAGGATGGGAAGACGAACCAGCCGGTGCCGAAGCATACGACGCCGAGCAACGAGCCGGTGACGGATACACTGCTCGACCTGAAGGCCGAGCAGGTGGATCTAGTCAATGGACTGGCTGTTTTGAACGATAAGGCTGTGCCGTTCAACCTGGCGGCGCGGGATCTTGAGGCGAATGTCCATTACATTGCTTCGAGCGACCGGTATGGGGCGACGATCGATTTGAATGACCTTCGGACGCAGATGCAGAAGGAGCCGGAGGCGCAGTCGAAGCTGCATCTGGTGGCCGAGATTGGACGGAACTCGGCGGATTTGAAGGAGTTTACGTTTGACAGCGGCGCGGCATCGCACCTGGCGGCTACCGCGGCTTTGAAGGACTTCAACAAGCCGGTATGGAATGCCCGGGTGCTGGGCTCGCTAGAGCTGAAACAGATTTCTGTGTTGGCGGGTGTGGATGGATTGAATGCCGGCTCGGTGGAGCTGAACGTTGGCGGGCACAGCTGCAATGTGGAGCCGGCGGCGGCGCAGAAGCAGCCGCAGTCGTTTCTGAAGAGGTTAAGAAATCGGAAGGAAGCGGCGGTGGTTGCGCCGAAGACGCTGCCGCCCGATCCTGAATGCCAGAAGGGCTATTTGCTGGCCGGTGACGCGAAGCTGCATGAGGCGGGTTATAAGGATGAGAACGTTTCGCTGCACAATATTAATGGCGGGGCGCAGGTGCAGATTACGCCTACGGAGCTTTTGTTCACGGCTTTGACCGGGTATTTGCCGGGCGGCGGGAGTGCGAAGGGCGAGCTGAAGATCGAGAACTGGCTGGGTGAGGTTCCGGCGAATACGCCTCCGGCTTCGCCTACCGTGCAGGCTGCGACGACGACCGCGAATAAGACGTCCGCGGCGATTGTGGGTGAGGCGCGGGTTGGTCAGCCGACGGCTCCGGCGGTCGCGGGCGCGCATGCGTATCTGACGGTCGTGGTGGATAAAATCTCGCTGAATACGATTACGGCGATTACGGCGAAGCCGCAGTATCAGAATCTCGGGTTCGATACATCGATCAATGGGCCGGTGAAGGTGGAGTGGGGTGGGCCGGTGAAGGATGTGGCGGACTCGGTTGTGGTCGATGCGGATTTGACCCTGGCTCCGGTGGGCACGCACAAAGGACGCGATACACCGATCCGGGGAATTGTGAAAGGTCATTACGCCGGCAAGACGCAGACAGTGCAGATTCAGAAAGTAGAGGCGAATACGCTGGCTTCGACACTGGTGGCGGATGGTGTGCTTGGCGTAAATAACGGCGATCCGTTGACGGCGCTGAATGTCGACCTGCAGGTGCGCGACTTTGGCGAGTACGATCAGCTCTTGAAGACGCTGGGAGTCAGCGGCAACGGTAAGAAGGGTGCGGCGGCTCTTCCGGTGAATCTTCACGGAAATGCGCACTTCCATGGGACGGCAAGGGGTGCGATCGCGAAGCTGGATGTAAAAGGACACCTGGAAGCGAATGACATTGAGGTGCTGCTCGGGAGTTTGCAAGCTGCGCCTCCTCCACCGCAGCCTGCGAATCTGCTGACGGTTTCGGCTACGAGCGGCGCTCCCGCGGCTCCGGTGGCGACACCGCCGGCGACGGACGTTCATATCGACTCGCTGGTGGCGGATGCGGAGTACACACCCGCCGGGCTTGCCGTGGGTAGCTCTACGATCAAACGCGGGACGGCGGTGCTGAATGTGGCGGGCAGCTTCAAGCCGCGGACGGTGGTGAAGCATCGAACGACGACGTATGTGTGGGACGATGGGACGGCGGTCGACGCGAAGGTGCAGCTGAACAATGCGGCGATGGGCGATGTGCTTTCGATCGCAGGCCAGCAGCAGAATGTGCCGGTGACAGGCACACTTGGGGTTAATGCGCATGTGGCGGGAACCTTGCGGAATTTGAATGGCGGCGGATCGATCTCGCTGGTGAATGGCGTGGCGTACGGGGAGCCGTATGAGTCTGCCAACGTGGATTTGACCGTTCAGGGCAAGGACATTGAGGCTTCGAAGGTTGCGCTGCGCCTGCATGGGATGGCGATCAACGGCAACGGCGGCTATGACCTGGACAGCAAGCATCTGCATGGGCATATCGAGGGCGACAACCTCACGCTTTCGAAGTTCAAGACGGTGCAGGATGCGAAGGTAAACGCCGACGGCGTGCTGACCCTGGTGGCGGATGCGAATGGGACGATCGAAGAGCCGAACCTGAAGGCGAGCGTAAAGCTGACCAACGTGGTGGCGGATGGGCAGCCGGTGGGGCAGGCAGCGATCGAGGCGCATAGTACCGGAAAGACTGTTTATTACACGGCGAAAACGACCGTGGTGGGGACCAACATCGATGCGAATGGGCAGACGGATCTGGTGGGGAACTATCAGACGACGGCGCATCTGACGTTAGGTACGCTTGATGTGGCGAAGCCTTTGACGCTGTTTGAGCCGGGCGGCTTGCAGGCGAGCTCGAATATCTCTGGAGCGATCGATGTGAGCGGGCCGGCGAAGACGCCGGAGAAGCTGAGCGGACGTGCGGTGTTCAACAATTTCAGCGTGACCTCGCAGGGTCTCACGTTTCAGGCTGCGGGGCCTTTGGCGATCGGGCTGAAGGATGGGGTGGCTACGCTGGACAGTGTGCACATCACAGGGCCGGATACGGATTTGAAAGCGACGGGATCGGCACAGGTGTTTGGCGGGGTGAATGCGAAGACGGGGCAGCCGGATTCCAAGAGCGGCAAGCTGAATGTGCAGGCGACGGGCAGCATCAATACGACAATTGCACAGACGTTCGATCCGGACCTGGTCACGACGGGTAAGGTTTCCTTCGCCGTGGGTGCGGGCGGGACGATTGGGGACCCGGCACTTACGGGCAATGTGAAGTTCGAGGCGGTGAAGCTGAATGTGAACGGAATTCCGAACGGGCTGACGAACCTGAACGGGACCCTGGTGTTCAATCAGAATCGCTTGAATGTGGAGACGCTGACGGCGCGCACGGGCGGCGGCGACTTGAAGATCGGCGGGTTCCTGACGTATCGGAACGGCATTTACGCGGATTTGACGGCGACTGGCGATGTCGTCCGGGTGCGCTATGCAGGGCTGAGCGGGACGGCGAATGCAAACTTCCGTCTCCAGGGCGGACTGCAGAGTGCCTTGATCAGCGGGAATATTCTGTTGACCCGGTTTGGGATCGGGGCGGATGTGGACTTTGCACAGTTCGCCGGAGCGGGTGGAGTGAGCCTGCCACCGGATCCGACAGCTGCGACGAACAAAATCCGCCTGGATATTCATGTGGCCAGCTCGCCACAGCTTGACTTCCAGAACAGCTACGCGAAGATTGCGGGGACGGTGAACCTGAACGTTCGCGGGACCGTCGCGAGCCCAAGCATACTGGGGCAGATCCAGATTACCGAGGGAAGCGCCACCTTTGCCGGCGTGAGCTACGAGCTGGAGCGCGGGACGATCTACTTTGCGAATCCGGTGCGAATTGATCCGACGATCGACCTGGATGCGACAGCGCGTGTCGAGAACTATGACATCACGGTGGGCGTGCATGGGACAGCGGCGAACTTCAAACCGACCTACCGGTCTGAGCCGCCGTTGAGCGAAGCGGACATTTTCAATCTGCTCGCCTTGGGGCGCACGCAGGAGGAGGCGCAGATCAACAACGAGCAGCAGACGCAGGCGGGCACCGATCCAACGACCAATGCGCTGCTGGGCGGGGCGCTGAATGCGACGGTGAGCAGCCGCGTGAACAAGCTGTTCGGCGGCGGCGGGAGCAGCGTGAAGATCGACCCGGCGTTTATTGGCACGCTGGGGAACTCGACCGCGCGGATTACGGTGCAGCAGCAGCTGAACCGGCAGGTGACGCTAACGTTTGCGACCAACGTGAACTCCTCTGCGCAGCAATTGATCGCGTTCCAGTATGAGTTCTCGCCGACGTTGTCTGTTGTGGCGCAGCGGGATGAGAGCGATGTGTTTTCGATTGTCTTCAAGGTGCGTAAACGGTATCGATAGAGCAGTACGGTGCGAGGGAAGCTAGCGTGAGGCGGTAAGGGACCAGACCGGCTAGGATAGTGGTATGGCTTCTTTGGCACGGGACACGCGGGCAACGCTCGAGATGATCAAGTGGGAGCACTCGGTGTTTGCGCTGCCGTTTGCGCTTACCGGGGCGGTGCTGGCCGCGGGGGGGTGGCCGCCGGTGGTAAAGCTGGGATGGATCGTAGTGTGCATGGTTTCGGCACGGTCCGCGGCAATGGCTTTTAACCGGCTTGTGGATGCGACGCTGGATGCGGCGAATCCGCGGACCAAGATGCGCGCAATTCCACGGGGCGAGCTGAGCGTGGGGTTTGTGGCGGGATTCGTGCTGGTGTCGGCCGTGGTGTTTGTAGGGGCGGCGGCGATGTTAAACCGGCTTACGCTGGAGCTTGCGCCTGTAGCACTGGCGGTGGTGCTGCTTTACAGCTACATGAAACGGCTGACGCGGTGGTCGCACCTGGTGCTGGGGCTGGCACTGGGGATTGCGCCGAGCGCGGCGTGGATCGCGATTCGTGGAAGCCTGGATCCGAGGATCGTGGTGCTGACGGCTCTGGTGATGCTCTGGGTGGGCGGGTTCGATGTGCTGTACGCGTGTCAGGACTTCGAGCATGACCGGAGCGTCGGTTTGAACAGCGTTCCGGCGGCGTTTGGGCTGGAGGGGGCGTTCTGGATTACGAGAGGGATGCATGTTGCGATGGTAGGGCTCGCCTTGTGGCTGGACTGGCTGTTTGGGCTGGGGATGATCGGATATGTGGGAACGGCCGTTGTGGCGGGGCTACTGATGTACGAACATGCGATCACCTCGCCGCGGGATCTGCGACGGATGAATGCGGCTTTCTTTCTTTTGAATGGGGTAATTTCGGTAGTTTTTTTTCTGTTTGTGGCGGGAGCAGTGGCCGCCGGACGGTCTTAGACCAACCTGACAAATCCCTGCTCGTTGCGATGGGTCGCAACCAAATGGAAGGGCCCATCTCAGAGAGATGGGCCCTTGATCCTATCTGGTCCGATTAGTCGTTCGCTTTGTGCTTCAGGTTGTCCAGGCCCCGGTTCATGCTCTGCTTGGCGTGTTCTGCGGCATTGGTAACGTCGTCTCGCAGCGAGTTGGAGGTGTGGGTGGAGTCTTCGTGTGTCTTTTCTGCGGTACGGCTATGGCTGAGATCGTGCGCGGTGTCCTTGGTGTTACCCCAGGCCTCTTTAACATTGCCCTTAACCTGGTCGGCTGCGCCTTCGTTGGCGAGAGATTGATTGTCCGTTGCTTCACCGAAGGCCTGCTTGACTTTGCCTTTGGCCTGATCGAGAAGACCGGATGCGTTCGATTCGTTCATTGGATTGCTCCTAACCTCGCAAACTTAGATGCTTGTTTTACAGGGCACGGCGACCGGACATGAGGTTGAAGATAAGCGAAATGATGGCGAGGACGATCAGGATATGGATCCAGCCAGAAAGGGTATATCCGCTGACAAGGCCTACGAGCCAGAGAATGAAGAGGATTACGGTGATAGTCCAAAGCATTTGGTGGGTCTCCCGGTGATCGTCGCGCCATCCCTTCGGCCGCGAGCGTTTGCTGCTGGCCATGTGGCCGTCAAAGAATAAGGTGCCTGGTAGCCCTCTCAGGTTGTATTGTCAAGGGGCAAGAAGCCTTTTGTTGGCAAGGTAAACGGGGAGTGCAGAATTGGAAATCCAAACATTGCTGGGAACGTGCCGGGGGAAAGGGTGAAGCGGGTTGCCATCCAGGGAGCGTTCGGATCAAACAGCCATATGGCGGTGCAGGCCATGATGGGTGCGGAGCCTTTCGAAGTGGTGCCCTGCGGCCTTTCGGCGGAGGTGATTGAGGCGCTGGCGGAGGGGCGGGTCGATGCGGCAGTGCTTCCGATCGAGAACAGCCTGCACGGCTCGGTGGCTGAGCACTATGACCTGCTGCTGGAGCACGCGGTGCGGATCACAGGGGAGAGTCTGCTGCGGATTCAGCACAACGTGATCGTGGCTCCAGGGGTCAGGCTGGAGGAGGTGCGGCGGGTGTTGTCGCATCCCGTGGCGCTGAGTCAGTGCCGGCGTTGGCTGCGGGCGCACCCGAAGCTGGAGGTTGTCTCGTTCTACGACACGGCGGGAAGCGTGCGGGAGCTGATGACGACGGGTGCGCGGGATGTAGCGGGAATCGCGCCGGAACTGGCGGCTAGGGAGTACGGGGCGGAGGTGCTGGTGCATGGGATTGAGGACCATGCGGAGAACTACACACGATTTTATCGTCTGGAACGGCAGCCGATTGCGAGTTCGATTGAGGATGCCGACAAGATGAGCGTGGCGTTCAGCCTTACGCATCGGCCGGGAACGCTGATTGCGGCGCTCGAAGTGTTTCGCGCGGCGGGGATGAACCTGACGCGGATTGAGAGCAGGCCGGTTCCGGGAATGCCCTGGGAGTATGTGTTTTACGCGGACGTGTGGTTTTCCGGGTTGGATGCGGCAGAGGGAGTTTTGCAGGAGTTGGCCGCGCAGTGCGTGATGGTGAAGGACTTGGGTCGGTATCGGAGTGCGGTTCAGGACAGTGAAGGGTGGTGCGAGTAGGCCGATAAACGGGAGGGTAGGGTTTGCGACGTTTTTTGGCTTGAGGCATCAGATAGCTCATAACTTGATAGCTGCGCACTCAAGGGCGTAGGCTTAAGGGTCTGGATAGAAGGGAATCGAATGTCAAACGACTTTGTGAGTGTGATCAAGCCAACGGGCGCACCGGGTGGGATGGTTGAGGGGCGCAGCGGCGCAGTGCCGGTACTGCCGGTGCGGGATACGGTCTTGTTCCCACACGCGGTGTTACCGTTGACGGTAGGGCGGGAGAGCTCGATTCAGCTGATTCAGTCGCTGGGTGAGGAAAAAACCATTCTGGTGGTAGCCCAACGAGATGCGCGGCTCGATTCACCCGAGGGCGGCGATTTGCACACGGTAGGAACGCGGGCGACCGTGCACAAGGTTGTGAAGATGCCCAACCAGAGCCTCTTTGTGTTTACGGAGGGCAATGAGCGGGTGCGGCTGGGGGAGTTTACCCAGATGCATCCGTTTATGACGGCCGAGTACACGGTGATCGATGAGGCCGACCCGGGCAAGAGTCCGGAGCTTGAGGCTCTGCAGCGGAATGTGGTAAGTCAATTCCAGACGATCGTTACCAGCTCGCCTACGCTGAGCGATGATTTGCAGACAATTGCGATCAATATCGAGGAGCCTGGGCGTTTGGCGGATTTTATCGCGTCGAGCCTGCCGTTTTTGACGACTAACGACAAGCAGGAGCTGCTGGAGACGGTTGATGTTGCAGGGCGGCTGGAGCGGGTGAACAAGCACCTGGCGAAGGAGCTCGAGGTTCAGCAGCTGCGCAACAAGATTCAGACCGAGGTGCAGGATTCCGTGCAGCAGTCGCAGCGGGATTACTATCTGCGCGAGCAGATGAAGGCCATTCAGAAGGAGCTGGGCGATCTGGACGATACGCAGAAGGATATTGCGGATTTGAAGGAGAAGATCGAAGACCGCCGGGATGCCCGAGAGACGTTCAAAAGGACGCTCTGAAGGAGCTGGGACGGCTGAGCCGGATGAATCCGGCGGCGGCGGATTATTCGCTGACGCGCAACTATGTGGAGTGGCTGGCGGTGCTGCCGTGGGCGAAGACGAGCTCCGGGGAGGTCGACATCTTGAAGGCTCAGAGGTTCCTCGATGAGGACCACTACGGGCTGAAGAAGGTGAAGGACCGGATTCTGGATTATCTATCCGTGCGGCGTTGAAGCCGGATATGAAGGGGCCGATTCTGTGCTTTGTCGGGCCTCCGGGCGTGGGCAAGACCTCGCTGGGACGTTCGATTGCAAGAGCGCTGGACCGGAAGTTCTCGCGCATCTCGCTGGGCGGGATGCATGATGAGGCGGAGATTCGCGGGCATCGGCGGACGTACATTGGCGCGCTGCCGGGGCAGATCATTCAGCACCTGAAACGGGTTGAAGTGAAGGATCCGGTATTCATGCTGGATGAGATCGATAAGCTGGGACGCGACTTCCGGGGCGATCCTGCGTCGGCGCTGCTGGAGACGCTCGATCCAGAGCAGAACTCGACGTTCCGGGACAACTATCTGGATCAGCCGTTCGATTTGAGCAAGGTGCTTGTTCATCTGCACGGCGAACCAGCTGGACACGATTCCGGGACCGCTGCTCGATCGTATGGAGATCATCGAGCTGACCGGGTATACGGAAGAGGAGAAGGTCGCGATCGCGGAGCGGTACCTGATTCCGCGGCAGATCAAGGAGAACGGGCTCCAGGCGGAGCTGATCGAGTTTCCGACGGAGTCTGTGGCATTGGTCGCGCGGCATTACACGCGGGAGGCTGGGGTTCGGAAGCTCGAACAGCAGATCGGCACGGTTTGCCGGAAGCTGGCGCGCAAGATTGCCGAAGGGCGGACGGAGAAGCTGGTCATTACCGAGAGAATTATTCACGAGTTCCTGGGCGGCATCAAGGTGCGCGTGGATACGGAGATTGCGGAGCGGACGAAGCGGGCGGGCGTTGTGGTTGGCCTGGCGTGGACTCCGGCGGGCGGCGATATTCTCTTCATCGAAGCGAACAAGATGAAGGGCAAGGGCGGCTTCAACATCACGGGGCAGATTGGCGATGTGATGAAGGAGTCGATGCAGGCTGCGCTGACGTGGGTTCGATCGAATGCTCTGATACTTGGGCTCGATGAGGACTTTACCAAGGATCTCGACCTGCATATTCACGTTCCCGCGGGAGCGATTCCGAAGGATGGGCCGAGTGCGGGCGTGACCATGGCGACCGCTCTGGTCAGCCTGCTGACGGACAAGCCGGTGCGGCCGCTGCTGGCGATGACCGGGGAGATTACGCTGAGCGGCGATGTGCTGCCGGTCGGCGGGATCAAGGAGAAGTTCCTGGCGGCGAAGCGTGCCGGCGTGCGGGATGTGATTCTCCCGGTCGACTGCAAGCAGCAGGTGGATGAGGACCTGACGCCGGACCAGACGGAGGGGATCACGATCCACTATGCGCGGCGGATTGAGGATGTGCTGACGGTGGCTCTGCCGAAGAATGAGGTGGAGCAGGAGCTGGACGAGGAGATTCGCGAAGAGGTGCTGCAGGCTGTGGTGTAGTTTGAGGTGGCTTTGAGGGGCGGCGAGGAGTTCCTCGCCGCCCTTTTTCTGTATGTGCCTTGTTTGCGGTCACTTACAGGATTGTTCCACGTGGAACAATTTTGTTTTGTTGTAGATACGGCTGGTGAAAAGGCTTGGGCGCGGCCACGAAAGGTGATGAATCCTCCACGTTTTGTTGCTTTGCGCGTGGTTTTTTGCTGGACTTTTGTCGCTTGCGAACCAGATTTTGCAGGTTTGCATCTCACTGCGAATCAGGAGGGGCTATGGCAAGCAAGAAGATGGCTGCTAAGAAGATTGTTGCTAAGAAAGTCGCAGGGAAGGTTGCGAGCAAGCGGGCGGCTGGAGGGAAGGGTGTCAGCCTTACTAAGGAAGGCAAGGATCCGAAGGGTGGGCTGACGGCGGCTGGGCGAAAGGCTTACAACGATGCGACGGGCGGGCACCTGAAGCCCGGGGTGAAGGGTGCGGCGGATACTCCGGAGAAGAAGAGGCGGAAGGGTTCATTTTTGACGCGGCACTTTACGACGCCTCCGGGTCCGGTGGTGAAGGATGGTGAGCCTACGCGGCAGGCGCTGCAGGCAGCGGCCTGGGGGGAGCCGGTGCCCAAGAGCGAGGGGGATGAGAAGAAGCTCGCGGCTAAGGGGCGAAAGCTGCTGGCGGAGGCGAAGGACGCGAAGGATGCGAGTGGACAGTGAATAGTGGTCAGTGGCGAGTGGTGAGTGGCGAGTGGTGAGTGATGAGTGGTGAGACAACTACGGACGCGAGTCCTTTGCTTCGCTTAGGACGACGAGAAAATTGGCGGTTGTAGGATGGTTGGGTGAGAGTCAATGTGATTTATTGCGGGCTGCTGAAGGACCTTTGCGGCGGGGATGGGCAGGAGGTCTATCTGGCGGAGGGGGACCGGGTGGGGGATCTGCTGGCGCTGGTGCGGGAGAAGTACTCGCCAGAGTCCAAGGTGTGGAAGGCGCTGGCGGTGGCGGTGAACGATGAGTACGCGGGGGTTCGGACGGCGCTGAAGGATGGGGATGAGGTGGCGCTGTTGCCTCCGGTGAGCGGGGGGGCTTGTGCGGGTTGAGATTGTGCATGACGTGGTGCCGGTTGCGGCGATGATCGAGGAGATCAAGGCTGGGGCGGACGGGGCAGTGTGCGTCTTCGACGGGATTGTGCGGAACAATACGAAGGGGCGGGAGACGCTTTACCTGGACTACGAGGCGAAGATGCCGATGGCCTTGACGCAGATGGAGGCGCTGGCGGCGGAGGCGGTGGGGCGGTTTGGGGTGCGAGATGTGGCGCTGCTGCATCGGCTGGGACGTCTGTTTGTGGGGGAGACGAGTGTTTTGGTTGTGGTGGCGAGCGCGCACCGGGGTGCGGCGTTCGAGGCTTGCCGGTGGTTGATCGATACGTTGAAGAAGCAGGTGCCGATCTGGAAGAAGGAGACGTTTGTGGATGGAGCGGAGTGGACGGATGGCGAGCCTTTTCCGGCGGAGGCGTTGGGGGGCGGTGGTCAGTGATGAGTGGTCAGTGGTGGGTGATGAGTGGTCAGTAATGAGTGGTCAGTGGTGGGTGGCCGGGCGACACCGCATGGGCTGAAAACCCGTCTTACTGTTTGGAAGGCTTGCGGCATGACGGAAAGTCGTGCCCGGGATAGGGCTGTTTTGCATACTTTTTCTGCTGCCGGGGTCGAAGTGCGGGTTTGGCTGTTGAGCGGGTTGCTGGGCGGGGTGCTGACGGGCGTGTGCCTGGGGCAGGCCCCGGTGGAGCGGCGCGGGGCAGCGGCGGCGCAGCAGGGGCCGGTAGCGACTTTGAAGGTGGAGTCGCGGCTGGTGAATCTTGCGGTGAATGCGGTTGATGGGAACGGGGCTCCCGTGGGTGGGCTAGGGAAGGATGATTTTCAGCTGTTTGAGGATGGGAAGGCGCAGAAGATCGTGTTTTTTGAGAAGGACTCGGCTACACCGCTTTCGATCGTGCTGGCGGTGGATGGAAGTGAGAGCGTGCTGACCAATGAGCGGCTGGAGAAGTCTGCCGGCAAGAAGTTTGTGGAGACGCTGCTGCGGCCGCAGGATGAGTTCGACCTGATGGCGTTCGATGACACGGTGCGGGAGATTGTTTCGTTTACCAATGACCGGCGGCGGATCGAGAATGGGCTGGGCAATCTGGGGCGGGGGGATGCTACGGCGGTGTATGACGCGGTGTATCTGGCCTCGCAGCGTTTGGGCGAGACGAAGGCGGATGCGGGGCGGCGGCGGGTGCTGGTTTTGATTACGGATGGGGATAACACCGTCAAGGGTGTTCGGTATGACGAGGCGGTGGCGGCGGCGCAGAAGGCCGGGGTGGCGATCTATGCGCTGATCGTGGTGCCAATTGCGAGCGATGCGGGTCGGAATACGGGCGGAGAGCATGCGCTGATCCAGATGGCGAACGATACGGGCGGGAAGTACTACTACATCGAGGATCCGAAGGAGCTGGGGCCGGCGTTTGAGAAGGTTTCGGACGATCTAAGGACGCAGTATGTGCTGGGGTACTATGCGCCGGAGCGGACGGTGCGGACGCGGGCGGACGGGTACCGTGCTTTGAAGGTGACGTTATCTGAGAGTGCTCAGGCGGGCAAGCCGGAGATTGGGTTGCGGTACCGGTCGGGGTACTATGCTGGTAAGTGAGAGGTGAGCATGTACACGGCGAGCTTGAAGAGAATTGGAGAAGCGGTGATGATTGCGGTTCCGCAGGAGCTGCTTGACGAACTGGGGCTGCAGGAGGGTTCCACGGTGGCGTTGAAGGCTGGTGAGGAGGAGCTGATTGTCAGCGAGAGCAGGAAGCCACGGTACACGCTGGAGGAGCTGCTGGCGCAGTGTGACGAGAATGCTCCTTTGGGCGAAGAGGACCGAGAATGGGATCGACTCGCCCCGGTCGGTCGTGAGCTGCTTTGAATCGTGGCGACATCTATCGGGTCTCCCTCGACCCTGCCTTTGGGCGCGAGCAACGTGGCTGGAGACCAGTGCTGGTGGTTTCTCCGGACGGGTTCAATGTGCGGACGGGAGCGCCTGTCGTTCTCCCGATCACAAACGGCGGCGGGTTTGCGAAGCGGTCAGGTTTTGCAGTGCAGCTAAGCGGAACCCGCACGACGGGTGTCGTGCGCTGCGATCAGCCGCGTGTGGTCGATCTGGAGGCGAGGGAAGGGTCCGCGTCGAAGCAGGCGTGAACACTGAAGCCGCGAGATAGAAGAGGCTCGTCTTTACTTTGTGTTTATCACCCGCTCTCGACGGATGATCTTCTCTTTGATTTGCTTGCCTGATGGATCTGCAATGACCAACTTATCTTTTTCAAGATGAGCCTCAACAGGGTCTCCGACAATGAAATCACTCGGCGTAACATGCCTGGAGTCCCGCACCTCGACGGTATAGATCATGTCGTCAAATGCCACCGATAGAGAGAACATATGGCGTGAGGTCGGAATGACCACCGGATATCCGTTGTTGGGGGCTACGATACTAGGGCCAGCATCTCTATAAGGCCGCACATCTACAATCTTTGCGTTCTTACCTTGGCAGAGTGCATTTCCAGTTATCAAAGAGGCAAGGAGTAGGTATCTCAACATGCCGACAGTGTACCGGACAAAAAGTAGCCTGAGGGCGGATAGAAGTGAGAATAATCGATGAGCGAGTTTTTGTATGCGGAGGTAGCGGCGGCGATTGCGCGGGAGGCGGGGGCGTTGCTGAAGGGGTTCTATGAGAAGGGCGTTGCCATGGAGTACAAGGGCGATGTGGACCTGGTGACCGAGGCGGACCGGGCGAGCGAGGCGCTGATCAAGGCGCGACTGTCTGCGGCGTTTCCGAAGCATGGGATCTATGGGGAAGAAGGGACGCGGGAGGGGTTGGAGCGGGAGTTCCGGTGGTATGTGGACCCGCTGGATGGGACGACGAACTTTGCGCATGGGTTTCCGGTGTTCTGCGTGGTTCTGGGCTTAGAGCAGAGGCCTGCGGGACTGAAGGCCGATGAGGATGGGGAGATGGTCGCGGGGGTGATCTACGATCCGCTGCGGGATGAGTGTTTTGTGGCGGAGCGGGGGCGTGGGGCGTGGCTGAATGGGAAGCGGATTCATGTTTCGAAGGCGAAGGCGCTGCAGGAGTCTTTGACGGGGACAGGCTTCCCTTCGCAGAAGCGGCATGAGAATCCGAATGTGCACTTTTACCAGGAGTTCACGCTGCGGTCGCATGGGGTGCGGCGGGCTGGGTCGGCTGCGCTGGATCTGGCGTACGTGGCTTGTGGGAGATTGGACGGGTACTGGGAGTTCAAGCTGAATCCGTGGGATACGTCGGCGGGGTATTTGCTGGTGGAAGAGGCGGGCGGCACGATGACGCACTTCGATGGGGGGAGGTTTACGTTGGACTCGCGAGAGATCCTGGCGACGAATGGACTGATCTTTGGGGAGATGAAGGAGCTGTTTGAGGCGCTTTTCAGCGGGCGGGGGTTGTCGGCCATTCCAACGCCGGCGGAGTTCCGGGCGCGGCGAGAAGGCGTCCTGCCGGACGGGCCCGCTGCGCGCGGGGCGGTCACTTCGTGACTTGTGTTGGGCTTCGCGTGGCCGAGCGTTGCTCGGCACGGAGCTGCATCTCAGTGCTGGTAGAATTTAGATCAAAGTTCAGGTTCAACTGATTTTTGTGAGGCTAAGGGAGATTCAAAGATGGCGTATGTGATTGCGGAACCGTGCATCGGGACGAAGGATTCGGCTTGCGTGGACGCTTGCCCGGTGGATTGTATTCACCCGAAGAAGGATGAGAACGGGTACTCGGATACGGAGCAGCTGTTTATCGATCCGGTGGAGTGCATCGACTGCGGCGCTTGTGTGCCGGTTTGTCCGGTTTCAGCGATCTACGCGGGGGACGACCTGCCGGAGAAGTGGGCGGAGTATCAGGATAAGAATGCGGCGCACTTTGGGCGGTAGTTTCTGAGTGGCCAGTGGCCAGTGGTCAGTGGCTAGTCGTAAGCGGTCAGTAAGAAGGGAGCGTGGTCCGAGTGGGTTCGGGCTGCGCCCTTTGCTTTGAGGGGAGGGTGCGGTGAAGGAGGGGCGGATCACGGTGCGGGTGGGCGAGGCGATCGTACTGCGGACGTGGCCGTTTCATGAGGCGGATTTGCTGGTGAGTTTGTTTACGCGGGAGTTTGGGCGGGTGAAAGGGGTAGCTCGTCATGCGATGCGGTCGCGGCGGCGGTTTGGCGGGGCGCTGGAGCCGATGACGCATGTGAAGGCGACCTGGGCGGAGCGGCCGAAGCAGGAGCTGGTGCGGCTGGAGGGGTTTGAGATTGTGTCGTCGCCGATGACGCGGGCGGTGGATTGGACGCGGCTGGCGGCGCTGGAGCTGGTGGCGGAGGTGCTGGACGAGCTGCCGGAGGGGGCGGTTGAGGATGCGGTCTTTCGGCTGAGCGTTGCGGTGCTGGCGGAGATGGAGGTTGACAAGGTCTGGATGCCGGTGACTTATTTTTGTCTGTGGATGAACCGGCTGATGGGGTGGATGCCGGAGCTGGGGCGGTGTGTGGTGTGCGGGGAGGATCTGCGCGGGCGGACGGTGTTTTATTCAGGCACGGCGGATGGGGTGACGTGCGAGGATGATCGCCGGCCGGGCAGCGTGGGGCTGGGCGCGGAGCTGGTGGGCGAGGCGCAGAGGATGTTTCGCGGGACGGTGAAGGAGCTCGGTGCGGAGGTTTGGCCGCGGGAGCGTGCGGCGGGGCTACGGCGGTTTGCGCTGGAGACGCTGGAGCGGCATCTGGAACGGCGGCTGGCGAGCGCGCGGGCGCTGGGGCGGGCTTAGCCGGTCTTTCGGCAAGATGGTGTGGAAGGGTGATACCGGGCGGAGGTGACCTATGGGTGAGACCCGCTGGGATACCGGTCCAACCTCGGTGGTACTGCGTAGAAGGGGTAAGTGCCGTAGTCTCAGTTCTAACAGCGCCTGCATCGCTCTCCGAGGTACGACGGAGGGACAGAATGCGTTTTAGAGAGCGCGAACGGAGGCACGTTTTGACTGCGGATTCGAGTGCTTTATTCGCTTCACCGTTTGAGTTGCCGGGCCAGGGAACGTTTGTGAGGCAAGAACCGCGTGGCAAGGACGAAGGAATTCTGGACAGAGAGCCACGGCTTGGCGAGGTGCTGAGTTTTCCGGAGCCGGTTGGGTCCGAGCCCATTGTCAGGATGGAGTTGGAGGCGCGGGATCCGGTGGCGCATCCGGTGTACAAGGCTCGGGTGGATGGGGCGGCGCATCCGATTTATCAGCTGTGCGAAGAGCCGATGAAGGTGACGGCTTCGGAGGCGCAGCCGGTGGTCTCGCCGAAGATGGAGCTGGATATCTCTGCGTTTCTGGAGGCGCTGCATTCGGCGTTTCCGCATCCGCGCGATCCGCTGGTGCGTCCGGTATTGCGGGCTCGTCCGTCGCGGGCGGCGCGGCCGTTTTTGTATCGGGCACGCCCGGAAGAGGCGGCGTTGGCTCCTGAGCCGGAGGCGGCGGGAGAGCAGGAGCAGATCGACAGGCCGTATGACCCGATTCTGGATCCGCTGGCGGAGCCTCTGGGGTCGCGGCCGGTGAGCCAGCGTACTCAAGGATCGGGGATGCGATCCGAACTGGCGGCAGGGACGGAGACCAGGCGGCGGGTCTGGGAGGAGCGGGCGGAGGAGACACAGGAGCGGCGAGGGCTGGAGGCGATCGAGCCGGTAGAGCCGGTGGCGAAGCCTCGTCTGCCGAGGGCGCCGGCGGAGCTGCCGAAGCGGCTTTCGCCTTCGCAGCGCGCGGCCCTGCGAAGGCCGGCGACGGTGCTGGACCGGGATGGGCGGACGGCGGAGGTGATGTATCGTGCGGACGCTATTGGGCTCGTCTGAGGAAGCTTTGAACCGAGGTGGTATGGCCAGGGGGTGAACGGGCTCGGGTATGATCTTCGGTAGATTCGGCCGGGCTCCTGCCGGGGTTGGACGGGGTTGGACGGGGTTGGACGGGGTTTGGACCGAGGGCTGCGTGCAGAGGAGAGCGACAGGACGGGACGGCATGGGTGCGGCACAGTTTCCCGGAAGAGCGTGGAGCTCGCGGATGCTGTTTGCTGTCTCGGGGCGGCTTTGCAAGGCCGCGGATCTGGCGATCCTGAGCGGCGGCGCGATTGCGTTTTTGCTGCTGCCTCACCTGAACGATGCGGCGGGAGGTGTGGCCGGGTTTCTCGATGCGAAGGTGACGGTTCGGAATATTCTGCTTTCGCTGGTGTGCGTTGGGGCCTGGCGGCTGTTGCTGGCGGCGATGGGGGTTTATAGCCCGCAGCGCTCGCGGTCGGTGGCGGACTATCTCTTTCGGTGTGTGATTGGGCTGAACCTTTGCACGCTGATGGTGGCGGGGGTGGCGCGGACGCTGCGCTCACCGGTGGATGTTTGGCGGGTGACGGAGGTTTTTTGGGGTGGGTGCCTGCTGGCGATGCTGGCCGCGCGTGGGCTGCTGCTGGCGTATGGCGGGTATGTAAGGCCGAGGATGCGGCCGAGCCGGAATTTGATGATTGTGGGGTCGGGTGCGCGGGCGCGGCAGGTATATGAGGAGTTCAAGGCGCACAGCGAGTGGGAGTACCGGCTGGTGGGCTTCGTGGACTCGGAGCCGCAGAGCGATTTTGTGCCGGCGGAGATGATTATCGGGGGCATCGGAGATCTGGAGACGATCCTGATGCACACGGTGGTCGATGAGGTGGTGATCGCGCTGCCGGTGAAGAGCCAGTATGAGGCGGTGGAGTTTTCAATTGGGGTTTGCCAGTCGCTTGGGATCCAGGCGCAGTACTTTACGGACTTCTTTGGGAGTTCGATCACCAAGCGGTATAGTCCGGGCGGGGCGCATGGGGTGGTGCTGGAGGTGGTGTACGACGATTGGCGGCGGCATGTGAAGCGGCTGGTCGACGTGGCGCTGGCAGGGGTGCTGCTTGTGGTGTTCGCGCCGATGATGCTGGCGGTTGCGACGGCGGTGAAGCTGACGAGCGCGGGGCCCGTGTTCTTTCGGCAGGAGCGGTTCGGGTTGAACAAGCGGCGGTTTTATATGCTGAAGTTTCGCTCGATGATGGTGGATGCGGAGTCGCGGCAGGCGGCTGTGGAGCATTTGAACGAGACGTCCGGTCCGGCGTTCAAGATCAGGAACGATCCGCGGGTGACGCCGATCGGGAGCTTTCTGCGGAGGTTTTCGCTGGATGAACTGCCGCAGCTGTTCAACGTGTTGATGGGGCAGATGAGCCTGGTGGGGCCTCGTCCGCTGCCGCTCAGGGATGTGAACCGGTTCAGCGAGGCGTGGGTGATGCGGCGTTTTTCTGTGAAGCCGGGAATTACGTGTTTGTGGCAGATCGGCGGGCGGTCAAATACGGACTTCGACCGGTGGATTGAGCTGGATCTGCAGTACATCGACGGGTGGAGCTTGTGGCTGGACTGGACGATCCTGCTGAAGACGATTCCGGCGGTGGTGACGAGCCGGGGTGCTTCTTAGGGGCGAGTGGTCAGTGATGAGTGGTCAGGGGTCAGGGGTCAGGGGTCAGGGGTCAGGGGTCAGGGGTCAGGGGTCAGGGGTCAGGGGTCAGGGGTCAGGTTGAGTCTTTGCTTACCACTTATGACTGATCACTGACCACTCGTTCTTACTGACCACTCGTTCTTACAGGGCTTTGCGGACGGCTTTGCGGACTACCTCGGTGACGACGCCGAAGATGACGTGGGTGACCATCTCCGAGGACTTTTCGCGGGTGGTCTGGTCGGCTGGCTCGGCGGCGAGGCCCATTGCGGGGAGGGCTCCTTCATGGGTGAGGGCCATGAGGGTCATGCCGAAGGTTGCGCCTTCGCGGGCGGTGGCGGCGGGGTGGAACTCGGCGAGGCCTCCGTAGGCGGCTCCGACCGCGGCTCCGAAGGCCCAGTGGATGGTCTCGGTGGCGACGACTTTGGGGGTCTCTGCGAGCTCGTGGCCGGCGATCTTTTCAGAGAGGGTGTCGGCGAGGACTTCGGGTGGCTCGGGCTGGCCTTCAGTGCGCGGCGGGTAGGCTTTTTCGGCGAGGGTTTTGGCGGCGGTGGCGACCAGGCCTCCGATGAGGCCGGCGAGGATGCCTTTGGCGAGGGATTTGTCGCCGACGTAAGGGTGGGACTGCGCCTCAGCGGGCTGGGCTAGTTTTTTCTCGATGAAACCGAAGAGGATGTTGGCTGCCATGATGGGAGTGTGATGCGGGAGGCGGTTCGGACGGTTGTGGCGGTGGAACGAGTGGTAAGTGATGAGTGATCAGTGATGAGTGATGAGTGATGAGTGATGAGTGGTAAGTGATGAGTGGCGAGTTTTCTGACCGGACTGCTTGTCACTGACCACTTATCACTTATCACTGGCTTTATCTCTACAAGCGGCCGAGGATGGAGCTGAGCATGCCTCCGGGTTCGGGTTCGTTGCCGGTGGGCTGGCCTTCGGGGGTGGCGTGGCCGTTCTGGACGAGGTGGTGGATGATGAGGGGCAGCAGGACGGCTAGACCCATCTTGATCATGGTGGGACTGATGCCGGTGCGCTGAGCGATGTTGTCGATGATGCCGGTTCCGGCGAGACCCTGCTCAACGTTGTCCGGCGAGGTGGGCGTGGTATTACCGGCGGCTGCCTGCTGGACGAGGCCGCCCATGCCGTTCTGCTGGAGGGTGGAGAGGATGCCGGTGATGCCGCCGGGCTGGTTCTGGAGCTCTTCCATGAGGCCTGAGGCGACGGGTCCATGCTCGCCGCCGCCTCCGGTGGCCATGGAGACGATGCTGTCAAAGATTCCCAAGAGTGTTTCTCGCTTTCTGATGATTTGGCTGCCTTGGACATAGTACGCGGAGGGTCGTGGCGGGGATACAAGGGGCAAACGCTTTAACGGGGATACAAGGGAGAAAAGCGGGATAAGAACGGGCAACGGCAAAGGCAACTGCCAAATAGAAGGGTCTGGCTCGCTTGGATGACGGTGCTTAGCGGGGGTTTGGGATGCCGAGATCGGCGGCGGGTGGGAGGGAGTGGGTCTGGGGAAGCTGGTGGCGGGCCTGGTTGATGCGGTCGATGCGGGTCTGCCAGAGCTGGAGGGCGGTGTCGAAGTGGTTGAGGACGGGGCGCAGGGCGTAGGGGCGGTTGGAGCGGAGCCAGGCTTGCTCGTAGAGGTCGCGCAGAAGGGCGAGGGAGTCGCGGAGGTCGCGGGTGCGGGAGTTGACGGCGTTGTTGATGTCGTTGAGCTCGTGGCCTACGGTGGCGTGGAGTTTTTTGTCGGGGCTGGACTGGGCGATGAGGGCCCGCTGGTAGCCCTGGGCGATCTCGTCGGAGAGCTGGAATTTGAGGCCGATGTAGTCGATGCGGCGGGCGGCTAAATCGAGGGCGTCGATGGCGTCGGGATTGTGGAGGGTGGTGGGATTGGAGGGGAAGGCTGTGGCGGGATCAAAGGAGGGCTGGGTGGGGTCATAGGTCCCATTCATCGCGCGATGGGACTGCGCGATGAATGGGGCACCCGGGCGGTTTTCTGGTTCAGAGGAGAACGAAGTCGTGGCAGGGTAGGCGGCGCGGGCCTGAGCGATGAGGGTGAGGGCGCGTTCGGCGTGGAGGCGGAGGTCGTGAAGGTAGGGGCGGAGCTTGGCGGCGTTGTCCTGGCCGGAGGGGCTCCATGGGTCGGACCAGAAGAGGCCTGAGGAGGCGTCGCCGGTCATGGCCTGTTTCTGGAGGAGCTCGTGGCAGGCCATGATTTCGAGCTGGGCCTGGTTGAGGGCTCCGGTCTGGTCGCCGTGGAAGACCTGGGCGAAGGATTGCTCGAAGGTGGGTATGTCGGTGAGGCCTTTTTGCCAGCTGGCGGCGGCCCCGAAGAGCAGGCCATACCAGTTGTTTTCGATGAGGGCTTCGCCGTCGTCATACCAGGTGGTGTTGAGGACGCCGGTGCTGTGCTGGCGCTGGCCTTCGGCGACGAACTGCTGAATGTTGACCAGGGCCTCGTTGTTGTTGGGATAGATGCGGGACCAGTTGTCGACGCCAGGGGCGACCCAGGTTTCGATGCCGGCGTCGGTGAACGGGGTCAGGAATGGGGCGAAGCCCTTTGGGGGTTTGGGGTCGTAGAACCAGGCGACGGCGACGGTGTTTTGCTTGAAGGATGCGGGAAGATTCTTGATGAGGTTGGGGTTGGGGCGGAGGTTGCCGGAGTGGCTGTCGGAGCCGTAGGCGGTCTGACCCTGGACGATGGTCTGAGCGATATCGCCCCAGAAGAGGAGCTTGCGGTGGAGCGGAGCGAGATCGGCGACGATCTTTTGCAGGAAGTCGAGGTAGACGGGGCCGAGGCCGCGGGTGTCGACGTCTTGTTTGGTCTGGCCGAGGCCGAGATCGACGGTTTCATCGGCTCCGAGGTGCAAGTAGGGGCCGGGGTACATGGCGGCCAGTTCGTGGAACATCTGGTCGATGAGCTTGAGGGAGCCGGGCTGGCCGGGGGCTAAGGCGGTGCCGTGCGGGGTTTCGGCGAGGGGCTGGTATTGCTCGAAGAGGAGGTTGTGGTGGAGATGGCCGAAGGCTTCCTGATCGGGAACGATGGTGACGTGGTAGTGGGCGGCGAAGGCGACGAGCTCGCGGGCGTCGGCGGCGGAGATGCTGGCGCCGGGGACGGCAAAGAGGGGATTGGAGGCGTATTGCTGGGTCTCTTCGAAGTACGGCGAGTAGAGGTTCATCTTGTAGGCGGCGAGGGTTTGGATGAGGTGCTTCTGGAAGGCGAGCGTAGGGATGGGGCCGCGGGAGACGTCGTCCTGCATGCCGCGATGCGGGAAGGAGGGCCAGTCGCGGATGGTGGCGAGGTGGAGGACGGCCTGGGGGCCGTCGTTGACGATGAGCTGCTTGAGGGTCTGGGCGGCGTAGAAGAGGCCGGTGGAGGTTGCGGCGGTGAGGGTGAGGGAGTCGGGATTTGCTCCTGCGCCGGGGGTGATGGTGTAGCCCTCGGACTGGGCTTCCGGTGGGAGCGAGTTTGAGCGGGTGAGGGTGACGGTGATGGGGCCGGTGGTGGGGATGCGGCGGGCGGCGAGGGATTCTGTCAGGTCCTGGAGGGTGAAGGCGTCTTCAGGGTCTGAGGCGCAGGGAGTGCAGGCGAGGCGGATGCCCTGGGGGATGGGCTCGGTGGTCGTGAGATGGAGCTCACGTGGGATGGGGATGAGGGGGAGGGTGGTTTGGGCGGGAGCGAGTGCGGGCAGGAGGACGGCAGCGGCCAGGAGGCGGAAGACAGGCATGCTGGGATGGTAAATCAGTGGCCCGGCGGAAGAAGTTGCGCTGGTTTGTCCAGCGCCAATTGTGGGATGGACAGTAAGCAAAGGCAAATCGTCAATAACCCGTGAAAAGGAGCGGAATTCTTCGTATGTTCACACATGTTTGGGAGCATGGATGGAAAGAGCAGAAGGCGGAGTTGATCCGAGCTGACCGCGGTCAAGCGAGGCGATGTGTGTGTCCTTCTGCCTGAGTGCATTTGAGAGAGGTTCCATGACGAAGCAGATGAAGGCGGCAATGGCGGCGATGCTGATGGTAGGCACGCTTCCGATGATGGCCCAGAGCTCCGAGACCAAGGTGGTTAAGGTGGCTCCAGGCCAGACGAAGAAGACGGTGATCCACCGGAATAACGGCGCGACCGACACGGTTGTCAGCGAAGGCGCAACGACCGGTGCGAAGAAGCGCCGGGTAAGCCGCAAGCGCACCGTTGTCCACAAGGCTCCGGTTGAGAGCGCGACGACGATCCAGATCCGCGAGTTGAAGGCGCAGCAGGCGGCGCAGCAGGCTGAGATCGATGCGCTGACGTCGGCGAATGCGGCGAAGGATGCGGCTCTGGCGCAGGCCAGTCAGAATGCGCAGACGGCTGAGTCGCAGGCGCAGGCGGCGACGGCCGCGGCGCAGAGCGTGAGCTCGACGGTGCAGGCGCAGGGCGACCAGGTGCAGGCGCTGAAGTCCAACGTGAGCGACCTGCAGACGACCAATGCGGGACTTGCGGCGACGATCTCCGCGAACAAGGTTGAGCTGACGGAGAAGATCGACAGCCCGCTGGCGATCCACTACAAGGGTGTGACGATTACGCCGGTTGGGTTCTTCGCGTTTGAAGGAGTGTGGCGGCAGCGTTCGATGAACTCCGACATCAATACGTCGTTCAATACGACTCCATTTCCGGGAGCGAATGAAGGGCACATCTCCGAGCTGAACTTTACCGCGCGGCAGAGCCGTCTGGCCGGTTTGTTTGAGGGTCAGGCGGCAGCATACAAGCTGTCCGGCTACTTCGAGTCTGACTTCCTAAGCTCGGGTGCTACCTCCAACAACAATCAGTCCAACAGCTACACCTTCCGGGTTCGCCAGATCTGGGGCAAGGCGGAGACCAAGGGCGGCTTCGCGGTCACTGGCGGTCAGACCTGGACGCTGGCGACCGAAGACGGCAAGGGAACGGACACGCGGACGGAGAAGCTTCCGAACACGGTGGACTCCCAGTACATGGTGGGTTTCAGCTGGGAGCGTCAGCCGGGTATCCGGATCCAGCAGCGTTTCGGTGATGTCAACACGCACTCGATGACGGTGGCGATTGCGGCTGAGCAGGCGCAGACGCAGCTGGCCACGACGGCGGGCGCGCCGAGCAACTTCATCTTCGGCGGCGCGGGGCTTTCCGGCGGGTTGTATAACGCCTTCAACGGCACCTATGCCAATAACGTGGCGCCGGATGTGCTGGCGAAGATTGCATTCGACAGCAAGCACAGCCACTATGAGCTGGGCGGCCTGGGCCGCTGGTTCCGCGATGAGTACACGCCCGAGATTCTGAGCCCGACGACTGGCGCGATCGTGGGCTACACGAACGCGCTGGCGAAGAACACGAAGTTTGGCGGCGGCGCGTTCGGATCGGCTCGGGTTTCGCTTGGCAAGTTCGTGGATGTGGCGGGACAGGGGATGTTCGGCGATGGCACCGCCCGGTACGGCTCGTCGCAGCTGGGCGATGTAACGGTCCATCCGGACGGTACACTGGCGCCGATCCACAATTACCATGGGCTGTTCAGCCTGGAGACGCACCCGACGAAGAAGCTGGATGTGTACGCGTACTATGGCGCGGAGTACAACCAGCGGACGACGTACCTGAGCGCGGCGGGCGTGCAGACTGGCTACGGTGTGCGGAATGCGATCGACACGGGCTGCTCTGTGCTGCCTGCGCCGACGGTCGCTGCTCCGATCGGCACGGGTACCGGCGTGACGGGGACCGACACGGCCGCGAACTGCGCCTCTCCGACGCGTTTGATCCAGGAAGGCATGTTCGGCTTTACGTATCGCGTGGTGAATAGCCCGAAGTTCGGCCGTTTGCAGTACCAGGCGACCTACAGCTACTTGCAGAAGAACACCTGGTCGGGGATCACGGCTGGGACAGCTGCCGCTCCGACCGCCTTCGGTCAAGGTAAGGCTGAGAACAACATGATCCACGTCAGCATGCGTTACTACATCCCGTAGACTGCGATCTTACGGCTGAAACGAGGCGCTCGAAGACTGGGTGCCTCTTTTTCTTTTTCGGAGGGATCGCGGTGGTCAGGCCACTTTGTTAGGCTGGAGCGGGTTGAGGTCTGGTTGAGGTTGGGGGATCTGCATGTTGCAGGAGCATCGGTTGTTTCCGGCAGAGGGTTCTGCGCGGGCGGTTGCGGTGAAGCTGTATGAGACGGTGAAGGATCTGCCGATCCTGTCTCCGCATGGGCATACGGACCCGCAATGGTTTGCGGAGAACAAGCCGTTTCCAAATCCTACGGCGCTTTTTATCCAGCCGGATCATTACATCTTCCGGATGCTGTACTCGCAGGGGATTTCGCTTGAGTCACTGGGGATTCCGCAGGCGGGAGCAAAGGGGAATCCGGATGCGACGATCGATCCGCGGGAGGTTTGGCGGATCTTTGCGAAGAACTATTTTCTATTTCGCGGCACACCGACGCGGATGTGGCTGGACTATGCGTTCTCGTCGCTGTTCGGGTTGACGGAACGGCTGGGACCGGGGAATGCGGATGCGACCTACGAGACGATCGCCAAGGCGTTGAAGACGCCGGAGTTTTTGCCGCGAGCGCTGTTCGATCGGTTCAAGATTGAGGTGCTGGCGACGACGGATGCGGCAGTGGACTCGCTCGCGTGGCATAAGCAGATTCGTGAGTCTGGCTGGGGTGGGCGGGTGCTTCCCACGTTTCGTCCGGATGCGGTCATCGACGCCGAGTACCTGGGGTTTCAGGAGAATTTGAAGAAGCTGGGCGAGGTGACGGGCGAGGATGTCTCGAATTACAAGGGGTATCTGAATGCGCTGCGGTCGCGGCGGGCGTTCTTCAGGAGCATGGGCGCGACGGCGACCGATCATGGGCACCTGACGGCGCTGACGGCGGATTTGGCGGCGGATGAGGCGGCTCGGCTGTACGAGCGGATCTTCAGCGGGCGGCTGAACTCGGGAGACGTCGAGCTGTTTCAGGCGCAGATGCTGACCGAGATGGCGGGGATGAGCGTCGAGGATGGGCTGACGATGCAGCTTCATCCGGGGTCGATCCGGAACCACAATGCGAAGGTTTACGACGTGTTCGGGCGGGATAAGGGCGCGGATATTCCCTCGCCGACTGAGTATGTGCGGAGCCTTCGGCCGCTGCTGAACAAGTATGGGAATGAGCCGGCGTTCACCTTCGTCCTGTTTACGCTGGATGAGTCGACGTACTCGCGCGAACTGGCTCCGCTGGCCGGGCATTATCCCTGCCTTCGGCTGGGGCCGAGCTGGTGGTTTCATGACTCGCCGGAGGGGATGATGCGCTTTCGGGAGCAGGCGACGGAGACGGCCGGGTTCTACAACACGGTTGGGTTCAATGACGATACGCGGGCGTTTTTGTCGATCCCGGCGCGGCATGATGTGGCCCGGCGGGTGGACGCGGCGTTCCTGGGACGGTTGGTGGCGGAGCACCGGCTGGATGAGGATGAGGCGATTGAGGTGATTGGGGAATTGACGAGCGGGCTGGTGCGAAAGGCTTATAAGCTGTGACGAGGGCTTCCACTAGAGCAAATTAGAGCAATCAGCTGTTGCTGTGGAGTGGAAGCATGGTGCAGTGTCATTTTCCTTGAGAGAATATGACGTTCATAGCAACGCCTCCTCTACACTGACAGCTAAGTTGCTTCACTCAATTCGCGAGGGGATTGAACCAGCGGACGCCGGGAAAGCGGGCAAAGTCGCTGTCATTGGTGTGGACGACCGCTCCGTACTGCAGGGCAAGAGCCGCTATGGTGGCATCCGCGATCAGATCACCTTGAGCCCGTGACTGCTCCAACAGAGGCCTCAGCGTTGTCCAATGCTCTTCGCCCGGGTACAGGATGCGCACATGAGAAAGTGACCTCCAGTCCTCAACCCGGGCGACCGCCTCGACGATGCTGATCTTGACTCCGGTCGCCGCGGGATTGGTAATCACCCTCAGGAAGGTTGCGACGCATTGGAAGGGAATCCCAATAAGTTCAGAAGGATCCGAAAAGATCCGGTCAAGGTAGATTCGTGCAGCGCGATGGAACGATGAGCGAGCGGTGTACGCGTAGAGCAGGAGATTGGCATCGAGGATAATCAACGCCGATCAGGTCCCTCGACTATGTCCAGCAGCTCTTCCACGCAACCAGAGGTCCACTCGGCGGGAAGGGCTATGTTGAACGGCCTTACCTTGAAGGGTTTAGGCGGTGCAGGGACAGCAGCTTGGTTCAGGCCAAGGCGAAGCAGGCGATTGACGGTTTGTTTGAACGGCTCACCGGAACGGCTGACTTCCTTTTGGAGGAGGGTCGCTACGTCATCGTCGATGGTGAGGGTGGTTCGCACATCATGATGTTTGCAGTTGAAGCATCATGATGTCAAGATCTTCCTACAAGCAAGCTGGCGATTCAGGACTGCGGGCCTGAGGGATGGGAACAGGCTGTCCGGTCCCGTTTCAAGAGTCCGAAGGAGATCACGAGCAGGGCGGACGCGACGCCCAGGGAAAGGCTGATTCCGATACCGCGCGCCAGGTCCGAGATGCCTGAGTGGGCGGTGGTGAGCCGCTAATGCGCGTGAGAGGACGCTTCATGACGGCAGGTTATCACCGGTTTAGGATGGGGGGAGTATGAGCTTATTCTTTTCTGCCGGGTCGCCTGAGACCGAGTTGACCGAGGTCCAGATTCAGGACGGGCTGTACTCCGCTTTGCAACAACTTGACGCCGCGGGCGAGCGGAAGAGGGTGCTGGCGATTCCGCCGGACTTCACGCGGATGCACTCGCAGAGCGGCGTGCTGACGGAGATGGCGTATGGCTACTACGGGGACAGGCTGGTGGATGTGCTGCCGGCGCTCGGGACGCATAAGCCGATGACGGACGTGGAGACTGCGGCGATGTTCGGCAAGACGCCGCGCGGGCTGTTCCGGGTGCATGACTGGCGGAACGATATCGTGACGCTGGGCGAGGTTCCGGGCAGCTTCATGCTGGAGGTGTCGGAGGGCAAGCTGGATTATTCATGGCCGGCACAGGTGAACAAGCTGCTGGTCGGGTCTGAGAAAGGCGAGGGCAGCCATGACCTGATTCTGTCGATTGGGCAGGTGGTGCCGCATGAGGTGGTGGGGATGGCGAACGGGTCGAAGAATATCTTCATCGGCACGGGCGGCGTAATGGGGATTCATCGCTCGCACTTCCTGGGCGCGGTGTATGGGATGGAGCGCATGATGGGACGGGCGGATACGCCGGTGCGGCGCGTGTTGAACTATGCAAGCGAGCACTTTACCGGAGGGTTGCCGCAGATCGTGTATGTCCAGACGGTGGTGAATAAGAACGCCGCGGGCAAGCTGGTGATGCGGGGGATGTATATCGGGGATGATAACGAATGCTTTGAGCTTGCGGCGGCGCTTTCGCTGAAGTGCAATTTCCTGATGATGGACCGGGAGATCAAGAAGGCGGTCGTGTTTCTGGATCCGCATGAGTTCAAGAGCACATGGCTAGGGAACAAGAGTGTGTACCGGACGCGGATGGCGCTGGCGGATGATGCGGAGTTGATCGTGCTGGCGCCGGGGGTGCATGAGTTTGGCGAGGATCACGCGATTGACGGGCTGATCCGGAAGTATGGGTACTGCGGAACGCCGGCGACGCTCGAGGCGGTTAAGGAAGACGCGGACCTGGCGGCGAATCTTTCGGCTGCGGCGCATCTGATTCATGGCTCGAGCGAAGGGCGGTTTAAGATTCGCTACTGCCCGGGGCACCTGACGAAGGCGGAGATCGAAGGGGTGCACTTTGCTTATGGCGATCTGGCGGAGTACACGACGAAGTATGACCCGGCGAAGCTGAAGGATGGCTGGAATGTGGTGGATGGGGAGGAGATCTTCTTCATCTCGAATCCCGGGCTGGGACTTTGGGCGTATGAGGGCAGGTTTAAGGATTCGAACTAGACAGGAGGATGCCGTGGCTAACTTCATCTGCATTACGCCGTGCATGGTGGTGGAGGACGTGGAGCGGGCAGTGCGCTTTTTCGTGGATCTGCTTGGCTTCGACGCGCAGCTTGCCGGGGCGACCTACGCGTATGTGCAGCGCGAGGGCGTCGCGATCCGGATCCTCAAGGCGTCTGACGCTCCGGGCGAGATCCCGGGTCCTGGGACAAGGTCTTTCCGCTACTACATCGATGTGGGGGATGTGGATGCGGTGGCGGAGGAGGTGAAGCCGAAGCTGGAGGCGCATTGGGCGGGCCGGGTGCATGGGCCGGTGACGCAGCGGTATGGTCAGCGGGAGTTCATGATTGAGGGGCCGGATGGGGACCTGGTGGTGTTTGGACAGGAGACGTCCGATCTTTCCGGGGATGTTGCGCTGGACCAGTAGAGGGTCTAAACGCGGTTCGCTTGCCCGTTCCGGCGTGCGATGCGTATGCTGGGAGCGGTAGATTGGTATGACCAGTTGCGATCCGAAGAGATGGCGACCAGACGGAGATACGCATGAGTGATGAATTGACGCTACCCAGGTTTTCGGTTGGAGTGGGCGACCGTTTTGCGCACCAGGCGAAGGCACAACTGCAGGCTTGTATGATGGCGGGGGACGCGGGCGTCGAGGTGGTTCCAGTGTGGAACAAGAGCAACCGGGAGCACATGATCATCGGTTCCGAGCCGACGGCCACGCGGGCTGCGGCGGATGCGGCAGTGAAGGAGCTTGGCTGGACGAAGCCTTACTTTCTGGATGCGGATCACATCAACCTGAAGACCGTGCAGCGGTTTCTTGATCCGTGCGATTTTTTTACGCTGGATGTGGCGGACCTGATCGGGCAGCCGGCCAAGCCGGACGATGTGGCGGCGTTCGTGAAGAATCATCCGGAGTTGATCGGCGAGGTTCTCATTCCGCAGATCGACGAGCCGTTTACGACGGATAAGGCGTTTGTGGAAGGCGTGGCGAACAAGTTTCTGGCTGCGGTGAAGCATGCGGGGGAGATCTATCGGCTGGTGGTGGAGAACAAGGGCGCTGGACGGTTTGTGCCTGAGGTCTCGATGGACGAGACCGACCGGCCGCAGACGCCGGTGGAGCTGCTGATCATCCTGGCGATGATCGCGGACGAGAAGATCCCGATCCAAACGATTGCGCCGAAGTTTACCGGGCGGTTCAACAAAGGCGTGGACTACGTGGGCGATGTGACGCAGTTCACCAAGGAGTTCAACGAGGACCTGGCCGCGATTGCGTATGCGATCCACACGTATGGGCTGCCGGCGAATTTGAAGCTGAGTGTGCACTCGGGGTCGGATAAGTTTTCCATTTACAAGCCGATGCATGAGGCGGTGACGAAGTTCGGGGCCGGTCTTCACCTAAAGACTGCCGGCACGACCTGGCTCGAGGAGATCATCGGGCTGGCCGAGGCGGGCGGCAGCGGGTTGGAGATCGCCAAGGAGGTCTATGCCGAGGCGTATGCGCATGAGGCGGAGCTGTGTGCGCCGTACGCGACGGTGATCAACATCGATCCGTCCAAGCTGCCTTCGCCGGACGAGGTGAACGGCTGGACGAGCGACCAGTTCACCGGCGCGCTGCGTCATGACCAGTCCAACTCGGCTTACAACCAGCATCTGCGACAGCTGCTGCATGTGGGGTTTAAGGTGGCGGCCAAGATGGGAGACCGATATTTGAAGGCGCTCGATGCGAATGAGGATGTGGTCGCGAAGAACGTGACGACGAACCTTTTTGAGCGGCACATCAAGCCCGTCTTCTTGGGTCTGTAAGGGCGGGAACGGGATGATCGCTGTCTTGATGGGGGTCAGTGGGTCGGGAAAGACGACGATCGGGACGGCTCTGGCGGTTCGCAGCGGAGCCGTCTTCGCCGATGCGGATGATTATCACCCGGCGGCAAACAAGGTAAAGATGGCTGCCGGAGAACCCCTGAACGATGAGGACCGGCAGCCTTGGCTTGAGACGCTGAACCAGCTGATGCGCGGATGGTCTGAGGCTGGGAGGAGTGGGGTGTTAGCGTGTTCGGCGCTCAAAGCCAAATACCGGGATACGCTGTCAGCCGGAATGGCGAAAGGCACGGTACACTTCGTGCTGCTCGAGGGATCGAAGAAGTTGATCACGGAGCGTCTGGCGGCTCGGCATCATGAGTACATGAATCCGAGGCTGCTGGACAGCCAGTTTGCGACGCTTGAACCGCCGGCGGACGATGATCCGGACGCGGTCAAGGTGATGAACGATAAGGCGCCGGCTGAGGTTGTGGAAGAGATCCTGCAACGCATTGGTTCCGAAGCAAAGCGATAGACAGTGGAGAGTTCATGGGACATCGGTTGTTTGATCTGAGCGGCAAGACGGCTGTGGTGGTGGGCGGAACTTCGGGGATTGGGCTGGCGATGGCCGTGGGGCTCGCTGAGGCGGGCGCAGATGTGGTTGCGAGCTCGCGGCGGCAGGAACAGGTGGATGAGGCCGCGGCGCGGATTGAGGCGGCTGGAGGGAAGGCGCTGCGGGTGACCTCTGATGTGGGGGATCGGGCAAGTTTGCAGGCTCTGCTGGAGGCGACGCTGAAGGTGTTTGGCAAGGTTGACATCCTGATCAACTGTGCGGGCAAGATCAAGCGTGAGCCGACCTTGACCGTGACGGAAGAGACGTGGGACGACATCATGAACACGAACGTCACCGGGACGCTGCGGGCTTGTCAGATCTTCGGCAAGCATATGCTGAAGCGCGGGTCGGGCAAGATCATCAATATCGCTTCATTGAATACGTTTGTGAGCTTGAAAGAAGTGACGGCGTATGCGTGTTCGAAGGCGGCTGTCGGGGCGCTGACGAAGTCGCTGGCAGTGGAGTGGAGCTCACAGGGTGTGACGGTGAATGCGATCGCTCCGGGAGTGTTTCGGACGGCTTTGAATCACAAGTTGCTGGATGAGAGTGAGCGCGGCAAGGAGCTGCGGATGCGGACGCCGATGAACCGGTTTGGACAGACGGAAGAGCTGGTGGGCTCGGCGATTTTCCTGGCGAGCGAGGCTTCGAACTTTGTGACTGGGGAGATACTGGTAGTCGACGGCGGGTTCCTGGCGAGCGGCGTAAATCAATAGCAGTTTGTGCCGGCCAACGGGAGGACGGCGCGAAGCGTATGGGAGTCACGAAGTTACCGCCCCGGGGGCATTGGGCTTGTCGCTTATCAGCGTTTGGCGAGGAAGGTGAGGATCTCGTTGTACTCCGGCTCGGTCAGGCGGAAGGTGGCGGCGGGCAGGATTCCTTCCACCTGCTTCGCGCTGCGGCCTCCTACGATGGCGGCGGTGACAGCGGGATTGTGCAGGGTGTAGGCGATCGCGACGACGCCGGCGGTGACGGCATGGCGATTGCCGATCTCGCGCATCAGGTTGGCGAGGTCGAGGTTGTGTGACAGCGCGGGTTCCTGGAAGTTCTTGGCCTTCTTGCGGAAGTCGTCGTCCGGCATCTGCTGGATGCGCTCGCGGGTCATGGAGCCGGTGAGCAGGCCGCTCTGCATGGGCGAGTAGTTGATGACGCCGATGTTGTGCTTCAGGCAGAACGGCAGGATCTCCGCTTCTACAGCCCGGTTGATGGCGGAGTACGGCGGCTGCAAAGAGGTGATGGGTGCGATCTTGAGGGCGCGCTCCATCTGGTCGATGTTGAAGTTGGACGCGCCCAGAAAGCGGATCTTGCCTTCGCGCTGGAGCTCGGCCAGGGCGGTCCAGCCCTCTTCGACCTCGGAGTCCGGGTTGGGCCAGTGGATCTGGTAGAGGTCGATGACGTCCACCTTCAGGCGGCGGAGGCTGTCTTCGGCCTCGCGTTTGATCTGCTTGAGCGAATTGGTGATCTGGCGGTCTTGGCCCCAGACCATGCCGCACTTGGTGAAGACGTATGGCTTGGTGGAGCTCATGCTCTCGAGCGCTTTCGCCACGACCTCTTCTGAGTGGCCGAGGCCGTAGACGGCGGCGGTGTCGATCCAGTTGACGCCTGCTTCGAGGGCGTGGTGGATAGCGGCGATGGACTCCTGATCATCCTGGTGACCCCAGCCATACTGCCAGTTGCCGCCGCCGATGGCCCATGCGCCGAAGCCGATGCTGGTGAGGTGAAGGCCGGAGTTGCCGAGCTGTTTTTTGGTGCCGAGTTCCGGTGTGCTCATGCGGGCTTGGATGCGGGGCAGGCGATCTAGGTGCGGCTGGCGGCGCGGGCAATTAGTGTCGCCGAGTAGGCCGCGCCGAAGCCGTTGTCGATGTTGACTACCGTCACGTTGGGCGAGCAGGAGTTGAGCATACCGAGCAGGGCGGTCGTGCCGCCGAAGCTTGCGCCGTAGCCGACCGAGGTAGGGACGGCGATGACGGGAACGCCGACCAGGCCGCCGACCACCGAGGGCAGAGCGCCTTCCATGCCGGCGCAGACGATAACGGCGTGGGCGGCGAGAAGCTGGTCTCGAACGGCGAGCAGGCGATGGATGCCGGCGACGCCGACGTCGTAGAGACGAGTGATCTGCACGCCGAAGAGCTCGGCGGTGACGGCGGCTTCTTCCGCGGCGGGAAGGTCGCTGGTGCCGGCGCAGACGATGGCGATGTGGCCTTGCGTTGGGGCTGTGGTTTGAGCGGGCAGGGTGATGCAGCGGGCGGTCTCGTGGAAGACGGCTGCCGGGGTTTGGAGCTGGATGGCGGTGAAGTGCTCGGGTGTGGCGCGGGTGGCGAGGACGGCGACGCCGGTAGCAGCCATGCGGGCGAAGATTTCAGCAGTCTGGGCGGGGATTTTGCCCGCGGCGTAGATGACCTCCGGCAGGCCGGTGCGGAGGAGGCGGTGGTGGTCGATGCGTGCCTCGCCGGTGTCTTCAAAGGGAAGCGTGGCGAGCCGGCCGGCGGCGGCTTCCGGCGTGAGGGTGCCGCGTTCGACCTCGGATAAAAGGGACAGGAGGGTGGCTGGGGTCATCGTGCTGCGAGGGCCGCTTGCTGGACCTGCTTGAGGGGAACGTTGTGGGCCAGGGCGGCGGCGCGGCAGTCCTCATACTCAGGGGTGGCGTTGAGGAGCTCTCCGGCGCGGATTCCTTGCTTGACGCGGATGGGCCCGTAAGGGGTTGCGACCGTGACGTGGGTGCGGTCGAGGGTGCTGCGAGTCTCTTTGCGGGTGCGGACGCCCAAGGTTGGGAGTTCGCGGAGGAGCAGGGTTGCGAAGGCGGCAGCGTCCTCTGGCTTGGTGAGGACGGTGACGAGGGTGCCGGGGCGGCCCTTCTTCATGATCACCGGGGTGAGCATGACGTCGAGGGCGCCTTGGGCGAGGGCTTGCTCGGCGACGTAGGCGAGGAGTTGGGGGGTGGCGTCGTCGACGGCTGTTTCGATAACGGAGATGATCTGGGTGTCTTCTGTCGTGGTGCCAATGCTGAGGCGGAGGACGTTGGGGAAGGATTCAGGATTGCGGGTCCCGGCTCCGTAGCCGATGGAGTCCACTGCCATGGCGGGCTGGGGGCCGAAGGTGGGGTTGAGGGCCTTGAGCAACGCCGCGCCGGTGGGGGTGACGAGCTCCTTCTGGATGTGAGCGGAGTAGGTGGGGATGCCGCGCAGCAGGTCTGCCGTGGCCGGCGCGGGGACGGGGAAGGTGCCGTGGGCGCACTCGACCATGCCCCCGCCTACGTTGACGGGGGAAGAATGCCACGCGCCGATGTTGAGGTGGACGATTCCGGCCGAGGCGCAGACGATGTCGATGATGGCGTCGACCGCGCCGACCTCATGGAAGTGGATCTCGTCGACCGGGACGTTGTGAATCCTGGCTTCGGAGTGCCCGAGAAGCTCGAAGGCGCGGGTGGCGAGGGTTTTGACCTCGGAGGACAGCTTGGTGTCCTGGATCAGGCCGCGGATGACGGTGAGGGAGCGACCGTGTGCATGTTCATGGGTGTGCTCGTGCGTTTGCTCTTCGTGGGTATGCTCGTGGGTGTGGGGGTGGCCGGTTTTGTGCTGGTGCTGGGTCTGGGGGTAGAAGGTGTGGGTGCCGTTGCCCCCATCCGGGACATGCTCGGCGACATGCTCGGCGAGGGCTTCGCCTTCGAGCACGTGAACCTTGAGCGAGGAGATGCCGCTGCGGTCGACGGTTTCGACCTTCAGGCTTGCGCCCAGGTTCATGGCTTCAGCGGCTTCGGTGAGGACTTTGACGGGGACACCGGCACCGAGCAGGGCGCCGAGAAACATGTCGCCGGAGATGCCGGCGAAGCAATCGAGATACGCGATACGCATTGTTGTTTATTCTTTCACGCTGGGCTATACGCTAGCGGGCGGGGGTGATGGCTTCGATGGGGAGGACGGCGTTCATGCTGCCCGAGCGGTATCCCTGGGTGTCCAAGGTGACATAGAGGAAGCCGAGGGGTTTGAGGGCGGCGGTGATCCGGTCGAGGATCGTCAGGCTCAAGGCGCGCGGAAGGTCTTCGCGGGCGATCTCGATGCGGGCGAGCTCGCCGTGGTGGCGGACGCGGACCTGTGGGAAGCCGAGCGCGTGAAGGGCCTCCTCGGCTCGCTCGACCTGAGATAGGTTTTCGCGCGCGACAGGGCGGCCGTACTCGATGCGGCTGGCGAGGCAGGCGCTGGCGGGCTTGTCCCAGAGCTCGAGGTTGGCCTCGCGGGCGAGGGTGCGGATCTCGGGCTTGGTGAGGCCGGCGGTGACCAGCGGGGCGACGGCGTGGTGGAGCGCGGCCGCCTGCTGACCGGGGCGGAAGTCGCCCTGGTCGTCCAGGTTCATGCCGTAGGCGAGATGGGCGAAGCCCGTAGCCGCGCGGTACTGTTCCATGGCTTCAAAGAGGGTGTCCTTGCAGTGGAAGCAGCGGCGGCTGTCGTTGCGGATGTAGTCCGGGCGGTCGAGTTCGTCGGTGGCGAGGATGTGGGTGGGGATGCCGTGGGCGGAGGTGAAGGCTAGGGCCTGGGCGAGCTCGGCGCGGGGAAGGGATGGGGAGTCGGCGATGACGGCCTGCATGCGCGTGCCGAGGGCCTGGTGGGCGGCGTAGGCAAGGAAGGCGGAGTCGGTGCCGCCGGAGTAGGCGACGAGGACGGAGCCCAGGGATTGAAGGGTTTCGTGCAGGAGTGCGAGTTTTGCGGTGAGGTGCATTGAGATCAGTTTAGATGCGCCGCAGAAGTCTCGCACAAGGGGTAAGTCACTGAATGAGGCGTCTCCAGAGTTGGACGTCACTTGCGATGCAATGTGTCCGCTACCGAACTGAAATCACGCCGAATTCCGGGTGAGAGCCCAAGTCGAGGATCACAATCGAGTTGAAGAAGAGGGCGTTCCCCAGCGCCCCGGAAACCCCATTTACATCATTGCGGAACTGTGTCGGACGAGCAGGAGATGAAGTAAGCGCAGGGTGTGGGTAAGAACGCTCACCGATCGTAAGCGATCCGGTTGCCTCGGCTTCAACGTATTCAACCTTTTTGCCCCAGGTCGTTGCAACCTTGCGTTTGGCGCCACCCGCCTCGCTTTGCTTGCCAGTTGCTTGTTGCCACTGTGGAAAGTCAAGATCCAGTTCGTCAGGACTCGTTCCACTATCGTAGATTACGCCCGGCAGGTCTTTCCCATTCAGCGCCACTTGGTCCAGGAAAAGCTTGCCACGGTGAAGTTCCGCACTTGTCCAAGAAGCAGCCTTGTTGAGGGAATCAGGGAGATCCGCTCGATTGAGAAGGCAAACCCGTTGCTTTGGGAAGTCGATGATGAATGCGTGTCCCACCAGGAGATCAAGTCCCACTGTGCCTTGAACTTCTTTTGATGCCGGTACGCTGCTCATGCGGAACACCGGAAACACCGGCAAGGACATGCCTGCGAATCTCACGTTGCGAACCGCCGAGTAATCCTTCTTTTCCGTCCAGCTTTTGTGCTGCCCGCGCCCGTATGCGATGACGACATCCGCTCCTGTATCAAGTTGATACCAGTAACGACGACCTGCCAGCAAGATGGGCACACGCATTGCGGCTCGGGGCGAATTGCCGTCAGCAGACCACCTGAATATGCTGCAGGACAGACCATCCGTTGATGGTAGGACACCCGATGACTGAGCGTGAAGAAGTGACGCGAGTCCGAAACCAAACGCAGCAATCGTTGCTTGTGCAGTAGAGAGAGGCATAATCACGATTTTATTTTCTCGGGAGAAGTTCCGGGCAACGTATATAAGACGGCATCGTCATTGCGGAACAAGTCACACCAGGCCGAGACATAGACCTAACGAAAGCTGCGAAGGCGGAGGGAGTTGGCTAGCACGCTGACGCTCGACAGGGCCATGGCGGCGCTTGCGAGGATGGGGCTGAGCAGCAGGTGGAAGTGGGGGTAGAGGGCTCCGGCGGCGATGGGGAGGCCGAGGAGGTTATAGGCGACGGCCCAGCCGAGGTTCTGGCGCATGGTGCGGGTGGTGCGGCGGGCTAGACGGATGGCCGTGGGGATCAGGGTCAGGTCGGGACGGAGGAGGACGAGGTCGGCGGCTTCGCGGGTGAGGTCGGTGCCGGTGTTTTCACCTGAGATCGCTATTCCGGTGTCGGCCTGGGCGAGGGCGGCGGCGTCGTTGAGGCCGTCTCCGGCCATGGCGGTGGGAGCGGTTTGCTGGAGCTGGCGGATGAGGGTGAGTTTGTCCGCGGGGAGGAGCTGGGCGTGGGTTTGATCCTTGGAAATGTTTAGAGTCTGGGCGATGGCGGCGGCGGTTTGCGGGTTGTCGCCGGTGAGGATGTGCGGGGTGACTGCGAGGGATTGGAGTCGGGCTAGTGCGCGTTGGGCTGAGGGGCGGAGGGTGTCCTGAGCTTCGAGGGTGAGGATGTGCTGGTCGTTCAGGGTGAGGTGGAGTTTGGTGGTGGCCCGGGAGATTGACTGGGCTTGGTCCCACTCATCGCGATAAGGCTGCGATGAATGGGGCACCCAGTTCCCTATGGCTACGAGCTGTCCGTTCCATACGGCGGTGATGCCCTGGCCGGGGATGGTCTTGATGTTGGTGAGGGCGGGTGCTGTGGTGGGGGAGACGTAGGCGAGGACGGCTCGGGCTAGAGGGTGCTCGGAGTTCTTCTCCAGGGCGGCGGCTAGTTCGAGGTAGTTGCGGTGATGGCTTTCGGAGATCTCGGGGGCGAAGTGGGCGGCGACGATGGTGGGGTGGCCCTCGGTGAGGGTGCCGGTCTTGTCGAGGGCCAGGTTGCGGGTCTGGGCGAGGCGTTCGAGGGCTTCGCCGTTCTTGACCAGGATGCCGAGTTGGGCGGCGCGGCCGATGCCAACGGTGAGCGCGGCTGGGACGGCGAGACCCATCGCGCAGGGGCAGGCGATGACCAGCACGGCGATGGCAGAGGCGACGGCGTGGGGGAGATCGTGCGCGACAGCGGCCCAGATGAGGAAGGTCAGGGTGGCGAGGGCGAGGACGACGGGGACGAAGATCGCGGAGGCGCGGTCGGCGAGCTTCTGCATGGGGGCCCGGCTGGACTGGGCTTCGGTAAGCAGGCGGCGGAGTTGGGCGAGGACGGAGGTCGCGCCGACTGTGGTGGCTTCCACGGTGAGCGGGCCGTCGAGGTTGATGGTGCCGCCGATGACCTTGTCCTGCGTGGACTTGAGGACGGGGTGGTATTCGCCGGTGAGGAGCGATTCGTCGACCGAGGAGGAGCCGATGAGAATGAGGCCGTCGACCGGGATGCGCTCGCCGGGACGGAGCAGGACGTGGTCGCCGGGAAGGACTTCGGCAACGGGAATCTCGGCTTCGAGGGCATTGCGGAGGACGCGGGCGGTTGCGGGAGTGAGCTGGGCGAAGGCGGCGAGGGCGGATTGGGTGCTGCGTTTGGCGCGGGCGTCGAGCCACGCCCCGAGCAGAAGGAAGGCGAGGATGAAGTCGACGGCTTCGTAGTAGACGTCTGGAGTGAGGCCGTGACGGAGGAAGATGCCGGGAGCGATTGTGGCCGCGAGAGACCAAAGGGAGGCGGCGAGGGTGCCGATGGCGACCAGGGTGCTCATGTTGGTGGTGCGATGGAGGGCGGCGGCGAAGGCGCGGCGGTAGGTCTGGGGACTCAGAACGAGCATGACGAGGAGGGTGATCGCGAGGAGGGTGTAACGGACTGGGGTGTTTGCCATGAAGAGCATGCCGAGCGTCATGGAGGCGGCAGCGATTCCGAGCGCCAAGACCGCGCGGAGGCCGAGGTGGGACTCGGTCTCCTCAGGGACACGGCCTTGGGCGTCGAAGCCCGGGGGGAGCGTTGCTTCGTAGCCGCTCTGCTGAATGGCCTGGACGAGCGATTCCGGCGTGAGGGTGCTGGTGACGGTCGCCTGATTGGCGAGGAGGCTGACGGACGCGGTCTGGACGCCAGGCAGCGCGTTCAGCGTCTGCTCAATATAGGCTGAGCAAGCAGCGCAGGACATGCCTGTGATGGGGAGGGTGACGGTGCTCGGGATGGCTGCGGTTCCGGTCATCCTTCCATGAACGTGGGAAAGCCGGTCTTCTGCATGGCGGCGAGAATCTGCTCGGGCGTGGCTGTGGTTTCGAGGCTCGCGGCTCCCAGCTGGACTTGCTCCACTTTGGTGTTGGGCAGTGTGTTCAGGGCGGCAGTGACGCGCCGGATGCAGGCGGAACAGTGCATGTTTTCAATGCGCAGAGTCTTCATAGCCATTGGATGCTCAGGGCCGTGGGAGGAAGCGGTAGCCGACGCCGCGGACGGTCAGCAGATGGCGCGGGCTTGCGGGGTCATCTTCGAGATAGCGGCGCAGGCGCACGATGAAGTTATCGACGGCGCGGGTATCGGTGTCCTCATGCATGCGCCAGACGTTTTCAAGCAGATCCTTACGCGGAACAATCTGGCCTGCGCGATCGGTGAGGTAGCGGAGCAGGTCAGACTCCATCAGGGTCAGGTGCGTGGTCGGCCGGCCGGGAACGACAAGTTCGAGGGTGTCGAAGTGAATTTCGCGTAGGTCGAAGGTGTAGACGTCTTTAGACGGGAGCGGATCGGGCTTCGGGTCGGAGGAGGATGCACGCTGCCAGGCGGCTCGCCGAAGCAGGGTTTTTAGGCGGACAAGCAGGATTTCCAGGTCGAACGGTTTCGGGAGGTAGTCGTCCGCGCCGGCGTTGAGGCCTTCCAGGACGTCACCGGGGTTGGAGCGGGCGGTCAGCATCAGGACGGGAAAGTAGAGGTGATGCTCGCGCAGGCTGCGGACGATCTCAAAGCCGTCCTTGCCGGGAAGCATGACGTCGAGCAGGATCGCGCCGAGATCTTCTTCGGTGGCGAGCAGCCAGGTGAGGGCTTCGGCTCCGTCGGCGAAGTGGAGGGTGCGGTAGCCTTCGGCTTCGAGGTTGAAGAGGAGGCCCTGGGCGAGGTGTTCTTCGTCTTCTACGAGGAGGATGAGGGGGTGAGGCATGGGCTAGGTGATGGGCTTCGTGGGGAGGAACTCGATCTTGATCTGCCGCTCAGCGGGCTTAGCGCCGTAATCTGCCGTAATGAGGATGTGCTCGGGTGAGTCGAGGGCAAGTTCTATACCGAAGCAATCGGCGTAGCCTATCCCAAACTCATGCTTGAGCATGGCCGCGTGCTCTGCGCGTTCAGCGGTAACGTCTTCGATCTTAAGACCTGCCTTCACGAAGAAGCCGATCGCTTCTTTTGCTCGCTCAAAGCCAATCAGGCGAATCAGCGAATATCTGAGTTCGCCCCAGTTAATTGCCGGAATGACGATCCTGCATGAGCCGTCCCTCGACTTCATGAGGATCTCGGAGATCCTTTCAGCGCCCGCTTCCCTTTGCACGGATCGAATGAGTCCGCTGGTGTCGAGCACATAGGTCTTCATCCGAGGAGTCGCTCGTCACGTTCTTCTTGTTCCTGACGCAGTTCAGCGAGGATGGTTTCCAGGCTTGGACCGGGGGCTGCGGCGACCATGTCGCGGATTCGTTCTAAAGCACCATGGAGGTCATCGGCCACCGGTTTGACAATGATTCGTCCGTCGCTAAGCGAGATAGCCACACGAGAGCCTTCATGCAGCCCCAGGGTAGCAAACATTTCTTCTGGAATCGGGATGACCTTGGTGGCGTCGACTGTCTTGATCTGCGTTTCGATGGCTTCCATGCCACTATGTTACTCGTGTCAGGCCGGATGGTGGAGCGCCGGAATGAGTGTGGCAAGGCCGTTCCAGGCGATCTGCACCCCGATGCAGAGGAGGATGAAGGCGATTACCCGCAGGATGCCGTGCGCGGTGTTGGGCGAGATCGCTCGGGTCAGGCGGGGCGCGTAGGCGTAGCAGAGATAGACCAGCCCGCAGAGGACAATGCAGGCGAGGAAGATGCCAAGATGGCCGATGACGTTCTGTGCGAGCACCGGACGGGTCGCCTGAGCGCTGAGTGTCAGCATGACGACGATGGTTCCGGGGCCGGCGGTGATGGGAAAGGTAAAGGGGTAAAAGGTCTTCATGCGGAGGGTCTCGGTGGCGGATTCCGCGCGGGCTTGAGCGGCGACCTTGTGGTCCTCTGTGGCTGCCGTGCTGTCCTTCTCGTTCAGCAGCGACCAGCCGATGGCAGCGACGACCATGCCGCCTGAAAGCTGCACAATGGGCAGCGATATGCCGAAGAAGTTGAGGATGGCGGAGCCGGTCAGCTCGACGACGGCGAGAAAGATGACGGTGTTCCGGGCGATGCGGCGGGCGAGGGCGCGAAACGTTTTGGGCGACTCCTCGCCCACGAGACCGAGAAAGATGAGCGCCGAGCCGACCGGGTTGATGAGCGGCAGAAGCGCGGAAAAGGCGAGAAAGAAGGAGTTCCAGAGGGTCAAGAGTCGGCGTTCCTTTGTGTTGGTTCGTTGAGAGCGAGCGGCAGGGTGAAGGTCATGGTGGTGCCCTGGTTGGCTCCCTTGCTGGCGGCGGAGACGGTGCCTCCGTGCTGCTGGGCGATGGTGCGGACCAGGAACAGGCCCAGCCCGGTTCCCTTGATCTTGATTTCGAAACGGCCGGGAATGCGATAGAACCTGCGGAAGATGCGTTTGAGCTCGCGCTCCGGGATGCCCAGTCCGTGGTCCTGGATGGTGAGCGACGCGTTGGTGTAGCCGGTGATATGCAGGGCGACGCGGATGTCGACGTTGTGCGGGGAGTATTTTACGGCGTTGTCCAGAAGATTGAGGACGGCGGTACGGAGGTCTTCGGCGATGCCGCTGACACGGAGGCGCACAGCTCCGGGGATGGGAGCGAGCCTGATGCAGTCCGGGCTGAGGTGGTAGCGGGCTTCAGTGATGGCGACGCACTCGGCGACCAGCGGTTCGAGCTCGAGCACCTGGCGGTTGCGCTGGCGGGCTCGCTGGCCCAGTTCCCCTGCTTTGAGCACCTGCTCGACGGTGGCGAGGAGACGGTCAGCGTCCGAGTGCATGATGGCGTAGAACTTCTGGCGCTGGGCTTCGTCGACGGGGCGTCTTTGCAGGGTTTCAACGTACAGCCGGATGCTGGCGATGGGGGTTTTGAGCTCGTGCGTGACCGCGTTCAGGAACGAATCCTGGCGCTCGTTGCGGCGAATCTCGCGGACCAGAAAGACCGTGTTGAGGACGACCCCGGCAGCCAGGATCGCAAAGAGCACAATGCCAAGGATGCTGTAGGCCAGGCGCTCTTTGTGGGAGATGATCCAGGGAATCGAAAGCGTGACCGCCAGCCCGGTGAGCAGCACACCGAGCGTGGTGAAGGTGGCGATGGCTCCGCGTCGTCGGTTGAAGTTCATTGAGGCATTCCGTTGAGAGCTAGGGTATACCGAGTCAGCTCGCGTTCGTGCGATGAGGGATCTGTCACCGCTCGTGCCGCTGCATGAGGATGCAACGCTCAGCGCGGCAAAGCTCCTATTCTTTGTAACTTTGCGTTCCGAGGAACTGATTCTATCCCTCGCCCCCGGCAAATCCCGCACAGCCTCAAGACAAGGAGCGACGGGACGATGCTGGATGGACACTACCGAGTCCATACTCTTCGGAGTCGCGGCGTAGACGTCGATATGCTGCCACGGGAGCTGTTCGATTCTCAATCGGCGTGCAGATTGACATCGCACAATGAGGAGGCCGTCAGCTTTGGGCTGACGGCCTTTTTGTTACCGGTTCAAAGTGCGCCCTGACGGCGGGCAAGTGCCAGTTCGTGGGGTTTTGCACGCTTCGCGTAAAAGCTACACGGGGCGTACGGTCGGCTTAGTTGCTGCCGGCGGGCTTGGGGTTCATCGGATCGAACTTGGCGATCTGCACTTTCTGCGCCAGGCCCATCTTCGACAGGATCCAGATGCAGTAGTAGTTCACGTCAAACTCATACCAGGCCAGTCCGTGCCGTGCACTGACCGGATGCGCGTGGTGGTTGTTGTGCCAGCCCTCGCCTCCGGTGAGGATGGCAACCCACCAGTTGTTGCGCGAGTCATCCCGCGTCTCAAAGCGGCGTGCGCCGTAAAGATGCGTCGCGGAGTTGACGAACCACGTGGCATGCAGGCCGATGACGACGCGCAGGAAGGTTCCCCAGAGCATCATGCCGATTGCGCCGACGAGGCGATGACCGGGACCGGCAAGCGCCGCGCCAATGGCAAGCTGCGCAAAGCCGGCAAGCGTCAACAGAACCCAGTGGTACTTCGAAAGCAGAACATGAACCTTGTCCTTGGTGAGGTCCGGGGCGTAGCGGCCCAGCAGCGCAGTCTCGGAGTGCATGGCGCGGCCCGAAAGAATCCAGCCGGCATGGGACCAGAAGGTGCCGTCGACCGGCGTGTGCGGATCGCCTTCCTGGTCGGAGTTCTGATGGTGAACGCGATGGGTGGCAACCCAGAAGATCGGTCCGCCCTCAAGCGCCATGGTGCCGCACGCGGTGACGAAGTACTCCACCCACTTGGGGGTGCGGAAGCCGCGGTGCGTCAGCAGGCGGTGATAGGCCACGCCGATGCCGATGTTGATCGCCAGGAAGTACATGACCGCAAAGGCGGCGACGTTACGCCAGGCCCAGAAGACCGGAAGCAGCGCAAGCAAGGCTGCCACGTGGAAGGCACCCATGGCAATCGTCGTGATCCAGTTGATGCGTCCCTGCTGGTGCTCACGGCCCAGGCGAAGATCCTGCTTGACCTGTTTGCGAACCTGCTCGACCGAGGAGGCCGGCTTGGCGTTCGACATCTCCTGAAGGTCGGCCTGCTGGCGCGCCTCGAGAAGTTCGGCGTTCTCAATCGCATCTGCCTGAAAGGCGGCATAACCCTTAGGGGAGGTGGCTTCGGACTCGGGCGTAAGAGTGGATGGCGTCATGTTGTTTTCTGGTTCTCCTTGCTCTATCGACAACGCTAACAGGGGCTTGAGCGGACCGTTGTAAGAGTTTTGTAACGGACCGTTACAAATGCTTTGGTAGGCTTGCTGGATGAAGACGGTCTGGGAATGGACAGCTGCTTTGGTTTGTGTTTTTGGGCCTGCTTTTACACTCGCACAAGCACCGGTGGAGAGGCTGGGGAGCGTCATTGATCTGCCCTCCAGCAAGCAGATTCATGGGGTGATTCCAGGCGGCCCGCAGCGGCTGAACTCGCTTCCGGTGACGCTTGCGGTAAGCCCGGATGGACGCTGGGTGGTGAGCGTCAACGGCGGTTATGGCTCGTTTGAATCGGGCTACATGCAGTCGCTTGCGGTGTTCGATACGCATACAGGCAAGGTGGTGGACTACCCGGATGCGCGCACGGTCGGGGCGTCCAAGCAGGTGCTGTTCTCCGGCCTCGCCTTCTCAAAGGACGGCTGCAAGCTGTATGGCACGATCGTTTCGGCAAGCGATCCGGAGGGCAAAAAGGCTTCGACGGATACCGGAAGCGGGATTCAGGTCTACACGTTTATGGATGGCAAGATCACGCCGGAACGTGTAATCAAAATCCCATTGCAAAAGCTGGCTGCGGGACGAAAGACAAAACTTGTGGCCGGTGGAGATGGAACGCTCGGAATGCCGTACCCGGCCTCTCTCGCGGTGGCCGGCGCGGGAAACCGATTGCTGGTTGCGGACAATCTCTCCGACGACGTGCTGCTCATGAACCTTTCAAGCGGTGAGATCGTAACTCGCTTTGATCTTTCTGAAAACGACGCGGTCCCAAGCACCTATCCCATTGCCGTGACGGCTTCAAAAGACGGCAAACGAGCCTTCGTGGCGCTTTGGAACGCAAGTGAGGTTGCGGAGCTTGACCTGGCGACGGGAAAGGTTGGTCGCAAGCTGCCGTTGCTCAAGCCGGAGGACGCAATCGCTCCGGGATCCCATCCGACGGCGTTGGCGCTTGCGCCGGACGGCCAGACCCTGTATGCAGCTCTCGGCAACCGCGACGCGGTGGCTGCCATCGATTTAAGCGATGGCGGTTACAGGTTGAAGGGCTACTTCGACGCTCGTCTTCCCGGTCAAAGCTTCTACGGCGCGCAGCCAGAGGCGCTTGCGCTGAATGCGGACGGATCTCGCCTCTACGTCGCGGATATGGGCGCGGATGCAGTCGCGGTAATCGACCCACGCAAACTCACCAAAGGCGCCGTGAAGGCAGGCATGGTTGAGCCGCAGGGCTTTGTCCCAACCGAATGGCTGCCCATGGGCGTCGTCACCGCCGGAGGCAAGCTTTACGTGGCTACCGGGAAGGGTACCGGCACCGGACCGAACAACTTCGCGCAGCGGCCGACACCCGAAACGGCCAACAACAAGGCTTTCCTTCGTACCTTCACCTACATTCCGACGCTCCTACACGGCAGCCTGGCGGCCATTGACGAGACGGCGGTGGAGCATGATTTGAAAAGCTTTACCCAGGCGACGCTCGAGGACAATCGCATGAAGGCGGCCGAAGAGAAGATCGCCTGGGCGCCGCAGTTTGCCAATGGGGGCCAAGGTCCTATCAAGCACGTTATCTACATCATCAAGGAAAATCGTACCTACGATCAGCTCTTCGGCGACCTGCAGGTAAACGGCCAGCGTGTGGGCAACGGCGATTCATCGCTCACCATGTACGGCGAGGACATCACGCCAAACCAGCACAAACTGCGCTGCAGTTCGGCGTACTGGATAACTTCTACGACTCGGCTGAGGTGAGCGGCGACGGCCATGTCTGGTCGAACGCGGGTATTGGCACCGATTACCTGGAACGCACCTGGCAGCTGGATTATCGCGGCAAAGAGCACGGCTACGACTACGAGGGCGTGGTCTCGCAGGGCATTCCGCTGGAGCAGCGCATCCCCGACGTCAATCAGCCGGAGAGCGGCTATATCTGGGGCAATCTGGCAAAGCACGACAGGACGCTCTACCACTTCGGCGAGTACATCAGCTCAGTCTTCTGCACGGACAGAGGAGTCAACACGGCGCAGCTTGATCCGCGGGAAGGGCCCATGCGCGAAGGCAAATCCTGCACGCCGCGCACGGAGGTCAAACCTGGTGAGCCGTTGCCGGAGGTCTGGGGCGGAGGCGTGAACAAATGGCCGTGGGCGATCCCGCTGCTGGCAACCAATACCGCGACCAAGCCCGAGCTGGTCGGGCACTACGCCACCGAAACGCCGGACTTCAACCTCCGCGTGCCCGATCAGATCCGCGTCAACATCTTCCTGCGTCACCTGGACGGCTGGCTGGCAGACAAGTCAGCGGGCAAGGACACCATGCCTAACTTCGTCATGCTGCGTCTTGCCAACGATCACACCGGCGGCACGGCTCCGGGCGGTCCAACACCCAGGTCTTCGGTGGCCGACAATGACCTCGCGATCGGCCGCGCCGTTGACGCCATCTCGCATTCGGCGTTCTGGGATGACACAGCGTTCTTCATCCTGGAGGATGACGCGCAGAATGGCGCGGACCACGTCGACGCACACCGCTCGGACGCGCTGGTGATCAGCAAGTATGCTCCACGCGCTGACAAACCCTTTGTCGACAGCCGCTTCTACTCCACCGTGAGCATGGTGCGTACCATGGAAGCCGTCCTCGGGCTTCCGCCGATGAACAACAACGATGCGCTGAGCTCCATGATGGGCAGCCTGCTGACCGGGGCGGGGGATCAGCCGGTGTTCACGGCCGACTATCGGAATCGCGACAACGGCCTGATCTATACTGCGAACGCGAAGACGGCGCCGGGCGCAAAGGTCTCCTCGAAGATGGACTTTCGTCACGCCGACCGGGCCGACGCGCGCAAGCTGAACGTTATCCTATGGCAGGACGCCATGGGCGCGAAGCCTGTGCCGGCAATGCTGTTGCAGAAGAGAAAGAAGGCGAAAAAAGATGACGACGACCATTGAGAATCCGGATCAGGACAATGAAGAGGGCTTGGCAGAGTTTCTGCCGTTCCGGCTTGAGCCGAAGTTTGCCGAGCGCATCTGGGGCAGGCAGAGCCTCAAGCCCTGGTACGAGTTGACGGGAACGGACAAGCTGGTCGGCGAGGCCTGGCTCACCGGCCCGGACTGCGTCGTCGCAACGGGGCAGTTGCAGGGCAAGAAGCTGAGCGACACCGTGGACGACTTCCCGCTTCTGGTAAAGGTGTTGTTTCCGGCGGAAAAGCTCTCCGTCCAGGTGCATCCGGACGATGAGCAGGCGCAGGCACAGGGCCACGAACGTGGCAAGACGGAGTGCTGGTATGTGCTGGAAGCAGAGGCGGGCGCTACCGTAGCCTGCGGGCTGAAGCATGGTGTCTCGGTCGATCACGTTCAGGATGCAGTAAAAGACGGCACCATGGAAGACCTGATGGAGTGGCTTCCCGTCTCGCCCGGGGACATGGTCTTCGTGGATGCGGGCACGGTGCATGCCATCGGGCCCGGCGTGACGTTGCTGGAGGTCCAGCAGACCTCGGACGTCACTTACCGGCTCTATGACTATGGCCGCCCGCGCGAGCTACATCTCGAGCAGGGGCTTGAGGTCGTCAAGACCAAGACTGCGGCGGGCAAGGTGAAGCCAAAGCAGATGGACGGCTTCATCCGGCTTATCGAGAGCGAGTTCTTCGTCGTCGATCTTTGGGAGATCGCACCCGGGCTCGCGGAGGAGATGCCCATGGATGGCATCGGCTGCGTGGTTGGACTACACGGCGAGGCGGCGGTCAACGAGGTCCGCTTCAGCGCAGGGCAGGCGGTCGTGGTGCCGGTCGGTTCGGTGACCATGACCAGCACTAACGGCGCAACCTTCGTGCGCTGCTGGGAGCCGCGCCAGCAGAGCCGCGAATAGGAGTGGTAAGTGATGAGTGGTAAGTGATGAGTGGTAAGTGATGAGTGGTAGGTGATGAGCAGAGAACATTACTGACCCCTGACCCCTGACCCCTGACCCCTGACCTCTGACCCCTCACCACGCGAGTACCGTTACCCTCCGTACTACAAAGGTGTCACAAGCTTGACCCCCCTGCGTCACGCGCATTCATGTGGGTACGGGTACGCTTTGGTAACGACATTGAGAGATACGAGTAATGCTCTTATCCCGTGCCGGTTACTGGAAGAGGCCTATTATGAAAAAGTTTTGCTGCGGTGATGTGGTTCCCGGCTGGTCGCCTGTCTTAGATACTCCAGACACCACGGGCTTTCAAGAAGCTCTCTCCTCTCACCTCCTTCGCGATCAGAGTTCGCGCAGCGCGCCGTCTGCGTTCGATGACGATGTACGCTCTTCCCTGCAGCAAGCTAACGCAGCATAGCTGTCATCCCGTTCGAGGGTCCCGCTCCTATGTCGTCCTCTGTTCATCCCGTTCTGACCATGCCGGATCCTCGCACTGACATGGACTCTCCCTGGCAGAACAAATCGCTTCTCCCGGCGCGGCCACCCGTGTTAATGCCGCCCGCCCTTACGGAGCAGCAGCTGGACGTTATTCTCCGCGGCTCCAGTACATTTTCCTTTCATTTTCAGCCTATTGTTGACCTGCAACGCGGCAGCGCCGTCGGGTTTGAAGCGCTCGCGCGCTTCTCGGTAGACGACGTGCGGGTTGCGCCGAATCTGGTCTTCGACGCCGCGGGCACCTTTGGTCGCCGGCTGGAGCTTGAAGAAAAGGTGCTGTCTGAGGCGATCGCAGCCAAGTGTCTGCTGCCGCCCAACTGCTTCCTTTCGGTTAACGTCGGCCCCGGCTACCTGCTGACGGAGCGCTTCGACCGGCTCATCGCGGAGGCCAGCAGCCTCCGCGGCGTCGTCTTTGAGATCACCGAGGACGAGGTCATCTCCGACTACACCGTGCTGCAACACAAGCTCGCGCTCATTCGCGACCGCGGCGGCTTTGCCGCAGTGGACGATGCCGGCTCCGGCTACTCCAGCCTCAAGCACATCATGGAGATTCGGCCCAACTTCATCAAGCTCGACCGCTCTTTCGTAAACGGCTGCAACACCGAACCGGCCAAGGCGGTGCTGATCGACATGATCGGCAAGGCCGCCAACCGGCTGGATGCCTGGATCATTGCCGAGGGCATTGAGAACTCCGACGAGCTCGATCAACTCATACGCCTTACCGTGCCGCTGGGCCAGGGCTTCTACCTTGCACGTCCCGAGCCAGCGATGCGCCTGCTGCGCGCCGAGCAGATCGCCTCCATCGTCTCTCGCGTGGAGGTGCAGCTTCCCTCTACAGGCATTTACCGGGCCATCGAGAGCTGCACCCGATGCCGCGACCATGGCGAGGGTCACTTTCGTCTGCACGAACAGGCGGCCGGCTCCGTTGCGGTGATCTGTGATGAGCTGGATCAGCCCACGGAGGTACTGGAACGACATCCTTTGTTGGGTCTGCGCAGTCTGAGCCAGTTGATGAAGATCCAAGAGTCCAGTGAGGCCATTGAGGTCCTACAGCGCGCCCTCACCCGGCCCAGCCACCTTCGCTACGACCCCATCGTGGTGGTCAACGAACAGGGCTGCTTCACGGGGGTGGTTCACCTGGACCGTCTGGTGCGCGAGGTAATCGGTTCCTGACGCGCCGGTCTATCTCCGGACCACCTCCGAACACAACGCCTCCGCTGCGGTCCTGCTGCTTTGAGGAAAGGTTTCGTTAAGTAAGCTGCCGCGCCTCAATCAGCGGGATCTTCCAGATATCTTCGCAGTACTGCCGGATCGCGCGATCCGAGGAAAAAATCCCAGACCGCGCCGTATTCAGCACCGACATCCGGCTCCAAGCCTGCCGATCCTGGTACGCCGTGCCTGCCGCCTGCTGCACCTGAAGGTAAGGCTGGAAGTCGGCCAGCACCATGTAGGCATCCTTGTTCAGCAGCTCATCCAGCAGCGGCCGGAAGAGGTCCTTGTCGCCCTTGCTGAACGTTCCGTTGCCCAGTCCGTCCAGCACCTCGCGCAGCAGCGGATCTCTCTCGTAGTAGTCGCGTGGGCGGTACCCGTTGGTCCGCATCTGTGCAATTTCCGGCGCGGTTAGTCCGAACAGAAAGAAGTTCTCCGCGCCGACAGCATCGCGAACTTCAATGTTCGCTCCATCCAGCGTGCCGATGGTGATGGCGCCGTTCATCATGAACTTCATGCAGCCAGTGCCGGAAGCCTCTTTTCCCGCGGTTGAGATCTGCTCAGACAAATCTGCGGTGGGGTAGATGCGCTGGCCCAGCGAGACGCTATAGTCAGGCACGAAGACTACATGAAGCAGCTTGCTGGTCTCCGAATCATTGTTGACCAACTCCGCTACTGAGCAGATGAGCTTGATGATCAGCTTCGCCATCTTGTACCCCGGCGCAGCCTTGCCGCCGAACAGGAACGTGCGCGGGGTAGGATTCTTCAGGGTGCCATCTTTGATCTGGCAGTAAAGCGCCAGGATGTGCAATGCGTTCAGATGCTGCCGCTTGTATTCATGAATGCGCTTTACCTGCGCGTCGAACATGCTCACAGGATCGATGGTGATCTCCATGGTGCGCTGAATGAAGTCGCGCAACCTGCCCTTGGCCTCCTCCTGCCGCTTGCACCACTGGTTCAGAAAGCCGGCGTCGCCTACAAAACGCTCCAGCCCTTGGAGCTCGTTCAGGTCTGTATGCCAGCCGTGGCCGAGCGCTTCATCGAGCAGCGCCGCAAGCGGAGGATTGCTCAGCATCAGCCAGCGCCGCGGCGTGACACCGTTGGTCTTGTTGCTGAACCGCTCAGGAAACATCTCATAGAAGTCACGCAGCGTATCCTCCTCCAGCAGCTCGGTATGCAGCTTTGCCACGCCGTTGACGGCTTTGCTGCCGACCACAGCAAGGTTCGCCATCCGCACCGTCTTCTCACCGTCTTCGCCGATGATCGACATGCGCCCTAGCCGAGCCTTATCGTCGGGGAACTTGGTGCTGACGTTCTCAAGGAACTTGGAATTGATTTCGTAGATGATCTCCAGGTGTCGCGGCAGCAGCGCTCCAAAGATGTGCAGCGGCCATTTCTCCAGCGCCTCCGGAAGCAACGTATGATTTGTGTAACCAAACGTGTTACTTGTAATCTTCCACGCCTCCGTCCAATCGAGCCCATGGCAGTCGATCAGCAGCCGCATCAGCTCCGCGATGCCGATCGAAGGATGAGTATCGTTCAGCTGCACCGTCCACTTCGCGTCGAAGTCCTTTACGGAAGATCGCTGCAGCAGATGCAGCCGAATCATGTCCTGCAGCGAGCAGCTGGTAAAGAAGAACTGCTGCATCAGCCGCAACCGCTTGCCGGCCTCGGTATCATCGTTCGGGTACAGCACCTTGGAGATCGTCTCCGACTCGATCTTGCCCTTCACCGCGCCCATGTAGTCGCCGGTGTTAAAGGTGGCGAAGTCAAACGAGTCCACCGCCTCCGCCTTCCACAGCCTCAGCCGGTTGACGACCGAGTTGCGAAAGCCCGGGATCGGCGTGTCATACGGCACGCCCATGACGGTATGGTCCGGCACCCAGCGGCAGCGAAGCTTCTTGTTCTCGTCGCGATACACCTCCGTCCGGCCGCCGAACGCCACCTGGCAGCTCGCGTCCGAGACTGGGATCTCCCACGGGTTGCCGTACTGCAGCCACTTGTCCGAGTGCTCCACCTGCCAGCCGTCGCGCAGCTCCTGGCGGAAGATGCCAAACTCATACCGCAGTCCATACCCGATCGCCGGCACACCCAGCGTCGACATGGAATCCATGTAGCAGGCCGCAAGCCGTCCCAGGCCGCCGTTGCCCAGTCCCGGCTCCGGCTCCTGCTCGGCCAGTGTCGTGAGGCTCACGCCGAGTGAGTCAAGCGCCTGCGCGCAGCGCTCTGTCAGGTCAAGGTTCAGCAGGTCGTTCATTAGGTGCGGTCCCAGCAGAAACTCCGCTGAGAGGTAGCAAACGACGCGCACATCGCGCTCGCGATACGACTGAATCGTGCGAATCCAGTCGTCCATCACCAGATCGCGCACCACGTGGGCCAGCGCGTGATATTTTTCCGTGTCGGTCGAGACATCCAGCAGCCGGCCGACCGTCCTCGTCAGGTGGTTCAGAAAAGAAGAACGCAGCCCCTCAACCGATGTCTCCGCCGCGCCACGCTGGGCAATACTTTGTTGGGTCTCGCTCACTCGTCACCGTTCTTTCCGTCTTTGCTGCTCGCCCTGCACTTTCCCATTGATCCACCTCCGGCCCGCGCCGGCAGACCACAAGCCTATGCTCCCTTGGACGCAGTTTCCAGCCACACACGCTGGAAGGGCAGAAGCATTTCCCTTTTCTTAGCTCCCCTTAGGAATCCTCTTCGTAGTGGAGTTCGAATTGCCCTTCTGCCACTGTTTCCAACCTTCGGTAACGGAGCAGACCCCCCTTCGTTGTATAGGCGAGCGACGAGGTTGTACATAGACTTTATGAAGGCCCCAGAAGGGCAAATGTGGTGACGATGACACTCGAAGAACAAGACCGGCTCGCTTCGCTCCACGCGCTCGGGCTACTGGATACGCTGCCCGAAGTGGAGTACAACGCGGTCGTCGAGCTCGCCAGCGAGATCTGCGATACACCCATCTCGCTCGTATCGCTGGTCGACGAAGATCGCCAGTGGTTCAAGGCATCGAAAGGCCTCGCCGCTCGCTCCACCCACCGCAACGTCTCCTTCTGCTCCCATGCCATCCAGCAGCCGGAGATGTTTGTCGTGGAAGACGCTACGCGCGACGCCCGCTTTGAAGACAACAGCCTCGTCACCGGGGAACCCGGCATCCGCTTCTACGCCGGCGTACCCTTGCAGGCGCCGGACGGCCACGCCATCGGTACTCTCTGCGTCATCGACGTCATTCCGCGCATCCTCACCGAGCGCCAGCGTCACGCGCTCGCCATCCTGGCCAACCAGGTCGAGGCCCGCGTCGCCCTTCGCGCCAAGCAGAAGATGCTTGAAGCTACGATTGCGGAAAACGCGCGGCTCACCGCCTCGCTTCAAAGGAGCGACGACCTCTTCCGCGCCTTTATGAACCACGGCCCTTTCATCAGCTACATCAAAGACGCCGAGGGGCGCTTCGTCTTCTATAACCAGCAGCTTGCCAAGCAGTTCGGTGTAAACGCAGACGCGTGGATTGGACATACAGATGCGGACTTCTTTCCTGAGGAGATGGCTCGCGCATACCGTGAGCATGACCTGAAGGTCCTCGCAGGCGATCGTGCCATCGAGTTTGAGGAAGTCACGCCGGGCAAGGAGGACGAGATTCTTCACTGGCACTCTTACAAATTCCCCTTCCGGCAATCGGACGGACAACTCATGCTCGCCGGCATCTCGGTCGATGTGACCGCCGAGCTCAAGCGCAAGGCGGAGCTCCAGCGCTCGCTCGAGGAGAAGCAGCAGCTCAGCCAGAGCCTCGAGGCCAGCCACTCGCTCTTTCACGCCTTCGCAGACCTCAGCCCGCACATGACCTTCCTCAAAGATGAGGGCGGACGCTACATCTTTTACAACCGACTCTACGCCGATCACTTCGGCGTCACCCAGCAGGAGTGGATCGGCAAGAGCAGCTATGACATGCTGCCCCCCGCGGTCGCGGCCCGAGCGCGCAAAGGCGACTGGGCCGTGCTGGACACCGGAGAGCCCGCAGACACGGAATACCAGGCCGAGGCCAGCGACGGCCGCACCGTCCACTTCCGTTCGCTCAAGTTCACGTACCAGGGAGCCGACGGCCGCAAAATGCTCGCAGGCATCGCCATCGATATCACGGAGCAGGTCCTGCGAGAGCAGGAGCTCAAAGCCGCCAATAGCCGGCTCGATCAGCTCGCCACCACAGACGCCCTCACCGATCTGCACAACCGCCGTTCCTTTGAGACGCGCATCGCCATCGAGTTCGCCACCTCGCGCCGCCGCAAGCGCTCTCTCTCCATGCTGCTGATCGATGTGGACAACTTTAAACGGCGAAACGACCAACTCGGCCACGCCGCCGGCGATCAGGCCCTGCAGCTGATCGGCCGCGTCCTCGCGAAATCCGGCCGCGCCGACGATCTCCCCGCCCGCCTCGGCGGCGAAGAGTTCGCCTTTCTGCTGCCGGACACCGACGCCGCTGGCGCCATGGTCATCGCACGCCGCATCCAGGCTCTGCTGCGGCAGGAACCCTGCGGCGCCCTGCCTCTCACTGTCAGCATCGGCATCGCCAGCTTGGATGGGACCGTGCAGAGCTGGGAGCGTCTGCTCGCCTGCGCGGACTCTGCCATGTATGAGGCCAAGCGCAGCGGCAAAGACTGCATCGTCGTTCATCAGGACCACGTCGCCAAGCTGATGATCGGCCTGGCCAAACCGAGTCCCGAGCAGATCTCGCTGCAGACCGTCCTGCCGTCTGCCGCGGCTCAACCGGCCCGCGTACCAAAAGGCCGTCCCTGCTCCTCCGCCTTTGCCGCGGGACGCATCAAGCGCAGACGATCCCGCGCCCGCGGGTGAGCGCTGCACCTGACTTCACGGGAAAAACGCCCTTCGCGGCTGATACCATCAATCCCTATGAAAGTCCTGGTTATTGACATCGGCGGCACCAACATCAAGGTCGCGTCCTCCGACCTTCCCGTTCCCATCAAGATCCCCTCCGGTCCAAGCATGACTGCTGCCGAGATGTGCAAGCAGGTCCTGAACGCCACCCAGGGGTGGACCTACGACGTCATCTCCCTCGGTTTTCCCGGTCCCGTGGCCCACGATCATCCACTGCTCGATCCGCATAACCTGGGCCCAGGCTGGGTCAAGTATCCCTATCAAAGAGTTCTCAAGAAGCCTCTCCGCTTCATCAACGACGCCGCCATGCAGGCACTCGGTGGCTACAAAGAGGGCCGTATGCTCTTCCTCGGCGTGGGCACCGGCCTGGGCTCAGCCATGATCCTGGACGGCTTGGTCATCCCGCTGGAACTCGCCCATCTTCCCTATAAGAAGGGTTTCACCTACGAGGACTACGTCGGCCTCCGCGGGCTCGAACGCCGGGGAAAAAAGAAGTGGCGCAAATCCGTCATGGACGTGGTGGAACGGCTTCGCGCCGCGATGATCTGCGACACGGTCCTCATCGGCGGCGGAAACGCCAAGCTGCTCAAGGAGCTGCCCCCGCACATCACCGTCGGAGCGAACAGCAACGCCATTGCCGGAGGGATTCGCCTTTGGGAAAACACCGAGGCGGAGAAGTCCGTGAAGTCACACACCAAGAAGCAGCAGCGGCCGGTCCTGGCCACCTAAGAGGCAGCGGGCGGCTTGGGTCGAACAACGTTCGACCCAAACCGCCCGTTTCACCCAGAGCAGCACAAACTTTGGTCTCAACCAACGAGAGGATCGCGTGAGCCCAGGGCAGCACGAAGTGCCACGTCCGGCAGGACTGCTTCTAGTACGTCCTCACCGTATGCCCCAGGCGCACGCTGAAGCCGATCGAGACGATCGGATAGAACCGCAGTGCGGACAGATCGCTCTGAATCTCCTGCTGCTCCTGCGCCACGCTCGCCGGGTCCACCGGACCGCAGCCCTGGCTGTTGCAGCCGCTGCCGGCAAAGTTCAGCCGTACCGTGGGCTGCGCGATGTACTGGAACCCGACTTCGGTCGGCACGCTGAAACGTCCGCCCTTGCTCTTCAGCATGTTGCCGAAGCCGACGGTAAAACGCGGCGCAATATTGCTCGTGCCGAACTGGAAGGCCGCCGTGCCATGGATCGGGTCCGTCGGGCTGCTCGTGTAGTCGGTGTCGCCCAGAGAAAAGCTCTGGCCGCCCGGAACCAGCATCGTCGCATTCAAGGCGTTATTGTTCTTGAACGTCAGCCCAGGACTGATGCGAAAGCTGTTGTTGAAGGGATAGATGTCGATGCTCGCCGCCGCGTTCTGCAGCTTTACATTGCCTGAGATGTTCAGTCCATCCTGCGTAAACGACGCATTGTTGTACTGGAAGAAGGAAGCGCCGGAGCGCAGGTTGACGCGCCGCATCAGGGGCGTCGCCACATCAAAGCCCGGACCCGCCGTGCCCACCTTCACCTCCACCGCCACGGCGCTGAACGGCCGCTTCGGCGTGGAGCCGGCCGGCACAGCCCGTGTCACGCCGCGAAAGCCCGTGTCACCCGCGGCACCCTCAGCCGCCGCGCCAACAAACTCGCTGACCGTCACCGGCGAAGCCGAAGACGAGACGCCAAAGTCAGATGCTGTCAGAAACGCGCCCGGACGCGAAAAGCTGAAAGCCGTCAGAGGAGCGCCCTCCGTATACAGCAGATGGGCCGAGTGCGCCGAGGGCTCGGAAAAAGCGATCGCGCTCTGCGCCTGAAGCGCCGGTGCCAGGATCGCCGGAGCCAGAATCAGCAGGGAAGCGGCACACCTAACAGCCGGAACGAGACGGAGAGAAGTGCCAAGGTGATTCTTCATTGAAAAAGCTCCTGAACAGGACCTGCTAAGGACCCTGTCTGAAAGGTTTGCGGAAGTGATTTCGCTTACATCCATGGAAACCTGTCCGGCCGGAAAACAACATCACCCGCAACCACGAACTCGTTGAACTTTCGGGTGATTTCCGCTGGATTTCAGCCCGAAGTACCGTAGCCGATTCCCCCGGGCACCGCAGTCTGGCCCATCTCCGAGCCCGTATTCCGTAAACTAGCCCTATGTCTGCAACACGCTCCCCGCTCTTCGTCACATCGCTGATCGCGGGAGCCTTCTTCATGGAGAATCTTGACGGCACCATCATCGCCACCGCCATCCCGCAGATGGCGCGCAGCTTCCATGTCGGGGCCGTCAGTCTCAATATCGGCATGACGGCGTATCTCTTGACGCTTGCCGTCTTTATTCCAATCAGTGGATGGGTCGCGGACCGTTTTGGATCGCGTACCGTCTTCGCTTCCGCAATCGGACTCTTCACCCTCGCCTCACTGCTCTGCGGCGCCTGCCACACCCTCACCCAGTTCACCCTTGCCCGCATCCTGCAAGGCATCGGCGGAGCCATGATGGTGCCAGTGGGGCGCTTAATCGTTTTGCGTTCTACTGCGAAAGACCAGCTCACCCAGGCCATCGCCTACATCACTTGGCCCGGACTGACCGCGCTCGTGCTCGGGCCGCCGCTCGGCGGCTTCATCACCACCTACGCCTCCTGGCACTGGATCTTCTTCCTCAACCTTCCGCTGGGCATCCTTGCCCTCATCCTCACCATGCTCTGGGTGGAAAACACCCGCATCCAGGAAGTACATCCCTTCGACTGGCTCACCTTCCTGCTCGCCGGCTCCGCCTCCTGCGAAGCCGTCTACGCCATGGAAAAGCTCGGCGGCGAGTCCACCCACTGGCAGCTTCCCGCCTCCATCCTTGTCCTCGCCATCCTCAGCGGAACCTTCGCTATCTCCGTCGCCCGCGTCCGTCCGCGCACCAGCTTCATCGACCTTGAATCTCTCCGCCTCAAGTCCTATGCGCTCTCCGTCTTCGGAGCCAGCGCCTTCCGCATCGCCGTCTCCGTCCTGCCGTTTCTGCTTCCGCTCATGTTTCAGATCGCCTTCGGCCTCAACGCCTTCCGCTCCGGCCTGTATCTCCTCGCGCTCTTCGCCGGCGATCTCTCCATGAAGTCCATCATCATCCCCATCCTCCGCCGCTACGGCTTCCGCCGCATCCTCATCTACAACGGCATCGTCACCAGCCTCTCGGTCGCCCTCTGCGCCGCGCTCTCACCCGGAACGCCCATCGCCCTCATGCTCGCCATCCTCTTCTTCCACGGAGCCTGCCGTTCGATGGAGTTCACCTGCATGACCACCCTCGCCTACACCGAGATCCCCGTCGAGCGCATGAGCCGCGCCAACGGCTTTCTTTCCGCCGTTATGCAGCTCTCGCTCGGTTTGGGAATAGCCGTCGGCGCGATAACCCTGCGCCTCGTCGCCCACGCCTACGGCCACTCCGCCGCGCTGCCGCAGTTGCGCGACTTCCACATCGCCATCCTCGCCATGGCCGTGCTCTCGCTCGCCCCGGTCTTCGACGCCCTCGGCCTTCCGCGCGACGCCGGATCCACCACCAGCGGTCACATCACCCGCCCAGACTTCGAGCCCAACACGGTGTAAGCATGTCCTGCCGGACGGGCCGACTGCGCGTCGCGCGGTCACTTCGTTACATGTATTGGGCGTCGCGTGGCCCGAGCGTTGCTCGGCACAATCTTTATTGCCGACCAACGGAAGGCCCACGCGAAGCAGTTACATGGCACGAAGTGCCCGCTCCGCGCGCAGCGGGCCCGTCCGGCAGGATAAGTCATCTATCGTCGATAATGGTGTGCATGGCTGCCTCCTTACAGGACCAACTAGACGCCATCACCGCCCGCACCCGGGCCCTCGTCCAACCCGACCGCCTCGCCATCTCCGAGCAAGCCGCCGCCACCCTCTTCGCCACTGGAATCGAAGACCGCATCCTGCCCGTTGGCGCGACTGCTCCCGCATTCCAGCTTCAGGACGCCCGCACCGCCCAACCCGTAGCCCTGTCCGACCTCCTTGCCCTCGGCTCCGTCATCCTGAAGTTCTTTCGCGGTCGCTGGGACCCATACTGCATTACCGAGCTTGAAACCTGGCGCGAGCTCTACCCTCGCCTCCGCGAGCGCAACACCCTCTTCGTCGCCATCTCCCCACAGACCCGCCGCCAGAATGACTTCACCGCCCAGCAGCACGCCCTGAACTTCCCCATCCTGTCCGACCCAAACTGCGAACTAGCCGAAGCCTCCCACATCGCCCACACAGTTCCGCCAGCAGCCCGCACCTACTACCGCTCGATCCTCGTCAACATCCCCTACGCCAACGCCGGTCTCAACTATGACACCGCAACAGAAGCCTCGTGGCGTCTTCCCCTTCCAGCGCTCTACCTCATCCGCCCGGATGGCGAGATCGCCTTCGCCGAAGCCCACGCCGACAACCGCGTCCGCCCCGAACCTGCCGACCTGCTTAAACTCCTCTGAAGAAGTGTCCTGCCGGACGGGCTCGCTACGCGCGAGGCGGTCACTTCGTGACGTGTAACTGCTTCGCGCAGCCCTCCCGTTGGTCGGCACAGACTTTCTCATCTTGACCCAATGGGAGGACCACGCGAAGCCCAATACATGTCACGAAGTGACCGCTCCGCGCGTAGCGGGCCCGCCCGGCAGGGCATTCTCTTACTTATTCGCCCTGTATTTCTCGATCAGTGCATTGGTAGAAGTGTCATGATCCCCCTTGGGCGAGTCCTTGCTCTCCAATTCCCCAAGAATCCGCGTAGCCAACACCTTCCCCAGCTCCACGCCCCACTGATCGAACGAGTCGATCCCCCAAACCGCCCCCTGCGTAAACACCGCATGCTCATACAGCGCGATAAGCTGTCCTAAAGTCTTAGGCGTCAGCACCTCGGCCAGGATCACGTTGGAAGGCCGATTCCCCTCAAACACCTTGTGCGGCACCAGTTCTTCCGCCACACCCTCAGCCCGTACCTGCTCCGCCGTCTTGCCGAACGCCAGCGCCTCCGCCTGCGCAAACACATTCGCCATCAGGATGTCATGGTGCCGTCCCAGCGGATTCAGCGTCTTGTAGAACCCGATGAAATCGCAGGGAATCAACCGTGTCCCCTGATGGATCAGCTGGTAAAACGAGTGCTGCCCATTCGTCCCCGGCTCCCCCCAGTAAATAGGCCCGGTATCAGCGGTCACATGTGATCCATCGAGCGTCACATGCTTGCCATTCGACTCCATCGTCAGCTGCTGCAGATACGCCGGAAACCGCTTCAGGTACTGCTCATACGGAAGCACCGCCATCGTCTGCGCGTCGAAGAAGTCCGTATACCAGACTGTCAAGAGCCCCATCAGCACCGGCAGATTCTTCTCAAACGGAGTCGTCCGGAAGTGCACATCCATCTCATGGAATCCGGCCAGCATTTCATAGAAGTTCTTCGGCCCAATCGCGATCATCGTCGACAGTCCGATCGCCGAGTCCATCGAGTACCGCCCGCCAACCCAATCCCAGAACCCGAACATGTTCGCCGTATCGATCCCAAATTTACTCACCGCCTTATCATTGGTCGAAATTGCGACGAAGTGTTTCGCAATCGCCTTCTCATCCCCGCCCAATCCCTTCAAAGCCCACTCCCGCGCCGAGCCCGCATTGGTCATCGTCTCGAGCGTCGTAAACGTCTTAGAAGCCACCAGAAACAACGTCTCGTCGGCCTGCAGATCCTCGACCGCCTCGGCAAAATCCGTCCCATCCACATTCGAGACAAACCGGAACGTCAACTCCCGCTGTGAATAATGCCGAAGCGCCTCATACGCCATCACCGGCCCAAGATCGCTCCCGCCAATCCCGATATTGATCACATTCTTGATCTTCTTGCCGGTATGCCCTTTCCACTCGCCGGAACGGATCTTCTCCGCAAAGCCGGCCATCTTTTCGAGCACCTCATGCACTGCCGGCACCACATCCTCGCCATCGGAAAAAATCTTCTCCGACTTCGGAGCTCGCAGCGCCACATGCAGCACGCTCCGCCCCTCGGTGATGTTGATCTTTTCGCCGGTAAACATCGCCTCCGCGCGTTCCTTCACGCCGGACTCGTTCGCCAGATCGATCAGCAGCTTCAACGTCTCATTCGTCACGCGGTTCTTCGAGTAATCCAGAAACACGCCGCCCGCCTCCGCCGTCAGCTTCGTCCCGCGCCCCGGATCCTCCGCAAACATCTCCTTCAACGTCTTCCGCGAGATCACCGCTTGATGCGCCTGGAGCGCTTTCCAGGACTTCCGTTCGTTCAGCGGAACTAACTTGGCTGCCGTCGTCATAGCTCTCCCTTGTTCTCCTTCACATGTTCCGATGTCATTCACCGCGTCGCGACTCGCGCGCCTGCCAACACAAACCTGACCCCTATGTCTCTAACACGGGAAGGTTACACCGTTTCAAACGCCGCACCAAATCGAAATACCACCTCCCCTCGGCAATCTTTCATCACCGTCCTCCGCCCGGAAGCCCTTCCTGCGTTTACAGGAACGTCGGGGTTGCGCCTCATCGCTCCGTGCGTTTATCGTAGGTTTAGTCCGTCTATCGCACAATGCTCCGCGGACAGCAAAAGGATACCGATGCCCACCACCCTCCAGGCCCCAGCACCCCCCGTCGCCGCTCCCGCTACTCCCCCTACCCCACGTCCCACCCCCGCCTCATCCCTCGACATCTACCAGGGCGACCCCAACTTCATGACCTCGCTCGCTCGCGGTCTCATCGTCATCCAGGCCTTCACCCAGCAAAATCCCCAGATGACCATCTCTCAGCTGTCGGTCAAAACCGGCCTTTCGAGAGCCGCCGTCCGCCGCTGCCTCTACACCCTTACCAAGCTCGGCTTCGCCGGAGCCGAAGACGGCCAGCGCTACTCTCTGCGCCCCCGCATGTTGACCCTCTCCCACACCTACACCACCTCTTCCAACCTCTCCACCGCCGCCCAGCCCATCATCGAGCGTCTCTCCGCCGCCTACCGCGAGTCCTTTTCCGTCGCAACGCTCGACGGGGACGAGATCGTCTACATTGCCCGCACCCAGGTCCCCACTCGCGTCATGGCCGTCGATCTGCACATCGGCTCCCGCCTGCCCGCCTACTGCACCTCCATGGGCCGCGTCCTGCTCGCCTACCTGCCGCCCGAGCAGCTCGAAACCTATCTCGCCCGCGCCGTCCTCACCCCCCACACCACTCGCACCATTACCACGGCCGAAAAGCTTCGCCTGGCTCTGCGCAACGTCCGCCGCCTCGGCTACGCCATCGTCGACCAGGAGCTTGAGGTCGGCCTGCGCTCGCTCGCCGTCCCCGTCCACGCCCCAAACGGCCGCGTCGTCGCCACCGTCAACCTCTCCGGCAACGCGCCCCGCATGCCTGTCTTCGACATGCAGACCCACTTTCTCTCCCCGCTCCGTAACGCAGCCACGGAGCTTAGCTCCTTCCTCCGCTAAAGCCGAACGGTGCCTCGTACGAGCAACAAAGTTGGCGGCAATCGATCTCTATGCCAAAATGGGAAGCACTTTCAGTCCCGCTTTGAGTCCCATCGATGCCTTCGCTACAATAGCCCTGTTGCTGTAAACGTCGCCGGCAGAACACCGTCACACATCCCGAAGACCGAAGCAGAGCGCACAATCGTCCTACTTGCAAGAGCGTCTCTTGCTGTAGGAAGCACGTCAACCTCAACTCGGTCTCGCGGAAAGGATCTCTCTCGCGGATGAGCCTCACGACCTGCCAGAACGACGGCCAGCCACAACCTCCCGGCCAACATCGCATCGATCTTGCGGTTGTCATCCCAACCTACAACGAGCGCGGGAACGTGCCGGAGCTCATCGCGCGCCTTGAAGAAACGCTCCAGGGCATCTCCTTTGAGCTCGTCTTCGTCGACGACGATTCGCCCGACGGAACCGCCGACCTGCTCAGCGAATACGCTCGCCGCGACTTCCGCATCCGGCTCATCCAGCGCGTTGGCCGCCGCGGCCTTTCCTCAGCCTGTATTGAAGGGGCGCTCGCCTCCACCGCCAACTACATCGCCATCATGGACGCGGACATGCAGCACGACGAGTCCATCCTTCCGGAGATGCTTGCGACCCTCCGCCAGGACTCGCTCGACCTTGTCGTCGGTACCCGCAACGCCCAGGGCGGAAGCATGGGCCAGTTTGGCCGCCAGCGTCTCTTCATCAGCCGCCTCGGACAGCGCGTCAGCCGCTCCATCTGCTCCTGCCGGATCTCCGACCCCATGAGCGGCTACTTCCTCTTCACGCGCAGCTTCTTCCTGGAGGTCGTACGCCACCTGCATGGCGGCGGATTCAAGATCCTGGTCGACATGCTCTCCTGCGCGGATCGTCCCGTTCGCCTCGCCGAGATCGGGTATACCTTTCGCAATCGCCGTTACGGCGACAGTAAGCTGGACGTCAACACGGCCGTGGAGTACCTCTTCCTCATCATCGACAAGTTGACGGACTGCATTGTTCCGCCCCGCTTTACTGCATTTGCGCTCGTCGGGGCCGCCGGAGTCGCCACCCATCTGGTCTGTCTGACTGTTCTGCTGCTCGGCCTCCATTGGCATTTTCCCGCCGCTCAGATCACTGCCACCTATGTCGCCATGACCGAGAACTTCTTTCTTAATAACCTCGTCACCTGGCGCGACCGGAAGCTTCGCGGCATTCGCCTCATCTCCGGGCTGGTCTCATTCTGGATCGCCTGTTCCTTCGGCGCATGGGCCAACGTGATCTTCGCGCGGGCCTTGCTGCAGTCGCACACCCGCTGGTATCTGGCTGGAATCGCCGGAATCGTTCTTAGCTCGGTTTGGAACTACTCCATCTCGAATCTGTTCACCTGGCAGACGCCGCGCCCGGACCGAGCCGGTGCCCAGCAGGCCATTCCTCAGATGGAAGCGCCCGCCTACACCCCGGACCCAACCAACTAGATTTACCGGCGAGAGCGCAGAACAAGGCGGAGGCGGCAGGGAACTCCTCCTCGCCTCATGAGCCGCCCTCGTCTCCGTCCTAGGCTTCGGGTCTTAGGCTTCGGCAACCATCCCCGCGTCTTCCGGAATCGTTTCCAGCACATTGCTCTCCGCCAGATGCCCAGCATGCTCGCCCGTCAGCAGGTCCCAAGTCCCCCCGGCGAACAGTCCCACAATCAGCAGGCACTCGGTAGATCGCCAGTCCATCCGCGAGTAGAGCCCCAACACCCACAGAAAGAGGAGCGCCCCCACCATCGCGGCACGCTCGGTCCCGAGCCGGCGAAAGACGCGCCACAGAACAATCGCCATCGCGATCGTGATCGGAGCCACGTCGTACTCCATAATCCGCGGATTCAGAAAGATGACTCCGACCAACATCACCGGAATCCACTGCCGCAGGCTGAAGCGCCCATCAAAAAACCGGCGTGAGAGGTAGAGCAGGATCAGCGCCAGCGGGATCGCATAGAAAAGGTAAAATCCCGTGCTCATGATCTTGTACGGCACGACGTTATAGAGCGCGTCCGCGAGCAACCCCGCCGGGCTGCTGCTGAAATCGTGATTGAAGCTGAACTGCAGCTCCACCGCCTCCAGGTAATGCTGGAAGAGCGCCGGCCAGATCAACGGCTGCATTGCAAACAACAGAAGGCCCGCCGCGCCCGTGATGCAGGACCACATCCACTGCTTTCGCGCAGAGAGTATCGGAATCGCCAACAAGCTCAGCATCGGCGCCTTGCAGCAGGAGGCGAACAGGACAACTCCGTAGAACCAGCCCCACTGCCCGCGCTTCCAGCCCAGGTACGCGGCACTCAACGTCAGGCCGTAGAGAATGTACGCGATATTGCCACTGAACAGCACATCCTGCTGCAGCAGACCGGGAAAAAACAGCGCCAACGGAGCGATCACCATGAAGACACGGCTCTCGCTCGCCTCCACAGCCTGCAACTCCACCAGGATGACCGCCAGCACGCCCGCCCCGTACACGATCCAGTAGATCGTGTTGCTCAAAGCCACCGGAAACAGCCCGATGAAGCGCAGAAACACCAACGTTAGCGGCGAGTAGACATAGGTAAACGGCGTCGGATCGGGCGGCTCTTTCGCCCTATGCTCCGCCAGATGGGCGTGGAAGGCCCGCTGTACCGCAGTTCCGTCCAGGTACGGGTCGTGACCGGCCTTCAAGGAATGCAGCGCATTTTCATACACATGAAGGTCCCAGCCCACAACGTAAGACGGAACCAGCCCCCACACCAGGATTGCAATGGAAGAAAGCACCCAGAAAGTCACCGCAACTCTGCGGTAAAAGGTCAAACCAGACGTCATCAATCATGCTCCTGCGCCCGTCAAAACGGATAGCTTTGTTCTTCTCCGCCCTGCGGGGCTCTTCGAGGTCTCTCCGCCGGGCTCCACACTCACCATGCAAGCCTTATACTAAACGGAATGCTTCGGCATCTCTGCCCGGAATACCGCTCGGTCCTTCAACTCGCGCCGCGACGCGAACATCTCAGGCTGCATTAGCACCGGCAAGGATACTGTCGCCATTCAGATTCTTACGATCAATCAGTCCGCGCCTTTCTCACAACGAGCAAGCAACGGCCCCCTCAGGAAACTCCGGCGCGCTCTTGAGAATCTCCCGACCTATCTCATCGCAGTTGTCTTCCTTGCCTTCATCATCCGCCTACTCGTCGTCATAGCCGCCGTACCCTATGTTGCGGAGAATACATTCGACCACAACGCCTTCGGATGGGAGATGGGCTGGACCGCACGTAGCATCTTCCTCGGCCAGGGCTTTTCCTCCCCGTTCCTTCCCACGCACACCGGTCCCACGGCTCTCGTTCCCCCCATCTACCCATACCTCCTCGCCGGGGTCTTCCGCCTCTTCGGCCTGTACACCCCGCTCGCCGCCTTCGCCATCCTGATCTTTAACAGCATCTGCTCCGCCCTGACCTGCATTCCGCTGTTCTTCCTCGTGCGCAACTCGCTGGATAACCGCATGGGTCGCATCGCAGCCTTCGCCTGGGCCGTTTACCCATTTGCCGTTTACTTCTCCGCGGATCGCGTCTGGGACTACGCCCTGACCACGCTGCTCTTCACCTGCTGCCTGCTCTGGGCGCAGAAGCTCCATCTCCGCGGTTATTTCGCCTGGATCGGATTTGGGCTGCTCTACGGCTGCGCTGTCCTCTCCAACCCGTCTATCCTCACCATACTGCCCTTCCTGGTGCTGCTGGCCATGTTGAAGGTTTACGCCTTCCGCGGCCACTGGTTTACCAAGGGGTTGCTGGTCGTCCTTGCCTTCTGCGCCATCTGTACCCCGTGGAACATGCGCAACGCTCACGCCATGCACTCCAAATTCTTCATGCGCGACGGTTTCTGGCTCGAGTTCTACGCAGGCAATAACGGCGACACGCGCGAGTCCAACTCCGCCTGGGCCCATCCCGCCTCAAATGCGCATGAGATGACCAAGTACATGACCATGGGCGAGATCTCCTATCTGGCCGAGAAGCGCACTCTGGCCCTCCATTTCCTCCGTCACCACCCTCTCTTTGTCGTGGGCGCAACCGTGCGCCGCATCGTGCGCTTCTGGACCGGCTATTGGTCGTTCAGCCGGGAGTACCTGCGCAATGAGCCGCTTGACGTTCCCAACGTGCCCTTCTGCCTCTTTCTCGTCTTCATGATGCTCCGCGGAATTGGCCGCTGGTGGCGGGAGTATGACGGCGCCGTCCTGCCCTACCTCGCCGCCGTCCTCGTCTTCCCCATACCCTACTACCTCACCCACAGCTCCATGGACTACCGCCAGCCGCTCGAGCCCATCATCCTCGTGCTCGTCGTCGTCGGTCTCTTCGGAACGGGAACAGGATCTTCAGACCTCACTGCGGAGACAGACTTTTACTTTGAGGATGAGCCGGAGCCAGAGCCGGAAACGGCGATCGTTTAGCCGTACCGGCCATTCCCGTCCCAAGACGCCTCGCTCTCAGCGCCGTCCCGTCAGCCGCTTGCCCAGCCGCATCGTCGGCTCTTCGATCGCAATGCAGAACAGGTGCGCCCCCGCCAGCGCCGCCAGCGAATAGATCGCTGAAAGCGAAAGCAGCGAGAAGTGCCCGTACAGCACGTTCAGCAGCGCAAACAGGATCGTTCCATGGATCAGGTAAAGGCTATAGGAAATGCGCCCCAGATACTCCGGCACCGCATGCCGCAGGATGGTGCCCGCGGTCTTTGACTCGATCGCAAACAGGATCAGCGTTCCCGCCCCCAAAGCCGTAATCGCAATGTCGATCTTGTGCCGGTCGAAGTACGATTGCGTTCCCCCGTAATAGCAGATCAGCCCTGCTCCCAGGATTGCCGCCTTCACACCCTTGCTCAGCCCTTCGTATACGCCCTTCAAAGCATTCCGGTGCAGTGACAGGATCGCTCCCAGGATAAACGTCGACCCATACGTCAGCGTCTGGGACAGGTCTTTCTGCGGCGCGAACACCCCCAGCACGTACACCGCAGCGACAAACACAAGGTTCAGCCCGACCCGCCGTTCCTTCAGCAGCTTGCAGATAAACGGCAGCAGAATCGAAAGCTCCACCTCATAGCGAAGCGACCAGAAAGCGGTATTCAGCTGTACTCCCGGATCCAGCAGCAGCTGCAGCCCAAACAGGTGCCACGTCAAAGGCGACTGCCACGTGTTGTAAAACCACGGGGTCAGCGGCAGCTTTGAATAAAGAAAGTGGTTTGCCGCGACCCAGGAGATCAAAAGCGCCGCGAGAAAGGGCAGGTAGATCCTGCAAAACCGCCGCACCAGATACTTGCGATAGGAAAACGGACGCGTGCTGAACAGAGGAATGCTCAGCACAAACCCGCTCAGCACAAAAAACAGCATCACCGATTGCGGTCCCGCCAGAAACGGAAAGAGCAGCAGGTGGGGCACGGTTAAGGTCGTTCTACCCACCTGAAAGGCCAGCCGAAAGTGATGCACCACCACACACAAAGCCGCCAACCCGCGCAGAGCATCCAGCTCAAAGAACCGTTTCCCCGCAGTTCGTTCCAGCAACGTTGCTTCTTCATGTTGCAGGAGGGTGACGTTCATGTGTCCCAAACCTAACATAGCCCGGCCACCTGAAAGCGGCCGCTCGAATACAACTTTCGTCACCCTGTAAACGCCCGAACGCGACAGCCCGCGCTCATCGCCCAAACCGCTGCTTGGTCTGTTGCATCTGGCTCATCAGCCGCTGCTGCGCCTTCATTCCGCCGCCCATTCCGCCGCCCATCGTCTTGAACATCTTCGACATCTGACTGTACTGCCGAAGCAGATTATTAACATCCGCCACCGTCACACCCGACCCCGCCGCAATCCGCTTCCGCCGGCTGCCGTTGATGATATCCGCGTTCTGCCGTTCCTTGTTCGTCATCGAGTTGATGATGGACTCCACCCGCGTAAACTGGCTCTCGTCCACATTCTCCGCCGCCTGGGCCATCCCGGCGAACGGCCCCACGCTCGGGAGCATCTTCAAGATGCTCTTCATCGAGCCCATCTTCTTGATCTGCCGCAGCTGCTCCCTGAAATCCTCCAGCGTAAACCCGCTCCCGCTCAGCGCCTTCTTCGCAAACTGCTCTGCCTTACCTCGGTCCAGCTTCTCCTCGGCCCGTTCCAGCAGCGTCGCAATATCGCCCATCCCCATAATTCGCGAAACGATCCGGTCCGGATGAAACGGCTCGAACGCATCCGGCTTCTCGCCCGTACCCAGGAACTTGATCGGCGCGCCCGTCACCTGCCGGATGCTCAGAGCCGCGCCGCCCCGCGCATCGCCATCCATCTTCGTCAGCACCGCGCCCGTAATCGCCAGCAGATCGTTGAACGCTTTGGCCGAATTGACTGCATCCTGCCCGGTCATCGCATCCGCCACAAACAGGATCTCGCTTGGAAGCAGCAGCTTCTTGAGCTCCGCCATCTCGTCCATCAACACCGTATCGATGCCAAGCCGCCCCGCCGTGTCCACAATCAAGATGTCGCAGCCAAAGTTTGCCGCCTCGCGCTTGGCCTCCTTCGCCAGCCGCAGCACCTCCGGCGTCCCATTCTGCGCCGAGGCATCCAGCGTCCCCTCATATAGATTCACGCCCGTACTCTTCGCCACCACCGCCAACTGCTCCCGCGCCGCCGGCCGGTACACGTCCACCGAAACCAGCATCGGCCGATGCCCACCTTTTTTGAGCCATTGCGCCAGCTTCGCGCTTGTCGTCGTCTTACCCGAGCCCTGCAGCCCCGCCATCAGCACTACGCTCGGCGGCTGCGAAGCCGTCCTAAACTTGGCGATATCCTTCCCCAGCAGAGCCACCAGCTCGTCATGAACAATCTTTACGATCTGTTCCGAAGGCGAAAGCGCCGTCGTCACCTCGGCACCCATCGCCTTCACCCGGATATGTTCCACTAGCTCCGTCACCACGCCCAGATTTACGTCGCTCTCGAGCAGCGCAAGCCGTATCTCCCGCATGGCGTCGGAGATGTTCTCTTCGGTGATGGTGCCTTGCCCGCGAAGATTCTTAAAGGAGCGCTGCAGTTTTTCAGAAAGGTTTTCAAACATGGCACCCCCAGTATATCCGCCGCCACGGGGTGCCGCCGCTGGTGCCACGCGCCCGCCCGTACCCAACAATCCGCCCTCGCACCCGATAATGAAGCTCTATGCCCAACGCCCCCACCGAGGAAGGAAACCTCCGGCTCCTCAAGGAGTACGCCACCTACCTTCGCGTCGAACGCGGCCTGCGTCCCAACTCCTGCCTCGCCTATAACCGCGACCTGAATCAATTCGCCGAGTTCCTCGAAAAATCCAACCAGGTCCTCCTCCGCGCCACCACGCAAGACCTCCGCGACTTCATTGAAGACCTCCGCCGCAACGCCGTAGAGTCCCGCTCCATCGCCCGCAAGCTCAGCGGCCTCAAAGGCTTCTACAAGTGGCTCCTGCTCGACAAACGCGTCACCCACGACCCCACCCTCAACATCGACGCCCCCGGAGCCTGGAAGATTCTGCCCAAATCCCTCAGCGAGTCTGAAGTCGGCGGAATGCTTGAGCGCACAGCCAACGCCGCAAACTCACCCGACGCCGACTCCATTGCTCTCCGCGACCACGCCATCCTCGAGCTCCTCTACGCCGGAGGCCTCCGCGTCGGCGAGATCTGCGCCCTCCGCATCGAAGACGTCCGCCTCGACCAACAGCGCGCCCAGGTCCGCGGCAAAGGCGACAAAGAACGCATCGTCCCGCTCGGCCGCCGCGCCATCGAAGCCATCGAGGCCTATCTCGAACGCGGCCGCCCCAAGCTAGCCAACGCCGCCCAAGGCGTCCAGCGAACCGTCTTCCTCAGCGTCCGTGGAAACGCCCTCACCCGCCAGTGGGTCTGGGAGATGGTGCGCAACTGCTCCGACGGCAAGACCGCCAGCCCGCACAAGCTCCGCCACAGCTGCGCCACCCACATGGTCGAGCACGGTGCCGACCTTCGTAGCGTCCAGACCTTCCTCGGCCACGCCGACATCGCCACCACCCAGATCTACACCCACGTCGCCCTAGGCCATCTCAAGGCCGTCCACCGCAAACACCACCCAAGGGGCAGAAAGGCAGTCGAGCTTGACCCTCAGCCCACCGCCTGACCCACGCACCCAGTTCGACCACCTGGCCAAGCAGTTCCTCCGCATCCTCGCCGGCGAACGCGGCAGCTCCGTCCACACCGTCCGCGCCTACACCCGCGAGCTCCACGACTTCGCCGCCTATCTCGCCAGCAAAGAAGTCCTCGGTCCTACCGCCACCATCGCCCAGGTCGAACACCTCCACATCCGCGGCTACCTCGGCCTCCTCTACGACCGCGGCCTTACCAAATCCAGCGCCGCCCGCGCCCTCGCCGCCATCCGCAGCTGGTTCAAATGGCTGGCTCGCGAAGGCAAAGTTGAACAAAACCCGGCAGCCCTGGTCTCCACCCCCAAACGCGCCCAGCACCTGCCTCGCGTTCCCAGCGTGGAGGAGGTCAACCGCGTCATGAACGCCCTCGAAGCCCCGAGTCCCGAAGACGCCGGAGCCTGGCCCGAGCGCGATCGCGTCATCTTCGAGCTCCTCTACGGCTGTGGCATCCGCAACTCCGAACTCTGCGGTCTGGACATGCCCTCCATCCGTTGGGCCGATGAAGCCATCCTCGTCCGCGGCAAAGGCAAAAAAGAGCGTCTCGTCCCGCTCGGAGACGAAGCCGCCCACGCCATGCGCGCCTATCTTCCCCACCGAGCCCAACGTCTCACCGCCGCCGGCAAAGCAACACTCATCCCCGCCGGACCGCTCGTCCTGAACCTGCGCATGCGCGGAACCTGCCGGCTCACCACGCGCAGCGTCGGCCGTATCGTCAAATCCATCGCCCAGGCTCGCGGCCTCTCCGCCGACGTCCACCCTCACACTCTCCGTCACGCCTTCGGCACCCACATGCTGGAAGAAGGCGCCGATCTCCGAGCCATCCAGGAGATGCTGGGCCATGAGCGCCTCTCGACCACCCAGCGTTACACGCAACTCACAGTAGGCCAGGTGCAAAGAGTCTACGAAGAAACCCATCCGCGAGCCCTCTAGCGGTCGTCTGTGCCGAGCAACGCTCGGACCAAGCGAAGCCCAATACAAGTCGCGAACTGACCGCGTGCCGCGCAGGCGGCCCGTCCGGCAGGACATATCTTTACCCGATCTTTGAAAGCCGTTCAAGCACCTCGCTGGAAGGCCCCGAGCTCTCCAAAGCCTCCCGCGCCTCCACGCTCCCGTCTGCCACCAACCCCAGCAAGAACTCCGTAGCCGTCTCCTGCCGCGTCACCGCCATAGCCGTCAGCAGCGTCGTCCGAAACTCCCGATCCCGCGTCGACTTCCACGCCCGCAGCAGCGCATCGAACCCCTCCGCACTCCGAGTCTCCGCAATTGCAAACGCAGCCTCAACAGAAGCTGCATCCGGACCATCCTTCCCACCCGCGAGAAATCGCTCCGCCCACCCAATCGCCCGCGCACCCTCCAGCCGCAGCACTCCCCCGTAGCAAGCTCCCAAAACCTCTGCCTCATCGGACCCCAACTCCGCCCGTAGCCGCAGCAGCAGCACCGCCGCGTCCGAGCCAACCTGCTCCACCGCCCGTGCCGCATTCACCCGCACCCGCCCCACCGCATCGGCAAACAAAGGCAACAGCCGCGTCAGAACCTCATTGTTGTTGAGCGACCGGCACTGCACCAAACCCATCGCACACTGCCCTCGCAGCGTAGCCGCCGTATCCTCCTGCCCACCCCAAACCGGCTCCAGCTGCACATACCGCATACCTGCCAGAAATAAAGCTTCCTCCTGGCACTCGAACGCACTCAACGCCTGCGCCAGCCCATTCTTCGCCCAGCACTGCGGATCGGCCTTTCCCGGCAGCGCCATAAATCGCTCAAACGCCGCAATCAACTCCGGCAGCAGCACCGCATGCTCCTGCGCCGCGACAATCTTCGCCGCCTTCGCCACCAGCAGATTGTTCTTGTTCCCCAGCGCTTTCCGGAGAGGCTCGAGCGTCTCGCTTGGCTCCCGCTTGGCCAACGCCTCTAAGGCCGCAAGCTCCACATCAAAGGCTCGCGCCATCGCTACCTCCCTTGTTCGGATCGGTCCTCAGTGAAGCAGAATGATCTATCATCCTGAGCGAAGTCTGGCGCGCTGTTGGCGCCAGACGCAGCCGAAGGACCCCGAAAAGAGTTTGTCGTGCCTCAGTCATTCCAGTTCCACGCGAAAATTCTAAGCCACAGCAAGTGCTGTTGGAGAAGATCAAGCGGTCACGAAGCCTTACACAACTCCTCGACCAGCGTCTCGCGATGCTCCGCCACCAGCCCATCGATCCGCTTCAGCCCACTCAGATAAAAGATCACCGCCCCAACCGCTCCCACCAGCAGCACCGGAATCGACAGCCAGAACAGTCCGAAAGAACGCCCCAGCAAAATCAAACCAGCGCCAACTGCACCCGCCGCCAACATCAGCCCTAGACTCATCAACGCGCTCAGCTGCGAGGCCTGCCGCCGCTGCACCTTGTTCGGATCCACCTTCTTCGGAGCCGTGATCGAACGCAAATTCCCCACACCCGCATTGAAGAACGTAGCAAAAAGAACCCAAAGGACCGTCGAAACAGTCAGCAGCACCGGCGGAGGCCCAGAGGTAAACACCACCACGATATAAACCAGAAGCAACTGAACCGCAGAAAGCGCAAACCCCATCAGGTTCTTTGCCAGAAAGACATCGCGCATCCGGATTGGCGCCAGCACATACCCCTGAACTCCCGCCGCGTCCACCCCCAATACGTTGTAAGCCAGCGCCGCGATCCCGAGCGAGCTATACGCCACCGCTGCCGGAAAGATGTACCCCGTCCGCCCAAAGCTCCCCAACCGTCCGGCAAAGATGAACACCATGGCCAGCGGAGCCAGAAATCCATAAAATTGGCTCACATTCCGCCGCAGATAGATCCACTCTTTCTGCAAACAAGCCGCTACGACCGGACTCAATCCATAGTTCTTCTCCGTCTGCGTCTCTCTCGGCCGCGCCAGGCCCGGCGAAGCATGAAGCACCGGCGCAGCCACTGGCAACGCCCCCTCAGACAGGTTCTCCCCCGCATACTCCCGCCCCATGCGCCACGTAAACACCCCCAGAAACAGCGCCGCAAATCCCAACACGCCAGCCACCTGCGCCACCGCCCAGCTCGCATGCCCCCTGCCCACATTCGCCACCGCAGCCCCCGCCAACCCCGGCGGCAGATGCGCAAACACCGGAGCAAAGTGGTGATACACCCCAGCGGCCGCTCTCATCTTCGCCGCCTGCACCGCCCGCGAAGAGTGATGCCCCACATTGTTGAACGTCACATTCAAATACTGGATCCCAATCCCCACACAAACCATCAACCCGGTAAAAACCTCCCGCGCCCGTCGCGTAGAAAGCCACCGGTCAATCCATGCGAAGATCATTCTCACAAACAGCATGTTCGCCGCCGCCAGAGCGAGCGCCGCCGCAAACAGCACCGGTGCCAGCGCAGGATCGGCCACGCTCCCACCTACCGCCGCCGCCAGCAGCGCACACGTCCCCGCCACCGTCGAAGGACTCAGCAGCCCCAGAAACAGCCGGATCACCACGTAACGCGTTAGCGTCAACGGAAAGCGGATCAACGTCATCGGATCGAAGCTCTGCGCCGCCGGGGAGAGGTTCACGCTCACCAGCATCTGCAGCACAAAGATCGCCCAGAAGACCACCGCCATCACATCCGGCCGCCCATCCTCCACCGCCGCATACGATGAAAATCCCGCCCCCGCTACCGGCCCCAGCAGCAAAACCAAGCCCACTGGATAGACCAGCGCCTTCGCCGCCAGCTCCCCGGCACCCTCCTTCCTACGGAAAGCATTCACGAACAGCCGCCAGCGCAAATACGCCACCGCGCCAAACTGCGAAGAAGCCGGAATCACTTCAGCCATAAAGCTCCTCAAAAAGCCCTATCCAAGCCCTATCCAAGCCACGAAAGCTCCTGCTCCGGAGGAGCCGCACCCGTGGACCCCAGCACCTCCAGAAAAATCTCCTCAAGCGTAGCCTTCCCACTCCGCCCGGACTCCGGATGCAACGCCTGCACCCCGGCCCGCAGCTCTTCCAGCGACCCCTGCGCCACCAGCGACCCTTTCTGAATGATCGCAATATGCGTACAAAGCCGCTCCACGATCTCGAGCACATGGCTCGTCAAAAAGATCGTCGCCCCCCGCGCGATCATCCCCTGCAGCATCGCCTTCAGCGTGCCCGCCGCAATCGCGTCCACGCCCTCGAACGGTTCGTCTAAAAACAAGATCTTCGGCCCGTGAATCACAGCCGCCGCCAATGCCAGCTTCTTCTGCATTCCATGCGAGTAATCCGTCACCAGCTTCTTGCTCTCGCCGCTCAGACTCATGAAGTCCAGCAGCTCAGCAGACCGTTGCGCCGTCGTCGCCGCATCCAGCCCGTACATCCGCCCCACAAACCGCAGATACTCAGGTGCCGTCAGCCGCCCAAACAGCGCCAGCCCCTCCGGCACCACCCCAATCTGCCGCTTCAGCGCGACCGTCTCCGCTGTCAGGTCCTCACCCAGAATATTGATCCGCCCGGACGTCGGAGCCAGCAGCCCCGTCAGCATCTTGATGGTCGTGGATTTGCCCGCGCCATTCGGCCCCAAAAACCCAAAAAACTGTCCCGGAGCAACCGTCAAATTCACATCGTTGACCGCGTTATATGCGCCAAAACGCCGCGTAAGCGCAAAGGTCTGTACGGCCGCGGGCGCAGCAGAGGAAAACGATTCAACAGAAGTAGACATGACTCCTTGCAGCATACGGTGTTTCAACGCAGGACACGAAGAATTCGCCCGGATTGTGGACGCCGAAACGGAGCCCCAGAATTTACGCTACCCCGACCGGCTGTTCCTTCACCTTGTGCCTCTTCGGGTTCACCAGATCCCGCAGCTCCTTCGAAGGCTTGAAGAACGGCACCCTCTTCGCCGGAACTGCCACGCTCTCGCCCGTCTTCGGATTTCGCCCCGTCCGCGAGTTCCGCTGCCGCGTCCGAAAGCTCCCAAATCCGCGAATCTCCACCTTATCGTTCGCCTTCAACGCCCCAATCACCGCGTCGAACAGCAGGTCCACAATAATCTCGCCGTCACGCCGGGTCAGGTCCCCGAGCGATGTGACCTTGTCCACCAGGTCTGCCTTGGTCAATTTCAATCTCCTTCTGAGGGCCGTCAGGCTCGAGCGGGTTGAGGCGTCAGCTGTTCTGAAAACGATTCCGAGACCGGGAAAAACGGGGTTCGTTATGGGAGACGCGAAAGCCCGAAGATTTGTTGCGGAACTCCTGTGAGAAAGTCTAATCCACCCTAAGTTGTTACTTCCAAATGAAATAAAACCCCGGAGCATGGTTCAGAAGTTTCGCCGGATTCGGGAATAAATCGTCTCCCTCCCCCGAAAGCAAACCCGCCAAACCCTTCTTCGTCGCCGAGGCCTTCACCACCGAAGGCTCCCCCGAAATCCCCGCCTCCTTCGCCGTGTCCATCAACGCCACCCGGTATCCGCCAATCCTATCGATCAGCCCCAGCGGCAGAGACTGCTGCCCCGTCCATACCTGTCCCGTCGCCAGCGGACGAATCCTCTCCGCCGTGGTATGCCGCCCTTCCGCCACATCGCCCACAAACTGCGTGTACATATTGTCCACCAGTGACTGAAAGTAAGCCGCCTCCTGCGGCGTCATATCATGCGTCGGATCCCCGGCATCCTTCAATTCGCCCGCGTGAATCACCACCGCCTTCAGCTTCGCCCAGCGCATCAGGTCGCCGTAGTTGGTCCACTCCATAATCACCCCGATCGACCCCACTACCGAAGCATCGTTCGCATAAATCTTGTCGCATGCGCTCGCAATGTAATATGCGCCCGAGGCCCCCACCGACTCCACTGAAGCCACCACCCGCTTATGCTTCTCGCGCCGAACCCGCAAAACCTCGTGATAGATCTCCTGCGAAGCCGCCGCCCCGCCCCCCGGCGAATTGATATGCAGCAAAATCGCCTTCACGCTGTCGTCATCGCCAAACTTCTTCAACTGCGCGTCCACCTTATCCGCGTCCAGGATCACTCCATCCAGGTCGATCACCGCAATCTGGTCCGACCCAAACCCCGTCGTCACCGTGTCGTCGTTCATCGTCTTCATCGCCGACCAAAGAATCGCCCCGAAAACCAGAGCCACCAGCGAAAGACAAGCCACGATGATCGCCGCCCAGAACCAACCCGAACGCCCCGGCCGCACCGGCGGATAGAACGGATACCCCATAGCCGGAACGTGGGATGGCGGCGGAGGCGCCGCATTGGCATACTGGTTCGGTCCGAGCGGGGGAGGCTGCTGCGACATGACCCCAGTTTATCAGTCCCGGATTTTCACCTACACGACCCAAAAGTGGCCGTTCAGGAGACGCCAACCTTGATTTCAACCGGTACATGGCTGAAAGTAGCGGCAATTGCTGGGCAGACCTTCGTAGCGGTCTTGCCATCTATCCATCCACCCGAAGGCACCACCACCCTGGGAGGGTTTCGCCAGGGAACAGTCATAATCCTCATCAGCGGGGCCTTGGGTGTGTGTTACTGCTTGCTTAATCCCGACGCATACTTCAGGAATGTGCTGTTTTACAGTTTCCTCCCGATGCTTGTAGGGAGGTGGGTGCGCGGAGATTTTTGGCACGCAATAAGGAGAAATACCTGAATTTTTGTCCAAGCAACCACTATCCCGCTGCTTGGGAACAGACCCAACATTCTTTGCCACGAATCCGCTGGGCGAGCGTCTATTAGTTATCGTATGATGAACGGCGGCGGCGGCCTGCCGCATCCATCTCCACCTGGCTCCCACCACAAGGCACCCAGCACAGAAGGACGTTCGATGTCACATCCGCGCCTCAGCATTGTCATCCCGGCTTACAACGAGTGCGCCCGCATCGAAGCCACCCTCGACCGCGTCATGTCCTGCGTCGAGACCCAGGGTTGGGATGCCGAAGTCCTCGTCGTAGACGACGGCTCAAAAGACGCGACCGCCGCTATCGTAGAACGCTGGATGGCCCAATACCCCCGCCTGCACCTCATTAAGAACCCCGGCAACCGCGGCAAAGGCTACTCCGTCCGCAACGGCCTCCTGCAGGCCGCCGGTGACGTCGTCCTCTTCACCGACGCCGACCTCTCCTCACCCATGGAAGAGGCCTCCCGCCTCATGGCCGCCCTCGACCGCGGCGCCGACGTCGCCATCGGCTCGCGCTGGCTCGAGCGCGAGCGCCAGACCATCCACCAGCCCCTCTACCGCCAGCTCTTCGGCCGCTGCTTCAACGCCATCACCCGCACCGTCATGGGCCTGCCCTTCAAGGACACCCAATGCGGCTTCAAGGCCTTCAAGCGCCCCGCCGCCCAGACCATCTTCCGCCTCCAGCGCATCGAGCGCTGGGGCTTCGACCCCGAAATCCTCTTCATCGCCCGCAAGCTCGGCTACCGCATTGAAGAGGTCCCCGTCTCCTGGGGCCACGACGAGCGCAGCCGCATGTCCTACCTTAAGGACGGCATGAAGATGCTCGAAGAGATGGCCGTCATCCGCTACAACTCCCTCGCCGGCCGCTACGACGAAGCCATCGCCGCCATGAAGGACACCAGCCAGATGGTCACCGCGCCCATCAACCCCGCCAAGCCCACCCCCCAGCCCATAGCCAAAGCCGGAACCCCCACCCGCTAGCTTCTCCTGACCTCGCATACACTCGCATCGAAGAGTCATCCTGAGCGAAGTCTGGCACGTACTTGTGCCAGACGCAGTCGAAGGACCCCGAAGACTTGTATCGCGACTCGATCTTCCCCAGTTCTGCGTGAGAATCTGCAAACTGCCGGGGCGAACGAACGAGGTCATGCCTTATGGCCGCATCCCCAGCGTCCCATTCGCAGCCGCCACAGCGATCGGCGTCACCACCGGAGCCGCAATCCCAATCACCTCGGTCACAAACGCCGAAGCAACGGTGAGCCCATTGCTGCCGACAGACTGCCCGCTCATCCAAACGTTGCCGGACCCATCCACCGCCAGCCCACCTGGCGTCCCCGGATATGCAGATAACGTCCCATTCGCAGCAAACCCGGTTGCCGGGGAAAGCAGCGCACCCGTCGCGGAATACTCCAGCAACACGCTGGGCGCGCTCGGCGTCATGACGTTATACGTGTTCACCCAGACATGGTTCATCCCATCCACAAACACCTCCTGCGGGGTAAGCGGGTAAGCGACCGCGATCGGCGTCAGGTTGCTGCCACCTGACGCATTGAACCGCCCCACGATACCCCCACCATCGCTCGCGTCCGTACCGTACCAGAGATTCCCGCTGCTATCGAAAGCCAGCCCAACCGGGCTGCCGCTGACCGGATAAGAGACGACCGGAGACGACATGCGACTCCGCGAATAGTTCGACAGATATCCATTCGCACCCTGCCCCGCGCCATAGTCTGAGCTCCAAACACCCGCCGCATTCAGCACAATGTCCGTTCCACCCGGCTGCGTCGCATAGGGACTCCCAGCGGCGTCAACTCCTCCCGCTGTTACATGCGAGATCGTCCTTAGGTTCACAATCCAAAGAGAACCATCCGTGTCGACCGCAATCCCGGAAGGAGCGTTCAGTGACGCTGGAGAAAAGCTATTCAACAGCGAACCATTTGCAGCGAACTTCAGCACCTTATTGGCATAAATGTCCGTGACATAGACATTGTTGCTGGCATCGATCGCCACCCCCTCCGGAAACTGCAGATTCGTAGACCCGTAGCCACTCGCCCCGGACAGATAAATTCCTGCAGGCGAAATCTCCGTCAGAGCATGCGTCGTCGCCCCGGATTCCACCACAAACCCCGTGGCAATCCAGGCATTCCCGGCCGAATCGATCGCGATCCCCTGCGTCCCATAGCTATTCGTAATCGGAGCGCCGTTGTACTGTATCGCCACCGCAAAATCAGTTGGCACCGCGCTCAGCGTCGGCTGGAATGGAGCCGAAGCCGACACCAATCCAAATAACGCAGCAACATTCGTCCCCGGATTGAGCGCAATATTCAGAGCCGCCTGAAACGTATCCGCCGGCGCAACTCCACTCGTCGGAGTCGCCGCCGCAAACAGCATCCCGCACGGTGCCGCCGCACCCGTCGCTCCAGTCGAGTTCACACAGCTCGCCAGAATATCCGCCAGCGTATTCAACTCCGCCTGCGGCAGAACCATGCCCGCCAGCGCCGTAGCCGCACGAGCCTGCCCGTTCTGTAAACTCACCAGGTTGTTCGCCGGCCCAAACCCATTCGTTAGCCCCTGCAGGTTGGAAAGCGGTGCGCCAATCCCTGTCCCCAAACTCGTCACCGACGCAAACGGAGCCAGCACATACGCCGCCGCAACCGTCGTCACCTCACTCACACTGACAAACGTGCTCGCGCTCAAGCCGCTGCAAGGCCCCAGTACCGCAGCCTCCGCCAGCGCAGGATTCACCCCCGAACCGGCATTCCCGCCCGTCGCCAGCAGGTAAACCAGCCCGCTATTCGCCGGGCAGGTATAGCTCGGCAGCATGAAGCTCCCGCCGCCATCCGTAGTCGTCGAAGCGATCACACTGGCCGCCCCGCCATACTGGCTCGTGTTCGGCATCATCAGCGCGACCGTAGCCCCTACCACCGGCTGCTGTCCGCCGTGAACCGAGCCGCCCACCTGGAAGCCAGCATCGGCAACTGAAAGGTGAGAAGGATTCAGCGAAACGCCACACCCGGCAAGCGCCGGAAGCAGGCAAAGAAGGGAGACCACGGGGAGCCGCCAAGACACGGGGAAGACCTCAGATCCGTTTTGGGAACCAGCAACTGAAACGCAGCATAACCGCAAGCGTCAATATTTGTCACTCCCCCAAATCGCCCACCTCACCGGCACCGGTACGGCCCCGCCACCAGCTTCACCCGGTCCAGATCATCCCCATTCTCCGTCACGATCACCCGAAAGCTCTCCCCGCCCGCAGCCACTCGCACAATCACATGCCCCTCCAAGCTCTTCATCTTGCCCACAAACTGGTTGCTCACCACCCGGTTCGCCTCCATCATGCACGTCGCATACACATCCCGATCCCCCGCATACAGCCGCTGACTCAGCATCCGCCGCAGCGCCAGCGTCGCCGGATGCGCCACATACCACGCCGGAACCACAAAAACCCGCGGCCGAAGCGCCCGCACAAACTCCGGCCCTACCGCGTCGAAATACCCATGGTGGTCCGCCACCGCTACCTCCACCGGCCCCGCCGCCCGCGCAGCAGCGGTCTCGATATCCCGCCATGCCTCGCCCGTCTCTTCGGTATCGGACGTCAGGTCCCCGCCCGTAAAGTAACCAAACGTCCCATAACTCAGCCGAAGCGCAATCGAGCACATATTTTCTGTCGGATAATCAACCATCGCCAGAGTAGCCAGAGGAGGAAAGGTCTGCCGCGTGGCGTGGCTTGCTCCCTCTGGCGTGCCGGTCCATACCTCGCCATTCGCAGCAACCGTCCTGACCATAAAGTCGCCGTAATCCTCCGGCCGCCTCACCAGCCGGATTTGCTCCACGCTACCCACCTTCACGCGTTCCGTGATCTCGCCCCGTCCCATCCGCGATTTAACATAGGCCACATAGTTCTTCGCAGACTCCATCTCCACCGGCGCTGGATAGCTGTACTCTGGGAATGCCCGGTCGATCAGCCGCCGGATCGGCACCACCGCCGCCACATCGGACACGCCTGTCATCCGGTACCGCCCATCCGGCGATAACGGACTGTCCGCTTCAACATCCCCAATATGGTCCGGATGCAGGTGCGTCATCACCGCATAGTCCAGCTCCGTCCGCCCCGCCGCCCTCATCTGCCGCAGCGCATACCGCCCAATCCACTCCCCCGGCCGCATCGACGCATTCGGCCGCTGCGCACAGGAAACCGTCAGCGGATCCGTTACGGTTCCAGCGTCGATCAGCACCGTAGTCCCATCCGGCCCCAAGACAAACGTCGAATTCCCCCGGCCATATGCCAGATGATGAATATCCAAGTTCCCCGCAGTCCAGGGCTCAAGCTGCAGAGGCAGACCCTGCCCAAACCCACGGACACTCCCAAAGACACCTGCCGCGGCCGCTAACCTCAAAAAACCCCGTCGTTTCATCACGTCGTGGATTCTACTCGCAGAAGATTGCAACGCTGGCGCGAGTTTTCCGAGGCAAGCAGACCGCCCACACGTCACTCGTGACATACAGTAGATTGCATCGGAAGGAGACAGCCCCATGCACCATGACCCCATCTGGATGAAGCTCCTCCTCACTGTCCATATAGCAGCGGGGATTGCCTCGTTCCTCCTCGCCCCAGTTGCTCTCGCCACCGCCAAGGGAGGCAAGCAGCATAAGCGTTGGGGCATGGTCTATCTCTGGAGCATGGGGGTCGTCGCCGCCACGGCTCTGCCCATGGCGCTTTATCGCCCGGTCCTCTTTCTCGCATTGGTCGCCATTTTCAGCTTCTACGCAGCCTTCTCCGGATACCGCGTCCTGAAGCTCAAGGATCTCGCCCAGGGTGGCTCCGCCAGGACAATCGATTGGTTCGCCGCCGTCTTCACCTTTGCCTCTTCAGCCTGTCTCGCCCTCTTCGGCGCCTTCAAACCCTCCTGGGTCCAGAACTTCGGCATCATTGCCGTCGTCTTCGGTGCCCTGGGCATGCGCCTCGCCGCCGTCCAGATGCTCTCCTTCATCCGCAAACCGAAGGAGAAGATGTTTTGGTGGTACACCCATCTGGGCAACTTCATCGGAAGCTACATCGCCGCCTGGACCGCCTTCTCCGCAGTCACGCTCGGCCCTTACTTCCACACGGCAAACATCTTCGTTTGGCTCTGGCCTACAGCCATCGGGGTTCCCGCCATCATCCTCACCATCACTTACTACAAGCGCAAATTCACCCAGAAGGTCCGCACCGCACAGGTCGCCAGAGCTTGAAGTCCAGAGCAAAGCTCGGCCGTACTTTCTCACCCAGCAACAAAATCATGGGGTGCCCCATTCATCGCAGTCCCATCGCGTTGAGTGGGAATCTCGGCCTCAAACAGCAGGACCCTAGGCCGCCGCGGCCCCACGCACCGAGTGGCTCGTCCGCCATAGCTGCCAGAACGCATACCCTACGCTCACCAAAATCGCCCCCCAGATCACCACCAGCACCGGCGTCCCCCAGCGCAGGATGAACTTGTTCCAGATCACCAGCACCGTCTTCCCATAGTGAACTCCAAGCCATGCAGCCAGCCCATGCCGCACCAGCCGGCTCAACGTAAAAGCCCACATAAACTTCTTCCGGGACATCTTCAGCGCACCCGCCGCCAGCACAAACGGGCTCAGCGGCATCGGTGGAGGCAGAAGCGCGGGAACCGATACCGCCAGCACCGCATGGTGCTCCATCCACCCCGTCACCCGCTTGAACACGCGTGGGGGTGTCCGCTTCTCAATAAAGGCTAACCCCCCAGACTGCCCTACCTGGTAAGAAAACAAACCGCCCAGCGCCGATCCCAGCGTCGCCGCTCCCACCAGCAGCCACACATTCGCGTGCTCCGCCGCGAACAGAATAACCATAATATCCGTGACCCCCGGAAGCGGCAGAGGCACAAACGAGGAATCCACGATCGACACCAGTAACACGCCAAACAGCCCCAGCGACACCATCCAGTGCAGCATCTTCTGCTCGCTCCCACCGGACGGCCCGTTCAGGAACCACCACGCCGCCGAGATCCCCACCACGCGCCAGCAAGACAAAAGTATTGCAATCGATCCCATGCCCCATAAGACGACACCCAGGGCAGGGAAGTCGAGCCAGCAAATAAAGTGCCTTCCATGATGTAAATAAGTCCAATGGAATGAATATTTTGCAGGATTTCCACAGGAAATAACGCGGAATTGAGCCTTTGATCCAGAGATAACTCCCCTGGAATGAATATTTTGCACCAAATATGCCGGGTGGGGAGGGGGTCAGATCTCCAGAAAACGAAGCTCCCCAAGCTGCGGAAGAACCCTCATCTCAGCCGCCAATCCACGAAACCGCCCGATCGCCTCGACACACCGTTCGTCGAGCGCATAGTGAATATTCCGCGTCAAGTACTCCCGAATCACCTCCGCCGGAAGCCCGATCCGCGGAACCCACTCGCTCACCAGCTCCTCCGTATGCACCATCCCGTGCTCCCGCGACTGGTTCAGGTCCGCGATCAGCTCGGCCGCATCCCGCACCGCATCCGGCCGGCAAGCCCACACCGCCGCCACCCAAGGTAGACCCGTCCATCGCCCCCACTCCTCCGCCACGTCATACCACGCACAAGGCCCAACCCGCCCCTCGAGCTCCACCCTACGCTCGTACGCCACCAGCGCCGGGTCCCCAATCACCAGTGCCGCATCCGCCACCCCCAGCATGGCCTCCACATCCGCCCGCATGGGTCGGAACACCGGCGTCGCCCCTAGCCGCCGGAACAGCACCTCCGCATACGCCACACTGCTCCGCGACGCCGTATCCGCCGCCACCGTCCTTACCCCAGCCAGGCCCCCGCCACCCTTCACCACAATCTGAATCGACCTCACCCGTCCCAAACTGGCAATCGTGCATCCCGGAACGATCCTCAGCTCTGGAGTCAGTGCCGCAACAGGAATCAGTCCCAGATCTGCCGTCCCATCCTGCAACTCCCGCGCACAAGCAGAGGGAGCTGTCAGATGGACGTCATAGCGCCCCGCCAGCACCCGATCCAAAGGCCCATGCGTAAAGTCCCACATCAAAGGAGCTGGATTGAGAAAGTCGATAGCTGCAACGCGAAGTCCCACACCTTCAGTCTACCCCTCCCAATTCGGTCCACCCCACAAGCGAATCCTCGCCCCCGAGCCGCTCTTGGCCAAGAATCGGTGATACCGTCCACCTCACAGGCCCAATCACACTCCGGAGCACTCCATGGCCTCCCAGGCGATCGAACCCGACGGAAACCGCGCTGAACCCCGCGACAACGCGCACGAAACCCGACTCGCATGGCTCGCTCTCGCCCTCACTCCGGGCCTTGGTCCCACCCGCATCGCCCGCGCCGTAGCCCAACTGGACGGCCAGGCCGCCCGCATCTTCTCGCTCGCCCTCACGGAGCTCGAAGCACTCCGCATTCCCGCCCGAGCCGTCCAGTTCATCGCTGAAGGAGCCGCCCTGGCAGCGGCTGAGAACGAGTGGAAGCTCGTCTCCGACGCCGGCGCCACCATCCTCACCCAGGACGATCCCGCCTACCCCGTACGCCTCCTCGAAATCTACGACCCCCCGGTCGTCCTCTGGGTCCGCGGGAACGCCGCCCTGCTCGCCCGACCCGGAATAGCGGTTGTAGGAACTCGCTCCCCGACCCCCTATGGCGCAGGCATGGCAGAACTTCTCTCGCGCGACTTGGCACGTCACCGTCTCACCATTCTTTCGGGCATGGCCCGCGGTGTGGACACCGCAGCCCACAGAGGAGCACTCGATGCCAAAGGCGCAACAATCGCCGTCTGGGGAACCGGCCTCGATGTCGTCTACCCCAAAGACAATAAGAAGCTGGCCGAGCAGATCATCCTCGCCGGCGGCGCCATCCTCACCGAGTACCCCATGGGCACCTTCCCCGCGCCGCAAAACTTCCCCATCCGCAACCGAATCCTCAGCGGCATGAGCGTTGGAGTCCTCGTCATCGAGGCAGCCGAGTATAGCGGCACCCGGATCACAGCCCGCTGCGCCATGGAGCAGAACCGCGACGTCTACGCGGTCCCCGGCAACGTCACCAACAAAAACTCTTGGGGACCCCACACCTTAATCAAGCAGGGAGCACGACTTACCGCCACCTGGGAAGACGTCTGGGAGGATCTTCCATCCGACGTCAAACACCAGTTGGAAGGAGAGCTTGCCGACCTTGCGCGAAACTCGCCCCAAGACCCAAATGAATCCAACCGCGGCGGGCTCGCATCTCTATTTCCCGACGAGATAAGCGGCCTCATCGGAAGTCAACCGATGTCCGAACCGGAACGCCAGGTCTTTCTGCGCATCAAGCATGACGAGCCGATCCAACTCGATGAACTGATCGAACAGATGGAGCCCGTCATGCCATCGCCTGAGATCTTTACTGCTCTCTTTGAGCTCGAACTTGCCGGAAAAGTGAAGTCCCTTCCGGGAAAAAATTACGTTCGAACCTTTTAGACTCCGCATCGTCTTATGAATTTGACTCACCCCGCTAAGGCTTCATCCGGGCATGCAGGGTGGGTGAGGAGATTGGCGCGATTCCGGCATCTCGTGTTAGGTTCGCAATGAAACAAGGGAATCCGGAACTACCATCCCGAGGATCCTCCTCGGCGGGTTCGGTGGAATGAAGGAAAAGAGTATGAGCAAATCCCTGGTCATCGTTGAATCGCCCGCAAAGGCGAAGACGATCAATAAATATCTCGGGTCCGATTACATCGTAGAGGCATCCATTGGCCACATCATGGACCTGCCCAAAAACGACATCGGTGTCGAGCTGCTGCATCGCACCTTTGAGCCTACGCTCATCGTCTCTCCCGGCAAGGAGAAGATCGTCGATCGTCTCAAAAAGCTCGCGGCCAAGGCCGACAATGTCTATCTCGCACCGGACCCCGACCGCGAAGGCGAGGCCATCGCCGCCCATCTCTCCCTCCAACTCAAGCCCGTGCTCAAAGCCGGCGCCAGTATCCAGCGCGTAACCTTTAATGAGATCACCCAGAAGGCCGTCAAAGCCGCTTTCCTCAAAGCTCGTGATGTCAATGAAAACCTCGTAGACGCCCAGCAGACCCGCCGCGTCCTCGATCGCCTCGTCGGTTATCAGATCTCGCCTCTGCTCTGGGACAAGGTCCGCAGAGGCCTTTCCGCCGGAAGGGTCCAAACCGTTGCTCTCCGTCTCATCGTAGAACGTGAGCGTGAAATCAACGCCTTCCAGCCCATCGAATACTGGAACATCGGCGCGACCCTCAAGCCCGAAGCCGGCGCGGACTTCACGGCGAGATTTACCGGCATTGACGGCGTGACCTCCCGCGTAGCCAACGGGCAGGACGCAGAAGGCAAAGATCTCTTCTTATCCGGAGCCTTCCCCGACGGCGCGATCACGAAAGGCGCAGTCGATCAGCTCAACAAGGCCACCTGGTCGGTCGCCAGCGTGGAGCGCAAGGAGCGCAAACGTAATCCAACCGCGCCCTACACAACCTCCAAGCTCCAGCAGGATTCCTCAAGCCGCCTTGGCTTCAACGTGCGCCGCACCATGGGCGTGGCCCAGCGGCTCTATGAAGGTGTTGAGTTGGGCGAGACCGGCACCGTCGGCCTCATCACCTACATGCGTACCGACTCGACCCGCGTCTCCGATGACTCAGTCATCGAAGCTCGCGACTACGTCTTGGAGACCCTCGGTGAAAAGTACCTCCCCGCCAAGCCTATCGACTACAAAGGGAAAAAGGACGCGCAAGATGCCCATGAGGCCATCCGTCCCACGCACGTCGAGTACACGCCCGAATCCATCCGCCAGTATCTGAGCGATGAGCAGTACCGCCTCTACAATCTCATCTGGCAGAAGTTTGTCTCGTCCCAGATGACTCCTGCCGTCTTCGATATGACGACCATCGAGATTGCCGGCAAGGCAGACAAGCTCTATAACTTTCGCATCAGCGGCTCCATCCAGACCTTCGATGGCTTTCAGGCTATCTGGAGCAACGCCTCCGAGGACGTGATCCTGCCCGATGTCAAGGTAGGCGACCCGCTCAACGCACTCGCCGTTACCTCCGAGCAGAAGTTCACAGACCCCCCGCCCCGCTTCAACGAGGCCTCGCTCGTCAAGACTCTGGAAGAGAGGGGCATCGGCCGGCCCAGCACCTACGCCTCGATCATCAACACCATTCAGGATCGCGACTACGTCAAGAAGATAGGCGCAAAGTTCGTACCCACCGAGATCGGTATGGTGGTCACGGAGCTTCTGGTGAAGAATTTCCCCTATATCTTCGAGACCGGTTACACCGCAACGCTCGAAGGTGAGCTTGACGCAGTAGAAGCCGGCACGGAACGTTGGACCGACCTGCTGAGCGGCTTCTACGGACACCTGGAAAAAGAGCTGGCCGTCGCCGAGCACGACATGGAAGACATCAAGCGCCGTGAAGAGACCACCACAGAGATCTGTGACAGGTGTGGCTCACCATTGATCCTCAAATGGGGCAAGTTCGGCAGCTTCTACGCTTGCAGCGCCTTCTCGAAGGCTAAGCCTGTCACCATCGCGGCCGCACCCTGGAAGAAGGATCGCAAGGCGGTCCTCAAGAAGGTGCTCGCATCCTTCCACTTTCCCATGATCGTGAAGGCAAGCACCCTCGACGAGACCAACTTCGAGCGCGAAGTAGAAGACGCTAAGGCCTTCAACGAGGCAGTCAAAGAGGCCTCCGGCAAAGGCAAGAAGGTTACCGCTGAGCCCGTCTCCTGCGACTTCACCAAAGAAAACTTCGCCGCCAAGCCCGATCTCAACGCGCCCGGCGCAGATGAGGCGCCTGAAGAAGAGTTCTGCGACAACTGCGGACGTCTGATGGTGCTCAAAAACGGCCCCTGGGGACCGTTCATGTCCTGCCCCGGATACTCCGAAGACCCACCCTGCAAAACCATTCGCAAGCTCACCCAGAAGGTCCAATCCAAACCGCCTGTCGTGCTCGAAGAGCCCTGCCCCAAGTGCGCAAAGCCTCTGCTGCAGCGCGATGGCGCGTATGGTGAGTTCATCGCCTGCTCCGGCTACCCGAAGTGCAAGTACGTCAAGCAGGAGCTCCTCGACGTCCCTTGCCCGAAGGATGGTGGGGATCTTGCAGTCCGCAAGACCAAGCGAGGCGACACTTTCTACGGCTGCGTGAACTACCCGAAGTGCGACTTTGCCTCCAACCTCAAGCTGGTCAACGAGACCTGCCCAAGATGCCATTCGGCTCACCTTCTGGAATATGGCAACAAGCAGGGAACCTACCTGGTCTGCCCGAACAACCGCGAGTTCTTGCCCAAGCGGCGGCCAAAAAAAGGTGCTCCTGCCGAGCTTCCCACCACACCGGAGTGCAGCTATGAACGCCTGATCGGACCCCCTGCGGCCACGCAGCCGGAACCGGAACCCGTGCTGGCCGCTTGAACTTCAGTCCGAAGCAAAGCCCCGATCGCAATGGGGCTTCCCAAACATCATTCGTTTCTGCTATGTTTCCCAAGGGACGAACCGGGCTCCAGAGCCCAATGAGATGCTCTGCATCTTTCACCCGTTCGCCTAGATAGCAGGTTTTAGATGATGGCGAAAGCGATGTGGAACGGTCAGGTCCTCGCCGAAAGCGAAGACACTGTAACGATCGAGGGCAACCTCTACTTTCCCGACGATTCGGTGAACCGGGAGTTCTTTCGGCCAAGCTCCACCACCTCCTCCTGCCCGTTTAAGGGTCAGGCACGTTACTACACGCTTTTGGTCGAGGGTCAGGAGAATCCTGACGCCGCTTGGTATTACCCGGACCCCAAACCCGCAGCCCGCAACATAAAACGCCGAATCGCCTTTTGGCGTGGTGTTGAAGTAGTCCAGTAACCTCCTTCAAACCGGCTGAGACGCCGCCGCGGCAGCGACCTGCTATCCTGCCTGCCAATGCCTAATCTTCAATCCCAAAAGGACCGCCGCGCGGCGATTGCGCTCTTTTCCGTCGCTGTCGCCGTCTTCTCCCTCGGCTGCGTCTTGGCCCGCTCTCCTGCTCATCTAGGGCCCCTCCTGCTAGGGCCCGTGCTGCGCTGGGTCTCCATCCTTCTTGTCTCTGCCTTCGCCGCACATCGTCGCACCCTTACGCCGTGGATCTTCCTAGCCATGGTTGCCGGCGCGGAAATCGGCTTCGACGCGCCCGCCTTCGCCGTTAACCTCCGTGTCTTCTCCGACATCTTCCTCCGCCTCATCAAGACCATCGTTGCCCCGCTCATTCTCACAACGCTGATCACTGGCATCGCCGGCCACGGCGACCTCAAGTCCGTCGGACGCATGGGCCTGAAGTCCCTCATCTACTTTGAGGTCCTTACCAGCCTTGCCCTGGTCATCGGCCTCGCTGCCATCAATATCTCTAAGGCCGGTGTAGGCCTGAGCATTCCTGTGGCTGCGGGAACCGAGACCCTCGCCAAGGTCGCGCCCACTCATTGGGACGAGTTTCTCCTGCATATCTTCCCGGAAAATCTTGCCAAGTCCATCGCCGAAGGCCAGATTCTTCAGGTCGCTGTCTTCGCTGTCTTCTTCGCCATCGCCCTCACCGGCCTGTCTGAGGCAAAACGGTTACCCGTCATGCGCCTCTGCGAAAGCCTCGCGGAGGTCATGTTCAAGTTCACCAACCTCATCATGTTCTTCGCTCCGATCGGCGTCGGCGCCGCCATGGCCTTCACCGTTGGCCACATGGGATTAGGAGTCCTAGTCAACCTTGGAAAGCTCCTCCTCACGCTCTACGGCGCACTCGCCGCCTTCGCATTGCTGGTCCTGCTTCCCGTCGCGCTGATCAGCCGTGTACCCGTCCTGCGCTTTCTCCGGGCCGTCGCCGAGCCCGCAACCATCGCCTTCGCCACCGCCACATCGGAAGCCGCGCTCCCCCGCGCCATGGAGGCGATGGAAGCTCTTGGCGTCCCCCGCCGCATCGTCTCCTTCGTAATTCCTGCCGGTTACAGCTTTAACCTTGACGGTTCGACTCTCTACCTCGCTCTCGCCAGCATCTTCGTCGCCCAAGCTGCCGGCGTTCACATGTCTTGGGGTGAGCAGGCGCTCATGATGGGCACCTTAATCCTCACCTCAAAAGGCGTCGCCGGCGTACCTCGTGCCACCCTGGTCGTCCTTCTCGGCACCGCCGCAACCTTCCACCTTCCCACCGAGCCCATCTTCGTCATTCTCGGCATCGACGCCCTCATGGATATGGGCCGTACCATGGCGAATGTCGTCGGCAACTGCCTCGCCTCGGCAGTCATCGCGCGCTGGGAGGGAGAGTTTGGCCTGGAACCCGTCTCTCCGATCGTGCTCGAAGGAGTCGCAGACTAGAGCCTTCTAAACCCGTGCTTGCTGAATCTCGTAGCCCATGGATCCCGTCTGACTTACCAGCGCAGCTTTGAGCAGCGTTCTGCAGTGAAACCACCCGCTCCGCAAATACCGTGTCGCTGAGCGAGACCCTGTGCGAAATCGTATACTTATCGTTTGATGTCTCGTCTCGGAGTACGAGACTGAGAGCAGGTCTAATGAGTACCCTTCTTGAATCCATCACCTCGCCAGGCGACGTGAAAGCCCTGTCCATCCCGCAACTAAGCCAGCTGGCCGAAGAGGTTCGCGAGCGCCTCATTCTCTCTGTGGCCAAAACGGGCGGTCACATTGGGCCAAATCTCGGCGTCGTAGAGCTTACCATCGCCATGCACTACGTCTTCGATACTCCCACAGACCATTTCATCTTCGACGTCTCGCACCAGGCGTATGTTCACAAGTTGCTCACAGGCCGGGAGAAGGCGTTCCACACCATTCGCCAGCCAGACGGACTGAACGGCTTTATGCTTCGCACCGAAAGCCCGCATGACAGCTACGGTGCCGGTCACGCCGGCACCGCCTTGTCTGCAGCTCTGGGCATGGCTGTGGCGCGCGATCTTTCGGGTGGCAAAGAACATGTCATAGCCCTCGCCGGCGACGCTGCCTTCACCAACGGCATCAGCTTTGAGGCGCTTAACAACATCGCTTCTCAGACCCGCCGCATGATCGTTGTTCTTAATGATAACGAGTGGTCTATTGACAAAAATGTGGGCGCAATTGCAGAGTACTTCCACAAGATCGCTACCAATCCCACGTACAACACCCTCCATGACAAGGCTGCCGGCCTGGTGCAGAAGTTCGGAGGCAAGGCCGCCTTGCACGTCGCCCGCAAAGCAGAAGAAGCCGCCAAGGGCCTCGTAGGCCGCGGTCTCATCTTTGAGGAGTTCGGCCTCAGCTACTTTGGTCCCATTGATGGACATAATCTCCCTTTGCTCATAGAAACCTTCCGCTTCCTCAAGCAGCAGACCAAGCCCGTCGTGCTTCATGCCATCACTCAGAAGGGCCGCGGCTTCCGGCCCGCTCTGGAAGGCCAAAAGAAGTTCCACGGCCTGGGCCCATACGATCCCGAGACCGGAGAGACCAAGGTTCCTGGCCAGAAGACCTACTCGGAGATCTTTGCTGAAACCCTTGTAAAGCTTGCCGACGCGAATGATAAGGTCGTCGCCATCACCGCCGCTATGCCAAACGGCACCGCCCTTGATCTCTTCCGTCCGCATCATCCCAGGCGTTACTTCGATGTCGGCATCGCCGAAGAGCACGCGGTCATCTTTGCCGCAGGCATGGCCACCAAGGGCTACAAGCCCTTCTGCGCCATCTACTCCACCTTTCTACAACGCGCCTTCGATCAGATCGTTCATGACGTCGCACTGCAGAACCTGGGCGTTGTCTTTTGCATGGACCGCGGCGGACTCAGCGGCGACGACGGTCCCACTCATCACGGTCTGTTTGATATCAGCTACTTGCGAAGCGTTCCCAACCTCATCCACATGGTCGCAAGCAGTGAAGACCAGCTTGCAGACATGATGTACACCGCCATGCTCTATAACGGGCCCGCGGCCATCCGCTATCCGCGTGGGACCGGCCCAGCATCCACTGTGAAGCCGCAGCCTGTGGCGCTTCAGATCGGTACGGCAGAAGTGCTGGAGGATGGCGCGGATGTGGCCATCTTCGCTCTGGGTGCCTTGCTGGGCGAAGGATGGCGGCTCCAGGAGATGTTGGAGGCGCAGGGACTTTCAGTAGCCGTGATCGACCCGCGGTTCGCCAAACCAATCGACCACGCTTGTGTCGCGCGCTATGGCGCGCGTTGCGGCTTGATCGTCACCCTTGAGGATCACGTCCTTGCAGGTGGATTCGGCTCTGCGGTCCTTGAAACACTCAATGAACTCGGATTGAATGTTCCCGTCGTGCGTGTTGGCTGGCCGGATGCATTTATCGAACATGGCAAACAGGATGATCTGCGCCGTAAATATGGTGTCAGTGCCGAAGGTGCTATGACCCGGGTGGAGCCGCTCGTTCGTAAGCTGGTTGAGGCTCGTCTTAGCGCGGTTTAAGCAGCGGAAGGAGCTCTGCCGTCCGCCGCTGACGGTACCGGAACAACGAACTGAACTGCAACGGCGCAATCCACCTCGCCGTAAGCTCACCCAATACTCCGAGCGGAAGTTCATATTCCACCTCGTCGCGCAGAAGAGTTCCAGCGACTCCGCCTTGACTCCCTCCAGTTAACCGGTGGCAATGACGCCAGTACGCAAACGGGCCGCGATGCTGCACGTCGCAGAAGTGCTCATTCCAGACAAACTCTGTGATTTCTGCGTCCCAAGGCACGCGCAGCGGAGAAAAGGGAACTGGCCGAAAACTCAGTGTCATGCGTGTTCCCGCGCCGGCGACGATGCACGGGAATATCTTTCCGGCTTTGGGTCGTGGCGGGGGTGGGGCAAAGGATGCCTCCTCAATTTGGGCCTTCTGCCAGGCGGGCATCAGCCGCGGCAGATTCTCCGGGTTCGCAAAAAACGCGAAGACGTGATCGATTGGGTAGGGTACCCACTGCTCGGTCTGAAAATGATGACGCATGTCCTAGCCATACAGATGCAGAAACGCCTCCCTACAAAGGGAGGCGTCTGCATTCTTCCCAAAGAGGGAAGAGCTTAGTTAGGCATGAGCACAGTGTCGATAACATGAATTACGCCGTTGGACTGAAACACGTCTGCTGTGGTGATGGTCGCCATGCCACCTTTGGCATCGGTGATCATGATGTTCCCGCCGGACATGGTAAAGGTCAGGGGCTCACCTTGCACGGTCTTCAGGGTCGCAGTACCGCCGCCCTTTTTGATCATCTTGTCCAATTCCTTGGACGAGATGCGGCCCGGAACCACGTGGTAGGTCAGGATCTTGACCAGCGTGTCCTTGTTCTCCGGTTTCACAAGCGTATCCACGGTGCCCGCGGGCAGCTTGGCGAAGGCGTCGTTGGTCGGCGCAAAGACGGTGAACGGTCCCTTGGAGTTGAGCGTGTCGACCAAACCTGCGGCCTTGACCGCTGCGACCAGTGTTGTGTGGATGGGCGAGTTCACAGCGTTCTCGACGATAGTCTTCGTCGGGTACATGGCGGCGCCGCCAACCATCGGGTCAGCCTTCTGCGCAACGGCGGTCAGTGAGGTGGCAGCGAGCAGGGCAGCTGCCATGCTCGAGAGGATCGTTTTCTTCAGATTCATTGTCGTATTCATCCTTTAACCTTCAAGTCTCGGTTTCTAAATCCTTAATCGCCTCTCGCTGCTGCATTGCAACGTCAGAGGCCCTTCAACCATATCTACGGGGTCCGGCGCCGTCTGGATTGCGACATAAGGCGCTTCGTCTGTTTTAATCTGTCGCGTAGAAAACATTACCTCATTCCCACCCCGGTCTATGCACCGCATGAAAGCATTTTCACCAAAGGATGACCACATTGACATTTGCCACGTTACCCCGTCAACTGAGGGAGTTAGGCATGAGCACTCAGCTCCCTCAAACCGAACAGGAAGCGGTCTCCGGACAGCCGCAACACGGAGCCCTGCACGATAACGGCCTGCTCATCATCGGTATCTTCAAGATGGTCAAAGCGGTTTTCTTCTGTTGTGTCGGTTTTGGCGCCCTGCATCTCATCCAGAAGAACCTCGGTGACGAGCTTATCCGGATCGTAGTCGCCTTACGTCGCGACCCCGAAGGTCGCTTGGTCCAGCTGTTGCTTGAAAAAGTCGATCTGGTCGATCCGCACCGCCTCAAACAAATCAGTTTGGGCTCCTTCGCCTACTCCGCACTTACTTTGACCGAGGGAACCGGCCTTCTTTTAGCCAAGCCCTGGGCCGAGTACCTGACTCTCATCCTTACCGTGTCCTTCCTTCCTTGGGAACTCTTCGAGCTCGCGAGACGTCCAAGCTGGATCCGCTTCGGAGTTCTGCTTACCAACCTCGCCGTTCTGGGCTATCTCATCTGGCTGCTGCAGCGCAAAAAACAAAAGCCGGCCGCATAGGACGAGCTCACCCTTGTGCGCTCACCCCGAAATCTCAGGCAGCATCGAGTGACCTTTGGGCCTCATGGACGGGTGTAAACCGTCCGGCCGCCGACCACGGTTCGAAGCACCTGCGTCTGTAAGAGCTCCTCCGGCGTCGCTTTGAGCAGGTCCCGATCCAGAACGATCAAATCGGCCAGAAAGCCCGGTGTCAGCCGCCCCTTCAGGTTCTCGCGAAACTCCGCAAACGCCGGTGTTTGGGTATAGGCCACCAGAGCTTCGCCCAGGCTGATCCGTTGCTCGGGATGAAAGGTCTGCGTCCCCGCCTCGTTCTTGCGCGTGACAGCCGAGTAGAGCCCGCGAAACGGACTGATCGACTCGACCGGATAATCTGTGCCGAACGCCAGCGGGATGTGGTGGTCCAGCATGGATCGCCACGCGTACGCGTAGTTCGCCCGCTCCGAGCCCAGCCTCGCCCCTGCCCAGGCCATATCTGTCAGCAGGTGCGAGGGCTGCATGGAAGCAATCACGCCCAGATCGTGGAAACGATTGAAGTCTTCCGGGAGCAGAACCTGCGCATGCTCGACGCGAAAGCGAAAAGAGGCTGGCGTGGTGGCCGCGGAGTCGGTCGTGACAATTGTGGCATCCGGATCTGCCGGCAGCGGCCCAGCAGACGCTGGCATCCCGACTTGTTCCGCTGCCGAAAAAGTATTCAGGGCGAGTGCGTTCGCTTCATCGCCGATGGCATGAAAGCCCAACTGAAAGCCCGCCGCCGCACGCTCGGAAGCCATCTCTTCGAGGGTGTCCTGCTCGAAACGCGGTATGCCGGAGTTATTCGCGTCATCCGCATAGGGTGCAGCCAGGGCAGCTGTGCGTGAGCCCAGCGAGCCATCCATGAATGCCTTCAACTGCGCCAGGTGCAGCAGGGGATCGTTCGCATCGTGCGAGGCCCGGCGTTGCTTCAACACCGGCAGCGGGAAGGTAAAGTCCAGCCACTCAGAGATGCGCAGCTTGAGCTCGCCGCGATGCTCCATCGTCTCCAACGTCAGCCAGTCATCCCAGGAGGAGAAGTCTTGCACGCTGGTCACGCCATGCGAGAGCGCGTCTGCAATCGCCAGATCCAGCGCCTTCCTGCGCGTTTCTGGATCAGGCGGAGGCACCTTGCTCATAATCAGCGAGACAGCCGGCGTCTCCCGCACGATCCCTGTCGGTGATCCGGTCGCGTCGCGATCAATCTTGCCGCCCGCCGGATCCGCTGTCTCGGCCGTGATGTGCGCCGCCTCAAGCGCAGCGGAGTTCGCGACTACGATATGCCCGTCGGTCCGCTCCAGCACTGTCGGATGTCCTCCAGTAACCGCATCCAGATCGCGGCGCGTCGGTAGCGTCTTCGACGCCCACAACGTATGATCCCACCCTCCGCCCGTAATCCATTGTCCCGGCTTGGACGTCCCCGCATACGCCCGAACCCGGTCAAGCATCGCCGCAAGCGAAGGCACACGGTCCAGATCCACGGTCAGCTTTTGCATCCCCGCAGAAGCCATGTGGGTATGCGCATCATTGAACCCCGGCATCACAAACGAGCCCTTCAGATCGATCACCTGCGTGTGCGGTCCATGTAGCTTCAACACCTCTTCGTCGGTGCCGATCGCCGTAACCGTGGAGTTGGTAAGCGCAAGCGCCGAGACGATCGTTGGGGTGTCACTCAGCAGGTGCTCCCCGGTCAGAATGCGTCCGTGTATAAAAATCGTGTTCGGCGAAAGATCAATGGTTTGCGCATGCAACCCTGAGGCTGCAAGAGCAATGGCGAGAATAGGCTTGAGCGTCACGGGCTTAGTGTAACCGTCCCTAAGTGAATGTAACCGTCCCCTGAGGCGGTATAGAGACGTCAGGCCTGTGCGCAGACGTCAAGCAGGATGAGCAGAACCCGCCGTAGGGCCGTTTCACGGCCGGTCGGATCGTACCACTCCCCCAGTGTGTGGATTCCGCCACCGGTACCGCCCGCCGCAAGCGCCAGCGCTGGCACTCCGTGAGCCAGCGGAATATTCGCATCCGTTGATCCGATCCGAAGCTCCGTCCGAAGCCCAAGGTGCCGGTCCACCGCCAGCAGCGTCCGCCGCAACGCCGAATCCTCCGGCAGCGCTGCCGCCGGCCGGCACCCGATCCGCTCAATGTTCAACCGAGCGGTCGCATGCGGAAATACAAGCTGCTCAAAGATCCGATGGATCTCCAGTTCATATTCCTCCAACTCCAACGCGTCGGTGGAGCGGAGATCCAGGAGCACATGCGCCGTCTCCGGAATCGAGTTGATGCTGGTCCCGCCCGCTATCTGCCCAGGTCCTAGCGTTGTGCGTGGCGCATCCGGACTGAGCGGAAGAGCTGCAAGTGCAGAAATGCCCCGCGCCAGAATCGTGATCGGATTCGGCACTGCGGCATCGCTCCAGGAATGCCCGCCCGGACCATCGATCGTTACCCGAAAACGCCGGGAACCCAGCCCGCGATCCACCGCAGCCGCGCTCCCGGATCCTTCGAGCGCCAGGGCTGCCCGGATGCGCCCCTCATACGTTCCTCTCGTAAACAGCCAGCGCATCCCGCGCAGATCCCCTTCGCCTTCCTCGCCCACGTTAGCCGCAAACACAATGGTTGCCTCCGGCACGATCTGTGCAAACCGCAGGGCGGCGGCCAAGGCCAGCAGCGCTGTCAATCCCGCGCCGTTGTCGCACACGCCCGGACAAAACATGCGACTCCCATCCTCCCGAAGCACCAGCTCGGTTCCCGCCGGAAACACCGTATCCAGATGCGCGGAAAGTAGAACGATCGCGCCCAACGGATCGGCCGCAGCCCCTGCCAGTTCCCCGAAAGCATTTCCCGCCTCATCCAGGTGAACGTTCGTGAGCCCAAGCGCCTCGAAGCGATCGAGAAACCATGCAGCCCGCCTGGCCTCCTGGAAGGGCGGAGCCGGAATGCTGACCAACTCCGTCTGCCACAGCCGAAGCTGTAGCTGATGTAGGTGCAGCCAGTGAAGCGCTCTATGTGTAGACAGCTGCGTCGCAAGGCGCGTAATGCGATGTTGCGCGAGTGCCGTTGACGCGGTCAGGGCGGATGCGCGAGCCATCTAGTATTCCACCCCAGTCAGGAAGAGCCCGCGCGCCGGAGCAGTCGCACCAACTGCGGAACGCGCACGCGCCGCCAGCATCGCCGGAACCGTCCCCGTCACTCTTCGCCCTGACGCCATCTCGACAAATGTGCCAACCAGATTCCGCACCATGTGATGCAGAAACCCGGTACCGGTCACCTCATAGACATACAGGCAAGCCGCCGTGTCGAATCTCCACTCGGAGCGGAAGATCGTCCTCACGTTGGAACGCGTCACTTCCACCGCGGCCTCGCGGGTCGTCAAGTCCGGATCAGCTGCAGCAAAGCTGGTGAAGTCATGTTCGCCCAGAACGGCGCCGGCTGCTTCGTTGGCAGCATCCCCATCGAAGACAAACGGAAAATCCCACGCATACGGCGCCAGCAGCGGAGAGCAGATTCGGTCCGGCTGGCCTGGTCTCACTCGCGGATACAACCTGTATTCGTACGTCTTCCGCCGCGCAGAGTGACGCGCATGAAATCCCTCCGGCGCATGCTCCACGGACAGAATGCGAATCGAAGCCGGCAGAGCGCGGTTTAAAGCACGTTGCAGATTCCCAGGCGGTATTGGTGCGGCCAGCGCGAATGAGGCCACCTGGCCCAGAGCGTGGACTCCGCTGTCCGTCCGCCCGGAACCTTGCGGCAGAACGGTCTCTCCCGTGATCTGGCGCAGAGCCTCTGCCAGTGTGCCCTGAATGGTCGGGAGTCCCGGCTGTACCTGCCAGCCATGGAAGCCGGTGCCGTCGTAGGCCAGGATGGTTTTCCAGAGCGGCATCCGTTCTGCGTACGGTAACACGACCGATCCCGGTTCGTGGATGTCTGTTCGATTGATATGATGGTCGCCTGAGATCAAATAGTGCGTTTTCGCTTTACAGAGCCTTGGAACCTCCGTCCGTTGCATCGCGTGTGCCCCGGAAAGGTTCACGGGAATGGTCTGCCCACGGAGTCTTAGCGTTCCCGCCTTCCGTCTACAAGGAATCCCCAGAAGAAACGCAACACACGCAGGACAGGGAGTTTACGTGAGATTGAATGACATAAAGGCGGTGGCGTGCGTCACGTTGTTGCTGGCAGGCTCCATGGATCAGGCCGTGTTCGCGCAACAAGCCACTCCCCCAGCCCAGAACCCGGCAAAGACCCAGACCAACTCCCCCGCTCAGATCAACGGAGGAAGTCAGACCAATCCCACCGCACCCGCTCCGCCCCAACCAGTGCAGAACGACACGACCGGCCAGCCCGGGCTCCCCCAGGCACCTGAGCCCAAGCTTACCGAGCCGCTCTACCTCCGCGACACGCTCCAGGACTACACCCACCTCAAGAAGCACACCCTGAAGGATCCCTTCGCACCGTACACCCCATCCTTCGTTCCCCTGCCCTCGCTGGGCAACACCCCCAGGTTGGACCAATTGCTGCGCGACGGCAAGCTCTACCTCAGCCTCTCCGACGCCGTCACTCTCGCATTGGAGAACAACTACGACATCGCCATCGCCCGCATCAACCTCGACATCGCCGATACCGATATCCTCCGCACCACGGCCGGCGGCACCTTCCGCGGCGTCTCCACCGGGCTCGTCACCAACACCCTCGGCGGCACCACCTCCACGATCACCGGCGGTGGCGGCCCGGGCGGAACGACCAGCGCCTCGGGCGGCGCGGGCACCGGCGCCAGCGGCCTCGTGCTGAGCACTAACGGCGGCGGTCCGCTCCCGTATAGCTTCGATCCACTCATCACAGCTACCGGTGAGTATGAGCTGTCCCGCACCCAGGAGGCCAGCACCCTCATCACAGGCACCAACTCCCTCCAGCAGGACACCGGCACCGGCACCATCTCCTACCAGCAGGGCTTCAGCACCGGCACGCTCTTCACCCTCGGCTTTGACAACACGCGCACCACCACCAACAGCCAGCGCTCCAGCTACTCGCCGCTCATCTCCTCCAGCTTTCGCGCCCAGGTTACCCAGCACCTGCTCCAGGGCTTCGGCCCCAAGATCAACCGCCGCTTCATCGTCGAGGCCAAGAACAACCGCCGCATTACGGACTCCGCCTTTCGCCAGCAGATCATCTATACCGTCACCCAGGTGGAGAGCATCTATTGGTCCCTCGTCAGCGCCTATGAAGACGAGCAAGCCAAAGAGCGCGCCCTCAACCAGTCCACCTCGCTCAGCCTGGATAACCGTAAGCAGCTTGAGATCGGCACCCTGGCTCCACTCGATGTCGTCAACTCGGATTCGGCCGTCGCGACGGATAAGCAGTCGCTCATCACCTCCAAGTCCAACCTCGAGTATCAGCAGCTGCTCATGAAGCAGGCGATCGCCCGCAATCTCAATGATCCGCAGCTCGCCAGTGCTCCCGTCGTACCAACGGACCGCGTCGCTCTCGACCGGCTCCCGGAAGAAGATATGTCGGTCGAAGACCTCGTCAAGCTCGCCTACGTGAACAACCCGCAGGTTGAGCAGGCCGCATTGAACATGCGCAACAACGAGATCACCATTCGCGGCGAAAAGAACGGCCTCTTGCCCGTCGTCGATGCGTTTGGCTTCTACGGCACCAGCGCCATCGGCGGCCAGCAGAACCCCCTGCTCAACTGCGGAACCAGCTCCATCACCGGGGCCGGAACCGGCACCAATTTCACGCCTTGCCCCCCCGGCTACGTCTCTGGAACCCAGGGCTACGGCGGCGTGCTGGAAAACCTCGTCACCAACAACAACCCGGACTATGGTGTCGGCGTCAACCTCACCATTCCTCTGCGCAATCGTGTGGCGCAGGCTGATCAGGCCCGCTCCCAGATGGAGTACCGCCAGAGCCAGATGCGTATGCAGCAGATCTATACTCAGATCCGCATCCAGGTCATCAATCAGCAATACGCCATCACCAATGATCGCGCCAATGTGCTCGCCGCCCAGACCGCCCGCGACTACGACGCCCAGGCCCTTGACGCCGAGCAGAAGAAGTACCGGCTCGGCGCCTCCACCACCGCCAATGTCCTTAACCAGGAGCGCACGTTGGCCACTGGCGAAAACAACCTCATCGCAGCCACGGCGGCCTACGCCCGGGACCGCTCCACCCTCGCTGAGATCCTCTCCAACACACTTGAGAAGTACGGCATCTCGCTGGTCGAAGCGGCCGCGGGAACCATGGTCCAGAAGCCCATCGTCCCTGGACTCACGCCGCCCGTGCCGCCGGCCCCACCGAAACCGCTCACCAGCACCCCCGCGCCTCTACCGCAGGAGTAGCTGACTAAGTTGTTTCTTCATACAAAATAGCTGCTTCATCCCGGGCGAAGCCTGCTGCGTCTTTGCGCCAGACGCAGTCGACGGAGCCCGATAATCTGGTTTGCGCCTCACAGCTTGGCGCTATGATGCCGGAAGGCTGCCGTGTTGGTCCAGAGTCTTCAAGATGGTTGTCGAGCTCCCGGACGACGGCCAGACCTTGCCGGTAGACTGGAAACATGAATGAAACGGCCACAAGCAATGCTCTGAGCGGGGCTCGTTCCGCCTACCTGCGCTCCGCTATGCATCAGCCGGTCCAATGGAATGAATGGGGCTCGGAGGCTTTCGCGCAGGCCCAAGCCGAAGACAAGCCCATCCTGCTCGATATCGGCGCCGTCTGGTGTCACTGGTGCCACGTCATGGACCGTGAGAGCTACGAAGACCCTGAGACCGCCCGCCTCATCAATGAGCACTTCATCGCCATTAAGGTAGACCGCGACGAGCGTCCGGATGTTGACGCCCGCTATCAGGCTGCGGTCGCCGCCATCAGCGGCCAGGGCGGCTGGCCCCTCACCGCCTTTCTCACCCCTAACGGCAGGCCCTTCTTTGGCGGCACGTACTTTCCGCCGCTCGACCAGCACGGCCGCCCCGGCCTGCGCCGAGTGCTGATGACCATGGCCGAGGCCTTCCAGAAACGCCGCGAGGAGGTCGACGAGACCTCAGCGAGCGTCATGGCCGCCATCGAGCAGAACGAGACCTTCGACGGCAGTGCTCAGCTGCAAACAAAGCAAACCGGCGCGGAGCTCGTCGAGAGAATTATCGACTCTGCCCTCAAGCTCTTCGACCCGCGCTTTGGGGGCTTCGGCTCGCAGCCCAAGTTCCCCAACTCCGCCGCCCTCAACCTGCTCATTGACGAAGCGGGAAGGACAAACGCCTCACCGGAACGCACACAGGCCGCTCGCCGTGCCGTATTGCTCACCCTCGAGAAAATGTCCAAGGGCGGCATCTATGACCATCTCGCCGGAGGCTTCCATCGCTACTCGGTCGACGAGCGTTGGGTCGTGCCGCACTTCGAAAAGATGTCCTACGACAACAGCGAACTGCTCCGCAACTACGTCCGCGCCTTCCAAAGCTTCGCTGAACCCGAGTGCGCCCGCATTGCCCGCGAGACGATAGCCTGGGTCGACACATGGCTCAGCGACCGCGTCCTGGGGGGCTTCTACGCCTCCCAGGACGCCGACGAATCGCTCAAGGATGACGGTGACTACTTCACCTGGACCAAGGCCGAAGCCGAGGCTCTCCTGACGCCCGAAGAGAGCGCCATCGTCTGCCCTTTTTACGACATCGGCGAACTCGGCGATATGCAACACAACCCGCAAAAGAATGTCCTGCATGTTGAACAGACGATGGAGGCCGTCGCCAAGGCAGCAGGCGTCACGGTCGAACTGGGGCGCGAACTCTTACTCTCCGGGCGCGCCAAGCTCTACGCCGCACGTCTTGAGCGGGCCACTCCGTTCGTCGACAAGACCATCTACGCCGGTTGGAACGCCATGATGATCTCCGCCTATCTTGACGCCGGCCGGGTCCTGGAAGAGCCTGCCGCGATTGCCTTCGCCCTCAAGACTCTGGACCGCATCCTTGCCGAAGCCTTGCATGAAGACGGAACTCTCTCCCATGTCGCCGCCTACGCGGACGGCGTCGGTCGCGGAGCGTATGTCTCCGGCGTTTTAGAGGACTACCTCTTCCTCGCCCACGCCGCACTCGACGCCTGGGAGGCCACCGGAGAGATGAGCTACTTCAACACGTCCCTCGCCCTCGCCGAAACCGTCCTGGCCCGTTTTCAGGATCGTCAGAAGGGCGGTTTCTTCGACACCGAGGTCTTGGCGGAGGGCGAGCAGCGCCTCGGCGTTCTCAACGCTCCACGCAAACCACTCCAGGACGCACCCACTCCGGGCGGCAACCCGGTCGCCGCCTCTCTCCTTCAGCGTCTCGCCGAACTCACCGGCCGGGCCGACCTCCGGCAGGCCGCCGAGGCGACTCTCACGTGCTTCGCCGGAGTCGTAGAGCACTTTGGCCTCTACGCCGCCAGCTACGGACTCGCATTGCGCCAAAACGTGGTCGGAAGCGTGCAAATCGTGGTGAAAGGTGGTGATGAAGAAGCCGATTTGCTGGAGAGAGAGGCCCATCGTGGCTATGCCGCAGGCAAATTCGTGGTCCGCCTCAGATCAAATCACCAGCAATTACCGCCATCTTTAGCCGAAACCCTCGCCCACCTGACCTCCCAGGAGGCCAGTTTTGCCTTGGTCTGCCGCAACAATACCTGCCATCCACCCGCAGAAACTCCAGCAGAACTGCGTACTAACCTGGCTGTTTGAGGCTCGCAACGTAGTATCCGATGAGCGAAAGCGCAAAGGCCGCAGCCAGGAAAACCGTCCGTTGCCGCGCCAAATAGCGCTCTCGCCCCGCCGTCATCCGCGTCACTAGCCCCGGCCCAAGCGCCAAACCGCACAAAAATCCGCCAATATGAGCAGAATTGTCGATCCGGACAAACCCGCCCAACTGAGGCAGGATGGTAGACGCGCCAATGAGCAGATTGATGGCAGCAAAGCGGATCACCGAGGTGCGGAGCCGCTTGAGTTCGGCCCAGGGGATGGGAAGCCGCCGGTTGGAGAGCAGGACGATGAGCAAGCCGGTGATGCCGAAGACGGCTCCCGAGGCTCCCGCACCCACACCCGAGACGAGAGCAACCGGCACATGCTGCAGGTTCGCGCTGACGACGTCCCAGGTCATAGAGAGCAGGTTTCCTGCGACGCCCGTCAGGACATAGACGACGACCAGGCCGTACGGGCCGATGAGCGGTTCACCCAGCAGGCCAAGGTTCCAGAGGCACCACATGTTGGTAGCGATGTGAATGATGCCGATGTGGACGAAGGTGGCCGTCAGCAGGCGGTACCACTCATGATAGTCCAGCACGAAGGCAGAGTTGTTGGCTCCGTAATGGATCAACTGTTCTGGAGTAGGACTCATCCAAGAGACGCCATGCAGGATCATCCACAAGAACACCAGAATATTGATGCAAAGCAGGAAGTAGGTACCGGGTGCGGAGCGCGGATCCCATTCGCTGCGCTGCCCACTCGTGGAAGGCTCCGCTGGAGCGTAGACGTCCTCCGTGATCGGGGGGAGAAGTTCGCTTTGAGGGTCATGGGCCATGAGGAGAGCACCCGGCGGCTATACCCCCTCCCCCGGTTTGTTGCGCAAAATATTCAAAACAGGCAGGTTAGCCTTGTATCAACTTTCGTGACCCGAAAAAAGTTACCCTGAGGTCCGTGCGGTTAGGCTGCCCGGCGGGTAAAGCGCTGACGCACATCTGGTGGAAGCTTTTGCTGAACGAACCCTGACAGGAAGCCTGGGAGCGGGGTGGCAATTGCCACCAGCAGCCACAAAACCATGGAGACGACGAGACCGGCCAGCGCTACGTATTCAAGCGAGATGGCGATGGGGGTGCTGCGTAGATGGACGTGGATGATGCCGATGTGGGTCAGCATCTCTACCCGGCGAATGACTACGGCGGCGAGCAGGAAGGCAAGAATGGACAGGGAGCTGACCGAGATGAGGAGGACATCCGTGGTGCGCGCGAGCGTCTGGCGGCGGTGGCAGTAGGGGCACTCTTCGAGATGCTGCTCATAGTCGGTGCGCATCTCCGGGGAGATGTTGGAGATGTCGTAACGCCATCCGGTGAGGATGGCTCCCACGATGGGGTCTGTGCAGGTCTTGGCTTGAAGCGCGCTGGAGGTGGCTCGGTTTGGCATACGTCGCACTTCCTATTCTAACCTGTTTGATTCCCTGGGCCCCAGAAAGGTTCATCGATGGATCGGGTGGGTTAAGGGCTGCATCTTACCGGATCTTGTGGGGTATGGTGAAGGGTATGAGGGGTTCTTTACGCAGCATTATGGCCGTGATTGTTGGGTTTATGGTGATGATGCTGGTGGCGATCGTACTGGGGTTCGTGATGATCCGGACGATGGGCATGGAGCGGGGACAGCCCTCGGCAGGGCATCTGGTGTTCAACGCAGCTACCTCGTTTTTTGCTGGATTGACGGGCGGATTTGTGACCGGGACGATTGCCGAGGAGCGGCGGGTGCGGCATGGATATCTGCTGGCCATGGTGATGCTTTTGATGGCGGCCCTTTCGTATGTGCACTATACGGGGGCTCAGCCGGCCTGGTACCAGGCGATGCTGGTGGTGGTTCCTCCCTTGTTTGCAATTGCGGGGGCCAAGTTCGCGCAGGTGGCGCATTTGGCTGCGGCGCGGCGCTAGGGGATGTGGTAGTTTTGCTCTTCATGGCGCAGAATGGTCGATTTGAGTTGAGTGTTCGGGTGTTGGCAGTGCTGGCAAATGGGACCGGGAGAGAGTACGGGATGCATACCTCGGCTACGATTGCGGAGGAGCTGGGGACGAGCGCGGTGATGGTAAGGCGTGTGTTTTCAGCACTTCACGGGGCTGGGTTCATCGTCCAGAAGAAGGGTCCACAAGGGGGCGCCAGGCTGCATCCCAAGGCTTCAGCGAAGGAGATTGGGCTGGGGGATGTGTATCTGGCGGTTGAGCCGGGATGGCTGGTGGGGGAAGATGTGGCGGTGAATGGGGTGGCGAAGAAGGTGCGGGCGGCTGCGGTGGCGGCTATGAATGAGACTTCGATTGCAGCGGTGGCGAAGCGGATGAAGGGGTCGAAGTAGGCTGGTTTTGGGTTCACGGGATCGTGGTGAGGGGACCTGGTTTTTGGGTGAAACGGCCACAAATGTGTACTCTGCTCGTGGCTTTTCATCCACGATTTTGCGCTTGCGAACCACGTTTGGGTGGTTGTCTGAGGAAAGCGGTCGGGCTTCGCCCGAAACCCGCCCTTCGACGATAAGACTGTCGAAGAATGGGGCACCCGGTTAGACCTTCGGACGTAAGAGGGGGAAGAGGATGACGTCGCGGATGCTGCGGGAGCCGGTGAGGATCATGGTGAGGCGGTCGATTCCGATGCCTTCTCCGGCGGTGGGGGGCAGGCCGTACTGGAGGGCTCGGACGTAGTCTTCGTCCATGGCCATGGCTTCGTCGTCGCCGCGGGCTTTTTCGGCTACCTGGGCCTCGAAGCGCTGTTCCTGGTCTACGGGGTCGTTGAGCTCTGAGAAGGCATTGCCTACTTCGAAGCCTCCGATGTAGAACTCGAAGCGCTCGACCCAGTCGGGTTCGTCGGGTTTCAGCTTGGAGAGGGGGGAGACGGCGAGGGGGAAGTCGTAGATGATGTGTGGCTGGATGAGGTGGGGTTCGGCGAGGCCTTCAAACAGCGCAGCGATCGCTTTACCTGGATATTTGTTCTCGGCAGGTAGCTCACGCAATGCAGCCGCTAGCGAATCCCCGAAAGCGCGCCCATTCTCGTTGGAAAAGAACGGTTCTGTGCGACCGATGTTATCAACGTTTTCCCGTTCCGCAGCATGAAGAAGCCGAACAAAGGTCTCATAGGAACCGAAGCTTTCTGCGCTAGGTTTGACGTTTAGTTCCTGTGGCCAGAATTTGTTGATGGCTTCGCGCATGGAGAGTTTGGTCCATTTGCTTAGGTCTATGTCTACGCCGTTGAAGCGGGTGATGGGGGTGCCGTTGACCTCCTGGGCTACGAAGGTGATGAGGTCTTCGGTGAGTTGCATGAGGTCGTGGTAGTTGGCGTAGGCCTGGTAGAACTCGAGCATGGTGAACTCGGGGTTGTGCTGGGTGCTGACGCCTTCGTTGCGGAAGTTTCGGTTGATCTCGTAGACGCGGTCCATGCCGCCTACGACCAGGCGCTTGAGGTAGAGCTCGGGGGCTATGCGGAGATAGAGATCAAGGTCCAGGGCGTTGTGGTGGGTGGTAAAGGGGCGGGCGGTGGCTCCTCCGGCGATGGATTGCATCATGGGAGTTTCTACTTCGAGGTAGCCTCTTTCGTCGAAGAAACGGCGGAGGGCGCGGAGGATCTTGGCTCGTTTGACGAAGACTTCGCGGACGTTTGGGGGGGCTTCGGTGACGTGGGGGTCTGGTGGTTGGGGCTGGGTGAGGGTTGAGTTCCCACTCATCGCGGGATGAGACTCCGCGATGAATGGGGCACGGGTGAGGTCTGGGTCTGGTGGTTGGGGCTGGGTGAGGGTTGAGTTCCCACTCATCGCGGGATGAGGCACCGCGATGAATGGGGCACCCGGGCGTTCTGGGGCGGTTTCAAGGATTGATGGGGCGGGGCCGTGGTCCTGCTGCTTGATGGATTGGCCGGTGTTCATGAAGAGGTCGACGTAGCGCTGGCGGTAGCGGAGTTCTACGTCTTCGAGGCCGTGGTACTTGTCGGGCAGGGCGAGGAGGGCCTTGGCGAGGAAGCGCAAGGAGGTGACGTGGAGGGTAGTTTCGCCGGTGCGGGTGATGAAGAGATAGCCGCGGACGCCGATGTGGTCGCCGAGATCGAGGAGCTTGTAAATATTGAACTGGGCTTCGCCTATTTCGTCCTTGCGGACGTAGATCTGGAGGCGTTGGCCGGACTGCTGGAGCTGGGCGAAGCCGGCTTTGCCCTGGATGCGGATCTGCATGAGACGGCCGGCGAGGGAGAGCTCTTCTTTGTTGGATTCGAAGTGCTCGGCTGTGGTGGGAGTTGGGGTGTCGATGTGCTGGGCGCGGATCTGCGGGATGGTGGCGAGGGGAGGCCAGGCGGGGTCTTTTGGCGGGAAGGTGTTGGGGTAGCGGGAGTCGGCTGCTGAGAGGCCCTGCTGGACGCCGAGGGCGGTGATCTCGTCGAGCTTGGTCTGGCGGAGGGCGAACTGGGAGGCTTCAAAGTCTGATTCGAACACGGGATTCCTTTGGGCGGCGCTTTGGTAAGAGTATCGCGGGTGCGAGGGGAAGGCTTACACGGATCAGGGCGGAAAGACGGGCCAAGGCGGATTTAGACCAGGGTTGGGGGATAATGGATGCGTGGCGGATGAGAAGAGACAGGACGGGGCTTTGAGTGGGCTGGTGCAGGCGGAGTCCATGGTGCAGCTTGGGTTGGCGCTGCCGCTGGGGTGTCTCGTCGGGTGGTTTCTGGGGAGTCTGGGTGATAAGCACTTTCATACGAAGTGGATGATGGTGACCGGGATCCTGCTGGGGGCGGCGGGTGGGTTTATCCAGATCTGGCGGGTGGCGAGTGGGTATTTGAACCGGGGGGAGAAGTGAACGGGATCGAGTCCCTGGGTGGGCTGACCGATGAGGACTTCAAACGGACGATTGTGCGGGCGCTGCGACTGCTGGCCGTGATTACCGCGTTTGGGATGGCGGTTTGCTGGTGGAAGGCGGGGTGGAAGAGTGCGGCGCTGTTGGCGGTGGGGGCGGGAATTTCGGGGAGCGGACTTTGGGAGTGGATGCGGCTGATGGTGGCCGTGATGGAACGGATGGATGCGGGGGCTGTGGCTCGTCCGATGGCCGGAGTTTTGGTGGGCTTCTTCGTGCGTCTGGCGGGGACCGTGGTGGTGCTCTATGTTAGTCTTAAGTATCTAAACGGCTCGGTTTATGCGCTTGCGGCGGGTCTCGGTCTGGGTGTTTTTTCGCTTACGATCGAGGGGTTGAGGCTGGTGAAGGCGTGGACCGTTTAGAGAGAGACAACGACTAAAAACTTTTATTGAAACGATTTCTATGCCTGCACAACTCTTGTTTACTAGGTTCTTGAACGTCCACTTTGGCCCCCAGGTCACGGCGTTTTTGCGTGCGCTGCATTTGAATCCGGAGTATCCGAAGCAGCCGATTACGAACGCGTTTGCGATGGAGCTGCTGATCTTTGCCGCGCTGATGGTTTATTTTGTGGTGATCCGGGCTTCGCTCAGCGTCGAGAAGCCGGGGGCGGTGCAGCACCTGGCAGAGATGACCAATGAGTTCGTCTCCGAGCAGGGCGAGAGCGTGATTGGGCATGGGTATGAGCGGTTTGTGACCTACCTGACGGTACTGGGACTGTTCATCCTGGTGGGGAATCTGATGGGGCTGGTTCCGGGGCTCGAGTCGCCTACGGCGAATGTGGTGGTGCCGCTGGGATTTGCGCTTTGCACGTTCGTCTATTACCAGTTTCATGGGATTCGGGAGAACAAGGGCGCTTATATCAAGCAGTTTCTGGGGCCGGTCTGGTGGCTTTCGCCGCTGCTTTTTCCGATTGAAGTGATTTCGCACCTGGCGCGGGTGATTTCACTCACTGTTCGTCTGTACGCGAATATGTTCGCGGGGGATCTGGTGACGTTGGCTTTCTTTTCGCTGGTGCCGGTGGGAATTCCGCTGATCTTTATGTTCCTCCACCTGGGCGTGGCTCTGGTGCAGGCGTATGTGTTTATGGTGCTGGCGATGATCTATCTTTCGCTGGCGGTTTCGCACGAGCATTGAGCACTTCGTGCCGTTCTCGACGCTTCGCGTGAGGGCGGGTTGGTGGTAGCTCGATCAGGTTTTGCCGGTTCCGGGGCGCCCCCTCTGAGCTGGCTGTTTTACTCGCCGCTTAGCGTGAGGGTGCCAGTACGGTGAGCATCAACCACCCACTGGCGGCGAACATTCTGACGGGGGCTTGGAGTAAGGTCAATGGCAAAGTTTTTGCAGATGAGCAAGTTCTTCTTCATGACGCTGGCCGCGATGACGCTCGCGACGCCGGCATTCGCGCAGGGTGCAGCCCCGGCTGAGACCAGCCACTGGTGGGTATCGATTGCCGCCGGTCTGGGCATGGCGATTGCCGCCGGGCTTTGCGGTCTGGGGCAGGGCCGGGCGACGGCTTCGGCGACCGAGGCTCTGGCTCGGAATCCGGGCGCTCGTCCGGGAATCTTCCTGTTCCTGCTGATCGGTCTGGCGTTTATCGAGTCACTGGCACTGTTCACGTTCGTGATCATCTTCATCAAGGTCGTCTAAGGACAACTGATTCTTAAACAGAAAGGCCCCTGACAAATGCGTCAGGGGCCTTTCTGTTTATGGAACGACTTGTCCTGCCGGACGGGCCCACTGCGCGTGGGGCGGGTACTTCGTACCGTGTTATCTGGTCAGGGCAGGTTGGGCAGCATGGGTCCGGACGTTGTCCGGCACGTGCCGAGCAACACTCGGAGGTTGGGTGAGGGGTGTGACTCGACCGGTATATACGTAACGAAGTGACCGCTGCCCGCGTAGGACGCCCGTCCGGCAGGACTATTTCTGTTCGGTCGGTAAGAGCAGTTGAGCGGCGGCCTGGTTGGTGAGGTCCAGGGTGCGGCCGGGGATGACGCCCAGGGCCAGGGTGAGGATGGCGCTGGTGGCCAGGCCCAGGGTGGCGGGGATCGAAAGACGGGTGAAGATGGCGCGGTCGTTGCCACGCTCGTGGGGGTGGCGGGTGTAGAGGGCGGCGAGCAGGCGGAGGTAATAGATGCAGGCGAGGCCGGAGTTGAGGAGGCCTACGACGGCGAGCCAGGTGTGGCCTCCGGCGATGACGGCGGAGAAGACGTAGAACTTGCCGAAGAAGCCGCCGGTGAAGGGGATGCCGATGAGGGAGAGGAGGAAGAAGGCGAGAAGGGCGCCGAGGAAGGGGCGGCGGAGGGCTGCGCCGGTGAAGTCGTCGAGGGTGCGGTGGTGCTCTTCATAGCCGGCGAGCTGGGTGATGCAGGCGAAGGCTCCGACGTTCATGGCGGCGTAGGTGGCGGTGTAGAAGCAGGCGGCGGAGATGCCGCGGCCGGGGAGGGCGGTGAAGGCGGCGAGGAGATAGCCGGCGTGGGCGATGGACGAGTAGGCGAGCATGCGTTTGACGTTCTTCTGGAGGAGCGCGCCGAGGTTGCCGACGGTCATGGAGAGGGCGGCGATGATCCAGAGGAGGGCGGCCCATCGGGGGGCGATGGTGGGGAAGCCGATGAAGGTGATGCGGATGAGGACGGCGAAGGCGGCTGCTTTGGGGGCGGTCGACATGAGGCCGACTACGGGAGCGGGTGCGCCCTGGTAGACGTCGGGTGTCCAGACCTGAAAGGGGGCGGCGGAGACCTTGAATCCTAAGCCGATGATGATCATGCCGAGGGCGAGCAGGGCGAGGGTGGGGGTGTTGGTGCCGGTGGCGAGGGCCTGGGCGATGGCGGCGATCTGGGTCGAGCCGGTGGCTCCGAAGGCGAGGGCGATGCCGTAGAGGAAGAAGGCGGTGGAGAAGCTGCCGAGGAGGAAGTACTTGATGGAGGACTCGGTTCCGGTGGCGCGGCCTTTGCGGAATCCGCAGAGGATGTAGGAGGAGATGGAGGAGATTTCGAGGCCGATGAAGACCATGAGGAGCTCGGTGGAGGAGGTCATGAGCATCATGCCGACGGCGCCGAAGAGCATGAGGGCGAAGTACTCGCCGGCGTGGCCGTTGGGACGGTCGAAGTAGTCGAGCGAGCCGAGGAGGGAGACGATGACGATGGCGGCGATGAGGAGATGGAAGAAGACGGAGAAGGCGTCGACCTGGATGGTGTTGGAGAAGGCAGAGATGGGGGCGCGGGCGGCGTTGACGTAGAGGAGCTGGAAGTACGCGGCGAGGCCGGAGAAGCAGGTGGCGAGGAGGGCGAACCAGCCGAGGGGCTTGCGGGAGGATTCGGCGGGAAGACAGGGCTCGGCAACCATGACGAAGACGCCGGCGAGGGTGAGGAGGATTTCCGGGAGGAGGGAGAGGAGGGTGGGGTTCATTAGTAGCGGGCTCCGGGGAGGGGCTGGGCGGGCTTCTGGTGGAGGGCTCCGGCGGCTAGGGAAGGGTCTACAAACATAGGACGGGGGTCCACGGGTTGGGCTGGTTGGGGGTAGATTTCGGATTCGGTGTGGGTGGGCAGGGCCTGGAAGACGACACGGCCGTGGGTGAGGGCCATGGCGGAGGCGTTGGTGTCGAGGGACTTCATCCAGTACGGGCTGGCTACGCCCATGGCGACCATGCAGGCGACTAAAGGCCAAAGGGCGAAATGCTCGCGGGGCTGGAGGTCTAGGGCGGGCTTGTGGTGGGAGCCGGTGCTGAGGTGGCCGTAGAAGACGCGCTGGATCATGAGGAGCATGTAGGCGGCGGAGAGGATGACGCCGGTGGTGGCGAGGACGGTCCAGAGGACGCGGTGGGCGACGAAGGCGGATTGCATGGAGCCGGCGAGGATGAGGAACTCGCCGACGAAGGAGTTGAGCCCCGGCAGGCCGATGAGCGAGAGGGTGGTGATGACGAAGAGGGTGACGATCCAGGGAAGGCGCTGGGCGAGGCCGCCGTAGTCGCGCATGTCGTAGGTGCCGTAGCGCTCGTACAGGAGGCCGAGGAGCAGGAAGAGGGCGCCGCCGGAGATGCCGTGGTTGAGGATCTGGAAGATGCCGCCGTCGAGGCCGGATACGGTGAACGAGAAGATGCCTAAGGTGATGAAGGAGAGGTGCGAGAGGGTGGAGTAGGCGGCGAGTTCCTTGAGGTTGTTGCGGGTGATGGCGATGAGGGCGCCGTAGACGATGCCGACAGCGCCGAGAGCGATGAGGAGAGGGGCGATGCGGTGGGACTGCTCGGGGAAGATGGTGAAGGAGAAGCGGAGGATGCTGTAAAGGCCGGTTTTTCCGGCGAGGACCATGACGGCGGCGGTGGGGGCCTCGCAGATGGCGTCTTTGAGCCAGCCGTGGAGGGGGAAGATGGGGACTTTGACGGCGAAGGCGAGGAGGAAGGCTAAGGAGCAGAGCCAGAGGGCGGTCGAGTTGGGGCTGATGGCGTGCATGGCTGCGATGCCGGCGAGGGTGGGCAACTGGAAGGAGCCGGTCTTGACGTAGAGCCAGAGGATACCGACGAGGAGGAGCGCGGAGGGGACGAAGTTGTAGACGAAGTACTTGAAGGCGGCGGGGCGGCGGTTGCGGGTGCGGCCGAAGGTGGCGATGAGGATGGTCATCGGCACGAGGGAGAGCTCAAAGAAGGCGTAGTAGAGGAAGAGGTCCAGCGAGACGAAGAGGCCGAGCATGGCGACCTGCTGGAGGAGAAAGAGGACGTAGAAGGTTTTGGCGCGGGCGTTAATGGACTCGACGTTCCAGGAGCCGAGGACGCCGAGGGGAGCTAAAAGGCCGGTAAGGACGACGAGCCACATGCTCATACCGTCGACGCCGAGATGGTAGCGGATGGCGGGGGCTTGAATCCAGGGAAGGTCGGTGACGAACTGGAAGGAGTTGGCGGGGGCGGCGGAGTGGAAGTGCGCGGGAAGGTGGAGGGTGAAGAGGAAGGTGAGGAGGGTGATGGCGAGGGCGGTGAACTGCATCGTTTTGCCGCGGGCCGGGAGGAACGCGAGGAGGATGGCTCCGGCGAGGGGGGTGAAGACGATGAGGGTGAGGATGAAGGTGTCTGGGTTCATAGGAAAGACAGTGGTCAGGGGTGAGTGGTGAGTGGTAGGTGAACAGTGGTAAGTGGTAAGTGAAAAGTGGTAAGTCGTCAGGGGTGGATTAGGACTCGTCCGAAGATCATGATGGCCATGACGGCGGCGGCTCCGAGGGCCAGCCAGCCGGCGTAGGAGCGGAGATTGCCGGACTGAATGCGGCGGGTGAGTTCGCCGAAGTCAAAGGCGACCCAGCGGGTGAAGTGGCCGAAGCCGTCGACGAGGAACTCACCAAGGCCGGCGAGCAGGCCGCGGGTGAGCAGGAGCAGGCCGCCGACGAGGAAGGTGTTGTAGAACTCGTCGACGTAAAACTTGTTGGAGACGAGGGCGTAGGCCGCGGGATGGCGGGCGGCGAAGGCTCCGGCGGTGCCGGGTTTGCGGTAGTAAAGGGCGTAGGCGATACCGAGACCGAGGAGGGCGACGAGGACGGAGACGATGGCGAGGCCGAGCTCGAGGCTGTGGGATGTCTGGGCGATGGGTTCGGCGGCTCCGGTAGCGGCGAATACAGGGTCGAGGAAATGCTCGATCTCGTTGTGGCCGCCGAGGGCTGCGGGAACGCCGACCCAGCCTCCGATGATGGAAAGGACGGCGAGGATGGCGAGGGGGACGGTCATGATCCAGGGGGATTCGTGGACGCCGTGGTGTTGAGCGACCTGGCTCTCGTCGTGTTCGGCTGCGCCGTGTTGGGCGTCTTGATGCTGGTCGCCGAGATGGGCTTCGTCAAAGCGGGGGTCTCCGAAGAAGGTTTTGAACCAGAGACGGAACATGTAAAAGCTGGTCATGCCGGCGGTGAGGAGGCCGACGGCCCAGACTAATTTTCCTATGGGCGAGGGCGAGGTGAAGGCCTGGTAGAGGATCTCGTCTTTGGAGAAGAAGCCGGCCCAGGGCGGGATGCCGGCGATGGCGATGACGCCCATGGTCATGGTCCAGAAGGTGACCGGGATGCGCTTGCGGAGACCGCCCATGACGGTCATGTCCTGCTCCCCGGAGAGGGCGTGGATCACGCTGCCTGCAGCGAGGAATAGGAGGGCTTTGAAGAAGGCGTGGGTGACGAGGTGGAAGATGGCGGCGGAGTAGGCGGCGACTCCGCAGGCGAGGAACATGTAGCCAAGCTGGGAGACGGTGGAGTAGGCGAGCACGCGCTTGATGTCGGTCTGGACGAGGGCGATGGTGGCGGCGAGCAGCGCGGTGGCGGCACCGATGAGGGCGACGACGATGAGGGCGGCGGGGCTGCGGTCGAAAAGAGAGTGGCAGCGGGCAACGAGATAGATGCCCGCGGTGACCATGGTGGCAGCGTGAATCAATGCGGAGACGGGGGTGGGACCTTCCATGGCGTCGGGGAGCCAAACGTAGAGGGGAATCTGGGCGGACTTGCCGGCGGCTCCGAGGACGAGCAGGAGGCAGATGGCGGTGAAGACACCGCCGGTGCCGGGCGTCGCTGCGGCCTTGGCGAAGACTTCCGTGAAGCTGAGTGTGCCGAAGTGCTGGATGAGGAGGAACATGGCGAGGAGGAAGCCGAAGTCGCCGATGCGGTTGACGATGAAGGCTTTCTTGCCGGCGTCTGCGGCGGAGTCGCGGGTGAAGTAGAAGCCGATGAGGAGGTACGAGGCGAGACCGACGCCCTCCCAGCCGACGAAGAGGAGCAGGAAGCTCTCCGCGAGGACGAGGATAGACATGAAGAACATGAAGAGGTTGAGGTAGGCGAAGAAGCGCCAGTACCCGTCTTCATGGGCCATGTAGCCGGCGGAGTAGAGGTGGATGAGGAAGCCGACGCCGGTCACGACGGCGAGCATGATGAGGGTGAGGTGATCAACGGTGAGGGCGAAGTTGACGTGGAAGCCGGTGATTTGGATCCACGGCCGGGAGACGACGGTGAGGACGAGCGGGGCTCCGGCGGACTTCATGAAGAGCCAGAGTTGGGCGACTTTGACGGCAGGAAGGATGGTCGCAAGGAGCGCGACGGCGGTGACGACGGGACGCGAGAATCGGCGGCCGAGAGTTCCGTTGAGGAGGAAGCCGAGGAGCGGGCAGAGCGGGATGAGCCAGAGGGTGTTTGGGTTCATGGAATGGGTCAGCCCTTAGTTCTTCATGAGGTTGATCTGGTCTACGTTGAGGGTCTGGCGGGTGCGGAAGATGGCGATGATGATGGCGAGTCCGACGGCGGCTTCGGCCGCGGCGACGACCATGACGAAGAAGACGAAGATCTGTCCGGAGAGCGCGTGCCAGCGATGGGCGAAGGCGACAAAGGTGAGGTTCACGGCATTGAGCATGAGCTCGATCGACATGAAGATGCTGATGACATTGCGCTTGATGAGGAAGGCGGCGATGCCGATGGAGAAGAGGACGGCGGCAAGGATGAGGTAGGCCGCGATGGGGACCTGAGTGGTCAGGAAGGTATGGGCCAGGCTCATGCGTGGACCTCTTCCTTGGCTTCCAACTCGGCCGTGGTGGTGATGGGCTTGGCGGTGAGGGGCTCGTCTTTCTTGGCGAGGACGACGGCTCCGAGGATGGCGACCAGGATAAGGATGCTGGTGACTTCAAAGGGAAGCAGAAGCTTGGTGAAGAGGACGCGGGAGATCTCGACGATGTTCGAGAGGCCGTTGTCTAACATGCCGCCGAGGCGGGCGTAACCCAGGGCCTTCGATTCGGTGAGGAAGACGAAGGACAGGAGGCAGAAGACGGCGGTGGCTCCGGGGATGCCGGCGAAGTATGCGGCCTTGCTGCCGGTGGTTTTTTCTTCGACGCCGGCGTTGAGGAGCATGACGACGAAGACGAAGAGGACCATGATGGCTCCTGCGTAGACGATGACCTGGGCGGCGGCGAGGAACTCGGCCCCGAGGGTCCAGTAGAGGACGGCGAGGCTCATCATGACGACGACGAGGGAGAGGGCGGAGTTGATGGGATGCTTTTGCAGAAGGAGATTGAGGGCTCCTGCGATGGCCAGCGCGGCGAAGATGATGAAGAGTGCGAGTTGCATGGGCTCCTAAAGGGTACGAGAGGTCCGCCTGTTCCTCAGCGACGTTCGTCTGCTTCCGGGGTTCCTGTTGATTGTAAAGCACGGGGGTTGATGAGGGATGGGGGTGTGAAGAGTGCGGTGCATAATAACGAAAGGAGATTGCCATGGTGAGCGCTTCCACGATCCGCGAACTGATCCCGATTGAGGAGTACCTGGCGACGAGCTATGAGCCGGCCTCGAGTATGTGGATGGGGTGCTCGAGGGGAAGAACACGGGTGAGTGGGATCATGGCTTTCTACAGGCTGCGATAGGCGCGTGGTTCTTTAACCATCGTGCGGAGTGGAAGATTGATGTGCTCGCGGGATATCGAACGCGGACTTCTAAAACGCGGGTCCGGCTGCCGGATGTTTGTGTGATGTGGCAGGGGGATGGCAAGGAGAGGGTGCGGGTGACGCCTCCGCTGCTTTGTATCGAGATTTTATCGCCGGAGGATCGGCCGGGGCGGGTGATGAAGCGACTGGATGATTTTGTGGCGATGGGGGCGGAGAATCTGTGGATTCTGGACCCGAGCGACCGATCGGCGGCGACGTATGGGCGGTTTGGGATGAAGGCGGTGGAGGGGGATCGTCTGGAGATTGCGGGGACGGGGATTTATCTGGACGTGGCGGGGATCTTCGCTACGCTGGATTGAGGTAGTAATGGGTCCCGAGGGTTGGGTTTGAAGCGGGCGTGAATTGTTGGCAGCGATGGTGGTGAAGCGTAGCGAGAGTGTGTTTCTATGAGGCCGGAGCTCAAACGGGCTCAGAAAACAAGGAAATGATTTTGGCTAAGCAAGGGCACAAGGAAGGGGCGAAGCACCACACGGAAGCAGCGGCTCACCACACGGCTGCGGCAGAGAAGCACGATGCAGGACAGCACGAAGAGGCGCGCGCACTCCGAGAGCGCGCATAAGGCGTCGACGGATGCGCACGGCAAGTCGACCGAGGCACACGCGAAGTCGGCTGTACAGAAGAAGTAGTTTTGCAGTGGGAAGTGGGATGGGCCGGGGCTTATGCTCCGGCCTTTCTCTGTCGGCGCTTATTTCAAGAGACGGGCAGTGAACTGGGCCAGCGCTAATCGTTCCAAGTCGATCGACAGGTAGAAGCCAAAAGCTCTGAGTTGCCGGAGTATCTGTGCGAGATCGTACTTTTCAATGAGGGCTATCTCTAGGAGCAGGCCGAGTGTGCCTGTGACCTTGAGGTTGCGACGTTTGGCTTCCAATCGCCCTAGAAGCTCATCTACGAGAACAAAGTCTGCGCCGATTTGAAGAGCCAAACTGATTGCTTCGCGCTCTCCCGGGCCGAGGGCCTGATTCAGGGTCGCATCGAGGTGAATGGCAGGCGGCAGGTCTACCCACGAAGGTGGATTGGCGGCCCAGGCCTGTACGCGTTGGGGAGCATTTCGGTCACGCATCTCCGTGAGGACCGCGGAAGGAACGATGACGCGGCCGAAGAGGCGTGGGAGGAACTCGATCTGATCGAGGAGGATGAGGTAGTTAAGCGGGCTGGTGTCGGAGACTACGATCAAGCTGCTTTTCCGGCCTCCGAGCGCGCTCGCAGCGATTCAAGCGCGGCCAGATCGCTGTCGAGATCCTCGATGGTGTAACCCCAGACGTCATATTTCTGCAGGAATTCCAGGACGTGGACACTGGTGGGAAGGGAAAGAAGGACGCGAACCTCTTCCGGGCCGATGCGGCGGTCGCGATAGGCAGCGGCAACGGACTGTTCGAAGAGAGTGCGAGCCGGGTCGGCGCCTGCGGGGATGAGGCTGTCGAGGAACTGATCCGGGATTTCGATGGTGACCTGCATGGGGTTAGGGTAGCAGATGGACCGAGTTAGCCTTTGAAGGCTAGGACCAGGCTGGTGGCGAGGATGTTGACGATGGCTACGGGCATGAGGAACTTCCAGCCGAAGCCCATGAGCTGGTCGTAGCGGAAGCGGGGGAGGGTGGCGCGGACCCAGATGTAGAGGCTGATGAAGGCGATGATCTTGACGACGAACCAGAGGATGGAGACGAAGCCGGCGAGGAAGATGTTGTGGATGGGCGGGAGCAGGTGGCCGAGGGGGCTGGTCGCGCCGCCGAAGAAGAGGAGGGTGGCGACACAGGCGACGGTGATCATGTTGGCGTACTCGGCCATAAAGAACATGGCGAACTTCATGGAGGAGTATTCGGTGTGGTAGCCGCCGGTGAGCTCGGATTCGGCCTCGGGGAGGTCGAAGGGAGAGCGGTTGGTTTCGGCGTAAGCGCTCATGAGATAGATGAAGAAGGCAACGATCTGGAAGCCGCCGAAGACGTTCCAGGAGAGGGCTCCGTGGGCGGATTGGCTGGCGACGATGTCGCGCAGGTTGAGCGAGCCGGCGCGGAGAACGACGCCTACGAGGGATAGGCCTAGGGCTAACTCGTAGGAGATGACCTGGCTGGTGGCGCGGAGGGAGCCGAAGAGGCTGTATTTGTTGTTGCTGCTCCAGCCGGAGAGGGCTATTCCGTAGACGCCGATGCTGGTGATGCCGAGGATGACGAGCAGGCCGATGTTGAGGTTGGCAATCTCGAAGAGGTCTACGCCGTGGAAGATGGTGGGAGCGCCGAAGGGCACGACCGCGATGGAGATCAGGGCGCAGCCGAGGGCGATGATAGGGGCGATGAGGAAGAGGGGCTTTTCAACGAGCATGGGGGTGAGGTCTTCCTTGAGGAAGAGCTTGATGCCGTCGGCGAGGGGCTGGAGGAGGCCGAAGGGGCCGGTGCGGGATGGTCCCCAGCGGTTTTGCATGCGGCCGAGGAGCTTGCGCTCCAGCAGGACGGTGTAGGCGACCGCGGTGAGGGTGATGACGAGCACGACGACGACCTTGAGGATCGTGAGGAGGAAGAAGATTTGGAAGTCGGTGAGATGGGTCATGGGCTTCTTTCGTCCTTAGTCGGTTAGTCGGCGGCGATGGTGGTGATGTGTTTGCGGGACTCGTTTTCCTGGAGGTCGAGGAGCATGGGGCTGTAGTGGCCCAGGGTTCCGGAGGTGAAGAGGGTGTCGCCGGAGGGGAGGACGAGGTCGCGGCGGGGGGTGATCTGGACGAGTTCTTTGGCGGAGGGTTCCAGGTGCTGGCCTGGCTCTAAGTGTTGATCGTTTCCGCTCAGGAGCTGGAGGCGGAGGAGCTTGTCGTAGCCCGGGACGAGGCGTTGGATTTCGTCGAGGATGGCGTTGGGGTCGAAGGGGCTGAGGCGGGGTTCGAGGTTTTGGGCGGTGAGCCAGACGGCGTGGCGGTCGGCCTCGCCGGACTGGGCTCCGCGGGTTTGGCCCATGTCGCCGCGGCTGCCTTTGCCGAAGGGGATGAGGGATTGCATGTGCGCGCCCATGCGGTCGGCGATGCGGACGATCATCTCGAAGTCGGTGCGGACGCCGGCGCGGTCGGCGGCTTTTTTGACCTGCTGGAGGTCGCCGTAGTGGTTGGTGACGGAGCCGGATTTTTCGTAGAGGTTGGCGGCGGGGAGGACGACGTCGGCGAGGACGGCGGTTTCGGTGAGGAACATATCCTGGACGACGAGGAAGGTGTTCTTGAGGGCGGCGGGATCGATGGTGTAGCGGAGGACCGGGTTGGCGCCGACGACGTAGAGGGCGGAGAGATTGCCTGCGGCGGCGGCGTCGAAGATTTCCAGGAGGTCGAGGCCTCTCGTGGCGGGGGCGTTGGTGTACTCGGCAAAGTGCTGGCTGCCAACGGGGGTGTAGCCGGGGAGCATGTCGGGAAGGACGCCCATGTCAGCTGCGCCGCGGCTGTTGACGTAGTCGGACAGGAGAGCGAATTGGGCGCCGGGTAGGGTGAGGCCGAAGTCGATGAGGTGCTTGAGGTCCTGGCCGCGGAGTTCGGAGCCGATGAGGATGAGGAGGTTCTCGGTTTGACGGAGGGTGTCGCGGAAGCCGTGGAGGGCTTCGGTGTTCTGGACGGCGGCCGAGGCGGAGGCGTCGTCTCCGTTGAGGAAGGCGGCGAGGGCGCCGTAGCTGAAGGGCTGCAGGCGGACGAAGGCTTTGGCCTGGCGGCGGAGCTTGATCTCTTCGTGGTTGACGACGTAGAGCTTCGCGCCATTGATTCGGACGTTGGAACGGAGGTTCCAGGCGGTGGCGGGGGACTGGTTCGAGGGGTCGCCGCCTACGAGGAGGACGGCGGGGGCGGTGAGGGTATTTTTCAGGCTCGCGGTGCGGCCTTCGTGGCCGCTGAGGGCCTGGGCGAAGGCTACGTGGTCTGCGGTGCGGTGGTGGTCGATGTTATTGGTGCGGAGGACGGTGCGGGCGAACTTCTGGAGGAGGTAGGACTCCTCGTTGGTAAGGCGGTTGGAGCCGATGACGGCTGTACTTTCTCCTCCGCGAGCATCGCGGAGCTCTTTCAGGCGCTTGCCGATGTGGTCAAAGGCAAACTCCCAGGTGACGGGGGCGAGGACGCCCTGAGCGTTGCGAACGAGGGGCTTCGTGAGGCGGTCGGTATGGTTGGCGAAGTCGAAGGCGTAGCGACCCTTGTTGCAGAGAAAGTCTCCGTTCATGCCGGACTTGTCGCGGTTGTCGCCGCGGACGATTTCGGCTCCGTCGGCTGTGCTGCGGACGCCGAGGGTGGTCTTGCAGCCGTCACCGCAGTGGGTGCAGATGGTGGAGACGTGGTTCATCTCCCAGGGGCGGGTCTTATATCTGTAAGTACCTGAAGTTAGGGCTCCCACCGGGCAGGCGTCGATGCACATGCCGCATTGCTCGCAGTCGACGTGCGGGAGACCGTCTCCGCCGAGGGCTGCGGGGTTTTCGGCTGCGGGAGAGTTGGGGGCGATGATGGAGGAAGAGCCGCGGTTCTGGATGCCGAGGGCGAAGACGTCCATGCCTTCTCCGCACATGCGGACGCAGCGGTAGCAGAGGATGCAGCGGGGGCGGTCGAAGTAGACGACGGGAGACCACTTCTGCTCTTCGCGGTGGTTTTTGGGCTCGGCGTAGAAGCTGTCTGCCGCGCCGTACTTGAAGGTCATGTCCTGGAGCTCGCACTGGCCGCCGGCGTCGCAGACGGGGCAGTCGAGGGGGTGGTTGCCGAGCAGGAGCTGGAGGGTGGCCTTGCGGGCCTGGGCGATTTCAGGGGTTTCTGTGGCGACGATCATGCCCTCGGCGACCGGGGTGGTGCAGGCGGTCTGGAGCTTGGGCATTTTCTCGATGCGGACGACGCACATGCGGCAGGCCGCCTGGAGGGAGAGGCCGGGGTAGTAGCAGAAGGCGGGGATGTCGATGCCGGCGGTCTTGCAGGCGTCGATGAGGAGGGTGCCGGCAGGGGCGGTGATTTGGCGGCCGTCTACGGTGAGGGTTACGTCTGGCATATCTTGGGGTCCTTAGGCGGCCTGCTGGGCGCGATCTGCGCTACGCTGCGGTGAGGGCACGAGAGTCTGTTTGAGGAACAGGGATCGGCAGCCACTCGACGACGTAGTGTCCGATCTCATCGTCTTCTTCACGTCTGAAATCGAAGGTGGTGGTGGCTGGTTCAGGAATGGGCTCGTGATCCAAGGCGAGCCATTCCAGGTGAGCTTTAGAGGCATCGAGGAAACGCTGCCGGGCGACTTCAAAAGTTTCGCCCACTACGAAGCAGCCGTCTATGTCTGGTGCAAACGCTCCGAAGCTTGTGGGGCCTGCTTCGAAGACAACCAAGAAGTCCTTTGTCATTTGAACCCCGCTTGCTTCTTCATTTTCCGTAAGGTGCCCTTTGGAATATCGTCATTTGGATGGCCCGCGACAGTAACTTTACTGGCTGTTGCGGGGTGTACCCATTGCTGATGACTGCCTTCCTGCGATTTTAGCGTCCATCCCTCATCTTTGAGCCGTCTGATGAACTCGCGATATTCGGGCGGCATAACGCTTAGTGGCCGGCTCCGACGAGCTCCTGTTCGCTCATGACGGGGGTTCCGGCGCGGTTGCCTTCAATGTAGTCTTCAAACTCTTTGCGGAACTTCTTGACGAAGGCCAGTGTGGGCATTGCGGCTGCATCGCCAAGTGGGCAGAACGTGCGGCCCATCATGTTTTCTGCCAGGTACTGGACGTTGTCCACGTCCTTTTTGCTGCCGCCGCCGGCGTAGACGCGGGCGAGGGTTTTTTTGATCCAATCGGTGCCTTCGCGGCAGGGGATGCACCAGCCGCAGGACTCGTGCTGGTAGAAGCTGATAACGCGGAGGGCGAACTCGACGATGGAGACGGTTTCATCCAGGACGACGATGCCGCCGGAGCCGAGCATGGTGCCGGCCTTGCCCATCTGGTCGAAGTCGAGGCCGACGTTGAGCTCGTCTGCCGTAAGGACGGGGCAGGAGCTGCCTCCGGGGACGACGGCTTTGAGCTTTTTGCCGCCCTTGACGCCGCCGGCGACCTCGTAAATGGCTTTCGAGAGGTTGTAGCCCATGGGAAGCTCGTAGACGCCGGGCTTTTCTACGTGGCCGGAGATGCCGAAGAGGCGGGTGCCTCCGTTGCGTTCGGAGCCGAGCTTGGCATAGGCCTCGCCGCCCATGAGGAGGATGTGCGGGGCAGAGGCGATGGTTTCCGCGTTGTTGATGACGGTGGGGCCGCCGTAAAGGCCGACGACCGCGGGAAACGGGGGCTTAATGCGGGGTACGCCGCGCTTGCCTTCAAGCGACTCCATGAGGGCGGATTCTTCGCCGACCTCGTAGGCGCCGGCGCCGGTCTGGGTGATCACGTCGAAGTCGATGCCGGAACCGAAGATGTTCTTGCCGAGGAAGCCCCTGGCGTAGGCGTCGGCGACGGCTTGCTCGACGATTTTGAGCAGGTAGCGGTACTCGCCGCGGAGATAGATGAAGCCGAGCTTCGAGCCGATGGCGAGGCCTGCGATCATGGTGCCTTCGATGACGGCGTGCGGGTCTTCTAGGAAGATGACGTGATCTTTGCAGGTGCCGGGCTCGGACTCATCTCCGTTAACGAGGACGTATTTGGGCTTCGCGGACTGCTTGGGGACAAAGCTCCACTTCATGCCGGTGGGGAAGCCGGCGCCGCCGCGGCCGCGGAGGCCGGAGGCCTTCATGACGTCGATGATCCAGCCGGCCATCTTGTCCGGGCCTTGTGAGAGGGCGAGTTGGACGGCCTTGTAGCCATCCTGCTCGAGGTACTTGTCGATGCTGGCCGCGCCTGTGCCAAAACGGCGCTTGAGGACGATGACTTCATCGGGATGGGAGACGTTTCTGGGCATTTACTGCACGTCCTTCAGTTGATGTCGTTACTTTGTGTCAGTTCCGCGGCCTGCGGCGTATTCGGCGAGGAGATCGTCGACCTTGGCGGGGGTGAGGTCGTCGTGAAAGTCGTAGTTGACCTGGAGGGCGGGTGCCCAGCAGCAGGCGCCGATGCATTCGACTTCTTCGAGGGAGAACATTCCGTCCGGGGTGACCTGCTTGTGGCCGATGCCGAGCTTGGCTTTGCAGTGGTCGAGAATCTCGTATCCGCCGCGCAGCATGCAGGAGATGTTGGTGCAGACCTGGACGTTGTACTTGCCGGCCGGCTTGGTGCGGAGCATGGAGTAGTAGGAGAGGACGTTGCGGACGTCGAGGTCGAAGAGGTCAAGGCGCTGGGCGATCTCCTTGATGACGGCTTCGGAGACGTAGCCGACCTCGTCCTGGGCGTAGAGCAGCATGGGGACGAGGGCGGAGCGCTTGAGGGGGTAGATGGTGGCGAGATGGTCGAAGCGGGCGGCTGTGTCCGGGGAAAAGATGGATTGGGCGATGGCGGCCATGACTTACAGGGTATCGCATTGCGTGGCAAGCGTGGTGGGGGTGTTTGGCGGGGTCGAGAAAGTTAAGGCGAATGCTTAGTGGGCGGGAATCGTGAGGAGATCGCGGGTGATCTGCTCGGCCAGGAGGTCCATTTCTTCTGTTGTTTCACCCAGGGTGACGGTGCCGTTCTCGTTGAGGGAGAAGGGTTGGTGGACACCTTGGCTGGACAGGGATGCGGTGTGGGTGAAGCGATGCCAGCGGGTGTCGACGCGGAGGATGATCTCTTCCGCGCCGACTTCAACGACGGCGTGATGGGTGCTGTTGAGGCCGGCTACGGCGGCGTAGGAGCGTAACAGGGACGCCCAGGAGGTCCAGAGTTCGACGGCCAGACGCTTGGGGTCCAACGTGAGAGGGTCCTGGGTCAATGGCCTGAGACCTTGGCAAAGGACGGTTTCTCTTCTGTGCTGAGGAGCTCCCAGAGGGCGAGGTCGACGACCTGATCGATTCGGAGAGTGCCTTCGCCGGTGGGAACGATGAGGTTTCCTTCGAGATTGAGCTCGTAGCATTTTTGCGTCTCAAAGGACTTGTGGCGGTGATGCTGGATGACCTGGCAGATGTGGGTGGCGGTCTTTTCAAAGGCGAGAGAGATGGATCCGCGAACGACAATGAATTTTGGGTCGCCGGGGCCCATGAGGACGAGCTTGAGGTGGTCTGAGGTGACTCCCTGGTTGAAGGCTTCGACGGCGTGCATGAAGTGGAGCTTGAGAGCGCGAATGGTGGTGGTGAGGTTCTCAGCGTGGTGGGCGGGAGTCTCGATGGATTGGGGGTGTTGGGTGATGAGAAACGGGCGTTGCTGCATTGGAGATGGTTGTTCGTCTGCGAGGAGCTGAAACTGCTTTCCTATTGTGGTCCAATTGACTTTTTCGCTCATGGTGGATCCCCGAGGTCGCTTTATGTGGTGAAGGCTCGATCGAGCTGGAGCTTAGGTCTAAGTTTGTTTGGTGCTAACGGTCGATTTCGCCCAGGACGATGTCGATGGAACCTATGACGGCAACTACGTCGGCGAGGAGGCGGTCTTTGCACATGGTTTCGAGAGCCTGCAGGGTGGCGTAGCTGGGGTTGCGCATGTGGACGCGATAGGGCTTGGCGGTTCCGTCGGAGACGACGTAGTAGCCCATCTCGCCGCGCGGGGATTCGACGGCCTGGAAGACTTCGCCGGCGGGTACGCCGAAGCCTTCGGTGACGATTTTGAAGTGATGGATGAGGGACTCCATCTGGGTCTTCATCTGCTCGCGGCCGGGGAGGATGATCTTGGGGGCGTCGGCGACGATGGGAGCGTTGGCGGGCAGGGCGGCGAGGAAGTCCATGGCCTGCTTGACGATCTTGAGGGACTCGCGCATCTCCAGCATGCGGACCTGGTAGCGGGCCCAGACGTCGCAGCCTTGCGAGACGGGGACGTCGAACTTGAACTTTTCGTAGCCGCTATAGGGCATGTCGCGGCGAAGATCCCAGTCAACGCCGGAGGCGCGCAAGGGGGGGCCGGTGACGCCGAGGGCGATGGCGTCGGCTGCGGAGAGGTGGCCGACGCCCTTGAGGCGGCCCATCCAGATGGGGTTGCCGGTGAGCATGTCCTCATACTGCTGGATGCGGTCGGGCATGAGGTCGAGGAACCGCTGGACCTGGGGGTAGAAGTCCAAAGGTGGCTCGAGTGAGAGGCCGCCGATGCGGAAGTAGCTGGTCATCATGCGCTGGCCGGAGACGTTTTCAAAGATGCGCATGAGGTCTTCGCGCTCGCGCCAGCAATACAGAAACATGGTGAGAGCGCCTACGTCGAGGGCGTGGGTGCCGAGCCAGACGAGGTGCGACTGGATGCGGGTGAGCTCGTTGAGGAGGACGCGGAGGTACTGGGCGCGTTCAGGAATTTCGAGGCCCAACAGCTTCTCTACCGCCAGGCAGTAGCAGAGGTTGTTGGTCATGGGGCAGAGATAGTCGACGCGATCGGTGAGGGGGACGACCTGCTGGTAGAACTTGGCTTCGCAGGTCTTCTCGATACCGGTGTGGAGATAGCCGATGTCGGGGGCGCAGGAGACCACGGTTTCGCCGTCGATTTCAAGGACGAGGCGGAGGACTCCGTGGGTGCTGGGGTGCTGCGGACCCATGTTGAGGACCATGGTGTGGTCCTTGGGGTCGGCCTTGGCGTTGTGGGCGGCGGAGTCTGCGAGGACCTCGTCGATGGAGGGATTGATAAGGTCTTCGGGCTTGATGGGGGGGAGGGCTGTGGCCATGATTCGCTCCTGCTAGGCTGCCGAACTGAGATCAAAAGCAAAGACAAGGGACTTTGCTGAGAGGCTTCTATCTGTATCCCTCGACGGGGTAGTCCTTGCGGAGGGGATTGCCTTGCCAATCTTCGGGCATCATGATGCGCTTGAGATTGGGATGACCTCCGAAGTGGATGCCGAAGAGGTCGAAGACCTCGCGCTCGTAGAAGTTGGCGGAGGGCCAGACGGGGATGATGGAGTCGATGGCCGGTGATTCGCCGTCGAGTAGGACGATGAGGCGGATACGGGCTTTGAGGGTGTGCGAGAGGATGTGGTAGGTGACCTGGAAGCGGGGCTCTGAGGGATACCAGTCGACGCAGGTGACGGTTTCCAGGAAGTTATAGCCAGCTGCTTTGAGAGCCTGGGCGGCGGCTACGTTGTTCTCGCGGGCGACGGTTAGGGTGAGCTCGTTGCGGTCGAACTTGGCGCCGGTGGCGATGGCTTTAAGGGCCAGGACGGCTGGGATCTCCGGATGGGCGGCGAAGACGGCTTCGGTGCCTTTGAGGGCGGAGGCGGGATCGTACATTTACAGGTCTCCCTTGGCTGAATGTCCGGCGAGGGGAAGGTTTGGCTTAGACATTACAGGTCCCCTTTGTCGTTTGCCCAATTCAGGATGCCCTTTTTCCAGACGTAGAAGAGGCCGACGGCGACGAAGGCGAGGTAGACGAACATCTCCCAGAAGCCGAAGAGGCGGGGATAGCCCATTTTGGGGAGCTGGCGGAAGATGACTGCCCAGGGAAGCATGAAGACGGCTTCTACGTCGAAGAGAATGAACAACATGGCAACCATGTAGAAGCGGACGGAGAAGCGTCCGCGGGCGTCGCCTACCGGGTCCATGCCGCACTCGTACGCGCCCATCTTGGTGCGGGAGTTTTTGTGCTTGCCGATGAGGAAGGACGCGCCCACCATGCCGCCGGCGAGACCGAGGGCGACGACGATCTGGAGGACGAGCGGGAGGTATTGCCAGAGGTAGGGGTTTTGGGTAGCTGTCGTCATGACCAGTCTTGAGGGTAGGAGGGTGGTCGTCAAGTGTCAAGAAAGACGGTGGTCAGGTGTCAGTGGAAAGTGGTCAGCGAGGCTTTTCTTTGGGTGAGGTGAAAGGCTTTCGTTCAGCGGAGGAGGTTGGTGTACCAGGTGATGATGGGGGCGGCGGTGAGGGAGGCGATGAGGCCGGCGGCGCCAAGGAAGGAGCCGAAGGGGAGCCTGGTGAGGCGAGTGGCGCGGCGGGTCAGGACGAGCGGGAGGGCGTAGAGGGTGGCTAACAGGGTGGCCAGGAAGAGGGTGAGGATGGTGGGCCAGAAGCCGAGGAAGGCGGCGATCATGGCGAGCATCTTGACGTCGCCGAGGCCGAGGCCGTCGCGGTGGCGGAGGAGGCGGTAGGTCCAGCGGATGGCGAAGACGAGGAGGGTGATCGCGCTGATGGCCAGGAGGCGGCCGAAGATGAGGTGCTCGGGGCCGGTGAGGAACGTGTTGCCCTGGTCTGCCATGGAGCCGGGGCTCGACATGCGGAGCTGGTGGGTGGTGGAGAGGGTGATGTCGGCTTCATTGGGGGCCAGGAAGATGGCCTGGGTGCAGATGAGGAAGAGGGCGATGGCGATTCCGGTGAGGGTGAAGGCGTCGGGGAGGCGGTGAGTTTGCCAGTCCATTACGGTGAGGCCTATGAGGAGGAAGCCGAGGATGGCCAGGGCGAGGAGGTCGATGTAGCCGTCGGCGATTTGGCTCGCGGTGAACTGGCCGGTGAAGGTGAAGACGTGAAGGGCGGAGAGCTTGATGGCTACGAAGAGGAACCAGAGGGCTGTGACGAGCTCTATGGCGGGGTAGCGCCAGGAGATCTTCTGTTTGCAGTGGCGGCAGCGGGCTCGGAGGATGAGCCAGCTGAGGAGGGGAATGTTGTCGTAGGGGCGGATGGGAGCTTTGCAGGTGGGGCAGTGGGATGGGGGGGTGGCGATCGACTGGTGGTGCGGGAGGCGGGAGATGCAGACGTTGAGGAAGCTGCCGAGGAGGAGTCCGAGGAGGAAGACGGCTAGCTCGAGGAGGAGGGGCAACAGCATGGATCGAGTATAAGTGGGGGCATACCCTCCCCTCCCCCTGTTTTGTGCAAAATATTCAAAACAGATGGGTTAGGTCTGTACCAAGAGGGTGAAGGTTCTACTTTGGTGAGCGGGAAAGTTACCTGGTGCTCCGCGAGATTGGGCCGCTCAGGGTGCTGCGTGGGGTGGCGTAGGTGAGGGTGGCGTGGTTTGGGCTGGCGTGAAGGACTTTCGGGGTCAGGGGTCAGGGGTCAGGGGTCAGGGGTCTGGGGCCAGGAGTCTGGGGCCAGAGGTCGATGTCGGGGATGCGGGTGAGTTCTTCGATGTCGGCTAGATCGCGGAGGCGTTCGGTTTGGCGCTTGTTTTCGATGAGGTCGGATCTGGAGATGAATGGGATAAGGATGCCTTGGATCTCTGTTTGGACGCGGTTGCGCCAGACCTGGTCGGAGGTCATTTCGCCGATGGAGGCCAGGATATCGGTGTGCTCCTCGCTGGGACCGAAGCGAAGGTTCTACGAGCGTTTTGCTGGGTGGGTCGGATAAAGATGTCGAGGTCGTTGGTCGCGCGGAGATAGCCGTGTGCGTTGACCGCGACTCCGCCTACGACGGCATACTCAACGTTTGCGGCGAGGAGCGCGGCGAGGAGTGAGATCTGGGTTTGGTTCATCAAATGGAATGCCTCTCATGCTCAACAGGCGTTTGTTGAGGGCGGTCATAGCGGCCAGGCGTTCGGGGATCGTTTTTTTGCTCCAGTAGAGGGCCTGCTCCATGCGGGCTTGCTCGTGGGTGAGCTTCCTGGGAGACCCGAACGGATTTTCTTCTGTCATGAGGACCTCCGGGCGGGAACGGCTTGACTGATGATGCCAGATGGAAGAGCTCTAAAAACGAGAGAGTTGTCGGCAGCGGCGAGAGCGGACTCAGCGGCTGAAGTGCGGAAGTGGAAAGGATCCTGGCTTGAGGAGCCTCGTCGGGGTCCTTCGACTGCGTTCGGCGCAAAAAACGCGCCGAACTTTGATCAGGATGACGATTCTTTGCTAGCAAGGCGTTGTTTCTGCTCTAAAAGTCGACGTGCATGCGGACGGATTCTACAAGGGTGGGGCCTCGGTCCTGGTTGTAGCCGGGGTGGGTGATGTATTGGGCGTCGAAGGCGTAGTAGATGCCGTGGGTGACGTGCAGATTGTAGTAAGCCTCGAGGATGTCTTCGCGGGCGTAGTGGAGGCGGCCGTCGCCGAGGAGGAAGCCCTGGCCACCGAGGGCGAGGTAGGCCTGGTGGTCGCGCTTGATGGCGTTTGAGATGTAGGTGACGCCCAGTTTGTCGAACTGGCGGCGGGAGAAGGCGGCGGCTTTGAGGTCTGCGCCTACGGAGAGGGTCTGGTCGACTTCGGTATAGGCGTAGCTTTCGTGCTGGCCTTCGTTCCAGCCGAAGCGGGCGTAGGTGCGGAGGTTATCGGTGACCTCTTGTTCGAGGTTGAGGCCCAAGCCGTATTTGGTGGAGACGGTGGCGGGGTGGGCGGTGATGACTGGGATGGCGCCGGTTGCCAGAGCGAGCTGGTTCTGGACGCGGTAGGTGCCCATATTGGCTCGGTTGGTGAAGCCGAGGAGGCGGATGGCGCCCTTTTTGCCTGTGAGGGGTTCGAGGAGGCCGTGGCGGAGCTCGAGCTCATAGTTCTGGCCGCTGGCGCGGTGGAGGTTCCACTGGACGTCGATGCCGTTGGCGACGGTGGGCATGAGGGCGATGGCGGCGCGAGCGGTGACGGGGCCGTCGACGTACTCGGTGACGACGGCGTAGGTATAGCCGCGGGTGTCGGCGGCGTAGTCCCACGCGCCGTTGTTGTCGGCGGTCCAGTTCATGAACTGGAGGTGGGAGTCTGAGCCGATTTCGTTGATGTCAAAGAGGTCCGGGAGGCTCATTTTGCCGATGTGGAGCTCGATGCGGCGGGTGGGGAGTTTTGGGGCGAGGGAGAAGGCAGTTCGGTCGGAGTCAGTGAGCGTGGAAGTAAGGCCGATGACCTGGTGGAGCTGGACGCGGGCGGTGTAGGGGATGGAGCCGAGCGAGGGGTTGCGGACGACGTCCAGGTTGGTGAAGCCGGCGAGGCCGAGGGCTTCGGAGAGGCCACGGCCACCGGCGGATTCTTCGTCGTAGAGGATGTCAGTGGCGAAGCTGGGGCGGGAGTTGAGCTGGTAGCCGAGAAAGAGGGTGCCGAGCAGGGAGGTTTTATATTCGCCGCGGGAGAGGAAGGAGTTTGGGCCTTCATAGGGGGAATGGAATGGGCCGTGGGACTGGAAGATGATGTTCGTCTGGCCGGTAATGAAGTAGCGGGAGGTGTTGGAGTGGGGGAAGAGGGTTGGGGCTCCGGGTTCGGCGGCTCCTTCTGAGGGCTGATCCTGTGTTGCGGGCTGCGGAGCCTGGGCGTGCAGGAGTATGCCTGGCGCGAGCAGGGTCAGGCTGTAGAGGAGCAGCGTGGGAGCTTTCAGGGGCACTATCGGTATCTTCTCAGGAGATTTATACGAAGAGCGTAAATATTTGATAAGTCGATGAAAATAAGGTGTTTGCTGTTGCGATTTCTTTAGCAAGAGGGCGGGAGCGCCGGCGGATTTGACTTCGATTGTGCGTTTCGATACTGTCTTCTTACACGGGAAAGGAGGATGGTCCAGCCTATGAAAAATGATTGTTCCAGTTGTTCAACAGTACGTGAGGTGACTGAGGCTTAGAGCGTTCACTTGCTCTAGTCCTGGCGGTTGTTCAAGAAGTTCTTCGCCGAGGCCCACTTTGAGTGTGGACGCCTCAGGTCAATCTCAACAGCTCACCGCAGACGTCCCGGAGCCTGATTTCAGGTTTCGGGACGTTTTGTTTTGCTCTGGAAAGCGGGCGACTGGTCTGCGTGGCGAACCCGGGAAGATCTGCAAGGCTGAGGCGATTTTTGGCTTTCACCGGGTGCGGGAGCTTGGTAGGCTCTTGCCCATGATGAAATGTTTCCTGGGTGTCTTTCCGGTTTCGGTTCTAGTGTTGGGTGTGATTGGCTCTCGGGGTGATCGAGGGTTCTCGCAGCAGGCGCGGTCTTCCATGGTTCGGAAGGCGGGGGTTGTGGGGGACGGACATACGTTTCGGATGAAACGGGTCTCGCAGGAAGGGGATCTGGGCTATAACGCGATTCCTCAGTTTGGAATTCCGGCGGCACCGCATAAGCATGTGACGATTGTGAGTATGCTAATTCCGGCGGATTGGACGTTCCGGACGACCCAGGAACAACCGAAGCAGATGGACTGCAACCTGACGACCGGGCGGTTGATTTTGTTCGCGGTGAGCCCGGATCAGAAGTCTGCGTTTCTCTCAAAGCCGGTGCCGGATACGGTGTGGTCGAACAACCGCGGGGTAGTGCAGAGCATCGAGGCGGACAACCGGCAGTTTGGGCAGAATACGCACTGCGTGGTGGAGCAGGCTCGGCCGCTGGAGGAACGGTTGCCGGAGCTGGGTCGAACGGAGCTGAAGGGAGCCACGGTTGCGGGGAGTTTGGAACCGATTCCGGGGCTGAGCGGGAAGCTGGAGCAGATGGTCAGCCAGGCGAATGGAAATCTGGCTCGTCAGGGCGGACAGCTACCGACGCGGATTACGGCGGAGGCGGGACGGATGCGGTTTACCAACCATGACGCGTCGGGGGACGGGGAGGGGTACCTGTATGCGATGCAGGTGGTGCGGACGTCGCAGTTGCCGGGTGGCGGTGTGGTGAGTTCCATCTCTATGCCGATGTTTTTCTTTACCGGGACGCCGTTGGGTCAATTGAGCGCGATGGAGCCGATGTTTGCGGCGATGGCGGGGTCGATCCAGATCGATCCGGAGTACCAGGCGGAGTCGATGCAGGTCTCTGCGAACATTATGCATATTCACCAGGTGACGAAGCAGCGGCTTGCGCAGATTCAGTCTGAGATCCAGGCTGACAATGCGCGAACGGCGGCGAATATTGCGAATATTCAGGCTGGGGTGCAGCAGTATCGAAGCCAGGTGATGAGCAATGTGGCGGCGAACCGGTCGGCGGCGCTGGAGCATAGTTCGCAGCAGTTTGCGCTGTATATGGGGGACCAGGCGCAGTATCGGGACTCAAGTGGGCACAATGTGATTTTGCCGAGTGGGGCGGATCATGTCTGGGCTTCGTCTACGGGGAACACGAATGAGTACATATTGACGGACTCGGCTTCTTATAACCCGAATGGGCAGGTGGGGAGTGGGAGCTGGTCGCAGATGCAGGTTCAGAAGTAAAGCCAAGTGGACGTCCTTGCCGGATTGTGCATGGAAAAGGATCTGGATAGGTAGAAGGAGAGCTGGTTGGGCGCGGATTTCCGGACGCACGAGAAGCATTCAGCGGACGAAGGCCGACACATGAGATGAACCCAAGCATAATGATGTAAGTGAATCATTTTCTCCGAGTTCCAGCGTTCGCGGCGATGGCTTTGGTGAGTCTCTGCGCCCACGGGCAGGGTGGCCCGCCGTTCCGGACGGACGATCCCGAGACCCCGGGCAATCAGCACTGGGAGATCAACTTTGGCTGGATCGGTGATCGAAATCCCGCCGCGGGTGCCTACCAAGTGCCGGACTTCGATATCAACTACGGCCTGGGTGAGCGGATCCAGCTGAAGTACGAGATACCGATTACGATCGAAGAAACTCGACCGCAGAGTGCGACGGAGGCGGACGCGGCGGAGCCTGGTCACGTGATTGGCGGCATTGGACAGAGCTTGTTGGGGATCAAGTGGCGCTTCTATGAGCATCATCCTGACGATCGCTGGTTGAGGAATCGATTTGGGACGGGCTTGCTCGGCGCGTTCCGTCCTGCCGCGGCGGAACCTGCTGAGGCTTCCGGCGACTCGCCTGGCGCTGAAGACGCTCCGGAACAGGTTGTGAACCTAAGCGTCTCCACGTATCCACAGCTGTTTCTGGATAATCCAACTCGGGCGGTGCCGCGTGGCCTGGTGGCAGCTGGGCCGAGCTTCTTTCTTCCGCTGGAGGTCAATGGCCGTATAGGGCCTCTGCGGTTCGACGGCGAGATTGGTTACAACTTTGGAAACCGGACGGTGCCGCAGAGCTGGGGTCGCGGGCTGCTGGTGGGGCATGAGTTCAGCGAACGCACGGAGGCCTATGTGGAGCTGTACGATCAGCAGGACGCTAACCGGATTGCGGCAGGACAGGGCGTGGGGCAGTTTGCGACGGGCGTATCCAAGCAGCGGGAGACGACGTTGGGCCTGGGCGGGCGACAGGCGCTGAATAAGGACAAGACGCTCAACTTACTGCTGATGGGCGGACGAAGCTTTCAGACCGTATCGGTGTCCAACAATCAACCCAGTTGGATTGGGTATGTGGGGCTGCAGGTTCTGCTGGGCCCGAGGCGACCTGTGAGCTCGCAGGTCGAGCAGAAGCTTCCGGATGAGAGCAAGCCTTAGAGCGCTTGCTTGCAGGCTGGACAGGCGTGCCGCGCTGCCGTGCTATTTGCGGCCGACGACAATTACTTCAAAGGTGTCGGGCAGGGCCGACGGGCGGGGATGCGGAGTCTGGGCGGTGGGCGCGGGTGGCGGCGCGAACTGCGCGGTTACCAGGTAGGCGCGATCCGTGGCTTCGTCGTAGGCCATGGTGCGGGCTCCGCGGGCGGTTTGCAGGTTTTCAATCGGCTTATAAGCGTGAGCTGTGTCGATGACGGTGAGGGTGCCGTCTCCGTTGGAGCTGAAGGCGAGTTGGCGTTTTGAGCTGAAGCCGGCGGCGTCGGGGCCGTCGCCGATCGCGGGTGAGGCAAGCTGTTTTCCGCTATCGGCGTCCACCACGGCCATCTTCTTTCCGTCGCACACGGCAAAGAGCCTTCGGTTTTGACGATCAATGGCGAGACCGGATGGAGAGTCACAGTCATCCAGCTTCCAGGCCGCTGTAAGCTTTCTGGCGGCGGCGTCGAGACGGACGATTTGGTTGGTGGATTCGATGTTGTCATAGATGGAGCCGCGGCCGTCGGCGACCGGGAACTCCGGCTTGCCGGGAAGATCGAGCGTGGCGACGACCTGATTGCTGGTGGTGTCAATGACCGTGACGTTCTTGCTGCGACCGTTGAAGGCCCAGACGGTTTTGGTGCTGGGATCGAAGACGAGGCCGTCGGGATTGGTGCCGGCTGGGATGGAGGTGACGGTCTGAAAGGTGTGGCGATCGAAGACGACTACGCTGTTGCTGCCACCGTCGCTGATGTAACCGTATTTGCCGGTATCGTCGAGTGCGATGCCGTGGGTGCCTTTCATGCCGGCGATGACGGCGACGGGTTTGCCGGAGGTGGAATCGACGACCTCAACGCGTGGGCCGTGAGTGATGTAGAGGAGGTGGGCGGTGGAGTCCGCGAGGAGGTAGTCCCAGCCGCCGGTTCCACCTATTTTCCAGTGGTCCAGGATTTGATAGGGCTGTTGTGCCGCTGCTAAGCCAGCCGTGAGAAGTAGAACGGCGATCGCGGAGTTGCGGATGGAACGAACCATCGAGTTGAACATGATTTCTCCTGCACCTAAGATACAGGCCCGTGGTGTCGTGCGGTCAGGCGTCGGGGGCGTGGCGGCCTCCGGTGGGGGCGGGGTCGCGTTCGGCGATCTCGCTGGCGGGGAGTGTGGTGCCGTTGAGTTGGGTGCGGAGGTCTTCGTCCGAGGTACGGGCGAAGTAGTGGCGTAGGTCTTCGGCGGGTTCGCGGGCGGCGAGGTAGCCGCGGAGGAGGCGTTCGATGGCGGCGGGGGTGTCTTCGGCGGTGGCTCGGAAGCCGAGGGGGCGGGCGGGGCGGGCGTAACGGCCTATGGCTCCGCCTACGCAGAAGTAGAAGGCGTCTACGGAGACACCGTTTTGCTTGAGTTTCTTGCCTTCGAGGCCTATGTCGGCGATCCAGTGCTGGCCGCAGGAGTTGGTGCAGCCGGTGACGTGGAGCTTGATCTGCTGGTCGAAGCCGGGGAGACGGTCTTCCATCTCGGAGACGAGCCATTTGCTGAAGGCTTTGGTTTCAGCGATGGCCAGCTTGCAGAACTCGGTGCCGGTGCAGGCGATGGCTCCGCGCCAGAAGGGGCTTACTTCTACTTCGAGGTCGATGGCTTTGAGGTCGGCGATAAGGGGGCGGACCTGCTCGTTGCGGATGTTGACGAGCACGATGTTTTGCATGATGGTGGCGCGGAGATGGCCGTCGCCGTGGGTTTCTGCGAGGTTGGCGAGGGATTCGAGCTGGTCTCCGGAGAGACGGCCGCGGAGGACAGAGGCTCCAACGGCTGAGAGGCCGGGCTGGCGCTGAGGGGTTACTCCGATGTGGTCGCGGTAGACGTCGTCTGGGATGTTTTCGGGGTTTGGTGCGGAATCGGAAGAGAGCGGTCGAGCTTCGCTCGATGCCCCATCCTCCCCGACGATGAGACCGTCGGTCGAGGATGCGGCACCTGACGTGGCTGGGATGTCGATGGGAGAAGGGTCGAGTTTATAACCTAGTTTGGCTTCGAGGGCGGAGAGGAAGGACTCGGCGGTCCAGCCGTGGCGCATGAAGAGGTACTTGATGCGGGCGCGGGTGCGGTTTTCGCGGAGCTCCTGTTGCTCGCGGAAGATGTCGGCGACGGCTTCTGCTACGTCTGAAGCTTTGTCCTGGGGGATGAAGGCGGGGATGCGGACGGCCATGTGGGGCTCGGTGGAGAGGCCGCCTCCTACGCGGAGGGTGTAGCCGATTTCTTCTACCCCATTTTGCTGTCTCTTGATAGCGGTGAAGGCGAGGTCGTTGATCTCGGGGTAGGTGCACCAGAGGGGGCAGCCGGTGACGGAGATCTTGAACTTGCGGGGGAGGTTGTAGTACTTGGGGTTTGCGGTGAGGCGGTGGGCGATTTCGAGGGCCAAGGGGGACGCGTCAAGGAGCTCGTGGTGGTCTAGGCCGGCGAGGGGGCAGCCGGTGACGTTGCGGACGACGTCTCCGCAGGCGCCTTTGGGGGAGAGGCCGATGGCGGTGAGGGCGTCGACGATCTCGGGGAGGGATTCGATGGTGAGCCAGTGGAACTGAATGTTCTGGCGGGTGGTGATGTCGGCGAGGTTGCGGGCGTATTTTTTGCAGAGGCCGGCAATGACGCGGAGCTGATGGCTGGTGAGGAGACCGTTGGGGAGGGCGATGCGCATCATGAAGTATTCGGTGGCTTTGCCTTCGCCGGCGGTGCCTCCGGTGACGCCGAGGCCGTCGCCCTGAGTGTAGACGCCCCACCACTTGAAGTAGAGGCCGGTCCACTCGGGGAGGACGGCTCCGCGTCCCTCGCGAGCGAAGGCGCGGACCTCATCCCAGGCGTCCCACGGGTTTTTGGCGAGCTTGAGGCGCTCGGACTTCTGGGCCTTGGTTTCCTTGACTTCTTTAGCGGCGGGCTTGGCTGCGGGGGAGGCTGCGGGGTCTACGGAATCTACTTGGAGGGCTTCGTCGGGCATTGCGGAATCCTTATGGATGGGGTGCATGGAAAAGCCCACATGCGGTGTGTGGGCGGCTGGGCTTTGCGGATTGGATGTGCGGAGGGGGCTCGCAGGATCAGGCAAAGAGGCAGCGGCTGGGGCTGCAACAACAGGGACAGAGGTGGGCTTGGCTGAGCATCTGGTTCAAGGGTATTGGGTGGGGGGTGTGGCGTCAAGGTTCGGCGGGCGTGAAGAAGCCCCACGCGCGCTTCGGTTTTGACGAGGCTGCGTGAGGCTTGGGGGTGCGTTGATCGGGTGATGGTTCGGTGTGGCGATCAGGGTGTGACCTGATTAGGGTGTGGTCTGGTTAGGGTGTGGTCTGGTTAGGGCGTGACCTGGTTGAGTTTCTTCTGGGCCTCTTCCAGTTGTTTGCGGGCGCGGTCGAGCTGGCGTTGGAGTTCGGCGGAGTCAATGTGGATGTGCTCGTTGGCGATTTGGGCGGAGACGATGTTCATCTGGCCGGCGACCTGAGCGATCTCCTGGCGGAGGGCCTCGGAGTCGATGGCGTGGTCGGCTGCACGCTCCTGCAGACGCTGCTGGAGATGCTCTTGGAGATTCTGCTGGATATGCTGCTGGGCGCGCTTTTGAGCTTCTTCGATGCGGTTGCGGAAGGCGGGGCTGTCGAGCTGCTTGCGAAGTTCGTCCATCTGGGCGTTGAGGTCCGGGATGTTCAGGTTCTTGAGCTGGTCTGTCAGCTGCTGCTCGCTGAAGAGATGGCTGCTGAGTGCGGCCCGAACCTGATCGTTGATTCTGTCGAGACGCTCGTTGAGGCGATTTTGTTCTTCGGGAGTGAGACCGCGCTGAACGCCGTCGAAGATGTTGGTGGTTTGTGAAGCGGGTGCCGGGATTGGAGCGGAAGCAGGTTCCGGAATGCGTGGAGAGGGGAGAGGTGCGGGGGGTGCGACCTGAGTTCCGGGTGCGGGCGGCACTGGCGGAGTGAGCGGCAGTGCGGGGGAGGTTTGTTCAGGCGTTTGGGTCATGATCGGCAACGTTCTTGCCGCGTCGACATTTCGATCCGCGAGATATGGTTCCTGAGGCACGCGGATCGCCGCGACGGGCATTGAGCGGAGGTTTGACGGAGCGTGCACGGCGGCTTGCAGGAGCGACGAGGGGGGTGTAGCTGGAGTGGGGTTGGTTTGGGCGTGAGCTGGTTGGAGGTGGAAGGCGCCGGCGATGGCGGTGGCGGTGAGGACGACGGCGACACCGGTGGCGAGGCGGACGGCTCGTTGGACGGGCTGTGCAGGTGCGATGAGATGCATGATGCGTTCCTCCAGGGCTGATTGGCTTCGGTTTGCGGGGAAGAGGCCGAGGGCGAGAGGTTGGGCGGTGAGTTGGGAGAGATCGCGGGCTAAGGTAAGGAGCGAGCGGGCGTAGGTGGTTGAGGAGCCGAGTGCCTGGGCTGCGAGGGAATCTGTGAGAAGCTCACGGGTTTGGGTGATGCGGGTTTGTAGGAGGGGAGTCACGGGGTGCCAGGCTATGGGGAGAGCGAGCAAGCGGCAGGCGAGGTTGACGAAGGGGTCGCGGCGGCGGATGTGGGCGAACTCGTGGAGGAGGACGGTGGTGAGCTCGAAGTTGTGGACGAGGTGAGTGGGAAGGAGTAGGACCGGGTGAAAGATTCCGGCTACGGCCGGTGTGGTGGATTGTGTGAGGCGGATTTCGGGGATATCGATTTGTAAGCGCTCTGCGCACATTTCGAGGAGAGCGGGGTCGAGGATGTCGGAGTCTAGCGGCTCAGAGGCGGCTATGAGGCGGCGGGCGGTGATCCAGGCGTAGGTGATGCGGAGGAGATTGAAGGCCAGAGCGAGGAGCCAGAGTTGGGCTACGTGGAGGATGAGCGTGGAGGTGAGGAGGACGGGTTGGGGAGCTCGAGACAGTGATAAGGCAGTGGTGGGGCCGTGATCAAGCAGTGGAGAGGCAGTTGGCTGGCGGAGGGGGAGGATGGCGGCTGTGGCTAAGGTGGCGATCCAGAGGAGGTGTTGGAGGAGGGTGGTGGGGCGGGTGAGGCGGATGAGGAGCCAGGTGGCGGCGGCGAGTAAGGGAAGCTGCCAGAGAGTGTTGAGGGCGTATTCGAAGAGATGCGAGCTCATTCGGCCTCCTGGGATTTCTTCTGTTCTTTTTGTTCGGCTTCGGCTACCTGGCGGCTGAGGGCTTCGAGTTCTTTCGAGGTGATGCGGCGGCCGTCGACTAGGGTCATGAGGAGGGCTTCGGTTGAGCCTCCGAAGACTCGCTTGATGAGGTCTTCGAGGGCGGAGCCGGTGGCTTTGCGGCGGGTGACGGTGGGACGGTAACGGAAGGCTCGTCCGTCCTGGACGCGTTTGACCTTGCCCTTGCGGAGCAGGACGTTGAGCATGGTCATGACGGTGGTGTAGGCGAGCTCGGACTTGAGTTTGGGTTGGACTTCTGAGACGGTGGATGGGCCGGCGTCCCAGAGGATGTGCATGATTTCGAGTTCGAGAGGGGTGAGGGGTTTTTCGGGCATTCGGGTCTGGGGTCCTGGCTACTATGGCGTTAGTAGATTGATAGACGATGGTGAGGCCTTTTGTCAACTAAGGGGTTAGTAGGATGGTGGCGAGAGATTTTGCGCGATCTGGGAATTTACGTGGGAATTTACAACGGATGGATGAGTGGAATGGCTACGGATCTGGAACAGCGAGCTGTGTTTGGGCCTAAGAATCCATTTTTTGTGGTGAGCGGGTTGCCGTTTGAGGCTCCGCCGTTCGATCGGATCAAGGATGAGGATTTTGAGCCGGCGCTGCTGGCTGGGATCGACGAAGAGCTGGCGGAGGTGCGGGCAATTGCAGAGGATGCGAGCGAGGCGACTTTTGAGAACACGGTGGTGGCGATGGAGCGGAGCGGGCGGCTGCTGAGCCGGGTTAGCGCAGCGTTCAGTGCGGTTGCGGGGGCGAATACGAACGAGCTGATCGAACAGGTGCAGACGGCGATGGCTCCTCGTTTTGCGGCTTTGAGCGATGCGATTTACCTGGATGCGCGGCTGTTTGGGCGGGTGAAGAGCGTTTGGGAGAAGCGGGATGAGTTGGGGCTCGATGGCGAGTCTTTGCGGCTGTTGGAGCTGACGTATGAGGGGTTTGTGCATGCGGGGGCGGAGCTGGGTGAAGGTGAGAAGGCTCGGCTGCGGGAGTTGAACGAGGAGGAGTCGAAGCTGACAAATGCATTCAACCGGAAGCTGCTGGAGGCGACGAAGGCGGGTGGGCTGCTTGTGGCGGACAAGGAGGCGCTGGCTGGATTGAGTGGGGCGCAGATGGCTGCTGCGGGTGCGGCTGCTGAAGCTCGAGGCAAGGAAGGGTATTGGCTGGCATTGCAGAATACGACGCAGCAGCCGGTGTTGGCGGAGTTGAGCGTGCGGGCGACGCGGCGGGCTCTGTTTGAGCGCGCGTGGGGCCGGACGGAGCGGGGGGATGAGAACGATACGCGGGAGACGGTGCTCAGGCTGGTGCGGGTGCGGGCGGAGAAGGCGCGGCTGATCGGGTTCGAGACGTATGCGGCCTGGAAGTTGAAGGATCAGATGGCGAAGCGGCCGGAAGCGGCGATTGGGTTTCTGGACGGGCTGGTGATGGGGGCGGTGGCTGCTGTGGCTCGCGAGGAGAGGGAGATTCAGGAGTTGATGAGGACGCAGGGGGCGGATTTTGCCGTGGAGGCGTGGGATTGGGAGTTTTATTCGGAGCAGGTGCGGAAGGCGAAGTTCGATCTGGATGAGGCGGAGATTCGGCCTTACTTTGAGCTGAACCGGGTGTTGGTGGATGGGGTATTTCATGCGGCGACGCGTCTGTTTGGGATTAGGTTCACTCAGCGTTACGATTTGCCGGTGTATCACGAGGATGTGAGTGTGTATGAGGTGTTCAACGAGGAGGGGGCGCACCTGGCGTTGTTTTACTTCGATCCTTTCAAGCGGGATAACAAACGGGGTGGGGCCTGGATGTCAAGCTTTGTGAGGCAGTCGAGGCTGCTGGGGCGGCAGCCGGTGATCTATAACGTCTCCAATATTCCGAAGGTGGCTGAGGGTGAGGCGCAGTTGATTCGGTATAGCGATGTGATTACCTTGTTTCATGAGTTTGGGCATACGCTGCATGGGATGTTTTCTGAGGTGACGTATCCCTCGCTTTCCGGGACGAGTGTGCCGCGGGACTTTGTGGAGTTTCCTTCGCAGTTCAATGAGCATTGGGCGACGGATCCGGAGGTGTTCGAGCGGTACGCCCGGCACCATGAGACGGGTAAGGCGATGCCGGAGGAGCTTCGCGAGAAGATGATGCGGGCGGAGAAGTTCAACCAGGGATATCAGCTGACCGAGCTGCTGGCGGCTGCGGAGCTCGATCTGGAGTGGCATACGCTGCGCGAAGAGGCGGATCCAGAGGATTCGGGTGCGTTTGAGCAGGCGGCACTCGCGCGTAAAGGGCTGGCGGTGCGAGCTGTGCCGCCGCGGTATCGGTCAAGCTACTTTGCGCATGTGTTTGGCGGGGGTTATGCGGCGGGGTATTATGCGTATCTTTGGAGCGAGATGCTGGAGTATGCGGCGGATGAGTGGTTCGAACGGAACGGCGGGCTTACGCGTTCTAATGGGGACCGGCTGCGAAAGATGGTGCTTTCGCAGGGGAACACGGCGGGTCCGGAGGGTGTTTTTGAGGCTTGGCTGGGCGGTAAACCGGGGATTGGGGCTATGTTGCGGGCGCGGGGTTTGGAGCAATGACAAGGCTGTCGTAGCTAAGCGGTTTGAGCCAGGGAGAATTTGTGGCGGACGTCCGAGCCTCGGACCCAGAAGATGACGTCTTCTGCAATGTTGGTGGCGTGGTCGGCTGCGCGTTCGAGATTGCGGCTGACGATGATGGCGTTGAGGGCCTGCTCGGCGACCTCTGCGCGCTGCTCCATGACCTGGATGAGGTCGGCGTGAATGGCGCGGTTCATGGCATCAACCTCGTTGTCCATGGCCAGGACGGATTCGGCTAGCTTGTCGTCGGCTTCGAGGAGGGACTGAATGGCGGTGCGGATCATGACGCCGACCTTTGCGCCCATGTCTTCGATATCGACGGGGAGGGGGATGCTGGGCTTGGGCGAACCGGCGGTTCGGACGGCGATGTTGGTGGCCTGGTCGCCGATGCGCTCGAGGTCTCCGTTGATCTTGATGACGGAGAGGATGAAGCGGAGGTCGACGGCCATGGGCTGCTCTTTGGCCAGGAGCTCGTAGGCCATCTCGTCTACGGAGGTCTCGGCGGCGTTGATGGCGGCCTCGATCTCGCGGACGTGGTTGGTGAGGAGGAGATCGCCGGTAGAGTAGGCCTCGACGGAGAGGTTGAGGGCTTGCTGGGAGAGCGCGGCCATGGCGAGGAGCTTGTCTTTGAGGGCGACGAGCTGTTGCTGGAAGTTAATGCGCGGCATGTGCGGGCTCCTTTTGCCTGGCGAGTCGTGCTTGCCTGAGCAGAGATGAACTTTCGGCGGCCTCTTGCGGGCCGGTGGCCGAAAGCTACGGATGACGGTGCGAGCGTTTGCGCCTGCGATGATTGTAGGGATTCTACGAGGGAGATGCTGTGAGGTTAATGGAAATTCACGCGTGGGGTAGGCTTTTCAGGTTCTCTTTGGGTCAGGATTTGCTTGCGAGGGGTTTGGAGATGGATTCAAGGCTTTTTCCAGCAGCTTCTACGCCGATCAGGGCTTCGAGGATGGCGGCTCCGACCATGAGGGTTGCGCCGAGGGCGTAGCCGGCGGCTACGGCGGGTTTGGAGCCGGTTTGGATCAGGATGCCGAAGAGTAAAGGCGCGCCAACTCCGCCGATGAGGGTTCCGAAGGCGTAGAAGACGGCGATGGCGAAGGCCCGGATTTCGAGGGGGAAGATTTCGGAGACGGTGAGGTACGCTGCGCTAGCTGCCGACGAGGCGACGAAGAAGATGACGGCGAAGGCGATGCCCATGCCTTTCAGGCCGAGAAAGCCGGTGGCGAAGGGGATGGCGACGGCTGCCAGGAGGACTCCGGCTGTCGCGTAGGTAGCGACGATCATGGGCTTACGGCCGATGCGGTCGAAGAGTGGGCCGAGGATGAAAGGACCGAGGAAGCTGGCGATGGCGAAGGGTAGGAGCTGCAGGGGGAGCTTGGAGTCGGGGACCTGGTAGAACTTCTTGGCGATGAGGGCGTAGGTAAAGAAGATGGCGTTGAAGAAGAAGCTCTGGGCGATCATGAGGGCGAGGCCGAGGAAGGAGCGCTGACGGTTCTCGCCGGCCATGTTGGCGAAGATCTCCTTCATGGGGGTGTGATCGCGGGTGGTGAGCTTGAGCTTTTCGCCTTCGGGCGGTGGAAGACGCTTGCCGTTGGCTTCAATCTTCTTTTCGATGTCTGAGACGATCTTGTCGGCTTGCTCTTCGCGGCCGCGGAGCATGAGCCAGCGGGGGGATTCGGGGACGGTCAGGCGGAGCAGGAGGACGAGCAGGCCGAGGGTTCCGCCGATGGCGAAGGCATATCGCCAGCCGGTGGCCTGGGGGAAGAAGTGGCCGCTCAGGAGTTGCATTGCGGCGATGGAGCCTACGGATGCGCCGACCCAGAAGGTTCCGTTGACGAGGAGGTCTACGGTGCCGCGAACTTTGCCGGGGATAAGCTCGTCGACGGCGGAGTTGATGGCGGCGTACTCTCCGCCGATGCCGAGGCCTGTGAAGAAGCGGCAGACGGCGAAGAAGAGGAAGGCGTGGGAGAAGGCCGTGCAGACGGTGGCGATGGAGTAGGTGGCGAGGGTGACGAGGAAGAGTTTTTTGCGGCCGAGCCGGTCCGTGAGGTGGCCGAAGAAGAGGGCGCCGAGGACGGCTCCGGCGAGATAGATGGTGGCGGCGGAGGTGACTTGCGGATCTGTGAGGGAGAGGCCCTGTTTGGATTCAAGTATGCCGGAAAGGGAACCTACGAGGGTGACTTCCAGGCCGTCGAGCAGCCAGGAGGTGCCGAGTGCGGTGATGATGCGCATGTGCCAGGACGACCAGGGGAGGCGATCCATGCGCTGTGGGAGGTCGGACTCGATTTCACGGTTGAGCTCGGGGGCTGCGGGTTGGGACATGGATTATTCTTCTTCGTTTTTCAGGATGCTGATGGTCCCGTTGCGCTCCAGAATGGCGTACTTGACGTCGAAGATGGACTTGACGCCTTTGAGGCGGGCGGCGGCCATGACGTCTTCCGGCGCGAGGCTCATGCCGTCCAAGACCTCCTTCTGCCAGCGGCCGTCCTTCAGGATGACGAGGGGAGTGCCGTCGATGATGGCACCGAAGGTGGGTGATTTGGTCTTGAGATAGGAGACGGTTCGGTGCAGCAGGCCGACGGTGAGAATGGCTGTGGCGCAGTTGGTGATGGACCGGTCATGTCCGACGGTGGCCAGGATGATAACGCCGCCGATGAGGAAGACGATGACGAACTCGAAGAGCGTCATCTGGGCGCCGGGGCGGCGAGTGAGGACTCGGACGGTCAGCATGAGGAAGAAGTAACCGACGATGGCATGGATGATAGTTGGCATAGGGTCTTTGGCCTAGGATCTAGGGAACGATGAAGATTTTGGCTTCGAGATGATCAGAGCCGGGGACTTGGAGGGTGAACTGAGTGAGACCGGCATGGTCGGGTTGAAGGGCGAAGGTGACGTTGGCCGGGATGGTGGTGGCCGGGAAGGTGTAGGTGATGCCGCCGTTGCCCACGGTAGATGTTTCCGGTGATGGGATGATGCGCTGGGCGCCGAGGCGGGCGACGACGGAGTTCGAGACGTAGAGTTGAATTTTGCCGTTATGGATCGCTTCAGCATTGAAGTCGACATGGAGCAAGGATGGGGTGCCGTTGCGCTCGATGCGTTCGTAGTGGACGGACATGTAGGAGTTGGCGATGCTGGCGTTGGCGAGCGGGCCACGGCCAAAGAGGCCAGCGAGGTCCGCGGCGATGAGGAGGGCGAAGAAGATCCAGATGGCGTGCTCAAACTTCCACCAGGAACGCTGGAATTCGAGGTTTTCGCCGACTGCAACCTCGTCGTTGATCTTAGGGACGGAGTCTTCTACGGGCTTTTGGAAGGCGATCTGGGTCATGCTGTTTCTTCCTTTTCGATGATGCTGATTTCGCCGTTGCGTTCGAGGATGGCCTGTTCAATCTGGTCGAGGGACATGATGCCCCGGTCGCGAGCGACGGCCATGACGTCGTCGTCCTGGATACGCATCTGGCTGAGAGTGTCGGTGCGCCAGGTCTGGTTTTCAAGGAGAACGAGCGGGGTGCCGTCGAAGAGGCGCGCAATGCGAGGGGAACTGGACCGGAGCCAGGCCACGGTGAAGTGGGCGGTGGCCAAGGTGATGATTTGGAGGAGTGCGTTGGTGAGGGAGGCGTCGTCCGCGACCATTGCGGTGAGGGCGAGGCCGCCCATGAAGAAGACGAGGACGAACTCGAATGGGGTGATCTGTTTGCCTGGCCTGCGGCCGACGATGCGGACGATAAAGACGAGGAAGAGATAGAAGAAAAAGGCTCGTAAGACTGCGGCCATGGGGCTCCTCAGAGATGGTGCTGAGGGCGCTTCGCCGCCCGTGTGCAGTGAGAGGCAAGGCGGGCGGGAATGGTTTGTTTGAGGAGTTAGTCGAGGCCGGCGATGTCAGTTAGATGACTTGGTCCGCTCGATGACCTGGTTCGCTCGATGACCTGGTTCGCTAGGCGGCCTGGTTTGCTGATGGTGTTTGTCGTAACCCTCTGGACTGTCCTCGCGTTTGTGTGAGAGGACAGTCCTGAGGTGGACTGTTGCTTATTGACCGGTTGGTGGAGTAGGGGTCTTTTCGGCGGGTGTTGGTGGTTCTGGAGCTTCTTTGATGGGCGGCACCGGGGTGTCGGGGGTGACGGGTGGGCGCTTGAGGTGCCACTGGGTGGCTTGCTGGTAGGCGTAGGCGAGGGCGAGGACCTTGCCTTCGGCGAAGTGGGGGCCGGCGATCATGAGGCCGATGGGCATACCGTCTTTCGAGAAGCCGCAGGGGACGGAGATGGCGGGGACGCCGTAGCCGTCGAAGGGACTGGTGTTGCCGCAGGGGGAGGAGCCTTCGAAGAACTCGTATACCTTACGCTTGCGGGTGTTGCCGGCCATTTCCTGGGCTAGAGAAGAGTTGATCTTCGGTGGGAGGAAGCGGACGGTGGGGACGACGGCGAGGTCGATGCCGGTGAAGCCTTTGTCGATGGTGCGGCGGATGGTGGCGAGGCGCTGGTGGGCGAGGCCGGATTCGGCGGCGGAGCCGGTAGCGGCGGGGGTGCCGGGGGTGATCATGCGGTTGCGGGTGGGGGGCATGTAATTGTTGCCGTACTGCTTGACCAAGTCGGCGTGGTAGGCGTCTGCTTCGCCGAGGTCGCCGATATTGGGCGGGATGGTGAGGAGCGGGGCGTGGGAGGCGACGCCAGCGGTGAGGGTCTTGAGGACCTCGATGGCGGCCAGGATGGAGGGCTCTACTTCGGGGTCGATGTGGTCGTAGAAGCTTTGGGGGAGGCCGATGCGGAAGGATTTGACGGGTTGATGCATGCTCTTGACGTAGTCTTCGGAGCGGCCTTCGTAGCCGGGGCGCTGGACGGAGTAGATGTCCTGCTCGTCGAAGCCGGCCATGTGGTTGAGCATGAGGGCGGCATCCTCTACGGTGCGGGCGATGGGGCCGCAGTGGTCAAGCGGGGCGGAGCAGGGGATGATGCCGCGGATGGAGACGAGGCCGACGGTGGGCTTGAGGCCTACGACGCCGCACCAGGCGCTGGGGACGCGGATGCTGCCGCCGGTGTCTGTGCCGAGGGCGGCGAGGCATTGGTTGGTGGAGACGGCTGCGCCGGAGCCGGCGGAAGAGCCGCCGGAGACGCGGTCGAGCGACCAGGGATTGCGGGTGGGGCCGAAGTAGCTGACGTCGCCGGTGCAGCCTACGGCGAACTCATGGAGGTTGAGCTTGCCAAGGAGGACGGCTCCGGCGTTGCGGAGGCGGACGACGATGTCGGCGTCTTCTGTGGGGATACGGTCCTTGAACATGGGGCTGGCGGCGGTGGTGCGGATGCCGGCGGTGTCGATGTTGTCCTTCATGGCGATGGGGATGCCGTGGAGGGGTCCGCGAGAGTGGCCGGCCTTGAGCTCGGCGTCCAGGATTGCGGCCTGGGCGAGGGCTTCATCGGCGAGGATGGTGATGTAGGCGTTGACCTTGGGCTGGTAGACGGTGATGCGGGCGAGATGGGCCTTGACGAGCTGGACGGAGGTGATGGAGCGGGACTGGAGGCGGGCGGAGGCTTCGGTGAGGGTGAGGGATGTGAGCTCGTCGGGGGCTTCTACCGGGGCTGCGGCTGGACTCTCAGCCAGGGCGGGAAAGCGGAGGGCTACGGCGGCTGAGGAGATGAGAAGGGCGAAGTCGCGGCGCGAGAGGAGGGGAGAGCCGAAGGATTTGTGCATGTCTGAGGATGACGGGAAGGTGAATCGGGGGCAAGAGAAATCGGTGGGGCGGGAACCCTCCCCCCAGTGGTTTTTGTGCAAAATATTCAGTTTATGAGGGTTAGGTCTGTATCAACTTTTGGACGGGCAGGAAAGTTACTTGGAAGTCCTCGGGATTAGCGCATCCAACCGGGTGGTGGGTGAAGGGGAGGATCGGTTGGGCTTGGCGCAGTGGGGACTTCTGGGGATTGTGGCGGGAAGCGTGGGGTTGATGCTGGTGCGGCCGCGGGGGATCGCGGAGGTTTGGTGGGTGAGTGGCGGGGCGGTGCTACTGGTGGCGCTTCGGCTGGTGCCTTTGCGGCTGGCGGGGCGGGCGGTGTGGGAGGGGACGGATGTTTACCTTTTCCTAATTGGGATGATGCTGCTCTCGGAGCTTGCGCGGGTGCATGGGGTGTTCGACTGGGTTTCAGCGGGCGCGGTTCGGGGGGCGCGAGGGAGTTGCGGGCGGTTGTTTGGGTTGGTGTACGGGATTGGGACGGTGGTGACGATCTGCATGTCGAACGATGCGACGGCGGTGGTGCTGACACCGGCGATCCTGGCGGCGGTGAAGAAGGCAAAGGTGGCCCCGCTGCCGTATTTGTTTGGGTGTGCGCTGATCGCGAATGCGGCTTCGTTTGTGTTGCCGATCTCAAATCCGGCGAACCTGGTGGTGTTTCATGAGGGGATGCCGGGGCTGGGGCGATGGCTGGCGGCGTTTGCGGCGCCTTCGGTGCTTTCGATTGGGGCTACGTATGGGGTGATGCGGGTTCTCTTTCGGGAGGAGCTGGCGGTGGGGGTGGAATGTGAGGTGGAGGAGGTCGAGCTTGCGGGTGAGGGGAAGCTTGTGCTCGGTGGGCTGGGGATGGTGGTGGGAGTTCTGCTGGCGGCGTCCGCGTTGAAGATGCAGCTGGGGCTGCCGGCTTGTGTGGCGGCGCTGGCGGTGACGGGAGTGGTTTCCTGGCGGGCGCGGTCGAATCCAATGAAGCTGGCGCGGGAGATCAGCTGGGGGACGCTGGTGCTGGTGGCGGGATTGTTTGTGATGGTGGATGGGGTGGAGAGTTTGGGGGCGCTGCGGGTGACTCAGGCGTGGCTGCGTTGGGCGGAAGGATTGCCGGTCGCGGCGGGGGCTTTCGTGGTTAGCTTTGTGGTGGGGGTGGGGAATAATCTGGTGAACAACCTGCCGCTGGGATTGATTGCCGGGGGGACGCTGCAGGCGGCGCATGCGCAGCAGGGGCTGCTCGCCGATGCGGTGCTGATGGGGGTGGACCTGGGACCGAATCTTTCGATTACCGGGTCTTTGGCTACGATTCTCTGGCTGCTTGCGCTGAGGAAGGAAGGGGTGGAGGTTGGATTCTGGGGGTTTCTGAAGGTGGGGGTGGTGGCTATGCCGGTGGCGCTGGGGGCGGCGGTGGCGGGGGCGATCGGGATGGCGGCTTTGGGAGTAGGGCGGTAATGGGCTTTGCGAGGGTTTTGGTGTCAGGACCACTCTGTTGGAGTGAGCTGATTGAGGAACTGGCGGACTGTAAGAATTTGGGTCGACTTGTAGGAGCCGAGAGTGAGGAGGTGGCGATCACCACTTACGATGACGTCCGCTTTGCCCTCCATTGCACACTCGAGGAGACGATCGTCGTCAGGATCTGCCTTGATGACGGTGAGGGTAACCTTTGTGCTCACTCGTTCACAGAGCTTTTCGAGGATGAGGAGAATGGCTTAATCGTCGGGGGTGGGGACGCGGAACTTGTTCCGGAGTTTGCTCTCAAGCTCAAGGAGCAGGACGGTTGAGGTAAGAAGGAGAAATTCGTCATTAAAGGCGCAGTCAAGGAATTCTCCCGGGGCCCCTCCAAATTGGAGGGCGGAGATGAAGACGTTGGTGTCACCGCGACGCGGATCAACGATGGTGTTCACGACGGTACTCATCCGACAGACGTTCCACATCGGCCTCCGTGGCAATTCCCATTGCGGCGCCCTGCGCCCGGGTGCGACCGAGTATATCGTCCCATTTTGGTTTCAGGCTAGCGGGCTGCGCTCTTACGTAGCGGCTGAGGGCTTCGCTGACAAGCTGATTCATGGTGCGATGCTCCTGCTCGGCGAGTTGCTGGGCTTTTTCCAGCAGCGTTGGCGGCAGGGTGATGGAGATGGTCTTGGCAGCGTCCATGGTTCCGATTGTAGGAACGGGGGCGGGCCCGGGGGAGAAGAAAGTTTGGGGCTGTCGCTATCCTGTGAGGGAGTCTAGAGGTATGGAATGACGCGTTCTGTCGACTTGAGCTTTGCGCAGGAGCATCTTCTGGAGCGGGTGGACCGGTGAGGGCGCGAATATGAGCCTATTCGAAGGCATCCTTCGTTACTGTCCTGAAACCACCTTTTGAAAATCGTCTGCCCGAAAGTTAGGACAAACATAACATCCTTGCTGCACTCCTCCTGCTTGAATCTGATCTTCAGCGCTTGATGGATGTTCCTTCTGAAATGCTCATGTCTTGGATAAACGGGGAGAAAGGAACATCAATAATCTTGTGACAGTATGCTTTCTGATCTCTGCATGCACATGAGGAAAGAGAGCAATCTAGAACCTGACTAATCTTGTATCCGCTTTGCAGCATTCTGCCGCGCGAGAAGATCATCGAACCCCTCCAGTTAGCGATATCGCTTAGCAACGCGACTGCTTTTCCAGCATCGGCTTCTGTCTTAGAAAAAGCTGCGACGTGCATAGGTTTCCCAGCAATTGCAAACACTGAATATCGCTCAGCGCCTTCGGCAAGACTCAAGGCAAACGGGAAGTTCTTTGACGAACTCTTTGGAAAGGCCACCACAATAAGAGCCTCGACGGAGACCTTAAATGGGTCGAAGGCTTTCAATTGACGCTCGACCTGGATCAGCTGATTACTCTTCATGGCTTGCTCCGGATGTTTACGGGCCGGCTTATAGTTCCATGGCGAATTGGTTTAGGGGTTCGAATGGGCGGGGTTTGGGGTCGGTGGCTAGGGCGAGGATGAGGCGCTCCAGGACTAAGCGCTTGTCGGGGGGGGAGGAGCGGAGTTCTAGGTCGGCGCGGGCTATGAGGCGGAGGGCGCGGGTGAGGTCGGCGCGGGATTTGTATCGGCGGGCCTGGCGGATGAGGTCGTCCGCGGCGAAGGGGGGCATGCGGAAGCCTTGCCAGAGGACGGACCAGAGGGCGCGGGAGTCGCGGACGTTCTTTTCTAGGATGATGAGCATTTGGCGGAAGGTGCGGGCGAGCATGTAGAGGTGGCCAATGGCAGAGTCCTCGCCGCCGTCGGAGGCGTTGAGGAGGCCGTGGAGGAGAGCGAGCGACTGGGGGCGGTCGCGCCGGGAGATGGCGTCGGTGAGCTCGTAGAGGCTGCGTTGTTTGGCGGCGAGGACCATGGTTTCTACGTCGCCAAGGGTGATGGTGGGTGGAGGGAGTGCGCTTGGTTGAGAGCTTACGTCCCACTCATCGCGGTGAGGCTGCGATGAATGGGGCTCCCCGGTGTCAGTTGCGGTGCGGAGGAGGGCTAGTTGTTTGCCTTGGGCGTAGAGAGCTAGCTTTTCGAACTCGCTGGTGATGAGGAGCATGTCGGCGCCCAGGGCGTCGACTAACTCGCGGGCGGCATCCTGATCGATGCGGACGTTGCGGGTGGGGGCGGTTTCGGTGAGGTAGCGGACGGCGTCGCCTTCTTCTACGCGGGCAAGTTCGATGATGCCGCACCACTCGCCGAGGGTTTCGCGGATGCGCTCGAAGCGCTCCTTGTCCTGCATGTCCATGCGGCGGATATCGGTGGGGATGGAGAGGTGGTCGGCTATGAAGATGAGGAGGGCGGCGGGGTTGGGGTGGCGGAAGTAGGCGTCGATGGCACCGAACTCTTCCTTTTTGGAGCCACGGGTGTAGAGGGACTTGAGGCCGCGGACGAAGATGACCTGGAAGGGGACCATGAGGGATGGTGTCTGGGCCAGGTCGAGGACGTCGAAGATGGTGGTGCCGGAGAGGTCCAGGTCGTGGAGGCAGAAATCGCGCTGGCCGGGTGGTGCGAGGGTTTCGAGGATGCCCTGGCGGCAGCGCTGGTAGAGGAAGGCTTCGTCTCCGGCGAGGACGTAGCCGGCACGGAGCTGGGGGGTTCGGATTTCGGCCAGGAATCGGTCTGAGCTGGCGAAGGACCGAAGCGGGCTGGCGATGGACTTGATTGGCGGCATCAGCGGTAGCACTCTTGAGGCGAAAAGCAACCGCAGATTCCTTCGCTGCGCAGCGGAATGACAGAAAACTTGGGCATCTAGAAGGACTCCAGGATGTTCGAGACAAGGGTCTGGGCGAAGTCGCGAGCTATGCGGCGGACGGCGGGGGAGTCTTCCTGGATGAAGCCGGAGAGGTCCTGGGTGGACTGGTATTGTTCACGGTAGGCGAGGGCGTCGTTCTGGTAGAGGACTCGGCCGTCGCGGGCGGTGAGGACGACGCGGGCGGTGATGGTGACCAGGTAGGAGCTGGTCTGGCCAGAGCTGGAGTCGTAGGTGAGAGGAGAGGCGGTCTGGGAGAGGATGGTGCCGGTAAGGATGGCGTCGGTTGCGCTGCCTTCCGATTGAGTCTGGCCGGCGGTGGTGGGGACGATCTGGTACTTGGTGCGGGTATTGAGCTCTCGGATGACGGCCTGGGTGAAGGCGAACTCGGTGTGGAAGGCCTGGGCGCGGGTGGTGAAGGTGGGGACGGCAAGGGTGCGGACGTTCGCGGGAAGATGCGCGGCTGAGCCGACGGTGTGGTAGCCGCAGCCGGTGAGGAGCAGGGTGGCGAGGATGAGGAGGCGGCGCATCGGCTATGGGTTATTGTCGCATTGCGAGAGTCTGACGTCGGGCAAAGAAAAGCGGCCTCCTGTGTGGAGGCCGCTTTTGGGATAATGGGTTGAACGACGTTATGCGGGGCTGGGTTGACCTTCTCCGAAGCCGGGCTTGCGGCCGCCTTCGGGTTTAAGGATCTTCTGGACGTCTCCGCCGGGGCCGGGGTCGACTGCGGAGAGCGGCGAACGAGCTTCGGGGAGCTCCTTGCCTTCGATGATCATCTTGATCTCGGCGGCGTCGAGGGTTTCACGCTCGAGCAGGGCAGCCGACATGCGGTGCATGATGTCGTGGTGGGTGTCGAGAATTTCGTAGGCGCTCTTGTAGCCGGCGTCCACGAAGATGCGAACCTCCTCGTCGATCTGCTTGGCGGTGTCATCGGAGAAGTCGCGGGCCTGGCCGATCTCGCGGCCGAGGAAGACCTCCTGCTCCTTCTTGCCGAAGGTCATGGGACCGAGGCGGCTCATGCCGTACTCGCAGACCATGGCGCGGGCGAGGGCTGTGGAGCGCTGGATGTCGTTGCCGGCGCCGGTGGTCATCTGCTTCAGGAAGATCTCTTCCGCGCAGCGTCCGCCCATGAATACGGCGAGCTGGGTTTCGAGGTAATCGCGGGTGACGGTATGTTTGTCCTCGGTGGGGAGGTGCATGGTGACGCCGAGCGCCATGCCGCGCGGGATGATGGTGACCTTGTGGAGCGGGTCAGAGTGATCGCGCAGGGCGGCGACGAGGACGTGGCCCGCCTCGTGGTAGGCGGTGACACGCTTTTCTTCATCGGAGAGGAGCATGGATTTGCGCTCCGCGCCCATGAGGACCTTGTCCTTGGCTGTTTCGAAGTCGAACATGTGGACCGACTTGCGGTTGAAACGGGCGGCGGTGAGGGCGGCCTCATTCACCATGTTGGCGAGGTCTGCGCCGGAGAAGCCCGGTGTTCCGCGAGCGAGGACGTTGAGGTTTACGTCTTCTGCCATGGGAACCTTCTTGGAGTGGACGCGGAGAACCTCTTCGCGTCCCTTGATGTCCGGGCGATCAACGATGACGCGACGGTCGAAACGGCCGGGGCGGAGCAGGGCGGGATCGAGGACGTCCGGGCGGTTGGTGGCGGCGATAAGGATGACGCCGTCGTTGGCTTCAAAGCCGTCCATCTCAACGAGGAGCTGGTTGAGGGTCTGCTCGCGCTCATCATGTCCGCCGCCGAGGCCTGCGCCGCGGTGACGGCCTACGGCGTCGATTTCGTCGATGAAGATGATGCAGGGGGCGTTCTTCTTGCCCTGCTCGAAGAGGTCGCGTACGCGGCTTGCGCCGACGCCGACGAACATTTCCACGAAGTCCGAGCCGGAGATGCTGAAGAATGGGACGTTGGCCTCACCGGCGACGGCGCGGGCGAGGAGGGTTTTGCCGGTTCCCGGAGGTCCGACGAGCAGGACGCCCTTGGGGATGCGGCCGCCGAGCTTCTGGAACTTCTGGGCCTCGCGGAGGAACTCGATGATCTCCTTGAGCTCTTCCTTGGCCTCGTCCACGCCGGCTACGTCCTTGAAGGTGATCTTCTTCTGCTGCATAGAGAGCAGACGGGCGCGGCTCTTGCCGAAGCTCATGGCTTTGTTTCCGCCGGACTGCATCTGGCGCATCATGAAGAGGAAAAGGCCAAGCAGGAGGGCGACCGGGAGCAGGCCGATGATGGCGTTCATCCAGACGCTGGGGGTCTGATCTTTAATGTTGATGGCGACGCCGTGCTCACGGAGGCTCTTGTAGAAGTCAGGGTAGTTGGAGGGGATGATGGTGTGGAAGGACTCTTTCTTGTCCTTGTAGTGACCGGTCACCTCGTTTGCGTTCACCGTGACGTCCTGCACCTTGCCGGCGTCGGAGTCGTTGAGCAGCTGGGAGACGCTGATCTGGTCTTCTTTGCCGCCGCCAGTGGTTTTGGCGACATACTGCCAGAGGATGAGCAGGCAGGCGACGAGGGAGACCCAGAGAAGAAGTTGTTTAACGGTCGAGTTCAAGCGTATTTCCTCATGGTGACAGGGGAGACAGGTTGAGCAGCGGAGGGTACTCCGGGGCCTGAAGCTTTTGACGTGTGGAGGACCGGGAAGGTACAGGCCGGCGGTCGGGCGTCAATTGTCTTAGATTCTACTCCGGTGTGCGGGGATTCAGGGGGGAAATGCGGGGGCGAGTTGGCGAGCTAAGGTTGTATAAAGTTGACCGCGCAGGAGTTCCGCGGCAGGAATGTGTGCCAAAGCGATCTGCGAGGTGTTTGCGGGCGCTAGTTGGTATAGTTAGCTGGTTATGCGTGTCTTTGTGATTCTCCCCGCAGCGGGCCTTGGAACGAGGATGTCAACTGGGATGTCTGCCGGCAGCCATCTGACCGGCGAAAAGCTGGCTGAAAAGCCTGCGGCGAAGCAGTTTCTTTCGATTGCCGGCATTCCCATCCTGGTTCATTGTCTGCGGACGTTTGTTTCTGTCTCCCGGGTGGAGCGGGTGTTGGTGGCCGTCCGCGCGTTGGAACGGGAGCGGGTAGTGGACCTGATTGGGCGTTTTGGGCTGGAGTCAAAGGTGACCGTGGTTGAGGGCGGCGAGTACCGGCAAGAGTCGGTAGCCAACGCGCTGGCGGCACTGGAGTGCGAACCCGATGATATTGTGCTGGTGCATGATGCGGTGCGGCCTTTGATTGAGCCGGCGACGATCGAGAAGACGATTGACGCGATTGCGAAGCATGGGGCGGCCATTGTGGGGACGCCGGCGGTGGATACGATCAAGCAGGTGGAGCGTACGGCGGAGGGTGCGATTATTACATCGACGGTTCCGCGGGAGCGGATTGTGCTGGCACAGACTCCGCAGGGGGCGCGCTTTGGGCTGCTACAGGGGGCGTTTGCCGAGGCCGAAAAGGATGGATTCAGCGGGACCGATGAGGCCAGTTTGCTGGAGCGGGCGGGCGTGCAGGTTTGGCTTGTGGCGGGGTCGCCCCGGAATTTTAAGATTACCCAGCCCGGAGACCTGGAGCTGGCGGAGTTCTATCTGGGACGGGCACGATGAGCATGAGAATCGGTTTTGGGTTTGACTCGCACTCCTTTGAGGCCGGGGTTCCGCTGGTGATCGGCGGGTTGGAGATCGACCATCCGGAGGGGCTTGCGGGCCACTCGGATGGGGATGTTCTGCTGCATGCGATTACCGATGCGCTGCTGGGAGCGGTTTCGGCCGGGGACATCGGGACTTTCTTTCCCCCGAGCGATGAGCGCTGGAAGGGTGCGGCCTCAAGCTTGTTTTTGCGGACGGCGCTCGAGGAGATACGGACGGCGGGATACAGGATCGTCAACATCGACACAGTGCTGGTGATGATGCGGCCGAAGATCGTTCCGATTGCGAATGAGTTGCGGGAGCGGGTTGCGGAGCTTCTGGAGATCAGGCCGGGTGAGGTTGGGATCAAGGCGAAGACTCCGGAGGGTCTGAACCAGGATGGGGTGGCGATGGCTTACGCTACCGTGCTGCTGGAGAGCCTGGAGACAACGCATGGAACGGCGAAGCTTGCCGCGAGCGTCGACCTCGAAGACTTGGACGAACTGCTTGAAACTGTCAACGGCGGCAGGCACGATCTGTCTGCGCTGGGTCGGAAGGTTCCAGCTTTCGATACGGAAGATCTTACTTAGGGCTTGATGTTGACGCTTCCTCCTAGTGTGGTGCGGCCGGGTGACCGGGTTGCGGTTGCTGTTTCGGGCGGTGCGGATTCGGTTGCGCTGCTCTTGCTGGTGCATGCGGCTCGTGCTTCGCTCGGGGTGGGGCTGTCTGCGATTCATATCAACCATTCGCTGCGGGGCGAGGAGTCGGACGGGGATCAGGTTTTTGTGGAGCGTCTTTGCGAGCGGTTGCAGGTTCCGCTGCGGACGTTGACGGTAGATACGGGCGGCTATGCTGGTGCGCAGCGACTGGGTATCGAAGAGGCTGCGCGGAATCTTCGTTATGAAGAGTTCCGGCGGCTGATTGCCTCTGGTGAGGCAAGTGTGGTGCTGACCGCGCATACGCTGGACGATCAGGCGGAGACGGTTTTGATGAAGCTGCTGCGTGGGGCGTGGACGGAGGGTCTGGGGGCGATCTCTCCGGTTTTGGAGGTGCCGGGCGGGCGGATCGTGCGGCCGCTGCTCGGGACCTCGCGGGCTACGCTGCGTATGTTCCTTGCGGAAGCGAAGGCGGCCTGGCGCGAGGATTCGTCCAACAGCGACGAGGCTTTTATGCGGAACCGTATACGGCGTAGTGTGCTTCCGGTCCTGCGTGCGGAGAATCCGAGTATCGACCGAACCCTGGCGAATCTGGCTGAGATTGCGAGGGAGGAAGAGGCTCGGTGGAGCGGTGAATTGGGGCGGATTTTGCCGCAGCTGATCCTTCCGGGCAAGCCGGTGCGGGGTGGCGGGCGGTCGAACTCGACGGCTCCGGGTGAGTCTTCGCTGGCTTTAGAGTTGGAGCGTTTGAAGGGGATGGATGGCGCACTGCGGCGGCGTGTGCTGCGGGCGGCGGCGCGGCAGCTGGGGTGCAGGCTTTCGTTCGAGGAGACGCAGCGGGTGCTTTGTCTGTGCGGGTTTGCTCCTGCCGATCCGACGGTTCCGAGCAAGGCGGGCGGCAAGGTTTCGCTTTCAGGTGGGCTGGTGGCGGAGCGGAGTGTAAGGGAGCTTCGGCTGATGCGGGTGCAGGTTGGGCAACCGCCTCAAGATTGACGGTGCCGGGCTGCATGCTGGGCACGAAGTCCTCATCGGTCCAGATGCGGTGTTCGCGGATGGGGGGCAGTCCGGCGGCGGCTCGTTCGGCGGCATCAGCTTCCTTTTTGGCCTGGCGTTCCGCTGCGAGGGCCTGGTCTTCTGCCCATGCTTTGTTGAGGATCTCCTCTAAACTGAGGACCTTTTTTCCGTTGCGATGGCGCTCGGCGTACTCCTGCTGCGGGGCCAAGGGGCCTAGTTCGGGGTGGATTTCCAGCTCTTCGACGGTTGGGGCGGGGAGGGTGTTCTCGGTGACTTTGGGCTCCTTGGGGAGGGTGATGGCGGCGATCTGGAGGCCGTAGAGGAGGAGTCCGGCGCGGCGAGGATCGAGCTCGTTGAGGGCGATGCGGGCGAGGATCTCGGAGACGGCGCGCTGGATGCTGGGGCGATCTTCGATGAGCGGGAGGTCGAAGGTGCTGCGGCGTCCTTTTCGCTCGCGGGCGTCGCGGATGGGGCGGCGGGTGGTGTGGTGGAAGTAGCAGAGCGGCTCGTGGCGGAGGGCGATGGAGCCGCAGCGCCGGCCGTCGGCGTGGATGTGGCGGCACTGGTAGGAGACTGGTTGCGGCGTGATCTCTGGTGTGAGGACTGGCTCTGGCATGACGTTGACCCCTCCCGGGGTAAATTGCGCAAAATATTCATTCGGCAGGAGTTAGGTCTGGACCCACTCTCGCAAGTTTTGGGTTCTGGCGGCTGCTGATGGGCCAAGGGATAACGGAGCTTCGCGTAGATACGCGCGAGGCTGCTACCGGTCGGCTCGTCTGCTTTTCTGGCTTGAGAGGATCTCCACCCGAGATCGAAACTCTATGTACAGGATAGCGAAGGGGCGGGGGTGATTATGCCAAGTTTATTTCTTGCAGAATGAATGACTTAGGTCGTTTTGGGGCTTGACACGCGGATTTGCTGGTGTTTTTGGGGGTGGTGAGGGGGGTTTGGTTGTCGATATTGTGCGATTAGTGGTGCGGCGTGTTCTGGATTGGGAATTGGTACGGGTTTGTGTCGGAGTTCATGTTGTTGAGAGGGTTTGGACAAGATTGGAAGCTGATGATTTGCGTTTGCCGAGGGCTGTCGAGAGGGTCGCGCGAAACTGGGGAAGTTGAAGGCGCTGTCGAGATCTTCGGGGTCCTTCGACTGCGTTTGGCGCAAACAGCGCGCCAGCCTTCGCTCCAGGATGACGAATCCTACTGGTGCTTGCCAGACCAAGTGGATGTCTACGCCGATACCCCTTCTTTCTTAATGTGCTGCGAAAGGGGGCACCGGTTTAATGGTATTCGATAATCGCAAGACGAAGGACGCCCAACAGTTCCAGTCCGTGTGAAAGACGTTGTCGGCCGTCAGCTCACCTAGGCAGAGCTTACGGTGAGGATGGCCTCAGCGGCCTTCTAACCCCTACCCGAGGCGGCTGTGGCCGAAACGGGCTTAAGCTGTACCTTGACCACTTTACGCAGCAAAGCCTGAAATGCTACGTATCGTTTATGTATATCGGCTGGTGCTGATTCAGCTTTCATCCTTGCAGGTTACTCCCAACCGTATCTAAACTACAGACGCGGGTACTGACCGCTGCCCACAAGGGACAGCGGTCATACCTCCAGGCAGGAACAAAATCATCGTTCCTCCTTCCTCGGCCCTGCTACCGCCAACTTTCAAGGGGAGACGGTCAGTCAGCCGATAAAACGTAATGTCTGGGGGACTCCATTTGGAGTCCCCTTTTCATGCAAAAGACTACAAAGCCCTCCGCTTCGGCTTGTTATCTGGCTCAAGCTGCTTTATGAATTCCGCCGGAATCTCGATCACAAACAAATGGTCCTTCGAGTCCCAAGTTGCGGGGAACTGGCGGGAAGTGTGGAAGTCGTAGCCGGTGTGTCTTAAAAACTGGATACAAGAGAAAGCTAAAGCGGTGAAGTTGTCACCGTAATTCAGGGGCGAGGTTCGTTCAGTGCTCTTGGTTGGCTTGACGCCCATGCGCAACTTGTCTTTATCCCATAGAAGCTCAGCCCTCGTTAAGCCGGTCTTATGCATGACCTCGGCAGCGGCCTTATTGAAGGCTATCCTTCCGAGTCCAGAAATTGTGACCGCCGGTGTGTCTGAAGACATCCGGTCCGATTTGAAGACTTCCCACGCCATGAGTACCCTCCACGTCTGTAGAGAAGGTATCACACCAGTTTCTCCAGTAGCTCCCGTAAGTCATTGATTCCCTTTAATTTAAGTGGAAATCGCCCTAGTGGGGCGGCTTGTTTGGTTAGCGAAGGATGTTACTACCACTTAAGTCTTTCTGAATGAACGACTTAGGTCATTTTGGGGCTTGACACGCGGATTTGCTGGTGTTTTTGGGGGTGGTGAGGGGATTTGGTTGTCGATTTTGTGCGATTAGTGGGGCGTCGTGTTCTGGATTGGGAATTTGTACGGGTTTGTGTCGGAGTTCGTGTTGTTGAGAGGGTCTGGACAAGGTTGGAAGCTGATGATTCGCGTTTGCCGAGGGCTGTCGAGAGTTTCGCGCGAAACTGGAGGAGTTGAAGGCGATATCGAGATCTTCGGGGTCTTTCGACTGCGTCTGGCGCAAACAGCGCGCCAGCCTTCGCTCAGGATGACGAATCCTACTGGTGCTTGCCTATACGTGGCGAGTTTAGATTTTGAGGACCCACTCATCCCGGGCTGAGACTCCGGGATGAATGGGGCACCCGAGCAAGGGGGCTGGGATAGGAGGGCGGTCGAGCTTCGCGCGAGCTCCTTCTTTCGCGGAGAGACCGCGAAAGAAGGAGCCCCGGTTTATTGGTATTTCCAGTTGCGCTGTTTGCCTTCAGCCAGCATGAGGGTGGCCTGGGCGATGCGGTTGGCGCGGGTTTCGGGGCGCTTGGCGGAGGCGATCCATTCGAGGTATTCGCGGCGGCAGCTGGGGCTGAAGGACTCGAAGGTGGCTTGGGCTTTGGGGTTCATGGCGAGGGCTTGCTCGAAGTCTTCGGGCGGGTCGAGGGTGGGCTTGGGGGCTTTGGCGACGCGGTTGGTCTTGGGGCTGGTGGAGGTGCTGGATTCCATGAAAACGGCGGCTTGTTTGAGCCAGGCGGTGAGAGTTTGGTCTGAGGGCAGGTCTTTGAGGGCGGTGATTTTGCCGAGGGAGCCCATGGCTCCCGGTTTGAGGGTGCCGGCTTCGCGCAGGACGGCGGCGATCTCTTCCCCCCAGAAGCCCAGGCTGCAGTGGTGTTTGAAGGCGGAGAGGTTGCAGAGGATTGCGCCGTCGAGGGTGAAGAAGGGGCGGGACCACTTGATGGACTCTTCAACGTGCGGGACGGCTTTGTGGATGAGGGTGCGGAGATGGAGGAGGATGGGGACGGCGAAGGGGGCGGAACGTTCGATGTAGGTGGTGATTGCGGGGTTGAGGGGCTTTGGGGGCATTGGATTGCTCCATGGGCTTGGAGGTTATCTGGCGTAGGAGGCTATGGCGGCACGCTCGTTGGGGAAGGTGTCGAAGATGGTGGCTAGTTTGGTGATGGCCATGAGGTCTTCGATTTTGCGGGTGAGGTGGATGAGCTTGAGCTCGGCTCCGTGGTTTTTGGCGGAGGTGTAAGCGGCGGTGAGCTCGCCGAGGCCGGTGGAGTCCATGTAGGCGACCTGGCCGAGGTCAAGGATGAGGTTTTTTGCTCCCGCGGCCAGGGCGTCCTTGATGGCGTTGCGCAGGGTGATGCCGCCTTCGCCTAAGGTGATGCGGCCGGAGATTGCGAGGACGGTGACGACGTGGCGAACGGTGATGGTGGCGGACATGCGGGGAGCTCCTGTGGGGTTGGGTTGAGGGTATACGGGATGAGGGTGGGGGTAAAGGATTTTGGGCGCGTGGTATGGTCTGGTCAAGAACCGTGACAGGTGGTGAATTTTGGATCCCACATCTCAGAGGCGAGATGTGAGGCACCCGTATTCGTTAGCGGTTTTGGGGGGCTTATGACGGATGGGGTTGGGGCGGCGGCTTTGCGGAAGGCTTCGATGCGGCTGGTGCCGCTGATCGGGTTTGGGTATGGCGCGGCTTACATGGACCGGGTGAATATCAGCTTTGCTTCGATTTCAATGAACCGGGATCTGCATTTTTCAGCTTCGATGTATGGGCTGGGGGCGGGGCTATTTTTTGTCAGCTATGCGGTGTGTGAGATTCCTTCGAATCTGTTGCTGGTGAGGTTTGGGGCTCGGCGATGGCTGGCGCGGATCATGCTGACGTGGGGGGTGCTGGCGATGGGGATGATGTTTGTGCGGACTCCGCGGGAGTTTTACGTGATGCGGTTTTTGCTGGGGATGGCGGAGGCCGGGTTCTTTCCGGGGGTGGTGTATTACCTGACGGAGTGGTTTCCTCCGGAGTATCGAGCGCGGGTGATCAGCCGGTTTTATATTGCGCTGCCTTTGAGCTCGACGGTGATGGGGTCGCTTGCGGGGAGCTTGCTGGGGTTGAATGGGCGGCTTGGGTTGCGGGGATGGCAGTGGCTGTTTCTGGTGGAAGGGCTGCCTCCGTTGATTTTGAGCGGGCTGTTTTACTTTGGGCTGCCGGATACGCCAACTGAGGCGAAGTGGTTTACGGAGGAGGAGCGTGGGTGGCTGGTGGGGCGGCTGAAGGAGGCTTCGGTGGGGACTGTGGCGGGGTCTGGGCATGCGTGGGAGGATGTGAAGGCGGCTTTGACGGATACGCGGATCCTGCTGATCGGGTTTTTCTTTTTGTGTACGCTGACGGTGCTGTATGGGTGGGCTTTTTCGGCTCCGGTGATCTTGCAGGAGCTGACGGGGTGGAGCATCGGGCGGGTGGGGGCTTTGATTGCGGAGATGGGGCTTTTGGGGGCGGTTGCGATGCTGCTGACGGCGGGGCATAGCGACCGGACGGGGGAGCGGTATTGGCATATCGTGGTGCCGATTGGGTTGATGGGAGCGGCTTTTCTGGTGGGCGGGGGGACTCGGATGGTTTGGGTGGCGGTGCCGGCTTTTGCGCTGACGGTGATTGGGTATAACGCGGCGCAGGGGCCGGTGCTGGCGCTGCCGGCGGCTTTTTTGTCGGGGAGGACGTCCGCGGTGGGGTATGCGGCGATTACGGGGATCGGGATTGGGGGCGGGTTTCTGGGGCCTTACTGGATGGGACGGGCGCGGGATTTGACCGGGGATTATCAGCGGGGCTTGCTGACGCTGGCGATTCCTAGTTTTGTGGCGGCGGGGGTGGCGTGGTGGCTTAGGAGAGGCAGTGTGAGGCAGTGTGAGGCAGTGTGAGGCAGTGTGAGGCAGTAGGAGGCAGTAGGAGGCAGTGTGAGGCAGTGTGAGGCAGTGTGAGGCAGTGTGAGGCAGTAGGAGCAACGGCGGACGCAACGGCAGAAGCACGTTCTTTGCTTTGCTCGGAACGACAAACAAGGGGACGAGCGAAAGAGATGGTGATGGAGTGAGCTTTGCTCCAACGTCTCAGAGGCGAGGTGTGGGGCACCCGGAGTGTCACCTCTCGCCTCATCCTAGCCGGGTAGAATGGGGCAATCTTCTGCTGAAGGACGTGCGATGCGTTGGAATTGCTGGTTTGGATTTGTGGGTCTGGCGGCTGTATCGGCGATGGGGCTTTCCACGGGTTTGGGGCAGGCGCCGCATTTGTTGCGGCAGCCTTCGATTTCCGAGCGGGAGATTGCTTTTCGGTTTGCTTCGGATGTATGGACGGTGGGGAAGGAGGGTGGGGTTGCGAGGCGGCTGACCTCCGGCGGAAATGTGGGGGATGGGCCGCTATTTTCTCCGGATGGGCGGACGATTGCGTACGGGGCGCGGGTGGCGGGCGTTCCGCAGGTGTTTACGATTCCGGCGACGGGCGGGGTACCGAAGCAGGTGACGTTTCATCCGGATGGGAACTATGTGGCGGGATGGACGCCGGATGGCAAGAGCCTGCTGATGAATTCCATGCAGGACGCGGTGCGGACGTACTTTGAGATGTACACGATCAAGGCGGATGGGACGGGGCTGCCGGAGAAGCTGCCTGTGCCTTCGGCTTACACGGGATCTTTGAGCCCGGATGGGGGGCGGATGGCTTATAACCCTTATCTGCAGTGGCAGGGGGAGTCCTGGAAGCGGTATCGCGGGGGGCAGACGGAGCCGGTTTGGATTGTGGATCTGAAGACGCTGGATACGGTGAAGGTGCCACGGGAGAACTCGAACGATACGAACCCGGTGTGGGTGGGGGATACGGTTTACTTTTTGTCGGATCGGAATGGGCCGGTTTCTTTGTTTGCTTATGACTTGAAGACGAAGGCGGTGAAGCAGGTTCTGGAGAATCGGTCCGAAGGAAGGCCGGGGCTCGACTTGAAGACGCTGGACGGGCGCGCGGGGGAGTTGGTGTATGAGCAGTTTGGGACGATTCACCTGGTGGAGACCGCGACGGGGAAAGAGCATGAGGTGAAGGTTTCGCTCGATGGAGATCTGCCGAAGCTGGAGCCGCGCCTGGCGAAGATTGGGGTGGATGAGGTGCAGAATGTGGGGATCTCGCCCACGGGGGTGCGTGGGGTGTTCGAGGCGCATGGGGAGATCTTTACGGTTCCGGCGGAGAAGGGGGATGTGCGGAATCTGACGGATACGAGCGGGGCGGCGGAACGGGAGCCGGCGTGGTCGGCGGATGGGCGGCGGGTTTGCTACTTCAGCGATGCGACGGGGGAGTACAAGCTTTATCTGCGGGATCAGGATGGACTGGCTGCGCCTACGGTGATCGATCTGGGGACTGATCCGACGTACTACTATGCGCCGAAGTGGTCGCCCGACTCAAAGATGATTGTGTTCAGCGATAAGCGGCTGCATCTCTGGTATGTGAAGGTGGATGGCGGACGGCCGGTGAAGGTGGATTCGGACTTGCGGGAGGGGTTTGGGCCTACGGGGTTCAGCGCGAGTTTTTCTCCGGATAACAAGTGGATTTTGTATGCAAGGTCGTTGCCTAGCCTGGAGAATGCGGCGTTTTTGTACTCGATTGAGACGGGCAAGACGACGCAGATCACGGATGGGATGAGCAATGTGACGAATCCGGTCTGGGATGCGGGCGGGAAGTATGTTTTCTTTACGGCGAGCACGGATATCGGGCCGGCGATCGATGGGTTTGGGTTGGGGAGCTTCAATCGGACGACGACGGCGAGTGTGTATGTGGCGGTGCTTAACAAGGATGATGTGTCGCCGATTCCGCCGGAGAGCGATGACGAGAAGGTGAAGAGCGAGGATAAGCCGGCGCCGACGGATGCAGCGAAGTCGGACGAGAAGAAGGATGCGGCGAAGGGAGTTGCGGATGGGAAAAAGCCGGCCGTGGCTGCGGCGGCTCCGGTGACGGCTCCGGTGGTGAAGGTCGATCTGGAGGGGATTCAGCGGCGGATCCTGGCTTTGCCGATTCCGGCGCGGAACTATACGGCTCTGCTTCCGGGGAAGACGGGGGTGATTGTGCTGGGGGAGGGTGGTGCGGCGGCGAACTCGGCTGCGGACGGGAGCGGGGATTACCGGTCGGTTTGGCGGTTCACGCTGGAATCGCGGAAGACGGAGGATGTGCTGCACAACGTGAGCGGGATGGTGATCTCGTTTGATGGGGAGAAGCTGCTTTACAAGAAGGGCTCGGGATACTTCATTGCCGGGGGCGGGGATTTGAATCCGGCGGGGGCAGATGGGACGCCGGGCAAGGCGCTGAAGATGGATGGGATGATGGCGAAGGTGGATCCGCGGGCCGAGTGGAGGCAGATGTATGCGGAGACGTGGCGGATCGAGCGGGAGTTCTTTTACGACCCGGGGTATCACGGGCTGGATTTGAAGAAGATTGCGGCGAAATATCAGCCTTATGTGGACGGGTTGAGTACGCGAAGCGACCTGACGTACCTGCAGCAGGAGATGCTGGGCGAGATGACAGTCGGGCACATGTTTGTGAGTGGGCCGCATGAGCCGAATGAGGCGCCGAAGACGGGGTTGCTGGGTGCGGATTATGTTCTGGACAAGAACCGTTACAAATTCAGCCACGTGGTGAGCGGAGGGAACTGGAATCCGACGCGGTACTCGCCTTTGACGCAGCCGGGGGTGAATGTGAAGGAGGGCGAGTACCTGTTGGCGGTGAATGGGGTGGAGCTGCATGCTTCGGACAATGTGTATGCGGCCTTTGAGGGGATGGCGGGGAGGCAGGTGAGCTTGACGGTGGGGCCGAATGCGGATGGGACGGGGTCTCGGCGGGTGCTGGTGGTTCCGGTGGAGAGCGAGCGGGCGATGCGGAGCCAGGAGTGGATCGATGGGAATGTGAAGAAGGTGGATGAGATGTCCGGGGGGAAGGTGGCGTATGTGTACCTGCCGGATACGGGGGCTAGCGGGTTCAATAGCTTCAATCGGTACTTCTTTGCGCAGACGGAGAAGCAAGGGGTTGTGGTCGACGACCGGTATAACCAGGGCGGGGATATTGCGGACTACGTGATCGACGTGCTGAAGCGGACGCCGATGTTGAACTATGAGTCTCGGCAGGGACTAAGGGTGACGGAGCCTACGGGAGCGATCTTTGGGCCGAAGGTGATGCTGGTGAATCAGAATGCGGGGTCGGGCGGGGATGCGATGCCCTGGCTGTTTCGGCAGGCGAAGCTGGGGCCGCTGGTGGGGACGAGGACCTGGGGTGGGCTGGTGGGGATTGGCGGGTATCCGGTGCTGCTGGATGGCGGGGGTGTGACGGCTCCGCGAACGGCGCTGTATGGGTTGACGGGGGAGTTTGAGGTGGAAAATAAGGGCGTGGCTCCGGACGTGGAGGTGGAGGAGTTGCCGAAGGCTGTGGCGGGCGGGCATGATCCGCAGCTGGAGAAGGCTGTTTCGATTGTGATGGAGGAGTTGAAGAAAAATCCGCCGAAGGAGTTTGCTGTCCCGAAATATCCGAACTACCACCAAAAGGATGGTTTGGGGCGGTGATGGGTGTTGACAAGGCGGGGTGGGGGGTTTTTGATTGTTGATGGCAGGAGTTTTGCCGATACGTGTTGTAAGCCCCTGAGTGTGGCTGGAACCACTCAAGGGGGTTTTAGGGACGTTTCAAGTGATCAGGGAATGCATCACCTGGAAGGCCTTGATCAGCAGGAAGAAGAGTATCTCTCCCGGCAGATCAAGTTTGAACCTCCCCCATCTGACTCTTACAAGTCTCATGGGTGTACCACCTCCTCATAGGATCGCCTCGGGGCTGTCACCCCGAGGCGTTTCGCTTTTCAGGGCGAAACTTTTTTGTCCCCAAGGTGCCCTGATCGCGTCCAGCCTATGAGTGGGCGGGATTAGTATGCATTGTGGCCGGGTGATCCGTGACCGGATGCGAGTAAAAAGCGTGTTTGGGATGGTCCGTTCTGGGAAGCGAACGGCAACGGCAGGGCAACGGCAAGTGCAAGTGCAGTCGCAACTGCGAATACGGAGATTCTGACTTCGACAGAATGACGGCGCGAATGGGCGACTGCAACGGCGACCGCAGGTTCTTCGCTTCGCTCAGGGTGACAACCAAGGAGAAAGCAATGGGAGCAACCACGGAGGGCTGTACCGAGGATTGAAACGCCGGTTAGGATATGGGTATGGCGAAGATGGTGACGGTCCAGCAGCATATCGCGCGGAGTTTTGAGGAGCGGTCTGAAGAGGGTGTGGCGTTTGCCTGGTTGATGAGTGGGCTGACGCTGGCTGCGAAGATGATCGAGGCGAAGATACGGTCTGCCGGGCTGGGCGATGTGTATGGGGCGGCGGGGGCGGAGAATGTTCAGGGGGAACAGCAGCAGAAGCTGGATGTATATGCGAATGAGGCGATGATGGAGTCGCTGGGAGCGCGGTCGAGCGTGGGGGCGCTGGTGAGCGAGGAGGATGAAGGGCCGGTGCTGCTCGAACGGGCGGTGGAGACGGGGCAGTATCTTGTGATCTTCGATCCGCTGGATGGGTCTTCGAACATCGATGTGAATGTGAATGTGGGGACGATCTTCAGCGTGCACAAGCGGCTCGCGGATGGGGAGATAGAGGCTTCCATTTTGCAGGCGGGGACCGAGCAGGTGGCGGCGGGGTATGTGGTGTATGGGCCGAGTACGGTGCTGGTGTATACGGCGGGGGATGGGGTGCATGGGTTTACGCTGGACCCGGCGATTGGAGCGTTTGTGTTGACCTCAGAAGGCATGAGGATGCCGGAGAAGGGGCCTTATTACAGCGTGAATGAGGCGAATGCTTCGACGTGGCCGGAGGGGTACGAGGAGTATGTGGCGGGGCTTCGGAGCGAGGGGTATAGCTCGCGGTATATCGGGAGCCTGGTGGCGGATTTTCATCGGACTTTGCTGAAGGGTGGGGTGTTTTTATATCCTCCGACGAAGAAGCAGCCGGGCGGGAAACTGAGGCTGCTGTATGAGGCGAATCCGCTGGCGATGATCGCGGAGCAGGCGGGGGGTGGGGCTTCGAGTGGAGCGGGGCGGATCCTCGAGATTCAGCCGGAGAAGATTCATCAGCGGACTCCTTTTATGGTGGGGAGCAAGTGGGAGATGGAGCGGTTTGCTTCGGCGATGACGGCGGCTGTGCAGGCGGAAGGCTGATGGGGTTTGAGGCGGTGGTGACGGATATACGGCTGGAGAGGCAGGTTGGGTTGGTGGGGACCTGGTTGATGTCTTTAAGCCGGACGGACTTTACTCCGGGGAGTACGGGGGTGCTGGCTGCGGTGACGCGGACTGGGACCCGGCTGGAGATTCCTGTTACGGACGTGGTGATGGATGGAGATGGGGTCTGCTGGCATACGGTGGAGAAGCCTTTGGCTGCGGGGACGGATGTTTTTGGGACGGTGGTGAAGGTGTCATGAGGCCGTGATGGTGCGGTGTTGAGGCAGTTGAGTGCGAAGAGCTGGGCTGGTATAGTTGTGGCTGGTGTGGGGTTGTAGCTCAGTTGGGAGAGCGCCTCGTTCGCAACGAGGAGGTCAGCGGTTCGATCCCGCTCAACTCCACCAAAGATTCGAGAGTGAGCCTCCGGAATGGGAGGCTCGATGTGTTTAAGGAGTTAGGAGCGTTAGATCGGTGAAGATTACGGTTTTGTCTCCGCATCGGGATGATGCGGCTTTTTCGGTTGGGCTGGCGATTGGGACGTGGATTGCGGCGGGGCATGCGGTGGAGGTGGTGAACTGCTTTACGAAGAGCCGGTATTGTCCGTTTGGGGACCTGGATTTCGTGCATGCGAACGATCTTCAATCGTATGTTCGGGCGGTGCGGTTGAAGGAAGATGTGCGTTGGAGCAGGAAGTATGCGCGGGCGGTGACGCTGGTGGATTTGAATCTGCGGGATGCGCCGCAGCGGCTGCGGATTGGGGTGGAAGAGGTTTGCAGTACGGCTCCGCTGGACGGGGATGAAGCGATGGGGAAGATTCGGCGGGCTTTGGAGAGATCGGTGATGGGGGCTTTGGTCGTTCCGCTGGGGATTGGGGATCATGTGGATCATGTGACGGCCCGGATGGCTGCGGAACGGGGGTGGCCGGAGGGTTTGCCAGTGGCCTTTTATGAGGATCTGCCGTATGCGGGTCGAGTGGGAGCCGCGGAGGGGATTGAGGGGCGGGTGGCGGGTTTGGGGTTGGGGGTGGAAGCTTGTTTTGTGGGGGAGGGTGGGGATGTTGAAGGGGCGGTAAGGCGGAAGCGGGAGCTGGCGGTTTGTTATGACTCGCAGGTTGACTCCGAGGTGGTGGAGCAGATTGCGGGATTTTGTGAGCGGTATGGAGGGCGGGAACGGGTTTGGGGGAATCAGGGGTGGCGGGAATCGGGCTTGTGATCCCACATCTCAGAAGCGAGATGTGGGGGACGCCGGATTGATCCCGGACGTTAGTGGGCGTTGGGGAGGAGGCCGGATTCTACGAGGATGGGGGGGTGGCGGAGGTGGGTGGACTGCTCGTAGCTGAAGGCCAGGCCGAGGAGGTCGCCGTCGTGCCAGGGGCGGGCGCTTAGCTCGAGGCCGAAGGGCAGGCCTGAGGGGTAGAAGCCGGCGGGGACGACGATGGCGGGGACGCCGATGCGGTTGACCCAGCCGGTGTTGCTGTGGGGACCGGAGGAGAGTTCTCCATTTTGGGGCATGGTTTCGTCGGGCGGGGGCATCTGGGCGCTGGGGTAGACGAAGGCGTCGAGATGGAGGTGGTCGAGGGCGGCGAGATAGGCTTCCAGGGCTTCGTGTTGCGGAGTCCAGAAGTTTGTGGCCGCGGCAGGATCTGAGGCGAGGATGACCTGCGGGACGGTGGGGCGGGTCGGGCGGTTGAGGTTGACGGGGTCGTTTGGGTTGCGGATGCCGGTGAGGGTGGTGGGGAGCGGGGAGCCGGTGGCTTTTTCGTAGTCGGCGGCGGAGTGGTATTGAGCGGGGCCGAAGGCGGCGAGCCACTGGTTGGTGCCGTCGAGGCGGTACGGGGAGGAGTTGATTTTGCGGATGAGGTCGGAGAAGGAGGTTGGGAGGAGGGTGTCGTCGATGACGATTTCGGCTCCGGCGGCTCGGAGCTGGTCTAAGGACTGCAAAAACAGAGCGCGGGTTTCAGGGCGCATGGTGTTGCCGGGGGCGTTGGGGCGGGAGACGCTGAAGCCGGTGTCGCTGGCGAGGATGAAGGCGGGAACGCCGAGGCGCTTGCCTTTGAGGGCGTTGGGTTTGAGGTAGGGGAGGTATGGTGGGCGCTGGGCTTCAGCTGGTGGTGTGGTTCGGGGGTCCAGGGGGTCGGGTCCGGCCATGACGGCGAGGGCGATGGCGGCGTCGGTGACGTTGCGGGCTATGGGGCCGGTGTTGTCAAGGAGCCAGTCGAGGGGGGCGATACCGGCGATGCTGGTGAGGCCTCGGGTGGGGAGGACGCCTACGACGGAGCTGGTGCCGGAGGGCATACGGATGGAGTTCCCGGTGTCTGTGCCGGTGCCGAGGAGGGCTTCGTTCGAGGTGACGGCGGTGACGGTTCCGCCGGAGGAACCGCCGGGGGAGAAGCGGACGTCGTAGGCGTTGCCGGTGCGGCCGAAGGCGGAGGAGCGGTTGGTGTCGGATGCGGCGAAGTCCGGCATGTTGGTGATGCCGAGGATGATGGCGCCGGCGGCGCGGAGGCGGGCGACGACGGTGGCGTCTCGGGGGGCGATGAACTCGTGTCCGGGGAGCTGGAAGCCTTGCCAGCCGTCGGTGTCGGGGAGGTTTTTGACGGCGGTGTTGGCTTTGATGACGATGGGGACGCCCCAGAGGGGGCCGTGCGGGGTTCCGGCGGGTGCGGCGTCTTGCTGGGCGGCGGTGGCCAGGGCTCCGGCAGCGTCTACGGTCTGGACGGCGCGGTAGATGCCGTTGTAGCGGGCGATGCGGTCAAGATACCAACGAGTGACCTGGGTGACGGTGTAGCGGTGGGAGGCGTAGAGGGCTTGGAGGTGGGGGATGTCGGTTTCGAGGAGAGCCTGGTCTAGTTTTGGGTCGATTGCGGGCTGGGAGGCGGGCTGAGCGAGAGCGGCTGCGGCGGTCAGGAGGATGGAGAGGGCAAGGGATGGCCGCATGAGGCTCCTTTGGTTTGGGGCTGAGATGAGAGTCGCTTAGTGCCACGATACTCCCTGCTCCCGAGGAAGCTATTGCAGCGGTTTTCGTGTGTGAGGAAACAACCTGGTGTCAGGACAGAACCTGGCGAGCTTGAAGAGGCCGAAAAGGCTTAGTTCGATTGGCGCAGGGGTTCGGGGGTGAAGGCGCTTTTGAGGAAGATGGGGTTGTCGGTGAGGTAGACGGTGGGGATGGTGGGGTGTTGCTCTTCGACGAGCTGGAGGGTGCGGAAGTCGAAGCTTTGGACGTCGGCGCGGGATTCCATGTGGTTGCGGAGGATGGCTCCGCAGAGGGTGTCGACGAAGATTTGCGGGGAGACGGTGTGGTTTTCAAACATCTCTTTGGGGACGTTGACGTCCTGCTGGCCGGCTACTTCGGGGGGCAGGCGGTCGGGGAGGATCTTGGTTTCGAGGTTGAAGTGGACGGTGTCGCCGGTGTGGGCGCGTTGGGCGGCCTGGGGGTGGGATTTGCCGGGGCCGGTGCGGTAGTAGTCGGCGTAGAAGCGGGTGAAGCGGAAGAGCTGCTCGACGTAGGTGGGGACGTATGGGCTGATGAGGTGCTCGTGGGCGGCGAAGGCGACGGCGACAGGGGAGAGCGAGAGGTCGTTCTTCTGGTCTGGGCCGAAGTGGAGCTTGTCGCAGATATAAGTGGCCTGGGCTTCGGGCATGGAGAGGTTTTGGATGTAGGCGCGGTGGTCGAGGGTGTAGGGCTGGCCGTCGGCGCGGCGGCAGGACTGGGGGTTGAGGAACTGGTCGTGCCAGATGAGGGAGACGTGGTCGGTGGTGACACCGGTGTCGGTCTCGATGGTGGTGATGCCGAGGTCCATACCGTTCTCGAAGGAGGGGAGGGTGTTTTCGGGGCGGAGGCCGCGGCCTCCGCGATGGCCCTCGATGTCGAAGGGGACGTGGTGGTTGGATTCGGCCAGGGCCCTGACGAGGAGGTCGGGGCGATCGGAGATGAGGCCGTCTATGCCGTAGGCAGGACCGCCGAGGCGGATGATGGCGCGCATCTTGTCCGGGTCGTTGGTAGTCCAGGGGATGACGCGGATTCCGGCTTGCTGGAGGGCTTGGACCGGGACGAGGCCGTCGAGGACGGTGTGGTCGACGGGGGAGAGGATTGGGGGTTTGGCGTGGTGCTCGGAGGCGTGAGCCGCGGCCTTCTGCATGAGGAGGATGAAGGGATTGGGAGCGTTTTGGGCCGAAAGCGGCATGTTGAGTAGGATGGCGGCGAGAGCGGGGATGAATCTTTTCATGGGGATCGAACGGGTGAAACGGGTGGTTTCTGGAGACCCCACCCGGGGCTAAAAGTGTGCAAAGTATTCAAACGATTTACCTTAGGTTCGGACTTGGAGGCAAAAGTCCAGCTAAAGTCTTGATGGGGTGCTGTAAAGTATTCATTCGAGGAGAGATAGCCTCATCACGCGTAGGGGCCGGACTGGTGATGAGGCTGAAGGGCTTAGTAAAGGAGTTTGAGGCCGAACTGGATGACGCGCGGCTCAAAGGTGCTGGTGATCTGGCCTCCACCGGTGGCCGGCGTGGAGGTCGCACCTGCTGTAGGGGTAGCCAGACTGCCGGTTAGAACGGCGGGATCGGACGGGATGTAGAGGTTGGTGTGGTTGAGGAGGTTGTAGAACTCTGCGCGGAACTCTACCTTGAGGCTCTCGATGGGTGTGGTGAAGCGCTTGTTGAGGGAGAGATCGGTCTGGTAGAAGGCGGTGTTGCGCAGCGGGTTGCGGGATGCGTTGCCGAAGGGGCTTTGGAGGACACCGGCGGCATTCAGGGTTGGCGGGAGGGTGAAGGCGGCGGGGTTGACGTACTGGATGTAGCCGCTGGAGGCGATCTGGGTGTTCATAATCGGCTTGACGCCGGGCACGACGTTGGGGCGATAGATGTTGGCGCCGCGGTAGGTGGCGGCGATGGTGGGCGAGACCTGGTTGGTACCGGCCGGGGAGTAAGCGAGGTCGAAGGGAGTTCCGGACTGCATGGTGTTGATGATGGAGACCTGCCAGCCGCCGAGGGCGGCGTCGACGAAGCCGTTGGTGTTGGAGAGATAACGGCGTCCGCGGCCGACGGGCAGGTCGTCGATGATGCTGGTGATGTTATCGAGGGGGACGTTGTAGTCCGACTGGCCGTAGTCGGCGCGGATGTTGTTGGCGTCCTGGACGGAGGGTGTGTTGCCCTCGAGTGAGGCGCTTGCCATATCGAGCGAGTGCGACCAGGTGAAGGAGTTGAGCAGGGTGAGGCCGGCGACCATGCGCTGCTCATAGCGGACCTGGAGCGAGTTGTAGTTGGAGGAGAACTCATTGAGGGCTTCGGTGATGTCCGAGAAGAGCGGGTAGGGACGATTGGCCTGGGCGAAGCCAACGGCGGGGTTGAGCTGGTTGGCGTTGACGAAGCCCTGCAGCTTGAGGCCGTGATTGCCGACGTAGGCGACGTCCATGCGGATGTTCTTGGCGAGCTCACGCTGGACGGAGAGGAAGTAGCTTTCGACGTAGCTGTCCTTGGTGTTCCGGGGGACGTAGGTGATGTTGTCGGTGAGCGGATTGAAGGTGGTGGTGAGCCCGGTGGGGAAGCCCTGCTCTTCGCCGACGTAGCATTGGGCTGGGCCGGCGACCGTGTTGGCGACGGTAGGGCTTCCGGCGCACTGGTTGGTGGGCGTGGGCTTGAGGTTGTTCTGGTTGACGGCGACGAAGAGGGCCTGCGGAGCGTCGATGGCGAGGATGTCGCCGGAGCCGGCGCGGGTGTAGTGGGCGTAGCTGATGCCGAAGCCTCCGCGGATGGCGGTTCTGGAGTCCGCGGCATAGGCGAATCCGACGCGTGGCGCGAAGTCCTTGTAGTCAGGGTTGATGAGGGTCTTGCCTTCGATTCCCTGGGCATTCTGCAGTTGATTGATGACGCCGGAGGTGGTCGCGGTCTTGCTGATGGTGTCGACCTTTTGCGTGGCGGGGTTGAAGTTTGAGATGAAGTCGTTCTGCTCGGAGTAGGGGGAGCTGTACTCCCAGCGGAGGCCGAGGTTAAGGGTCAGGTTCGGCGAGGCCTTCCAGTCGTCCTGAGCGTAGAAGTTGCTGGTGGTCTGGCGGAGGTGCGCGGTAAAGACGTTGGCGGCGGAGTAGACGCTGGTTGCTCCGAAGAGGAAGTCTGCCCAGTAGTTATCGGCGACGGCGGAGGTGCTGGGCGCGCCGGTCAGGTTTGCGGGGCAGGCGGGGTAGCCGGGTAGAACGGTGGTTCCGGCGGGGCAGAGGCTGTAACCGCCGGCGTAGGTAAAGGAGCCGTAGAGCGGGTTGTTATCGCTGACGGCCATCCAGACGTGCTCATATTCATAGCCGAACTTGAGCGAGTGATGGCCTTTGATGAGGGTGAAGTTGAACTTGGGGTCCAGCACGGCGGGATTCTGGAACTGCGGGTTGGTGGACTGGCGGCCGAAGACGGAGAAATTGGAGATGCTGATGGAAGGCAGGCCGCCGGCGAGGCCGGAGGTGGTGGGCAGGCCGGGGATGTTGAAGGGCGTCGAGCCGATGGAGGTGGAGAACTTGCCGGCCTTGGTGCGCGAGAGGCCTAGACGAGCGTCAAGGATCTTGTCCGAGCCGAAGAGGCGGGTGAAGCCGAGCACGGCCTGCTGGTCGAGGACACGGATCTTGCCGTTGGTCTGGCCGTCCAGCGGAAGACCGAGAGCGGGCGAGTTGAGGCCGTCTTCCTTGCGGTCGGAGACGCGGACGAACCAGGAGGTGTTGGGGCTTTGCTGAAAGTCGAGGCGGAGGTCGCCTTTATCGGAGTTGTCCGTGAAGGGAACCTGGACGGAGTAGTCGTCCTGGGCCAGGCCGCTGGCGGGCAGGCCGGAACCGGGCGTCGGCAGGGCGCGGAAGGCGCTGACGATCGCTGCGGAGACGGAGTCGATATCGCCTATGGGGATGGGGGTGCCGGGCGCGTAGACCTTGCCGGTACGAGGGTTGCGGACGGGCACGGCGAGGATACCGTTGAGCTCGTTCTGGGTGGGCAGGGTGTAGACCGAGAGCGGCTTGAGGACCTGGCGGAAGCCTTCATAGTCCAGGAAGAAGAAGAGCTTGTCCTTGATGAGCGGACCGCCGAAGTTGATGCCGTACTGATTGCGGTTGAAGGTGGGTTTTTTGAAGGGGACGGAGATGCCGGAGCTGCCGGTCTGGGTGGGCTTGAAGAAGCCTTCAGCGTTGAAGGCTGTGTTGCGGATGAACTCGTAGGCGAGGGCGTGGAAGTTGTTGGTGCCGGAGTTGGAGGCGACGTTGATGGTGGCGCCCGAGGAACGGCCAAACTCGGCTGACTCGTTGTTGGTGATGACCTGAAACTGCGCGACGGAGTCAGGCGGGACGGCGATGATCTGGTTGTCGAAACCCTGGTTGGATTCGCCGTAGGCGTTATTGTCCAGGCCGTCGAGGAGGAAGTTGTTGAACATGCTGCGCTCTCCGTTGATGTTGTAGGAGCCGGCGCGGACGAGCGAGTTGATGGAGCTGGTGGTGGCTGCGGTGGGCGCCTGGCGGGAGCCGGTGACGAGGCCGAGGAGGTCCGAGTAGTTGCGAGTGACGAGCGGGAAGGCGGCGGACTCGTAGCCGGTGATGGTCTGGTCTCGCTCGGAGGTCTCGGTTTCGAGCTGGAGGGAGACGCCGGTGACTTCGACGGTTTCGGAGGAGCCGGCGGGATTGAGCGAGAGGTCGACGCGCTGGCGGGCGCCGACGGAGAGGGTGAGATCGCTGGCGGCGGCGTTGGCGAAGCCGGTGCGCGAGATGGTGATGCGGTAGAGGCCGGTGTGGAGGGATGGAACCTCCCAGGAGCCGTCGGAGCCGGATTCGCGGGTGGAGGTGATGCCGGTCTGGGTGTTGGTGACGACGATGGTGGCGCCCTGAACGATGGCTCCGGTGCTGTCATGGACGGTGCCGACGAAGGATCCGGTATCGTACTGGGCGAGGGCCGAGACGGAGAGGCAAAGAGGGGCGCAGAGCAGAGCGCGTCTGCAGAGGTTCCAGGAGCTTGATCGCATGGAGGAACGGTAAGCTGGTTGTTGGAATGCGCGGTGAATAGGAGAAGAATGTGAGATGAATCGGGAGGATGAGGCGTGGTGTCAAAGATGGCGCGGGGGTGTTTGCAAGATTTTTTGCGCAGGTAAGACGGCTGGCTGGGCCTAGGTTCGGTTGCTGGCGGTGTTTTGGGGGGAGGCTGGGGTGGCTCCTTGTGCTTATTAGCTCGGCGGCAGGGCGTAGGCTCGGACGTGCTGGACGATCATGTCGTTGACGGCGGGGGTTGTGTTGGTGGGGTAGCCGGAGCCCAGGCCGAGGTCTACGAGGATGTAGTACGGCTGCTGCATGATGGCGGGGGTTGGGCAGGCGAAGTAGACGGATCCGTCGAAGTAAAAGGTCATGGTTTCGGCGGTCCAGAGCAGGCCGTAGGTGTGGAGGTTTCCGTCGGAGGGGTTGGGGACCTGATTCCAAGTGTAGGGGATGACGGTGTTGCCAGAGTAGTCGTGCAGGGTGGTGCGGATGGTGTTGATAAAGGATGGGTTGGCGATGTATTCGACGATGTCGATTTCGCCCTGGGGGGCGTTCGAGGCCTTGGAGGCGGTGTTGAACATCCAGAAGGCGGGCCAGGTGTCAAGACCGCTGGGGAAGCGGGCTGACATCTCAAAGTAGCCGTATTGCTGGGAGAAGCCTACGCCGGCGTTGTCGACCGAGGTCATGACACCGGAGGACCAGTTGTTGTTGATCTTCTGGAGGCGGATGTCGAGGCCTCCGCCGGGGACGATGGAGTAGGGGTTGACGGGGTCGGTGAGGCCGTACATGTAGGTTCCGCTGCCGTCGGTGGATTGCATGCAGCATTGCTGGTTGTGGGTGTACCACTTGGCTCCATCGTTTTTGAAGCTGTCGGAGAGATCGAGGGTCTGGAACTCGTCGTCGAAGGTGAGGGTGAAGCCGGTGAGATTGAGGGTGGGCGGGGCGAGGAGGGATGGGACTGGGGCCGAGGCTTTGACGATGAGGGTCCCGATGGCGTAGCGGTACTGATTGTCCTGGGTGACGCCGGCGGCGGGGGAGAGTGCAAGTGGTTGTTTGGTGGAGGGATCTGTGAGGGCGGCCATGAGTTGGTAGGCTCCGTCAGCGATGGAGGGCACGGTGAGCGGGCGGGAGATGGTGATGAGGCCCTGCCAGAGGCTGGTGGGGATGCTGGAGTCGAACTGGGCGAGGGTGTCAGAGACGGAGGCCAAGGTGTTGCCGGTGCTGTCTGTGAGGTAGAGGGTGAGGGTGTAGGGAGTGGTCAGGGGGTGGACGGCGGTGAAGTTTGCGCCGATGTTGATGGTGGCTCCGGGCGGGGCTACCTGCGCGGGCTGCGATGCGGGGAAGATGGTGATGTTGCCGGCGGCGCTGGGGACGGATGTGGCGGCGGAGCTGGTGGTTGGGGTGAGGGTGATCTTGAAGATCTGGTTGCCGGCGGGGGCATTGCAGGGCTGCATGGTGGTGGTGTTGGCGTTCCAGTCCGCGGGATCTGCGAGACAGGAGGTTCCGTCCGATGTTTTGAGGAGCATGCCGCCGGTGACGACCTGCGGGGACCACTCCTGGGACAGGCTGTTGGAGCACGTGGTGGAGACGACGGTGGCTCCGGAGTAGGCGAGGCAGTAGGTGGTTCCGCTGAAGGTCTGGATTCTGGTCTTGCCGTCGGCGAGCGGGGCGAACTGGAAGTTTTGGCCGGCTGAGCCGCCGCAGCTGTTGGCGGTGATGGGGGCGTTGGCGGTTTGGTCGAGGATGGTGGCGCAGATATCGTGCAGGAGGTCACGCAGGGGGGAGATGCCGGTGAGAGTGATGCCGCTTGAGGTGGCTGGGGCGGTGGGGGCGGGTGCGGGAGTTGGGGCGGCGGTGCAGACCGGGGCGGCGGTAACGAGGTTGATCTGCTGGGTCTGGCCGGTGGAGGTGAGGTTGCCGTTGGTGCAGAGCTGCTGGGTCTGGTTGGTCCAGGTGGAGGTGATGGTGCCGCCGTTGGGGCATTGCTGCGGGGTGGCGGCGACGGAGGAGGAGGCCATGGTTCCATTGACCCAGACTGTGCTCCCGCTGGGGGTTGAGCCACAGGATGCGGCGGGCGCGGCGTTGCAGACGGGGGACGCTGCGATGAGGTTGACCTTCTGGATCTGACCAGTGCTGGTGAGGGTTCCGTTGGTGCAGACCTCCTGCGTTTGATTGGTCCAGGTGGAGGTGACGGTGCCTCCGAAGGGGCACTGCTGGGCGGTGGCAGAGCTGGAGGCGGAGGCCATGGCTCCGTTGACCCAGATGGTGGCTCCGTTTGGGGTTGAGCCGCAGGTGGTGGGATCTTGATTGGCTGGGAGGATGCTGTTCTGGAAGATTTGATTGGAGGCGGCGGTGCAGGGCTGCATGGTGGTGGCGTTGGAGTCCCAGCCGGCGGGGTCGGAGAGGCAGGAGGCGCCGTCGGGGGTTTGAAGGGTCATGCCGGTGGCGACGGCCTGGACGAGCCATTCCTGCGAGCTGTCCGTAGAACAAGTGTCTGAGGTTACGGCGGTTGCGTGATGGGAGAGACAGTAGGTGGACTCATTCCAGGTGTAAACGCGGTAGTTGCCGCCGGTCAGCTTGACGAACTGATAGGTCTGGGCGTCGCCTGCGGAGCCGCAGGAGGTTGCGGCGATGGCGGCGCTGTCTGTCGAGGCGGTGACGGTTGCGCAGGTGTCGTGGCTGAGATCGCGCAGAGAGGTGATGCTGCCAGTGGCTGCTGAGGCTGAGGCCGGGGAGGCCTGGAGAGCGAGTACGAGGAGGAAGGCGAGGGTGCAGCTTGCTGCAAAGGTATGCAGGACAGTGCGCCGTTGGGTTTGCGCCAGACCGTTCATTGGGCATTTCTCCGGATAACTGTTGAGCGAGGCTTTTTGTGGCGAGGCAATCCCATGCTGTTGCTCCGCCTGAGAAGGCATCGGCGGGCAGCTGGAGCTTGGGCTGTGGACTATTGGGGTCCGGGATACTGGGGTCCGGGATACTGGGGTCCGGGATATTGTGATCCGGGATATTGTTTGTATCTCCCGTTTCGCGGTGGATTGGAGTGGGATTGCAGCGATTCGTTGCGCTCTACTTGTTCTCGATCAGCGGAGGTTCGGCTTAACGGTCCCGGGCAGGCGTGCAAGTCTCCCTGCGGGTTCTTTTACGAACAGGTTCTTTTTAGAACAGGTTCTTTTTAGAACAAAGGGCCGGAGTTCCTGGAGGAACTGTTCATGAGTGTTGTGGCGGCTCGGATTGCGGTCAGAGTGCGGGCAGGCGCACTCTGGTGAGCGGACTCAATGAGTTCTCAGGAGACGAAAGGATGCTGCGAATAGCAGTAGTGTACACGTATCGTCAAGCGGGGCTGAGCGAGTGTGTCGGCGGCGCGGATTCGCGCGCGGGCGGCGGCAGGATGCACGCGGCTTGCTTGCGGTTTGCTTGCTGTGCGGCGTCTGGTAGGATTGAGTTTCGAAGGCGGTTCGTCTTCGGGCAGCCGGGGGAGACTTTGCGTGAGTGCTTTGCAGAGTGTTCCGCGGATGGGCGCAGCCCGTTGTGGTGAATCGGTTGCGGGAGTAGTTCAGTGGCAGAACGTCAGCTTCCCAAGCTGAATGTCGCCGGTTCGATCCCGGTCTCCCGCTCCAAATCAGACGGAATTTTCCACTGAGCTTTAATGCGTGCGTTTTTCTCTCGGAAATGATTCCAACTCTTGAAGTTACTGAACCGGTTTCGCTGCGATGGAGCAGATAGCAGGGGCTGTTGCCGGGTCAACGCGATCAGACTGGTGCTCCTGGTTGGGACCGGGGCTTGATATCAGGCGCTATGGGGGCGTCTACGCCCTGCTTGTTGCTGAGGCGGCGCCAGAGGATGCGGAGGATGGCGATGACGGGAACGGAGATGAGGGCTCCGACGACTCCGCCGATCTCGCCCCCGGCGAGGACGCCGAAGATCTGGACGAGCGGGGTGATCTCCAGCGACTTGCCCATGATGCGGGGGGCGTTGATGTAGTCCTGGATGAGACGCCAGGCTCCGAGGAAGAGGAAGAGCGGAAGCAGGTGCGGGTAGCCGGTGAGGAGGGCTATGCCGAAGACGGCTATGGCGGCTACGGCGGGTCCGACGACGGGGATGAACTCGAAGACGCCTGCGAGGGGGCCGAGGATGAAGGCGTAGGGGACGCCCGTGATGCTGAGGAAGAGGGTGTAGGCGGCGGAGGTGAGAGCGGCGAGGATGATCTGGGCGCGGATGTAGCTGCCGAGCATGACGTTGACGTCGGTGACGATGCCGCGATAGGTTTGCCTTTCCTGCTGGTCCCGGCCGAGGTCGACGATACCGTCTGCGATGGAGCGGCCGTCGAGGAGGAAGAAGAGGCTGAGGATGGGGATGAGGATGAGCCACCAGATGTGGGAGAGCGGCTCGGAGAGCTTGGCGGCGATAGCGCTGGCGTAGCCGGGGAGATCGTCTTTGTGGGCGATGAAGAAGCTTTGGATCTGCTGCTGGTGGGCGGGGGTCCAGCCATGTTTGGAGCCGAAGTCTGCGACGAGCTGGCCGGAGGTGAGGCGGCTGAAGAGGGATGGAAGACTCTGCATGAGGGAGCGCGCTTCATCGGCGACCTTGGGTCCGATGAGCAGGCCGAGGCCGGTGAGGACGGCGATGAGGATGAGGTAGGTGAGGGCGATGGCTCGTCCGCGGCCGCGGAGGGGTGTTTCGAGGCGGGTGACCAGGGGCTCGACCAAATATGCGAAGAGGATGGCGAAGAGAAAGAGGGTGAGGGTGTCCTTGGCGTCGCGCAGGAAGACGAGGACGATGGCGAAGACTAAAGCGGTGCAAAGGACCCGAGCGGTTTTTGGGTCCCAGAACTTGTTCAACATGGTTTGCCTCAGTGGGCCGTTGGATGCAAAGGAGTTCGGCCGGCTTTGTATGGGTGGGCCAAATCTCTTGCAGGTGGGGGTTAGGTTGCACTAGACTCAAGCCAATCATTCTTTCCAATTACGTCTTGCAGGCCGGGATTTTGGCTTGTGGGGAGACGTACGTCCACTTTGTCGTGCCCGAAAGGAACCTCATGCGCAAGCTTCTCGCCTGTTTTACGCTGATTGCCAGCACCGCTTATGCCGTTGACCCGGGAGCTCCGCCGATGCGGGGTTATACGGCGGATCACTCCGCTACGGAGGTGACGTGGGAGCAGAAGTTCCGGGCGATGCCGGACCAGGGACGGCTGCGGGAGAATATGCGGCGGTTGACGGCTCGGCCGCACCATGTGGGGTCGCCGTATGACAAGGATAATGCGGAGTGGCTGCTGGCGCAGCTGAAGAGCTACGGGCTGGACGCGAAGATCGAGGTGTTCGATACGCTGTTTCCTACGCCGAAGCTGCGCAAGCTGGAGTTGCTAGGGGCTACGAAGTTTGTGGCTCGGCTGGATGAGCCGGTGCTAAAGGTGGACCCGACCTCCGACCAGAAGAAGGAGCAGCTGCCTACTTACAACGCGTTTTCAAGCGATGGCGATGTGACGGCTCCGCTGGTGTATGTAAACTATGGGGCTCCGGATGACTACGAGAAGCTGGCGGCGATGGGAGTTTCGGTCAAGGGCGCGATTGTGATTGTGCGGTATGGGCAGACGTGGCGGGGAATTAAGCCGAAGCTGGCGGCGCAGCATGGGGCGGTGGGGTGTTTGATCTTTTCCGATCCGAAGGATGATGGATATGCGCGCGGGGAGGTTTATCCGGAAGGGCCGATGCGTCCGCCGGATGGGGTGCAGCGCGGGAGCGTGATGGATATGCCGGTGTATCCGGGGGATCCGCAGACGCCAGGGATCGGGGCGGTTCCGGGGGCGAAGCTGATTCCGCTGGCGGAGGTGCAGACGATTACGAAGATTCCGGTGATGCCGATCTCGTATGCGGATGCTACGCCGCTGCTGAAGTCGCTGCAGGGAGAGACGGTTCCGGAGGAGTGGCGTGGGGCGCTGCCGCTGACGTACAGGACGGGGCCTAGTGTGGCGAAGGCGCATCTACAGCTGGCTTTCAATTGGGATCGGAAGCCGCTTTATGATGTGGTGGCTACGATTCAGGGGGCTACTTATCCGGATCAGTGGGTGATCCGGGGGAATCATCATGATGCGTGGGTGAATGGGGCGGGAGATCCGATCAGCGGGGCGAGTCCGGAGCTGGAAGAGGCTCGTGGGCTGGGTGAGCTGTTGAAGCAGGGGTGGAAGCCTGCGCGGACGATCATGTACTGCTGGTGGGATGGCGAGGAGCCGGCGCTGCTGGGGTCTACCGAGTGGGTGGAGACGCATGCGGAGGAGTTGACGAAGCATGCGGTGGCTTATATCAACTCGGACGGGAACTCGCGTGGGTTCTTCCGGGCGGAGGGGTCGCATACGCTTGAAAACTTTGTGAACGGCGTGGTGAAGGATGTGGACGATCCGGAGACGAAGATGCCGGTTTGGAAGCGGGAGCGGCTGGCTGGGATGCTGCGGGCGAATGCAGAGACGAAGGCTGAGCTTCGGACGCGGGCGGATATTCGGATGGGGGCGCTGGGGTCGGGGTCCGACTACACGTCTTTCATCGATCACCTGGGGATTGCCAGCTTGAACATTGGGTATGGCGGCGAGGATCAGGGTGGGGGGCAGTATCACTCGATTTACGACGACTTTTACTGGTTTACGCACTTTGAGGACACAGACTTCGCCTATGGCAAGGCACTGGCACAGACGGGCGGCACGATGATGATGCGGCTGGCGGATGCGGATGTGATTCCGTACCAGTTTGGCGACTTTGCCGACACGATCCACAACTATGTGGGCGAGGTGAAGAAGCTGGCGGATACGATGCGGGCGCAGGCGAAGGAACGGAATACGGAGATCGCGGATGGGGTCTATCTGGCGGTGAAGGACCCGAAGAAGACGATGGTTCCTCCGGTGGTCGAGGCTCTGCCGCCGTATTTGAATTTTGCTCCACTGGATCAGGCTTCGGACGATCTGACGACGGCTGCGGCGGCTTATGACAAGGCGCTTGCTGCGCATCCCGGAGACGGGGCGGTGAATGAGCAGCTGATTCAGTCTGAGCGGGTTCTGCTCGATCCGGGTGGGCTGCCGAATCGTCCGTGGTTTATGAACATGGTGTATGCTCCGGGGTTTTATACGGGGTATGGGGTGAAGACGCTTCCGGCCGTTCGGGAGGCGATCGAGCAGAAGGAGTGGAGCAGCGTGGATATGCAGGTGACGCGGACGGCGGCGGCGGTGGAGCGCGAAGCTGCGTTGCTGAAGGCGGCGACGCAGACGCTGAACGGGAAGTAGATGTGCTGGTGGGGTGTAATGGGCGGGGGAGTTCTGCTTTGGAAAGCTCCCCCGCCTGATGGGGTTTGCGCGGCGAAAGTGTTATTGGTGGGCGGGGTGAGCGGAGCATAGGCTCGGGATTGCGTATGCTGCTGGAGAACGGCCTAGAGGATTAGAGCCGGATGCCGGAGACTGACGAGGCAACCCTGATGCACTTTGCTGGATTGATTTCAAGAGAACCGCAAGCTGGGCTCCCCGATGCGAACTGTGTTGGAGAAGACGGCCAGGCGATCCTTGAATTTGCCGTGACTTTGCCCATCCTGTTGCTGCTGGTGACGGGGATTCTGACGTTTGGGCTGGCTCTGAACAACTATGTGATTTTGAACAATGCAACCGATACGGGTGCGCGGGCGCTGGCGATCAGCCGCGGTCAGGCGACGGATCCGTGTGCGACGGCGGTGTCGGCGATCTATGCGGCGGCGCCGATTCTAAAGCAGAGCAGCTATGCATTTACGTTTACGCTGAACGGCACGAAGTATACGGGGACGAGCTGCAATGGGAGCGGCGCGCAATCGAACATGGTGCAGGGGCAGCCGGCGCAGGTGACGGTGACGTATCCGTGCAGCCTGGCGGTGTTTGGGGTGAACTATGCGCCGGGATGCTCGTTGCAGGCGCAGACGACCGAGCTGATCCAGTAGGGAGGTGTGGAGTATCCCCCACATCTCAGAAGCGAGGTGTGGGGGCATCCAGGGAGCTTGATCTACCCCAGGGAACTCGATCTAAGGAGCTGCGTTTGCGCGCGGCTCCTTTTTGCATTTAATGCGGGGCATCGCGCTCATAGCACGAGGGATGCAGGAGTACGTCCTCCGTGGTATGGAAGCGGGAAAGGGCTGAAATGAGTTTGAACAAGGGTCGATAGAGGGTTCGCTGCCCGGTACCACCGGACGCGGATGACCACCCCGGAAGAGGGTAAAAGATGATTTCGATTGTTGGCATACTTGTGGTGTTTGGAGCTGTCATTGGCGGCTTCTTGATGGAAAAGGGACAACTTGGCGTTCTGATCCAACCGGCGGAGCTGGTGACGATTGGCGGCGCTGCCCTGGGCACCCTGCTGGCCGCGAACCCGATCCACATCCTGAAGGGTCTTTCGTCAGGATTGATGGCTGTGGTGAGCGGCTCTCCTTTTTCCAAGCAGCGGTATGTCGAGACGCTGAAGATGATGTTCGATCTGTTCACCAAAGCCCGGAAAGAGGGCCTGGTCGCGATTGAAGGGGACATTGAAGGGGCTGATCAGAGCCCGATCTTTTCGCAGTATCCGAAGGTGATGAAGGACCACCATGTTCGGGATTTTGTTTGCGACACGATGCGGATGGCGATTACGGGAGGCGTGCTGGCGTTTGACGTGGACCAGATGATGGAGCTGGATATGGAGGTTCATCATCATGGGATGGGGCAATCGACGAGTGCGCTGAATACGGTGGCGGATGCGCTTCCTGGGCTGGGGATTGTAGCGGCGGTGCTGGGGATCGTGATTACGATGGGCGCGCTGGGCGGGCCGCCGGAGGAGATTGGGCATAAGGTGGCCGCGGCGCTGGTGGGGACATTTCTGGGTATTCTGATGTGCTACGGAGTGCTGGGGCCGCTGGCTTCCGTGATGGGCAAGCTGAACGAAGAGGAGCATGCTTACTACCACATTTTGCGGGTGGTGATGCTTGCGTTCATGAAGGGGACATCGCCGATTCTGGCGGTGGAGCTAGCGCGGCGGGCGATTCCAGCGCATATCCGGCCTAGCTTCCAGGAGGTTGAGAAGGCTTGCCGGAACAAGAGCTAAGGCGTGTCCTGCCGGACGGGCCCGCTGCGCGCGGGGTCACTTCGTGACATGTGATCTGGTGGGGGTGGGTCTAGCTGACCGGGTCCGGACGTTATCCGGCTTTGATTGAACTGGTGCTGTGAGTGTTGACTGGAGAGCTGTGATGGATGCTTTACCGCCGATTATCGTGATCAAGAAGAAGTCCGGACATGGCGGCCATCATGGGGGCGCGTGGAAGGTGGCGTATGCCGACTTTGTGACGGCCATGATGGCTTTGTTCATCGTGCTTTGGCTGATGAGCTCGACGTCCAAGCAGACGCAGGAGCAGATTGCCGGTTACTTTCGTGACCCCAAGGGGACGTCCAATAAGAAGGGCGTCGGGGACAAGCCGCAGCCTAAAGAAGAGAAGAAAGACGACATGGTCGCACTGAAAAATGACCTGCTTCGAGCGATCCAAGACATCAATGCGCTGAACCGTTTGAAGAAGCAGATCGAGATCACGGTCACCGAAGAAGGACTGCGGATCGAGATGGTTGAGGATGAGAAGGGAACGTTTTTTGAGCTGGGCAGTGCGCAGCCAACACCGGCTCTGGTGGAGGTTCTGAAGGTTCTTTCGGGCCAACTGAAGGAGTTGCCGAACAGCATCTCGATTGAGGGCCACACTGACTCGCAGCCCTACCTTGTGCGAACGGATTACGGGAACTGGGAGCTGTCGACGGACCGTGCGAATACGGCGCGGCGGGTGATGCAGGGGGACGGGATTCGGGCGAACCAGATCAGCCAGGTTCGTGGGTTTGCAGATCAGCGGTTGCACACGCCGCAGAAGCCGATGGATGCGGCGAACCGTAGGATCTCGCTGGTGGTGCAGAATCTTGCGAAGGCGCAGAAGGGGACGCCACAGGACCCGATTGCAGAGGCGAAACCTGCGCCAGCCGCGCCTTTGGCGAAGGAGGCCGCGTCAAGCGCCACGGTTGTGCCGCCTGCACTTCCGAAGCCTGCGCTGGGGCTGCTGGGGCGAGCAAAGGGCATGTTTCATTGAGGAGAGAGGGTGAGGGAAGGGAGGTTGGCGGCAGGATATCAGAGGCGTCTGGAGGTCTCTGGAAGAGATTTGAGGAGCTCACGGATGGCGTCCAGTTCCTGGTCTGATTCGAAGAGGAAGCGGACGCGGGCTTCTTCGCCGTGGATGGATTCGACTTCAGCGTGGGCTTGAAAACTGCGGTCGTTCTGGTAGAGGGTGAGGAGGCCCATGGCTCCGAGCGGAACCGGGCTGGAGAAGGATCCGCGGAGGCCTGACTCACTGAGATTGAGGCAGACGCCGAGGGTGACTTGATCTTGCACGATGAGGTCCATGGCGAGCTCTGTGGAGAAGCGAGGCTGCCTGTATAAGAACCTGCGTACGAGTGTTGTGGCGTGAGAGAAGACGGCCAACGCGAGCCTCCTAGGAGGTTCGATCATAGCAGAGCGACCGGTTGGTCCCGGCGCCTGCGTGGTGGTACTTAAGTACCACGGTGTTCCCCTTTCATCGGGCAATGAGGGCTGCTATAAGGTAACCAACGGGCCGGGTAATCGAGGCTCGATGGAGACACGAGATGCAGGTCATGACCGGCGAGCAGTTTGGTATGTTGTCCCAGTTTCTTCCCCTGCCTCATGGGGAGCTCAGCTTTCTTTCGAAACTGCCGGAGCAGACGCAGGGTGGGTTGTATCGCGTGCTGATTATGGAGCGGAGTGTGTCGCTGGCGAAGCTGCTGGCGACGGGGCTTTCGGCTGAGTCGGTGCCGGTGGACGTGACGTATGAGCTGGATGCTGCGATGGCGCTGCTGGAGAGCCGCAGCTATGAGTTGGTGGTGCTGGACCTGGACACGCCGGATGCGGATGGGGCTGCGTGGCTCGAGCGGCTTCGGGCGAACCATCCTCTGCTGAGTGTGCTGGCTTTGAGCAGCCGGAGCGGCGTGGAAGACCTGGTCACTGCGCTCGATCATGGGGCTGACGATTACCTTTTCAAGCCGTTTTCCTTGCTGGAGTTGATGGCGCGGGTTCGGGCGCTTCGGCGGCGTGCCAAGCAGCCGGTTGCGGTGAAGGCGAGCGCGAGCAAGCTGCAGCTTTTTCCTGACCAGTGCCGGGTGGAACGGGATGGGCGGAACATCGACCTTACGCCGCGAGAGTTCGCCTTGTTGGAGTACCTGGTGCAGAACGCAGGCAAGACGTTGTCCCGGGCGCTGCTGACGCAGGAGGTTTGGAATATGCCCGCGGATACGAATACGAACATCGTGGACGTTTATATTAAATATCTGCGGGACAAGATTGATGGCGATCAGGATGAGAAGTTGATTCGTACGGTTCGGGGCATGGGTTATCTGATTCAGCTTCAGAAGTAAGTTGTTTATGTGAGCGGGTTTTAGTTATCTCCGGAATATTCCTGGCTTTGTCTTCGATTATCTGAGATCGCTTGCTTACTAATTTCTGCTTGAAGGGAAGCGTCGCATTTCTGACCTGCACAGTTCGTCGCATCGCCGGGAAGACGGACACACGGTACGTATTCTTCTGGTCAGTGGGAAGAACTCGTTTCGAGAGCAGCTGAGCAGCCGCCTTGCCCCGATGCGCTGGCAGGTGATCGAGGTTCGCAGCGGGGCGGAAGCACTGGAGATGTTGTATGCAGAGGCGGGGATCGAGGTTTTGCTTCTCGATCCGATGCTGCCCGATCTTCTTCCGGCTGAGTTCTGCGGTCTTGTCCGGCAGAGCTTTCCTAACATTGAAATTCTCACGATGAACACAAACACCGGCCATGTGCTGGTGGGCAGTTCCACGCCGACTCCCTTTGCTTCGCAGCTTGCGACGCTGCTGTATCAGGGATCAGGCGAGCGGCCGGAGCCGAAGCCTGCTCCGCAGCCTTCTGTGTATCTGCGCAGCTCCTCAAGCGGACCGGGGCTGCGAGGGATGGTGGGTGACTCCGCTGTGATGCAGCATGTGTATGCGTTGACGCACATGGTGGCGGCGCGAGATACGACGGTGCTGATCACGGGAGAGAGCGGCACGGGCAAGGACCTGGTTGCGCAGGCGATTCACATGATCAGCCCGCGGCAGAAGTCTCCGTTTATTGTTGTAAATTGCGCGGCTATTCCAGAGGCTTTGTTAGAGGCTGAACTATTTGGGTATGCGAAGGGCGCTTTTACGGGAGCAATGCAGTCACGAATTGGACGGATCCATGCGGCGCATGGAGGCACGCTTTTCCTGGATGAGATCGGCGATATGCCGCTTTCGTTGCAGAGCAAGATTCTGCGCTTTGTGGAGCAGGGCGAGGTACAGCGGCTGGGAAGCAATGACAATCTGCGGGTGGATGTGCGGGTTGTGGCTGCTACGAATGCGGGGCTGCCTGAGTTAGTAAAGCAAAAACAGTTTCGTGAGGATCTTTATTACCGGTTGGCGGTCTTTCCGATTCGTCTGGCTCCTTTGCGCGATCGTCATGGCGATATCCCTGGCCTGGCCAGGTTCTTTGCGACTAAGTTCTGTCCGGGAGTTGCGGTCCATCCTAGTGCGATCGAGAAGCTTGGTCAGCATGACTGGCCGGGTAATGTTCGGGAGCTGAGAAATGTAGTGGAGCGGGCAAGTATTCTGGCTGGGACTGCTCGCGAACTTACTGACAAGGATATTGTGTTCTAGAGGAAATGAGCTGTTGCTGTGGAGTGGAAGCATGGTGCAGTGTCATTTTGCTTGAGAGAAAATGACGTTCATGGCAACGCCTCCCTCTACACCCACAGATCATTTGCTTTAGCTGGATTGGCCCGCGGCTTGCAGAGTATCTCTGCAGATGGACTCTCTCTCTCATCATGAGCCAACAAATGCCGGCAAGCTGCTGACGCAGCCGCATGTCACGTACCTGGCAGAGGCGATCTCAGATTTTATTTCCGCTTCGTCGAGTCTCGAGCAGTCCTATGCGACGCTACAGGCGGAGGTGGCGCAGCTTAGCCGGAAGCTGGCGGTTCGGAACTCCGCGTTGAAGCTAAGCCTGGCTGAGAATCAGCGGGTGCATCGCGCTTTGAAGCAGATGGTGGATTCGATGCCCTGCGGTGTGCTGGTGGTGGAGCAGGATGGAGCTGTTTCGATGATGAATCCTGAAGGGCGGCGTCTGCTTGAAGTGAGCGAGACGGATGGGATGAACATTGGGGCGATCTCGCAGGAGTCCGGGATTGATTTGGAGGGGTTTCTGGCGCGGGTGTCGTGCGCGGAGGATGAGCAGGAGTTTTCCCGGAGCAGCGGTGCGGGCAAGCGTTGGCTGGCGGTGCATGATCGGCGGTTGTTCAGCGAGGTTGGGGATGAGCGGAAGACTGCTGTTGTCGACCAGACGATTCTGATTTTGCGCGATGTAACGCTTCATAAGCAGGCGGAGCTGGAGCGCGAGCGGGCGCGTAAGTCGATCGCTCTTTCTGAGGTTGCGACGACGCTGGCTCATGAGATTAGAAATCCATTGGCGAGTCTGGAGCTGTTTGCGGGTTTGATTGCGGAAGGCGGCGAGGGGCGGTCTGAATGGATCTCTCATTTACATGCCGGAATTCGTTCGCTGGCTGGGACGGTGAACAATGTTTTGAGTTTTCATGGGGTAGGGTTTCCGGAGCTGAAGCGGCTTTCGTTGGATGGATCGATTCGCAGCAGTGTGGAGTTTGTGCGGCCGATCGCAGAGCAGTCGGGTGTTGAACTTTGCTTCGTTGCCCCGTTGCGGCCTGTGTTTGTGATGGGCAATGGGAGCGCGCTGCAGCAGGTGGTGTTGAATCTGGTGAGCAATGCGATACGGCATACGCGTGAAAGTGGAGTTGTGAGGGTGACGGTGCGGGAGCTTTGCCGGGCGAGCCGTCAGCACGGGGGCAGGGCTGTGATTGAGTTTGCCGACAGTGGCACTGGGATTGCAGAGGAGCATCTACAGGAGATCTTCCGGCCTGGGTTCAGCGGGACGGGAACTACGTCCGGACTTGGGTTGGCGGTGTGCCGGCAGATTATGACGCAGCATGACGGGACGATTGAGGTTGTGAGCAAGGCTGAAGTTGGGACGACTTTTTTTGTGGAGATACCGACTGTATGACTTTTGAGAATGCATCTTCGGTGCTGATTGTCGATGACGAGATTGGGATACGGACGGCGCTGCGAGCGCATTTCAGCCGGAGCGGCTGGAGTGTGGAGACTGCGGCGGGTGTTGGCGAGGCGACGCGCTTGTTGAACGACCGGGTGTTTCACCTGGTGGTGAGCGATATGCGGATGCCGGATGGCGATGGGCTGGACGTGATGGAGGCGGCACGCAGGATGTCGCCGAGTACGGCGGTGATTTTGCTGACGGCGTTTGGCAATGTGTCTGACGCGGTGCGGGCGATGCGCAGCGGAGCGTTCGATTATCTTACGAAGCCGATCTCTTTCGATCAGCTGGAAGAGGCTGCGCTTCGGGTGATGAAGCCTGCACGTGAGAGCGAAGAGCTGGAGGCTGCGCAGACCGGCAGCATTGTGGGGCGGGCGCCGCAGCTGCTTCGGGCGCTCGAACGGGCGCGGGCGGCTGCGAGCGCCGACGCCGATGTGCTGGTGGAGGCGGAGAGCGGCACGGGCAAGGAGTTACTGGCTCGTTTCATTCACGACGCGAGCACGCGGGCGCGGAAGCCTTTTGTTGCGGTGAACTGTGCGGCGGTGCCGGAGCACCTGCTGGAGAGCGAGTTGTTCGGCCATGCGCGGGGCGCGTTTACGGGCGCTACTACAGCGAAGGCGGGTAAGTTTGAGCTGGCCAACGGGGGGACGCTGCTGTTGGACGAGATTGGCGAGATGCCCCTGAACCTGCAGCCAAAGCTGCTGCGCGCGCTGCAGGAGCGTGAGTTTGAGCGGCTTGGCGAGACGCGATCGGTCAAAGTCGATATTCGGGTGATTGCGACGACGAATGTTGAGCTGGGCGCCATGGTGGATGAGGGGAAGTTCCGTAGTGATCTCTACTATCGGCTTAATGTGATTCCTCTTTCACTCCCTCCTTTGCGGGAACGGTCCGGCGATGTGGAGTTGCTGGCGCGGTACTTTTTCGACCGCTTTTCACTTCCGTCGATTGCGGGCCGCAGCGGACTGAGCGGGGAGTTTCTGGAGCGGCTGAAGTTGCATTCCTGGCCGGGCAATGTACGGGAGCTTGGCAACTTTATGCGGCGTGTGTGCTCGCTGCATCCCGGGGTTGTTCTGGATGGGTATTGCTTCGATCAGGAGTTCAAGACGCGGAGCAAGGGCGTGCCGGCGGCTGTGATTCCGCTGGTGAGTACGGGGGCTCCGATCCGGCAATTGGAGCGGGCTCACCTGGAAAATACGCTGGCAATGACGCAGGGAAACCGGACGCAGGCGGCTGAGATGCTGGGGATCAGTATTCGTACGATGCGCAACAGAATTCGTGAGTATGGGCTTCCGCCCAGGAGGTATGCATAAGATGTCGACACCGAGTTTTCTTCCGACACAGTTGGAGAGTTTTCTGGAGGTCACGAGCGCGCGCGAGCAGACGATTGCCGCAAATATGGCCAACGTGGATACGCCCGGCTATCGAACCAAGGATGTGAATTTCCGGCAGACGCTGGCTTCGGCGAGCAACAGCGAAGACGCACATCTGACGCCGGTGGTCAGCAAGGTGGGCGGTCTTTTGGAGCGGCCTGATGGGAACAATGTGAGCCTGGACCGCGAAAGCCTGCTGCTGGCGCAATCGCAGCTGCAATATCAGCTGGGCGTGCAGCTGGTGAAGTCACAGTTTCACCAGCTGTTGAGCGCGATCAACGGAGGAAGCTAACGATGGGACCCTTTGACATGCTGCAGATCAGCGGCTCGGCGCTTTCGGCTGAGCGGCAGAGATCGGAAGTGATTGCGACGAATATGGCGAACGCGGAGACGACGCATACGGATACGGGCGGTCCGTTCAAGCGCAAGGAGGTTGTGTTTTCTTCTACCGGGAACGCGTCTTTTCACCTGGCGTTTGCGCATGCTTCGGCTGGGCCGGTTGCGGGCACGGTGCGGATCTCGCAGATCATGGACGACGGGGCGGCGCCGGTAATGCGCTACGAGCCTGGTCATCCGGATGCAAATGCGGATGGTTTCGTGGCGTATCCGGCGATCAATCCGGTGCAGGAGATGGTTGACCTGATGGGTTCGACGCGAGCGTATCAGTTGAATGCGTCTGCTGTGAGCGCGGCCAAGCAGATGATTCAACAGTCGATCGATATTTTGAAGAGCTAGTGGATTAGAGAGGAGTTCAGGAAGACGCATGAATATTACGAGTTTATTTCCGGACCTTACGACCGGAGCGGACCTGGCCGGAGCAGGCCTGACCAAGGGCAGTTTGCTGACGAGCTCGCCGGGCAGCAGCGGCGGATTTGGCGATGTGCTGAAAGGCGCGATCAGCCAAGTGAGCAACCTGGAGGGCGGCGCGGACCAACAGGTGAGCACGCTGCTACAAGGCGGCAATGCAGATATGAGTAAGGTGATGATCTCTGTCGAGAAGGCGGATGTGGCCTTCCAGCTGATGATGCAGGTGCGGAACAAGATTGTGAGCGCCTATCAAGATATTGAGAAGATGCAGTTTTGATTTTGGGACATAGCTCACCATGGCAGATTTGAACCAGATTGCAGGAAAGCTGAAAGACTTCTGGACCAGCCGCAGCTCCAATCAACGGATTTTTCTGGTGGCGGGGGCAGTGGCGACGATCGGTCTGCTGGGCGTTTTCACGAACCTGATGCTTACTCCGGACTACAAGACGCTGGTGACCGGGCTGGAGACGGCGGACTCCACGGCGCTTACGACGGAGTTGGCGGCGAAGAAGATACCCTTCCAGGTGAGTCCGGATGGAAAGACGATCAGCGTTCCGGCAGACCAACTGGACGCGGCGAGGCTGGATGTGGCGGCGAACGATTCCACGCACAGCGGGCGCATGGGATTCGAGATCTTCGACAAGGTCTCCTGGGGACAGACGGAGTTTGACGAGAAGGTCAACTACCAGCGTGCGCTTGAGGGAGAGCTGGAGCGGACGATTACGACGCTGGGCGGGGTAAAGAGCGCGCGGGTTCACCTGGTGATGGCGACGGAGTCCGTGTTTCTCGACCGGGAGCGTTCGGCAAAGGCTTCTGTGACGTTGAAGCTGGGGCGTAACGGTCTGACGCATGAAGAGACGACGTCGATCCAACGGCTGGTGGCGGGTGCGGTGGATGGATTGAAGCCGACAGATGTTTCGATCATCGACGCGGATTCCAACCAGGCATTGGGCGCAACGGGAGATGTGCTGGGCGGCGAAGAGGGAGCCGAGCGGCAGCTCTCTCAGCGGCTGATGGCGACGATCAGTCCGATTGTGGGGGCCGACCATCTGCGGGCGAGTGTGAATGTGGAGTATGAGCAGGGGACGACGGAGGTCAGCCAGGATAAGTATGATCCGGCGGTGAGCGTTCCGTTGACGATTCAACGGTCCGATGAGCAGACTGGGCCTGGTGCGGGGGTGGGCGGGGTTCCGGGGACGACGAGCAATGTTCCGCAGCAGCGGGCGAATGTGCCTCCGCCGGTGGGCAGCGATGCGAACCAGAGCTCCAAGACGGAGAGCGCGACGTATGGGGTGAACAAGACGACGAGCCACTCGATCGAGCCGGCGGGGCGGATTCGCAGGATTACCGCGGCTGTGGTGGTGGACGATCTGGTTCGGCGCACGCAGGGTGCGAACGGTAAGTGGAGCGAGACGCGGAGCAAGAGGAGTCCGCAGGAGCTGAAGCAGATCGAGGTGCTGGCGCAGAATGCGATCGGGCTGGATACGAATCGGGGCGATGTGATCAGCGTGGAGAACCTGGCGTTCGACCGTGCGGATCCGATGGAGATGCCGGCTCTGACGGTCTTGGACAAGGCGCGAAAGGGCGTCTCGGATTTCTCGACGGTGCTGCGGTCCGGGATGCTTCTCGCGCTGTTTGCCATGGCTTACTTCCTGATGGTTCGGCCGATGCAGAAGCGGGTTCTGGCCGGGACGGTGGATGCTCCGCAGGATGTTGCTTTTGCTGCGCCTGCAACGACGCTTCCTTTGCCTGCGCCGACGGGTGAGGGTGTTCGTGCGCTCGAGTTGAAGGAACAGGTGGTTGAACAGGTGAAGAGCGCCCCAAGCAGCAGCGCACGGATCGTACAAGCATGGCTGAGGGGAGAGGCAGAATGAATCGCGAAGTTGACGTCAGCGCCATGTCTGGAGTACGCAAGGCCGCTATCCTGATCGCTTCGATTGGAGATGAGGCGGCGGCCACGATCTTCCATCATCTTACGGAAGAGGATCTACAGGGGCTCACCCATGAGATAGCCCGGCTGGGGAGTATCTCGAAAGATGTGATGCTCAAGATCTTTGAGGAGTATCAAAGTCTTTCGACAGCGCAGGAGCATATTGCGCAGGGCGGCCATGAGGTGGCGACGCGGCTGCTGATCCGTGCGTTTGGCGAAAACGGGGCCAAGGAGATGGTGCAGCGGCTGATCCGGTCGCAGCAGGTGAATTCGTCTCGCGTGGAGTCTTTGCAGCGGATCGATCCGAAGCAGTTGGCGCGCTTTCTCGAGGGGGAGCATCCGCAGACGATTGCGTTGATTTTGGGGCATCTGGATACGAAGCAGGCTTCGGCGTTGCTGATGTGTCTGCCGCATCCGGTGCGGGCTGAGTCTGTGCGGAGACTGGCGAATCTGCGGCAGTTTTCACCGGCGATGGCGGAGAAGGTGGCGATCGTTTTGAACCGACGGCTTCGGTCCGTGGGAGAGCAGAAGAAGAAGACGTACTCCGGCTTTCAGAGCGTGGCGGATTTGATGAACAGCATCGATGCGACGACTTCAGGCGAGATTCTGGAGTCGATTGAGAAGGAAGAGGCTGCGCTGGCGGTGAACATTCGCGATCTTATGTTTACCTTCGACGATTTCCTTGCTGTATCCGAGGTTCAGCTGCGCACGGTTGCGGCGACCGTGGACAAGAAGGTGCTTACGCTTGCTTTGAAGGGAGCCAGCGAGAGTCTGCGCAATCATTTTTATCTGACGATGTCTTCGCGTGCGATCGAGATGATGAAAGAAGAGGCGGAGTCTTTGGGTCCGGTGAGGAGCAAGGACGTCGCGAAGGCGCAGCTGGACGTTGTTGCGGTTGCGCGGAAGCTGGAGATGGAGGGGAAGATTGTCCTCAAGAGCGATGGGGGGGACGATTATGTCCTTTAGGAGATGGACTGGGTCCGCGGTCAAGGATGCGCCGATTTCAGATTTCCTGTATCCGCAGACGCTGGTCGCTTCGTTTTCAGATGAAAGCCAACCTGAGATGGAGGTGGCGGCTGACTGTCTACGTGAAGAAGAAGATAAGTACACTGCGGCGCTTGCGAGTGCGCGAGCTGCGGCGGTTGCCGAGACGGAGGCCAGGCTGGCCCGTGATTACGATGCGAAGCTGAGCCGTGAGGCGAGCAAGATGACTGAGGCGATAGCGCGTTTTGCGGAGGTTCGACAGGCTTATTTTTCCCGGGTGGAGAGCGAGGTGGTGCAGTTGGCTTTGTCGATTGCCGCAAAGATCCTGCATCGTGAATCGCAGGTGGATCCATTTATGATCTCCGCGGTCGTGCAGATGGCGTTGAGTCAGCTGAAGGAAGGGTCTATCGCATGCTTGAAGGTTCATCCGCAGAATGTTTCTCGATGGCGCGAGCATCTTGCCCAGAATCTCCCAAACATGAGTGTTGACGTGATTGAGGACGCCAATCTGGCGATCGGCGATTGCATTCTCGAGACGGAGATTGGGCAAGTCAACTTCAATGTGGATGTGCAGCTGCGAGAGATTGAGAAGGGCTTCCTGGATGTTCTGGCGGTGAGGCCGTAGAGATGACAACCACAGCGCTTGGCCCTTACTTTTCTCATTTGAAGGAGAGAAGCGCGCTGCGCTGGAGCGGACGTGTGCTGCAGGTTGTGGGAAACCTGATTGAGTCCGCAGGACCGGCTTGCACGGTGGGCGATGAGTGCGAGATCGTGACTCGCGATGGAACCGTTTATACGGGTGAGGTGGTTGGGTTTCGCGGGCCGGTGATGCTGACGATGACACTCCAGCTTCCGCAAGGAATCCGTTATGGAGACCAGATTGTTGCGAGCGGGGGAAGGCCTAGCATCCGAGTGGGACCGGAGTTGTTGGGGAGAGTGATCGACGGCAGAGGACAACCGCTCGATGGGCTGGGGCCGTACGGTGCGAAGGGGTCTGTGGTTGTGGATGGATCTGCCCCACTGCCGCTGGACCGGGTCCCTATCCGCAAGCCTTTGGGTTGTGGGGTGCGGGCGCTGGATGCGTTTGTTACGTGCGGACAGGGACAGCGGTTGGGCGTGTTTGGCGGCAGTGGCGTGGGTAAGAGCACGCTGCTGGGTATGATGTGCCGCGGGACCGAGGCGGATATGACGGTGATGGCGCTGATTGGGGAACGAGGGCGTGAGGTTCAGGAGTTTTTGGAGGTGATCGGCGAAGAGGGGCGGAGACGGTCTGTGTTGATCGTGTCCACGTCCGACCAGTCTCCTCTCTTGAAGATGCGCGCGGCGATGAGCGCAACTGCGATTGCGGAGTACTTTGCGTCGACAGGTAAGAACGTGCTGCTTGTTGTGGACTCGTTGACCCGGTACGCGATGGCGCAGCGGGAGATTGGGCTTGCGGCTGGCGAGCCGCCAACGACGAAGGGGTATACGCCTTCCGTCATCAACACGTTGGCACGTCTGGTGGAGCGAGCGGGGAATTTCAAGTGCGGGAGCATTACGGCGTTTTATACGGTGCTGATGGAAGGCGACGATCAGCAGGATCCCGTGGCCGACACAGTGCGATCGCTGCTGGACGGGCACATTATTCTGGATCGTAATCTCGCGCTGCAGAATCACTATCCACCGATCTCTGTGCTGGATAGCTTGAGCCGGATCATGTCGTCGATCGCTTCGCCGGAGCACCTGACGAAGAGCAAGAAGCTTCGTATGCTACTCGCTTCTTATAAGCGTTCAGAGGATCTGATTCGAATTGGCGCTTATCAGAAGGGGTTTGACGCTACGCTGGACCGCGCGGTTGAGGTGCTGCCAGAGTTGACGAAATTTCTTCAGCAGGAATCCAGCGAGAGACCGAAGTACGCCATTGTGGAACAACAACTGAGGGGCTTGCCGAGCTAAGATGAGCTTTCACTTTTCGCTTGCGACGGTCCTGCGCTTGAGGGAGATTGCCGAAGAGCGAGAGGAGCGCATGCTGGGGCAGATCCTGTCGCAGATTGTCGATACCAAACGCAGTATTGTGCAGCTGATTGCGCAGCGCGAGGCTGTGTTGAAGCGCCGGAGCGAGGCGCTCAAGATGCCTATGGCGATTGCCGATCTGCACCTGTCTTACGCTCAGGTTGAGTCCTTGAACGACCTGGAGAAGGCGGCCGACGAAAACCTTGTCAAGCTGGAGACGCTGCGGGTTCAGCAAGTGAAGATCTACGAGGCGGCGCATCGGTCCTGTGAGCTTCTGGAAGGAATGCGCGAGGAACAGCTTGAGGAGTTTCGGGTGCAAGAGACGAAGCGAGAGCAGAGCCTGATGGATGACAACTTTACTTCTCGCAGAGCACGATTCTAGGCAGCGTTTGCCGGGTCAACACGGCAAAGCATACCGGTTGCAGTGTGCGCAAGAAAACAGCAGACAAGAAGTGAGCGTTGTACCTCATGTAAGTCAAGCAAAACAAGGATGAAACAAACATTGATTGCAACCAGTGAGTTTGGCGAGAGAGTTGCTTTTAGTCAAGGCGTGCAGATCCTCTCCAATGTTGTCACCTCTGTGAATTCTGTTGTGCCGGGCGTAAGTTCGTCGAAGCCGGACTCTGTTGCCTTTAGCGACCTGTTCGCGAATGCGACTGAGAACGAGGCTACCGTCGCGACTCCGGTTTCGGGCAAGCGCGGAGGTGATGGCGATTCGAAAGAGAAAGACATGAAGGCGCCTCAGGTTTCTGTAGATGCGATCGTCACGTCCACGTATATGCCGCAACCGGTTGCAGCGAATCTGGTTCAGAGTGTCGACCTAGATGCCGAGCTTCAGCCGCGTGAGGGACATACGGATTCGGACAACGGAGACGGCAAAATGCCGAGCATCGGTTGGGCTGGCGGATACTCCGGGCATCCTGTGCTGGGCGGTTCGCTCGAAACCGCGAGCGGGTTGAATGGAAGCGCCGCGAAGGGCTCGCCAGGAGCGAGTGAGCCGGTGACGGGGAACTTGAACGTGGGCGAAGTGGTTGCGGAGAACACCGCTGCTCCTTTCTTGCGCGGAAGCAAAGGGGGGCCTTTGAGTGGGAGCGACGGGGAGCGAGCCGGTGGGCCTAAGACAGTTGTGATGGATCACGCTGGAAGGATGCCGAGCGTGGCCTGGGCTGGCGGGTATTCGGGGCAGCCTCTTCTTGACGGGTCGCTTGAGGATGCGTCAGGGGTAATTGGCGCGGGTAAGAGGTTGGCCGGAGCGGGTGAGCCGGCGAGGAGCGGTCCCACTGTGAGCTGGCCGATCGCACAAGGTGCGGAAGCGTCTGGAGTGAGTGCGATCGAGAAGGACCCGTCGAGCGAGGGTGAGGCAGCTTTGGGCAAGCACGTTGAGAGAACGCCAGGCGTGACGTCATCGGGCGAATACTTCGGCCAGCCGATTCTGGGTGGGTCAATTGAGAGTGCGGCCGGGGTGAATGGGAGCGCGGGTCAGGGCTCGCCGAACGTAAGCGAGTTGGTGGCCGCCAATGCGAACGTGAGCGAACTGGTTGCGCAGAACACAACGTCTTCTGTTGCGGCTGGCTTGATGCAGCGGCGAGTTAGCAGTAGAGAGGCATCGTCGGGCGGAGTGGTTGCTTCGTCCGCTGCCACGTCTTTGCCGACTAATGCGATCCATACGGGGGCTGCATTCCTTCAGGGTGCCATCGCCGCCTCTACCCAACCCGAGTTGACCGTTCCTACGGTAGTCACTGTTCCTCCGGCGCTGACTCTTCCTCCGATAACTTCGATAAGCCAGGCTCAAGGGACTGGTGTGCCGGGTGAGGACAAGACTGCTCCGCAGAGTGCTGGCCTGTCTTTACAGGATGTTGCTGCGAACGCCAGCACTGTGCAAGATGCTGTTGTTGCCAGCGTTTCCGTTTCGCTGCCGAGTGATCTGTCTTCACCACTTGCCTTGGCGAGCCCGGATGGCCAAAAGGCTGTGACAATGGCCGGTGATGACACTTCGCAAGCTGGTGATGCGGCTGTGCCGGCTGTTTCGTCAGGCAGTGTTGCGTGGCAGTTGTCTGAGAGTTCGAAGTACGCAGTGTCCAACGCCGTGAGCGCGCCGTTGCTCCATGGAACGGCATCGCCGGCCATTGCCGGCGAGAGCCTTCCTGTGAGTGGGACGACGCCCGACAAGACGTCCGATGTCAGAGAGCAAGCGGCGGACGGTGTACAAGAACAGAGTTCGGCGGGCGAGACTGCGCCAGCGCCTTCAGATAGTGCTGCAGTGAACCCGTTTCCAGCTCCGATACCCGATGGTGCGACGAGCCAGGTGACCGCGGCGGCAGTTGTGGCTCCTGACGGTTCTGCAAACGCTTCGCAGATCTCCGATAGCAAGGGGGCGATCGCCAAGCAGGGAAGCGCGGGAAAGAATGACGTCAGAACCGAGGCTAAGGTTAAGCGTTCAGGCACGGACCTGGACTCGCCAGCACTCGCTCCGGCTGCAGGTGCCGACGTCGTTGAAAAAAGTAAAGAGACCAGCGATGCGGCAGGCCAAAAGGGAAGCGGCACTCAGACGATTGAGCAAGGCAAGGCGATGGTGCAAGCCGAGACCCAGGTGAGCTCCGCGCCGGCGCTTGGAGGCGGTGCGATCGGAGGGCAGACGCAAGGGGCTCCGGCCCATGGAACGAGTGCGGCTGCTCCGGCAGCATCGACAACGGTCTCCGCTGGCAATGCGGGTGTGGCTGCGAATGTGGACTCCATGAGCGGCGCGGGTCTAAGTGGAGCGAGCTTGACGCGAAGTGTTCATCAGTCAGAGATGAAGATCGGGATGAACTCGGAAGAGTTTGGTTCGATCTCCATTCAGACTTCGGTCACGCGCCAGACGCTCTCTACGCAGATCTCCGTCGAGCATGCCGCACTGGGAACCGCGCTGATGACGCACATTCCTTCCATGCAGGAGCGGCTGGGCAGCTCCTATGGGTTGCAGACGCGTGTCGAGGTTTCCCGGAGTAGCGGAGATGCGTCGGGGAGCGCGGCGGGGAGTTCAAGCGGCGGCCGGCGTGAGCAGGCGAGCGATGCTACGCGAGGTTCTTACGCGACGCCGGGTGCGGCTGCCGGGCTGTCGCAATCTACTGCCAGTTATGCGGCTGGGAGTTCCCGGCTGGATGTTCATTTCTAACTTTCTTCGGAGGATGTAATGTCTGCTTCTACCGTTTCAGCAACTTCACCTTTATCACCGCTGAGCTTAGTGAGTCTGAACGCTGTGAACGCCGCGAAGGCCAAGGCTGCGGCTGCGAGCAGCAGCACGAGCTCTACGAGTTCGTCTGGTTTGACGGGTTCGACCGATGGCACGACGTTTTTGACGCTGCTGGTCAAAGAGCTGCAAAATCAGGATCCGACGGCGCCGATGGACTCCACGGCGATGGTGGGCCAGATGATCTCTCTGAACCAGCTTGATCAATTGATCAGCATCAATCAAGTTCTGGGCGGCTCAAGCAGCACGAGCTCCTCAAGCTCTTCAAGCGCGAACCCGAACACTGCGCTTGGCAGTGCGGACGATTCCACCTCTTCCTCTTCCTTGATGGCGGCGCGTGCTGCTCTGCTGAACAGCTCCGCGCCATCAAGTTCCGTCAACGCTGCAAGCCTGGCAGCCAGCGATCCGAGCCAGGCTCTCGACCTTTCCGCTCTTAACACTTCCTTTGGAGGCAAGTAAGCATGTCCTATTTCGGTGTTCCTCTTTCCGGTCTGATCGCCAGCCAGGATCAGTTGCAGTCGGTTTCCAACAACCTCGCCAATCTTGATACGGTTGGCTACAAAGATCAGAACACGTCTTTCAGCGATCTGTTTGCACAGAGCAGCCTTTTGAACGGAGCCAACAATCCGATCCAGACGGGGCTTGGCGTGACGGCGTCGCAGACCTCAACCGAGTTTACCGATGGCACACCGAGCTCTACGGGCGTTGCGTCCAACATGGCTCTTTCCGGCAACGGCTTTTTTGTGACGACGAGCGCAAGCGGCCAGACGGCTTACACGCGGGCCGGCAACTTCACGCCGAACGCCTCCGGGCAATTGGTTACCGCGAACGGGGACTTCGTGATGGGATACCCAGCGGTGAATGGTGTCGTCTCCACGACCGCGACGCTTCAGCCTCTGAACGTTGGAGTGGGAGCAACGGTCCCAGCCTCTGCGACCTCGTCTTTCAATGTGACGGCGAACCTGAACTCCAGCGCTGCCGACGGCACGGTTGTGACGGCGACGACTCCTATTTATGATTCGCTGGGTGAATCGCACGTGATGACGGTGGATTTCACGAAGACTGCAAACAACACGTGGACCTACTCGGTGAATGTTCCGACGGCGGATACGGGAGCTGCTTCGTCGCAGATCTCGAACGGGACGATGACGTTTGATAGCTCCGGCAATCTGAGCTCGCCGACGGGCAGCGTGGCGGTGAGTATCCCGGGCTTTGCCGATGGCGCGAGTTCGATGAATCTTTCCTGGGATTTGTCCAACAGCACAGGCGCGCAGAGCCTTACGCAGACGGCTTTGGCAAGCTCCTCCAGTGCGACGCAGGATGGCAGGGCGAGCGGCATTCTGAGCAGCTATGCGGTTCAGACGGACGGCACGATCGAAGGCACGTTCTCTAACGGTCAGACCCAGGCGTTGGGACAGGTAGCGCTTGCCACCTTCACCAACACGCAGGGTTTGTTGAGGCTAGGGAGCAACGAGTACCAGGTGACGACAGGCTCCGGCCAGGCGCAGATTGGCGTGGCGGGAACGGACGGCCTGGGTACGATTACGGGCGGCTCGGTTGAGGCTTCCAACGTGGATGTGGCGGCTGAGTTTGCCAAGATGATTGTGGCGCAGCAGGCGTACCAGGCGAACGCGAAGACGGTCACGACGCTGGACCAGATTTCACAGTCCACGCTGCAGATGATCGCCGGCTAAGCCTGAGTCCGGCTTCTGACGTTATCAGTATGAGTGCATGATGAGAGTCTACTGCCCGAGCTGCTGTGCGGGGGGCAGACTCTCGTCTCACTGTTCTCATGCAGCGTGCGACGGGCGTTCGGGTGAAGAACCAGCGATATCTTGAAAGAGCCTGATTCCAGAGGTCTCAAAAACCAGGCTGGGATGGGGATGCGTTTTCCCGGCCGCTGAGTTTGGCCCCTTGTTTGCTATGACCAGGATGTCTGCGGAGGTTCTGCTGCTTCTCCCCCAGTTGGGTGAGTGAGCTCTGACCTTCAGCAGAGATCCTGGTCTGTTTTGCACAAGGGGACGCTTTGCCAAGCACAACGACAGCTTCGACTTCTAAAGCAATGGTGACGGTCAGTGCCGGCCTGAATGTTTCGGGAAGGGAACCGAACCCCGGTGAACTGCTTCCATGGCTTCCTTGCACGCTTGCGTTGGAGGTCCCGGTGGTGCAGTTTACCGTTGGGTCGCTGCTGCAGTTGAGCCGCGGCTCGCTGGTGCGCACATCCTGTCATCAAAGCTCCGATATACCACTGCATGTGAACGGGATGCAGATGGCGTGGACGGAGTTCGAGGTTGTTGGCGAGCGTCTCGCGGCGCGGATTACGGATCTAGTATGAAGAGCCGGCAGGAGATGCTTATGGCAATGAACGGGTTTGGCACGGTGCAAGGCGCCGTTGGGGCGGAGTCGCGGAGCGGGCTTGGTATTTTGCGCGCTGCGTTTCAGCATGGACGCACTGCCGTGGAATGGTTGCAGCAGAGGCGTGTGCAACAGCTTAGCTCGCGGCGACTTCGGGTGACGGAGACGGTGTCATTGGGAGAGAAGCGGTTTGTGTCGCTGGTACAGGTGGACGGCTCACGGTTCCTGATTGGTGGAGCTGCGGGAAGCATAGCGCTGCTGGCCGCATTGGGTGCTGAGGACTGCGCCAAGCATGAGGGCGAAGGCAATGCGCTCACGGGATTGAGTGCAGATGAGGCCTGAAGTGCGAAGTTTTCTAAAGAAGGGATGGATGTTCGCAGCGGGAGCGCTGCTGTTGCCCGCTGCGTCCTGGGGCGCTCCAACTGGAGCGAGTGTGAACGCCAATGGTCTGCAGATCAGCGGATTGGGCGGGACTTCCGCGCCTTGGACGATCGTCGTTCTGCTGACGTTCCTCTCTCTTATCCCTTCCTTGCTGCTTTGCGTTACACCGTTTGCACGTCTGCTAATTGTGTTTCACTTTCTTCGCCAGGCGCTTGGACTGCAGACGACTCCGTCAAACCAGACCTTGATTGGTCTATCCATGATTTTGACTTTCTTTCTGATGCAACCGGTGGGGGCAGTGATCTACGACACTGCTGTTGTACCACTTGAAGCGGGAACGATCACGCCACTCCAAGCGCTGGACAGGGCTGGGATTCCGATGCGGCAGTTCATGGCGCATTATGTGCGGGATAAGGATGTTGCGTTGTTTCTCGATCTGGCGAAGGAGTCCCGCCCGCGGAACGTGCAGGATCTCTCGTTTCGGGTGATGCTTCCGTCCTACATCCTCTCTGAGCTGAAGGCGGGCTTCCAGATCGGCACGGTTCTGTTTCTGCCGTTTCTCGTGGTGGATATGGTGGTTGCTTCGATTACGACTTCGGTGGGCATGATGCAGCTTCCGCCTGTCGTTATCTCGACGCCTCTCAAGCTGCTTCTGTTTTTGATGGTTGACGGATGGCACCTGCTGATCGGTGCTTTGATGAGGAGCTTTAACTGATGGGCACCGATGCGGTTGTCTCCCTGGGCCGGATGATGCTTGAAGAGGTCATCGTCCTGACAGCACCCATTCTGCTGATTGCGATTGCCGTCAGCCTGGTAGTAAATGTCATCCAAGTGCTGACGTCTCTGCAGGATCAGACGTTATCGACGGTTCCCCGTCTGCTGGCTACGGGAGCGGCGCTGTTCGCTCTGATGCCCTGGATGTGGCGCCACCTAAGCACGTATACGATCCAGTTGCTCTCAGACTTTCACAAGGTGCTGGAGTAATGACGATTCCTTTTGCGGACATTCTTCAGGCGATGCTGGCAATCGGGGTGCGTATCTCCGGCCTGATGCTGTTTGCACCGTTCCTGGGGAGTGTGGTGATTCCCGCGCGGGTCAAGGCAGCGCTGGTGTTTGCTCTGACACTGCTCATTTATCCGGTGATCTCGAAGACGTTTCCCCCGCTTCCGATCAATGAGTGGCCGTTGCTGGTGTTCAAGGAGTTGCTGGTTGGTGTGGCGATTGGGATTGCAACGTCTGTGGTGTTCGAGGCTGTGCAGATGGCCGGGCAGGTGCTGAGTGTGCAGATGGGCTACTCGTTGATCAACATTCTTGATCCGAACACGCAGGTGAACACGACGGTCGTAGCAATGTTTCAGCAATCGATCGCCATGCTGATCTTTCTGCGGCTGGATGTTCATCTCTGGCTTTTGAGGGCGATCGGGGATAGCTTTGCATACCTTCCGCCGGGGACAGGTCATCTCACCCGGCCGTTTACGTTGAGCCTGATCGGTGCGGGGACGTCGATTCTTCTGATTGGGGTGCAGATTGCGGCTCCTGTGCTTTCCGCGACGCTTCTTACCGACGTTGTGCTCGGCCTTCTTGGAAAGGCATCTCCACAACTTCCTTTGATGGTTCTGGGTCCGGCGGTGAAGAGCTTACTGGGAATGGCGATCTTGTTTGCGTCTTTGAAGTACTGGCCGGATATGTTTCGCGGTCTCTTCCTGGCTTCCGTGGCGTACACGAATCAACTGTTGCACCTGGCACGATAGGCGACGATGGCTGACGACAGCAAAACAGAACAAGCGACCCCCAAACGACGCGAGAAGGCTCGAGAGCAGGGTCAAATGGCCAGGTCTCGCGAGCTGCCCAGCCTGCTCGCAATTGTCGGTGCGCTTGGCGGGCTTTGCATGCTGTCGCAAGGAGCCGTGACGCACTGGACCACAATCTATCGGAACATGTTGAACGCTGCCGTGCAGGACGAGTTTCAAAGCAACGGGCCAATCTTCTTCTGGGGTGGAGTGGAAGTATTTCGGTGGACGGTACCTATTTTGATTATGGCGCTTGTGCTGTCGGTGTCCGCGGGGCTCGCTCAGGGCGGCTTTAATATTGCGCTGGAAGCATTGGCCTTTAAGTTCGAACGCTTCAATCCGGCGAGCAAAGTGGGCCAGATATTTTCTATCACTGGATTAACCAATCTGCTGAAGTCGCTGCTTCCGTTTGGCGCCATTGGCTGGGTTGGTGAATCGTGTATCCGCTCTCATTGGGTGATGATGGTGCGCGCCTCCTCGTTTGGTCTTCGTGGACTGGCGAGCAGCCTGGGATCGATGGCTTTTGAGATTGCCTGGAAGGCGGGGCTTGTCCTGCTTGCGTGGGCCGGCATTGACTACTTCATGACTTGGAAGAAGATGGAAGGCGACCTGAAGATGACCAAGGAAGAGGTTCGTCAGGAACATAAGCAGAGCGACGGCAATCCGCTGATTAAGGGAAGGATTCGGCGACTGCAGCGCAAGATGCGCAAGAAGCAGGCTCTTGCGGCTGCGGCTACGGCTACGGTGGTTGTGACAAACCCAACACACTATGCCGTGGCTCTACGCTACACGCCAGATATGGATGCGCCGCTTGTGGTTTCGAAGGGAATGAACCTTCTGGCTCAGCAGATCAAGGCTCTGGCCGCGGAGAACGGGATTCTGACACTTGAAAATAAGCCGCTGGCGCAGGCTTTGTACAAGACGGTGGAGGTGGGGGAGGCGATTCCTTCCGCACTTTACCAGGCGGTTGCCGACATTCTTGTGATTGTTTTCCGGGCACAGGCTGAGGTAAGGCAACAGGAAGCCATGCGGCGTAACCGAAATGCTTCAGGGGAGTTGGTGAGACGGTGACAACCGCGAAGAAGACAACGAAAAGTAAGGGCTTGTTGCAGAAGCTGGCTGCCTCAGGCGAGTGGATTGTGCCGATGGCGGCTGTTTCCATGGTCTTTGTGATGCTGGTTCCACTTCCCAGCTTTCTTCTGGACCTGATGTTGACGGTCAGCATTACGGCGTCGGTGCTGGTTTTGCTGACGGCGGTGCAGATCTTGAAGCCGGTGGAGTTTTCCGTCTTTCCGAGTCTTCTTCTGTTGCTTACCCTTTTGCGGCTCTCGCTGGACCTGGCGAGCACGCGGCGCATTCTGCTGCATGGAAATGAAGGGTCCTCCGCGGCTGGACGGGTGATTGAGGCTTTTGGGCAGTTTGTTGTTGGGGGCAACTACATTGTTGGCTTCGTACTGTTTCTGGCTTTGATCGCGATTCAGTATCTTGTGGTGAGTCATGGAGCGGTTCGGACCGCAGAAGTGACGGCTCGCTTTACGCTGGACGCGATGCCCGGCAAACAGATGGCGATCGATGCCGATCTGAATGCGGGGTTGATCACGGAGCAGCAGGCTCGCAAGAGACGGGAGAATGTGTCGCGCGAAGCTGAGTTCTGCGGAGCCATGGATGGCGCGGCGCGGTTTTCGCAGCGCGACTCACTTGCGACCATTCTCATCATGGCAATCAACATTATTGCCGGGTTTCTCATCGGCGTGTTCCAGCAAGGGATACCGTTCCAAGAGGCGCTGAAGACGTACACCATCCTGACCGTCGGCGATGGGCTGGTATCGATTCTTCCTTCTCTGCTGGTGTCTGTTGCGGGCGGCATTGTGGTGACCAGGGCTGCTTCCAAGGAGTCACTGGGTGTGAACGTGAGAAAGCAGATCCTGGGGAGTCCGCGGCTGTTGTGGATCAGCGGCGGCGTACTGGCTGCGCTTGGCCTGATTCCCGGGTTGCCGAAGTTCGCATTCTTTACGCTTGCGGGCGGACTGATGTATGCGGCTTACAAGATTAAAGATGAGAAGGTGGCGGAAGACAGCGAAACGCCTGAGGCTTCGGCGCTGCCAGGTGGTAGCAAAGGCGCACTGGCGGCACCCACGGCGGAAGCGATGGACGCGGTGCTGAAGCTGGATGAGCTGACGCTGGAGGTTGGTGTGGCGCTCGTGCCGCTGGTCGATGTGAAACAGGGTGGGCAATTGCTTTCCCGGGTGAAGGCTTTGAGAAAGAGCCTGGCGCAGCAGCTTGGTTTTCTTGTTCCTTCGATTCATATTACAGATAACCTATCTCTGCGCGAGGGCGAGTATGTTGTCCATCTTCGCGGCGTCGAGATTGCGCGATGGGAGCTGCGGCGGGGGATGCTGCTGGCGATCAGCTCCGACACCGGCGTGCCCAATCTGCCGGGAGAAGAGACGCGCGAACCGGCGTTCGACGTGCCGGCGAAGTGGATCAGCCGCGAGCTACAGGCGCAGGCGATCGCAGCGGGCTATGCGGTGGTGGATATCACGTCTGTGCTGGCCGCTCACCTGACGGAGCTCATCAAGCGGAACGCGTATGAGCTGCTGACGCGGCAGGAGACAAAGCGGCTGATCGATCGCCTTAATGATTCTCATCCGAAGCTGGTGGAAGAGTTGATTCCTAAGCTTATGAGCCTGGGCGAGGTTCAGAAGGTGCTGCAACAGCTGCTGCGGGAGCAGGTTTCGATCCGTGACCTGGGATCAATCCTGGAGGCGCTGGTGGACATGGCTGCGACGAACAAGAATTCCGTGGCGCTGGTGGAAGCAGCGCGTCAGACGATGGGGCGTGCGCTGATCAGGCCGCTTCTGGATACCGGCGGGGAGCTGAAGGTGGTCACGCTGGACAGCTCGCTTGAGGAAGAATGCATGCGAGCGGCGAATATGCAAGGCGGTCAGCTGTCTTCGAGCGCGCTGCAGATCAATGTGGCACGCCGAGTGCTAGACAGCTTGAGAGCGTCGTTTGGGGATCGCATTGCGGAGGCTCCGCCGGTGCTGCTTTGTTCCTCGCCGGGACGATTTTATCTGCGGCGTCTTCTGGAGCCGTTTATTCCGAAGGTTGTGGTGATCTCACCGAATGAGATTCCGCCCATGACGCTGGTCCAGTCGGTTGGTGTTGTTCGTTAGGCGGCACATGCAGTTTGCAGGGAGAGATTGATGGCATCAGCCCACGCTGTATACAAGATGATTGCAGAGACCGAGTTTACGGAGCGAAATGAACTGATCCTGCAGGAGTTGCCTCAGGTTCAATACATCGCGTCGCGCATTCTCGAGCGGCTGCCCCAGCAGGTTGAACTTGGCGATCTGGTTCATGCCGGCGTTCTTGGGTTGCTCGAGGCTTACCGGAACTTCGATGCGAGCAAGAACGCGTCGTTCAAGACGTTTGCGAAGTTCCGGATCAAGGGGGCGATTCTTGATAGCTTGCGAGCGCTCGATTGGGGTTCGCGTGGGATCCGGCGGAAGGCGCGGGAGATTGCAGAGGCGACGCAGCGGCTCGAGGGGAGCCTTGGGCGGCATGCGAGCAAGGACGAGATCGCTTCTGAGCTGGGGATCTCCTTGAAGGAACTGAATGAGGTACAGACTGAGCTCAGCGGGCTGCATCTTGTCGGTCAAGAGGTGAGTTCTTCTTTTGAAGGGGAGGCCGCACAGGACCTGATCGAGTCCGCGGCCAGTCCCTGGGAGAATCCCTTTGAGATGTACGCGAAGGCGGAGACCAGGGCTCATCTCGCGAATGCGATCTCCCAACTCTCCGAGCGCGAGCAGTTGATTCTTTCGCTCTACTATCGTGAAGAGCTCACGATGAAGGAAGTGGCGGAGGTGGTTGGTCTGGCGATCTCGAGGGTGTCCCAGATACACTCCGCTGTTCTGGCTAAGTTGAAGACTAGCCTTGGGCCAGTGAATCCGAACGCGCCACACACTGCGAGATCAGGAAGAGATTAATGGCAGTTTCAGAAGCAAAGACCTCCCGAGTTGCCGCGCCCAAGGAACCGACGGTGTTGCCCTGCAACTTTCGTTCCGCTGGAAGGCTTTCGAACGAGAGCGCACGAACCTTGACCAGCCTGCACGACACCCTTGCCCGGAACCTAACGAACTCGCTGGATGTGTATCTTGGGACCGGGCTAGAGGTGCGGCTGGCCAATTTGGAGCAGCTGTCCATGGAGGACTTTCGCACGAGTTGTTTGTCCGCCGGCTACATGCTTCCTTGTGCGGCTCGTCCGTCCTCCAGCACTGTTTTGCTCGAGATGGACAGCTATCTGATGTTCACCGTCATCGATCTGCTGCTGGGAGGATCTGGCTCGAATCCGGCGGGTAGCCGCGAACTCACGGAGATAGACGAGGAGGTGATGGAGGGAGTTGGCACCCTCATTGCGCAGCAGATTGAGCGTGTGTGGCAAGCGCTCGGCTTTGTGCTTACTCCGGGCAAATGCATCAAGCCGACTGTCGCACACAAGGTGTTTCCTCCTACGGAGAAGGTGTTGCGGATTCACTTTGAGGTAAGTGTCGCGGGTATGACTGGAGGACTGTACGTGGCTTTTCAAGCCTCCCTTGCGGGCCATCTCGTCCGGAACGTTCGAGCCGATTCCTCTAACAGTAAGAGCGGCGCGTCGCACCAGCCGCGGCCGAGTTTGAGACACAGGATCTTAGATTGCAACTTCGGAATTTCAGGAGAAATCCCCGATCTGAGGGTGGCTGTGAGAGATCTGGCGCGCATCGAGGTTGGCTCGATTTTGACACTCTCCGCACCTGTGGCGGCGCCTGGGAAGCTTGTGTTGGAAGGAAACCCCTATTACGAAGCTTCACCTGTCAGGCAGGGCAATCTGAAAGCGATGCAGTTAGTCAGTCCAATTTATCCGCAGGGCGCGGAGAGCGAGAAGAGCGAGGAAATCATCCATGCAAACCTCTGAGCGAATGAGATGTGTGAACACTGTAGCGGCGGCATTCGTGTCCGGCCTTTCAAAGAAGCTTTCCGCGTTGAGTGATGAAGTGTGGACGGCTTCCATAGACAGTGAGACATCGAGCAGCGGGGCCGATGGTTCGGCTTCGACCATCTTCAGGTTCCGCATTCTGGGAACGGTGAACGGGGAGGCGTTTGCTAGTCTGCGGAAGAGCGATGTGCCAGCACTCAAGCTCAATGGACTCAGAGCGGACGCTTCTGACGATGAGACCTCCCGCGTGATGTTAGCGGCGCTTCAAGAGGTTGGAAGCGGCGTGGCGACGGCGATGGGTGAATACGGGGTCACGAGCGTTGAGGTGGAGCCTGCCGGCTCCCCTGTGCTGCCGGACGGAGAGGCTGCAGTGTCGCTGCGGAGCGAACGGTCCGCCGCGACGTTACCCTTGGTGTTCTATTTCGACGACAAGCTGCTGGAGTCTCTGCAAAGCCTGTCAACGCAGGCCTTTCCGTATCAGCAAGCGGGTTCTGCCAATCTTGATCTTGTGTTGGATGTTGCGCTGAATGTGACTCTCCGGTTTGGACAGCGGCAGCTGGCGCTGCGTGAGGTTCTTGACCTGACAAGCGGTTCCGTGGTGGAGCTCGACCGTCAGGTGGATGAGCCTGTGGAGCTTGTGCTGGACGGGCGGGTTGTTGCTCGCGGCGAAGCAGTGATCATCGATGGAAACTACGGCATGCGCATTACGCAGGTGCTGCAGCCGATTGTTGCTTGATGGTTCCTCTGTTCTCTAAGGTGAAGGCCTGTACGTGAATCAGGCTGAATGGTTGTTTGATCGATGCCGATAGGATCGCTCGAAGGGGTTAAGGAATCCATGATGCAGAGTGAGTTACCGCTTCAGGAGCAGAGGTCCAGCCCATCTGCTGCCGTCTATCTTGCAGCTTCGAAGCTCGAGTTTGGGGATGTGCTTCCCGATATTCCGACGATGCTTGGGACGCGTCTCCAACTCGAGTTGCTCTTTCAGGACACGTGGATCGATCTCGCCGCAGTGGCTCGGGTGATTCTGGCGGATCCTGGGGCTACGCTCCAGGTGCTGCGGCTTGTCGGCGAGGAGTATCAGACTGAGGAGGGCCGCCCGTCCCGGATGGAAGATTGTCTTGCAAGCCTGACGATGAAGCGCTGCTTCGAGGTGATCTGCGCGTCAAGTATTCCGCAGAACAGCGGCATTCTGGCGCAATGGGAACATTTCAGGTGCGTGGCGGAGTCAGCCCGGCAACTAGCGCAATGCGGGGAGGGGTTCTCGCCCGAAGAGGCTTACCTGGTGGGCTTGCTGAGTGAACTGGGACAGTTTCCAAGGCTCTTAGGATGGAACGCGTCTGACGATTCAGGGATCGATCAACCAGCGGTGGGCGTGATGTTGGCTGACTACTGGCGTTTACCTGACTGCCTGACGGAAGCGATTCGCGAAAAGCATGATTCTTCGGCGAATCAGCATTGGTCGGAGTTTCTGGGCATGGCCCGGTGCATCGCAGCCGGGAGCGAAGCTCTTTCCGACGAGTAACACTGGACCGGCGGAGCTATAACACTCCTGTGTAAGTGCCGATGAGAGAATGGTTTATAAGAGCTTGCCAAGGGTGCGGATCCTCTCACCCTCTTCTTAGATAGGCTTACAAAGCCGATGGGAAACCCGGATAAGTAGGCAGAAGTTGCCTGATGGAGTGGCCCTTCCCTTGCAAAAGCTATGCATGAGGTTTCTTCATGGATAGCGGACTTTACGCAGCTTGCACGGCACTGATGGCTCGAACGGATGCGTTGGATACGATCGCGAATAATCTGGCGAATAGCAGCACTGGAGGGTTTAGGGCACGGCACACGACCTTCAGCTCTGTGCTGGCAGGATATGGACATCCGCTTCAGTCGGATCTGAATGAGGCTACCAATAGCTATGGGCTGCTGGGTGCTTCCAGTCTCGATATGCGGGCGGGATCGTTAGAGAACACGGGTAACTCTCTTGATCTGGGGATTGAAGGGCCGGGATATCTGACTGTTCAGACTGCGTCGGGTACCGCTTACACGCGGAATGGCGCGCTGCAAATATCGGCAAAGGGCCAGCTCGTCACCTCCAACGGAGATGCGGTGATCGGGACGGGAGGGATCATTAACATTCCTACCGGCGCCTCGATCAACGTAAGTGAGGATGGAACGATCACAGCCGATGGTGCGATTGCGGGCAAGCTTAAGCTGGTGGATTTCACTGCGACTGCCAATCCCCAGAGCATGGGTGCGACGTACTACACGGCTAAGGCAAGCGACGTCGTCGCTTCCACTACTTCAAAGATCCACCAAGGCATGTTGGAGGGGTCCAATGTGAACCCCGTCTCTGGCGTGATGGAGCTGATTGATGCACAGCGCTCGCTTGAAGGGATGCGGCATGCGTTGACGATGATCGACACCGAGATTGATAAGACAGCGGCGCAGGATCTGCCGCGTGTCACCACGTAGGCTTGTTTGACCAAGAGAGGAAGATCTCATGATTCGTGCACTGTATACGGCTGCCAGTGGTATGACGGCGCAGCAGCTTAACTTAGACAACATCGCCAACAATCTGGCGAACTCCAGCACCTCCGGGTTTCAGCAGCGCCGGCTCGCGTTCTCCGACCTTCTTTACCAGAATGCGGTAATGCCGGGTTCTGCGGCGACGCAGCAGACGACCAACGCTGCGGGGCTGCAGATTGGCCTGGGAGTTCGGCCGACGACGACGGAGACGATCCAGACGCAAGGAGACTTCAACACGACGGGGAACCCGCTGGACCTGGCGATCTCCGGAGGCGGTTTTTTCCAGGTACTTCTTCCGAACGGCCAGACCGGGTATACGCGCTCCGGCTCCTTTCATCCGGACGCCCAGGGCAATATTGTGACTGGGGATGGGAACCCGATTCAGCCCGCGGTTACGGTGCCACCGGATGCGACAACCGTGACGGTTGGCAGCGACGGGACCGTCACGGTGGTTCAGCCAGGACAGACGCAGGCGACCCAGGTGGGAAGCATTCAGCTTGCGTTATTCGTGAACCCAGGCGGATTGAATAGCGTGGGAAACAATATCTATCTTGCGACGACTGCTTCAGGCGATCCGATTATTGGTACGCCGGGCGGCTCGGAGGGTATCGGAACGCTTCAGCAAGGCATGCTTGAGCAGTCGAACGTAAGCGTCGTGGACGAGTTTGTGCAGATGATCGTCGCGCAGCGTTCGTATGAGTCGAACTCGCGGGTCGTGAAGGCTGCTGACGAGATGCTGCAGCAATTGAATCAACTTTCGCAGTAATTGGGATCCGGTAGAGCCATGAAAAGCAGTGTGATTGTTGGAATGAATGCCATTCTCCTTGTTACGAGCTGCATTTCTGTTACTCGGTCTCGAGCCGAGGTGCAGCAGAAGCGTCATCTTGTGACCACCGAGATGATTGTTTCTGCGATGCAACAGCGTCAGCTTCCGATCGAGGGCGTGCAGATTCGGATCTCGGCTCCGATCACCTCGGTGTCGGCGAATCCGATGCTGGACGTGCAGACTGTGTTGGTGACCGGTACGGGGAGCGCTCAGCTACGGCTCGCTTGCCGGAGCCGCAACGACTGTAGCCCCTTCTATGTTGCCGCGAACTGGCCGGAGAGCACCAAGCAAACGGCTCTTACGAGTGCCGTGGCAAATCCTGCGGTTAAGAGTATGCCGGCCGCGGAGACTGCCGATTTGATGGACCAGAGCGCAACGCCGGGCAAGCCTGCCATGCTTCTGATTGAAGATGAAAAGGTCCACATCCGCTTGCGTGTGGTGTATCTGCAGTCGGGATCGGTGGGCGAGACGGTTCGAGTGGCGACACCTGACCGGAAGCAATCGTTTAAGGCGCAGATGGTAAGTCCTACGCTGCTGAAAGGATCTTTCTAGTATGCTCCGGTCCCTCCAGTCGAGAACATTGATCAGTGTCTTCATGGCGATTCCGCTGCTTGGCTGCTGCACGGCGTTCGGCGGGGTCAAGCTGCCAAAGAAGAAGACTCCCCAGGAGTTGCGCGCAGACTATCTTTCGCGACTGCATGAGCAGTACATGCCTCCCGCGGATGCGCGGACCTCTGGAAGCATCTGGTCCGCGGCGAACGCGCTTGGAGATCTTTCCTCCGATTACCGGGCGCGCAATGTGAACGACACCATTGTTGTTCAGGTCTCAGTGCAGACGACGGCTGCGCAGAGCGGCAACGTAGACAGTCAACGAACGTTTTCGGCGAGTTCAGGGATCACAGGGCTCGCGGGCGATCTTGCGACAAAGGGTGTGAGTTCTCTGTTCAATGCCAACTCCGCGAATGCGCTGAAGGGATCTGGAGCTACCGCGTCCAATACTACCTTCTCTACCAGCCTTACCGGGCAGATCATTGCCGTGCTGGCTAACGGAAACATGGTGATTGAGGCGGAGCGGCAGATTGCGATGAACAATCAGCATGAAGATCTTGTGATTCGAGGCATTGTGCGTCCAGGCGACATTAGCTCGGCGAACACAATTCCTTCCGCCGCGCTGAGCAACCTGGAGATCGAGATGAAGGGGAAGGGAATTATCTCCGACAGCACCCGCCCCCCGAATCCAATTACCCGCGCAATTCTTTGGCTGTTCGGCTTCTGACCTTATGAAAAACTATTCACTTTCTGCCGTCTTTGTACGTGGAGTTCTGCTTTGCCTCTGTGTCCTTGCTGCTTCCGAATCGTTTGCCTCAACGACGCGACCGGATAAGCCTGTTTTCCTTCGGGACGTCACGGATGTGGAGGGTGTGCGGGACAACCAACTGGTAGGCTACGGCCTGGTCGTGGGACTGCGTGGGACTGGAGACCGGCAGCAGACGTACTTCACCGTGCAGACGCTGGCCAATGCGATGAAGCGTATGGGCGTGCAGATCTCTCCGGGGCAGGTGGTTGTGAAGAATATTGCCGCGGTGTTTATTACGGCGTCCCTGCCGCCGTTTTCAAGGCCGGGCATGAAGCTGGATATTACCGTCTCCTCTGTGGGGGATGCGAAGAGCCTTGAGGGCGGCGTGCTGCTGATGACGTCCCTGCGTGGACCCGATGGGCAGGTCTATGCGGAGGCCCAGGGGCCGTTGGCGCTTGGAGGGTATTCGGAGGGAGCCGTGGGGAGTCTTCACGCTGTCAATCACCCGACGGTGGGCAGGATTCCAGAGGGTGCGATTGTGGAGCGGGAGGCGTTGCTGGACCTGAGCCACATGCGCATGGTCTCGTTTATGCTACGCACTCCGGACTTCGCGGCCGCGCAAGAGATGGCGGATGTGGTGAACAAGGAGTTTCAGGCGCCCGTTGCGAATGTTGTCGACAGCCGGACGGTGCAGGTGGACGTTGCCAAGACTGCGACCTCCACGGTTCCCCTGCTCATTGCACGGGTGCAGGCGCTTGCCATCCATTCCCATGCGCCCGCCAAGGTGGTGATCAACGAGCGAACCGGCACGATTGTGATGGGGGGAGCGGTGACGCTTTCTCCGGTTTCCGTGCTGCATGGGAGCTTGAGTATTGAAGTTGAGACGACCTTTGCGGTCTCCCAGCCGTTGCCATTCAGTAAGACTGGAACGACTGAGCCGATCGCAAATACGGTGCTTGCGGTGAAGGACCTGCCGGCGCAATCCATACGGCTGGAGAATGGTGCGAATGTGGATGACTTAATTCGTGGGCTACATACGATTGGCGCAACCTCGCACGACATCGTGGCAATTTTGCAGGCGATCAAGTCTGCGGGCGGTCTGCAAGCAGAACTGGAGGTCATCTAAGTGGCTCTTGATACAGGTTTGACAAGTATTTCCGGGCAGACGAGTGCGCTGGATGCGCAGGCGACGCGGCTGGTGCAGAACACAAAACTTACGGGCTCCGCGAGTTCCCGCGAGGACGCGAAGATTGAAAAGGCAGGGAAGGACTTCGAGTCGATCTTGCTGGGAAGCTGGCTCCAGCAGGCGGAGAACTCGTTTGCCACGGTTCCGGGTGGTGATGGCGAGGAGGATGGCGACTCCGGAAAGGATCAGTTTCAGGGGATTGCCATGCAGGCGCTTGCAGGGTCGCTGACGAAGTCTGGTGGAATTGGGATTGCGAAGATGATTACGTCCAGCCTTCATGGTGCCGATAAGGCGGCGAAGAAGGGGATTGACGCGCCAAATCTCCCTGTTTCCCAGGTGGCGGGATCCGGATCGTAAGGGAGAGGAAATGTTTCTGAATCGACTGAAATCCTGGACGGCGGGTGCCGATAGAAGGACCGTCCCAACGGGAGGTGCATTGTGAGAGTAGACAGTTTCAATACAACTTCGGCAGCGGATGCCGCGGACCAGGTCTCCAAGCCGAAACAGGAGAGCACGACCAGCACGAAGAAAACGGGTAGTGGCTATGAGACCGGTACGGAAGATCAGGCGACGTTCTCCTCCAGCAGTCCTACCGTGCAGGCGCTGACCGAGAGCGCTTTGGAAACTTCGGCTTCCCGGGTGAGCCGCGTGGCATCGCTTAAGGCGGCGGTGAGCAGCGGAGAGTATCAACTGGATTCCAACAAGACAGCGGAAGCTTTGGCTGCGGCTGAGTTTTAAGAGTGCGGTTTCAAGTCAGATACCTGCCGATTGGATGACGTATGCAAAGCGAAGCTAGATGGAACGACGAGATGGACGAAGACCTCTACGCTGAGGCGAGGCTCTACCTTGGCACGCTGCGTACGCTTGCCCAGGAGCTTGACCGGGCAATGGAATCCATCGTGTTCCAGGCGTTGCCTGATCTATGCGACAGTATCAACGCGCAGGCTGCGACCTGTACGCAGTTGTCTTCCTCTCCGGCGAGACCACGCTTTCAGAGAGGCAAACTTTCCTCCTTTAGCGCACCGTTGGATGCAGAGTTGAGCGGCCTGATTGAAGATGCCGTGGACCACTTGATCAGCCTGAACCGGCGCTACTCGGCGTTAGTTCGCCAGTCGAGCGCCACTGTGCAGATGCTGGCGGGGTGTTTTCAGCCCTATAACGGTTTGGTCGGAGCCGGCAGCCGCGTGCAGACGAAGCTTCATACCTGGTCCTGCGACCTGTAAGAGCATAGGCAGTTGAAAGTGAGTCTTTGAATATGGGTAGTCTAAGTTCAGTACTATCGATCGCAACGCAGTCGCTGCTGGCGACTGAGACCGCGCTTTCAGTCACGAATAATAATATTGCGAACGCCGGAACCGCGGGATATACGAGAGAGACTGTCAATCTGCAGGAGGCTGCTCCGACGTCCGACGGTTCGGTCAGCATTGGGAATGGTGTCGATCTTGTTGGAATCAGTTCGGTCCGGGATGAGCTCCTCACGCTGCGTATCCAACAGCAGACCTCCAGCCAGAGCAGCTCCGACGCGCAGGTGACGGCGCTCACCCAGATACAGACTCTGTTTCCAAGCTCTGGGACCAGCCTTTCCGGCAGTCTGTCCAGCTTCTTTACCAGCTTGTCTGGGTTGTCTTCCAACCCGAACAACACCGCGGACCGGCAGACCGTGATCTCCAGCGCGCAAACCCTGGTCAACCAGTTCAATACGATCTCGCAGGGTCTGAGCAGCCCGAGCAGCAGCCTCAATACGACCGTAACAACGGACGTGTCACAGATCAACCAGCTTAGTGCGCAGGCTGCAAGTCTGAACCAGCAGGTTGTGGAACAAAACGCAAGCGGCCAGAGTTCCGGAACCCTGGAAGATCAGTTGGATCAGGTTGAGAGCCAACTGGCCAGCTTGACGAATCTGACTGTAACCCATACGGCGAATGGCAGCGACAACTTAACGACTGGAAATGGGTCACCGCTGGTGTTGGGCAATCAGAGCTATAACCTGACGACATCGACTGGACCCGACGGCAACCAGCAGGTTCTGGACACGAGCGGAGCGAACATAACGGCTTCGATCACGAGTGGTGATCTGGGCGGCACCATCCAGGTTCGCGACACTCAGATCCCGGCGCTGCAAAGCCAGCTGGATACCCTTGCCAACCAGTTCGCTACGGCTTTCAACGCCGCGCAGGCACAAGGCTATAACCAGAATGGCACACAGGGGTCTGCGTTGTTCACGATCCCAACGGACGGTTGCCGGCTCTGCCGCAGCGATCAAGCTGGCGACCCAAGATCCGACTGCGATTGCCGCCAGCTCGGACGGGAGCTCTGGAAGCAACGGGAATGTTGCGAACCTGGTGGCGCTGCAGAATGCAAGTCTGCCGTCTGGGCAGAGCGCGACCTCTCTGGCCGCGAATCTCATCTACAACGTCGGGGAGCTGACCTCGAATGCGACGGCTCAGTCCAGTGCCGCCTCTCTTTCTTTGACAAGTCTGAAGGCTCAACAGAGCTCGGCGTCCGGTGTTTCGGTGGATGAGGAGTCAGTCAACCTGGTGCAATACCAGCAGGCCTATGAGGCTGCGGCTAAGGTTATCTCCACGATTGCCCAGCTATTCGACACAACCATTAACATGATCGGAAGTTGACTGACATGCGATTTGTTCCTAGTATCAGCGCCAACGTTATCGCGGACATCCAAACGAGCGATCAGACGGTCCAGACCGCTTTGCAGCAGCTGTCTTCTGGAGTGCGTGTCTCAGTGCCCTCAGATGACCCTGCAGCAGCCGCCACCCTGGTGCAGCTACAGGCGCAAGCGGCCAACCTAGACCAATACACGACGAACGCCGACTCTGCTCTGTCCCAGGCGCAGAACGCGGACTCTGTCATCAGCTCTGTGGTGTCGTCGCTGAATCAAGCGATCACCTTGGGTACAGAAGGCGCGAACGGTACGACATCGGCCAGTGGCCGGCAGTCGATCGCGACTCAGATCCAGGGTCTTCTGTCGAATGTCGTCTCGCTTGCGAACACCACGTTTCAAGGGGTTTCGCTCTTTGGTGGAACGGTCAGCGGCCAAGCAGCCTTCACGGCTGACTCCAACTCACCAACGGGCTATAAGTACAACGGCAACGACTCAGTCAATCAGATCTCCGTGGGCAGCTCGCTGACGGTGCAGGCAAATATTCCGGGGAATACGCTGTTCACCAACTCGAGCGCGAGTGTGCTGGGCGCTCTCAGCGATTTGGCTACGGCACTTTCCAGTGGAACAAGCGCTGAGATTGGCACGGCAACGACCGCTGTCACGGCTGCCTTGAACTACGTCACACAGCAGCATGCGGTCTATGGCAACACAATTAATCAGCTGCAATCGCAAGAGACGTATCTTGCATCGGACAAAGTGACGATCACATCGCGAGAGTCCTCCCTGGTGGGGATCGATACCGCGACGGCTGCGGAAGATCTAAGCCAGGCAGAGACCAGCAACTCAGCACTTCTGGCGGCCGCGGGCAAGGTTCTGCAGAATAGCCTGCTGGATTATCTGAAGTAGCAAAGAGCTAGAGAACGAAAGAGCAGCACGCGATAACTTGCTTGCTGCTCCTTTGTTTGTCTACCAGACCCAAAGCTCTTCACAACGTACAGACCAAGCAGAAGGCGCCAGTCTGAGGGATCAGACGGCGCCTTCTTCGGTACGAGACGTAGATTTGAACGTCAACCGGAACAGGAGAAGGCGCCCTGAAGTCCGAACTCCATATCCTGGGCGTAGGCTCCCTCATCGGCGGTGGAGATGCTATTGCGCGCGGTTGCGGGAGCGTTATCGATCTGTTCCCAAGCCTCGCGAATCTCCATAACTATTTTGACCATGTTGAGCAGAATCGCCGGCGCGAGCTTGAACTGTGCCGAGAGCATCTGCCCACGAACGTGGGAATAGAAGCGGCGAAGCTTGACGGCAGTTTCGCCGCCATTCTGCAGGTCTAACATAGCCTCCAGCTGTGTCAGCACCTTGAAGCCGTGGATGAGTTGCGCGCAGCGGGTTTCGATATCGTTTTTTTCCATGGCTTCAGCGGCACGCCGAAGGTCGCCGATCAAGGTGTCGTGAAGGGCAATCACAAGGCCGACAACGGAGGCTTGTTGGGTGGCCGCGCGGCGATACTCGAGAGATGCTGTTTGTTGATTTGGATAGCTCATTAGGAAGAAGACACCTGATTAGGATTGAGAATTGCTTGGATCTTTTTGATCTCTTGGGGGAGCTGTTGGATGGCGATGTCCGCAGCGTTGTATCTTGCCGTGAGGATCGTCTGCTGGGACGAAAGGTAGACCTCAAGTTGGCTGGTCTGATCGGTTAGATCCGAGTATTCGTTACTGATGCTTTTCAGATCGACCGTAAAGGCACCCGCTGTTGGATCGGTGTAGATATTGAGCGTAGAGGTGAGCGAGGCCGCGAACCCGTTGGACGAAGTGCCTTGAAAGAAGGAGGAGACGGCTGAGCTGTTGGAGGAGATTGCACTCGAGAGAGTGGCGGTATTCAGCGACAAGGTTCCATCGGAGTTCGTCGTAATCCCTAAGGACGACAGCGTATTCAGAGTGCCGCTGCCGGAGTTGTAGTTGGTCGAGGTCAAGAGCTGGGACTGCAGACCCTGGACAGCACTGTCACTCTGCAACACACCGGCAGTCTGCGTCCCTGAGTTGTATGCGAATTGAGCGTTCACATCCGTGATGAGCGTATTGTAGGCGGTGACAAAGCTACTGACAGCGGAAGTAATTGAGCTGGCGTCTGGTGTGACGCTTAGATTGATCGTTGTGTTCGGGGAGGCGCCTATAAGGTTGAGGGTCACCCCGCTGAGTGCGCCCGTGACCGTGTTCGTCGCGCTGCTGATGGGAACGCCATCCACGGTGATCGACGAGTTGGCGCCTGTGTTCGCACGGGTAAAGGCAACCGAGCTATCGTTGCCGATCGAGAAGTCTCCTGCACTTCCAGAGGCCGTGGATACGAGAGCAAGGCGCGTTCCTGTGGAGTCCGTCACCACGGTTGCCGAGACGCCGAGCGACTGGGCATTGATCGTCGCTGCCAGTTCATCGAGCGTGCTGTTCGTGCTGTCGGTGCCTACGCTGATGGTCGTGGTGGTTCCGCCTGTCGTGATGGCGAAGCTGCCCGCGCTGAGCGTGGCAGAGCTGCTTGTTTGCGCGGCAGAGTACCAGGAGCCGGTAGATGCCAAGCTGTTGACCACGATGGAGTGATTGCTTGAAGCAGTTCCGTCCGTCGCAGTCGCGGTCAAGACCGAGGAGTTGGACGAGGTAGCGTTGGCCGCTGAAAGGACGCCGCTGGTCGTCTGCAGGGTGCTGAGCGCGTCACTTAGGGAGGAGGCATCATCCTGCAGCTGATTGATGGCCGAAGATTGGCTTGACAGGGTTGTTTGCTGAGCCTGCCATGCCCGCTCGGGCGCTCGGTCCGCGTAGAGGATTGAGTCCACGGCAGAGGAAACGTCGATGCCGGTGGTGCCACCGAGTGCGCTCAGAACGGAGGTGAGGGTTGATGAACTCGTGCTCATAGGAAGCGGTTCTCCTGGTTACAACACATCCGCAAGTCCGAAGACCCCAAAGACAGAGAGAGCGTTTCTGCCATCTCTGGGTCGTTTGGGGTTACGGGCGTTTGTAGATGGCCAGGCCCTGCGGCCCGGCCATCCTTGGGTTTACTGCAGCAGTTTCAGAACGGTCTGAGCCTGCTGGTTTGCCTGTTGAAGAGCCGAGATGCCGGTCTGCTCGAGGATGCTGTACTTCGTGTCGTTCGCGACGACCGAGCTGATGTCGGCCGAGGTGATGCTGCTGGAAGCGGTCACCAGGTTCTGGCTCTCGTTGGTGTCGACTGTGGCGGCAGCCTGCAACTGCTCAACCGTAGCGCCGAGCGTGCCGCGTTCCTGGGAGACGGTGGCAATGGCGGCGTTGATCAACGTCAGAGCGGACACAGCGCCGGCCGAGGTGGAGAGGCTGGACGAATTGAGCGAGAGAGCCGTGGCATCCGTTGCAGTGACTGTCGTGCTGATGGTGACCGTGCCGGTGGAGGTGCCGTCTGAGGTGTACGCGCCCACTGTCGAGCCGAAGACCGCGGTGCCGTTGAAGTTGGTGGAGTTGCTGATGTTCGTGATCTGCTTGAGCAGGGCGGTGAACTCGGTGTTGATGGCCGCAGATTGCGAGGTGCTTAGGCCGGTGTTGGCGGCCTCGGTGGCCAAGGTAACGGAGCGGTTGAGCAGGGCGGTGATCTGCGAGAGAGCGCCATCCGCGGTCTGCAAAGAACCCACCGCGTTGGTAGCGTTCAGCGAGGACTGGTTGAGAGCGGCGACGTTCGCATTCAGACCGTCAGAGATCGCGAGGCCGGCGGCGTCATCCGAACCGGAGTTGATGCGCGAGCCGGAGGAGAGCTGCTGCAGGCTCTTGTTTGCGGCTGCGGTTGTGATGGAGAGTTGGTTTTCTGCCTGAAGAGCGGAGATGTTGTTCAGGATGCTGAGTGACATGGTATTGCTCCTTGGGTGATGTTTTTTTGACTTCTAAACTTGTCGCGCCACTACCGAGCATCGCTCTTTTAGGGCAGGCCATTCTTGCTGCGACCCATCTATCGACACGTGGTGCCCTCGCGTTCAGAGTGAGCATGAAATATCTTCGGTAAAACAAGAACACGAACCAGAACACCGCTGCGATGCGCGCTCTTTCTCATCTCCTTCTTATTTGGGAGAAGATGAGACGACTTCTTACAACAGCACAGAGGGTGTGCAAACTTAGTGCCATACGGACTACAGACAGCTTTCAGGGATTTGCAGAGAACGGCAAGGGAAGCGATCGATAAAGCTCGGGCGGGCAAAGCGTTCTTGCAGAATGAGACCCCCTTTAGGGGGATTGTGTGGGTTTCCGTCCGGTTGCACCATCGCCATAGACAGACCGGCGACGAGGCGAAGCAACCCAATGGGCAAGAAGAAGGTGGACCACGGCACGATTGCGGGATTGTTGATTGCCGCGTCAGGCGTGATAGCGGGTCTTCTGCTCGATGGGGGCAGCCTTCATCAGGTTCTACAGCCGACGGCTGCGCTGATTGTTCTGGGCGGCACACTGGGCGCTGTGCTGATTCAGTTTCCTTTGCAGACTGTTCAGGATGCGTTGATCGAGAGCCATCTCGCCTTGTTTACGGTGAACGGCGGCGCAGAGGACCATATCAAGGAGCTTGCACACTGGTGTTTTCAGGCGCGGCGGCATGGGCTGCTGGCGCTTGATGCACAGCTGGACCAGATCAAGGACCGATTTCTGAGCAGAAGCCTGATGTTGGCGGTCGATGCCGTTCCACTCACTCAATTGCGGGAGACCATGGAGGTCGAGCTCTACTTGGAAGAGGAGCGCGATGAATCGCTCGTCCGTGTACTCGAGGCTGCCGGTGGCTTTGCGCCTACGCTTGGTATTGTTGGGGCGGTCCTTGGATTAATCCAAGTGATGCAGCGGATGGATGATGTGGCAGGGATTGGGAAGGGGATTGCGGTTGCGTTTGTCTCCACACTGTACGGCATCGGTTTCGCCAATCTTCTGTTTTTACCGATTGCTGGACGTCTTCGAATTCGCATGCGCGAACGCCAGATGATGCGGGAGCTAACGCTGGACGCGGTCATCTCCATTGCTGAGGGTATGAGCGTTCGTGCGCTCCGCGAGCGGCTTCAAGGATATCTTGCGACCAGCAGAGCTGCTGCGAAACTTCCTCAGGAGCAGGAGCTGGCCATCCCATGAGGGCTCGCCGACGTGGTTCACGGCGGATTGCGCCGTCTCCTACCGCGGGACATGATCGCTGGCTTATCTCCTATGCCGATTTCGTGACGCTGCTTTTTGCGGTCTTCGTGGTGCTGTTCGCGTACAGCCTTCATCGCAAGCAATCGATTCGCAGTGTCTCAAGTGCGATTCACTCCGCGTTTGAAGCGATGAGTACACAGCCGCAGCGGGAGGACGAGACGCCCTTGAGCGCTGCGAAGCCGGCTTTTGTGCCAACGCCAGGTTTTGATAGCGCAAAGCTGAGCCGGCAGCTGCAAAGTATCCTAGGCGACTCGATCAGCCGTCATGAGATCGTGATGCAGCGCACCTCAGAGGGGCTTATCATCAGTTTGCGCGAGCTGGGATTTTTCAATTCAGGTGAGGCGAAGCTGTTGCCGGGGGCTGCCGAGAAGCTGCAACAGACGGCGAAGCTGCTGATGCAAGAAGGCTTTGAGGTACGGGTTGAAGGCCACTCGGATGATCAACCAATCCACAACGCTCTCTTCCATTCCAACTGGGAGCTTTCGACTGCTCGTGCCATGAGCGTACTTTCCACGTTCGTGGATGGCGCGGAGTTCCCGCCGAGCCGCATCTCGATTGCGGGTTACGGGGCGTTTCGCCCAGTCAGCACCAACGATACGCCGGAGGGCCGAAGGATGAATCGCCGGGTCGATCTGGTGATCATTGCCGCGAACACCTCAGCGCAACAACCTCGTTGAGATGAGCGACGGCTAGCCTTTGGTTTGCAGGGACCGCTCGAACATCTGTTTAAGATCAAACGATGTGTACGGACCCGCAGGAACTAGCTCCTCGTCGGTGGGGTTTGGCTCTTTGCCCGGCGTTGTTTGCTGTTCTGCCGTCACGCCGCCCATGACGAGATGCTCATCGTTTGCGCTGTCTGCGTGGACGAAGGTCTGCCTGGATGGTTGGAGAGATCTGGCGGCTTGCTCAGCGGTGAGCGGCGTCAGCGGCCGTTCGGCCATTGATGTTGCCTCTTGTGGCTGAGGGTGGAGAATCTTCTTAAGATTCTCCGGGACTTCGCTCAAAGCGTGTGACTTTTCACGGATGAGTCTACGCCCATCGGAGTAGAGCTTTGTAACGCGTGTGAGGCTGCGCTGGAATGGAATTGCTATGGCTTGCGTGGATGGAAGCTGATCGTTAAACAATTCCTCTTCGAGCTCGGATGGCATGTCCACAACTGATTGCGCGGATCTTGGGAAGTCTTCTGAGCGGAGGGGTTCAGAGGCTTGTTTGGAGGCGAATACGTCGACGCCAACGTCGTCCGAGAACGTGTCTGTGACTCCCATCGACTGCTGCAGCAACTGCTTGAAGTCGAGCGGCGTCGCTTCCATGCTGGTAAAGTCGGGTTCCTCCGCTTGGTGTGCCTCCTGAAGGTCAACCTGTGGACTGATGGCCTGGGGATCGTCAGTGAGCAGGTATTCCGACGATAGACCGAACATCATCTCCGGCTCTTGCTGTAGGTTGTACGAGACGATGGTCTTCGCGCTGACGAACTCGTGCAGACCTGCTGAAGAGAGCTCCCGCCCATAGCCGGAGCCTTTCACGCCGCCTGACGGAAGTTGCGGATGGCTGTTGACGGCCATGTTGAGAAAGACACTTCCACATACGAGGCCCGATGCCGCTTCTTCCTGCTCATCCTTTTCCAAGGTCCACACGGAGGCGCCCATCCCGAAGGGGCTATCGTTTGCGAAGGCGATGGCCTCTGTCAGCGATGCAACCTTGAAGAGAAGAGCTACCGGACCGAGTAGTTCCTCGCGGCAGACCTTGGCACGGGGCGGCACTTCAACGAGGACGGTTGGCTCGAAGAAGTTTCCCTGGCCCATCAGCCTTTGGCCCCCGGTCAGGACGCGGCCTCCCGCCCGAACGGCGGTGGCAATCTGGCCTTCGAGCGTCTTGAGCACTTGCTCGCTTGCAAGCGGCCCAAGCTGGGTCTCATCCTTCATTGGATTACCAACGTTGATCTCCTCCATGGCTGCCGTAAACAGGAGTTCAAAGTCTTCATAGATCGATTCATGCACCAGGAAGCGCGTCGCGCAGAGGCTCGACTGACCATTGTCCATGCAGCGGGAGTGTACCCCGGCCTGGATGGCGGCAAAGAGGTTGGAAGACGGCATGACGATGAAGGCATCCGACCCTCCTGTTTGCAGAATGGACTTCTTGGCGAGCCATCCAGCCTGCGCGGCAAGCGATCGGTTCGCAGCTCCGGAGCCTGAGATGGTGACCGCGGCGACGCGCGGATCGCTTAGTACAGACTCTACCTGCCACGTGTGAACGACCAACGCCTGCAGACATGCTGCAGGGAATCCAGCGCGCCTGACGAGCGTCTCGATCTCCAATGCGCATTGCGGGACGGACGAAGCAGGATGGAGCAGCACCACGTTTCCCGCGATGAGCGCAGGCACTAAAGATCGAAAGACCTGCCAGAATGGAGAACTCGGGGTGGTCACCGCGAGTACGACCCCAAGCGGATCGAATCTGATATCGCAGGAGTTCGTATCCACCAAAAGGGGTTCCGGCGCCAGGAGACGGGCCGCGTGCTCCGCATAGAAGCGGCAGCAGGCGGCACAGGTCAGGATCTCCTGACGGGAGGCGGTGATGGGCTTACCTATCTCTTGAGTCAGCAGCGTTGCCAACTCTTCCATCTCATGGTCAAGAATGCCCGCGAGCTTTTTCATCCAGAGCACGCGCTGCTGCAATTTGGTCTCTTTGTAGTGGTGAAAAGCTTGGCCGGCCGCGGCGACTTTGGTGTCTACCGCGTCCGCGGTAAGAGCGGCATGGCTTCGTAGCAACCGACCTGTTGCGGGGTTGACCGACTGGATCTCTGTGGCTTGCATGGTGGTCGACATGGAGGTTACCTAAGTACCTTTTGCTCATCGTATCAAGAGTGATGAGGCTGGATACGCTTCCGGCACAGAAGCGCCGCGCAACTGACTCGGAAGTTGTAGCTTTGATGTGAGAACAAGCGATCGCCACAGACTGTTGAGGCTGGCTGCGCGTCACGCAGGCTGTTCTAAACTAGAACGATGATCACACTCACCGCGGGTACGCAGGGCAGTGTTATCCGGGATAAAGTCGCGGCCGGAGAGCGCCTTTCAAGCGAGGATGCTCTCTGGCTCTGGCGGAGCGCGTCCGATGAGATGCTGCGGGAGCTGGCGATGCAGGTTCGCGGGCGTTTCCATCCTGCCAGCAGCTGCACGTACATGGTGATGCGCATCATCAACTACACCAATGTTTGTGTGGCTCAGTGCGACTATTGTGCGTTCTATCGGCTGCCTTCCCAGCAGGGAGGCTACGTTCTTTCCGAGGATCAGGTGTTCGCCAAGCTGGACGAGCTGCTGGCTTTAGGTGGAGATCTCGCGGCGTTCAATGGCGGCTTCAACCCGGCGCTTCCACTGAGCTACTACTGTGATCTGTTCGCCGCGATACGGCGGCGCTATGGGGACCGGCTGGAGTTTTACGCTCTGACGATTGCTGAGTTCATGTACCTGGCCGATCATGCGAAGCTCGACTATGCGGCCACTGCCGATCGTATGAAGAGGGCGGGTGTGCGGTGGATTACCGGCGGAGGCTCGGAGATTCTGACCGAAAGCTTTCGCCGCCGTCACAGCAAGTTCAAGTACACAGTGAAGCAGTACTTTGAGGCGCAACGGGCGATTGTGGACGCTGGACTGTACACCACTGCAACCATGGTGATCGGGTTCGATGAGACCATTGAGGAGCGCGTCGAGCACCTGGTGCGGACGCGCGATTTCCAGGACCAGACGCACGGCCTGGCAAGCTTTCTTTGCTGGACGTATAAGCCGTTCTTTACGCAGATCGGTGGCATTCAGATCACGACCGGCGAGTATCTTCGTCACCTTGCGCTTTGCCGGATTTTTCTGGATAACGTTCCGCGCATCCGCACTTCTGTGCTCACCCAGAATGAACGCGCTCTGGAAGGACTGCTTTACGGCGCCGACGACTTCGACCTGCCGATCGAGGATGAAGTGACGCAGAAGGCCGGGGCCACAATCAACCTGGATTTCGAAAGGATTCTGAGCGTTGCGACTGGATTGGGTTTTACTCCGACCTACCGGCATGTGGCACGAGGCTGATCGGTTCTCGAGTGAGGGGGAAGAGGTCTCTCCGGGGCTCGACGTGCTAGCCTGATGAGGCTGTGAATACCCTCTTCGAAGACGAGCAGCAGGCGTTGCCGACAGACTCTCGGCCTGGCTGGCGGCGGCTGCTGGACCGGATTCTACTGCGGGGGCCGGACTATGCGGAACGGAAGACGGCGGTCCGGCGGACTTTTCTTCTGCTGCTGGCTGCTTCTCTGGTCTTTGGATCGATGAGCGGATTTGCGCTGGTGTACTCGATCGATCTTCCGCAGATGGAAGAATTAGCAAAGTATCGGCCGAATACCACGACGGAGTTGCTGGACACGCACGGAAATATTCTTGGCTCGTTTGCGCTTGAGCGGCGTCTGGTGGTGCCTTATACGGATTTTCCTCCGGTTCTGCGCCAGGCCATTATCTCCATTGAAGATAAGAGCTTTGAGCGGAACTGGGGAATCAATCTGGTGCGGGCGGTGGGGGCTGCATACGCGGACATGCAGACGCATAGCCGGGCGCAAGGCTCTTCCACGTTGACGATGCAGCTGGCGCGGGCGCTATTTCTCTCTTCGCAGAAGACCTACACGCGCAAACTGCAGGAGATCTTCCTGACGGTTCAGATTGAGCGGCGGTTTACCAAAGATCAGATTCTTGGCCTTTACCTGAATCAGATCTACCTGGGTCATGGGCGGTATGGATTCGAAGCTGGGAGTGAGTTTTACTTCTCCAAGCATGTGAAAGACCTGACGCTGCCGGAGGCCGCTCTGCTGGCTGCGCTACCGAAGGGACCGGAGTACTATTCGCCTCTGCGCAGTCCGGAGCGGGCGCTCAAGCGGAGGAATCTGGTGTTGAGCGAGATGGCGCTCGACGGCAAGATCACGCCGGAGCAGGAGGCGATGGCCAAAGCAGCGCCTCTGGGCTTGAGGATCGAGCAGCCGCCGAGCTCTGTTGCGCCGTACTTCGTCGAAGAGGTTCGGCGGCAGCTTGAAAAAGAGTACGGGGTCGATGAGGTGCATGGGGCCGGGCTGCGAGTGTACACGACGCTCGACCTGGATCTCCAGAAGGTAGCGAACAAGGCGGTGCTGGATGGGGTGGCACGGTATGAGCGGCGGCATGGCTGGAAGGGACACCTGCAGAACGTGGTTGCTGCCGGGCTGGATAAGGACAGCTATAAGCATCCGGACTGGGTGCAGACGCCAGCCGTGGGAGACTACATCCACGGCATGGTGACGGAGGTGAGCCCGAAGCGCGTCCAGGTGAAGCTGGGCAAGGTCAATGCCGTGCTGACGCCGGCGGACTGGGTCTGGACCGAGCAGCACTCGGGAGAGTTCCTGAAGGTAGGGGATCTGGTCTATTTGCGGATCGAGCCTGGGGCGGCGACTACGGGCGCCTTTGAAGGAGGATTCCGGGCTTCGCTGCAGCAGGATTCCGGAGTGCAGGGCTCCATGATGGCGCTGAACAATGCAAATGGGGAGGTGCTGGCGATGGTGGGCGGCCGGGACTACAACCTGTCGCAATTCAACCGGGCTACGCAGTCGCAGCGGCAGGTGGGGTCGAGCTTCAAGCCCTATGACTATGTGGCGGCGTTCGAGGCGGGAGCCAAGCCGACCGACATGATTGTGGATGCGCCCACGACCTTCTCGACGCCGGGCGGACCGTATACGCCGCACGATTATGAGACTGGCTTTGCCGGGACAATGAGTTTGACGACGGCGTTCGCGCAGTCGCGAAATATTCCGGCGCTGAAGCTGGCGGAGAAGGTGGGCATCCGGGCGGTGATCGCGGTGGCGAAGCGGTTTGGGATTACCAGCAACCTGCCCGCGTTTCTGCCAGTGGCGATTGGCGCGGCGGATATTACGTTGTCGGAACAGGTGAGCGCTTACAGCGTGTTTCCGAACGATGGGATCCGGATTGAGCCGCACTATATCCGAAAGGTGACGCAGTCGGATGGGGTTCCGCTGGACGCCAAGAACCCTGTGGTGACGGAGGTGATCGGGCTCGAGACGGCGCGACAGATGATGGTGCTGCTGCAGGCGGTGGTTCGGCAGGGAACGGGTGCGCAGGCGGAGGTGGAGCTGCACCATCCGCTTGGGGGCAAGACAGGAACGACGAATGACTTTACGGACGCGTGGTTTGTGGGCTTTTCGCCGAGCGTGACGTGCGGGACGTGGATCGGGTTCGATACGCGGGAGAGTTTGGGCAAGGGTGAGCAGGGCGCGAAGGCGGCTCTGCCGATGTGGATCGACTTTATGCGGGCGGCGATCGAGGGCAAGGACGATGAGGCTTTTCCGACCGCGGGGGCTCCGAAGAAGCAGCTCCAGGTGCAGGTGACGGCACCGGATGCGGCGGAGAAGCCGGAGAAGAGCGATGAGCCGGCTGATCCGGACGCGCCTGATCCGGAGGCTGCGCCCAAGACCCCTGCTCCGATTGTGCGGGAGCCCGCGCCGGTTGTGGCTCCGGCGTTGCCCTCGGCTCCTCCGGTTGCGACGCCTCCGCCGGAGAAGTGAGGGCTGGATCCCCCCACCCCGGCATAATTGCGCAAAATATTCACTCGACAAGGTTTAGGTCTGGATCAAGTTCGAAGCTTGCACCAAAGAGTGTGCAAGGGTGAAGAAGCGTTTCGCCTGTCCAACGTCTTTGAAGATCTGTGTCTTGAGGGCTTCCGGGCTGGGAAAGCGGAGCTCTGGGCGGAGGTATTTCAGGAAGGTGAGCTCAAGTGGGGTATCGGGCTGGAGCTCAATGGGATGAAAGTTGAGCAGGTGGGACTCAACTGTAAGAGCGGGCTGGCCGTCGTTCAGGCCTCCGAAGGTGGGACGATTGCCAACATTGCTGACAGCTTCAAATGTCTCCTGTGATCCCTCCGGGCCGACTTTGAGGGTGGTCATGTAGACGCCTTTGGCTGGGAGGAGCTCGTCGTATGGGGCGAGGTTGATGGTGGGAACGGTGTAGCGGGTGCCGTAGCCCCGGCCGGAGGCTGGGGTGGAATGGACGGAAAACGGGCGGCCGAGAAGGGCGCGGGCTTCACTGACCTTGCCGCCGGCGAGGAGGGTGCGGATGCGCGACGAGGACACCGGGGCGCGGCGCAGGAGGTGTGGGGCGTAGGCCTTGACGGTGAAGCCTAGCTCCCTGCCGAGTGTTTCCAGGCCGTCGATGCCAGCTTCTGCCTGGTAGCCGAAGCGGAAGTTTTCGCCTTCGTGGACCTCGCGGATACCGCAGGCGTCCGAGAGGATCTGCTGGGCGAACTGGCGGGCTGTCAGGCGTGAGAGTTCAGGCGTGAACGGGACGACGAGGGTGGCGTCCAGGCCCGTTTGGGCGAGGAGGTCCAGTTTTTGCGCGTTTGGAGTGATGAGGGCGTGCGGGGCTTCGGGGCGGAGGACGCGGATGGGATGGGGGTCGAAGGTGATGGCTAAGGATTTGAGACCGAAGGTGCGGGCTCGGGCGGTGACCTGGTCGATGACCCAGCGGTGGCCGCAATGAACGCCGTCGAAGTTGCCGATGCTGGCGATGGTGGGGCCGAAGTCTTTTGGGATGGCGGTGAGGGAGTTGTAGAGGTTCATGGTGAAGTGGTCAGTGATGAGTGGTCAGTGAGTTTGGGGCTATGTCGAAGGTGAGCTGGAGGCCGTCGTGGGCCAGGCGGATGTGTGTGGGGAGGGTGGCGTTGGTTGATTCGTGGTCGAGTTCGTGCCCCATGTGGGTGAAAAAAGCTCGTCTTGGTTGTAAACGGTCCACAAGAGCGACGGATTTGGCCACGTGCGAGTGGCTAGGGTGTGGTTCGGGGCGCAGGGCGTCGAGGATGAGAAGGTCGAGGCCCTGGAGCAGGGGAATGGACTCCTCGGGAACGTCGCTCATGTCGGTGAGGTAGGCGGCTGCGCCGAAGCGGTAGCCGGTGATTCGCTCCCGGCCGTGGATGACAGGAATGCGCTGGAAGGTGGCTCCGAAGAGGGTGACCCCGGGCGCGTTAGGGGACTCGTCGAGCGGGTGGATGGCGACGCGGGCGCTGGTGGGGTAACGGTTTTCCGTGCGGAAGGTGTAGCCGAAGACGCGCTCGAGGCCAGCGGCGGTGTGGGCATCGGCGTAGAGGGGGAGTGAAGTGGCGTTGCGGAAGCTTAGGGGGCGGAGATCGTCCATGCCTAAGATGTGGTCCGCGTGGTGATGGGTGTAGAAGACGGCGTCGACGCGGGTGATCCCTTCGCGAATGGCCTGGGCGTGGAAGTCAGGGCCGGTATCAATGAGGACGGTGTGACCTTCCCATTCCAGGCGGATGGACGGGCGGGTGCGGCGGTTCTTAGAGCCGGGGAAGCGAGCGTCAGCGCAGACGGCGCAGGGGCAGCCCAGAGTGGGAACGCCCATGCTTGTGCCGGAGCCGAGAAAGGTGAGGGTGGCTTGCATTTGAGGGGTAAGTGGTGAGTGGTAAGTGGTGAGTGTCAGCGCGAGGATCTCAAGGTGGCGATGAGTGCGTTCAGCATTTTGCTGACTTCGGTTACCAGAATCAGGCAGTTCTGAATAAGTGGGCCGGTGGCGAGGCTTAGACGGCCCGTAAGAAGAAGTTGACTTCGCACCTCAGCGTTAGAACCTCTCGCGATGCATAGGAACTGAATGAACTCGCCCTTTGTTCCGCGGCTCTGGCCTTCCGCAATGTTGCTTGAGATCGAAACAGCTGCACGGCGAAGCTGACTGGTAAGGCCGAAGAGTTCTTCCTTCGGGAACGTCTTGGTCAGCTTGTAAACCTCTACTGCGAGTTGCATCGAACGCTGCCAGACGACCAGATCCTCAAAGTGTTGCACCTTGCTCAACCGGAACCTCCTATCAAGACGGGGCCCAGTGGCGAGGCTTTATCGGACGATGCTGGGGCCGGGTTTTCCGGGGCCTCCGAAGCCGGGAGCGCCGCCCTGGCTGCCCGGAGGGGGTGGGACGCCGGCGCGGGATTGGGCGGAGCGGGCGAGGGCCTGAGTGACTTCAAGGAAGGCGAGGCGGAGCTCAAAGAGGGCAGATTCGAGCAGGGTCTGCTCTTGTATTGTGAGGTTGGCCCGGGTTTTTTCGGAAAGGACGGCGAGCATGTCGATGCTTTGCCGGGCTCCAAGGATGTCGACCTGGGGCTGCTGTCCGGGCTGCGCGCCGCCGCCGAGCTGCAGGATGGCTTGCATATAGACGGACTGGACCAGATTTTCGAAGTTCATGGGCGGCGGATGATCCATCCCGGGGTTGGCGGAGCGGATGGCGATGTCCAGGCGATCGGCGGTGGCGGTGTAGGCGAGACGGGCCTGCTCCATCTGCTCCGGTGTGGGCGGTGGAGGCAGATCTTCCTGGCCCTGGGCGGAGGAGATGGATTGTTCCGAGTCCTCCGCCTGGGGCGTTGGCGGCTCAGGCTTGGACGCTTCCGGCGTTGCGGCGATTGGAATGGGAGTGACTTTTTCCTTCGCAGGCGAGGGATCGGCATCCGGGCGAGGCTCGCCTTCTGCGTTGAACTTGCGGCGGTCGTTGACGACGAAAGGGAGTGGCTTGTCGGACATTGGTGGGCTCTGTCTTTCCTGACTCTGAAAGTGGGATGCGGGTTTTCGGGCTCAGGCCGTTTGGAGCGGGTAGGGCATGGACGAGGGTTTGGCCTCGCCTTCAGGGTAGAGGATGCGCTGCTTGAGGTCGAGGGCCTCACGGCGAATGGTGCCGAGGGCGAGGGTGATCTGGCCGGTGGGGAGCTCGATGCGGGCGGCGCTGGTGATCTCGCCGATGGGTTTGGCATCCGTTCCGGCCGGTCCGGCGGCGGTGAGCGGAGTGCCTGGGGCTGGGAGCGGACCGAAGGGCGGTCCTTCAAGGATGAAGGCGGCAAGGGTGCGGTGGACGTTGCCGCGGGAGCGGACGCGCTCTACGATCTCCTGGCCGAGGTAGCAGCCTTTAGCGAAGTGAAGGGCGCGGGACGTTAACCCAGGTGCCGCTGTCTCCTGCGGGAGGTCTTTTTCGCGGATGTCTGTGCCGTAAAGCGGTGTGGCTTCGAGGAGGCGGAGCTGCTCGATGGCTTCCGGGGTGGCCTGGGTGGCTCCGGCTTGCTGGAGCGCTTGCGTGAGAAGGGCGATGTTGTTGGGGCTGGCCCAGAGCTCGAAACGCGGAACGAGCGGGGAGTGGGCGTGGATGAGGTCGAAGGAGAGGGCCTGCCAGTGGGTTTCGCGGTGCTGTAGGGGCAGGCCGGGGCTCGGCGTGGTGTCGATGCCGATGGCCTGGAGGAGGTAGGGGGCTTCGGGGCCGGCGACGAGCAGGCCCGTGCGCTCTTCGAGCGGAGTCAGCTCGACGTCGTCCATGATGATGAACTTGTCGAGCAGGGCGATGAGGGCGGGGAGTCGGGTGCGGCCGGTTTCGAGCAGGAGGTCCTCCTGCTGAGCGAAGGCCGTGAGGTCTGCCTGGATGCGGCCCTGGGCGTTGAGGACGAAGTTGTAACAGCCTTCGCCGAGCTGGAGCGACTGGATGGAGTTGGTTACCATGCCGTTGAGCCAGCGGACGCGGTCTGAGCCGGTGACGCGGAGCCAGCCAAGGTCCGGGAGCGGGGCGAAGGCAGCGGTGGTAAGGAGGGGTACGCGGGCGGTGTCTTTTGCTGCGCCGATTTGGGAGTTTTCTGGGGTCATTCCGGGGCGCGAAGTCTGCGTACACTTGATTATAGGTTGCGGAGGTTTTTCCTTGGGATTCGGGCACTTGGTGCGGGTGGGCTTGGTTTGCGGGATCTTGGCCGGGAGCGCGGTGATGGGGCAGGGGAAGACGGCTCCGGTGGCGCCGCCTCCGCCGGTGGCGAAGGCGGGCGGGGACGCGGCTGGCCGGAACGCGGAGGGCAAGCCGGATAAGCTGATGACGCCGGCGGAGACGAAGAAGCTGCTGGATTCAGTCGATACGGTCATGGGGTTTGTGAGCAAGGATACGGGGCTGGCGCCGGCGAAGGTGAAGCGGCGGGTGCTGGGGCGGGATGCAGTGATGAAGTACCTGGTCAAAAACTTTGACGAGGATGAGAGCGCGAAGCGGCTGCAGCGGTCGGAGATTGTGCTGAAGAAGTTTGGGCTGTTGAACCGGGAGTTCAACCTGCGGCCGTTTCTGCTGAGTTTGTTGACGGAGCAGATTGCGGGATTCTACGACGATAAGACGAAGACGGTAAATCTGCTGAACTGGGTGGACGCGGAGGATCAGGAGCCGGTGCTGGCGCATGAGCTGACCCATGCGGTGCAGGATGAGAAGGTGGGGCTGGAGAAGTGGTCTTCGTCGGGGTTCAAGGGGATTTCCCGGAGCGCAAGCGAAGATAACTCTCGCGTACAAACGGATGAGTTGGAAACGGCGCGGGAGGCGGTGACGGAGGGGCAGGCGATGGTGGTCTTTGTCGACTACGGGCTGAAGGATACGGGTAAGACGCTGAAGGACGCGCCGGATGTGGGCAAGCGGATTGAAGAGACCGCGGCGGATACGAGCGGATCGCCGCTGATGGCGCGGGCTCCGCTTTTGTTACAGAGGTCGTTACTTTTTCCTTATAGCGATGGGCTGAGCTTCGAGCAGGCTGTGCTGGTGAAGTATGGCAAGGACGCGGCGTTTGCAGGGGTGCTCCAGCATCCGCCGGGATCGAGCTTCGAGATCATGAATCCGGAGGCTTATATGAGCCATGCACCGGTGCCGGTGCTGCGTGTGCCGGATGTGCGCAAGGTACTGGACGCGGAGTGGGAGCCGTATGACGTGGGCGTAATGGGCGAGCTGGATGTGCAGATTCTGGCAGAGCTTTTTGGCGGGGCGCAGGTGGCGGGGGTGATTGCGAAGAGCTGGGATGGTGGAGTTTACTACGCGGCGCAGAAGAAGAGTGCCACGGCTGCTGAGAAGGGAACGGCGGCTTCGATCGGGCTGGTTTATCTTTCGCGATGGAAGAGTGAGGATGCGGCGCGGGCCTTTGCGCAGGTGTATGCGGGGGAGCTGGGGCGCAAGTATGACGGGTTGAAGGAGCGCAAGTCAGACGAGAATGACCAGGAGCAGGTGTTTACGACGCGGGAGGGGGATGTTGCGTTGATCGTTTCCGGGGTGAATGTTTTTGTGTCTGAGGGGTATCCGCTGGCTACGGCTCGGCAGCTGTCCGGGATGTTTTTGGAGGTGCAGACGAGTGGGCCGGTACGGACGGCTTCGGGAGCTGTTGTGCCCGCGTTGCATCCTCCGGGAGGGGAGCTTGCGATGGGGCTGATGCGGGGAGCGGGACGGTATACTTTGAGTTTGGCTGGACGTTGATCTGGGCGTTTGCAGTAAGAGAGCTTCAGGAGGAGTTGGTTTTGGAGAAGGTTGAGATCGGGATTATCGGGGGCAGCGGGTTGTATGCGATGCCGGGGTTGAGCGGGTTGCGCGAGGTGAAGCTGGAGACGCCGTTTGGGGAGCCGAGCGATGCGTACATGGTGGGAGAGCTCGATGGGCGCAAGGTAGCTTTTCTGGCGCGGCATGGGCGTGGGCATCGGATTTCGCCGAGCGAGCTGAACTTCCGGGCGAACATCTACGGGATGAAGATGCTGGGGGTAGAGTATGTTCTTTCGGTTTCGGCGGTGGGGTCGCTGAAGGAAGAGCATAAACCTACGGATTTTGTGATTCCGGATCAGTTTATCGACCGGACCTTCGGAAGGAACGCGACGTTCTTCGAACAGGGGATCGTGGCGCATGTGGGGTTTGGGGATCCGGTTTGCTCGGTGGTGGCGAAGGCTTTTCAGAAGGGGTGCGAAGAGGTTGGAGTCGTGGGCAAGCTGGGTGGGACGTATGTGTGCATGGAAGGGCCGCAGTTTTCTACGCGGGCGGAGTCGAATCTGTACCGGAGCTGGGGCGCGGATGTGATCGGGATGACGAACCTGCAGGAGGCGAAGCTGGCGCGCGAGGCGGAGATGAGCTACGCGACGCTGGCGATGGTGACCGACTATGACTGCTGGCGGGAAGGGCATGATGATGTGACGGTGGAGCAGGTGGTGGCAGTGATCCATCAGAACTCGGAGAATGCGGCGAAGGTGGTGCGGGCGGCGGTGAATGCTTTGCCGACGGGGGAGAAGAGTCCGTTTGCGGAGACTTTGAAGTTTGCGATTATGACGGATAAGAAGTTGATTCCGGCGAGTGCGAAGGAGCGGCTGGGATTGTTGATTGCGAAGTACCTGTAAGACTGTCCTGCCGGACGGCCCCACTGCGCGTGGGGCGGTCACTTCGTGAATGTATTTCTTCGCTTGGTCCTCCCGTTGATAGGGGGGAGTTATTACTTGGATTGAGGAGAGTCGATGAGCATTCTGGTTGTTGGTTCGGTGGCGTTCGATTCGATTGAGACGCCTAGCGGTAAGGCGGAGAAGATTCTGGGCGGGGCGGCGACGCACTTTGCTCTGGCTGCAAGCTACTTTACCGACGTACGCGTGATTGGCGTTGTTGGCGAGGACTTTGGGCCGGAGCAGGAGGCGGTGTTTACCAAGCGGGGCATCGATACGCGGGGTATTGAGTATGCGGCGGGAAAGAGCTTTCATTGGACGGGCGAGTACACGACGAACCTCAATGAGGCGCAGACGCTGGCGACCGATCTGAACGTGTTTGCGGCGTTTCAGCCGAAGATTCCGAGCGAGTATCTGGATAGCGAGTATCTGTTTCTGGCGAACATCGATCCGGTGCTCCAGGCGCAGGTGCGCATGCAGATGCCGAAGGTGAAGATGGTGTGCGGCGACACGATGAACTATTGGATCAGCGCGCATCTGGAGAATTTGAAGACGGTGTTGAAGGAGCTCGACGTTTTGCTAATCAACGATGGCGAGGCGAAGATGCTGGCCGGCGAGACGAACCTGGTGAAGGCGGCCGAGAAGGTGCTCGCGCTGGGGCCGAAGGCGCTGGTGATCAAGCACGGGGAGTATGGGGCGACAGCGTTCTTCGGCAAGCTGTTCGATCCGGCGGTGCGGCCGTTCCGGGCTCCGGCGCTGCCACTGGCGGAGGTGGTCGATCCGACCGGGGCGGGGGATTCGTTTGCGGGCGGTTTTTACGGGTATATCGCTTCGCAGGAAAAGTTGACGGCGGCGGTGGTTCGGACGGCGCTGTTTTATGGCGGGGTGATGGGGTCGTTTGCGGTGGAGCGGTTTGGGACGGAGCGATTGCAGCATGTGACGCGGGAAGAGATCGAAGAGCGTTACAAATTGTTCCTGGAGATCTCGCACCTGGATCATGCGGGGGCGTAGAAGCATGGCGGAGCCCATGAAACCGGAGCCCGGGAAGAAGGTGTTGCTGACGGGGCGCCGGCCGCCGCGGACTCCGCTAACCACGCTGGATATGGATGTGGTGACGCCGGCGACACGGGCCGAGACGCTGCCCATCGGGATGTTTGCGATTGTGGCGGGGTTTGTTGCGCTGGCGATCAGCGCCTCGCGCGGGTACATGCTGCTGTATGGGGATGCGGTCGCTCATCTCGGGATTGCCAGGAGGATTGTAGACACGCGGTATCCGGGGCTGATGCAGTTGGGCGGGGTGTGGCTTCCGTTGCCGCATCTGCTGATGCTTCCGTTCATCGGGAATATGCAGTGGTGGCAGAACGGGATGGCGGGGGCGTGGCCTTCGCTGATCTGCTATGTGCTGGGGGTGATGGGGTTTTATCGACTGACGCGGCGAGTGTTGACGCCGCTCTGGGCGGTCGCGGCGACTGCTTTCTATGGGTTGAATATCAACCTGCTTTATCTTTCAACGACGGCCATGACGGAGCCTCTGTTTCTGGGGCTGCTGGTTTGGATCGTACTGCTGACGATGGAGTGTGTGGATGCGTTGAAGCTCGAGCGGCCGGTGGTGGCGGGTGCGCGGATGGTGATGCTGGGCCTCTTGATCTTCTGCGCGGTGATGACGCGGTACGACGGCTGGATTCTGGGCGCGGCGGTGTGGTTGGTGGTGGCATGGTCGCTTTGGAAGCGGCCTGCTCTGCGTGGCCGGCTGATGAAGGTGTTTGTGTTTTTTTCGGTGCTGACCGTGGCAGGGCCTTTGAGCTGGTTCTGGTACAACCAGCATTATGCGCATGATTGGCTGGACTTTATGCGGGGGCCTTACTCGGCGAAGATGATCGATAAGAAGACGTCGCCGCCGGGGTCGAAGCATTACTTCGGCTGGCATGATCCGGCATGGTCGTTGATGTTGTATGCGCGGACCGCGCAGGTGGATGCGGCTTGGTGGGAGACGGGGTGGCTGGTGGCCGCGGCTGCGCTGGGCGGGCTGGGTGTGCTTTGGCGCGCTGGGGTGAGCCGGTCTGGCGCAAACAGGGCCGCGCTGCTGCTTTGGCTGCCGCTGCCGTTTTATGTGTACTCCGTGTCGTATGGGTCGGTACCAATCTTTATTCCGCAGATCTATCCGCACTCGTTTTATAACTCGCGGTATGGGATGGAGATGCTTCCAGCGTTTGCGCTGTTTGGCGGGCTGGCAGTGGAGTGGGCGGCGCGTTGGGTGAAGACGAAGCAGCCGCTGGCGGCTCGGCTGATGCAACCGGTGGCGATGGTGCTGATTGTGCTGAATACGGTGTTGATGGCACATGCGACGCCGCTGGTGTTGAAGGAGGCGATGGTGAACTCTGTGGGGCGGAGAGCCGTGGAGGGCTCGCTGGCGACGCAGTTGGAGAGCCTGCCAAGCGGAGTGCCGATCATGATGGATGCGTCCACGTATGTGGGAGCGCTGCAGCGTGCGGGAATTCCACTGCGGCAGGTGATCGGGCCGGATGATTATTACAACGGGCGGACGACTCCGGCGGAGAAGGCCGCGTATGTGTTTGCGGGAGAGAAGGATTCCGTGGCGGAGGCGGTGAAGAGGCATCCCGAGGGGCTGACGGAGACCTCGATTGTGTGCAGCAGCGGGCAGGGATGTGTGCGGATCTACAAGTCGGATCTATTTATCGTGGCGGGGAAGTAAGGGGCGGTCTGGTAAAATTTATGGCACAGAGGTGTGGCAGATGACGAACGTTCAGCTCCTGCTTTCGATTGGGATACCGAGTTTATTGATCATGGTTGCTATGTTGACGAGCAACTCTCGATTTGAGCGGATTGAGAAGAGGCTGGATGGCATCGATCGCCGGCTGGATCGTCATGATGCCAGGTTTGACGATCTCAAAGATGCCAGTCACAAGGATGCGCTGGAGATTATGCGTCAGATGACGGCGCTTCATGAGCGCGTGGCCGTTGTGGAGACGAAGCAAGGCAAATAGCTTAACGGCCGGCGCTATTGCCGGGCGAAGACCTTGTAGATGGCCAGGCCTTGGCTTTCGTAGAGAAAAAGTGGAATGTAGACGCGGCCGGTGAGATAGCGGTCGAGTGCGGCCTGGTCGTTGGTGGGGATGACGAGGATGTGCTCCTGGTCGGGGACACCGTCTTCATAGTGAATCATGGGTTGGTTGCGGTAGAAGGCCAGACCGTAGACCATGTCTCGCTTGACGTCCTGGACGGCGACGAGCTTGTCCGAGGGGTCGTGCTGCTTGATCTCCTGAGCGAGCGGGCGGGCGGAGTAGTTCAGGTCCAGCTCATGGCCTTCAAAGCCGAGCAGGAAGATGAGCATGCCGATGACCGGGATGAGCGTGAAGTTGCGTACCTGCGACATGCCGAAGCGGCGGATTCCGAAGGCGACCATTCCTGCGATGAGGACTGCGACGACCGCGGCTGAGGCAAGCCAGGCGACGGAGGGCACGAGCGTTTCGTACTTCATGTGCTGCGGCGCGAGCGTGAGGACGAAGACCAGGATGGCACACAGGCCGGCGTGGGACCAGAGCAACCAGGGTGGAAGGCCGTTTCGGCGGGCACGGTAGAGGTAGTCGCCGGTAAGGATGGTGAGCGGGGGGATGGAGGGCAGGATGTAGCCGGGGAGCTTGGAGCCGGCAAAGGAGAAGAAGAAGATGGGGAAGACGGCCCAGAGGACGAGGAACTCCGGGAAGGCGTCGCCGGCGCGGGAGTGGCCGAGGTAACGGACGGGTTTGCGGCGGACGCGCCACTCCGCGATGGAGATCTGGATGGCGTCGATGAGCGCACGGATGGCGAGGATGGTCCAGGGCATGAGGCCGAGGATGACGACGGCGAGATAGTACCAGATGGGCTGGTGGTGCTGGTAGCGGTTGGTAGCGTAACGCTCGAGATTGTGTTCCACGAAGAACTGGCGGAAGAAGCTTGGGTTGCGGCGCTGCACGGCGATGTACCACGGCAGCACCATGACCAGGTAGAGGATAACTCCGGGAAGCCAGATGGTGCGGCGGAAGAGCGACCACTCGCGACGCAGGGCGACGAAGAGGCCGATGATGGCGAGCGCAAGGAACGGCGCGACGGGGCCTTTGGCGAGCGTGGCGGCGGCGCCGAAGAAGTAGAGGTCAAAGAGCCAGAACTTCTTGCCGGTCTCATACCAGGCGTACCAGCCGAGCATGCCGATGCAGAAGGGTGCGGCGAGCTGCATGTCTGTGGACGCGCCGCGGCTGAAGGCGATGATGGCGAGCGAGGAGCAGGTGATGAGCGCAGCGTCGAGATGGCCACCGGGGCGGAAGCGGCGCATATGCAGGAAGATGAGCAGGATGAGGAAGCCTGCGCCCGAGGTGGAGGGCAGCCGCGCGGACCAGTCGGAGACGCCGAACTCCTGGAAGAAGCCCATGGCGCGCCAATAATAGAGGGCGGGTTTCTCCAGCCAGGGCTGGCCGTAGAGGATGGGGGTAACGGTGCCGGAGATGAGGCAGTGGAAGGAGCTTTCGACATCATGCGGGCGCCAGCTTTTGGGCATCAGGTTGGCGTGGACCTGGGCGCAGGCAGCGTCATGCGCGGCGAGCATCTCGCGGGCTACCTGCGCGTAGCGCGGCTCATCGGCGCCAACGAGACCGAGCTTATCGCCTCCCAGGTGGGGCATGAGGCCGAAAAGCAGCAGGAAGAGGCCGATGGTGAAGAGGATGACGACTTCGAGGGGACCTTCCACGTTGGGCGACTGGAGCAGACGGCGAAGACGCTCGCGCGGCGTGGCGCTCTTCCGGCGCGGCGGCTCGGAGGCCCAGGGTTCAGCGGGTTGGATCACTTCGTTCAAGGGGCAGTTTGGAACGCAGGAGTGCGCGACTGTCCGCGGGCGATTGGCTCCCGAGACAAGGCTACCAGACAGCGGGCACGAAGTTGTCAGGGCTGGCGATGTCTATTGCAGATCGGGACCTGATTGGGATGCCGGTTTGGTGCCGGCCGGCTCAGCCGCGGGCTGCGCCTCAGCGCGTTTTTTGTCTCGCTTGCGGGAGCGATCCAGCAGCTCTTCCATGCGGCCGGTCATGCGGGCAGAGCGGTCGATGGCGAAGCTGAGTTCAGGCACGTGCCGGATGCCCATGCGGTCTCGAATCTGCGCGCGGATGAAGCCGCGGGCGCTGATGAGGGCTTCGAGGGTGGAGGCTTCTTCTTCTTCGCCGCCGTGGACCTGGACGAAGACGCGGGCGCTCTTGCCGCCGGGGGCGAGCACGACCTCGGTGACGACGGAGGGAAAGATGCGAGGGTCGGAGAGCTCACCTTCGAGCATGGCTCCGATCTCTTCTGAAAAGGAGTGGGCGACGCGGTTGCGGTGGTAGGTTCTGGCGCGCGGTTCGGGCATGGTGTTATCTCTTGGCTAATCCGGGATGATCTCGGCGAAGGAGTCTGCGATCTCCGCGCCGAGCGTGAGGACGATGCGTTGGGCGGCATCATCGATCGAGCTGAGGTGCTGCTGGATAGACTGGGTGGAGCTTGAGACGACGGCGACCCAGAGCGTGGCCTGGTTCCAGACGGGCCCGCCTTCATTGGCCTCCGCTACGGCTGCGTTGAAGCTGTGGCGGAGCTTGTCTTTGAGCGAGCGGACGACCTGGCGGCGATCTTTGAGCGATTGCGCGTGGGGAATCGAAAGTTCAAGGGTCAGCTTTCCTATGGGCATTCTGTTGGCATGGACCGGAGGTCTCCGGAGCAGGACAGGACGATTCCTGCGTGCGGCCTTGTTCATTGTAGCCGGATCGTACGTCCCGGGGTCGATCCATAGCGGCGATAGTGCGTGACAAGCGGCGGTTCTCTGCTATACAGTCCGGGATACAGGGATCAATTTGTAACATTGCCAGCGTCCAGCAGGGCTGCGCGGGCGGAGCTGTCTTCGACAGCTTTCTGCTCTCTACGCTGCGACCCGTAACGGCAGGAAGAGACGAACGGATGAGGTTGACCAGACGTGGTTTTCTGACCCAGGTGGGTCAGGCAGGTGGGTTTAGTGCGACGTTGATCGCGATGCAGTCGCTGGGCATGATGCCGGCGAAAGCGGAGCCGGCGCCTTCGATCGCAGCGCAGCCTGGAATGGGCAAGGGCGTGAAGGTGGTGGTGCTGGGCGGCGGGATTGCCGGGCTGGTGGCGGCGTATGAGCTGCGTGCGCTGGGGTATGAGACGACCTTGTTGGAGGCTCGGGAGCGTCCGGGCGGGCGCAACTGGACGGTGCGCGGCGGGGACACGGTCAAGTTTGTGGATGGATCGAGCCAGACTTGCGCGTGGGAGAAGGGGCACTATCAGAACTTCGGGCCGGCTCGGCTGCCTTCTATTCACAAGACAATTCTGGACTACTGCAAGAAGCTGGGCGTAGAGCTGCAGGTGGAGGTGAACACCTCGCGTTCGAGCTATCTGCAGAACGATGCGGCGAATGGCGGTAAGCCGATTATTCAGCGGCAGGCGGTGAACGACACGCGCGGCCACGTGAGCGAGTTGTTGATGAAGTGCGTGAACGCCGGGGCGCTGGATACGGAGGTCGGCAAGGAAGATCGTGAGCGAATGCTGGCGTTCCTGCGGCAGTATGGGTCTTTGGATTCAGCGGGGAAGTACGCGGGCGGCGATCGGGCGGGATACAAGGTGCTGCCGGGAGCGGGCGACCAGGTGGGCGTGCCGAGCGATCCGATCGACATGCATACGCTGCTCGATGAGAGCTTCTGGAGCGGCGTGCTGTTTGAAGAGACCTTCGACATGCAGGCGACGATGTTCCAGCCGGTGGGGGGCATGGACCGGATTCCGTTTGCGTTCGGCAAGGCGCTGGGCGATGTGGTGCAGTACAACAGCCCGGTGACGGAGATTCGCAAGACCGCCAAGGGGGTTCGTGTGGGCTATACCCAGGGCGGCGCGGCGAAGACGATTGAGGCCGACTTCTGCATCTGTGCGATGCCGCTGACGATCCTGAAGAAGACGCCGAATGACTTTGCGGCGCCGTTCAAGAAGGTGATCGACGAGTGCGTGTATGTGAATGCGTACAAAGTGGCGTGGGAGAGCAGGCGCTTCTGGGAGCAGGACTATAACGTTTACGGCGGGTTGGAGTTTGTCATGGCGGGCTGTAGTCCGATCTGGTTTCCCAGTGCGAATATGTTCGCGGACCGTGGCGTGCTCGTGAGCGGCTATGTGGATGAGACGAACCTACAATTTCCGTTCCGTGATCTGCCGCTCGAGGGCAAGTTTGCGGAGAGCCGCAAGAGCATCGAGCGGCTGCACCCGGGGCATGGCAAGGAGCTCGAGAAGCCTATGTACGTTGGGTGGAAGCATATTCCTTACAACGAGGGCTCGTGGATTCGTTCCTATCTGGCGAATGCGACGGGTGCTCCGGGAACAGGCGTGGCCCCCAGCACCGGTGGGCCTGCGAATGAGCGGCGTGCGCAGGGCGCAACCAATCCGGGGTATGAGACGCTGATCCAGGCGGATGGGCCGATCTACTTTGCGGGCGATCACTGCAGCCACATCGTAGGCTGGCAGGAAGGCGCGGCCTTGAGCAGCCTGCGTGCGATCGGCATGATCAATGAAAAGGTAAAGGCTTTACGGGCTTAGTTGTTAGAAGCGACAAGGAGATGGCATGAAGAGGTTGTGGATTGCAGCAATGATGGTGGCCGGCGTGACCGCGGGCGCACAGACGACGGTGAAGCATCTGCAGCCCAATGAGAAGGCGTTGATCGCGGATGGTGTGTGGGCGGGAGATACGCTATACCTTAGCGGGCAGCTGGCGAGCCCGGTGACGCCGGCTGACGCGGCGACGGGTAAGGCTGCGGTCTACGGTGACACGAAAACGCAGGCTCTGAGTGCGCTCAACAAGATCCAGGCGCTGCTGAAGTCGCAGGGGCTGGATATGAAGGATGTGGTGAAGATGACGGTATTCCTTGCAGGCGATGCGGACAAGGGCGGCAAGCTCGACTTCCCCGGGCTGCAGGCCAGCTACACGCAGTTCTTCGGGACCAAAGAGCAGCCGAACAAGCCGGCTCGCAGCGCGATGCAGGTCGCGGCACTGGCCGCGCCGTGGGCGCTGGTGGAGATCGAAGTGATAGCGGTCAAGGGCAAATAGATTGTAGTGTGGTTACAAAGGAAGAGGCTCCGGCGTTTGCCGGAGCCTCTTCTGTTTGGTGCGGCAAAGGGGTTAGGCGAGCTTGCCGTAAGTGCGGATGTCGTCGAGATCGCCCATTGGATCGTGGAGCTCTGCGGCGGTGGATGGGGGGCGCATCCATGGTGGCCTTGAAGGCGGTCTTGAACTGGGCCATCTCTGCCGGGGTGCCGACCGAGATGCGCACGGCGTTGGGCCAGACCGGCCAGACGCGGCCGATCATGACGTTCTTGTCCGCCATCGCCTTCATGACGGTGCGGCCGGGGCGGCCGGTATCGATCATGAAGCAGTTGGACTGGGAGTCGCCGATGACCTTGTAGTTGTTTTCCTTGAGCCAGGCGAGGGTGTCGCGGCGCGTGTCGCCGATGATCTTCTTGCGCGTGGGGATCAGCTCTTCGTCAAGCAGCGAGACGTTGGCGGCCGAGGAGCCGGTGATGGGCATGGCATTCATGCCGTAGGGCTGCAGCTTGGCTAGAAGGTCCGGCCGGGCAAGCGCCAGGCCGCAGCGGATGCCGGCCATGCCATAGATCTTCGAGAAGGTGCGCAGCACGATCAGATCTTTGCCGGCGGCGACCTGGTCCAGGACATCGGGTGCGTCGGACAGATGGATGTACGCCTCATCCACCAGCAGGATGGAGCCCTTGGGCTTGTTGTTCAACGCCCAGAGGATGTCCTCGCGGGAGGTAAGAGTGCCGGTGGGATTGTTGGGGTTGCAGATGTAGATGACGCCTGCATTGGGGTCTGCGGCGACCATCGCCTTAACGTCATGGGCGCAGGTGGAAGTCAGCGGTACCATGCTGATCTTGGCGCCAGTGGTCTTGGCGGGCCGGGTGCCGGCCTCATAGGACGGGTCCGCGGAGACGAAGCCACGGGTGGGCGAGGTGAAGGCGAGCACGGTGAAGTGCAGCGGCTCAGACGAGCCGGCGTAGACGGCGATATGATCTTCCGGCAGATTGTGCTGCGCGGCGAAGGTTTTGGTGAGCTTATCGGTCTCGCCCAGAAGGTCATAGCGTCCGCCCATGGGGGCGATCTTCGCGATGGCCTCACAGGCGGCCTTACAGGGACCGAGAGGGTTTTCATTCGCGTTGATCAGCACGGCTCCTGCCGGCGGCGCGGTGCGGGTACGACGCGCTGGGGCGGCCTGGCCGGCGACCGGTGCGGTTTGCTGCGCGGCCAAGGCAAAGTGAGCTTCCGTAAAGATGGGTGCGGCGGCGGCTAGCGAGGCGTAGCGCAGGAAGGAGCGGCGGGAGGCGGAGAGGGCGGAGAGATCAGAGGCGGACTTCGAACGAGGCATATTTGGCTCCTTCAGCGGTGGATCAAGGGAAGAATGGGTGTGCTTTGTTCAAGATCTCTACGTAAAACGAGTCTCAATCGCGCGGAACGGGACGCTTCTAGCTAAAATTTCAGGGGACCTTAAAACTAATGTAACCCGAAAAGCGCATTTTTGTGATGAGCGGAAACCAATTCTTTTCGATAGGGCTGGAGGTGCGGGATGATCCTCGAATCCTTCCCGCGGTGCGTCTGAGTCGATTTCGCTCAGTCCGAAACTCGCCGTATGCTCCTGGTTGATGGAAGCTGCCCCCCCTGTGACCACTTCCACAACACGTTTAAGAATAACGGCGGCCTCGCGGTCCTTGCCGCAGACAACAACGCCGCAGACAACAACGCCGCAGACAACAACGCCGCAGACAACAACGTGCGAGTCATAGAAGCATCATGGCAGGCCATGGCTCCGTTGTCCCCGCTTTCTTCGTCTACATGCGTTCGAGTGCGATAGCCACGCCCTGCCCTACCCCAACGCACATGGTCGCCAAGGCTCGCCTGGCCTGGACCTTCTCCATCTGATGGACAGCGGTCAAGGTGATCCGAGCTCCGCTCATGCCGACGTGGATGTCCCAGTGCGATTGCGCCGCCATTCGCGTTGACATGCGGAGCATCGTCAGGGGATACCGAGCATGCGGAGCGTAGCCAGCGCCTGGCTCGCAAACGCCCTCATTCAGCTCGATGACTCCAAAATCCTGAACGTTCAGATGGAGGCGGGCAAGCAGCTTCCTGGGTGGCCGTAACGGGTCCGATGCCCATGACACGGGGCAGTACTCCGGAGCTGGCCATCCCGAGAATGCGAGCTCTTGGGCGTAACCCGAACCGGGCGGCGGCCTCCTCGCTTGCAAGAATCATGGCCGCCGCGCCGTCATTGATGCCGGCGGCGTTTCCAGCCTGTGACCGTGCCCCCGGGATTTATCGGTTTAAGGCGCTCCAGTGCAGCCAGGGTCGTGTCGCTTCGGGGATGTTCGTCACGCTCAACGACAACCGTCTGCTTCTTATGCGAGACCGTGACGGGAACGATCTCTTCGGCGTGAAAGCCACTCTCTTAGTGCCTCGTATGTTCGTCGCTACGGCTGACTGCGCAGTCCGAAGGCGTCCATGATCCTGCCGGGAGATGTTGTAGTCGGCAGCCACGTGATCGCCTGTCTGCACCATGGTGTCCGTTCCGTAGGCCTTCTCGAGCGCAAGGGTTGATAAATCGCCAACCCAGCGTCGTGTCGAACAACTCGGTGCGCCTGTCAAAGGGGCCTTCCGCCTTGCCCATGACGAAGGGTGCGCGACTCATGGACTCAACGCCGCCGGCAACGGCCAGCGATAGCTCCCCCGCTGTGATGGCCCGCGCCGCGGTGCCTACTGCGTCCATGCCGGAAGCACAGAGGCGGTTGAGCGTCATGCCGGGGACCATATGGGGGAAGTCCGGACAGCAGCGTGGCCATGCGCGCCACGTTACGATTATCTTCGCCCGATTGGTTCGCGCACATCCGAAGAAGACCTCCTCCAGCATCTGCCAATCGATCGATGAGTTTCTCTCAACGAGCGAACGGAGAACGTGGGCCGCAAGGTCGTCCGGCCGCACCGAAGCCAGAGCTCACACCATATCTTCCAATGGGCGTCCGTACTGCATCACAGATCAGCGCCTGGGTCATCAATCAGCCGTCTCCATGCCGTAGGCTATCAGAGTACGCTTCTGCAGATCCCGCAGAAACGCCCCTTCGCACGGTGTTGAAGGCACTCGGCGGAATTGAGTTTTATAAGGCGACTGGATCGTGAGGTGCTTCAAACGGGTCAACAGCAGAGAATGGTCGGAATGGAGAGATTCGAACTCTCGACCCCCTGCTCCCGAAGCAGGTGCGCTACCAGGCTGCGCTACATTCCGACATCGCTAGGACGGCCGCGGCCGGGGTGGAGAAGAAAGCACAGCATGCGCCGAACCCAGAAAAAACACACCCTGAGCCCACACCCGACACGTTGAGTTTAGCAGAGTTTGCCCGTGGATGTGCAGGGAAGCGACTGAGCCGGGAGCTCTCTCCATGCATCCAAAGCTGCAGCGAATTCGCACTCAGGAGACAATACTATCCATGATGGAGCGTCGGCAGATTGTGGGCCTGTGGCGGCAGGGCGGAGCCGAGGTGCTCGTGACGCTGGTGCGGGTGGAGGGATCCTCCTACCGTCAACCAGGGGCGCGGCTGCTCACGACGGCGGTCTCTGGCCGGTACGCCGGCACGGTGAGCGGAGGCTGCCTGGAGGCGGAGGTGCTTCGCAAAGCCGCGTGGATGGTGCGCTCCGGGGCGAGCGTCGAGCGCTACGCGATGACCTTTGACGACACCGCCGAGATCCCCTTCGGCCTCGGCTGCGGCGGCACCGTCGATCTGCTTTTTGAGTCCGTCCAGGCGCCAGAGGGTGCGGCTCTGCTGGAGGCGATGGCAGGCGCGCTGGAGGGTTCCGTCAGCACTGTCATCAGCTTTCTGCCGGACGCCACGCGCGGTTTGCGCCGGCTCATCCTTTCTGCAACAGGGAAGACCCTGTTTGCCAGCCCGGGATTGAGCGCGGAGAAGATCGCCTGCGCAGCGCGGCTTGAGGCGGGCCGACCGTATGAAGGGCGATATGTGGAGCGGATGATCGCGCCGCAGCGGCTCTTTGTGCTCGGCGCCGGGGATGACGCCAAACCGCTCGTACGCCTTGCCGCGCAGCTTGGATGGAGCGTTGTCGTTGCTGACGGGCGCGCCCAACTGACACGCGGCCATCGTTTCCCGGAGGCGGAGCGGGTTGAGACCATTACCTCCGCAGCCAGCCTGGGAGTGCAGCCGGAGGACGCGGTCGTGCTCATGTCGCACAGTTACGAGCAGGATCGCAGCCTGCTGGCGGGTGTGCTTCCGCTCGGTCCGCGTTACCTGGGAATCCTCGGCTCGCGGCACCGGAGTAGCCTGCTCCTCTCCGAGGCAGCCTCTGAGCTTGGACGCACCTTGGAGTTCTGCTGTGAGCGCGTCTTTGCGCCGGTTGGCCTGGACCTGGGCGGTGACGGCCCGGAGGCCATTGCGCTCGCCATCGTCAGCGAGATCCAGGCATCTTCCCACGGACGTCTGGCCCACTCACGCAGCCTCACGCCGCGGGAGGTTCTGACTCAGTTGGAACGAGGCGGCGCGGCGAGGTACCAGCAGACGCAGTGCGCCGTCGCAGGCCTATGAGCGAGGCTGGTTCGCGGGTGCTGGCGGTGCTTCTGGCGGCCGGCGCTTCGATACGGCTGGGACGGCCGAAGCAGCTTGTACGCGTGGCCAGGGAGCAGCTGCTCGATCGCGCGGTTCGGTTGGCCCTGGAGGCGGGTTGCGTCCCGGTCGTCGTGCTGGGCGCGGCCGCGGAGCAGGTTCTTGCTGCCTGCGACCTCTCACGCTGCCACGTCCTTCGCAATCCCGACTGGGCAACCGGCATGGGAAGCTCGATTCGCGCCGGGGCCTGCGCGGCCCAGGAGTCTGGCGCGCAGAGAATCCTGTTGATGACGTGCGACCAGCCCGCGGTGACCGCGGAGCACCTGCGTCGTTTGCTGACAGCCCAGGACGCGGCGCCGGACCAGCCGGTCGCCTCCGCCTACGCGGGACGGAAGGGTGTTCCCGCGTGCTTTCCTTCCGCATTCTTCCCCAGCCTGGCCGCGCTGAACGGCGAAAGCGGTGCGCGCGAGTTGCTGCGCGATGCATCGGCGATCGAGCTTCCGGGCGGTCAATTGGACGTGGATACGGAGGAGTCGCTGCGGCTCGCCGAGCAGTACCTAACCCAGACCGGCGAGTAGCTCTTCCAGAAGATTGCCCGCCACGGCCGCGCGATAGGCGGCCGTGGAGCGGATGTCGCTGATGGGCTTTGCCTCAGCAGCCAGCGCAGCCCGCGCTGCCTGGATCGTCTCAGGCGTCACCCGCCGTCCACGCAGAAGCCGCTCGGCGGCGCGGCAGCGCAAGGGGATCGCGCTCAGGCTGGCCGCGCCTAGGCGGATTTCAGCGATAACGTCTCCGTCCATGAGAATCAGACCGGCGAGAGCTACCTTGGAGATGGCTTGCGCGTTGCGCGTTCCCACCTTGCGCAGATAGGTCTTCCAGCCTGTGAAGGCGCGGGGAATTGTCATGCTGTGCAGCAGCTCGCCGGGCTCGATTGCCGTCTGCTTGTAGCCCCGGTGAAAATCCGTGTAGGGCATCGTGCGCTCACCCGCGGCGGAGATCAGGCGCAGCTCCGCCTCATAGCAAAGCAGCGCCGGAGGCGAATCGGCGGCGGGGGAAGCATTGACCAGGTTCCCTCCGAGTGTGCCGCGGTTCTGGTTGGCAAGCGAACCGGTCCAGCTTGCGGCCAGCGCCAGCAGCGGCAGCTCGCGGGCGATCGTCTCGTGCTCGCGCAGGTCGCGGAAGGTGGCGCCGGCGCCGATCGTGATCGTCTCCGCTCCGGCGCGGATGAAGCGCAGCTCGCGCAAATGGGCGATGGAGAGCAGTGGCTTGACCGGCAGTCGCCCCGCCGCGAGCGCGACCATCAGCTCCGTCCCGCCGGCGATGGGCGTGTGCCGTCCCTCGGCCAGCACAGCCAGCGTCGCCTCAAGCGTGGGCTGCGCGGTCAGGTCGTAGATCGCCGCATCAGCCTTCATCGGTCTTCGGCCGTGCCGGCAGTGAAAGCCGCAGAAGCCTGTACCGCGGCCACGATGCGCGCATACCCCGTGCAACGGCACAGATTGCCGGCGAGGCCCTCGTTAATTTGTGCCAAGGTTGGTTGCGAATACCTGCTCAATAGAAACTTTGTCGCCAGAATCATGCCCGGAGTGCAAATACCGCACTGTGCGCCGCCTTGTTCCAGGAAGCATTGCTGCACCGGTGCCAGCCGCCCATCGACTTCGGCCACGCCTTCTATGGTCGTGATGCAGGCGCCTTCCACCTGCAGGATCGGCACCAGGCAGGAGTTCACAAGCTCCCCGTTCAGCAGCACCGAGCAGGAGCCGCATTCGCCCTCGCCGCAGCCTTCCTTTGCGCCTGTGAGCCGCAGGTCATCACGCAGAACGTCCAGCAGACGTTTCATCGGAGGCACGTCCAGGCTGCGCTCCACCCCGTTGACGGTACAGCGAACGGCACAGCGGATCACGCCGGCACCGCCTCAGTAAAGTATGGGCCCGCATGCGCGGGGTCCAGGTTTTCTGCTCCGCCGTCCGGCGTTGCCGCCAGGCGTTCAAAGATATCCTCCGGCAGCAGGGGTACGGCGTTGAAGGAGAGACCGGTGGCTTGCTCGATCGCGTTGAAAATCGCCGGGGCGGGTCCGTCCATGGGCAGCTCACCGATGCCCTTCGCGCCAAAAGCCCCGTGAATGCTGGGTGTTTCCGCAAAGTGAACCTTGATCGTGGGCAGGTCCATGCTGGTCGGCATTATGTAGTTGGTCATCTGGTTGTTCATCATGCGGCCGCGCTCGTACACGCACTTCTCATACAGCGCATACCCGATACCCTGCGCCACCCCGCCCTGCACCTGCCCTTCGGCGAGGATGGGATGGAGCACCTTGCCCACCTCCTGCAGCGCATGGAAGTCCGTTACCGTGGCGGCATAGGTGCGCAGATCGACCGCCACCTCCGCCACATAGACTGCCCATGCATAGGCCGGATAGGCGTCGCCCTTGTAGCGATCGTCATCCCAGACAATGTCATCCGGCGCTTGATACCGCGCGCTCGTCCGCAACGGGCCAAGCTCCCGCTCATAGGCGGTCGCTGCCTGTTGGAACTCCTCCGGAGAGTAGTGCTGAGGCAGATACCCCGCGCCGGTCAGCGTTCCGCAAAGGTTTTGCGAAGCGCGCTCCACCAGCTTGCCCACGATCATCGCCGTTCGGCTGGCGACGGTCGGCCCGGAGTTGGGGACGACCGCAGTGTCGATCGGGGCAATCTCCACCAGTTCATACGGCAGGTCGAGAGATTGTGCGGCAATCTGGCACAAAATCGTGTTCGTGCCCTGGCCGAACTCGGTCGAGGAGACCAGCAGGCGCGGCCGTCCGTCCGGAGTCAGCACGATCTCCACCAGCGAGTTGAGCCGCCGCTCGCCGGAGCCCGTAAATCCCGCGCCGTGCATGAAGGTGGCGAAGCCCATCCCGCGCTTGACCGCACTGCCGGGGTTCGTCCGCGCAAACTCCGCCGTCTTCGCATGGTAATCCGACTCAGCGAGCGCACGACTCAACAAACCCTGCATATCGACCGGATCGGACAGTAGCTGCCCTGTCGCCGTGCGGCCGCCGGTGGTCAGAAAGTTGCGCCGCCGCATCTCCTCGGGCGAGATCCCCACCACCTTGGCGATCTTGTCCATATGCCGCTCCAGCGCGAACAAGCTTTGCGGCGCGCCAAAGCCGCGAAATGCCCCGTGCGGCGGAACATTCGTCGCCATCGCCTTGGCGCGAATCACCAGGTGCGGCCAATGATACGGACCGGCCGCATGGATGGTGCCGCGGGAGAGCACCACCGGTGACAACGTCGCATAAGCACCGCCATCGATGGCAAAGTCGATCTCCCCGCCCAGAATGCGGCCGTCCTTCGCCACCGCCGTCCTGTGCCGGGTGCGTGAAGGGTGTCGCTTGGTCGTGGCGGCCAGATCTTCCGCGCGGTCATAGCAGATCTTGACCGGGTGGCCGGACTTCATCGCCAGGAGCGCCGCGTGGCTGCCGATGACGGAAGGAAAGTCCTCCTTGCCGCCAAAGGCGCCGCCGGTTTCGGTCTGGATGACGCGGCAGCGCTCCGCCGGAAAGCCGAAGACTTGCTCCAGCGCATGCACCAGGTAGTACGGGCACTGCATCGAGCCCTGCACCCTGACGCTGTCGCCGTCCTCAGAGGCCAGGTACTCGGCGATGACACCGTTGTTTTCGATGTAGAGCTGCTCCTGTGCGCCCGTCCTGTACTCGCCTTCGACGATGTAATCCGCGACGGCAAAAGCCTCGGCTGGATCGCCATGCTCCATGCGATAGCTCTTAAAGCAGTTCTTGCCGGCGGCATGTCCGTGATCGGGCCGCCAGATCTCCGGCGCGTCCTCGGCCTCTGAATCCTCAATCGTAAAGATGCCCGGCAACTCCTCGTACTCAATCACCACAGCCGCCACCGCCTCGGGCAGGCGAGCCTTCTCCGCGTGAGCGAGAAGCAAAATCGGCTCCTCTGGATGGTTCACCCACTCTTCAGCCAGGCACGGATGATCCTTGGACAGGTGAATGATGGTATTTTCCCCGGGAATATCCAACGCCCTCACGATGGCGAACTCATGCCACGGAATGTGAGGCGGAAAGGTGATGGAGAGGATGCGGCCGCGCGCAATCTTCGAGCGCACCGTGCCCCCGTACAGCATGTTGGGCAGCATGATGTCATCCACGTACGCCGCGCGGCCCTCCACCTTGGCTCGCCCTTCCTTGCGCAGAGGCGAGCGCCCCACAACGTCATGGTCCGGAATGGAAGGGGAGATCGGCTCTGGCGTCATCGCAGGATTTCGTTAGCATAGAACGAATCCCGCGCACAATCCAATGTGAAAGCCGGGGCGTCTGTTCGTGCGCACGATTCGAGGCTAAAAATGCCGCAGGGTTTCGGTCGTCTGGGCCTCCGCGGAGACCGGAAACGGCATCCGGTCGGTGCGCTCCGGCCGCTCGCTGCGTTCGAGCGAACGCGTCACCAGGTCGCGCGAGCCCAGACCCACAGCCAAAGCCAGCGTCAGCACAATGCCGCCGAACAGGATGCCGAAGGCAAGTTCGACGACAGTTCCACCGATCTGCAGATGATCGAGCACCATCGCAGCCGTCAGCACCAACACCAGCCACTTCACGCCCATCGACAGGAAGCGCGCATACTGCAACTGGTTATTGACCGCACCGATCAACACCGTTCGCGCCAGGAAGCGCGCGATCAGATTCCCGACGAAGAGAATCAGGATCGCACCCACGGAATGCGTGAGGTATGGCAGCAAGGAGAAGGTCAGCACGGAGGTTCCCGTTTGCACGGAGGTGTCAAAGGCCATGACGCCGATGACAAGGCCAAGCAACACGCACACCCAGAAGGCAATCCGTCCGGCGAGCGCCGTTGGGCTTTGCGAAGGGGACCAGCTCGCAATGCCGCTGGTCTCATGCCGCATCATGCGCTCATCGAACTTCAAAGAGCCCAGCACCTTGCGCATGATCCAGCTGAGCAGCATCCCGAGCAGCGTCATCAGTCCCAGCACCAGAAAGAAGGCGAGCACCCCGGGAAGGATGACCACCAGCAGGGACAGCACGCGCTCTACCGACTGCTGCAGCGCCATCGACATGTGGTTCCACACCGACGGAGAATCCGCATATACCGGCTGCGTCGCGTAGTTGCTGTACTGGTCGGGCTGGATCACGGTCTGCATGGCGAACTCCTTCAATCCTGTACGTGTTGCTGGCTCTTCAAGAAAAACTTTGCGGAAAAGAACTATGGGTTGAAGCGGTCCGGCCAGCGCCAGCGCGAGACCAGGTACGCCTTATCCGCCTCAAACGCCGCAGCCTGCGCTTCGATATGCTTCTCCGCGTCCCCGCCGCCTTCGGTCAGCAGAATGTGCGAAGCCACCCATGCAAGATAGAGCGGTGTCAGCGCACCCAGCAGGTGGCCGCGATTGATCGTGCGCAGCCGGTACGCCAGCAGAAAGTCATACACGATCCTTGCCCAGAGCGAATCGCCCATGCGAAAGTGCGTCTGATCCATCACGGAAAGGCGCTTCAACCCCAGAAGCGTCTGCGGTGGCAGCACCAGCGACCAGATCTCATGCAGGTTGATGTAAGCCAACCGGAAGGAGTCCAACATGGTCTTCACATCGCCGCCCGCCGTGCCGGGCGTGACGGTTAAGGCCGGACGCGCGGGCTGCACAGGGCGCGCGCGCTGCCACCAGGCGGCCTTCGCCTCCACGTCGGTAAACAAAGAGCCCGTCACCTGCGCCAGCACACTGTTCAGATCGCTTCCTGGCGGCTGCGGCAGGGCGCGCGGGCCAGCTTCCACCTCCAGCACGGTATAACCGGCAACCGAGGCCTCAGCCACCGGCCAGATCAACGCGTCCGGCTGATTGACGGCGGTATAACGCTGCGCGACCGCGGCCAGCTTCTCCAGCATGCGTGCCGAAAGGCAAAGGTCGACGGCGAGGGGGAAGCGGGGTTTCGCCGCGAAGAGTGCGCGGGTGATCGGGTAAAGAATGGCTGAATTGACCAGGCCCGCGCGCGCTGGAAGATCATAGCGCGGCACCGCAAGGTCGCCCTCCGGCGTGCTCGCGGCCACGGCCTCCGCCAGCCGCCGCAGTGCGGCTGGCTCCAGCGTCTGTGCCTCAGCTCCGAGGATCAGGATCGCAGGGGCCTTGTGTTCGTCCGCCAGCTCATGCGCGTTCAGAAAATCTGCCGCCGTCAGCGTCCACGCCCCGGATGGCGGGGCTGCCGGCGTGTACCCCACCACGCGCATGGGCCCGCTGTCCAGAGCACTTCCGGCAGAGCCATCGGGCGTCGCCACGACGATTGCCTGGTCCGGGAAGGCGGCCGAGAGGTTCGCCAACATTGCTTCGAACGCCTCCTGAGTGAGCGAAGCGAGACTTACCAGCAGTGCGGGTGCACCCCCTGCCTCAGCCGTCGTATTTGCCGTTGGAACTGTATTCGTCGTCGCCATGTGCGTTCGTTCACTCCGTGCCCGCAACCTCAGGCGTTGCCCTTCTGTACGTTCGCTGCTGGAAGACCAAGAATTCCAGCCAGCGGAATGCGCACCCAGGCTGGTCGATTGTTCAACTCATACAGTAACTCGTAAAGTGCCTTTTCGAGCAGATACGCGTTCAGCAAGGAATCGGCATGCGCTGTTTCGGGGAGCAGACCGGGTTTCTGCTCCATGGTTTCCCGATAGCTTCGCAGAAATTCGATCGAGACGGCGTTCTGCCACAGCTTTGCCCAGGGCTCGAGCGAACGTGCACTGTCGGGATGCCGCTGGACATACTGGTCAAGCGCGGAGTACGCCGCGTAGGAGAAGCTCCGCAACATCCCCGCAACATCCTTCAAGGGACACTGTTTACGGCGGCGTTCTTCGAGTGTTCGCGCCGGCTCGCCTTCGAAATCCAGAATCACAAAATCGTTCTTCGAGCGCAGAATTTGACCCAGATGATAGTCTCCGTGGATGCGAATCCGCTTGCCGGAGCTTCGACCGGAGGAAATCGCATGCGCACGAGCAAAGAGCTCGATGCGCCGGCTTAGGATCGTCGCCGCATCGTCCGCCGTAAGATCCTTCAACCCCTGCATGCCGCTGCGCAGCGCATTCAAAGTGGAGTTGATCTGCGAATCGATGCGCCAGGCGTCAACGGAAAGATCGTCTGCGGTGAAAGGCTCAGCCGCAAACGCCTCATCGGTCGTCTCGGTCGCGAGCGCGAGGTGCATCTCCGCCGTACGTTGGCCCAGCAGCGCCGCCGCGCCCAGATAGAAGCCGGCGCGCTCCCGTGCCTCAGCCGGAACGTTGCCCTCTTCACCAAAGCGCGGCAGCTTGCCTTGATCCTTCGGCGGCGGGCAGGAGGAGGCTGACTCATAGAAACGGCTTAGTTCCTCGAGCGTCCACGCCCAGCCATCGCCTTCGTTGTTGACCATCCCCTGCAGCATTGCGGTCGTCGTCTTCTCACCCGTGCGGCTGGTCACTGTCAACTCGCCGAGGAACGGCGCGATCCGCGGAAAGTGCGCCACTTCCGTCAGGAAACGCCCAATCTCCACATCCGGATTCAGCCCCGGCTGAAGCCGCCGAAAAAGCTTCATCAGCAGTGTCTGGTCATAGAGGAAGTTGGTATTGGACTGCTCAGCCGAGCCAGTCTTCCCCGGTAGATAGTGTGTTCCACGCGCCTCGTCGAATGCGGCCGATTTCCACGCCGAGAGCATTCCGGCTGCGGCATCCACAACGGCGGCCACACTCTCCGGCCCCTGGCCTTCGCTCCGCCCCCCAGCGCCAGGCATGTGGCCCACGAACTCCGGCGCCACCTCCTCCGGTTCAATGCTATGCTTGGCCGCAATGCTGCTCGCGATGGCATCCGCCTCAGGGGTTCGCGCCGGCACTTCATGCGCCGGTATGCTGGTGTGCGCGGCGATCAGCGTCGTCGCAATCTCGTGTGCGGCCTCGTTCGCATCGCTCAGAGGAAGCGAACCCTCCCGCGCGATCAAGCTCAGCAGAGCTTGCCGGAGGTCCTCTCGTGTCGCCGCGTCGTGCAGCGCCGCGGGCCCCCTCGGCGTCGCCAACGTGGCCAGCACGCTCAGCGGATACGCTGCCTTCAACTCTTCCACCGCTGCGCCCATGGTGAAAGCCAATGGAAGCTGATAACGATCCTTCGCGCCATCCGTGTAGTCGATCTCCAGAAAGAACAGCGCATCGCCCAGCGTGCTTGCCGCAGGCACCGCGCTGCTGGGCAGGATCTCCATTGCGCCGGCCGGAATCTGCGCCCACTCTGCAACCCGCACCCGCAGGATCGTTCGCGTCTTCGCCCCAAACCACCGCTGCTTCAACAGCCAAGCCGGCAGCGTCGTCTCCAGCAGCTCCAAACCTTTGCCTGACACCAGCCCTGCCCAGCCTTTGGTCAAGAGATCGAGCGCCACCTGCTCGCCTGCCTCACGCACGCTATCTTCTACCTCCGGCTCAATCTCCACCGGAGCCATTGCCGGCTGCAGCTCAAACCACAGGAAAGAATACGGCGCAACACTTAACGCATAGGGCTGGCTGGTAATCACCGGGAATGAGACGTATCCCAGCATCTCGACGGGCATCATCCCGGCATACGGCGTCAGGTCGAGCGACAGCGGCTGCGCAAAGCGCGAAAGATTTGCCACGCAAAGCACCGTCTCATGCGACCCATCGCCCCGGTCCAGGTCGCGCAGATACGCGAGTACCTTGCGGTTCTCGGGATGCAAAAACGTCAGCGTGCCGCGGCCAAACACCTGAAACAGCTTGCGCAGCGCGATCATATTCCGCGTCCAGTGCAGCAAGGACGATTGATCGCTCAGCTGCGCCTCGACATTCACGACCTGATAGCCGTAGATCGGGTCCATCACCACGGGGAAATAGAGCCGCGCGGGATCGCACTTGCTGAAGCCCGCGTTGCGATCGGAGTTCCACTGCATCGGCGTACGGACGCCGTTGCGGTCGCCCAGATAGATGTTGTCCCCCATGCCGATCTCGTCGCCGTAGTACATGATGGGCGTGCCTGGGAAGCTCAGCAGCAGCGAGTTCAGCAGCTCGATACGCCGCCGATTATTATCGACCAGCGGAGCAAGCCGCCGCCGGATTCCGACGTTAATGCGCATGCGCGGATCGGCTGAATACGCGAGATACATATAATCCCGCTCATCGTCGGTCACCATCTCCAGCGTCAGCTCATCGTGATTGCGCAGGAACAAGCCCCACTGGCAGTTATCCGGGATATCCGGTGTCTGCGCCATGATGTCCGTGATCGGCAGGCGATCCTCCTGCCGCAGCGCCATATAAATCCTCGGCATCAGCGGAAAGTGAAACGCCATGTGGCATTCATCGCCATCGCCGAAGTAGGGACGCACATCCGCCGGCCACATATTCGCCTCGGCCAGCACCAGACGGTTCCCATACTCCTCGTCGATTACCTTACGAATCGCCTTGATCTTCACGTGCGTCTCAGGCACGTTCTCGCAACTCGTCCCGTCCCGCTCCACCAGGTATGGAATTGCATCCAGACGAAGGGCATCTACGCCCATATCCAGCCAGAAGCGCATGGCAGTCAACACTTCTTCCATCACCCGGGGATGATCGAAGTTCAGGTCCGGCTGATGCGAAAAGAAGCGATGCCAATAATAAGCCTTGGCCTGGTCGTCCCACGTCCAGTTGGATTTTTCGGTATCCGTAAAGATAATCCGCACACCCGAGTACTTCATGTCTGTGTCGGACCACACATACATATCCCGCTCGGAGGAGCCCGGCGGCGCAAGCCGTGCCGCCTTGAACCACGGATGCTGATCGCTGGTGTGGTTGATGACCAGTTCGATCATCACCTGCATCCCACGCTGATGCGCCGCATCCAGGAACAACTTGAAGTCGTTCACGGTTCCATAGGAAGGATTTACATCGACATAATTGGCGATGTCATACCCATCGTCCCGTCCCGGGGAAGGGAAGAACGGCAGGAGCCAGAGACAGGTCACTCCAAGGTCCTGCAGGTAGTCGAGCCGCGACATCAGCCCCGGAAAGTCGCCAATCCCATCATTGTTCGAGTCCGCGAACGCACGCACGTGGATCTCATAAATGATCGCATCCTTATACCAAAGCGGGTCACTCGCGCTGCCAAACTTTTTCAAGCGAAATCCTCGTAACTTCTTTCTCTACGCCTCTGCTTTACGCACGATCCGGAAGATATGCGCCGGCTGCACATCCGGTCGCAGCGCTACGTAGTTGCTCCGGTCATGCCACTTGTAGGAAGTGCCCGTCAGCAGGTCCTCCACCGTGAAGTCCTCATTGTACGGAATGCCCAGCCGCTTCAGGTCGAGGTCGATCCAGCCTGCCTGCTCTTGCGCCCAGTCCAGGTTGATCGCCACCAGGATCGTGTTCTCCCCTCCTTTGCCATCCGGCGCAGACTTCGAGTAGCACATCAGGCTCGGGTTATCCACCGGGTGAAAGTACAGCGAGCCGTTGGACTGCAGCGCCACGTTCGCCTTGCGGATGTGGTTCAAATTCGTGATCAGCGGCACCAGCGATCCCGGCACATTCCGGTCCCGCTGCTTCACCTCATACTTCTCACTGTTGTTGTACTCTTCGCTTTCCGTCTTCCCGGCGCTGGGGGTCGCCGGATCGTTCTCGCACAGCTCGTACGCCGGCCCGTAGATGCCGTAGTTAGCGGTCAGGGTTCCCGCCAGAATCAGCCTTTGCATAAAGGCGGGTCGCCCTCCAACCTGAAGACTGCGATGCAGGATGTCCGGTGTATTCGGCCAGAAGTTCGGTTGGAAGAATTCGCTTACCGGCGGCTGCGTGATCTCTTCCAGATACGTTTCGAGCTCGGCCTTCGTCGTGCGCCAGGTAAAGTAGGTGTAGCTCTGGGTAAATCCGCCCTTCGCCAGCGAGTACATGACATGTGGCCGGGTAAACGCCTCGGCCAGGAAGATGACATCCGGATACTTTTCGCGGACCGATCCAATGCACCACTCCCAGAACGGCAGCGCCTTGGTGTGTGGATTGTCTACCCGGAAGATCTTCACGCCGCGCTTAATCCAAAAGTCGAAGACAGAATACAGCTCATCCCAAAGGCCGCGCCAATCTGCCGATTCGAAGTTCAGAGGATAGATGTCCTGGTACCTCTTGGGTGGATTCTCCGCGTATTGGATCGACCCATCCGGGCGAATCGTAAACCAAGTCGGATGCTCCTTCACCCAGGGATGATCCGGCGAGCACTGAAAGGCGATATCCAGCGCCAGTTCCAGATCATGCGCCTTCGCGGCTGCCACCAGATTGTCGAAGTCCTTGAAGGTCCCAAGCTCCGGATGGATGGCCTTGTGGCCGCCCTCGTTGTCCTTGACGGGCGCGGCGCCGATGGCCCACGGACTTCCATCATCCCCCTCGGAAGCCACGGTGGAGTTGTTCTTACCCTTGCGATACGCCGTGCCGATCGGATGGATCGGCGGCAGGTAAAGCACGTTGAAGCCCATCGCCGCGACCTCAGGCAACTGCGCCTCTACGTCCTTCAGCGTCCCATGCTTGCCCGGCACCGGCGACATCGAGCGAGGAAACAGCTCATACCAGCTTGAAAAGCGTGCCCGCTCCCGGTTCACCCACAGCGGCATCTCTTTGGTGAATTTGGTCGCTAGGGAAAGATCCGGATAGCGCCCCGCAATCGCGACCATCTCATCGCTTAGCGGATACTCATAGAAAACAGCCTTCTGATCCGCCATCCAGCGCAAGGAGTTGACCACCTCGGTAAGCTGCCGCGCATCCCCGCCCTTGGCTCGCCCGGCCGCTGCCTCCAGCAGATTCGCGCCGATCCGCAGCGCCATCGGAATATCCTGCGGGGTCACTGCCTCGGTCGGCTGCGCAGGATCCGGTTGCGCGGCCAGACGCTTCTTCAGGTCGCTGATCCATGTGTCCAGATGGTCCACCCAGCCCTGGACGGTAAAGCTCCACATCCCAAGCTTATTGACTTCGAACTCAGCCTGCCAGATATCGTTCCCCAGCTCCACCATGGGCGCAGCGCGCCAGCGGCGCTCGTCCTTGTGCCGATACAATAGACGCGCCGCCAGATGGTCGTGCCCGTCGCCGAAGATCGACGCAGTCACCGTTACCACGTCACCCACAATCCGGCATGCCGGATACCGCCCCGCATCGACCGCGGGCTCCACCGACTCGATCACAACACGGCTACGTCCCTCAACAGGTTTCATCCACGCCATCTTTCGCTTGGTTGCAATGAGCTTGCTTGCTCGCTTCTATCCATAAACGGAACGCATCCAACAACGTGCGAGTGCGACCATCCTTCGGGCCCTGTTCTCCTAAGAGATGCAAAGCAGCCATCACAGGCTTTCTCGAAAACACAGATTGACAAGAGAGGAAGACCGTCCTTTGCTTGACAGCTCCAGCTTCAACCGTAACGGCAAGCTCCCGCTCCATGGCGGCAAAATAGAAGACTACGCCCTGATCGGTGACTGCGAGACAGCCGCCCTGGTCTCGCGCACCGGCTCCATCGACTGGCTCTGCTGGCCCAACTTCTCCTCGGGCGCATGCTTCTGTGCGCTGCTCGGCACCCAGGATCACGGCTTCTGGAAGATCGCTCCCACCCGCAATACGAGCACCGTCACACGGCGCTACCTGCCAAACACTCTCATCGTCGAGACCACCTTCACCACCTCCTCGGGCACCGTCGTCCTGGTTGACTTCATGCCCCTCCGCGGCCACAACTCGGACATCGTCCGCATCGTGCGCGGCGTCTCCGGCTCCGTCAAGATGAGCATGCAACTTGCCGTGCGCTTTGACTATGGCCGCACCATTCCCTGGGTTACCCACACTGACTTCGGTCTCCGCGCCATCGCCGGTCCGGATATGGTCGTGCTCCGCACTAAGCTTCCGCTCAAAGGCGAAGGCATGTGTACCGTCAGCGAGTTCACCGTCAACGCCGGCGAAGCGATCCCGCTTACCCTCACCTACGGCTCCTCCATCGGCAAAGAGGGCTCCCATACCAGCGACCCAGCCCCCATCCATCCTTTCAACGCCTTTGACCAGACCGTCGACTTCTGGGAGCAGTGGGTCGCCCGGAGCCAATACCAGGGCGGCCACGCCGAAAGCGTCATCCGCTCTCTCATTACGCTCAAGGCCCTCACCTATAAACCTTCGGGCGGCATCGTCGCCGCTCCCACCACCTCGCTGCCGGAAAAAATCGGCGGACCGCGCAACTGGGACTACCGTTACTGCTGGCTGCGCGATACCGCCTTCACCCTGCTGGTCCTGCTCCGGGCCGGATATGACGAGGAGGCCTCATCCTGGCGGCGCTGGCTGCTGCGCGCCATCGCCGGAGCTCCAACCCAGATCCAGACCATCTACGGCGTCGGCGGCGAGCGTGAACTCCCGGAGTACAAGGCGGACTGGCTTCCCGGCTATGAGAATTCAAAGCCTGTCAACATCGGCAACGCCGCTTCCAACCAGTTCCAGCTGGACGTCTTCGGGGAGATTGCGTCTGCCCTGAGTCGCACGCCGCAGGCGGAAGACGACATCCGCGTCTCCGCCACGGACGTCGGCGCTCAGCTAGTCGACCACCTTTGCCGGATCTGGGATCAGCCTGACGACGGCATCTGGGAGACCCGCGGAGGCCGCAAGCATTTCGTCCATTCCAAGGTCATGGCCTGGGTTGCGCTCGACCGTGCCATTCGGCATCACGAAAAGTATGACGGCAAGGGCGACGTGAAGCGCTGGCGAAAGAACCGTGAACTGATCCACAAGCAGGTTTGCGAAAGAGGATTCAACAAAAAACTCAACTCGTTCACGCAATCCTATGGTTCGAAAGAGCTGGATGCCTCCTGCCTCCGGATCGGGCTGGTCGGCTTTCTGCCGATGGACGACCCACGCATCCTTGGCACAGTGGACGCCATCCAGAAGCGGCTTATGCCCAAACAGAAGGATGGAAAACCTGGCTTCGTCCTCCGCTACGACACGAAAACCTCTTCAGACGGTCTTCCCTCGGGAGAAGGAGCCTTCCTTGCCTGCAGCTTCTGGATGGTCACCTGTCTCTGGCTCATCGGTCGCCACGACCAGGCCCACGAGCTCTACAATCGCCTCCTCGCCCTCCGCAATGACGTCGGCCTGCTCTCTGAAGAGTGGGATACGCAGAACAGTCGCATGGTCGGAAACTTCCCCCAGGCGCTCTCCCACATCGCCATGACCCACGCCGCTTTCGCTATTTCAGGCCTCTGGAAACCCGAGCCCCGGTAGGTAACTTTCCTTGGCGTTACGCAGGTCGATACAAGCCTAAACCACCTGCTTTGAATATTTTGCGCAGCAAACCCCGGATGGAGTGACGCCCCGTGCCTGCTTTGGTTGCAACCTCCACCCCCCCTGCCGCACCTAACCAGTCAACACCAGAACAGGAATCCTGAGCAATGATAAAAGCAATGGTCCCGGCGTCCACGTACCGGATCCAGCTTCACAAAGGCTTTACCTTCGACGACGCATCCGCCATCGCCAGCTACCTTTCGCTGCTGGGCATCACCCACGTCTACAGCTCCCCGTACCTGCAAGCCGCACCCGATTCCATGCACGGCTACGACGTCGTTGACCACCAGCGCGTCAACGAAGAGCTCGGCGGCCTCGAAGCCCATACCCGCTTCTCCAAGATGCTCGGAGAGAACGGTCTCGGCCAGGTGCTGGACATCGTGCCGAACCACATGGCCATCGGCGCCCAGAACCGTTTCTGGTGGGATGTGCTTGAAAACGGAGCCTCCAGCCGATACGCCTCGTTTTTCGACATCGACTGGCAGCCGCAGGAAGAGCGCCTCCGCGACAAGGTCCTCGTGCCCATCCTCGGCGATCAGTACGGCCTCGTCATCGAGTCCGGCGAGATCAAGCTCCTCCGCGACGGCCCGCGCTTCCTCGTGGAGGCCGCCGGCCAGCAGTTTCCCGTCGCGCCCACCAGCATTCCGCTCATCCTCATCCCCGCCGCCGACTACGCCAACTCCGACACCCTCCGCTTCATAGCAGCCAGCTTCGGCCGTCTGCCAACCCCCAGCTTTGAAGATCGCCGAACCGTCCTCGCACGCCATCGCGATAAGGCCGTCCTCAACGGCCTGCTCGAGCGTCTCTGCGCCGAGGACCACCAGACCTGCGTCGCCATCGATCGCTCCATTGAAGAGATCAACCGCAACCACGACGCGCTCGACGACCTGCTGAACCAGCAAAACTACCGTCTCTCTTACTGGAAAACGGCAGACCAGCAGCTCGGCTATCGCCGCTTCTTCGACGTCAACAACCTGATCGGCCTGCGCATGGAGCGTGCCCACGTCTTTGAGGAGACCCACTCGCTCATCCTGGACTGGCTCCGCAAGGGGGTGCTCGACGGCGTCCGCGTCGACCATCCGGACGGTCTACGCGATCCGCTCGAGTACTTCCAGCGCCTCCGCGCCGCCGCACCCGACGCCTGGATCATCGGCGAAAAGATCCTCGAACCCGGCGAGTTCCTCCGCGACACCTGGCCTATCGAAGGCACCAGCGGCTATGACTTCCTCAACGTAGCCCTCGGCGTGCTGGTCGACCCCAAAGGTCTCGAAGCCCTCACCCGGATCTACGCCGACTTCACCGGGCAGCCCACGCACTTCCCAACCATAGCCCATGACAAGAAGATCGCCGTCATGCAGGAGGCCCTGGGATCGGACGTCAACCGCCTCGTCACCATCTTCGTGCAGATCTGCGAGACCAACCGCAACCACCGCGATTACACCCGCGCCGAGATCCGCCGCGCCCTGCGCGAGCTCGCCGGCTGCTTTGCCATCTACCGCACCTACGTCGTGCCCGCGCGCAACGAGATCACCGATGAAGACCGCGATTACCTCCGGCGCGCCGTCACCTGCGCTAAGGACAACCGCCCCGACATCCCGCCCGGCCTCTTCGACTTTCTTGAATCCGTTCTAACGCTCCAGGTCTCCGGGCTACAGGAGGCCGAGTTCGTCCTGCGCTTCCAGCAGTTCACCTCGCCGGTAATGGCAAAGGGCGTCGAGGACACTGCTTTCTACTGCTTCAACCGCCTCACCGGCATGTGCGAGGTTGGCGGCGACCCGGCGCGCGACGGCCTCTCCGTCGAGGACTTCCACGCCTACCAGGCCCGCATGCAGGCCACGCACCCCAGCACCATGACCACCCTGTCCACGCACGACACCAAGCGCTCGGACGATGTCCGCTCCCGCCAGGCCGTGCTGTCCGAGGTTCCCGAAGAGTTCGGAGCCTTCCTCAAGCAGGCCGCCGGGATCAACGCCCAGTTCAAGAAAGACAACTACCCCGATTCCAACACCGAATACTTTCTCTATCAAACCCTCATCGGAGCATGGCCCATCGACGCCGGGCGCGCCAAGACTTACATGATGAAGGCCGTGCATGAAGCCAAGCAGCAAACCTCCTGGGTTGTCACCAACCAGCCGTTTGAAGATGCAGTCAACGCCTTCATCGACGCCATTCTGGAACACCAACCATTCCTCGACCTGCTCGAAGAGATGGTTGCCCGCGTCCTCCATCCCGGCCGCATCAACTCGCTCACCCAGACGCTGCTCAAGCACACCGCACCGGGCGTCCCCGACCTTTATCAAGGTGGCGAACTGTGGGACCTGTCACTCGTGGACCCGGATAACCGCCGCCCCGTCGACTACAAACTTCGCCGCAAACTCATCCAGGAGCTTCCCCGTCTCCAGCCCGCACAGATTCTCGAACGCATGGACGAGGGCCTGCCCAAGCTGCACCTCATCAGCCAGGCTCTTCATTTGCGCAAGCAGCATCCCGACTGGTTCGGCCCCGATGCTGCTTACACCCCGCTGGAAGCCAAGGGCATGGCAGCAGCCAACCTTATCGCTTACGCCCGCGGCACCCACGTCCTCACCATCGCCCCACGCTGCACCGCCGGCGTTTCCTGGTCGGACACCACCTTCACCCTCCCCGAAGGCGCCTGGCACAACATCCTCAGTGGAAATACGGAGCTCTCCGGAACCATCCGCATCGAAGAGCTGTTCGCTGCCTTTCCCGTAGCTCTGCTCGTCCTGAACGACTAACCAGAGGAGACACACTCGCAATGCATGAATTTAGAGTCTGGGCACCGCTCGCCAAGAAGATTGCCGTCAAGATCGGCGAAAAGTCCTACCAGATGGAGGGTCCCGCTCCGACTGGACGTTGGAGGGTGAAGGTCGAAGAAGCCGGTCCCGGAACCGAATATACGTTCCTGATCGACGACGACCCGACGCCGTATCCCGACCCCCGCAGCCTCTCGCAGCCGCGCGGTGTGCACGGCCCCTCCATGCTTTACGATCAGCGCGCCTACAAATGGCAGGATCAGTCCTGGCACTGCCCCCCGCTCGGGTCCGCCGTGATCTACGAGATGCATATCGGCACCTTCACCCAGGCTGGAACCTTTGACGCCGCCATCGAGCGCTTGTCGTATCTCCATGACCTCGGCGTCACCCACTTGGAAGTCATGCCTGTTGCGGAGTGGGCCGGCGAACGCGGCTGGGGCTACGACGGTGTCTGTCTCTACGCCACGCATGAGGCCTACGGTGGCCCGGACGCTTTCAAACGCTTCGTGGACGCTGCGCACACCCAAGGCCTCGCCATCATCCTGGATGTGGTCTATAACCATTTCGGCCCGGTCGGCAACTACACCGGCAAGTTCGGCCCGTACAACACGGAAATGCACCACACCCCCTGGGGCGCAGCCGTCAACTTCGAGCGCGAAGGCTCCGATGAGGTGCGCCGCTTCTTCATTGACAACGCGCTCATGTGGATGCGCGACTTCCACGTCGACGGCCTCCGCCTGGATGCCATTCACGAGATCTTCGACCGCTCCGCCATCCACTTTCTGGAGCAGCTCGCTGCCGATGTGGAAAATCTGTCTACCACGTTCGGCCGGCGTCTCTCACTCATCGGCGAGTCCGACCTCAACGATCCACGAGTCATTCGCCCCATCGAAGCCAACGGATACGGACTCGACGCGCAGTGGTCCGACGATTTCCACCACGCGCTCGCTACCATCCTCTTCACCGACCCCGACCACAAAGGCTACTATGACGACTTCGGCGCCTTCGCCTCGCTCGCGAAAGCCGCGAAGGAAGTCTTCGTCTACGACGGCAACTACAGCAAGTTTCGCGAGCGCTCCCACGGCCGCCCGGTTGACAGCTTGTCCGCCCACCACTTCGTCAACTTCCTCCAGAATCACGATCAGATCGGTAATCGCGCCTTCGGCGACCGCATCCAGGACTCGGTTGGCCTCGCCCGGACCAAGGCCGCCATCGGCCTGGTCCTCACCGCGCCCATGATCCCGATGCTCTTCATGGGCGAGGAGTACGCCGCGTCCACTCCGTTCCTCTACTTCGCCGACCACGACGATCCGGAAATGGCAAAGCTCGTCGCCGAAGGCCGCAAGCGCGAGTTCGCCGACTTCGGCTTCGACGAAGCCGAGATCCCCAACCCCGAAGACCCGTCCACCTTTACAAAATCCAAGCTCAACTGGGAGGAGGTCACCCAGGGCGTTCACGCCGAGATGCATGATTACGTCCGCGCCCTGATCAAGATTCGCCGCAGTTCCAGCTCGCTCAACGATGGCGACCGCGGCCACCTGAAGGTCTCGTTCAATGAAGAGAAGCGATGGCTCCGCATGGATCGCCGCCAGGTGACCACCCTCATCAATCTTGGCCCGAACCCTGTGCAGTGCAAGCCGCTCGAGGACCAGCGTCTGCTGCTCACCTCGACTCCCGGGGCAACCTTCAGCCCTACCTGCCTCACCCTGCCGTCGAACGGCTTCGCCATTCTCTCTGCGGAAGAAGAATAACGGGTGCAAAACGGGAAAATCCCGGCACCGGGGCGGCTCCAAGCTGCTCCGAAATGATATCGTATGCGTTAGCATCTTTGGATGATTGCCGTACGCGAACACTTGGACGAGTTCGGTCAAAACGCATTTGCTGGTTCAGGTCTTTACCTACAGCCGCTGCGCTCAAGGTCACTGTCGCGTTGGAGCGGATGGCGATTGGACACACCTCCGCCATGAAATCGGTCGGTCTTGGTGTATCTGAGTACCGCATCGATTCTGGTCCCGGGTACCGCATTTACTTCGGTCGGGAGGGAACGACGCTCATCCTGCTGCTGGGAGGCGGAACGAAGCGTCGTCAGCAGAAAGACATTGCGAAAGCACAGCAACACTGGTCAGACTATAAATTTTGGAAAGAGAACGAGAGTGATGGCGATAACGAGAGACTTTCGTAAGACGATTCTGGAACGCGCCCAGTCAGATCCGGAGTTTCGTCGCGGATTGTTGTTGGAAAGCATGGAACTCATCAACTCCGGCGACTTCACGATTGGCCGCGCCATGCTGCGCAACTACATTAACGCGACACTCGGATTTCAGCAACTCGCAAAGGCAGTCAACATTCCTCCCACCAGCCTGCAGCGAATGTTTGGCCCAAATGGAAACCCCCGCGCTCAGAATCTCTTCGGCATACTGGCGTATCTCCAACAGCGTGAGGGTATCAGAGTCCACCTGCAGAGCCGTCCCGCTGCCACGGCGGTCGCATAAGGCTTAGTCGCACTAACGATGCTCCTGAGCAACACCTTCTCTTCCTCCGATCTCAGAACCGTTTACCATCGATTCACACATCAACCCTCCCCGAAAGGCACCACATGCCCTTCCGCGCCACGCGTCTCGCCTTGCTCGCCGTCCTCGCCTCTCCCATCCTCGTCTCACCCATCCTCGCCCAGACCGCCCTCCCGTCCCTTTCCGATCCCACCATCTCCCCCGACGGCCGCGAGATTGCCTTCGTCTCCGGCGGCGACATCTGGTCCGTCCCCGCGGCCGGCGGCGAAGCCCACCTCCTCGTCACCCACCCCGCCACAGAATCCCGTCCGCTCTACTCGCCCGACGGCAAGAAGCTCGCCTTTATGTCGACCCGAACCGGCGCGGGCAACATCTACGTCCTGACCCTGGCGACCGGCGAACTCCAGCGCCTCACCTACGCCGACACTCCCGACCACCTCGACTCCTGGTCCGCCGACAGCCAGTGGATCTACTTCAGCTCCGGCCGCAACGACGTCGCCAACCAGGACGACATCTTCCGCGTCCACGCCACCGGAGGAACCCCGCTTGAGGTCGTCGCCGGCCGCTACATGACCGAGTTCGACTCCACTCCGTCGCCCGACGGCAAACAGGTCGCCTACCTCGCCAAGGGCATCTCCGCCGGGCAGTGGTGGCGCAACGGCCACGCCCACATCGACAACACCGAGCTCTGGCTCAAGCCCATCGCTTCCCCTGGCGGCTACAAAAAGCTCCTCCCTAACGACGCCAAACACGCATGGCCCATGTGGTCCGCCGATGGCCGCACCCTCTTCTTCATGTCTGACGCCTCCGGCCCGGAGAATCTCTGGTCGGCCTCCGTCGACTCCGCAACCCCCAAAGAGCTCACCCACTTCAAAACCGGTCGCGTCCTCTGGCCCAGCATCGGCGCGGGCGGCAAAACCATCGTCTTTGAGCGCGACTTCGCCATCTGGCGCATGGACACGGCCTCCGGCAAAGCGGAAAAGGTCCCCATCGAGCTCCGCGGAGCCGTAGCCACTCCCGGCACCACGCGTACCACGGAAAACACCTTCCGCGCCATGGCGCTCTCACCCGATGGCAAGAAAATCGCCGTCATCGCCCACGGCCAGCTCTTCGCCGCCTCCGCCAAGGACGGAGGCGAAGGCCAGCGCGCCACCACCGACGCCGTCGCCATCGCCAACCCCGTCTGGTCGCCCGATTCCACCTCCGTGCTCTACATCGCCGAGCGCATCAGCGGCGCGCACCAGCTGGAACTCTTCAACTTTGAGACCGGCAAAACCCGCGTCCTCACCAGCGCTCTCGGCTACGTCACCTCACCCGAGTTCTCCCCCGACGGCAAGCAGATCGCCTACGCCCAGGATGACAAGGACCTCCACGTCCTCACTCTCCCCGACCCCAAGACCCCCAACGCACCCCCGCAGGACAAGGTCCTCACCCACGGTGAGCTCGACCGCCCCACCATCGCCTGGTCGCCCGACTCCAAGTGGATCGCTTTCACCCTGGTCGACCCGCGCAGCTTTGCGAACATCAACCTTATCCCCGCCGCCGGCGGCACCGCCCAGCCCATCACCTTCCTCGCCAACGGCAGCACCGGCTCCCGCCTCGCCTGGTCGCCGGACGGCACCTACATCCTCTTCGACACCGCCCAGCGCTCCGAGCAGGTCCAGCTCGCCCGTGTCGACCTCCTGCCGCACGTCCCGCGCTACCGCGAGGACGAGTTCCGCGACCTCTTCCGCCCCACCAAGCAGCCCGGAACACCCAACACGGCGCCCAACCCCGGCAACCCCGAAGCGCCACCCGCCGAGACTCCCGCCGCCGAGCCTCCAACCGATCCCGCCCCGGCCACGCCCCGCACCGGCGCAGACGCCCCCGTCAAGAAGCCCATCCCGCCCGTCAAAATCGTCTTCGAGGGCATCCGTCGCCGCCTGACCATCCTCCCCATCGGCCTCTCTTCACAATTTCCGGTGATCAGCCCGGATGGCAAGACCCTCCTCTTCGAAGCCACCGCCGCTACCCAGCAGCAGCTCTACACCTACAACCTCGACGAGCTGGTCCGCGAGCCCGCCGTCGCCCGCCAGCTCACCTCGACCCCCGGCCGCAAGTCCGCCTTCGCCTTCTCGCCCGACTCCAAATCCGTCTTCTATTTGGAAAATGAAGCTGTCAAGACCATCACACTGGAAGCCCGCACCCCCAAGCCCATCGCCATCACCGCCCGCGTCCAGATCGACTTCGACCAGGAGAAAAAGGTCGTCTTTGAGGAAGCCTGGGAGACCCTCAATCGCCGCTTCTGGAACAAGAACTTCAACGGCCAGGACTGGGCCAGGCTTCGCACCGAGTGGCAGCCCTACATAGACGGAGCCCGCACGCCGGACGAGCTCCGCCGCGACATCTCGCTGCTCATCGGCGAGCTCAACAGCTCGCACTCCGGCATCTCCCACCCGCCCGGACCCAACGACCCCAAACCCACCCCCGTCGGCAACCTCGGCCTGCGCTTCGACCGCGCCAGGTACGAAGCCGGCCAGGGCCTCATCGTCACAGAGGTCATCACCCTGGGCCCTGCGGCGATTGCTGGTTCCGACAAGGAAGGCTCTATCAAGCCCGGCGACAAGCTTCTCGCCATCAACGCAGAGCCCATCGCCCAACAGGACTTAGACAAGCTTCTCGAAGACACCGTCAATCACCGCACTGTGCTGAGCGTTGAGACAAACGGCAAAACCCGCGACGTCATCGTGCGCCCGATCGCCTCGACAGCTGCCTCCGGCCTGCTCTACCGCCAGTGGGTGGACGAGCGCCGCGCTTACGTCGACCGCATCTCCAACGGCAAAATCGGCTACGTCCACATGAACGCCATGGGCGACGACAACCTGCAGCAGCTCTACCTTGATCTCGACGCCCAGAACGAATCCAAACAGGGCGTCATCGTGGACGTCCGCAACAACAATGGAGGTTACATCAACGGCTACGCCCTTGACGTCTTCACCCGCAGGAACTACCTGGAGATGACGCCGCGCGACGGCGAGAAACATCCCAGCCGCCAATCTCTTGGCCAACGCGCCCTCGGACTTCCCACCGTGCTCGTCACCAACGAGTCCACGCTCTCAGACGGTGAGGACTTCACTGAGGGCTATCGTGCACTTCAACTCGGCAAAGTAGTCGGCGAACCCACTGCCGGATGGATCATCTTCACCGGAGCCGCGCAGCTCATCGACGGCTCCGCAGTCCGAACCCCCGGCACCGAGATCCAGGACACCCGCGGACAGAACATGGAGATGCACCCCCGGCCCGTCGACATCGAAGTGGATCGCGAAGAAGGTGAAACGGAAGCGGGTGCCGACACCCAGCTCGAACGAGCCGTCAAAGAGCTGTTGTCTCAACGATGAAGCCGCAGCAACACCCCAAAAAAAACATCGGCGCAGCCCAATCCAAGTCGATAGAATGACCGTACCGCAAACTTTGATTCATTTCCCGGACGATGCCGGCTCGCCGCATTTAGGCTGCAAGACCGAAACTTTTGCACCGTTGCTTCGTACCTTATTCAGTTCCCGCGATCTGCTGTTTATCGTCCATCGTTGTGGAGCGCACATCCGTCCCGTCACTTGCATTCTGAGGTCCTATGTCCAGCCGTACCCTCATCCACCTCTCGAAACGTAGCGTTCTGCAAGCCGTTCTCTCCTGCGCCGCGCTTACAGCGGCTCCCGCGCTCTCCACGTCCACGGCCCTCTACGCTCAGGCCGCACCCTCCGGCAACACCACTCAGCGCGGCACCGTGAAAACCGTTTCGCCCAACAGTTTGGTCATCACCACGGACGCTAAGACGGACATCACCGTCACTCCATCTGACGCCACCAAGGTCCTGCAGCTTGCCCCCGGCTCAACCGATCCAAAGACCGCGCAGCCCGGCACCATGGGGGACATCGCTCCTGGCGACCGTGTCCTCACGATAGGCAAACCCGGCGCTTCCGCGGACACCCAAACCGCCGTCCGTATCTACCTCATGAAATCGGGGGACATCGCCTCGCTCCACGCCAGCCAGTCCGCTGATTGGCAGCGCCGCGGCACCGGGGGCCTGGTCAAGAACGTCTCCGGCGATGCCATCACCGTCACCAACGGAGCCAAGCTCCTCACCGTTACCACTACACCCACGACCGTCTACCGCCGCTACGCCGGCGACTCCGTCAAGTTCGAGGATGCCAAACCCAGCGCTCTGACCGCCATCCAGCCCGGCGATCAGCTCCGCGTCCGCGGAGCCAAGTCTCCGGACGGCGCGTCTATCACCGCCGAGGAGGTCGTCTCCGGCTCCTTCGAGAACCTCGCCGGAGCCATCTCCAAGATCGACCCGGCAGCCGGCACTGTCACCCTTAAAGATCTCGCCACCAAACAGACCGTGACGGTCGCAGTCACCGCCAACTCGGATCTCCGCCACCTTCCCCCGCAGATGGCCGCTAACTTTGCAAAAAGCCACTCCGCCGCCGGAGCTACTGGATCCGCGACCCCATCCACTGCAGCCTCCGACCCCGCTGCGGGAGCCGGTGCCGCTCAAGGACGGCGCGCCGGCAGCGACCTCTCGCAGCTCCTCTCTCGCCTGCCCGCGCAACCGCTCACCGAGCTAAAACCCGGAGACGCGGTCCTTATCGTCGCCTCCCACACCGGCGACTCACACACCGCTGTCACCATGCTCTCCGGCGTTGAGCCCATTCTCTCCGCGTCTCCCGGAGCCGCCGCACCCACCCTCTCGCCTTGGAACATCGGCAGCGGCGCGGAAATGGAAGGCGCCGCCGGCGGCGGACCTCCGGGCGGCGGAGCAGGCCGCTGACCGCACTTCTTGTCCGCGGTTCAGCCTTTTCAGGCCTCCTAAGCACCTTTCTTTATGTTCCAAGTCAAAGCTGGAACACACGCCGTAGCTCCGCCCAAACCGCTCCACCTGAAGCACTCTGAGGAGTAGTAATGTCTTTTTCAGTACGCCGAAAGCCCAGCCAACTCGCCCGGAACGTCGCCCGCTCTGGCCTGTCGCTCGCGCTGACCTTGGTTTCAGCCCCCCTGTTCGCACAGCAGCCCGCGGCGCCAGCGCCGCCTACCCCTCCGCTGTCCACCACGCCCACCTCGCCTACCGCGCCGGACCAGGCTCCCAGCGTCCCTGCCGGACCGTCCACTGCCGCCAGCGCCCAGGGTGCGGTCGCCTTGCGAGGAACAGTCGCAGACCCCGACTCCGCCGAGATCCCCGGCGCCACCATCACACTTACCCCCGCTAGCGGCCAAGCCATCACCAGCACCTCCGGCCCAGACGGCACCTTCGCCATCCGCGGCGTACCCCCTGGTGTCTACTCCGTTACCATCACCATGCCCGGTTTTGCCAGCTTCGTGCGCACGGGCGTCCGGATCGGCGGACCTGCTATCACCATCTCCGCAAAGCTCGCCATCCAGGATGAAAAACAGGTCGTCAACGTCACCGCCGCGGGCAACACCGTCTCGGTCGACCCAGACTCCAATGCCGGAGCCACCGTGCTCACCGGCAAAGACCTCGACGCTCTCTCCGATGACCCCGACGAGCTCTCCAGCGAGCTCTCCGCCCTCGCCGGTCCCGCCGCCGGACCCAACGGCGGCCAAATCTACATTGATGGCTTCACCGGCGGTCAGCTCCCGCCCAAATCCTCCATCCGCGAGATCCGCATCAACCAGAATCCCTTCTCGGCCGAGTACGACCGCGCCGGCTTTGGCCGCGTCGAGATCTTCACCAAGCCCGGTACCGATAAGTTCCACGGCAACGCCCAGCTCAACGGCTTTGACAAAGCCTTCAACACCGGCAGTCCGTTCATCGGCAACACCCCGCAGCCCGGCTATCACAGCATCTTCGGCTTCGGCTCGCTGACCGGTCCCATCAGCAAAGGCGCGTCGTTCACTATGAACGGCTCCTACCGCAATATCCAGAACAACTCCATCGTCAACCCGCCGGCCATCTACTCTACCTCCCAGACCTCCGGCGTACCTTGCTATCCAGGCCAGGCCGGCTGCCAGATCTTCCAGACGGTCGGCGGCAACGGGGGCGGCAATGGCTTCACCCTCGCCCAGTTCACCCCGCAGCTTCGCTGGGATGTCAACCCACGCGTTGACCTCGCGCTCGGGTCGAAAAACACTCTTACCACCCGATTTCAGTACACCAGTAACAGCCAGCAGAACCTAGGCATCGGCAACACAGACCTGGTCTCCACCGGCTACAACTCCGGTCTTACCGAGACCACCCTCCAGATGAGCGACTCCCAGATCATCTCGGCCAAGGTCATCAATGAAACACGCTTTGAATACCAGCGGCCCACCACCAATATCACTCCTTTCTCCACCGCACCCACCATCCTCGTCCAGGGAGCCTTTACCGGCGGCGGCAACATCGCCCAAAGCTCCACTGACATCCAGAACCACATTGAGGTCCAGAACTACACCTCCGTCGCGCTCTCCAAGAACTTCATTCGCTTCGGCGGCCGCCTCCGCACCACCTCCGACACCAACACCACCACCGCCAACGCCAACGGTGAGTTCACCTACACCAGCATCGCGAACTACGTCGCCAACATCCTGGACAACTATCAGGTCACCTCCATCTCCCATCCCACCGTTTCGGCGCGCACCACGGACGTGGGCCTCTATGCTGAATCCGATTGGAAGATCAAGCCCAACTTCACCTTCAGCTACGGACTTCGGTTCGAGACCCAGAACTTCATCCACGACCACAAAGACTTCGCCCCGCGCCTCTCTGCCGCCTATGGACTCAATAAGCGCACGGTCCTGCGCCTCGGTGGCGGCCTCTTTTACGACCGCTTCATGCTCACCAACCAGCTCAACACGGCGCGCAACAACGGCGTCAACCAGCAGCAGTTCACGCTCTCGTCCACCAACACCACCATCCCCACAACCTGCAGCCCGCAAACTCCGGCCAGTTGCCCCGCAACCACCGCCTCCCGCCTGACCATCAACGACATTTCATCACGCCTGCGCGCTCCGTACAGCATCCAGCTGAACGCCGGCGTCGATGAGCAGCTCTTCAAGGGGGCCACCCTCTCGGTCAACTACCAGCACATCCGCGGCGTCCACCAGTTCAACTCAGACGCCCCCAACGCCTCCGCAACGGTAAGCTCGAATACCACGCCGCTTGAGTATCAATACCAGTCAGAAGGCGAGTTCAACCAGAACCAGCTCATCGCCAACGTAAACTATCGCGGTAAATACGGCTCGCTCTTCGGCTTCTACGCGCTCAACTTCGCCAAGTCGGACACCGGCGGCATTATGACCGCCGGAGCCGCCAGCTTCGCTTCCATCCCCAACAATCTCAAGGCGGACTACGGACGCGCGATCTTTGACGTTCGGAACCGCGTCTTTATGGGCGGAAGCTTCAACTTCCCGCACCTCGTCACTGTCAGCCCGTTGCTAGTGGCCGCCTCCGGAACCCCGTACAACATCACCTCCGGACTGGACGTTTACAACGACAACGTCCTCAATACGCGCGCCGTCTTCGTCCCCGCTGGCACTACTCCCAACGTCACCAACGGCTACGTCAAGACCATATCCGGCTGCGGTACCTTCGCCACCCCGGGAACGATCGGATCCACTGGCACCGTTCCGCTCAATTACTGCACCGGCCCGGCGAACTTCACCGTCAACCTTCGTATCGTCAAGACCTTCGGCTTCGGCGGAGACCGGGTGCCCAACGCCCGCCAACAGGCGGGTGACGGCGGCCAAGGCTCTCCCGGAGGCCCGCCCCCGGGTGGCGGCGGTGGCCGTGGCGGCGGCGGGGGTGGTGGGGGACGTGGCGGCGGCCCAGGAGGAGGATTCGGCGGCGGCGGCGGAGCCAGCAGCGGAAAACGCTACAACCTCTCCTTAGGCGTCCAAGCGCAGAACATCTTCAACATCGTCGACCGGAATACCCCGGTGGGAACCCTGACTTCGCCCAGCTTCGGGACCAGCACCCAGCTCGCAGGCACCATCTACACCACCGATGACGCGATCCGTCGCATCGGCCTACAGGCCTCCTTCAACTTCTAAGAGGCCGTCCTATCCCGGTCAGCTCCGGGATAGGACAAGGCACGTTTTGGACCCCCGCCAGGTAACTTTCCGGGCGGTCACCAAAGCCTTCTATCCCCTATCTTCCCGGACAGCCCAAGTCCGAGCCTAAAGTATCTGCTTTGAAGACTTTGCATAGTTTAGGCGGGGGGGAGGGCAGGCTACTCCTTTTCGTTCAAAGCATCCTCAAAGAGATGGCTGAACCGTCCCGATTCGTAGGTATCGCGCCCCAGCAAAGCCATCAAGTCCAGCTTGCCCTCCTGCGGTTCGCCCTCGGTCACCGCTGCCTGAGCCGCAAACGCCATCCGAGTCTGTAGCGTCGCGTTCGCAATCACCACCGTCTTGGCATTCATGAACTCCCGCATCCCCGCCGCGCCCAGCTCCCGCCCATATCCAGACTTCTTCACCCCGCCAAACGGCAGCTTCGGATCGCTCGCCACCATGGCGTTCACGAACACCGCCCCAGACCGTATTCCGACGACCATCCGCCGCTGCTCCTCGCTGTCCCGCGTCCATACGCTTGCTCCCAGCCCGAACGGCGTATCGTTCGCCACCTCCAGCGCCTCCGCCTCATTCGCCACCCGGAACAGCATCGCCACCGGCCCAAACACCTCCTCTCGATACACCCCCACATCCCGGCGAACCCCCGCCACCACGGTTGGCTCGTAGTAGAACCCCACCCCATGCATTCGCATCCCTCCCGTCAGCACCTTGCCCCCAGCCGCCCGCATCGCCTCCACCTGCCCTTCCACCTCACGCAGTTGCCCTGCAGTAGCCAGGGGGCCCACCTCCGTCTCCTCCTTCATCGGATCCCCAACCCGCAGCGCCTCCATGCGCTCCACAAACATCGCTTCGAAGTCGTTGTAAACGTACTCATGCACGATGAACCGCTTGGCCGCGATACAGCTCTGCCCGTTGTTCACCGTGCGCGCCTTCACAGCCGTCTCGACCGCCGCCTTCAGATCCGCCGTTGGCATCACCACAAACGGATCGCTCCCCCCAAGCTCCAGAACCGACTTCTTGATCAGCCATCCCGCCTGAGCCGCCACTGCCCGCCCCGCAGCTTCGGACCCCGTCACCGTCACCGCCGCCACCCGCTCATCCGCCAGCACACCCTCAACCTGTGTGGAATCGATCAGCAGCGTCTGAAACGTCCCTCGCGGAAACCCCGCCCGCCGCACCAATGCCTCAATCAACATCGCGCACTGCGGCACATTCGACGCATGCTTCAGCAGCGCGACATTTCCCGCCATGAGTGCCGGAGCCATAAAGCGGAATACCTGCCAAAACGGAAAGTTCCATGGCATGACCGCCAGGATTACTCCCATCGGTTCCCAAGCCACATAGCTGTTGGTGCCCTCATTGACGATCGCCTCGTCAGTCAGAATCCGCTCTGCATTGTTCGCGTAGTATCGGCACGCCGATGCACACTTGAGCACCTCCGCCCGCGCCGCAGTCAGCGTCTTCCCCACCTCCCGCGTCACCATCGCGGCCAAATCCTCGGTCTCCGACTCCAGAATCCCCGCCAGCTTCCTCAGCCAAAGCCCCTTATGCTCGAGCGGCACAGCGGTGTAGCCAACATACGCCTCCGCAGCCAGCGCGAGCTTCGCTTCAAGCGCCTCATCGTTCAGCGCCTCGTAGACCCGCAGCACCTCGCCGGTCGCCGGATTCACGGACTCGATCGCCATCGTTTCTAAGTCTCACTACATCGCAGCCAGTCTAGCAAGCGTTCCCGCCAAAACCTCCACCCCGCGCACAATATCCTCGGTCGAGCTGTACTCATCCGGCCGGTGACTCACCCCATTTCGGCACGGAATGAAGATCATCCCCACCGGGCATACCTGCGCCATAAAGAGCGTGTCATGGTAAGCCCGGCTCACCATCCGACGCGTCCGCAAACCCTCTGTAGACGCCTCAATCGCGGCGATCACCTCCGCATCGCAGCTGGCGGGAACATCGGCATTCACCAGCCGCTCCGCCACCTTCACGCCTCGCCGCGCCGCTATCTCCGCTACCGAATCCCGAATTGACACCATCACCCGTTCACGCCGCGCCGGGTCCGTATCCCGCAGGTCCAGCTCCAACCTAACCCGGCTCGGCACCGAGTTCACCGCCCCCGGAAATATCCCACACGTCCCCACCGTCGCCACCGTGTCGATCGTCCCCAGGGTTAGTGCGCTCCGCTCCACCGCCAGCACCATCTCCGCCGCCGCACACAGCGCGTCCCGCCGATCCGGCATCAGCAAAGCCCCCGCATGGCCGCCGAATCCCTCCACCTCGAACCGGTAACCCGCCGGAGCCGCAATCGAAGTCACAACCCCAATCTGCTCGTCAGACCGCTCCAGCAGCGTTCCCTGTTCGATATGCAGCTCAACAAACGTCCTGTAATGCCCGCGTCCAAGCCGTACCGCCTTCAACTCCCCCCCAAATCCGGCCTCCCTCCGAATCTCCCGGAGCGTCCTGCCTCCGTCCTCCAACTCCCCCAGTCCATCAGCGGCCGACGCCTCCAGGGTCCCACCCATCAGTCGTGATCCTAAGCACCCAATTCCAAACCGCGTCGGCTCCTCCGACGTGAACAAGACCAATTCAACCGCTCGCTGCAAGCCCGCACCCTTCAACACGCGCAGCGCCTCGAGCCCACCCAGCACCCCCACCGTCCCGTCATACATTCCCGCGTGAGGAATCGCGTCGATGTGCGATCCGGTCGCGACAGCAGCAAGCGCAGGATCCGCACCTTCCAGCCGAAAAAATGTGTTGCCCACCGCGTCCACCCGAACCGCAAACCCCTCCGCCTCAGCCAGACCCCTCAGCCAAGCCCGAGCCGCCAGATCATCGTCCGTGAACACTACCCGCGTGACCGCCGTGCCGTCGCTGGAAGGCTCCACATGCGTAAACCCCGCCAGCGTCCTCAGCTCCTGCTCCACCCGGGCTCCATCTACCCCAAGTCCGCTCAACGCACCACCGCCAGAGGATGCCGGTTCCAATCCTTGTAGATCAGGTACTTAGCCGCCGTCTTTCCCAGCGCTCCAAACCACTGTGGGCAGTACGGCGCCATCCAGATAAAATCCCCAGCGGTCACCGGATACCAGGAGTCTCCCAGCCGATAGATTCCGCCGCCCTCCAGCATGAGCAGCCCATGCTCCATCACATGCACCTCCACCATCGAAAGCGCCGCCCCGGGCTCATACCGCATCGTATTCACCGCAAAGTCCACGCCGGCTGCGTCCGGAATCAACACCTTTACCTCCAGATCCTCATTCCCGTCCAGCGCATTGCCTACAACCTCTGGCTCACTCCCAAAGAAAGCTTCCACCGCAGGCAAGCCTTCAGCCGCAACGAACTCCTTCTCAATCACCGCCACCCGGCTCGCCTCTGTAGCCCGCACGGTCCATGTGGCATGCGCCGTCCGTTCTGTTGTCATCCCGAAGGGATCTGCGGTTGTTCGTGCGCCACTTGTTGCTGCGGCCGGCAAATATCCATACTGCCCCACTCCCAGCGCCCGAGCCTCCCCGCCACCCTCCACCTTCACCTGGCCGTCCAGCACATACAAAAATCTCTGCCCCACCGCCGGCCCCAGCGTTCCACCGCTTTCCATCTCCGCCGTATATTGCACAAACCCCGCTCCCGCCGCTGGCCCGACATGCACCACAGCCGTTCCGCGCATCATGCCCGGCAGCGCCGCCCGCACAAACGTATCCGGCGTCTGCAGCAGATGATCCGCCCGCAGCGCACTTCGTGTATGCCCCAGCCCGTGCAGCCCTTCAGGCCTGTTAAGCATTCCCGCCTCCCGGTATGTCCAGCCGCCGCAGAAACTCTAACGTGGTCCGTAGCGCAGACTCCACATCTTCCACACGAACCTCCTCATCCGGATGATGGCTTATCCCACCCGGTGTGCGCACAAACAGCATAGCCGCCGGAACCCGCTCCGCCACGATCATCGCATCGTGCCCCGCTCCGCTCACCATCGGGAGACCAACGTATCCGCACTCGAGCGCCGCCTGTCCCAGCAGCCACGTCATCTTGCCGTCCATCGCGACTGCCGTCTGATCCAGAACCACCTCGTGGCTCACCGTCACATCGCGCCTCCGGCCGGCCTCCCGCGCCCGTTCTAAGAGCTTCATCGCTCCCGCCACACGCACTCTATCCTTCGCATGCCGCACGTCCAACGATACCGTCACGCATCCGGGCACTGTGTTGCTCAATCCCGGCTCTACCTGCAACGCCCCCACCGTCGCCACCAACCCATCCTCCGCCAAAGCAAATGCGTCGACCGCAACGATCCACTCCGCTGCCGCCACCAGCGCATCCCGCCGCATCTCCATGGGCGTAGTCCCCGCGTGATTGGCCTGCCCATTAAACCGCAGCTTCAGGCGAGTCTGACCGGCAATTGTGCTCACCCCCGCCGCCGGCCGCTCCTCCCGCTCGAGCACAGGACCCTGCTCCAGATGCACCTCGAGATATCCAAAGGTCCCAGCCGCCAGCTCTGCCTCGGCCAGCCTTCCCACATCCAGCCCATAGCCCACGATGGCCTGCCGCACCGACAAACCTTTCTTGTCTTTCAGCGCCAGCGCCGCCTCATCCAATCTCCCCACCACCGCTCTCGAGCCCAAAAAGGGCACGCCAAAACGAACCCCTTCTTCTTCAGAAAAGGCAATCACCTCCACGACAAACGGCAGCGCGCCCGGCCCAATCGCCTCCACCGCCTCGATCGCCACCATCACTCCCAGCGGCCCATCGAAGGCCCCTGCATTCTTGACCGTATCCAGATGTGAACCCAGCACAAAGCGCGGGCCATCCTCCCCCCGGTGAGCCTTCAAGGTTCCGCGTAGATTGCCCGCCGCATCCATGCGCAGACCCAACCCGCCCTCCGTCATCCAATCGGACACCAGTGCGTTCGCTCGCCGCATCGCCGCCGAAAGGAAGGTCCTCGTCGTCTCGCCCCTCACATCGCTGATCCGCGCCAACTCTCGGCATCGCGCCACCACGCGCTCCGCCCGTGCCCGCATGCTCAGAGCTTCGGAACTGGAGACCTTTGGGACAGAAGCCTCAGGGTTCAAGATCTTTTGAACGGGGCGCCTTTTGTTTGCCGCCTTTTTGATCGCCGCCTTCTTCGCCGGAGCTTTCTTCGCCGCAGCCCTTTTAACCGGAGCTCTCTTCACCGTGGTCTTCCTGGCAACAGTCGTCATCCTTTGCGCCGCACCCGTGCTTCGATATACCCATGCGGCTCATCGGTTGGCACAAAGATCTCATTCGGATTGTCGAGCCCGAACCGCGCCAAATCGATCAGCAGACAATGTTTGTTCGGCATTGCCATCCAGATCTCCGAAATCTCGTTCACGATACCCAAAGTCTCCTCCGCCATGGCATACAGCGTCTGTTGCACGCTCTCACTCACGTGATTCGCAAAGACTCGCAGCATCGTCTCCCGCGCCATCATCCGCACCGCCGCAAAGTTCACATCCGCGCCCTCATACGTCCAGGTCGCTTCCACCGTAGTGCCGAAGACCCGATCCTTCGTCTCCGGGAGGGTCGTCAACTCATCCCGCTTGAACCCCCAGAACGCCGAGTTTGCCGTCTTCAACAGGTTCAACTCCTTGAATCCTCCGACGTACGTTGCCTTCGCGCCGCGCGTCTGCTCGACCGTCGCTGTCTGCACCTCGTTGCTGCCACGCATGAACGTATCCGGGTGCGCCTTTCCGTCCACCGTCAGCCGCTTCCAAAGCGCTGCCTCAATATGCACCCGCACCCCGCTCACGTGGCTCTCCCGGCTTAAGAAGTGTTCAACCAGCTCCGCCGCAAACACCTCCATCGTCTTCGCAGTCGACCTGCGCGCCAGCCAGTACACTGTGTTCTTCATCGTGTCCGTCGCCAGCACCCGGGAGTTATCTCCAGCCGTGTAGGCAGACTCAAACTCTCCCGACAGCAGCACCTGCACGTTCCACTCGTGCACGTCATTCTCTTCGGTGCCATGCGTCACCTTCAGAAGCCGCACCCGCGACTTCCCGTACCGGTTCGCCACCAACTCCACCGCAGAATCACTCATAAGCCCGTCATCCTCATACCCGCTTTGCTGACCCTTTCTTACGGACCACTCGCACTTCAACTTCCCCGGTACGTCGTATACCCATTCGCAGTAAGCAGCAGCGGAACATGAAAATGTTCATGGGCGTCCCGCACCTCAAACGCAATCTCTACCCAAGGATAGAGCCCGACCGCTCCCATTTCGGCAAAGTAAACGCCAGTGGCGAACCGCAGCCGGTACACCCCCGTCGTAAGCTCCGCTCCTTCATCAAGCATCTGCCGGCATCGCCCGTCCGCGTCCGTCCAGTCGGTTCGCAGAGGAGTCCATCGGTCCGCCTCTCGGAGACGCTCGAGCATGACCTTGACCCCTGCCGCCGGGCGCCCCTGCTCGATGTTCAAGATATGAGTCGAAACTCCCATTTATTCCCCTCGCAGCCAGCGTCCCAGCCGAAGCCGAGTGATCCGCCGCTGCTGCTCAACCGCCTCATGCAACTCTTCCTCGGCAGACCGCCCCATTCGGCTCTCGAGTGCGATTAGGATCTCGCCTTTGGTCAGCCCGCTCGCACAGATTAAAAATACCGTCCCAAATCGCCTCTCGTACTCCTGGTTGAGCAAAGCCAGCCGCTCTTCCTCAATCGCGGTGCCTGCCTCAGCAGCCGCCTGCTCCTTGCCGGACCAGGCCAGCGAAACTCCGCTCGCCTTCGTCGCATGCCGTTCTCCAATGCGAGGGTGCGTCGCAAATGCCTCGCACCAGTCAGCCTCCGGCAGCCCCAGCCAGATCCGGTCAGATGCCTTCAGGATCGACTCTTCCTCCAGATAGGGCCGGCCAAGTGCCAACTCCCGCGCCCAGGCCCGCGATCCGTTACAAGGCAGCACCGCAGCTGCGGCTTCGATCTCGTTCATCCCGTCCCACGCTTGAAGAATCTCTTTCATCCCAATCCGCCCAGCATAGCAGTAACTTTTCCATAGTCACGAAAGTGATACAAGGCTAACTACAATGAAATGAATATTTTGCGCAATAAGCGCAGAGGGGGGTCAATGCAGGCGCAGTTCCTGACCTGTGTTTTGCACAGGGAAAGAGCCATCCCGGAATACCTCCGCCCCCCGCACTAACGTCCGCTTCACTCGTCCCCGCAGCCTCGCTCCCAGGTACGGCGAAACAGGATGCCGGAAGTACAGATCCCCTGGTCCCACCGTCCACGCCTCCTCCAAATCAAACACGGAAAACGTAGCCTCCCATCCAACAGCCAGTCTCCCGCAGCGCTCCTCCAAACCCGCCAGCCGAGCCGGAGCGCTTCCCATCCAGCGCACTACATCCCCAATCCCGAAACCGCGCCGCGACGCCTCCGTCCACATCACGGGCAGCGCGACAGACAGACTCGCGATGCCGCCCCAAGCCAGGTCGAACCGCCCTTCCTCCAGCCGCTTCATCGCTATAGGGCAAGGCGAGTGATCGGTAGCTACGAGGTCGATCGTCCCATCCCGCAAACCCTCCCAAAGTCCCTCACGATTGGACGAGGACCGGATCGGCGGCGCGCATTTATGCACCGTACTCCCATCAGAAATCTCCTCGGCAGCGAAGAAGAGATAGTGTGGACAGGTCTCGACCGTCACCGGCAGTCCCTCCGCCTTCGCCACGCGTAACTCCTGCAATCCCAACGACGTAGCCAGGTGGACGATATGCAGGCTGAAGCCGTAGATGCGGCATAAGGTGAGGAGCATTTGCACGGCTTCCAGTTCTGCCTCGTCCGGGCGGCTGGCGAGGTAAGTCGAATACCTGGTCCAGTCTGCATCTCGCAACCCTGGAGCGGCTGCGACGATGGGCCCATCCAGCTCCGCATGCACCAGCAGGGGCAGGCCGGTGCGGACGATGGCCGGGAGGGCGGCCTCCAATTGTTCCCGGTCCACCATCGTGAAGCCTTCACAGCCGGGGTAGATCAGGAAAGCCTTGAAGCCGCAAACTCCTGCTTTCGCAAGGCTTTCCAGGTGCTGCTGGTTGTCCGCGACACATCCGCCCCAGGCTGCCCAATCGACTGTACACTCGCCGGAAGCAGCGGCCCGCTTGGCTTCCAGCGCCGCGACCGTGGTGGTTTCGGGCAGGCCGTTCAGTGGCATATCGACGAGCGTGGTATAGCCCCCGGCGGCGGCAGCGCGGGTTGCGGTGCGGAAACCCTCCCAGTCGCTGCGGCCTGGTTCGTTGATGTGGACGTGGGTGTCTACCAGGCCGGGGAGGATGGATTTGTGGCCGCACTCAATGATTTCGGCCTCGCGAGGCACCTCATCGTGGTCGCAAATGTCCACAATTCGTCCTTTGCTCACCACGATTGCTCCACGTTGAATCGCTTGCGGCAGGACGATCGCTTCCGAGAGGTAAGCCTGTACCATAAACGGAGTCTACCCCGAGAGCTTATGACCGATCACGCCCTGTTTCTCCAGCAAGCCATCGATCTCGCGACCGGGAACGTGCTCTCCGGGCGCGGCGGACCGTTTGGCGCGGTGGTGGTTCGCGAGGGCAAGGTGCTGGCGACCGGGGTAAACCTGGTGACGGCGACGAACGATCCGACGGCGCACGCGGAGGTGACGGCAATCCGGGCCGCGTGTATGGCCCTCTCTTCTTTTGAGTTGCGGGGGGCGACGCTCTACAGCTCCTGTGAGCCCTGCCCGATGTGTTTGACCGCGATTCTGTGGTCTCGGCTGGATGCGCTTTACTTCGGGGCGACTGCGGAGGATGGGGCACAGGCCGGGTTCGATGACAGCTTTTTCTACCAGCAGGTGCGGCTTGCGGTGGAGCAGCGTGAGCTTCCCACAACGAACCTGCTCCGCCAACAGGCGCTGGCTCCGTTCACCGCCTGGCATAGCTTCCCGGCTAGAATCGACTACTAAATGACGACTTCCGCACGAGAGACCCCTCAGAAGGAAACCAGGGTGGCGTTGATTGGCTTCGGCACAGTTGGCGGCTCGGTGGCGAAATTGCTGGGAACCTTGAAGCTGCCGGGACTGCGGCTGACGCACATTTACAACCGCGATGTCGCGCGCAAGCAGGCGAGCGCCGCGGCTGTCTTTGTGCCTGCCGATGTGATCTGGACCGAGGATATTGAAGAGCTGTTCCCGGCGGATGCGGCGCAGGCTCCGGACGTGATCGTTGAGCTTGTGGGTGGGCTTGACCCGGCAGGGAAGTGGATTGAGCGGGCGCTGCGCGCCGGCAAGTCCGTCGTGACCGCGAATAAGCAGCTGATTGCCTATCGCGGTCCGGAGCTGATGGCTTTGGCGCGTGACCAGCATGTGCAGTTGCTGCACAATGCGGCAGTCGCGGGGGGAGTGCCGGTGATTCCCGGCATGCTGCAAGGATTGGGCGGCGACCAGATCACACGCATCTCGGGCATCTTGAACGGGACGTGCAACTTCATTCTTTCAAAGATGGAGGCCGGTGCGCCCTATGCGGAGGTGCTCGCCGAGGCGCAGCGATTGGGGTATGCCGAGGCGGATCCGACGGCCGATGTGGGCGGCTTCGATGCGCGGGCGAAGCTCTGTATTTTGGCGCGGGTTGGGATGCACGTCGAGATCGATCCGGAGCAGATTGCGACGCAATCGATTGCGGCGATCGATGCGGTTGACTTTGCGTATGCGAAGGAGCTTGGCTGCACGATCCGGCAGGTCTCCAGGGCGCAGGCGGAGGTTCGGGGCGACGGTGCCGAGCCGAGTATGTATGCGCGGGTTGCGCCGATGCTGGTGCCCCATGCGAGCCCGATCGCGTGGTCGCACGGGACGCAGAACATGGTGGTTTCGACCGGGCGATTTGGAGGAGATGTGGTCTTCTCCGGTCATGGCGCGGGCGGGGAAGCGACTGCGGTGGCTGTGTTGTCCGATGTGCTGGCTGTGGCGCAGAACGCGCGCAGTGTGAGCTTCCCGGCGGAGAAGCGGCCGGTAACCGGCGACTCGGTTGCGCCGCACTATCTGCGCTTCATCGTGGACGATAAGCCGGGGATTGTGAGCTCGATTGCGGGGGCGCTGGCGGACGTGAGAGCGAACATCGATTCGATCCTGCAACGACCGGGGTATCCGAAGGATCGGCTGGCGTTCGTAGTGACGACGGAGCCTTGTTTGACCAGCACGATCGACAAGGCGGTGACGGCCATGGGCAAGCTGGACTGCATGCTGGAGCCGCCTTTGAGCCTACAGATACTTGTGCTCGATGACAGAGACGAACCTACCGCGTAAGACATGTCCTGCCGGACGGGCCCGCTACGCGCGGGGCGGCAACTTCGTGGCGGGTATAGGGCTTTGCGCGGTCCGAGCGTTGCTCGGCACGGGCAATGCTCAAGAACCTATTGTTCGGCGCGCAGGTCGCTGATGACTTCGCGAAACTTTGGCTCAACGGCTTCATGCAAGGCGAACGACTCGTCCAGTTTGTTTGCTTTAATGAGCTCGATTTGGTTAGTACTTTGCCATGCTCAGATCGATTTTGTCGGCCCATTCGAGGATGCCGCCGGCTAAATTCTCCACGTGGGTGAAGCCTGCGTTCTTGAGGATGACGGCAGCCTTCTGGCTGCGGGCTCCGGAGCGGCAGTGGACGACGATTTCGGCGTCTTTGGCGACGGGAACCTCGGCGAGGCGGGATTCGAGGGAGCCCACCGGGATCAAGGGTGCGCCGAGGTTGGCGATGGGGTACTCGTGAGGCTCGCGAACGTCGAGGAGGAAGAACTCTTCGTTGTTGGCGCGCTTGGCGGCCAGATCCTGCACCGAGATCTGCGGGATACCGTCGACGATGGCGCCGGAGACGTTCTTGTCCTTGGCGACCTCAAGCGGACCGGCGGAGGTGGGTTTTTCGATGCCGCAGAACTGGTCGTAGTCGATGAGTTCTTTGATCTCATGGGTGCCGCAGGCGGGGCATTCTGGATTCTTGCGCAGCTTGAGGGTGCGGAAGTTCATGCCGAGGGCGTCAATGAGGAGCAGACGTCCGGCGAGGGTGTCCCCGATTCCCAAGATGAGCTTGATGACTTCGGTGGCCTGGATGACGCCGACGAGACCGGGCAGGATGCCGAGGACGCCGCCTTCGGCGCAGGACGGGACGAGGCCCGGCGGTGGAGGTTCGGGGTAGAGGCAGCGGTAGCAGGGACCTTCCTCGGTCGCGAAGACGCTGGCCTGTCCTTCAAAGCGGAAGATGGAGCCGTAGGCGTTGGGCTTGCCGGTGAGGACGCAGGCGTCGTTGACGAGGTAGCGGGTCTGGAAGTTGTCGGTGCCGTCGGCGATGACGTCGAAGTCCTTGAAGATCTCAAGCGCGTTGGCGCTGGTGAGCATGGTGTTGTACTTGACGACGTTGAGGTTGGGGTTGAGACCCTTGAGCATGATCTCCGCGGAGTCGACCTTGAGCATGCCGACGGTGGCGGTGGAGTGGATGACCTGGCGCTGCAGGTTGCTGGCGTCGACGGTGTCGAAGTCGACGAGGCCGAGGGTGCCGACACCGGCGGCGGCGAGGTAGAGGGCGAGCGGTGCGCCGAGGCCTCCGGTGCCGACGCAGAGGACCCTGGCGGCCTTGAGCTTCTGCTGGCCTTCATAGCCGACCTCCGGCAGGATGAGGTGGCGGGAGTAGCGGGCGATCTCTTCGTTGGTGAGCTTGGGAAGGGCGGTTGTTTCTGTTGCTTCTAGGGTTTCGACCATGGCTGAGTTCCTTCTGGGTTGTGGTGTGTCGCTGCTTCATGCGGCCTTATGGGCTGCGGGCTGGCTAGAGGCAGGGACAACAACAAGAACTATGGGAACAACCACCGGCGATGGAGGGGATGATGGTGAGCTCGTCTGAGTCCTTGGTGGCGGTAGCCTCCTTCTGCGGAAGGTAGCGGATGTCGTCGTCGTTGAGGTAGACGTTGACGAAGGAGCGCAGCTTGCCGTCGGTGCCGAAGAGGTTGGGCTTGAGGTCGGGGTAGGTGGCGACGAGCATTTCAAGGGCATCGTCGACCGTGCCGGCCTGGAGGGAGACCGTTGCGAGTTGGCCGGTGTAGGCGCGTAACGGGGTGGGGATGTGGATGTCCATAGACTGTGTGATTCTCCTGAGCGAACAACGATTCTTACACTGCGGCGGTGTGGTACTAAGCTGCCCGACTAGACTGCGGCGTTCTGGAGGATGATCTCGATGGCTTCGTCTTCAAAGCGTTTGTCGTCTTCTCCGGTGCCGCGCAGGAGGAAGGAGTTGGTGAGGTCTGCCTTGCCCTGAGCGACGCGAGTGATGACATAGGAGCAGCCGAGCCAGTGGGCTTCGGCAAAGTCGGTGGGGGACCAATGGGCGGGGTGATCGGGGTGCGAGTGGTAGAAGCCAACGATGTCGAGGTTCGATTTGCGGGCCTGGCGCTGGATGCGGACGAGCTCGATGGGGTCGATGTTGTAGCGGTTGTGAGCGGAGTCGGTGCGGGTGTTGCCGGCGCGGACGATCTCGCGGACTTCGTTCGAGTCTGCCCCCATGATGCCCAGCAGCACGCCGCAGCACTCGTGTGGGTAGGTCTCTTCGCCGTGGGCGCGGAGGGCGTTGTAGTCTTCAAAGCTCAGTTTGAGCACGTCAGCCTTCCTGCCAGAAACGTTCGGACATGTACTTTTCGGCTGCGTCGCAGAGGATGGTGACGATGACGGCTTCGCGCCCGGCGGCGTGTTCGCGCTCGGCGATTTCGAGCGAGGCTGCAACGGCTCCGCCGGCAGAGACGCCAACGAGCAGGCCGGAGCGGCGGGCTAGACGGAGACACATGGCGTAGGCTCGCTCGGTGGCGAGGCCGATGTTCTCGTCGGCGAGGGTGGGGTCGTAGATTCTGGGCACGATGGCGGTGGCCATGTGCTTGAGGCCTTCGAGGCCGTTGAAGGCGGAGTCGGGCTGCATGGAGATGCAGCGAATGTCCGGGTTGAGCTCCTTGAGGCGGCGGGTGGTGCCCATGAAGGTGCCGCTGGTGCCAAGGCCGGCGACGAAGTGGGTGACCTGGCCTTCGGTCTGGCGCCAAATTTCTTTGGCGGTGGTGTGGTAGTGGCTGAGCCAGTTCTGGTCGTTACCGTACTGGTCGGCGTAGAAGTAGCGGCCGGGCTCGTCGGCAACCATGGCGCGGGCCTTGCGGATGGCTCCGTCCGAGCCGTCGGCGGGGTCTGTCCAGACGATTCTGGCTCCGTAGGCGGCGAGGTACTTCTTGCGCTCGGAGCTTACGTTGGACGGCATGCAGAGGGTGACGGGAAAGCCGATGGCTGCGCCGAGCATGGCGTAAGCGATGCCGGTGTTGCCGCTGGTGGCGTCCAGCAGGCCTTGATCCTTGTGGAGGAGGCCGCGGCGTGTGGCGTCGGCGACGATGGCCGAGGCGGCGCGGTCTTTGACGCTGCCGCCGGGGTTGGCCCACTCGGCTTTGCCCAGGATCTGGATGCCGGGGAGGTTGGTTGTCAGCTCTTCAAGGCGGACGAGCGGGGTGTTGCCGATACGCTCGAGCAGGGTGGTGCCCAGTGTTGTAGTGGCCGTCATCATGGATGTTGTGTGCGCTACCCCTATCCCCTGAACCCCACTTTATGCGACAGTTAGTTCAGAGTCTAACTTATGGCAAAGTCACCGCAGCAGCGAAGCTTCAACGAGGTTCTATCGGCGCTCGGCAACCAGAAATTTGATGTCGCAGCGGCGCAGGAGGGTGCACAGAGGACTGCGGGGGCGGTTCGGGTGAGCAAATATAACTGTGCGGCGGAGATTGCCGATACGCCCGGCGGGAAGACGGCCCCGGTGACGATGATCCGGCGGCCGGGTGTGCTGTTGAGTGGGGAGATCAGCCGGCTGGTGGATAAGGGATACCAGAAATTCCTGAAGAGCTCGAAGCTGGAGATTCCTGCGACGGCTGATGCGCTGCGGGCGCTGCATCACTTTACGACCGAGCTGAACGCCGCTACGGGGGAGATGAACCTGTTCAACGAGGCGCTGGGGACTACGAGCGACAAGTACGAGTATGACCGGGTGCTGGGGCGGCCGGACCAGGTTACGCATTGAGTTCGGGGCTGGACTGAGTTATGGCTGAGGGTCCGCTGGCGCCTGGGCTCTATCTGGTGGCGACGCCGATTGGGAATCTCGAAGACATTACGCTGCGGGCGCTGCGGGTGCTGCGGCAGGTGGACCGGATTGCGTGTGAAGACACGCGGCAGACGCAGAAACTACTAAATCACTTTGGGATTGAGACGCCCACAGTCAGTTATCACCTTTTTAATGAGGGGGCGCGGGCTGAGGAATTGATGGTTGCGCTGAAGGCGGGTGGGCGGATTGCGGTGGTTTCGGACGCGGGGACGCCGGGGATTGCGGATCCGGGGGCGCAGATTGCTGGGTTGGCGATAGGGGCGGGGGTGGATGTGTATCCGATTCCGGGGGCGAATGCGGCAGTTTCGGCGTTGATTGCGAGTGGGCTGAGTGCGGAGGCGTTCTGCTTTCATGGGTTTCTGCCGGGGAAGTCTGGGGAGCGGCGGACGGTGCTGGAGGGGATCGCGCCGGGCGAGATGACGCATGTTTTTTATGAGTCGCCGCACCGGATTCTGGAGGCGCTGGGGGATTTTGCGGAGGTGATCTCGGCGGAGCAGCCGGTGGTGGTTGCGCGGGAACTGACGAAGCTGCATGAGGAGTTTTTGCGCGGGACGGCGGCGGAGGTTCGGGCGGAGTTGGCGGGGCGGCCGCAGGTGCGAGGGGAGATGGTGCTGCTGTTTCGGCGGCCGGAGGGTGAGGCGGTCGAGAATGCGGGGGAGACGATTGGGGAGGCGGTGCGGCGGCTGCAGACGGCGGATGGGCTGGCGGAGATGGAGGCGCTGAAGCGGGTGGCGCGGGAGCGGGGAATCGGCAAGAGCGAGGCTTACCGTGAGTTTCAGCGGGGGAAGCGGTGATTGGAGCGAGGAAGCTTCAGGCCACGGCGGCGGATTCGAAGTCTGCGTAGCTGTCCAGGTGGTTCTTGATGACGCGATAGCACTCGCAGGAGCGGTTCTCAAGCCCTTGCTGATTGAGGATGACGATGACTCCGCGCCGGTAGTCGATGAGCCGCTCGTCTTTGAGGATGGCGGCGGCAGTGGAGACGGTTGGACGCGTGCTTCCGAGCATGTCGGCGAGAAACTCGTGGGACATGCGATAGGTGAGGCTCTGGGCGCGGTCGGCGCAGAGGAGCAGCCAGCGTGCGAGGCGCTGCTCCACATTGTGCTTGGCGTTGCATCCGGCGGACTGCATAGCCTGCAGGAGCTGCGCCTGGACGAAGCTGAGACAAAGCTCCTGGAAGAGGCCTCCGGTCTGGAACTCGCGGCGTGCGATTTCTATGGGTGTGGAGTAGCCGCGCCCAGCGATCTGAGTGTAGACGCGGTTAAGGCTGCGTTTGCTGCCCATCAGGCCAGAGACGCCGATCACCGATTCATAGCCGAACATGCCGACTTCAACCTGGGAGCCGTCCTGGAAGGTGTTGGTGATCGAGGCCATTCCGGTTTCTACGAAGAAGAGGTTGGCTATCTTGATACCGGGGAACTCAAGTTCGTGGCCGAGCTCGAAGTTCACGGCACGAAGGTGAAGACGATCCAACGTGGTTTGGTCCAGTCTCCGGAGCAATGTGTTCTCAAAGCGTTGGATTGGCATGGATGACTCTCTTTCGTTCGAGGGGGCACCTCTTATACTAAGCGCGATTTCAGTTGGAGCCAAAATATCGCTTTTGTTTCCACCCGGCGTGAATCAGTGAGAGAGAGTGGCCGGCTTTTGGGGGACATCTGTCGGCATGCTGATGGGTGCTGAATGCATCTATGTGACTGGAGGCGGCTCGCTGCCTCAGAGATCCGGGAGGAGCCATCAAAATGCGAATTTCAAAGATATTCCCCATTGCTGCGTGTCTGGTGACCGCGGCTGCGTGGGGTCAGCAGGGCGGTGACGGGTCAGGCCGCCTTTGCCGATTACACGCAGCAGAAGCCGGGGGTGGTGCACAAGATCACGGTGAACGATCTTCCGGAGCCGATGCCATCGGAGGCGGTCGATAACGGACCTAGCGTGGTGGAGCGGCCGCAGAGCGCGTGGCCGGTGGCGCCTACGGGTTTCAAGGTGACGTTGTATGCGGGCGGCGACAATGGGCTCGATCAGGCCTCGAACAAGAAGGCAGTGCTTGGGCCGGCGACCAAGGGGAACGTTCCGCGAGCCTCGTTTGATCCGAACGGCCCCCAATGGAGACTTGTTTGTCTCGGATTCCGCGGCGGGCACCGTGTTCGTGCTGCGCGGCGTGCGGCCGGATGGGCGGGCGAAGGTCATTTCGCAGTTTGCAACGGGGTTGGACCATCCGTTTGGTATTGCGTTTTACCCGGCCCACGACCCGAAGTTCGTTTATGTGGCGAATACGACGACGGTGATGCGCTTTCCATATCGCGCGGGCGATTTGCAGGCATCCGCGGGGCCGGAGATGATCGTGCCAGACCTGCCGGGGTATGCGCAGTTGCGCGGAGGCGGCCATTGGACGCGGGATGTGGTGTTTACCAAGGTGGGGGGAGCGGATGCTTGTGTCGGTGGGCTCGGGGTCGAATGCGGATGATCCGGATACGCATCCGCGGGAGTTTCACCGCGCGGATGTGCTGGAGTTTACGCCCCAGGGCAAGTTTGTGAAGGTGTATGCGAGCGGGATCCGGAACTGTGTGGGCGAGGCGATCAATCCGGTGACCGGGTCGCTTTGGTGCTCCACCAATGAGCGGGATAACCTGGGTAATAATTTGGTGCCGGACTACATCACCTCGGTTGAGGAGGGTGGTTTTTATGGCTGGCCGTGGTACTACAATGGGCGGCCATCGCGATCCGCGGCTGCCGCTGCCTTGCGCGGATGGGACGGCGCTTCAGCCGGAACGGGCGGAGGCACTTACGGACGAAGAGGCTAAGACATGTTCCCGGCAGGACATTGCTTCCAAGGTGATTACGCCGGATATCCTGTTGCAACCGCATATGGCTTCGCTGGAGATGCTGTTTTATCCGCAGTCTTCAACCGGGAGCTTTCCAGCGAGCTATAAGGGCGCGATCTTTGCGGCGGAGCATGGGTCGTGGAACCGGGCTCGCCGGGGCGGGTATGAGGTGGTGATGGCGCCGACGCAAAACGGCAAGGCTACGGGAGAGTATGCCGACTTCCTGACGGGCTTTGTGACGGCAGATGGGCAGGTTTGGGGTCGGCCTGTTGGAGTTGCTGTGGCGAACGATGGGGCGCTGCTGGTGACCGACGATGGGAGCCGGTCGGTGTGGCGGGTGACGTACATCGGAGGAGGGAAGCAGGTGGCGGCGCGGTAAGTCTTGCCGTGAACTATCCCACATCTCAGAAGCGAGATGTGAGATAACCCGGCCTTTTGAACGTGAAAAGGCCCCAGCCTTGGCTGGGGCCTTGCTGTGTCGCGGGAGGCTTTACTTGGCGCGCTCAACCTCGCGGAGGCGGGCAGCCTTGCCGCGGAGACCACGGAGGTAGAAGAGCTTGGAGCGGCGGACCTGGTAGGAGCGAACCTTTTCTACCTTATCGACGACTTTGGAGTTGAAGGGGAAGATGCGCTCGACGCCCTGGCCGAAGCTCATTTTGCGAACGGTGAAGGTGCCCTGGGGGCCGCGCTTGCAGGCGATGACCATGCCCTCAAAGGCCTGGAGGCGTTCTTTCTCGCCTTCCTTGATTTTTACCTGGACACGAACGGTGTCGCCGGGCGCGAAGGCGGGGAGGTCGGTCCGCTCAAACTTGGCGGCCAGCTTCTGCATGATGGGATGGATTGACATAGCAACTTTCCTGTTCAGAACTCGAAGTTTTAGTTTACATCAGGAGCGGTGTTTTCGTTGGATTTTTCTGAGGCGGACAGGGCGGCGAGGAAGCGTCGATCTTCGGCGGTCAGGTGCGCCTGTTCGAGTAGATCGGGACGGTTGCGAAGGGTTTTTTCGAGCTGCCGCTCGCGCCGCCAACGGCGAATTTTGATGTGGTCACCCTGCTGGAGCACTTCTGGGACGGGGAGGCCGCGGAATTCCGCGGGACGGGTGTAGTGGGGATAGTCCAGCAGGCCGCCGGAGCCGTGGGTGCTGGGGGGAACGGCTCCGGGAAGGTATGTGCCGCCGGCATCCGGGACGCCGAAGCTTTCATGCACGGCGGAGTCAGGGTTGCCGAGCACGCCTGGTACCAGGCGGACGATGGCATCAACGAGGACCAGCGCGGCTAACTCTCCCCCGGAGAGGACGTAATCCCCAATGGAGATCTCGCGGTCGCAGAGAAGTGTGTTGACCCGCTCGTCCACTCCCTCATAGCGTCCACAGAGAAGGACGATCCTCTCGAGCGAAGCTAGTTGCGCGGCGGTCGACTGGGTGAAGGGGCGGCCCTGGGCTGAGAGGAGGATGACGGTTTCGCGTGCGGGGTCGCGAATGGGTTTGTCTGCCAGGTGAAGCGACTGGAAGCAATCGAAGATGGGCGCTGGCTTGAGGACCATGCCCTCTCCCCCGCCAAAGGGGCGATCGTCCACCGTGCGATGACGGTCATGGGTGAAGCTGCGGAGGTCGTGGGTGTGGAGATCGACCGAACCTGCGCGGACGGCACGGGCGACGACACCGTGGTTGAGCGGGCTCTGGAAGAAGTCCGGGAAGATGGAGATGAGGTCGATGCGCATGAGTATGTGGCTTGATCAGGGTCGTGGGCCGGGGAGGTTGATCTCGAGCAAGCCCTCGGGCAGTTTCATAGTGACGCAGCGAGCGAGGATGTCCACGGAACGGACGAAAGGGAGGACGTAGGGGATGAGTACTTCATCACCGGCTGTGGTTACCACGGTTAGCAAAGGAGCAACATCAAGCAGGCGTTTCCCCTCCGGAGTTGTGGAAAACTCGATCGATTCGAGTGTTCCGATGAGGGCGTCTCCGTCAAAGATCCGGCAGCCGATGAGGTCCTCGATGTACTCCGCCCCCTCGTCCAACCTGGGGCGCTCGGCGCGAGGGATGAGGACGGCGAGGCCGGCGAGGCGCTCGGCCTCTGTGATGGAGGAGATCTGTGCCAACTGGAGGACGATGCGGCCCTGGTTGCGGCCGCTGGGAAGCCAAGTGGAAAGGATCTCTGTGGGGCGGGCGGCGGAGGCCGGGCCGGCGAATTCTGGCGGGGCCAGGAAGACTTTAAGAGGAGGGTCGAACGCGGCAGGGTCTGTGTGCAGGTCTGCGAGAAGCTCGCCTTTGCGGCCCTGCGGACGCAGGAGGACGGCCAAGGTGGTCCAGACTGCCTCTTGATTTTGATTCAGCAGGGATGCGCCGCTCATGGTTTCAGGATACGCGGGCTTTAGGATAGGGGCTTCAGGAGACTCGGCCTGCTTTGGATTCCACGTCGCAGATTGCCCGGGTGGAGTTCCGATCCCCCCACCCGGTGGTATTGCGCAAAATATTCAAACGATGTGGTTTAGGTCTGGATCAAAGCTACGAGTTGCACTGAGGAATGTGCAATGCTCTGGACCGTTTCTGGGCCAGTGTTTGGACGGTTGTCTGGGCTGGTGTCATGGTATCTCAGTCCGTTTCCGAACTTCTAGAGGCGGGTGCTGAGCCTGGAACGCCTTCCTGGCGGATATCGAGTGCGAAGCGGTGCTGGGCTTTCATGCTGGCCGCGCCGAGGATTGTTCGAATGGAGCGGGCGGTGCGGCCCTGTTTTCCGATGACCTTCCCGAGATCGCCAGGGGCGACCTGGAGGACGAGGACGGTGGAATCGTTTTCAGTTTCAGTCTCCACGGTGACACTGTCCGGGGAGTCGACGAGGGCTTTAGCAATCTGGGAGATCAAGTGCTGCATGGAGCGAGCGAGGTCTTCCCTCGCCGACCGCGCCGGGTCTTGCGTCATTGTATGTTCCCTTCAAGCAAAATGTCGGCGACCCAGACCTCCGGGGCGGAACTCCTCATCTGGTGTGAGGATGTCCTCAGGAGGGCAATCAATTTGGCCGTCGAAAGACTTCCCAGTTCTGGCTTTGATGCCAAAACTGTGAACTTCTACGCGCTGTCACGAAGAATGCGCTCTGAAGCTAAGTGTACGAGTCTTTTTTGTGGTGAGGGAACAGCAAAGCTGAATGTTTTCAAGTCTTTGGGTACTTGAAACCCTGTTACCCAGGAGTCTGCGCGACACCCGCTAAGCGGCAGCCTGTCCGGTATCCGCACTGGCGGCAGCGGGTGTAGCGGAGACGAGTTTGGCGACGCGCTCAGAAAGCTGTGCTCCATTGCCGGTCCAGTAGGAGATGCGGTCGTGCTTGAGCAGGACGGTGGCCGGAGTGGTGCGGGGATTGTAGGTGCCGACTACTTCGACGGATCGGCCGTTGCGGGCGCGATCCTTCTCAATGACAACGATGCGGTAGTGGGGCTGCTTGCGAGCGCCAACGCGCGCCAGACGGATCATCAACACGGGAAAACCTCTCAGATGGAACGTAAAGTTTGGGCGGAGCCGGCACTCTCTCACGCTGCGAAAGAGGATGCACTTCGGCGGGGAGGGAAAAAGCAACCCGACCCAACGAGTATCGCACAGGGAAGTGGTTGGGGGCTAGTCCGGCCGGCTCGCCTCAGGTGAGGGGAAGAGGAAGGTGAGGATCTGGTCGAAGCGGGCGGCCCAGGCGTCTTCGTTGTGGGCTGCATCCGGGATGATGAGGAGTTTGAGGTCTTCGCCGTCGCGCCAGCCGTTGCGGAGGAGCAGGCGGTGAAGGAGTTCGGTGTCGCGGACGTGACGGATGCCTTCGGCGGTACCGATGTCGAGCCAGATGCGGAGTTGGGGCTTGGGCCGGGCCTGCTGGACGAAGGTAAGGATGGAACGCTGATCCCACCAGATGCTGGGGCTGATGACGGCGAGCTTTCCGAAGATGTCTGGGCGCTCGAGACCAAGGAAGAGGCTGACGAGGCCGCCGAGCGAGGAGCCTCCGAGGGCGGTGTCGGCTGGGCCGGGAAGGGTGCGGAGGCGCTGGTCGATGAGGGACTTCAGCTCGTCTGTGAGGAGGCGGCCGTAGCGGCGTCCTTCGCCTCCGCCCATGCGATGGTCGCGGGTGGGAGTGTATTCGGGCATGCGGCGGAGGCCGGTGTTGGCGATGCCGACGAGGATAAGGGGCTCGATCTGGCCGGCTGCGATGAGGCGGTCTGCTGTGGCCCCGGCCTGCCAGGTGCGGCCGGGGATGTACGAGGTGCGGGGGTCGAAGAGGTTCTGGCCGTCGTGGAGGTAGAAGACGGGAAAGCGGCGGGTGGGCTCGGCGAGGTAGGCCTCGGGGAGGTAGACGGAGATCTGGCGGAGGTCCGGGTCGGGCAGGGCGGCGGAGTGGAGGGTGAAGAGGTCGAGGCGGGGGACGGGGTGTTCGTCTGGAGCGATGGGCGTAAGGCTTGCGGGGCGAGGCTGAATGGAGGCGCGGCGAGGCTCGGCGGCGGAGGTGCTGGGGATGATCTTCAAAGCTTGGGCGGGACTCCAGTGCGCTACGATGGCATCAGAGTAGCAGAGCGTTGGGTCTGAGCGGATCTGGGACGGTGCGCCTGGCGTTGCGGTTTCGATTGGGAAAGGCGGTGGGATGAACAGGGAATATCACAGGTGGTACTCAGGCCGTTTGGGGCGTGATATGGAGATGCTGGTGTTCGGACATGGCGGGCTGCCGGCGATCGTGTTTCCAACGTCTTGTGGTCGGTTTTTCGAGTTTGAAGATCGTGGCATGGTGGGAGCGGTCTGGGGCAAGATTGAGGCAGGCGAGGTGCAGTTGTTTTGCGTGGATTCTGTGGACGCGGAGAGCTGGTACAACCGGGATGTTCCTCCGCGATGGCGGATTGCGCGACAGATGCAGTATGAGGACTACATCTGCGCGGAGGTGCTGCCGCTGGTGCAGCAGAAGAACTGGAGTCCGAAGCGGATCCTGATGGGGTGCAGCTTCGGCGGGTACCACGCGATGGATATTGCGCTGCGGCATCCGGATCTGTTTACCGGTGTGCTGTCTATGGGCGGAGCCTTCGACACAACGAGTTTTTTGTGGGGGTATCACGACAGCGACGTGTACTTCCATGAGCCGATGCAGTACATCCCGAACATGCAGGATGGGTGGTATCTGGACCGGTATCGGGAGAACACGTATGTGCTGGCCACGGGGGAGTGGGATATCTGCCTGGGAGCGAATCAGCGAATGGCCGCGGTGATGCAGAACAAGGGTATCGGCTGCAGGCTGGATGTCTGGGGCGAACACAGTATGCATGACTGGCCGGAGTGGCAGAGGATGATTCAGAAGTATTTGTAGGCCAGTGTCGAGTGGTAAGTGGTGAGTTAAAGCGGATCGGAGGATGGATGAAGAAGATTGGTGTTTTGTTTGGGATGGAGAATACGTTTCCAGGAGCGCTGGTGGCGCGGATCAACTCGATGGGAGTGGATGGGATTTCAGCGGAGTTTGTGACGGTGGGCGGGGTGGTGATGGCGGAGCCTTGTCCTTACGCGGTGATTGTGGACAGGATTTCGCACGATATGCCATTTTATCGCGCTTATTTGAAGAATGCGGTGCTGACCGGGACGCAGGTGATCAACAATCCGTTCTGGTGGAGCGCGGACGATAAGTTTTTCAATTACGCGCTGGCGAGCAAGTTGGGGGTTGCCGTGCCTAAGACGGTGCTGCTGCCGCATAAGCATTTTCCGCCGGATATCAATCCGCAGTCGGTGAGGAATTTACAGTTTCCGCTGGATTGGCAGGGGATCTTTGAGTATGTCGGGTTTCCGGCATTTCTAAAGCCGCATGACGGCGGCGGATGGAAGGATGTCTTCCATGTGCATAGCTGGGATGAGTTCTTCCATGCGTATGACCAGACGCGGGACCTGTGCATGACGCTGCAGGCGGCGGTGAAGTTCAAGGAGTATTTCCGGTGCTATGTGGTGGGGCAGGAGGATGTGCGGATTATGCCGTATGACCCCAGCCGGCCGCATCATGAGCGGTATGTGCTGGAGCCGCCTGACTATGATCCGGCTTTGCTGGCGCGGGTGGAGAAGGATGCGCTGACTTTGTGCCGGGCTTTGGGGTATGACCTCAATACCGTGGAGTTTGCGGTTGAGGATGGGGTGCCGTATGCGATCGACTTTATGAACCCTGCTCCGGATGCGGATTACCATTCTGTGGGTGCGGAGAGTTTTGAGTGGATTGTGGACAAGGTGGCGAAGCTGGCAGTGAAGAAGGCGCTGGACGGGCCGCCGCAGGGTGAGTTGAAGTGGAACTCATTTTTGAATCCTGGAAGTGTGGCGGCTCCGGCGAAGGCGGCGGCGAAGAAGGTCGCGAGTAAGTCTGCCGTTCCGGCGGTTGTGGAGAAGACTGCAGCTAAGAAGAGCTCGAAGAAAGCAGCGACGAAGTAGACGAGGGCCTGGGTATATCGACTCTTCTTTGCGGCACGGTTGGTGGAGGTGTGGATGCGGCCTACGTTTACGCTGGGGATTGAAGAGGAGTATCAGACGGTCGATCCGGAGACGCGGGATCTGCGGTCGCATATAGCGACGGAGATGCTGGCGCAGGGGAAGATTCGGCTGGAGGAGCGGGTCAAGGCGGAGCTGCATCAGTCGGTGATTGAGGTGGGGACGCGGATCTGTAAGGACATCGAGGAGGCGCGCGAGGACCTTTACGATCTGCGGCGGAATATGATCCGTCTGGCGGAGGAGAATGGGCTAATGCTGGTGGCGGGAGCCACGCATCCGTTTGCGGACTGGCGGGCGCAGGAGATCTACCCGGATCCGCGGTATGCGCAGGTGGTGGAGGATCTGCAGCTTGCGGCGCGGTCAAACCTGATCTTCGGGCTGCATGTGCATGTGGGGATCGAGGACAAGGAGGCGGCGATCCGGGTGATGAACTCGCTGCGTTATTTTCTGCCGCATATCCTGGCGCTTTCGACGAATTCTCCTTTTTGGCTGGGGATGGATTCCGGCTATAAGAGCTACCGGTGCAAGGTGTTTGAGGGGTTTCCGCGGACGAATATTCCGGATAGCTTTACGAGTTACTCGGAGTTTGAGAGTTATGTCGACCTGCTGATCAAGACCAACTGCATCGACAATGCGAAGAAGATCTGGTGGGATGTGCGACCGCATCCGTTCTTCGACACGGTGGAGGTGCGGGTGTGCGATATTCCGATGCGGGCGGAGGAGACGTTGGCGATTGCTGGGCTGATTCAGGCGACGGCTTGCAAGCTTTGGAAGCTGCACGCGCAGAATGTGGACTATCGGCAATACTCCAGGGCGCTGCTGATGGAGAACAAGTTCCGGGCGATCCGGTATGGGCTGGACGGGAAGATGATTGACTTCGGCAAGCAGGAGGAGTTGCCAGCGCGGGAGTTGATCCGAGAGTATCTGCGCTGGGTGGATGATGTGCTGGACGAACTGGGGAGCCGGAAGGCGGTGGAGTACATTCACACGATGCTGGAGATGGGTTCCGGGGCGGATCGGCAGTTGAAAGTCTTTCGGGAGACGGACAGTTTGCGTGCTGTAGTGGACTATATGGCTCAGGAGACTCGAACCGGGCTGTAGTGGCGTGTTTTCCGGGCTGATTGTGTGACGGGGATGTGAAATCCCGGTAAACTTGAAGGATGACAACGAGCAGGTTGGAGCCGATGGTCGACGCTGTTGGGATCGCCGAAGTACGGGAGAAGGCCAAGCCTGTGACTGATCTGTTGCAGGTGCCGTTTCCGTCGGAGTTCGGCGAGGGTGCGCGGAATGCGGTGACGACCTGCCTGAAGATTCAGCCGGATGAGAAGGTGACGCTGATTACGGATCGGAGCTGTTTGCAGATTGCGGCTTCGATTGCGGTGGAGTTGGAAGAGCTGGATTGTGCCTGGAATTCGTTTGTGCTGGAGGAGTTAGCGAAGCGGCCGCTGGAAGGGATGCCGGCCGAGGTGCTGGATGATATGGAGAGCTCGCAGGTGAGCATCTTTGCTGTTGAGGTGCAGCCGAACGAGTTGAAGAGCCGGATGCAGATGACGGATGTGGTGAACCGGCGGCGGATGCGCCATGCGCACATGGTGAATATCACGCCGGAGATTATGACGCAGGGTATGCGGGCGGACTTCAATGCGGTCGACCGGCTGAGCCAGGCGGTGCTGGATAAGGTGCGCAAGGCCACGTATGTGCGGGCGACGACGGCTGCGGGCACCGATCTTCATGCGCAGATGGAGCCGGAGTACCGGTGGTTCAAGACGAGCGGGATCATCAGCCAGGAGAAGTGGGGGAACCTGCCGGGCGGGGAGTGCTTTACGGCGCCGGGTGAGGTGAATGGCGTGTTTGTCGTCGACGGAGTGGTGGGGGATTACCTGTGCAAGGAGTATGGGCTGCTGCGGGAGACGCCGTTAACGATTCACATTGAAGGGAACCGGATTGTACGGGCGGTCAGCGAAAACAAGCAGCTGGAGAAGGATTTCTGGGCTTATACGCATACGGATGAGAACTCGGACCGTGTCGGAGAGTTTGCGATTGGAACGAACATCGGGGTGGAACGGGTGATCGGGAACATACTGCAGGACGAGAAGTTTCCTGGAGTGCACATTGCGTTTGGCGATCCCTATGGCGCACATACCGGGGCGAAGTGGAAGTCTTCGACGCATATCGATGTGGTCGGGCTGGGCTTTAACATCTGGCTGGGGGATGCGGATGGGGAAGAACAGATTATGCGGGATGGCGAGTTTCTGATCGACGCGTAGTTGCTGGGCCGGCAGACCAATAGCTAGGTGGGGGAAGCATGCTGCAACCGTATCGGAAGCGGTTCAATGAGGAGCAGTTCTCTGCCGCTCGGTATGCGGCATTGAAGGCTAACTTAGATAAGGCGACGAGGACCGAGATTCAGTTTCGGATCTGCGAGACGCCTTGCTTTTTCCCGCAATCGCTGCTGGAGGAGATGGCAGAGAGCGGGCGGGCGCTGACGCACCAGTTGATCGACAACCCGGAGTATATGCGGAGGTCTGATGGGGCGATCCCGGAGAAGTACCGGGTTCCGAACGACACCCCTCGGCCGACCTTCATGACGGTGGATTTTGGGCTGGTGCGTGGGGCGGATGGGAGGCTCGAGCCGAAGCTGGTGGAGTTGCAGGCTTTTCCTTCAATCTTCGGGTACCAGGATCTGCTGGCGGCGGAGTACCGGCGCGTCTATGGCCTGGACGAGGAGCAGGAGACGCGGCTGGGCGGGGTGACGGAGGCGGGTTATTGGGATCTGCTGCGGGAGACGATTCTTGGGGACCATGCGCCGGAGAACGTGGTGCTGACGGAGGTGGAACCGGACGGGCAGAAGACGCTGCCGGACTTTCACGTGTATGAGGATCGGCTGGGGATTGCGACGGTCGACATCGCCAGGGTGAAGAAGGATGGGCGCAAGCTGCTGTACGAGAAGAATGGGCGGTGGGTTCCGATCGAGCGTATCTACAACCGGGCGATCGTGGATGAGGTAGAGCGGAAGGGGATTGTGCCGGGCTTCGACTACCGGGACGATCTGGATGTGGAGTGGGCGGGGCAGCCGAACTGGTACTTCCGGGTAAGCAAGTTTTCACTGCCATATCTGGAGCACGAATCCGTTCCGGCGGCTGTGTTTCTGGATGACTGGTTTGCCGGGCGCGGACGTGACCGTTTGCCTGAGGACCGCGAGAATCTGCTGCTGAAGCCGCTTTACTCATTTGCCGGTAAGGGGATTGAATTTTCGCCGACGGACGCGGACCTGGTGGCGATCGCGGAGCAGGATCGTTCGCTGTATCTTTTGCAGGAGCGGGTGCGGTTTGAGCCAGTGATCGAGACGCCGTTTGGGATGACGCAGGCGGAGGTTCGGATTATGTATCTTTGGCCGGATGGCCGGGATGAGATGACGCCGGTGCAGAGCCTGGTGCGGCTGGGGCGTGGGCTGATGATGGGGGTTGATCATAACCGGAACCAGGAGTGGATTGGGGGCTCTGCGGCCTTCAGTGTTGGGGGGGTTAGCGACTTCTGAGTTCTGCTGTGATGACGGACGTTTCCCAAATTGGGTTTAGTGACGACCAAAGGTCATCTCGGTAACACCGAAAGGTTACTGCCATGCCGATTCGGTGCGGTAAACTTCATGGTGGAAGAGGACACGAAAGATTGAAGTGATCTCGGCTGCCGAAGAGGAAAGCATGACAGACGGAAGCAGACTAGGCGCGATCGACCAGGTACGAACGGCGGTGCGTTTTCCGATGCAGCTTGGACTTCTGATTCGGACGGCACACGGTGAGATTGAGGCGGTTACCGACAACATCTCGGCGAACGGGATTCTTTTCACCGGCAAGACGCTGCCGGAGGTAGATAGCTTGATCGAATTTACGATCACGATGCCTGCGGCGGTGATGGGGACACCCGAGGACGTATCTGTCCAGTGTGTCGGACGGGTGGTCCGTTGCCAACAGCATGGAGACGACATGCAAGCGGCCGCGATCATTGATGAATATTCCCTGAGGGCTTAAGCAATGACTGTCATTGATATCAGTTCCACCGAGCATCTTGAACTGGAAACCGACGAAGGCCAGAACGGCAATCCGGCAATCCGGATTATTCTGGCGGACTCACAGGCAATCTACCGCGTCGGCATGCGGAAGGTGTTTGCGCTGGAAGACGACATACGGGTTGTGGCCCAGGCGGAGACGCTTCCCAACCTGTATTCCGCGCTGGTTCGATTTCCGACCGATGTGGTGGTGCTGGAAGGACAGTTACTGGCGGGCGCGGTGGACGCGATTCCGGAGCTGGTGCGGCGTGCGCCGGATGCGAAGCTGATCGTTCAAGTCGTGGAAAACGATGAGACAAATACGGTTGAGCTGTATCGGCGCGGCGTCCGCGGGGTGGTGCCGCGGTCTATCTCGCCGGACCTGCTGATCAAGTGTGTCCGCAAGATTGCGGCGGGCGAGACGTGGATCGATAATCAGTCGATCAGCTGGGTGATCGATGCGTATCGCTCGCAGGCCTCGACTTTGACGAATCCGCGCAGCCAGCCGAGGCTTTCGAAGAAGGAGCTGGCGATCATCAGCTGCATCACGCGAGGGATGCGGAATAAGGAGATCGCCTACCAGATTGGGACGACCGAGCAGGTCATCAAGAACTACCTGCGCAAAGTGTATGACAAGCTGGGAGTCTCTGACCGGCTGGAGTTGGCGCTCTATTGTCTGCATCATCAGCTGCTGAAAAAGTATAACCAGGAGCCGGACGACAGTCTGCTGGCGAACGGAACGAACGCCGGCCGGGCAAAGGCGTAAGAGACACCGGCTGCAACAAGAGCCTCCTGGGCGCATCTGCACCCGGAGGCTTTTGCTTTGGTGTTTACTGCTTATCCATCTCGATATCGATGGTGAACTTGACATCGTCGCCGAGCATCGGTGCGGTGTACTTCTGGCCAAAGTTGAATTCTGCGCGGTGGATGAGGCCCGAGGCGGAGAAGCCGCTGACGGTCTTGCCTTGCGGCGTCTTCATGGGTGTTGCGGGACCGTCGAGATCGAGCGTTACGGACTTGGTTACGCCGTCCAGCGTGAGGTCGCCGACGAGCTTCAGTTTGCCGCCCGCGTTGGTGACGGCGGTGGATTTGAAGGTCATGGAGGGGTACTTGGCGATGTTGAAGAAATCCGGGCTTTTCAGGTGCTCGTCGCGTTTTGGCTCGTCTGTGTTGACGGTGGTGGTGTCGATGACGGCTTCTACGGAGGAGTGGGTAATGTCTTTTTCATCCAGCTTGACTGTGCCGGTGACCTTGTGGAAAGCACCGCGAACGTTGGAAACGCCGAGGTGGCGGATCTCAAAGTTGACGCCGGAGTGAGCGGGGTCGATGGCCCAGGTGGAGCTCTGGGCGTGGACTGCCGATGCCGTCAGGGCCAAGACGGCCGGCGCAAGTATACGGAGGCGAAGAGAACGAAGCTTGGACATAGAAGAACCTTTCCTGAGGAACGTAGTGGTGCTATGCGGGAGCTCAAGTTTTTGCCATCTCATCATAGCGGATGTTGATTCAATGTTGCACCATCTTTCCTGATTCTCTTTTATGTGAGTCATCCCGAGCGGCATCGGTGAGGCCGGATGCTAGGATGGCGGGATCATGGGAATGCTGGACCACTGGACGGCGCTGAGCCGGCCGCAGCGAAGCACCTTCACGGCGTGCTTCATGGGCTGGACTCTGGACGCGTTCGACTTTTTTCTGTTGACGCTTTGCTTGGGCTCAATCGCGGCGGAGTTTCACGTTGGGCTGGCTTCGATAGCGGATGCGATCTTCTGGACGCTGGTGATGCGGCCGGTGGGTGCGGCGCTGTTCGGCGCGATGGCGGAGCGGTTTGGCCGACGGCCGACTCTGATGCTCAACGTGGTGTCATTTTCCGTGTTCGAGCTTGCCAGCGCGTTTGCGCCCGGCTTCCGCAGTTTTCTGGTTTGCCGTGCACTTTTTGGGATCGCTATGGGCGGGGAGTGGGGTGTGGGCGCGGCATTGGCACTCGAAACGCTGCCTTTGGAGGGGCGCGGCTTCTTTTCCGGGCTGCTTCAGGAGGGGTACGTGGTGGGGAACCTACTTGCGGCGGCACTTTACTGGCTGTTATTTCCGCATCTCCACGGGACGGGCTGGTTTACGCCCTGGCGGGTCATGTTCCTGATCGGCGCCAGCCCTGCTCTGCTGGCATTTTACTTAAGGGCACGGGTCGACGAGTCTCCGGCATGGCTGGAAGGACGGCGCGGAGTGGCAAGCGGAAGGAGCCGGTATGAGTGGCCTGCGCTGCGGCAGTATGTGCCTTCCTTTTTGTTCCTGGTGCTGCTGATGACGGTCTTCACTGCCTTCAGCCACGGCACGCAGGATCTGTATCCAACGTTTCTGGAGCGGGAAAAAGGCCTGACGGGTGGACGAGCGGGGCTCCTGGTGGTGGTGGCCAGCCTGGGAGCGCTGTGCGGCGGGATTGGCTGCGGTGCGCTATCTGAGCGGCTTGGGCGGAAACGCACGATTATCTGCGCGTCGCTGCTGGCGTTGCCTATGATCCCGCTTTGGGCGTATTCGCATACGGTGGTGGCGCTGGGTGTGGGCGGCTTTCTGATGCAGTTTGCGGTGCAGGGCGCGTGGGGTGTCGTGCCGGCGTATCTCAATGAGCTTTCGCCGGGTCCGGTGCGCGCCATTTTTCCCGGGTTCGCGTACCAATTGGGAAATCTGCTGACCTCGCGTAATGGCAAGCTGCAGGCTGTTCTGGCGCGACGGTATCCGGGCGGACTTCGAACGGTGATGGCGGGAACTGTGATCGTTGTGGCGCTTCTGCTCGCGCTGGTGACCCTTTTCGGGGAGGAACGTGTGGGCACGGAGCTACGGGCGGAAGACTGACGTTTGTGCCTGTTCGCTCGGCGAGTATCGGGCCGGGACCGAGCTTAGTATGAAGCCCGCTGTGACATAGCAGATGTCATCTCGATTTTGGGTCTGCCGAGAGTGCTGAGCTTAGGAGAATGGATGTCTTCGCCTCCGAACTCGGGGGCGGACCGGTTAGGGCAGCCGGATGGCGTGGCCGATGAGGAGGATCAAGGGGGCCGCACCGGGGGTGGATTCAGGCAGGAGGCGGAGGGTGGTGGAGGTTACCTGCTCATTCGGGGTTGAGGCCCTGGAGACGGCGGCTACCGGAGTTTCGGGGGGGATGCCGGAGGCGATGAGGTCAGCGGAGAGACGGTGGAAGTCGCGTCCGGGCATGTAGAGGACGAGGGTGGCTTCAGGAGGGAAGGCTCCTTTCCAGGCGACGGGCTCAGCCTTGGAGGCGCTGTGGTGAGCGGTGGCGAGGATGAGCTTGGAGGCGGCGGCGCGATCGGTGAGCGGCGTCTTGAGGGATGCGGCTACAGCAAAGGCAGTGGTAATGCCGGGGACGATCTCGAACGGGATCTGCTGGGCAGTGAGGAAGTCGATTTCCTCTCCGGCTCGGCCGAAGATTAGGGGGTCGCCGGATTTGAGGCGGAGCACGGAGCGGCGTTGCTGCGCGTGCTCGAGCATGAGGGCGTGGATGCCGGCCTGGGTAATGCGGGGCTGGCCGCAGCGCTTGCCTACGGGGACGATCTGGGCCTGTGGGTTCGCCATGGCGAGGATTTCGTCTGAGACCAGGTCGTCCGGGAGGATTGTGTCGCAGGTGGCCAGCAGGTGGGCGGCGCGGAGGGTGAGCAGGTTTGGGTCTCCGGGGCCGGCGCCGCAGAGATAGACCAAAGGGCGCTCTGCGCGGGCGGCGGCCACTTCGTAGCGTGTCTTGGGCTTCGCGTGGGGCTCCCGTTGGTCGCTCATGATGACGGGGTGGGAAGGGGATTGGTGAGGGCGTGGCGCCGGGCCATGGCGCGGGAGGGGCAGGCGTCGTAGCCGCAGACGTCTCGTTGGGCTAGCTGATGGAGGAGGAGCTTGCGCTGCTCGTTGAGGGGTTCTGCGGCTACGACCTCGCGGCGGAGATTGCCGAGGTCGGTGAGCCAGTCGCCAAGGTCGAGGGGGAGCTGGGCGTTGATCTCCTTGCGGAGGCGCTGGGCGAGGGCGGGCGAGGCTCCGGCAGTGGAGATGGCGATCTGGAGGTCTCCACGGCGGACGATTGATGGGAAGTAGAAGTCGCAGAAGGGTGGGTCGTCGACGGCGTTGCAGAGGATGTTGGCGGCTTCGGCTTCGGCGAAGACGGCCCGGTTGACTTCCGGGTTGTCGGTTGCGGCTACGACGAGGAAGTTACCGGCTAGATCGCCGGAGATGTATTCGCGCTGGAGCCATTCGACTTCACCCGAGGCGGCGAGGTCCTGAATGCTTGCACGAGCGCTTGGGGCGATGACGGTGACTTTGGCGTGGGCTGCGCGGAGCGATTCGATCTTGGACTCGGCGAGATTGCCGGCGCCGATGACGATGCAGGGGCGTGCGGAAAGTTTGAGGAAGATCGGAAACAGGTCCATGAGCTATTTTAGCGAGAGTGGCTCCTGGTACCCCACCCTGCCGTCTAAAACAGCGCAAAGTCTTCCAACGATGTGACTTAGCTTTGGACTTGGAGGTGTAAAGTCCCTCATTTCAGGCTTGAGTTTGTGTAAAGTCCTCCATTCAGATGACTTAGCCTACATGGGGGGAGGGACTTTTTGAGATGCAGCCGGAGGGTCAAGATGGGGACTTTGGCGCGGGCATTCTGCATCGAACTAGGCCAAGGCGTGCTGCACGGAAGTGGACGGCCGGATTTTTTCGGGCCATGGAAGGATGTTGAGGATGGAGAACGAGGCGAGTCGGTTGAGTGCAAAGCCGGAGATGAGGCGGGCGTTGGCGGATGCAGACGTGACAGATTTGTCCGGGGTGCGGCCGAAGGTAGGGGTGGTGATTGCAGATGGGGTGAATCGGCGGCTGATTGAGGCGGCTTCGGCTCACCTGGAGTTGATTCCATGTGAGCTCAGCCTGAGCCAGGTGGAGGCTGGGGAGGTGGGGGAGTTTGAGCTGATTGTAGCCGACGACGAAGATGCGCGGGCGATCCGGATGGCGCTGCTGCGGCGCGAGGAGCAGGTGGAAGGGGTGAATCCTGCGGTGATCGCGGTGCGGGCGCGGGTTCCAGCGGGCACACCTCCGAGGGTTCCGAATGGAAGTGAGCAGGAGTTTGAGGGCGTGTTGACGCTGCCGCAGGATCCGGGGGCGACGGTAGCGCAGCTGGGGCTGTTTCTGTATGCGCACCGGGCCTATGTGCGGCGGTATGAGACGGCGCTTGAGGAGTTGCATCTGAACCGGCGGATCTTCCGGTCGGTGACCAGTGGTATTTCAGTCGCAAACGCTACCTTGCCGGATATGCCGCTGGTATACGTGAACCCTGCATTCGAGGTGATGACGGGATACAGCCTGGAAGAGGTTCGGGGGCTGAACTGCCGATTTTTGCAGAACGGGGAGGACGATCAGCCGGGATTGACGCTGATCCGGGAGGCGCTGCGGGGCGAGCGCGAGGTGGTGGCGATCCTGAAGAACTATCGGAAGGATGGGACGGGGTTCTGGAATGAGCTTGCGCTTTCCCCGATACGGAATCGGGATGGGGCGCTGACGCACGTGGTGGGAATCCAGATGGATGTGACGGCTCGGGTGGAGTTTGAGGCTGCTCTGCGGCAGAGCGAGAAGCTGGCGGCCGTGGGGCGGCTGGCGGCTTCAATCGCGCATGAGATCAACAATCCGCTGGAGAGCGTGATGAACCTGCTGTATCTGGCGCGGGAGAGTGATGACGGCGAGGAGTTGAAAAGTTACTTGTCGCAGGCGGATAAGGAGTTACAGCGTGTGGCGCAGATTACGTCACAGTCGCTGCGGTTCTATAAGCAGTCAACGAAGCCGCAGGCGATCCGGTGCGCGGATCTACTGGGCGGGGTGCTGGATTTGTATTCGGGGCGGATGGTGAATGCGGGGGTGAAGCTAGAGGTGCGGGAGCGTATGACGGAGTCGATTGTTTGCCTGGAGAGTGAGATCCGGCAGGTGCTGAGCAACCTGGTTCGGAATGCGATCGATGCGATGCAGGGTGCGGGTGGCCGGCTGGTGGTGCGGAGCAGGGAAGCGACGGAGTGGCGGACGGGGGTGCATGGGGTGGTGCTGACGATTGCGGATACCGGGAGCGGGATCAGCGCGGAGACGATGAAGAGCCTGTACACGGCATTTTTTACAACGAAGGGGATTCAGGGGACGGGGCTTGGGCTTTGGGTGAGCTCGGAGATCGTGGCCCGGCATAACGGGCGGCTGCGGGTGAGGAGCTCACAGGCGAAGGGAAAGAGCGGCACGGTGTTTCAGCTGTTTCTGCCGTATCAGGGGCTGGCTAGCTGAAGGCGGCTTCTATGATGGTGGCAAAGGCTCCAAGGCGGAGGTGACACGTTGAACGAAGTGCTCAAGGCTGCTTTGTCGTCAATGATCTCCGCCGCGCTTCCAACCTTGATGGTCCTGGCCGCTGAACGTCCAGCAGGGCTCCGAATCCGTCTATATAAGAAGAGTAGAGACAAGGAGCATTTATGTTGATTCGTGGAAAGCGGCTGGATGGCGGGGAGATTCGGTCGTCGGAGATTACGCCGGAGCGGGCGTTTTTGGGGCGGCGGGAGTTTATGGCGCGGGCTGGGCTGGCTGCGGCTGCGGGGTTGATGCCGCTGACAGTGGGAGCGCAGGAGAAGCTGACGATTGTGCCCGGGAAGTTCCAGGCTACGGATACGCAGACTCCGTTCAATAAGGCGACCTCCTATAACAACTTTTATGAGTTCGGGATTCCGAAGGATGAGCCAGCTAAGAATGCGCATACGCTGAAGACGCGGCCGTGGTCGGTGCAGGTGAGCGGACTGGTGAAGGCGCCGAAGATGGTGGGGATCGATGACCTGATGCACTATCGGCCGCTGGAGAGCCGGGTCTACCGGCACCGGTGTGTCGAGGCCTGGTCAATGGTGATTCCGTGGGATGGGTACTCGCTGAGCGAGTTCATCAACTTTTGCGAGCCTCTGCCGAAGGCAAAGTATGTGCAGTTCATCAGCAACTTCAACCGGCAGCAGATGCCGGAGGTGAATGAGGATCAGTTCGACTGGCCGTATGCGGAGGGTCTGCGGATGGATGAGGCGATGCATCCTCTGACGATGTTGACGTTCGGGTGCTACGGGCAGGCGCTGCCGAACCAGAATGGGGCTCCGGTGCGGGTGGTGGTGCCGTGGAAGTATGGGTATAAGTCGCCGAAGTCGATTGTGAAGGTGGTCTTTACTGACAAGCAGCCGCGAACTTTGTGGAATGAGGCGAATCCTCCGGCGTATGGGTTTTATTCGAACGTGAACCCTACGGTGGATACGGTGCCGTGGTCGCAGGCTCGGGAGCGGCGGATTGATTCGAGTCTGCTGCCGCACTCGGTGGAGACGCAGATGTTCAATGGGTATGGAGATCAGGTGGCGGGGCTTTATAGCGGGATGGATTTGAAGAAGTTTTATTGAGTGGGGAAGAGAACAGCAGACGGCAAAAACAACCGCAGATCCCTACGGGATGACAACAAAAGAAAAGACAAACAAAGGGGATGACAAAGTGTGTTGGGTAGACTGGATGGCATGCCAACTCGCGCGATTCCTTATGTGAAGGTGCTGGTGCATCTGTTTTGCATCATGCCGCTGGTGGGGTTTTATCACTGGTATAGCTCCGGGCAGATGGCTGCGAGCGCCGATCCGGTGAACGACCTGACGCACTGGACGGGGAACTGGGCGCTTTGGCTGCTGATCGCTTCCCTAGCAGTGACGCCGATCCGGCGGATGCATCCGAAGCTTTCGAACCTGATTCGGTTTCGGCGATTGATTGGGCTGTATGCGTTCCTTTACGCGAGCTGCCATCTGGCTACGTATGTTTTCCTGTATTCGGGATATGACGTGCTGGCGGCAATCGCGGGGGTGCGGGCGGGGCATCCGGGCGGGATTGTCACGCAGTGGGAGGCGGTTTGGCCATCGATAGCAGACGATTTGCTGAAGCGGCGTTTCATTCAGGTTGGACTTTTGAGCTGGGTGGTTTTGCTGGCGCTGGCAGTGACTTCTCCTTTGTTTATGCTGCGGTGGATGGGCGGGAAGAACTGGCAGAGGCTGCATCGGCTGGTGTATGTGGCGGCGATAGCCGGGGTGGTGCACTACTGGTGGATCGTGAAGCGAGGGGTGACGCTTTGGGTGCCGGATGCGGCGGCGTTGACGATGCTGCTGCTGGCTCGGGTGGTTTGGTTGGTCTGGAGGCGGCGTGGGACGGCGAAGATGCACCGATGGGCAGGCAAGGCTGCTGTTTAGAGCAAATTAGCTGTGCTGTGGAGTGGAAGCATGGTGCAGTGTCATTTTTCTTGAGAGAAAATGACGTTGATAGCAACGCCTCCCTCTACACCCACAGCTAATTTTCTATAGCGCGTGAAATTGACAACTTTGGGTGCGAGGGAGCGTTCTAGTAAGAGAGGTTTAGCCATGCGGTTGCCTGTTCGCTGGAGTGCGGGAGTGCTGGTGTTGGTGGTCGCGGGGCTGCCGGTGTGGGGGCAGGCAGGGCGGCATGGGCGCAAAGGGCCAACGGCTGCGGTGGAAGATAAGCCGCTGAGCGATCGGGAGCGGGCGGAGCAGGTGCTGAACCGATTCACGTATGGGGCTCGTCCGGGGGATGTGGAGCGGGTGGCGGGAATAGGAGTGGAGGCGTGGCTCGAAGGGCAGATGCTGCCGGAGAAGATTGCGGATTCTGCGGTGGAGCGGCGGTTGGGGGAGCTTCCGACGATCCGGATGTCACCGGAGCAGGCGCTGACTACATTTCCGGATCGAGGCATGGTGCAGCAGGTGGCGGAAGGTAAGCGGCCTTATCCTACAGATCCTTTGTTGCTGAGCGTGTATCAGGTGCAGGTGGCGAAGTTTGAGGCGGAGAAGGTGAGCAAGGCGGCTCCGCCGGTCGAGGCGACGGAGGAAGAGAAGGCAGCGAAGAAGAAGGCGGATCAGGCTACGGCGGCGCGCATCGCTGGAGAGCTGTTTGCGCTACCGAAGAAGGAGCGGATGGCGGCGCTGAATGCGGAGCCGGTTGAGGATCGGATTGCGTTTGCGGGGAATGTGCCTGGGGACCAGCGGACGGCGCTGATGGCGGACTTTAACCCGCGGGAGCGGGAGACTTTGCTGGCGATGCAAGGTGGGGTCGGGGTGCAGTATCGGATCGGCGAGGAGCTGGCGCAGGCGCACGTGCTGCGGGAGATTTTGAGCGAGCGGCAGCTGCAAGAGGTGATGACGGACTTCTGGTTCAACCACTTCAATGTGTTTCTGCCGAAGGACTCGGATCAGTGGTACACGACCTCCTACGAGAGGGATGCGATTCGACCACATGCTTTGGGGAAGTTCAGGGATTTGCTGCTGGCTACAGCGGAGTCGCCGGCGATGATGGTGTATTTGGATAACTGGCTTTCGATTGGGCCGGATTCGCTGGCAAACGGGGTAAATTCGGCCAATCCTAAGTCGAAGAAGGGCAATAAGGGGCTGAATGAGAACTACGGGCGTGAAGTGATGGAGCTGCACACGCTTGGGGTGAATGGGGGGTATACGCAGGCGGATGTGACGAAGCTTTCGGCGATTTTGACGGGGTGGGGCGTGGATAAGCCAGGGCAGGCGGGTGGGTTTTTGTTTGATCCGAAGCGGCATGATCCGGGGGTGAAGGACTGGTTTGGGGTCTCGATCGCGGAGGATGGCACGGTTACTTCGAACACGGGGGCTGCGGTGGCTTCGGATGTGGTGGATGCGAAGGTGCCGGTGGGGATGCGGCAGGGAGTGGCGGCTTTATCGGTGCTTGCAGCTGCTCCGCAGACAGCGCACTTTATCTGCTACCTGATTGCGCAGCGGTTTGTTGCGGATGAGCCTCCGGTGGGGCTTGTGGAGCGGATGGCGAAGAGCTATCTGGCGAGCGATGGGGAGATCAAGGTGGTGTTGCGGACGCTGGTGGCGTCTCCGGAGTTTAACTCGCACCGGTACTTCCGGAATAAGGTGAAGACGCCGCAGGAGTTTCTGGCTTCGGCGTTTCGGGCTACGGCTACGGAGCCGGTGAATGCTCAGGCGATGATTAACAAGCTGAAGGAGTGGGGGGAGCCGCCGTACCAGAAACTCGAGCCAACGGGGTACTACATTACGGCGGATCATTGGATGAATACGGGGGCGCTGGTGGATCGGCTGAACTTTGCGGATCAGCTGACGCATAACAGGTTTGCGAATCAGAAGTTTGATTCGAGCCATGTGCTGGCCATGGGATTGATGGCGGACCGGGGAGCGGTGGCTGCGGGTTCAGTAAGCCAAGGCAAGGTGCGGGCGGTTGCGGTTTCGACGAGTGAATCGGGTCTAGGGGCCGACGTGGCGCTTCGGGTGCTTGAGGGGACTTTGATTGGAGGGCCTGTGTCGCCCAAGACAGATGGATTTATTCATGGCCAGATGGCGGGGGTGAGTGGGGGAAATCCGGTGGAGACTTTGAATCTTCTGACCGCGCTTCTGATTGGGAGCCCGGAGTTTCAGGTGCGGTAGTTGGGCGGCAGTTAAAGCTTTCTCATACATGCCGGCCCACGTCACGGAAATTGGTCAGACTGGTCCCATGGTGCGATGAGGGAGCGGAGGGAGTTCGAGGTGGATGGGGTCGCTGGGGCGGACAGTGCCAGAGGTGAGAGCGACGGCCATGACGCCGGCTTTGCGGATGAGGGCGCCGTCGGCCGCGCTGGTGAGGCAGGCCTTCATGAGGCCGGGCTGCAGGCCGTTGAGCTGGTTGCAGGGCTCCCGGAGGCCGGTAATCTCGATGATGGCTTTTTCACCGAGCCGCAGGATGGCTCCGACGGGTAGGTGGAGGAGGTCGAGGCCGCGTACGGTGAGGTTTTCGCCCATTTGGCCGGGGGCGATGTCGAAGCCTTGATCGCGGAGCTCGGCGAGGAACTCTTCTGCAAGGAGATGAACCTGGCACAGGTTGGGGGCGTTGGGGTTCTTGCGAACGCGGTAGAGGTGCTGGACCCGGGCTCCGGCGTGGGCATCGCCTTCTACGCCGTGGCCGGCCAGAATGCGGATCTCGGGGACGGATTGCTTGCTGAAGGTGTGGCGCGGGTTCAGGGAGACCGCGACGACTTGCGGTTGCAGGGACATACGTTAAGCGGGGACTTCGATTTGCTGGTAGGCGGCGCGGACTTGCTCCTGGCCGTACTTGCGGTCGAGGGCGCGGACGGTGAAGTGGCCTTCTGCGAGGCGCTGGAAGTGGTTGGTGAAGAGGACGTTGAGGGCTGCGCCTCCGGCGGCACCGGCGATGGGGACGAGCTGGGCGGCGGCCTTTTCCGTGACTTCCAGGCCGAAGCGGGCGGCGATGCGCGCGAGGAAGGCTACCAGTGCGGGTGCGCCTTCTTTGGCGAGGCCTTTTTCTGCCACGTAGGCGGCGGCATCGCGAGTGACCTGGGCGAGGGCGGCTCGGCTGGCGTAGTAGGCGGATTCCATGAGCTCATCCTTGCTGCCTTGCTGGCCAAGGGCAAGGACCTCCAGGCAGGCGAGCGCGGGCTCGGGCTGGGTGAGGTCTTCCCCGTGCTGGCGAGCAATGGCGGCGATGGAATGCAGCATGATGGTGGTGGTGACGGGGAGCTCGACTGCGAGGCCGGGCAGGCCGAAGAAGCCTCCGGCTGCGCCGGTGATGGCCGTGGTGAGGGTGTGGAGGCGGCGGCTGTTGGGAGTGACGACCGAGAGGGGGCTCTCGACGAGAGCGACGTGAAGGCATTGCTCGAGGGCGCGATTGACGGCCTGGCCGATGGATTCCTGGGCCCGTGCCGGGAGGAGGCGCATGAGGGATTCGAGGGGCATGCCGACCTTGGCGGCGATGGTCATGGCCAGGGATTTTCCTTCGAGGAGAGACTTTGCGGAGCGGAGGGATTCGAGATCTTGCGGGGTCATAAGAAGTCCGTGGTGAGGCAGTGTGACTGCGGTGATGGAGCAGTGAAGAGGCAGCAAAGGCTTAGGGGTAGAGGCGCTGTTTGGACCAGGCACCGTCGTTGGAGGCGGTGAAGACGATGCGGTCGTGGAGGCGGAAGTCGCCTTCCTGCCAGAACTCGATGGTGGCGGGTTTTAGGAGGAAGCCGGTCCAGTACGGGGGGCGGGGGACTTCTTCGGGGAAGCGGGATTCGGCTTCGTGGGTGGCGTCCATGAGGGCTTCGCGGCTGGCGAGGGGGCGGCTTTGCTGGGAGGCCCATGCGCCGATCTGGCTCATGCGCGCACGGCGGTGGAAGTAGGCGTCTACATTTTCAGGCGGGAGCTCGGAGATGGAGCCCACGATGCGGACCTGGCGTTGGCGGGACTTCCAGTGGAGGCAGAGGGCAGCGTGGGGGTTGGCGCGGAGCTCTCCGCCCTTGCGGGACTCGCCGTTGGTGTAGAAGGAGAAGCCGGAGGCGTCGTAGCGCTTGAGGAGCACGATGCGGACCGAGGGGATGCCGTCCGGCGTAGCCGTTGCGAGGGACATGGCGTTGGGGTCGTTGAGCTCAGAGGCTTTGGCGTCCTGCATCCAGCATTCGAAGAAGGCGAGGGGGTCGGTGGCGTCCTGCATGGGGTGCTTGCAGGCGCCGGTGCGGGTGTTTGGATCAGACATCGAGTGGGGACTCCAAGGGGTAAGTCTACCTTGAGACGGCTGGGAAGAGCGAGGCGACTGCGGGGTGATGCAGGGCTTGGGAGGCGGATTGGAGAAGGGTGGCGTCTGGGGTGTCGTTGCTGAGCTCCCAGATCATGAGGCCGCCGAGGTGCTGCGCGAGGGCGTAGGCGGCCTTTTCGCGAATGGAGGTGGGGTCTTCGTAGGTCCAGAAGGCGTCGCCGTCAAAGAGCCAGGGGGTCTGGGAGGCGGGGTCGCGGAAGACCTTGGATTGGGGGATGAGGGTCTCGATGTAGCGGTAAGGGCGGTCGCCGCGGATGGGTTCGCCCTCTTGAAAGAGGCCGTTGTTGTCTTCTGGGACGAGGCGCCAGCCGTAGCCGTAGAAGGGGACACCTACTACGAGCTTGGCGGCGGGGACACCGGCGGCGAGGTAATCCTGGACGCTACGCTGGGTGGCTGGGTAGGGGGCGACGAAGCCGGTGGTCTGGGCCCAGGGGCCGGTGTAGTCGTAGCTCATGATGCCTACCTGGTCGACGAGGCGGGCTATGGCGGTGAGGTCGGGGACACCGTCTGGCTTGCCGTTTGGGATGAGGCCTCCGGCCATGCGCGGGCTGTGGCCGACGGCGATGCTGAGGACGAGGGCTGGGCCTGGGCTCGGAGGGCGGAGGGTGTCGAACTGGCGGCGGAGATCGGTGAGGAGGGCAAGGTAGTTGGCGGCGTCTTCGGTGTGGGGGAACTCCCAGTCGATGTCGATGCCGTCGAAGAGGTTGGGAGCTGTGATGCCGGGGGCGAGGTTGCCGCGGACGAAGGTATCGACGCAGGAGGCGATGAAGGCCTGGCGGTTTTCGGGTTGGGCGTCGTAGGCGAAGTCGGAGGCCCGGCCCTCGAGCGAGAGAACGAGTTTGAGCTTCGGGTATTGGGCTTTGAGTTTGCGGAGCTGGTTGAGGGAGCCTTTGAGGGGTTGGGTGGGGGTGTCGGGGATGCCGTCGAGGGATTCTGCGGCGGTGTATGGGTGGTTGAGGTCTGCGTTGGGGTCGGCTACGGAACAGCGGCCGTTGGTGACGAAGCCCTGGGCGTAGTTGATCTGGTCCAACTGGGCGGCGGCGTGGGAGGTGATGAGGTTTTTGACGAGGTAAGCGGGTTGCTCATAGAGGCCCCATTGGGGGAAGTAGCCGATGAGGATGGGCGCGGCGGATGCGGGAAGGGCGGAGAGAGTGAGGAGTAATGCTAAGAGGCGGGACACGTTCCATTGGACGCGGCCGGGCGGGTCCATGACTCGGAAGGATGCCCCCCCCTTGGGTTTATTGCGCAAAATATTCAAAACAGGTGAGTTAGGCTTGTATCAACTTTCGTGTGAGCAAAAAGTTACTCTACAGGCCGGCGAAGAGCGAGGTGGTCTGGGCGGCGGGCTGCGGGGTGCGGACGGCGGCCAGGGTGTAGTGCTCGGAGTGGCCGTGTTCTTCAAACATGGCTTTCGTTCGCTCCATGAGGGGGGCCTGCGAGGTGTGGCGTCGGAAGGCTTCCTGCTTCTGGGCGAGTACGGAGCGAACGTCGAGGACGGTGGTCCAGGGGGTTGGCGCGGGGGCGGGGCGGTCTTCCATGAAGAAGCTTGCGGAGAGGGTGTAGAGGCGGTCGGCGGCGTGGATGGGCCCGGCTTCGGGGAAGCGTTTCTCGAGAGCCGCCCAGTGGAAGGCGGCGGAGGTGAGGGCGGAGACCAGTGTGTGGTCGGGGTGGGTGTTGAGGCCGCCGTCAAGGCCGAAGGTGATGACGACGTTGGGGCGGAAGGTGCGGATATGGGCTACGAGGCGGCAAGCGGCTTGGGAGAAGCCGGCGTGCTCAAGCTGGGCGTCCTGATAGTCGAGGAGTTCATGGTGGGTCACACCGAGGACCTGGCAGGAGGCGGCGAACTCTTCGCGGCGCATGCGGCCGAGGTCTTCGGACGACGCGGAGGAGCCGCGGTTGGTGGCTGCCTGGCCGTCGGTCAGGCAGAGAACGCTAGTTTCTACGCCTTCGCGGGCGGCCAGGGCGAGTGCTCCGCCGAAGGCGAAGCATTCGTCGTCCGGATGGGCGACGATGCAGAGGAGCTTCAGGCCCACGATGCCTCCGGGGCCGGGGTGGCTTGGTCGTCGAAGAGGATCTCTTCGGCAGAGGCTGGATCGTAATCGTCAAAGGCTTCGAGGGCTAGCTCGAGGTTGAGATTTGCCTGGTCGGCGAGCTGTTGGGCGGCGTTAGGATCGACTGCGCGAACCGGGGCGAAGGAGAAGCGGTGCAGCGGGGTGGGGCCGTGCTGCTTGAGGGCGGCGCGGTGGTCGGGTGTGGCGTATCCCTTGTGGGAGGCGAGGCCGTACTGCGGATGGACGGTGTCAAGGGTGCGCATGAGGGCGTCGCGGTGGACCTTGGCGACGACCGAGGCGGCAGCGATGGAGAGCGAGAGGGCGTCGCCGTAGAAGAGTTTGGTCTGGGGGCAGGGGTGATCGATGCGGAGGGCGTCGATGAGGAGGTGGTCGGGTGCGAGGGGAAGGGCGGCAACGGCTTCCAGCATCGCGAGGCGCGTGGCCTGGTAGATGTTGATGCGGTCGATAGTTTCAGCGGAGATCTCTGCGACGGAGATGGCGAGGGCGCATTTGCGGATGCGGCGGTCTAACTTTTCGCGCTCGCAGCGGGTGAGTTGCTTGGAGTCGGTCAGGCCGGCCCTGGCGAGGGCAGCGCAGCTGCGGGGGAGGATGACGGCGGCGGCGACGACGGGCCCGAACAAGGCTCCGCGGCCGACTTCATCGACGCCGGCGATGGTTTGGAAGCCCTGGTAGCGCAACGCTTGTTCCGGCGCGTCGGAGCAGATGAGCTGTTTGAGCATCTGCTGCTTGGCGGCGGGAGTGGGGAAGCGGAAGAGCATGTCTGACAGAAGTTTATAACGACATGTCCTGCCGGACGGGCCCGCTGCGCGCGGGGCGCCCACTTCGTGGGGTGTAAGTGCTTCGCGTGGCCGGCTGGAATAGAGTCGTGCGGGATTGTCTGACAGGAAGCGATGCTGGAGAGTTGGGTCAGGGGCGCAAGGTGGGCGCAATGCTAGGATTTGTGCATGGCGGGCAAGGGTGCGGGGCGAAAGCAAGCTCGGGTCAAGGTGGTGGCGAGAAAGGCTGTGGGTGTGCGGCCTGTGAAGCGGGCCAAAGGGGCGGCGCTGGTCGAAGGGGCGGGTGACCGGGAGCTGGTGATTTTGACCGGGATGAGCGGGGCGGGGAAGGCTTCGGCGTTGAAGGCGCTTGAGGATTTGGGGTACTACTCGGTGGATAACTTACCGCTGGAGTTGATTGCGCAGTTTGCGGACCTGGTGCAGCAATCTGCGGAGATTCGGCGTGCGGCGCTGGTGGTGGATGTGCGGGAGGGCAGCCGGCTGGAGCGGTTTCCAACGATTCTGAAGAAGGTTCGCAAGCAGCTCGAGACCCGTGTTTTGTTTCTGGAGGCTTCGGATGACGCGCTGGTGCGGCGGTTCTCGGAGACGCGGCGGCCGCATCCGATGGGGCGCGAAGAGACGGTGGCGCAGTCGATCCGGGCGGAGCGGAAGCGGCTGGATCCGATCCGGAATGTAGCGGACATTCTGCTGGATACGAGCAAGTTCAATGTGCACGAGCTGCGAGCGCATATCAATGCGCAGTTTGAAAGCCTTGGGCAGAGTGAGCGCAATCTGACGATCTCTTCGATGAGCTTTGGGTTCAAGAACGGAGTGCCGGCGGATGCGGACCTGGTCTTCGACGTGAGGTTTCTGCCGAATCCGCACTTTGTGCCGGAGTTTCGCGAGTTGACGGGCAAGCATCCGAAGGTGGCGGCGTATGTGCAGGGCTTTCCGCAGACCGAGGAGTTCCTGGAGAAGACGGCGGACATGCTGGAGTTTCTGCTGCCGCACTATATCAAGGAAGGCAAGAGCTATCTGACGGTGGGGTTTGGGTGTACGGGGGGGCAGCATCGCAGTGTGTTTATTGCGGAAGAGATGAAGCGGCGGCTGGAGGGGGCTGGGTATCGGGTGAGGGCTATGCATCGGGATATGCCGCGGTAACGGGACTAAGAACAGGCAACGGACTTAGCGGGGATCAGAAGGAGAAAAGCGGGATTAAGAACAGGCAACAGATTTAAGAACAAGCAACGGACTTAGCGGGGATCAAAAGGAGAAAAGCGGGATTAAGGACAAGCAACAGATTTGAAAACGTACAAGAGATATAAGGACAAACAACAGATTTGAGGACAAGCTACAGATATAAGGACAGACAATCGATAAAGGAGACGGAGATGGAACGAGATGCTTTTGCGGGTACGGAGGCTGAGCTTACGCAGAAGATTATCGGGGTGTTCTATCAGCTTTATAACGAGCTAGGGTTTGGGTTTGTGGAATCGGTTTAGGGGCGGGCTATGGTGATTGCCCTGGGGCAGAGTGGGCTAGAGGTGAAGGCTGAGCTTGCTGTTCCGGTTACATTTCGTGGGGAGTTGGTGGGAGCATTTCGTGCTGATCTGGTGGTGGAAGGGAAGATTGTTTTGGAGTTGAAGGTTGCGGAACAGATTGTGAAGGCGCATGAGGCTCAACTGTTGCACTATCTGCGGGCTTCGGCGATGGAGGTGGGGCTGGTGTTGAACTTTGGGCCTGCGCCGAAGTTCAGACGGGTGGAGTTTTTGAATGAGAGGAAAGCGATCCCCGTCGAGGCTTTGTTTGAGGTTGGGACTTAGAATGATTTGGTGCGCAGAACGGCTTTGAGTTGCGGGGTTCGGGGTTGAGGCGGGTTTGGCGGTTGCTGCGGTACATGCGGCCTTATGGGCTGCTGGTGTTGGTTTCTACGCTGCTGATGGCTGTGGTGGGAGCGATGGCGGCTTTTCGGATTCTGCTGATCAAGCCGATTCTGGATCATGTGTTGAGCGCTTCGGAGTCGCCGGATAAGGTGCTGCGCTTTCAGATTCCGCAGACGGCGACGGTGATCGATCTACAGAAGTTTCTGCCGGACTACTTTCATAATGCGTGGACGGTGGTGGCGGTGGCGCTGGTGGCGTCTGCGGTGGTGAAGTCGCTTTGCGATTACCTGGGGACGCTGCTGGCGAATAAGGCCGGGTTCGCAATGATTACGGATCTGCGGAATGATTTGTATGACTCGCTGCTGCGGCGGAGTATGGCTTTTTTTCAGAAGCATACGACGGGGGCGCTGATCTCTACGTTGATCAATGACGTGGAGCGGGTGCAGGCTGCGATGTCGAGTGTCTTGAGTGATTTTCTGCAGCAGGTGTTTACGCTGATCTTCATGGTGGGGGCGGTAGTTGTGGTGGGCGGGCGGCTGGCGTGGGTGCTGCTTCTATTTCTGCCGGTGATTGTGACCTCTGCGCGGCGGATTGGGGGGAGCGTTCGGCGACGGACGCGGAAGGGTCAGGACAAGCTGGCGGAGATCCAGAACATTCTGCAGGAGACGATCTCCGGGCACGGGATCGTCAAGGCGTTTGGGATGGAGCTGTGGGAGATGGATCGGTTTCGCGGGGCGGCGGACCGGCTGCTGACGGCGAATATGCGATCGGTGGCGGTGCAGTCGATCAGCAGCCCGCTGATGGATGCGTTGGGCGCGGTGGCGATTGCGCTGCTGCTCTACCTGGGAAGGCAGACGATTGTGCATGGCGGGGATACGGCGGGATCGTTCATTACGTTTCTGGCCGCGGTGATGGTGCTGTACGACCCGGTGCGAAAGCTGCCGGTGTTTTACAACAGCTTTCAGCAGGCGGTGGGCGCAAGCGAGGAGATCTTCCGCTTCATGGACGCGCAGGATGATGTGCGGGAGAAGAAGAAGGCGAAGGTGTTGAAGGACTTTACCGGCGAGATTCGCTTCAGCAGCGTGGGCTTTGCGTATGAGGTCGAGGGCGAGACGCGACAGGTCTTGCGCGGCATCGACCTCAAGGTAACGCGGGCGAGCTGATTGCGTTTGTGGGGCCGAGTGGGGCGGGAAAGAGTACGCTGGTGAATTTGATTCCCCGGTTCTTCGATGTCAATGAGGGATCGATCACGATCGACGGCAGCGATGTGCGGGATGTGACGATCGAAAGCCTGCGCAAGCAGATCGGCAAGGTGACGCAGGAGACGGTGCTGTTCAACGACACGGTGCGGGGAACATTGCATATGGACAGCCGGATGTGCCGCTGAAGTGGGTGCAGGAGGCGGCGAAGATGGCGCTGGCGCATGAGTTTATCGAGCGTATGCCGGAGGGGTATGAGACGCGGATTGGGGAGAAGGGTGTGCGGCTGAGTGGTGGGGAGCGGCAGCGGTTGGCGATTGCCCGGGCGATTTTGAAGAATGCCCCCATTTTGATTCTGGATGAGGCTACGAGCTCACTGGATACGGAGAGTGAGGCTTTTGTGCAGGCGGCGCTGGCGAATCTGATGGATGGGCGGACGGTCTTCGTGATCGCGCATCGGCTTTCGACGGTACGGCGGGCTACGAAGATTGTGGTGCTGGAGGCTGGGCGGATTACGGAGACGGGGACGCATGAGGAGCTGCTGGCGCACTCTGGGACGTACCGGCGGCTGTATGACCTGCAGTTTGCGGTCGATGCTCCCGCCGAGAGTGGAGAGGCGGCGTTGGCGTTGGAGGGGACGGCTTGATGGCTTCTGCTGCGGTCTGCTCGATGACGGGTTTTGCGAGTGTGGAGGGAGTGCTGGCGGGCGGGCGCAGCTTTACGGTGATGGTGAAGGCTGTCAATCATCGGCATTTGGATTTGCAGGTAAGGGTTCCGGGCGGATTTGAGGGTCTGGAGGCAGGACTGCGGGGGGTGGTCAAGGCCGCGGTGAAGCGGGGGCATGTGGAGGTGACTTTGTTTCTGGAGAAGGGCTCGGCGGCGACCGCGGTGCAGGTGGATGAAGGGCTGCTGGCTGCGTATGTGGAGGCTCATCGGCGGGCGGCGGAGCGATTTGGGATTTCGGCGGAGATCGATCTGAACGGGCTTTTGCGGATGCCGGGAGTGATGAGCGCGGCTGCGGCTCCGGTGGATGTTGCCGGGTCTGAAGGCGCAGTGCTGGAAGCGGCTTCGCTTGCGATGGAGCGGTTCAACGCGGTGCGGGCGGCAGAAGGATCGGCTCTGGCGGCGGAGCTTCGGGGTGGGATGGCGCGGGTAAGGGAGCTGACCGAGGAGGCTCGGCGGCTGCGCGAAGGGGTGTGGCCGGCTGCGGTGGAGCGGCTGCGGGCGAGGCTGGCGGAGATGCTGGCTGGGGTCGGCGAGGAGCGGCTGCTGGCGGAGGCGGCTCTGTTGGTGGAACGAGGAGACGTCGAAGAGGAGCTGGTGCGGCTGCGGACGCATGTGGAACGGTTCGGCGAACTGCTGGATGGTGGGGGTGAGCTGGGCAAGCAGCTGGATTTTCTGCTGCAGGAGTTGAATCGGGAGGCGAATACGATGTTGTCGAAGACGGGTGGGGCGGCAGGTGAGGCGGGGCTTCGGATGACGGAGGTGGGGTTGGCCATGAAGGTGGAGCTGGAACGGGCGCGAGAACAGGTGCAGAATCTGGAGTAGGGTGCGTGTCAGTAGATGCCGGGGATGAGGCGGTGGGTGCGGGCGCTGTACTGGGTGTACTGCCGGCCGAAGGCCTGTTGCAGGACGGCCTCTTCTACGTGGATGCGGTAGAGCAGTGCGGCGGAGCATGGGATGAAGACGATGGCAAGACCGAACCAATTGGCGGGGTGGAGGCCGAGAGCTAGGAAGATGAGAAAGAGGCCAGAGTATGACGGGTGGCGAACGAAACGGAAGAGCCCTTGAGTGTGCAGGGTCTGAGTCGCATGGATGGCGACGTTGGCGCTGAAGGAGCGGCCAAGAGTGACGATGGCCGTCCATCGGACGGCTAATCCGGCGACGAGCATGAGGACGCTGGTGAGGGCGAATGCGGGCGTGTAGTGGGAACGGCTCACTGGGTGGGTTGCGGCAAACCAGAAGCCGGCGGTGATGGAGGCTCCGATGACGAACCAGAGCACGAAGAGCGAGCCACGATCCTGGACGTTGCCGCCATTGCGCCGGGTGCGGGTGATGATAAGGATGAGAGCTTCTGAAGCGACCCAGATACAGTACAGAACCGTCCAGACGGTTGCCGTTGGCATAGACGCGAGTGTCTCCTGGTGGAGCGATGCTGCGCAAGGGGCAACGAAGGTTTGATGGAGAGCGGGTACACTGACGAGACACTATGGCTGGGATACTGTTCATCATTTCGGCGCCTTCGGGGTCGGGGAAGTCGACGCTGGTGAATCAGCTCCGGACGTTGGTAGAGGGGCTGGATTTTTCTATTTCGTATACGACCCGTGCGCCTCGTGGGTCAGAAGAAGATGGGCGGGAGTACCACTTTACGACGCGTGCCCGGTTTGAAGAGATGATTGCGGCGGGGGAGTTTTTGGAATGGGCGGAGGTCTTTGGGAACTACTATGGGACGGCTTTGAGTGCGCTGGATCATGCGCGGACCGCCGGAAAGGATTTGCTGCTGGATATCGACGTGCAGGGGGCAGTGCAGGTGATGAAGAAGATGCCGGAGGCGGTTTCGATCTTCATCCTTCCGCCTAGTCCTCAGGTGCTGGAGCGCAGGCTCCGGAACCGGAGCGAGGCGGAGCATGTGACGGCGGAAGAGGTGATTGCGCGGCGGCTGGCGGAGGCGCGGGGGGAGCTTGGGCGGGTGGGGGAGTATCGGTATGCGCTGGTGAACGATGTGCTGGATGATGCGGTCGCGGAGATGCGGGCGGTCGTTTTGTGGGAGCGCGGTGAAGCGGATGGGGCATTGTGGGATCTGGCGGCGAGTTGTAGAACGGATGCGGGGTCAGCCCGATTGATTGCGGCTTTGGGAAGCTTTGGTCGAGGGTAGGAGGGCGAGTTTTGCTTAATCAGGAAAATGTTGCCCCGATCTGACACATTTTTTTCCGATTTGGTTTACTCTTATGGAAACCAACAACTAAATAAACACCGGAGACTGCGATGGCGATCGACAATGCTCTTTTCAACAAGTACAGCCTGGTTAAGGGTGCGGCGCGACGTGCGCGGCAGCTGCAGTCCGGGGCTCCTCCGCTTTCGAACTCAAAGTCGATGAAGGCTTGCCGGGTGGCGCAGGATGAGATCCGTGCCGGTTTCGTGACGTTTGTGCTGCCGGAGCAGATTGTGAAGCCGGTGGAGATGGGTTCGCTGGAGCGGCTGTAAGCTAGAGGGATGGCAGTTGGGAAGGCAGACGGCCCGGCGGTTCGGGCGTATCTCGAATATTTCCGAGATATGGGAGTGTATGAGTTCTATCGCAACGGGGAACCGGGCGCGATCGTGGCTCTGGGCGAGACCTCTGCTCGTGTTCCAACTGCTGAGATTGCTGCGGCAGCGGTGGTGGACGCGACGCCGCTTGCTGGGATGGGGCTTGAGATTCCCAAACTAATTTCCTTCAATGATCTGGCGCCGCTGCCCTCAGGGAAGGCGGCGGTCGACAAGGCTGCGGCACTGGCGGCTGTTCGGTCGGAGATTGGAGACTGTACGCGATGCCCGCTGGCTTACGCAGGGCGGCATACGATCGTGTTTGGAGATGGCGACCCGAATGCGCGGCTGATGTTTGTGGGGGAAGGTCCTGGAGCGGACGAGGATGCTCAAGGACTGCCGTTTGTAGGGAAGAGCGGGCAGCTGCTGAACAATATGATTGGGGCAATGGGGCTGAAGCGGGAACAGGTTTACATTGCGAATATTGTGAAGTGCCGGCCGCCGGCGAATCGGGCTCCGGAGCCTACGGAGGCGAATACCTGTACGCAGTTCCTGGTGCGGCAGATGGATGTGGTGCGGCCGGAGTTTGTGGTGGCGCTGGGGGCTACGGCGGCGATGTACCTGCTGGGGGTGAAACAGTCACTGGCTTCGCTGCGGGGACGGTTCCACCCGGTGCGCGGGGCGCAGGCGGCGATCACATTTCATCCGGCTTTTTTGCTGCGGGATCCGCGGCAGAAGGTTGAGGCGTGGAAGGATTTACAGATGGTGATGGCGGCTATGGGGTTGAAGGGCAGCCGGTGACCCTCCCTCCGGCCTGAGTTGCGCAAAGTACTCGCAACCAACATAGACTTTAGCTTCGGACTTGTGGTTTGGGTTGGGCTGGCGGGTTGGGGTGCTTGGCAGGTCACATGCGTTTTCCATCCGGCACTTTTCTGGGTTAGACGAGGCGGGCTCGGGCGCGGATGTGTTTGGCTTCGATGGGGTGATGGCTCTTGTCTAGGACGATGGCGTGGAGCTCGTAGGTCTCGCGGAGCTGGGTTTTGTAGTTGGCGGTGCGATCGTTTTTGCTTTCGTCGGGAGCGGACTGGTCGGCTAGCAGGGTGAGGAGGGTCTCCTCGGCTGTGGCGCAGTCCTGGGCGGCTCCGTCATATTGCCTGGCGAGGGAGCGAGCTTCGCAACGGGTGATGAAGGCGGTGGCGACGGCGGGCGTGTGAGGGTGGTTGGTGGCCGTGACCAGGGTTATGGCCTCATCAGCTACGTTTGCGGCTTCGGTGTAGTTTTTCTGGTCGAGGAGGACTAAGACCAGGTCGTTGACAGCGGTGGCGCGCGGCTCGAGTTCGGCGAGTGGGGTGAAGCGGCGGGAGAGCTCTACGGCGTGGCGGCAGGTCCCCAGGCTTGTGGGAGCTTTGGCGCGGGATTCTTCCTGGCAGCGGGTGTGGAGGGGTTCGAATTGGGCGTCGACCTTCTGGTCGGTGTCGGGAGGGAGCTCGTGGAGGTGGAAGTCGACGCTGGTGGTGACAATGGCGGGAGTAGGGCGGCCGGTTTTGGGGTCGGTAAGGGGGCGGTAGGTGGCACTGCGGTAGGCGTCGATGGCGGGCTGGAGGAGGGAGATGGGGCCGTCGAGGGCGCGGACTTCGAGGACGTGGCCGGCGGGGTCGACTGAGATTTCGAGACGGACGGTGCCTTCGATGTGGGCGCTTTTGGCTTCGGCTGGGTACTGGATGGCGGGGAGGGTGAGGGGCTCGTCAGCGAGGGGAATAGAGGTTGCCTGAGGTGACGCGGCGAGGGCCAGGGCTAGAAAGACGATGACGTTCATGGATTCTCCGGCTCCGTCAGGATACGCGAGAAGGGCTTCCGGGATGTTAAGAGTGCTTGCCAAGGGAACGACAAGTGCCGCGGCAGGTTCTTCGCTGCGGTCAGAATGACAAAAGGAAGGAAGGTAAGCGGAGGTGATGCCGCCTTGAGACCTCCAGGGGTTTAGAACTGGGGTGGCGCGTAGGGGGGCGGGGGCTGGAGGTTTGGGCGGGGGACGAAGCCGGGGAGGCCGGCGCTAGCGGCTGCCGGGGTGACACGAACCAGGTTGTTGAGGGTGTCGCGCTCCTGGTCATTAAACTGGCCGCGGAACTGAGGGGAGTTCAGGTACATCTGGCGCTGGGTCTCCGGCATATCGCGCACGGTGCCGAAGGCGCGGACCACGGCTCGCTGGCGCTCCGGCGGCAGGGTGCCGAGCTGGCCGAGAGCGCTGCGGACCTGGATGCGTTGTTGCGGGACGAGGCGTTCCATGGCCTCGGTGCGCTGGATGGCGAGCTGGCGGCGCTCCGGCGTCATGCGGTTGAGCTGGGTGAGGCGGTCGCGCATGTGCTGCTGGACCTCAGGGCGGAGCTGGTGGAAGCCTGGCTCCTGCTCGAGGGCGCGCTGCTGTTGGTCAAGGGGCTGGCTGCTGTGAGAGCTCATCCACTGGCCGAGGTGCTGCTGCGGATTTGCGCCGGCGCGCGGCTGGTTTGAGCCCGGCTGGCTGCCGTAGGGCTGGCCTGAGTATGGCTGCGCGGCATACGGCTGGCCGAGATTGTTCTGGCCGGGCGTGGTTTGTCCTGCGGCGTAGGTTGGGTTGGAATGCTGGGATTGGGGCGTAACGGGCTGGTTGGCGTACGGATGTGGGGAACTGGACTGAGGTGCGGAGGTTCTGGCCGGGGCGGATGGCAACTGGATCTGCCGTGGCTGAGCAAAGGGGTGTTGTCCGCTGCCGCCTCCACTCCGGCCGGCTTGATGCTGTGAGAGAGCCGAGGAGAACGAAGCGGCTGCCAGCAACACGGCGGCGGCCAGAATGCTCTGGCCGCGGCGGGGGGAACGTATTGTGGTATTGCTTGACATGCTTTGAGGTGATTGGGGTTAGTAAGAAGAGCTTGGGGCGGTTTCCGCTACGAGTCTAGCGCATGATACTTCCCGCAGGAACGCGCCGGGTCGAGCCGGCAGAAGGATCAGCTGATGGGCTGGGCGGCAGTGGGATCAATTGTCTGAGCGGGCGGCTCCTCGTCCTGCTGGAGCTGATCGAGTTGGTCAAAGGCCTGGGCGTTGCGATCGAGTATCTGGAGATCTTCGACGGTGGCTGAGGCCTGCGGCTGGGACTCGGAGTGGGTCAGGTTGACGAAGCTGCCGGCTCCGCCTGCGAGGAGCGCGACCGCGAGCACACCTGCCATGGCAGGACGGAACTGGCGGCCGGTGTTGAAGAGCAGACGGGTCTTGAGGGACTCGAACCAGCCCATCTTCGGGGCGGCCTGCTCTTCCCGCAGGCGAACCTGCATCTTCTGATCGAAGTACGGGCTGGGATCAGGAATGGTCCAGGTGTCAAGCAGGGCGAAGGTCTGCTGGAAGGAGCGAAGCTCTTCCGTGCAGGGCGGGCAGGTGCGGAGATGGGCCTGTGCGGCGAGGCTGGGCTGAGCGCCCGGGGTGAGAACGAGGTCCGGCAGTTCATCCTGAAAAGTCTTGCAGTTGAAGGTGTTGCTGGAGTTGGAGGACATCTTGATTCTCCTTACTTTCCGTACTGGGTTCTGTACTGGTTATGGCTGAGGGGGGCATCTTGCTTCGGGTCCCCTGTTTAGTCTTAGACGAAATCTTTGAGTTTGCTGCGCAGGGTCTGGTAGGCGCGAAAGAGGAGCGATTTGGTGGCGGACTCGGAGAGTTTGAGGACCTCGCCGATCTGTTTGTAGTCCATGCCCTCGTACTTGTGCATGAGAACGCCGATTCGCTGACGCTCGGGCAGGGCCATGACATGCTCACGGATAGCGTCCATGCGCTCGGTGCGGAGGAGGTTCGATTCGGCTCCGGGCGTTGTGTCGGCTACGTCCGGCGTGGTTCCGGTCTCGGAGTCGGTTTCGTCAAGGTAGATGGTGGAAGCGGTGCGCTCGTGGCGGGTGTCGCGGGCGTGATTGACGCCGAGGTTCGTGGCGATGCGATAGAGCCAGGTACTGAAACGGGCTTCTGCACGGTAGGTTTCCCGGGAGCGATAGACGCGGAGGAAGACCTCCTGGGCGAGCTCCTCGGCGACGGCCTGATTGCGGGTCATGCGGAACATGAAGTGCACGATCGGCTTGCGGTACTTATTCATGAGGAAGTCAAAGGCGGCCATATTGCCGGCCTTGAGTTCGAGCATGATGGCGGCATCGTCGAGAGCGGCGAAGTCTCCGCTGAGGTGCAGGCCGGAGGTGGAGGCGTGTGCCTGTGCGAGATCCTGGGCGAGGTGTTCGAGGTCTGACGGGTTGAGCGCCAAGGTAGCCATATCCTCTGTAACCCCGTCTTGCTCGCCGGGTTGCGTGGGATCTTTGGAATCATTGGGGGATTCGCCGGCCAGGGGATGGATGAGGTCAGAATGGGATTGATTCGGGCTCGGATCCAAAACGGAGGGTGGCTCGCCGGCTGGCGTGGGGAGCGAGTGGGCGCTCGGGCGACGGGTCGGCTTGGCGTCCGGCATACCCTTCGATTGTACGTGTGCGATTGGCGCGAGGGAGTGGTCGGTGCTAATCTGAGTGGGACGGCTGTACCTGTGTTTTGTGGGGTCAACGACTCAGTTGACGGGTCTTCCGGTCTCTTTGGATTTAGGACTTCTGGAATTTGAATTTCGGTCTTCGGTTTTCAGGGCGCATAACTCAGCGGTAGAGTGCCACCTTCACACGGTGGAAGTCGTAGGTTCGAATCCTGCTGTGCCCACCAACTTTCAGTAACTTAGCCGATAGCACCAAGAGACTTGGGCGCCGTTTGGTGCCATTCAACGAAATTGTCACCAAATCCAAAACGTCATCGCACTCCATGACGCGTTGCGGAGCCTTGCTGCTGGTGAGCCTTGCTGCTGGTGAGCCTTGCTGCTGGTGAGCCTTGCGTAGACCGTTCCGACCATTTGTTGCACGCTCTCGGGGATCGCTGCATGTACTCGTTGGCTGTGGTGTCTGCCCGCGAGTGCCACAAGTGCGCCTGGATGTCCTTCACTGAATCTAGATTCTGTGCTCTGGTCGCCATCGTGCGGCGGAGCACCTGTAAGGTAAGTTTGGGCAGTTCCAGAGCCTCGGCGAGAGGTTTGAGGACTTGGTTGCGGTAGTTGCCCGGATCAAGCAGTTCGCCGTCGGCGTTCGGGAACATGAACGCCTTGGGTGACCCATCGGAACTTGCAGCAAGATTCGACCGAATGCCCGGCTGCAGAGCTTTATGAGTGCTTCGGGTACGAAGAAATTCTGACGTAGAGCGTTTCTTCGGGTGTTGAGCACAGACCGTCGTATCCGAGCCTGAACAGCCAAAGCGCGTGGTCAGCTTCCTGTCGCGAGTTGAACGAAGCCGCGACCCAGGCATTATTCCATCTGAAGGGCTTGGCAAGTTTCAGCGCAACCAACCGGTCCCGAAGGGCTCTCGTGAGTGCGAGGTGAATCTCGCCGTCGAGATGGATGTGACCCAGTTCGCCACCTTTTTCGACGTGGAACTCAGCTCCGTCCACGCGCGTCGAGTCGCCCAATTGCCAGTGCGTGGCTGCGATCATTCCCGGCCACGACTGCAGCTCGGTTGAGACATCCTGCGCCAATCCATGCAACTGGGGTGCGGGTTGGATTGGACCTTCATTTCGTAGATGAATCATGATGCGACCTCCTGATTGATGTGCTTACCGGGGCAGGGAGAGCCTGCGCCCGGGTGAGGTTTGAGTGTTTAGCCCAGGACCGCCGGTTTCAGGATCTCTTCACACCATTGCTGAAAGCTGGTCGGGGTCGTGTTCTCGGGTGTGCGCACCTCGACGTTGTCCAGGCCATTGTCTTTGGCGATCAGCATGTCTACGATGCCCTGAGCGAAGACCTCGTTTGCTCCGTATTGGATGAGCTGTGCTCTGTAGGCGTCCCCGGGCACTTGCTGAAAACGGACCTGCTTGCCGAGCACATCCGACATGATGGCTGCCATGTCGTTGAAGGAAAGATCCTCCGGCCCCAGCAAAGCACTGCCGTCCTGACCCGTCCAGGTGCGATCCAACAGGAACCTTGCACCCATCGCACCGACATCCTTTGTCGCTACCTGAGGTGTCTTTAAGTTCGGGAGACTCGGCGAGAAGAACATCCCCTGCTGCTTGATGGTCTGCACGTTGTTGAGCATATTGTCCATCAGCGCTGGGCACCACAGGGCGCGGTAATCCACCCCGCTTCTCTCAATCTCTTCATCCTTCGCGAGCGATGCCGTGATCGGCCCTGCCTTCTTCGCCAGCTCCGTGCCCTTTCCCAGCACCGACACATCAACGACTCGATGCACGCCCTGGCTTTTGATTGCCCTGAGCGCTGGTCGAGTGAAGCGGAGGTAATACTCCGCATCGTTGTTGTCGGTGAATGAGGGAGGAACAACCAGGAAAACGCTCTCCGCACCTTCAAGCGCCTGTTGCATGACGGACTCATCGTCCAGCGAGCCGGTCACCACCTCGACTCTGCTGCGGACCTCAGGCGCCAGCCTTGAAGGGTCTCGCGCTACTACACGAACCGCCTCATTTGCAGCGAGCAGGTGCGGAATTACTTGCGATCCGATCTTTCCAGTGGGTGTTGTGACAACAATCATATTTCCTCATGTCGATACAGGTTTTTGCCGTTAGGTTCTGAAATGACCCTCAAGATCAGCATCCTGCGAATGCGGGGTTATCCTTCACGATCCATAGGCCGGTGGCCCATCACCAGGCCAATTCGCCACTCGTCTCCAGGAATTTTCCAGTCGGCGGAGCGTCGAGCAGCGCAAGGCGCACGATCTCCGCGGCACCCTCTTCTACGGTTTGCGGTCCGCTATGCCCATTCAGGTCCGTTGCCGTGTAGCCGGGGTTTACGGAATTCACGCTGATGTTGGCATCGCGGAACTCATAGGCGAGTTGCATCGTCAACATGTTCAGCGCGGCTTTCGAGGCACAGTAGGCCAACACCTTCACTGGAAAGTACTTCCAGGCGGGATCGTTCTGCCGGCTGATACAGCCAAGTTCGCTGGAGACGTTGATGATTTGCGCTCTATCCGCCTGCTGGAGCAGAGGCAACATGGCCTGCGTCACGGCGACGCTTCCCAAGAAGTTGGTGCGCATCACGCTCTCAACATCTGAAAGGCTTGCCTTGCTTGGCGGTCCATCGGCTTTACCGGACGCCCCCGCGTTATTGATGAGGAGATCAAGCTTGCCAAACTGTGCTTGGATTGCTGCAGCCGCGGTTGTGGCTGTCTGATGCTCATCCAGATCAATTCGGATGAAGTGCACATCGAGACCCTCTGCTCGCAGCTTTAGGACAGCCTGCTCCCCAAGCTCTTCGTTGCGCGCAGCGACCAGCACGGTCCAACCGGACTTTGCGATTTGGCGAGCAACCTCGAAACCGATGCCCTTGTTTGCTCCGGTGATGAGGGCATTTTTCTTTGTCTCTTGCATGTTTTATCTCCTTCCTTGAGGATACGAAGGAAGGTTCAGGTTTCCATTCGCATATGACAAAAGAAGCCCTCCTCGAGCTCGAACCAAGAAAGACGCCGCAACAAAGCCGGTCTGTGATCACCGTGCAGGCGATCAACGATGCGACCATTCAGGTTTTGCTGAAAGCTGGCCAAGAGCGACTGACGACCGTACGGGTTGCAGAACGTGCCGGAGTTTCGGTCGGAACGCTATACCAGTACTTCCCGAACAAGCAATCATTGTTGTTTGCGGTACTCGAACAACACATGGACAGGGTCACGCGGGCTGTGGAAGAGGTCTGCGCGGCGAACCACTTTGAACCGCTGGAGGTCATGGTCACAGAGCTGGTGAACCGTTTTGTCGATGAGAAGCTTACAGATCGAGACACGTCGGTGGCTCTCTATCGCATTGCCGCAGAACCGGGAGGCAGCCTGATCGTCGATCGGATTCGGCGGCGCTACGAAGAGGCAATGCTTGGAATGTTCCAAACGGCGCGAATGCCTGCCTCGGCGGACCTCAAATACATGACGCATATGATCTTCCTGACGCTGGCAGGCACGATTCGTGGTCACCTGGAAAGCAGCCCTTCGCCAAAAGCCGTCCGCCAGCTAAGAGAGCATCTTGCCAAATTGATCCTTGCGTATTGCGAAACACTCTAAGGTTCTCTTGTTCCTAGTCCACGCGTTTTCTGCTGATGCAGAGCATACGACACCATCAGGAGCTACATACAAGCAGCCACTCCACTAAGCACTTGTCTTACACCAGCGCAGTTGCTGCGCGTCTCGCGCGGGGCTTGCAAGAGCTCCACGCCAGTACTCTGTGAGCGCCTCGTGCAACTCCGTTGCAAAAGGTTTTACACTCAGGCTTTGCGCCACGTACGGCATCTGAGAGTGTTCCGCGTCCTGATAAGACTGCCACAGCCCCCTGGTCAGCGCGTACGTGCGCATCAGAAGTTGGAGCCCGCGACCTGCCGTCAGCCTTAGTGCAGCGTCAATGATGCTGCCGGTCTTTTCGAGACGCGCCGTATACAACGCTTTGTGCGCGATCAAGGCGTCCTGCAGCATGTTCTTTTCAAGCACGCCATATTCGAGCGCGTCGAGCCGCAAAAGTTGAGGATGGTGTTCCAGGTGGGCCACGAGAGCCGACAGAAAGACCGCGATTTTGACGGCGCGGTTTCCCTTAGTCTTCTGGAAGAGGAGCTCGCCTTCCTGCATGACTGTGCTCCATCCTTCGAGAAGAAGAGCCGCAAAAATCTGCTCCTTGCTTCGGAAGTACAGGTAAACCGTTCCCTTGGCGAGCCCCGCGGCCGATGCGATCTCTGCTGCAGTGGGCAGGCTGCCCGTGCCTGCGGTGAAAAGCTCATTGGCAGCCTTAAGGATGGCAGCGCGCCGAGCAGCTTTGTCTTCCAACGCGTGTGCGTGGAGCGCAATCGTTTTCGTCATTTCGACATACGATACGTGAGTTTTGCCTGCAGGTTACGGGAGGTGAATCGGTTAGAGAAGGCCGTGAGGCGATTGAGCTTTCCGACGATCACGCTGGATTTGCCGGCGAACATCGCCTTCAGGCCGGCTTCTGCAACCTTTGCCGGCGAGACCGTGGACGGCTTCAACGACGCTTTTGGCTTGAAGCCGGAGACATCGTTGAAGCCGGTGTCCATGAGTCCGGGCGAAACCACCGTTACGTTCACTCTTCCGGCGAGCTCGACATGCAGTGCGACGCCGAGCGCGAGGACGTAGTGCTTTGCCGCCCCGTAGGCCGCTAGTAGCGGGTCGGGCTGATAGGCAGCAAGGCTTGCAACCAGGAGTATGTGTCCGGCTTCGCGGTCAGCCATGCGCTTACCAAAGAGATGTGTGAGTTCGGTCAGGCTGACGATGTCGAGCTGCAGCATATCGAGAAGCCGGGACGGATCCTGTGAGAGAAACTCGCCACTTAGCCCGAAGCCGGCGTTGTTGATGAGGATGTCGGGGTTGATGTCCTGGGCGTCCAGCCGCTTCTGCAGATCGGCCGCGCTTGCCGGAACGCTCAGGTCGATAGGTTCGACCGTGACCTGTACGCCGTGCTGCTGACGAAGTTCCGCAGCGAGTCCTTGCATGGGCTCTTCGCGACGAGCGGCCAGGACAACATTCCACTTTTTAGCGGCCAATGCCCGGGCGAACTCTTTGCCCAGCCCACTCGATGCTCCCGTTACGACCGCCCATTTCCCAATTGAGTTCGACATAGCCATCCTTTCTGACTCATGGTCACTATACATGACCAAAGGTCATTCCTGTCGGAGGCCGCCAACCGGCATGGGTCGCCGGCGGGCGCAGGCCATTTAGGAGCGGGAGGAGGAACGGTCAAGGGAAAACTGAATGTGAGCAAGGGTGAGCCGCTTCGGCGGACGCCGTGAATGTCGGATGAAGTCTCCGTTCAGACCGCTTCCCCGTCTACTAACTCGCTGGGCGCACCATCTTCGCCATTTGCGCAAAGGGCAGTCCCGGAGCCAAACGGCTCAGGAGATACAGAACATTGCTGAGGCCAGGGCGAACTTCTTTCTTGCCCGCTTCAATCCCGGCGATTGCCTTGGTGACCAGAACGTCAACCGGCATCCCTTTTTGTCCCTTCATCTCTTTTTCGAACTCGCCCCGGAATAACTTCGTCTCGACTCCCGGTGGGGCGAGCTCCACCACCGTGACGCTCGAACCTTTGAGCTGGACCCGAAGGCACCGGGTGAACGCGTGCAGACCGGCTTTGGCTGCGCTGTAGATCGGGGAAAGCGGAAACGGAACGAAAGCCAGTCCCGACGACACGTTCACGATGAGGGCATTGGGCTTGCTTTTCAGGTGAGGAAGGAACTGCTGCACCATCTCTACTGGTCCATTCAAGTTGACATCCAGTTCTCGGGTGACATTCGTCAGCGGCCTCTGCTCGTTCAGGTTGAGATTCCGCATGATGCCTGCGTTGTTGATGAGGGTGTCACAAGCTGGGAACTCTGCGATGACTCGCTGCTGTAGAGAATGAATGTCTTCCGGCTTGCTGGCGTCGCTCTGAAAGGTATGAACACCTGGCAAAGCAGACCTAGCCTCATCCAGCTTTCGCTGGTCGCGGCCGGTGATGAGGACGGTATTGCCGCGTTTGATGAACTGCCTGGCCATTTCAAGGCCGATGCCGCTGGTACCGCCAGTGATGAGGATTGTTCTTCCTTCGAGTTTCATGGAGCCTCCTAAGTTGCTGTAGCGAAGATGCTGTAAGGAATACAAAGTCTCTTGGGTGAGAAGTCTCAGCGTGTGAGAGCCACGCCGACGAGGAGTATGGCAAATACGGCCACCGTGATTCGTGGCTGCGGGTATTCAAGAAACAGCAAGCTGAGGACAAACCATGCGCACGCCGCCACAAAACCCAGCACAAGTCCTGAGGGTTGGCCCATCGCGGTCACACCCTGTCTAATGGAGAACAGGGCTAGCGCCGCAAATAGTGTTTGGCTCACAGCGTAGGAGCTGTTCAAGCCGTAATAGAGGGTGGTCGCCGGACCTGGGGCGCGCTTGCCACGGACGTATTGTGACAGCACATCGATTCCAAAGTGCAAAAGGCCGCTGAGCAGAAGCCAGCTATATGCTCCGTAGAGAAGCAGGTAGTGGACCCGTCTCGCGTTTTCGAAGAGGTGCATGATTTTGCCTCGAATAGAGATCAATCCCGTGTCACAGCGATCCCATATGTCACTATAGAAATGCTACTCTCCTATGGGAAGTAGGCACTTTACAGTTCTATATGTACCAAAAGGAGAGTGATACATGGCTCGCCAATCGGGTCGCTCGAAAGAGCAATTCGCTGCTCTTCGTCTCTATGACAGCTGTGCCTCGCAAGGGCCAGTAAATCCACGTGTAGAGGCCTTGGTTACGGAACTGATTGGTCGCATCGCAGGGAAATGGACGATGCTGATCCTCGAAGTTCTGATTGAGCGGGGAGAGTTGCGGTTCACACGACTCAGTGAAATGGTTCCGGGAATCAGCTACAAGATGCTCACGCAGACACTTCGCTCGATGGAACGTGAAGGCCTAGTTGCACGCAAGGTGCATCCCGTCGTTCCTCCGAAAGTCGAGTACAAGCTCACGGAGTTAGGTCTCAGTCTCGGAGCCGCCTTTTGCGGAGTCTGGATGTGGGCGGAGCAGCATCTTGACGATGTAGAACTGGCACGCGCCGCGTTCGACCAAATGCGCGCTCTTTCAAGCGGATCGTAGGTGCTGAGAAACGCTCCTCGATTGGGCAGACTCTCTTTTTCTATTTCTATGTGCCGGGCGGGAACCGCAACGAGATTGGGGCGCGAGGGTACCGGATCCGGATTGGGAGCCGGTGGTTTGGAACCGGGAGGAGCAGTCGCGCGGGCAGGCATGGGGACTGCGCCGGTGAGCAGCTTCCATACCTGAGGGATCCCTCCGGAAGAGGGTGAGGTGTGAGACGTTATGGTCTGGCTGATATCCTCTGGGGATGAGATGGACGGGCTTGGCCGTATTGGGTGCGGGGTTGATGGGCGGATGGGCACAGGGTCCGGGTTCAGGGGCTGAACTGATTGAGGCGAGGCAGGCTGAGGTAGCGCGGCTGGGAAGCACACTTTATGCGATCCGGCTGGACCAGGGACGATGGGCCCATGCAGAAGTGGCCGCGTGTCCGGCGTTTACTCGGCATGTCTTTGCGCGATACGAGCGGCAGGACGCACGGGAAGCGTTTATGGCCATCTACGACAAGGACGTATCGCCGGCGAAGGATAAGAATCGACCGTGGCAGGGCGGCATTACGCTGCTGCCGCTCTACGGCATTCATCGCGGCGAGGGGCTCCCCGTAGCGGAGAGCAAAGCGGCGATGGAGGTGTTCAACAAGACCTGGATGGACGAGCGCAAGAGTTCCGGAGATCTGGCGATGTTTCCGGGGATCAGCTGGGTCGAGCTGGCGGAGTGCTATGTGCGGATGATTGGGGAGCAACCGCTGCCGCTTACCGGCGATCAGCCGGAGGCGCTTTCCAGTTTTGATTTGCGGGCACTGAAGGTGAGCGGCGTGCTGGTTTCGGTTGCGGGTGCGCCTGGGATGGATCGTACGGCCTATGTGCAATTCGACGAGCAGGGTCTGGTGCAGGAGGCTGGTATCAGCGCAAAGGGAACGGTGCATACGATCCCACAGGGACCGGATCCTGTAGGCAGGCCGATTGCGGATCAGCCAAATCCGGTAAGTAGACCTATTCCGATCAAATAAGGGCCCGAGCCTCCTCTTGGGTGGCTCGGGCTCTTAGGCCGCTTGTTCCGGTTAGCGGCTCGCCGTCGTAACGGTTTGCTTTGAAGGCGTTAGATCCTTGGGGTGATCGAGCAAGGCCTGTGCCTGCGGAAGGAAGGTTATGGCCTTCTGGATCTGCGGATCCCAGCCGGCACGGACCTTCAGGCCTTCCATCTGGCCGAACTGAGAGGTAAAGAGCTCAGATTTGATCATCTCCTTGGTCCAGTCCAGGTTGGCCGTGATGTCCGGGTCGGTGTAGTCGATGGATTTTGACTTGAGAAAGGCCTTGAAGGCGGCGAGGGTGGCATCGTCTACCTGAAAGTCTTTGCTGACGGAGCTGTGGGTGGAGAGGTAACGCTTGGAGAAGTCGAAGAAAGCGTAGTGCTGGACCATGGACTCTTCGTAGTGGTTGCTCTTGACCGGGTCGATGTGCTCGTCGGGCGTGATGCCGCCGCCGCCGTAGACGGTGCGGCCTGCGTCGGTGAGTTTGACCTCGCGGTTGGCGTTGTCCTTGGGGTTGGAAGCGTCGCGGACGTAGTAGTAGTCGTAGAGGCTCATGTTGTCGTAGGGGCGCTGGATGAGGCGGCCGGACGGAGTGAAGTAGTGGAAGGTCGTCAAGGCGAGGCCGGTGTTCTGGCTGACGTTGAAGACGGTCTGAACGAGTCCCTTGCCGAAGGTGGTCTCACCGACAATGAGAGCGCGGTCATGATCCTGGAGGGCGCCGGAGACGATTTCAGCGGCGGAGGCGGTATTGCGGTTGACCAGAACGACGACGGGGTAGCGCGGGCCCTGCTCGCCGCGGGAGACGGTTTCGACATGATCCTGCGCGATGCGTCCGCGCTGGGAGACGACGATCTGACCCTTCTTGAGGAACTTGTCAGACATGTCGACGGCCTGGTTCAAGAGACCGCCGGGGTTGCTGCGGAGGTCGATGACGAGGCCTCTAAAGTTGTTGGTGGCCTCGAAGGTGTCGAGGGCGTCGCCGACTTCGCGGCCGGTGGTCTCCTGGAAGTTGGTGACATGCATGTAGCCGACGCCGGGCTGAATCATGAAGGCGAGGTCGACCGAAGGGCGCGGGATCTCGTCGCGGACGAGGTCGAAAGAGAGCGGCTTGTCACGGCCTTCGCGGCTCATCGTGACGAGAACGTGGGTGCCGCGGGGGCCCTTGAGCATGGAGGCGACGGCGGCGGAGTCGAGGCCGTCGGTGGTCTTGCCGTCTACCGAAAGGATCTGGTCGCCTGGGCGTATACCTGCTTTGAAGGATGGGGTGCCTTCAAAGGGATAGAGGACAAAGATCTTCATGGCGCCCTCGATGAGCTGCGGCTGGATGGTCATTCCCACGCCGTAGTAGCGGCCATGCTGGTCTTCGCGCATCTGCGCGTAAGCCTTGGGATCGTAGAAGTTGCTGTGGGGGTCAAGCGTATGGAGCATGCCGGGGATGGCACCGTCGTAAATGGCCTTGTCCGTGTGCTCGGTATCCATCTTTTCAGCGTAATTGGCTTCAACGATGGAGTAGACGCTGGTAAACGACTTGAGGGAATCGCGCAGGGTAGATTCATCCGAAGCGGACTGGGCGGCGACCTTGGGGAGCAGAAAGGAACCGGCGACACCGCAGGAGACGAGAAAGGCGGTGAGAGCGACAGCACGGCGTGGCTGGAAGGGCATCGGTTAAGGTCCTCTGAGATGGCGCGTAATGCAGGTCTGACTCCGGGGCGACGCGGGTCTGCCTGGATCCTCTGTTGGACGAAGTATAGCAGCGCGGGTGAGCCAGGGGAGGAAGCCGTTATGGGTTACGGTGGTGGCAAGGCGACCGAAGCCCCCCATTTGAAGCGGAGCATGGGTCTTTCGACAAAGTGCCAGCTGAGGGCTCCGCAGAGCGCGGCGGCGAGCAGTGAAAGAAGGAAGGTGACCCAGGGGGACGGGTGGAGATACCAGATGAGGAACTCCTGGATGGGCCAACCATAGACGTACATGCCGTACGAGACGTCCGGGGTGGCTCGAACCCACCGGTAATCGGGAAGATGGATGGAGCCGAGATAAAAGAGGAGGTAACCACCGCATAGGTTGAGCGTCAGTTCGGGGAGGATGCCGGTGGCAAAAGCAGCGCAGAGCAGGGCGGCTGCGAGAGCGGCCAGAGGTGGCTGGAAGGGGATGTGGGTACGGTAGCGGAGAAAGCAGCCTCCGACAAAGAAGGCGGAGAAGAGGCGGATCAGGGCATCGTGGGACTCGAGCGCCTGATAGAGGTGAAACAGCGCGTGTGGGACGAGAGATATCGGAAAGGCGAAGGTAAGTAAGAGAAGGACGGTAGCGGTGAGCCAGGAGTGCTTCCAGCGGAAGAGGCCGAATATTCCAAAGGCGGCGACGGTGAGGTAGCACTTGAGCTCATAGGGGAGTGTCCAGAGAGAGCGGTTGACGGAAGGGACGGCTAGGCCGGGGAAGACGGCGGGCGTGAGAGGGCGGTTCAGGCTAATGAGATTGAAGGCAAGCTGGGAACGAGTGGGGGGCTGGAGGCACTCGCGAAAGAAGTGCGGCGTTGCGGGGGCGAGAAGACCGACGAAGAGAAGGCTGAGGGTGACGGCAACAACGTAACCAGGAACGATGCGGAGAAGGCGTTTTTGCAGGTAAGGAAAGAATTTAGGCTCGTTCTGCCAGCTCTTGAGGATGAGGTATCCGCTGACCAGAAAGAAACCGTTGACTGCTGTTTCGCCGAATGTCATGCTGCCGCGGGTGAATCGCGTAAGTATTTCGCGGGAGCGATTGCCGTCTGTCAGCTCCGGCGCGTGGGAGAGCAGGACGAGCGAGGCGAAGAAGATGCGGGCAAAGTCCAAGATCCTATTCCGGTGCTTCTTGGCCTCTGCCATGATGTTCGAGCCTTTCAAAAGTCCATGGGAATCCGTTATCGGAGATTTCCGATGCCATGCCCGCCCGTTGAGACAAGGGGCGACTGTTTTCTTCGAGGTGCCATGAGAGTAGCAGAGGAGTTTGACAGCTTCAATCGTTCTTTCGTCTCATTGTTGCCGGCGATGGTGGACCGTGGGAGCGATTTGAGGACGGGTACGGGTAGAATAATGAGGCTGATACCGTCCGGTAGTTGCTTCAGTCAAATGGGATAGAGATGCGCGTTTGAGACGGTCGTGAACTGGTCTTTGGATCAAGGAAGAGAGCTTTGACTTTGAACGAGAAGAATTTGGGCTTATTTGGACCGTGCGACCGGCGCAGAGGCACCTTCAAGCGGGCTGGGCTGGTGGCGGTCTTTGCGGTGGCGGCGGCGTGGGGTCATGGGCGCGCGCAGATCGTGAAGGCTCCGCGATACCAGGGAGGCGACAGCCCGGTGAATGCTCCGGTGCCGCAGTTGAACCTGCCTCCGCTGCCCGCGGCCAAGACCCCCAATGGCAAGGTGGTTGAGGATGTGGTGGTCCGGATCAACGACCAGATCATCAGCCGGAGCGATGTGGAACGGGCTGAGTCCAACCTGGAGCAGGAGGCGGCGCAGCAGAACCTTCCGCCTTCCGACCTGATGGCCAAGCAGCGGGATATGTTGCGCGACATGATCGACCAGCAGCTTTTGCTTTCCAAGGCGAAGGAACTTGGGCTGAACGCGGACGCTGAGGTGATTCGGCGGCTGGATGACATTCGCAAGCAGTACAAGATGGAGTCTCTTGATGACCTGGAGAAGGCTGCGCGACAGCAAGGGATCAGCTTTGAGGACTTCAAGGCCCAGATCCGCGACCAGGTGATGACGCAGCAGGTGGTGCGGGATGAGGTCGGGCGGCGGCTGCAGGTGACGACGTCCGACAAGATGAAGTTTTACACCGAGCACCAGAAGGAGTTTGAGCAGCCCGAGCAGGTGCGGCTGAGCGAGATTCTCGTTCCGCTACCGGAGACAGCGACTCCGGCGGAGATTGTGCAGGCAGAGCGCAAGGCGAACGACCTGAAGAGCCAGCTGATGAAGGGCGCCAACTTTGCCGACTTGGCGAAGAAAAGCTCGGGCGGACCGACAGCAGCGCAGGGCGGCGAGCTTGGGCTGTTCAAACGCGGGGCGCTGGCCAAGGTGCTCGAGGACCAGACCTTCAGCCTCAAGGCGGGCGAGACGACGCAGCCGATCCGGACGCGGCAGGGGTTTGTGATCCTGAAGTTGAACGAGCACGTCGCGGCTGGACCGGCGCCGTTCAAGGACGTCGAAAGCCAGGTGGACGAGGCGATGTACATGCAGCAGATGCAGCCGGCGCTGCGCGCCTATCTGACGAAGCTGCGAGAGAACGCGTACGTCGATCTGCAGCCGGGCTTTCAAGACTCCGGGGCCAGCCCGAACGAGACCAAGCCGGTATTTACGGCGTATGCTCCGCCAGTCGTAAAGAAAAAGAAGGAGAGCGAAAAGGCTCGGTTTGAGCGGACCAGTGCCACTGGGCGGTATGCAACGTCGAAGAAGGCGGTGGTCGCGTCACCGGATACGACAGGGACGCGGACGATCACAGGGCCGGAAGCGGCTCCACTGATCGACCCAAAGACGGGGTTGGCCGTGCTTCCGCCGGACGCGAAGCTGGCTTCGAATGGCAAAAAGACGAAGGTAAGGCGCGAGAAGGTGCGGTTTGGGCAGGCACCACGGACGGCGCTTTCTGGAGGCACGGAGGAGGCTGCGAGTGAGGGTGCTCCGGCGGGTTCCGCGGCAGCCGTGGCGGCCTCGGGGGCTCCTTTAGGTGCGGCCACAACGGTGGCGGCCGTACCGGAGAATCCGGACATCAACCCGCTTGATCCGGTAGCTGCGCCCAAGACCAAGACGCGCTTTGCAGCGCGGGCGGAGGAGCATAAGCAGGCGAAGGTAGTGACGGTCTCAGCAAAGGAGCGGGAGAAGATCGCCGCCAAGCCGGAGGCGGCCAGCACGGACGAGAAGGCGGCCAAGCAGGTGCAGGCGTCTCCGCTTGGGCTGAACGGCGATACGGCTCCGAAGAAGAAGGTTAAGCCCAAGAAAGAGAAGAAGGTCAAGGGCCAGAAGCGGCCAAAGCAGGTGAAGACCCGGTTGGAGGACGCGAAGAAGGCGGCCCCGGAGGCTGCGCCGGCTCCTGCGCCGACGGCGAATCCGATGCTGGCTCCGACGCCCGATACCGGTACCGGGCGCGAGAAGGCTCCCGTGCAGCAGCAGACGCCGGTGCCCAACTCGACTGCTCCGCCAACTGCGACACCTGGTACGAGTGTGCCTCCAACGGCGCTTCCGGCTCCGGGAGCTCCTCAAGAGCCGCCTCATTTGTAAGGCTCAGGGGTGGGGCTTAGTCGCCCCACCCTGGGTTATTTGTGCAAAATGTTCATTCGAAAGAAGTTAGGCTTGTATCAACTTTCGAGCGGGTTAGAAAGTTACTTCGCAGGTGGGCGATTGGGTAAGCTGGGTGGGTGAAAGACTTTTTCGTCAAAGATGCGCCACGGTTTGAGAATCAGGTGGTTACCAGCTACTTTTGCCTGTCGCAGGTTTCGATGCGGGAGCGCAAGGGCGCGGCGGGTGGGCAGTACCTGGCGCTGACGTTGAGCGATAAAACGGGGGCGCTCGAGGCGCGGATGTGGGAGGAGTTTGCCGACGCGTTCCAGAGCTGCGGCGAGGGCTGCTACGTCAAGGTGCAGGGGCAGATCTCGAAGTACCAGGGCAAATTCCAGATTACGCTGACGAAGATGCGGTCTGCTGCGGCGAGCGAGGTCGAGACGGCTGACTTTGTGCCGGTTTCGGCTTTTCCCGTGGAGGAGATGGATGCCGAGCTGCGGGGTATCGTGGATGAATTTAGGGATGCGGACCTTAAGCGGCTGGTCTTGAGCTTCCTGGACGATCCGGAGATTGGGCCTGCGTTTCGCGAGGCTCCGGCGGCGGCGAAGCTGCACCATGCGTGGGTGCATGGCTTGCTGGAACACGTGTTGCTGCTGGTGCGGGTGCTGGTGGCGACGAGCGCGTTCTACCCCGAGGTGAATCGGGATCTGCTGGTGACGGGAGCGATACTGCACGATATCGGCAAGGTGCGGGAGCTGAGCTGGGGGAGCAGCTTCAGCTACACGCTGGAGGGACAGATGATCGGGCATATCTCGATTGCGCAAGGGATGCTGCGGGAGAAGGTGCGCGGGCTGCCAGGCTTTCCGGAGAAGCTGCGGGTGCTGGTCGAGCACATGATCCTGAGCCATCATGGGCGCTATGAGTTCGGCTCGCCCAAGCTTCCGATGACGCCGGAGGCGATGTTGCTGAGCGCGATTGATGACCTGGAGGCGAAGTTTGCGGCGATGCGGCGGGAGTTTGCGAGCGCAGAAGACGCGGGCAAGAAGCCGGATGAGGCGACGGAGTGGGTGCGGAGCATGGAACGGCCGTTGGTGAACTCGGAGCGGTGGTTGAAGGGCTAAGAGCCCGTCTGCCAGCCTCCGCACTGGGGTGGTTACGCGAAGGCGTACTCGTCTTCCGGCAAACGAGGCTGCGCAGAAGGGTGCTGATCTCGGCGCTGCGGTGGTCTGGTTTGCGAGAGCCCTGGTAAGGCTTAGATCTGAGAAGCGCGTCTCTTCCTTGGCCTCGTTGGCTTAGGCCATGGACCACTCGGGAAAGTCACGCTGGGGCACGATGCCGCACTCGAGCACGGAGACGTCGTCATGGCGCATGTCGCGCTGGATACGCTCGAAGGTCTTCTCAACCATGGCGGCGTCGCCTTCAAGCACCTGCGCGAAGAAGCCGCTGTTGAAGAGCAACGCCTCGGTGATGCCACTGCGTCCGTTGTTCAGGCGGGATTTCGCCAGGATGTTGGCGATCTCTTCCTTCTGCTCTTTCAGCGTGCCGATCATGCAGTTGCGGCTGCAGTAAAGGATGCGATAGATGGTTTCGGTCATTGGATTTGCGTCCTGGGTTATTTTTGTTGGATTTCTTCTTCTTGCTGGGTTAGCTGCAGAAGACCGGTGACGGTCTCCTTGAATTTTCTGACGGGATGACCTCTGTGATGAGGCAGCCGGAGACGGACGAGCAGCCGTCCCGCTGCATGCGTTCGAGATGATCGCGCGTGGCGGCGCTCTCCACGACGGTGGCAATGCTTAGGCTGGCTCGCTTAGAGGATGACGGGCAATGGCCCGGAAAAGCCCCGGGTATGGCAGTTCTTTGCGTTCAGGCAACGGAGAGTTTGACGTCCGTGGGGTTGCGGCTGGCGTTCGAGTAGGGGGCAGACCTCATGGGCTTGGTGGACGAGCGATTCGGCCTGCGCCTTATCCATGCCGGGATGTCGACGACGAGCTCGACGGCGATGCCGGAGCCCTTTTGACCGTTGCGGGGGCCGAAGCTGACGTTCGAGTCGATGGAGGTGTCTGCCGGGATGTGGATCTTCTGGGAGTTGGCGACGAACTTGAGGGGGCCGATGAAGCATGCGGCGTAGTCCGCGGCGAAGAGCTGCTCGGGGTTGGTTCCGGTGCCGCCGCCGCCCGTGACCTTGGATGAGTCGAGCTTGACTGCGAGCTTGCCGTCGTCCGTTTTGGCGGTGCCTTCGCGTCTTCCCATGCTGTTGCGTAAGCGTCCTGTGTTGGCCGCGTGTACATGGTTTATTTCTGCCGTGATGATGTATGGATGGCTGATGTTGAAGTGAGGTGTGGGTGAGTGGCGGGTCCTCGGCATCGGCGGAGTATGGCGTGAACGCCTGGAACCTGGCCCTGCCAACACCACACGCACCCTCATAGCTTATGTAGCTGGACAAGAGTGAGCATGCGGGGTGGCCAAAACCTGCCTTTGGTTCAGTGGATGGCGATGAGAAGGCCGGCGCTCATGCCGATGGATTGCTGGTGGCGGGCGGCGAAGCTGTAGTCGTAGGCGGGTTCGAGGAACCAGCCGAAGCGGTGTCTGTGGGCAGGCCAGAACATGAAGTCGCCGGCGACCTCTCCGGCAATTGAGTCGGTGATTTTGCCGTTTTGGGTCAGGTGGACCCACTCGGGACCTATGCCGAGCATGAACTCTGCTCGATGGGAGAGAGTCCACGGTTTTTTGAAGAGGAGGTCGGTGTCCCATTCTGTGGAGTTGCGAGTGATGAAGGGGGAGACGCCAGCTTCGAGCTCCAGCCAGTTTTCGATGGGGGTGGTTTCGACGGCGAAGTTGGGGGCGAAGGTGGCTGCGCCGCCGGTGACGGTCCAGCTGGTGGCTGCGCCGACTTCGAGGATGGCGAGAGGGTCCTTTTCTTCCTGTAGGTTTGGGGTTTGGGCGTTGAGGCTCGGGACGGCGAGGCACACTGCGATCAGCACGAGGGCGCGGGTCTGCATGGATGGGTCTCCGGTATGTTGGGTGGGCTGCGCTGTTGGACGTCTGTCGGGAGACTTCAGGGTCAGGAGACTTCAGGCGAGGAGGGTGGCGCGGGGTGGGCGGAAGGGGGTCGTGCGGGGAGCTGCGATGGGGGATGGGGTTTCCGGGGCGCTGGTGGCGGCGGCCTGGTGCGGGAGGGTGAGGAGGGCGCAGGGTGCGGGAATCCAGTGGAAGCCGCAGCAGGCGCAGATGCCGTTGCAGGCGTCGGATGGGGTTGGGGCGGGATGGTGGAGGGTGGGGTGAAAGGATTGCGTGATGGCGGGGGCGTGGGGGCCATCGCAGAATTCGCAGGGTGGGGGGCTGAAGGAGAGCCAGGCCAGGAGCAGGCAGAGGAGCCAGGTTGTCAGGCGGGTTGGGGTGGCGAGGGGCATCCGCGATGATGATACTGCGGGATCCAGCAAGCGAAGGAAGAGATTTAGGATGTCCTTGCAAAGAGCGTGAGGGTGTGTGAGGTCTGAGGAGTGCGAGATTCGGTGAGACTGGGTGCCGGTTTGATCTTCTTGGCGGCCGGCTTGGTTCCCTGTTCGATAGCCCAGAAGCATGAGCGGGTGCAGAGGGACGAGAAAAAGGTCGCTCCGGACGGGGTGACGGAGGGATGGGTATTGACCTATGACAATCCCGACCCGGACCGGCGATGGGAAAGACTTCCTTTGACGTTGGTCGTCGCGCGCCATGGGAAGGTGGTGCGCCGTTGGGAGATCACGACGGTACAGAGCTGGGTCTTCTGGGAGGGCGGACGCGAGGTGGCTTATGAGGAGGGTGGGCTGCACGGCCCTGGATCCTGCTTCCTTGTATCGGTACGTACGGGGAGGCGTTTAGAAGAGTACCCGGCGGATTGCGACGATCCGAAGGAAGATGCTCCAGGATGGGTGAAGCTGCTGCAGCAGTAGGGACGATGCGCTGGAGTGTCATGGCTTGGCATCGCTTCGAGGCGACGGTTCTTGGCATTTGGCTGAGGCCCCCGGGCGCCCCGGCTGAATGGTTTTGACGGTGGCGGGCTGATGGTCTCGGGGTCCTTCGACTGCGCTCGTCGCAAGGTCCGCGACGAGCTTCGCTCAGGATGACGATGTCTGAGGGCGGCGAAGACTAACGTCTCTCGCTGTCGGCGAGGAGTTGGATGAGGTAGTCCTTCCAGATGGCGGCTGCGGTGTGGGTGCCGTGGCCTCGGGTCTGGTCGGTGATGGGGAGGAGGATGAATTTAGCCTTGGGCATTTGGGTGACCATCTTCTGGGCTATGCCTAGCTCTGGTGGATTGATGAAGTCGTCGGCGGAGTTGATCCAGAGGACGGGGACGGTGATCTTCGAGAGATTGGCTGATGGGTCGTAGTTTCGGCTGGCGTCGAGGTAGAAGATCAGGTTGTTGGCGTCGGTGGCGGCGTCGGTGCGGGCTATGGATTGGTCTACATAGTGTTCGACCTGCTGGCGCGTGGGGTAGTTCTTTTGGAGTTGCAGGGGGGCTCCGCCTACGAGCAGGAGGAGGTCGTTGGCGGTGGTGAGGCCCTGGAGGGGTTGCTGTTTGTACTCACCTCCGAGCCAGGCGGGGTCGCTTTTGATGCTCTCAATGGCCATGTAGCGCCATTCGCGATTGCGGCCGGCGAGCGGGACGGGAAGGCAGGCGAAGGGAGCGAGGGCGTCGGCGAAGTTGGGGTAGGTTTTGCCCCAGACGAAGGCCTGCATGCAGCCCATGGAGGTGCCGAGGATGAGGCGGAGATGGTCGACGTGGAGGGCTTCGAGGAGCATCTGGTGCTGGGAGCGGACCATGTCGTCGTAGTCGTAGGCGGGGAAGTGGGCGTGGAGGCCGTCGGAGGGTTTGGAGGATTGGCCGTGGCCGATGTCGTCCGGGAGGACGAGGAAGTATTTGGAGACGTCGAGGGGCTGGCCGGGGCCGAAGAGGACGTTGGAGAAGATGGGGTTGAGGAGGGAGTGGGCGTCGCCGCCGGTGCCGTGGAGGAGGAGGACGACGTTGGTGGTGTGGCCGACTGCGTCTGTTTTTGGGGTGCCGAGGGTGAGGTAGTGGAGGTTGAGAGCGGGGAGGGTAACACCCGAGCCGAAGTGGAAGTTGGAGATGGTGTAGGTGGACTCGTGGGATTGGGCCAGCCAGGGGTTGGGGTTGGGGGTGGTCTGGGCGGCGGCAATGGCGGGGAGGAGAGCGGCTAGAAGAGCGGCTAGGAGCGGGAGGCGCATGGGGTGACTATAACAATGGTGGGGCAAAGACAACTGCAACCGCAGGTTCCCTCCGGGAGTGACAAACAAGGTTAGGAATAGGTTGGTGGAGTATCATTTTCTGACTAAGGGCGTCTAAACCCTGACAGTGATGCTGTGCCTGGAGAGATTTGCCGCTTATGCCTAAAAGCTCGAAGATTTTGCTGCTGGTGGTCTCGGTTGTGCTGGTGATGACAGTGTTTGTGGGCACGCATGCGATTGGGGTGAGCGCGGCGACCGAGCAAGGGGATGGGGCGTACCGGCAGATCAACGTGTACAGCGAGGTGCTTCGGCATATCCAGGCGGATTATGTGGTCGAGCCGAATATTCCTTCGGTGACGAATGGGGCGCTGCGCGGGCTGCTGGAGTCGCTGGATGCGGATTCAAGCTATCTTTCTCCGGCGGACTACAAGGTGTATCAGGCGGCGGTGAAGGGAGATCACGCGTCGGACGGGCTGGGACGGCGGAATGCGCTGGACCGGCCGCAGGGGCCGAATCGGGCTCAGGTAGGGATGGTGGTTTCGAAGCGGTTTGGATATGCGACCGTGGTGAGCGTGGTTCCGAACAGCCCGGCGGATAAGCAGAACTTTACGGATGGGGACATTCTGGAGGCGATCAATGGGGTTGACACGCG